>NZ_JBBUKV010000009.1:0-45599 GCF_038066675.1 Methyloversatilis sp. NSM2
GCCCAAGGAGCGACGCGGCATCCACCTGCTCGTCCCGAGGTGCCCCTCGGGAGGTAAAGACAATACAAGGAGCGGTCTTCTGACCGCGACACGGCCGCAGCAGTCCGCCGGCTTCGATCCACGCCGCTGCCCGGGTCAGAAGGCCTCTCCCACAGAACCCCGTCCCGAGCTCAGGTCTTGGATAGGGCGCACCACCCCTGTGGGAGCGGTCTTCTGACCGCGACGCGGCCGCTGCAGTCCGCCGGCGTCGATCCACGCCGCTGCCGACGAACTCATGTGTCGAACGGCAGCCGCAAGCGGGCGTTGCGCACTCACGTCGCCCGCGATGGACGAAAAAAAGCCCGCCGATCGGCGGGCTTCTTCCTTGCAGCGGTACTGCGCTTACTTCTTCTCTTCGTAAGCCGGCGCCGCAATGGCCGCGGCTTCGACCGGCGCCGCGGCTGCATCGGCAGCCGGCGCTTCGGCCGCGTCGGCGACCTTCGGTTCGGCGAAGCTGGCGCCCGACTTGTTGCCCATGTAGGCCACGGCGCGGGTGATTTCGTCGTCGCTCAGCGAGGCGTTACCGCCCTTGGCCGGCATCGCGCCCTTGCCGTTGATCGCCGACTTCACCAGTGCATCGAGACCGGTGGCAATACGGCTGGACCAGGCAGCGCTGTCGCCCAGCTTCGGCGCGCCGGCCATACCGGCGTCGTGACAGGCGGCACAGGCGCCCTTGTAGATCTGCTCGCCCGTCTTCGGGCCCTTGGCTTCCGGCTCGCCCAGAGCGAGTTGCGCAACCGGCTGGATCGCACGCGACACCACTTCCGGATCGGGATTGCTGGCGCCCTTGTAACCGGACGACACGTACTGGGCCACCAGCACGCCCAGACCGACAAACACCACAAATGACAGTACGACCACCGCGATCAGCTGTTGCGGCGTCTTGATGAGAGTTTCGTGCTCTTCGTGCGCGTCCGACATGGTGCCTTCCTCTGATGACCTGGATAGGGTTGGAAAAACAGAACGCGCCATTATAGCGGCAGCCGGCGCCGCCTGCGTCCCGGACCTACCACCCACATGGACGCGCAGGCGCAAAGCGGCTATCCTTCGCCGCCTGCGGGCTGTTTCACCGTCCGCAATGCGCCCGTAGCTCAGCTGGATAGAGTACTGCCCTCCGAAGGCAGGGGTCGTGCGTTCGAATCGCGCCGGGCGCGCCACGCATTCAACGGGTCAGTCTTCGCGGACTGGCCCGTTTTCCTTTTCCCCTCCCAGAACGCACGACGGACCGGATTCTTCTCGGCGTCGGCTTCCACTTCGATCAGCAGCGCGAACGGATCGATCTCAAGCACTTCAGCCAACCGTGCGCACGCGTAAGCGTCCGGCACGCGATCACCCTTGCGGTAATCGGAAATTCTTTGCTTGTTCAGCGAAAGCATGTTCGCCAGCGCGTAGTCGCTTGAAATACCAAGCTTTTCTTTCGCTGCGTCTAATACCTTCGTGATATCCATGGCTCGTCCTCTCGGTTGGTTCGTCAATTCTAGTCCGGATTCGGGACTTGACGGACGTCCCAAATCCGGACTAGGCTCCGTCGCGTCCCGATTTGGGACTTTTCGGAGTACATCGTCATGTCTGAACCCGCAGCCCTCCCGGTCAAATCGACCAAGCCCGCTATTCCGTACGGCGTCGTAACCATCCACGGGAAAGTGTCCCAGCGCCGCAAAGCCGGCAATCGTGTCCTGACCCTTCTGACCATGCCGGCGCCGGACGAGTACTCCAGCCCGTCGACGGTCGAGATCACCAGCGCCAAGCCGCTCGGCCAGGTCGATGAAATGATCGAAGTGAAATGCCGCCTGCAGGGCTACCGCCGCACGTACAAGGCGACCGACCCGGACACGGGAGAAATCCGCAACATCGCAACCGCTGATAACCGCCTGTTCCACATCGAGGACTGAGCGTGATCGCGCTGCACGTCCAGAAGCATCCGACGGAGCCTTTCGGCTTCGTCGGATTTTTTTCGCCCGAGTCGGCCGCGGTGCTGTCGCGGTTCTATCGGTCGAGCGGGTGCGAAGTCGAGCTGAAGGCGGTCCCGCCTGTCTCGCTCGGCGGTCCGTGCGTGCCCCCGGCTGAGTGCTCGGCGGGGGCCTCGGAAGTCGTAGGGTCGTATGTAACACCCTACTTTAGTCTCATGGGTGAGACTCAAGGGGAGTCCGGCGAGTGATTGACTGGCTCACCCTGCGGATTCCGCTCGACGTTTCCGGCCTCGGTCCGGAACTGTCGAAGCGCCTTCGCGAATCGATGAACACCGTTCATTGCTTCGACCCGGAGGGCGTCGAGATGTGGCGTAAGGCCGTTGTCGATTTCGACAGCTTGCGCAGCGACACGCCCGGAATCTGCTGGATGACCCACAGCGACGGCGTTCAGACGTGGCTGGCCATCGGGGCCAGCCCCGCCAGCCTGGAACACGGCTGCAACGTCTTCGGCTCGGATGACATCGTGCATTGCGCCCGCGTGATCATCGAGCACGCCAGCAAGGCACTCCGCGCCGCTCTTCCGATGGTCCGAGCATGGACCGTCCGCCGCATCGACATCACCGAAAACTACCTGCTGCCGACCGCCGACGCGGTGAAGCACGCGCTTCGCGTCCTGCTGCAGACCGATGGCGGCCATCGCCGCGCGTCGAGCCCGAAGTCGGGCGGCGACTCGGTCTATTGGAATCCCAAGTCAGTCCGCTCGAAGGGCAAGGCCTATCACAAGGGGCCGCAGCTGCGCGCCCTGATGCGCAAAACCTCAGTCGCGATCAGCGACGCACAACTCGAAATCGCCGACCGAATGCTCCGCCTGGAGCACACGCGCGGCGCTCAGTTCTTCCGCGATTTTGAAAAAGCCGGCCGGCACTGGTTCGACCTGTCCATCGAAGACCTACGGAAATTCCATACAGATTTTTTCGGCCGGATGTTCGGCGAAGTAGAGGTGAAAGACATGAGCGACGTTCTTCCGCGCCTGCAGGCGCTCCAAGTTTCGCATGCGAAAACCGGCCACCTCGTGCCGATCTCCGAAGGTCAAGCGCTCGCCGCATTCCGGACGTGGTCCGTCATCAAGTCCGTTGGTCTGCAGCAGGCTAAGGAATCCATGCCGCGCGCGACGTGGTTCCGTCACGTCAAGTTGCTGCGCGATGCCGGCCTCGGTGACATGGACATCTCCACCGCCGAAATCGTCCCGTTTCGCCGCCATGTCGTCGTGATCGATGACCCGGTCCGTTCGTGGGCCGATTGCAAGGTCGCTGCCTGATGCCATACGCCGCCAACGGCCAATGCTTCGCGACGCTGGCTGAAGCCGTCGCCGTCGAGTGCGTCCGCACCGGCGGCGCCTGCTATCAGGCCGGCTCACGTCTCGTCGGCCATGTCGCCAGCACTGGTAAGGCGTACGTCCTCACCGGCGACGCGCTGACCGTTCTCCCCGTTGCCCAGTGCGCGACCGTCACGGCGTCCTTTCCCGCGACCGTCGCAGGCAATCAGGTTTCCTCGCCCGTTCCGCAGTGGGGCGCCGATGCCGGCGTCCTCGCGACCTGCTCCATCCAGCAGATACAGATTCAAGGCGTCCCGAACATTCCGCCCAACTGGGCCGAAGTCTCCGCGTTCTGTTCGCTCGGCTTCGGCTTCACGTTCGCGGCCTACCTCTTTGCCCAGCCCTTCGGCGAACTGATTCGCCTGGTCCGAAAGGCCAAAGGCTCATGAATTCGGCCATCGCCGATAACGGCCCGGCGTCTTCCGGGATCTTCAGGAGAAGCAACCATGTTCAAGAACCGTCACACGCTCGCCCGCAAGTTCGGTGCCGTCGTCGCCCTGACCGCTCCGGTCGCTGCGTTTGCCACCACCACCCCGACCACCGCCCAGGCGCTGGCGTCCGGCATCTCGTGGGCGGACGCCACGGCTGCCGTGCTGGTCGGCTCCGCCGCCATCATCGCCTTCCGCGTGCTCACGACCGCCGCTGACATCGTGCTGGCCCGTATCAGCAAGGCCAAGGGCGGCTAATTCGGCAGTAACCGGGGGCTTCGGCCCCCATTCTCTTTTCAGGGGGTGAATCGTGATCGCGTGGAGCTTGTATGACTTCTGGAATGCAGCCGGCTTCCTGACAGGCATTTCCATGGCATGGGCTGTTCTGATCGGGATGCGGACATGAAGCGCGCCGTCGTTTTCCTCATAGCACTTGTCGTCGGCGCCTCCGCGTTCGCCGCGCTTCCGGCAGCGTTGATCTTGATCGAGGAAGCGGCCGTTGCACTCGGCGGCGTCGTGCTTCGCCAAGCCGGAAAGGAAGCCGTAATCACACTGGGCACTGCGGCGAACGATGCGACATGGGCCACGGCGGCAACGGTCGGCGGCTCCAGCGGTTCGGGCACCGCAGCAAACATCATTGCCTTCCTTGGCCTCGGCGTGCTGTCCGGAAGCACCGGCGACGAGAAGTATCAAGTCCCGCTGAAGCCCAATGTCAGCATTCCGAAGCCGCCCCTATCGGGTATGGGCACGGGTACGCAGTCGCCCCTGTCGTCGTCCGTTCGCTTCGGCCCATTCACCACAAGTGCCGACAGCTATGCAGGCCCCGGTGGGGCCCTGGTCTATTTCAAGGCGGATACAGCGATGACAGGCGATCAGATCGTTTCGGCATTCGCCGCCTGGAAAGAGTCGTGCGTCACCGCCGGGCCGTGCGCGTCGTTCTCGTATCGAAACTTTCGCCTGCGCGTCCGAGAGGATCTGTATTCAAACGTCACGTACGGCGGCACGACGTACCTGTTCAATCAGGCCGAAGTTGTCTATGAGCAGAAGCACACATCGAATCCGTCGTTCTCGGATGGATTCGTCAGCAACACGAAGTTGGTCCCTAAGCTTGTCGAGCCGCCAGACGGCACGAAGCGCTTCGTCTTTGCAAATGACAAGTGGGCGCCCGACGCGTTGGACCCGGATTGGAGCCCCGCCGAGCTCGCCAGCCCGGCAGCATCGCGGATAGCGATCCGCGGCCATAACTCACTCGGTCAAGACGTTCGCGTCGACGTGTCTCTCGACGCAGCAAAGCAGGTGCAGATAAATGCCCTGACGCAGATCGAGTCGGACAAGGTCATGCATCGCAGCGTGACGCTCAACACCTCCCTTCAGCCGTCACAGGCCTCCCAAACAGTCACCAACAGCGCGAACGTAAGCAGCTTCTACGAAACCTATCCCGAGGCCAATCCATCGACCGGCTCACAATCGGTCACCGTCCAGTTTCCCGACGACTACGCGCGCCAGCCGACACTGCAGAGCATCGACACCAGTTCGACCGCCATCAAAAATGCGCTTACGCAGACCGTCGCCGCGCCAACGCCTGCGGACAACACCGCCGATCTGAATCAGGCCCTTGGCTGGGGCGACACCTTCACATCTATCGTGGCGTGGCGCTTCCCTGCACACGCCTCGACGTGCCCTGTCCTCGACTACGCCCAAGTGATCGGCGGGACCGATCTGCACGTCCATATGGACCAGCACTGCGCGCTGATCGAAGACCACCTTCGCGAACCCCTCGCCGCCGTAATGGCCATCGTCTGGTTGCTCGCCGGGTTCTTCATCGTCATGGAGGCCTGATCCATGCTCGGAATCTTTCAGCCTGTCATTGCCTTCCTTCTGCAGCACGTCGTGATCAAGTTCGGCGTGTTTGCCGCCCTGATCGCCGTTCTGTCCGTTCTCATGCCGATGGCTATGGCCCGCGTCGCGCCCTGGGTGTCCTCGTCGGCCTTCACCTCTGCTTTCGCCTCGCTGCCGGCCGGCGTCTGGTACTGGATCGACCTGTTCCAGCTGGGGACAGGTCTTCCGATCATTCTTGCCGCATACGTTGCCCGCTTCGTGATTCGGCGCCTACCGGTGATCGGCTGATGGCGATCAAGGTAGCGACCGGCCTGCAGGGCCACGGCAAGACATACGAAACCGTCCTGCATGCGATCTGCCCCGCCATCAAGCAAGGCCGGCGCGTCGTCACCAACGTCGCCGGCCTCGATTACGAAAAGATCGTGGCGTATGTGTCGCCGGACGAGGCGCCTGCGGGGGACCCCGCTTCGGGAGAAGCGGGGGTGCAGGCCCCGAAGGCCGGCGTCATCGTTTCGGTGACGAGAAAGCAGATTCGCGCCGACGACTTCTTCCCGCGCCTGGACGACGAAGGTCACTACGACCCGAGCTTCGAATCCCTCGTGATGCCGGGTGACCTGGTCGTGCTCGATGAGGCATGGGCGATCTGGGGCGACACGAAGAGCGTGAAGCCCACCGACATGGCCTTCCTGCGCGAGCACCGTCACTTCACTCACCCGGATACCGGCGTTACCTGCGATCTGATCCTGATCACCCAGGACATCAGCGATCTTGCGCGCAGCGTCCGCAGCGTCGTCGAGATGACGACGCTCTGCTACAAGCCGAAGGAAATCGGCATCACAACGGCCTACATCGTCGATCTGTATCAGGGCGCCAAGCTCCACCGAACACGACGCATCAGCACCCACCGCTATTTCTACAAGCCCGAGGTCTTCGAGCTCTATTCGAGCTACAGCGGCAAGAAGGCCAAGGAAGTCGGCGTTGATAGCCGGCAGAACATGTTCTCCGGCGCGGGCCTTCGTTTGAAGCTCGGCGTCGCCCTGCTCGTCGTGATCGGCGCCGGCTGGTGGGTGCTGCGCTTCTTCAACCCTGACCGCGTTAGCGGCCCGGTCGTGGATGAGCCTGCAGCCGCGACGCCTTCTGCGCCTGCCCCTATCGCCGCAGCCATGGTTCAGACCACGCCCCCACCGGCCAAGCCCTCGGCCTCGGCTCGCAACGTCGGCTTTGTTCGCATCGGCGAACGCATGGTGTTCGTCATCGAGACCGACACCGGCCGCTACCGCTATCAAGAGAACCCGGAGTCCTTCATGGTCAATTCGCACACGTCGAACATTCAGTTCGAGGGCCAGACCCTCACGCCGTGGCAGGGAGGTCGGACGGGCGGCGGTGGTCTGTTCGGGGGGCTGTCGAAATGATCCGCGCGCTGCTGTTCGCGCTGCTCGTGTGGTCCGCGCCAATCTTCGCCGCAGAATCTGTGACGCTTCAGTTCGACGAAATCCGGATTGCACCGCTTGCCCGGATCGTCCTCGGCGACGTCCTGCAGGTCGGTTACGTCCTGGACGCGGACGTGCTCAAGGACGACGCGCCCATCACCATCAAGACATCGGCCGTCACCACGGCGAACGCCTTCGACTGGCTTCAAGCCGTCGTCCAGCCCTACGGCTACACGCTTACACGTGATCGCTACGGCGTCCGGCTGGCGAAGGGCGTCAAGGCATCCGAGGATCTGGAATCCTTCTTCTACCGTCCGCGCTTCCGGTCGTTCGGCTACATCATCGAGCTCGTGCGCCCCTTCTTCCCGCGCGGTCAGTGGTCCTTCGAGCGCGCCGCCACCGTGCCCGGCGGCGTGCCCAATGCCGGCGGTGCTGCAGAGAAACCACCGGCAGGCATGGGCGCCGCCATTGGCCGAATCGACACTGACGCCTTCGTCTATCAATCCACGCCGGCCGACGTGCGCCGGCTCCGGGAATTTCTGGCCCAGGTCGATACCCGGACACCTGAAGTCGTGATCCGCGCAGCGGTGTATGAGGTGAGCCACATTCAGCGGGATTCCTCTGGCGTCAGCCTGGCCGTGTCGCTGTTGAATGACCGCCTTGGCCTAAACCTCGGCAAGCCTGTTTCCGGCGCCTGGTCGGCGTCGCTGAACATCGCCGGCATTCAGGCCGCATTTGCGGCGCTGTCCAGCGACACACGCTTCAAGTCCCTCAGCCGGCCGGAGCTCCGCGTCGCCTCCGGCGCGACCGGCCGTGTAACGGTCGGCGCAGATGTGCCGGTGCTCGGCGCAGTCACGACGGCAGGCAACGGCACCGTTACCCAGTCCGTCGAATACCGGGCCTCCGGCGTCATCCTCGACGTGTCACCGGTGGTCCTCGACTCGATCATCGAACTGAAGGTACGGCAGGAAAGCTCCTCCTTCGTCCAGACCTCGACCGGCGTCAATCAGTCGCCCACCTTGCTAAAGCGCGCGGTCGAAACCCGCGTCCAGGTCGAGCCGGGGTCGCTGGTCGTGTTCGGTGGCCTGCAGGAAACCCGAACCGGTGACGACGCAAGCGGCTGGTCATTCGTCCCGGACTGGCTCAAAGCCAAGACTCGCGACAACAGCGAAACCGAGCTCGTTCTAGTCCTTCACGTGGAGTCCATCTGATGCTGCTCTCCGTTCCGCTCTGCCTCCGATTCGTGGCGCTGGCCAGCCCGGCGCAGATCGACCGCCTCAAGGTGCTCGCGTGCCTGGCCATGCTGATCGACCACGTGAATAGCGCGCTCCTCGGCGGCGCCTACCTCTGGCCCGCGCTGGTCGGTCGGGCCGCGTTGCCGGTGTTCGTCGTCGCCTTCGCCGAGAACCTCACGCTCTCGCCGGATCGCCTGCAGCGCTCGGCGTCGCGCTTGTGGGTCGCGTCCCTGCTGGCTCAGCCGGCGTTCGTTCTCGCCTTCAATGGTCCGTGGTGGGGGGCGAACATTCTTGTCCTGTTCGCTGTAGTCGCCCAGGCGCTTCGCTGGGGACTGGACGGCGGCACGACCCACCGGGTTTCTGCTGGCCTGCTGCTGGCGGTCGGTTCGCTCGTGCTCTCCACCACGTACGGCGCTGCAGGCGTCGCCTTCGCGCTTTCGTCGGTTGTGCTGCTTCACCCGTACCGATTCGCGCACTCACGTGCCGCCGTAGCCGTCTGGTGGGTTTCACTGCTCGCGCTCAATCCGGCTCACCCGTTGTTCGCTGTGGCGGGTGCTGTCGGCCTCATGGTGCTTCTCTGGATGTCCGGCAAGGGCCTGAGCGGCTGGGCTGGGCGATTCGTGCCCCCACGGGCTTTTCTGGCCTTCTACGTGGGGCATCTCGCGGCGCTCGCGGCCTTAGTAGTCTTCGAACTTCGAGAAATCGCCGCCCTTTAGCGCCGACAAGCTTATTCACGCTTTAGCTGTGGATAAGTTCGCGCAGGCGCCCACTTAGCGCCGTAGTGTATGGATATACACGCTCTACCAGTAGTGTGGATAAGCCTGTGGAAACACTAAATAGCGCGTTTTTCTGAAAAATCGCGCTTGCGGGCCCCGCCCGAGCGCACTAGGATGGTTTCGCTACATACGAAAAAAGGCCGAGCGTGGGGCTCGGCCTTTTGGGACCTCAAGCATTCAACCAACCCGCCTGAGGTTAAGTGCTGCGAACTGCTTTTAGTGCAACGAAAGTCTATCGCAGCGCTTGGATGTGAGGCGGATATTTCGGAGTAAGAGAAATGCCTAAGACTGAAAAAACTTCAAACAGTGTTGCCGCCAAGGCTTCCCAAGTACTGCGCAGCCCTTCTGCAAGTCCGGCGCAGCGATCGTTAGCCGGTAGCGCTTTGGCGCAGTCGGGTACTTCCAAAACGACTTCGCCGGCCGTCGCTTCTAAGGCGTCTAAAGCACTTTCCGATGGACGGACGGGTTCCACGACCCGAACGCTCGCGGGAAGCGTCCTGACGCAGAAGCCCAAAAGTCGCTGAGCGCGGGAGATAGAGCCATGGCTTTGTATAAGAACGCCAGCTATCTGGCGCAGAGTCAACATAGTTCCTTCGATACCCTTTATAGCCCGGGTAACACTTGCCCGCTGTCCGGGATCTATCGATGCGAGTCCTGCGGTGATGAAATCGCATCAAATCAAGGCAACCCTTTCCCGCCGCAGAACCATCACCAGCACGTACCTGGATCAGGTCCGATCCGGTGGAAGTTGATCGTGTACGCTCAGCAGCGATAGGAGCTCTCCTGTAGTCCTTGCGGGGCCTCGGCTTTGTTCGGCGTCGAGGTCCCGCGTTTTGCCCAAAAAAATGCCCGCTCAAGGCGGGCTAACAACGCTGGGAGGGACGCGCCGTCATTCATTCTGCATCATGCCTTTCGCATGCGAAACCACCCGCGACCCAAATGAGCACATGAAAGCGTGAAGGATTGCTTCGGGCGTCATCGAGGCGATTTCCGGCCCGTAGTTGATCGCCCACAGCTTCATGACGATCTGGTCCCGGTCCCCGTCGTTCGCCACGACGGCGGCGCTGTAGCCGATCAGGTACGACATTCCGTTGCTGCCGTGGTCCAGTCCTGAAAAGAAGCCTTTCCAGAAGGTCACTGCTTCCGGCTCCAGCTCCTTCCAGAATTCCGCCGCCGCCTCCATGTCGTCGGCGCCGGCCGCGTCGACAACGCGCCATGCCTCCATCTGCCGCACGGCGATCTCCATCCGCGCCCGTTCCGCCGCCGCTGCAACTTCTTCCAGCGTGGCTGTCTTTGGCGCCTTGCTGGGGGCCTTCGCTTTCGTCTCCGGCTGATCCGGCTTCCCGGACTGAGCCGCCTTCAACAGATCGCGCGCCTTCGCGCGGTCGATCTCTCCGCGTCGCACCGACTCGGCAAGCGCCCATGAATGGTTTGTTCCGTGCGGGTGGTGCTCGCAAATCTTCGCCAGCGTGTTCAGCAGCTCGAAGTCAGCCGTAACGCCGTCCTCCAGAAGCTTGCGGATGTGAAACGGATACTCCGGCTTCATCACTGCGGCGCGCTTTGAGCACCACGACAGCGACTTGTTCACCTTCTCCGCAACGGCGGTCAAGCTCCCGAGGTGTTCCAGCAGCCGCCACACGACACGCGCTTCGTCCTGGGCGCTCATGTCCTCGCGCTGGATGTTCTCCGCGAACTGCATCAGTTCGGCCGCGTCATCGTCCAGGGTGCCGACCATGGCCGGGACGAACTTCAGACCGGCCAGCTTCGCCGCCGCAAGCCGTCGATGCCCGGCGATCACGAACGGCGCACCGTCGATCACGCGCACCAGCAGCGGCTGCAGGATGCCATTCACCTCGATATCGGCGGCCAGCTCAGCAACGCCGGCCGGATCGATGTCGCTCCGGATGTTGTCCCGCGTCTGGATTGAAGCCACGTCCAGCCAATCCAGCGCCGGACCGCCTTGCGGTCGAACGGCGCCGGATTGCTCCGCGCCCGTCTTCTTCGAACCGGCCTTCTTGGCCGTCGCCTTCTTGATGTTGGTTACCGTCGTCATCGCAAAACCTCCAGTGGTTTAACGCCTACCTGGGCGCTAGATTCCGAGCCCGGTTTGTCGTCTGGCTCGCCGTTGCAACAGATGTCAAAGGGGCTCGTTTCGCCTTCCCGTTCGCTGAGTTCCTCGCCCACGGTTCGCCCGGACAGCCGCGCGAAGCGCGCATCGTTCCTTGTGGTTGCAAAAGAACGTGACAGACGCGCAGCGGCTGGCGCGTAGCGCGCGAGCGCGGTCTTTTGTCCCCACACCGATTTCGGTAGGGCAGTGGCGAGGAACTCAGCGAACGGGAGGGCGATGTCGGCTGCTGGTGCGCGGTACGGCGAGACACGGCGCGCTGTGCGCGCCGCTCCGGGCGAAGCCCGCAAACCGCCGTTTGCAAGCGAAGCGCGCAGGCCGAAGGCCGAAGGGCGGCAGGGCACCGCGCGAGTGTTTGCCTGCGTTCAGCAGGCAAAGCCGAAGGCCAAGCCCGTAGGGCGCAGCAGAGCCTTCGCGGTGCCCTGTCGCCGGGGTTCGGGGCATAGCCCCGAGGTTTGGCACTTAGGCTGCGCTTCGCGCTGCCGTCCTCGGCCGTTGTAAGCTGATGACTCCGATTGACCATGCGAGCCGTAACGGCTGGCATGGTCCTGCGCTTCTCCGTGATTGCCCGAGCCTGTGCCCTTGATCACAACTCGGAGTTTCGGACTATGCAGAATGAATTGGCCGGGCCGAAAGACCGGGCCATGAAACACACCTATGAAGAGGTCGCGCCGCCGGCCTCCATGACGTTTGACGACGCCATCGGCGCCTATCTGTCAGTCAAGCCGCACCTTAACAAGAGCGCCCAGCGCGACCACTACAGCCTCAAGCACCTGCGGCCCTACTTCGGTGGAAAACCGTTGCGCGACATCAAGCGCGCACACGTCCGCGCCTACATCTCGCAGCGCCTCGACGGCGGCGTGAAGATCTCCACCGTCCGCCGAGAACTGCGTCTGGTCTGCGCCGCCATCAACTTCGTGCGGCTGGAGTTCGACCTGCAGGACCTCCCGAACCCTGTCGAGAGGCTAGGCCTCGCCACGGAAGAACCGCGCGTCCGGTGGATCTCCCGCACAGAAGCTGCGCGCCTGGTCGCCGAAGCGGAGCAGTCATCACCTCGGCCTCACCTCGCCGCATTCATCCGGCTGGCACTCAACACCGGTTGCCGGCGCGGCGAGCTGCTTAACCTCGAATGGGCACGCGTCGACTTCCCTCAGCGTCGATTCCTGCTCGAAGCCAGGCACACCAAGACGCGCCGCCGCCGCTCGATCACGCTCAACGACGACGCGCTTAGAACGCTGCTTCGCTTGAAGGCATGGCAGGACGAACACGTCCCCGGCTCGCCGTGGGTCTTTGGCTGGAAGCATGGAAGCAGGATCACAACCTTTAAGACCAGCTGGACATCGGCGCTGAAGCGGGCCGGTATTGAGAACTTCAGGATTCACGACTTGCGCCACACCTTCGCAAGCTGGCTCGTGATGCAGGGGGAGTCAATCTATGTGGTGAAGGAGCTGCTCGGACATGCTAGTGTCACGCAAACTGAGATCTACGCCCATCTGGCGCCAAGCCAGACACGGGCCGCTGTAGATCGACTTGGGGCCTGTCTTTTCTAGGCTACGCACGCCCTCTTGAGTCCGGGGTGCGTGGAGCCTGCTGCTAAAGCGCCGTGCCGTTTTACCGTAATGTGACCTATCATTTTGATAGTTGATGGGTGGCGGGGCTATACTTCTGATGGGTGTTGATGGAACTGTTATCTGACGCCGCAGTTCTCAGCGAGGTACGTGCCCTCGTTTCAAAGTGCCACCTGCGATACACCGTTCATGCAGAGGAGCGTATGAGCGAACGCGGTTACACGCGAGATGACGTTCGACAGTGCTTGCAACGAGGGGGCTTTGTCGAAAGCCCATCTGTGCCGAATAGGCCAGGTGCAATTCAATATGTGTTTCGTATTCATGCTTTGATTGAAGGGCGGGAGATCGACGTGGTCGCTGCACTGAACCCGGCAGATGCTGTTGTCGTGATTACCGTTATAGACCCGAGCTAGGCTTTGAAGATGCTTAAGTACAAGAATTTTTCTCTTGACGATGTGTTTCTTCTGAACGGATATTCAGAAACAGAGACTCCCGAGGGCCTCGTTCGAGAGTATGCGGACGAGAAGGGCCTCGAGCAAATTATTCGCCGCTTGGTGGTCACGCGGAAGCGCTTTTTAAGCGGCTGGGATATGCGCTTTATCAGGCAGGGAATGGGACTTTCCCAAGCGCAACTTGGAGCTTTCTTAGAACGCGATTCTCAAACAATTGCCCGCTGGGAGAAGAGTAAGGATAACGTCCCACTTCTTGCAGATCTGGCCGTTAGAATTCGGTTCTGTAGTCTTTTTGAGCCTGATTTTTCGGCTAAGGATTTAACTGAGCTGGCAGAAGGATCGGCCCCAGCTCCTGGCGCTGTTTTTTTGTCGTTTTTACACGGCTCTTGGGTGGAAACGGGTGAGCCTCGAACCTATGTTCAGAAGGTCGTGGCGGAAGATGGTGAAGCTGAGTTCGTGGTTGCTGGGTTCGGTGGTTACTCTGTATCTAGAGTAACGAATAAGAGTTTGATGATCATGCAGAGTGAGGTTCTCCTCTCGGCCTCAGAGCTGGATTTGATAGATGCGCGGCTGGTCGGCTCCTATGGGCCAGCCAGTTCTAGCGCTGCCCCGGCGGGGCAGCCAGCTGTTCTGAGAAAAAAATCGGCCATTTCTTTTAATGTTACCGGTATGACAGGAAGAGCTTAAGATGGCTTTTATAGACGCGAGAATCACAGAGAGCCGATTGCGAGGAGAGAGTTTCGAAACTCTATTTGAGGGAGAAGAACGGGAGGATGTTGGATTTGAGCCTCAGACGATGAGGTTTGAACAAACAACGGAAGTTGGGAGCTCTTTCACTGTCTCGGTCGACGACACTGCTGCACCCACTCGAGCCTCTGTCTCCTTAGATTTTTCGATTCAGATTAAGAAGAAAGACGACGGGGCAAGAATGGCCTCTTACAATGTGAAAATAGATGCCCTTTTTCGCATCGTAAAGAGCGAAGGTGTCGCAGATTGGGGGAGTATTCCAGCTGACGTAATGGCGGGAATGTTGGCCGTCCTCTATCAGCTCGCCGTATTACGTGCAGAGCCTGCCTTCTTAGCCGGTGGGTTTAGGAACTTTAAAATCCCGACGCCGGCTGAACTTTCCGGAGAAAAGTGATTAGGCGTCGTACAGCTTTAATGTTTGACCGCCCAAGAGCCATAAGCACGTTCTGTGTGACGGAGAGTTGTCGTTAGTGTTCTGCGAGCAGTCAATAGACTGCATTGTGGTCTCCTCGCGCGAGCATGTCGCTTTTCCTCCGAAGGCAGGGGTCGTGCGTTCGAATCGCGCCGGGCGCGCCAGTCACTAAACGGGTCGATCCTCAAGGATCGGCCCGTTTTACTTTTGGCCCTCGCCAGCTCGAGGCCGATCGACTCCCACTCCTTGCGCGCCTCGTCTGTTTTTGCCCGTTTGCTCGCGCAAAACGCCATCACCTCCCGCGGGTCGCGGTCGATCAACTTGGCAAGACCGATCGCCAGATCGTCGTCGGGTGCTTTCACTCCAGCCCGCCAGTTCGAGACGGCACTGCGGCTCACCGCCAGCTTGGCGGCAATGTCAGCGTCGTTCTTCGCGCGGCCCAGATCGACGGCTTCATCCAGGTACGTTGCGATCCTGTTCATAGGCGTGCTCCTGTTATCAGTCCGATAACGATAGTGCCGATGTTATCGGGTTGACAACCTTGTTGTTGTCCGGTCGATAAAACTCTTGGTCATGGTCTCTTCGCCGCAGCTCGCTGTCGTTGGCACTCCCCTTCAAAGCGTCGCACGCCGCTTCTGACATCGTGCGAATGCCGACGCGGCGCAGCCATTCCTTGCGCACCTGCCATTCAACGCGCCAGACATTCTCCTTGCAGCCCTACAGATCGAAGAGCCACGCCTTGCTGCTGCTCTCGTCAATCTCGGCGCACTTGTCGTGCATGCGAAGTACCAGCGGCCCTTCGCCGAGTCGGAAGGTCTGCGCCCGGCCGTTGCGCCGGTGCTTGTTGTCCTTCTGTGCCTGCGACACGAAGATGTTTTCGTCGAAGTCGAAGTCGAAGTCGAAGTCGAAGTCGAAGTCGAAGTCGAAGTCGAAGTCGAGATCGAGATCGAGATCGAGGTCGAGGTCGAGGTCGAGGTCGAGCTGGTAATCGAAGGTCAGATCGACACGGGAAAGGCGTTCGGGCCGGTAGGGTGCGAGGCCGCCCGCAGCCGCCCAGGTAAGAAAGCGGTCATGCAGCTTGAACGAGCCGAACTGCCACAGCGCGAAGCTGCAGAAAGTGACGTAGAAATTCGGCTGGTTGAACTCGCCGCACTGAACCACGAAAGCATCGTTTTCGAGCAGAAAGGGATAGCCGCTGCATGTGCCGTGACTGGCAAGCAGGAATTCTTCTCAGCCGAGCTTGACCGGTGTCGGGCCGCGCGACTTGGACGCACGCATCACTTCCTTCTCAACGGCGAGCTTGGCGTAGTCCAAGCATGGACCGGAAGAGGGCGCGAGGTAATACGCACACTCCACTGTGTCATGCCCGAAGAGGAGGAAAGTGGGTTGCACGGCGCGGCCTTACTTCGTTTGCAGCTCGGAAGGCGACAGGAGCAGCGGCGGGTAGAGCTGTTCCGGGTTCTCGTTGCCCAGCTCCTTTTCGATTTCCTTGAAGTGTTGGTTGGCGAGGCGGCGGAAATCGCTTCGAGGGCGGTTCGCAAGATGGACCGGCTCGTACTCGTAGCCGTTCTGTTCGGCGGCCAGGCGCTCGATGTGCTGATCTTCGGTGAGCGGACCCAGCGAGACGGGCAGATTGCGCTCCAGATCCGCAAGCGCCGCGGTCAGCAGGTCGGCCACGATCTGCGTACGGTTCTTGGTAGGGTACATCTCGCACAGAGCGGCGATCTTGGCGGCGATGTGCGTGGGCAGACGGAACGAGAACTGGCGGGGCGTGAGCCGCGTGTTGTCCGGGCTGCTCCAGAGGTCGTGCAGGTGGTTTGCCTTCATGGTCGTCACTCGAATGAAGTTTGAACGACACCCATGCTGCAGCAGCCGGCTAGCGAATGTCACTCGACATTTTCTATCAGCATAGAGGCTTCGCGACCGCACATCCACATCCGTCGGGTGTACGGTCGCGAAGTCGTGTGACAAGGACGTGGATGCAAAGCGGGTATAGTTACGCGCTCATCCTATCCATGTGTCCATAGCCCCCCCCTGTTACTTGGACGGGAGAGCTGCTTCGCGAAGATAAATAATCAAGGAATGTGTGAATGATCATCTCTGCGCATATGAATTTTTTTAGAATAAATAAATGTGGTTTGTACAAAACCGGAGGTGATGTCGCTAAGGGTTTAGAGCCATCGGAGACCTTCAGTTTGATTTATGACTGGGTGAAGACTAGGCCAATGGAGGCTACTATTCCATGGGATCCGGTTAGCGCGAAATCCGGGATGGCAAAATGTTATTGTCACGATTTTTTTCATTGTGAAGAAACAGGAGATTTCCTCTTTGTTTTATGGAAGTCCGAATCTGATAGCACAGGTGCAATTTGGGGTGCACAGGCGAACGCTCCAACAGGCATGTCCTCAGTAGTGGAATATAAGGATAATTACAAGGGGCGCAAGGTAATTTGGGGGCGTCCTTGTTACTACTGGATAGTTCCAGAGCTAAATACCATAGTATCGATAAAGGTTGATCATTCTGTATGTGATTCAGGATTGTTTCAAGAGTGGGTCTCAAAGTCCATTACTAACAGGGTAAATCATCCGGATAAAACAAAAACTGAAACTGATAATGGGTTTGTGCGATTTGAATTTTCCGATTCGACCGAAAATACCGGTAGGTACTCTTACAGGTTCGATGTCCATTTAAGGTCTTTGGAAACGGGGAACGCGGAGATGGATGAGCTTGTTTCCACGGTTACTCACATAGTTCGTCGAGACACCATAAAAGTCGGCACAGGGGTCGATGAGCGGCCCGCTTGGGTGAAGTTGTTTGACAGTGTTCCATTTTTGCCGCCTAAGCCGAAGGCAAAGACAAGGCAGATTGAGGTTCGCGCCGAGGCGAAGCCTAGTGCGGCTGAAATCAAAGCGATAGTTGAGAGCTTTGCTCGAGAGGAACGCGGGAAGAACTCATGGAATAACGTGGGCTTCCAAACAGAGAATGGCACCGTCGTGTGGGCGGATAGATATCGCCTTCATTCAAAAATAAACTTGAGCAAAGATGCATCTACGGTCTTTGCTGCATCAGACCTTTTTTCTCAGTTAAATAAGCAGCGAGATAGGATTTTGAGGGCAGTGCGGAAGGATGAATCAAGCCGCATGGGTGCTGAGAAGAAAACTGCACTTGGGGTGGGGTCGTGAGATATCGATATATTTCTTATGTGCTTTTTTCTTTTGCAGTCTATTTTGTCGCGATAAAGTACAAGCATGACTATAACTATAGTGATCTCAAAGATTACTTGGAGTTGATGTCTGCTGTGTCTGGCATGGTATTTACGATAATGGGAATATGGGTTGCATTTCTATATCCCAATGCTATTAGTAGGATAACTGGCTCAGATAAACTAGTGGTGAAGGATTTTTCTGAATCTCGGTCTGATGCAAAGCGCCTTGAAAGTATTGTTGCTGCGATCTTGACGTCTGCATTTGTGATGATCGCGGCCTTGATGGTTATTCTGGCTAAAATTATATTTTTTTCGACCCCGATTTATCTCGAATATAGAGTGGAGTTTAAGGCGCTTGCGCTAACAGCTGTTATCCTTATGACATTTTCTCAGTTGGAGTCCGTGTTAAAAGTTGTTGTTTCAAATGTTATGTTCATTAACGATCTGCACGTTCTAAGGCAAGATCGACAAGCAGATCGAGACATTTGAGTGATTTATTTATATTTCATGTTGTTTCAGTCAGTTAATTAGAGGTCTTTATGTTCTCGCTCCAGTGCCCATGTTTATCGCTCCGGGCGCGCCATGCATACAACGGGTCAGTCTGTGAGGACTGGCCCGTTTTCATTTGCGCTCGCCTGCCGTGCGCGGGCGCGTCCGCGTCAGCGCGATCCGCGACTCCGGCCAACGCGGGTGTCTGCACAGGGATTGCCGCAGCGGTCCGCAGGATCCGGCGGTCGTCAGGCGCGGAAGCCGGAGGCGGCGCGCAGGGGCGCCGCGGCGGACGGATGGGTTTCCGCCGGCATCGGGTCGGTGGCCCCGATGCGTTCCGCGAGCCACTGCGTGGCAGCAGGCGCAGCCAGCGGGCGCGACCACAGATAGCCCTGGCCCTTGTTGCAGTCCAGCGTCGCCAGCAGCGCCGCCTGACCTTCGGTCTCGATGCCTTCGGCGGTCGTGCTCATGCCGAGGCTGCGAGCAACGCGCACGGTGGCTTCTATCAGTACCCGCTTGTGCAGATTGCTCTCGGCGTCGGCGACGAAGGAGCGATCGATCTTGACCGTGTCGATCGGCAGCTGGCCCAGACAGGCCAGCGAGGAATAGCCGGTGCCGAAATCGTCCAGCGCGAGCGCGAGGCCGAGCGCTTTCAGTTCGAGCAGGCGGGCGCGGATGTCATCGCCCTGCGCCGCCATGCTTTCGGTCAGTTCCAGTTGCAGTGCCTGCGCCGGCAGGCCGCTCGATTCGAGCACGCGCGCGACCTGGTCGGTGATGGCGGCGTCCTGCAGTTGTGCTCGCGACAGGTTGACCGACACCATGCCGGGCGCCTGCGCGCCAAAACGGCGCTGCCACGCCGCCAGCTGTCGGCAGGCCGAATCGAGCACGAATTCGCCGACCGCGCCGATCAGGCCGCACTCCTCGGCAATCTCGATGAATTCGACCGGCGACACCAGACCGCGCTGCGGATGCTGCCAGCGGACCAGCGCCTCGAAGCCGGCGACGCGACCGTCGGTCAGCTCGACGATGGGCTGATAGACGACGAACAGTTCGTCCTGTTCGAGCGCCCGTCGCAGTTCCAGTTCGAGTGCGCCACGGCGGGTTGCGATGTCCTTGATCGACGGCGTGAACAGCACGTGGCGCCCGCCGCCGGCGCGCTTCGCCTCCTGCATGGCGAGGCTCGCGTCCTGCAGCAGGGCGTTCGCTTCGGCGGCGGCATGTATGCCGGCGACGACGCCGATGCTGGCAGAAATGTGCACCTCGACGCTATCGATCAGATAGGGGCGGGACAGCGTGTCGATCAGCCGCTGCGCGATGCTGTGCACGTCCTCGCTGTCGCGCAGGCCGTCGAGCAGCACGACGAACTCGTCACCGCCGAGGCGGGCCGTCGTGTGCAGCGGCTCCTGCGCCGGACCGACGGCGTCGCGCTGACGCACGGTGCCATTCAGCCGCTCGGCCACCATGCGCAGCAGCCGGTCGCCACCGGCCTGCCCAAGCGTCAGATTGACGCGATTGAAACGGTCGCAGTTGATGAACAGCACGGCAAAGGTGGGCGCACCGCCAGCGTCGTGGCGCGCCAGCGCCTGCTGTATCCGCTCCAGCACGGCGGAGCGGTTGGGCATCAGTGTCAGGCTGTCGGTGCGCGAGGCGTCGCGCATCCGCGAGGCCAGACGCTGCTGTTCCAGTTCCACCTCGTGCGTCACGTCATTGACGCAGCCCATGATGGTGTGGGCGTCGAGCCGCAGCAGACTGATGCCGAGCACGCGCCGGCCACCGGCCGTCGACCGCACCGGCATGCGCAGCCCCTCGCACACCAGCGCACCCGGCTCGATGGCGGCGTCGGCCATGGCGCGCAGATCGGGCGCCACCTCGTCCAGCACCTCGAACAGATTGTCCAGATTGCCCTGCCGCGCCAGCGGCATCAGCAACTGCGCCGAGCGAGGATTCATCATCGTCACCGTGCCGTCGGGCCGGATCTGCAGCAGGCCTATCGGCGCCTGGTAGAGGAACTGGATCAGCGCCTCGTAAGCGGGCGGCTGCAGATCCTCAGGGTCGCTGTCGGGCTTCATCGGACGGCCGCCGATTGAAGCGCCGGTTGCCAGCGCTCGACCCGGTTGCGGCCGCCGGCCTTGGCGGCATAGAGCGCCTCGTCGGCACGCTGCATCAGGGCATCGAAATCGCTCACGTCGGCATCCATCGTCGCAATGCCGGCGCTGATGGTGTAGCGCACGGCCTGCCCGCCGACCTCGACCGCCTGCGACGCGAGCAACTGGCACAGGCGCTGGGCAACCACCTCGGCACCCTCCAGCGTGGTGTCCGGCAGCAGCACGACGAATTCCTCGCCACCGAAGCGCGCCAGCACGTCCATCGCACGGAAGGTCGCGGTCATGCCGGCGGCGAGATGGCGCAGTACGGCGTCGCCGGCGGCGTGTCCATACTGGTCGTTGATGCGCTTGAAATGGTCGGCGTCTATCATCACCAGCGACAGCGGCCGCGGGAAGCGCGCCCAGCGCTGCATCTCCAGCTCGACCGCCTCGACGAAGGCGCGGCGGTTCAACAGGCCGGTCAGGTGATCGCAGGACACCGCCTTCAGCAACGCTTCCGCCGCCTCGCGCCGGTCTGACACGTCGCGGATGATGAGGCTGTAGGCATGTTCGTCCGTCAGCGCATCATCGCGGTCGTGCAGCGGGGCGATCAGGCAGCTGCCCCAGTAGCGACCTGCATCGGCGCGCACGCACCAGCCCTCGTCCAGGCTCCAGCCGGTGCGGTCGGCCTCATGCAGCCGGTCGAGCACGCGCTGTTCGGAAATCGCGTCTTCAGGGTAGAACATCGACAGACTGCGGCCGATCACCTGGTCCTCGGTGAAGCCGGTGATGCGGGCGATGCTCGGGTTCCAGTCCTGCACACAGCCATGGTTGTCGAGCGACACCAGGGCGTAGTCGGTAAGGCCTATAGCCAGCGTGTTGATCCAGGCCTGGCTCTGGCGCAGTTCCCGGTCCCGTCGGACCGACTGCGTCACGTCCGAAATGACGGCCATCAGCCGCTCGGCGTCGAGCTTGAGCAATGTCAGCGCCAGCACCTGGCTCTGTCTGCGGCCGGGCTGACCGGTCGCGATCGGCACCTGCAGCGCGTCGCACACCGTGCCGTGCAGGTCCGGAAAATCCTGCACCCGCTGTCGCAGGTCGGGCACCACGGCTTCCAGCGCGGTGAAAAGATTGGCCAACTGGCCGTCCGGGGAGAGCGGCATCAGCAGCTGCGCGCACAGCGGATTGATCATCGTGATCTCGCCGTCTGCCAGCGTCTGTACAAGGCCTATCGGCGCCATGTACATGAACTGCAGCAGCGCTTCGTATTCCTCTTCTACCGGTGCGCTCATGCGTGCTCCGGCTCAGGTCTGGCGGTGGACCAGCACATAGCGCAAGCCGCTGCCGGGTCGGGCGAGCAATCTGAGCTTCACCTTGACCGGGCGCATGCGCAGGGTCAGCACGTAGTCGATGGTGTCGTCGAGCACGCTGCCGTCCTGCTGCGCGTCCTCGAAGCGCTGGGCAACCATGAAGTTGTTCATGCACGGCGCCACCACGGTGAACAGCGCGTGCCCGATCACCCGTTCGGGCGACAGGCCGGCGGCGGCCGATTCGAAGCGGTTGTATCGTCTGACCTGGGTTGCGTCGTCCATGCCGATGACGCCGAAGTCGAGGTTGTCGAGCTCGGCATCGCTGGCGCGGTCGAGATAGTCAAACAGTGCTGCGCTGGAAAACGAGAGGGTCTGTTCCGTATTCATGGTGCTCCCTGGGTCGGTATCAACGGACACCTTGAGGTGCGCCGGATGGCAATGCGGAGGCAGCGGACACTCCGGACAACGGATCAGTTATCGGGAGTGCACTCGCGAACTTGAGGAGGCAACGAGGGCGCGATCGGCCAATCGACCAGCTTGCCGCGGGCGTCTGCCGGCAACTGGTCGCCGAACGACCAGGCGCGTGGACACTCGGGCGCCGACAGGCGTTCCCTCACCCACGCTTCAAGTGCGGGCAGCAGTGCGGCCGGGGTGGCGCCTGCGCGCAACACGACGAAGGCCTTCAGGCGTTCGCCCTCGGTCGGCGACATGCGGCGTACCGCACACGCCTCGACCAGCGGGTGTTCGAGCAGCACGTCGCGCACCCGCGCCGGAAACACGTTGATGCCCGCCACCTGGACCGCCTCGTCACGCCGCCCGGCCAGGCGGAAGCGCCCGTCCGGCAGCCACTCGATCAGGTCCTGCAGCGCCGCAGGCTGTTCGCTGCCATCGGCTGCGCGGCGCAGCAGTACAGCATCGTCGGCCACCGCGCGGCGCCAGTGCGGCATCAGCGTGTAGGGCGCGCCAGCGGCGTCGCGCCAGCCGATGCCGGCCGTCTCCGAACTGCCGTAGATCTGCAGCAGACGCGCCAGACCCAGCGCCAGAAGCGCGTCGGCCAGTGCATCCGGGCAGGGTGCGGTGGAAGTGGTGCCGAGGACATCAGCCGGCAGCCGCGGGCCGAAGCGGGCGAGCAGCGACCAGTGCGCGGGATGACTCACCAGCAGATCGCCCGGCTGCAGCCGGCCGGTCAGCGCCTGCGGCGGCAGCGGCCGCACATCTATGACATCGTGCGTACCCAGGCTGGGCGGCAGCAGGACGCCGAAGATGAAGCCATAGATGTGATGGACCGGCACCGCGACCAGCACCCGCCGGCGCGGCCCGATGTGGGCGGCCAGCGCATCGACCTCCTCTTCCAGCATCGTCAGCGCGTGGGTGCACGCCTTCGGCATGCCGGTGCTGCCGGACGTGCGGAAGGTCAGGCGGCGGCCATCCTGCGCGAGGCCTTCGCGGGCCAGCGCGCAGTACTGGCCGAAGGTGCTTGCCGCTGGCAGCGCATCGATCACCGTGCTGTCGTGCAGCTGCAGCAGTTCGGCGATGGCGGCGGCCAGCGTATGGCGCTCCAGCGAATCGAGCCCGAAGCCGCTGTCGTCGAAGGCCATCGACGCCGACCATGGCTGCTGCGGCAGCGGTGAGCCGCCGGGCCGCAGCCGTCGCACCTCGTCGGCGATCAGGTCGGCAAGCACGCGTTCCAGCGCCGGGCCGTCGGCGTGCCAAGGGGCGCTCATCCGTCCGACTCCAGCACGTCGCTGGCGCTGCCTGTGCGCAGCACGTCCACCAGCCGGGTCAGTTCATGGTCCAGCGCGCGGTCCTCGACCACCAGCGGAATGCGGGCCTCGAGCCATGACTGCGTGTGCGCCAGCACCGGCGGCAGCGCACCGGCGTCGATGCGGCCGCGCAGCGCGACCGCCTGCCGGGCCGACACCAGCATCGCCGCCAGCACCTGTTCGCCCAGTTCGAGCACGCGCAGGCAGTCGCGCGCGGCGATCGTGCCCATGCTCACCTTGTCCTGGTTGTGGCATTCGGTCGAGCGCGAGAACACCGACGCCGGCAGGGTGGTCTTCAGCGCCTCGGCGGTCCACGCTGACACCGCGATCTGCAGCGCCTTCAGGCCGTGGTTCAGTGCGCCGCGTTCGCCGGTGGCGGCGGTCAGGTTGTCGGGCAGGCCGTGGCTGAAGCGGCTGTCCACCAGCAGCGCGAGCTGACGGTCCAGCAGATCGAGCACGTTGGCGACCGCGGTCTTCAGGCTGTCCATCGCGAACGCGACGTGACCGCCGTAGAAATGTCCGCCGTGCAGCACGCGCCCGCTGTCAGGGTCGATCAGCGGATTGTCGTTGGCGCTGTTCAGTTCGTTTTCGATCAGCGTCCGCGTGAAGGACAGCGCGTCTTCGAGCACGCCGATCACGTGCGGCGCGCAGCGCAGCGAGTAGCGGTCCTGCAGCCGCGCCGGATTGCGTGCCGCGCCTGCGTCGCAAGCGAGGTCGCGACGCAGCCGGCGCGCCACCGCCTGCGGTCCCGGATGCGGCTTGGCGGCGAACAGCAGCGCGTCGAAGTGGTGCGGGTTGCCGGCAGTCGCGAACACATTCAGCGCGGTCAGGCGGGTGGCGACCAGGCTGCAGCGCTGTGCCCGCTGCCACGCGAGACAGGCCAGCGCGGTCATGACGGCGGTACCGTTCATGATGGCCAGCCCCTCCTTCGGCTGCAGCGACAGCGGCTGGATGCCGGCTTCGGCCAGCGCCTCGCGCGCCGGCATGCGCCGCCCACGCCACCGCACGTCACGCTCGCCGCACAGCGCGGCGGCGACATAGGACAGCGGCGTCAGGTCGCCGCTGGCGCCGACCGAGCCTTCGGCCGGAATGCAGGGCAGGATGTCGTGCTCGAGCAGCGCCGCCAGATGCTGCAGCAGCTCGTAGCGCACACCGGACATGCCCTGGCACAGCGAGGCCAGCCGCGCGGCCAGCACCGCGCGCGTCTCGTCGGCTTCCAGCAGGCGCCCCATGCCGACGCCGTGATAGGTGTAGAGGTGGTGCGGCAGTTCCGCCACCTGCCCGGCAGGCACCGCCACCGTGCACGACTCGCCGTAGCCGGTGGTGACGCCGTAGATCACGCCGTCGTCGGCGAGCAGCTGCAGCACGACGCGGGCGCCGGCGTCGATGCGGGCGCGGAACGCTGCCTCGGTCGACAGCACGGCGCGACGCCTGCCGTCGGCGATCGCGGCAATCGCCTCGATGTCGAGCGGGCGACCGTCGAAAACGACGTCATCGTGTTCCGGTACGGCGGCGGTCATGAGATCCCTATCGAAGTGGACACCAGGCGAAGCATGGCAGCGGGCGGCCAGGCTGCGTAGTGTCGCCCGGGCAGCGGGCGCAAGCGAAGACAGCGGCCGGGCGGCGGGGTTTCACGCGCACAAGGGGTTCAGCCGGCGCAGCGCCGTTCGACCTGGCGATGGAACAGCGCCCCGGCGCCCACGCTGGCCGCCCAGGCGAAGGCAAGTGCGGGCGGCGCGGTATCCGGCGTCGCACCCCACAGACGGGTAACGAAGGCGTTCACCAGCATGGCCACCGGGTAGTGGATCAGGAAGACCGAGAACGAGATCCGGCCGAGGAAGGCAAGTGCCGGAAGGTCCGGCCATTTCGCCAGCAACCCGCTGCGCAGACCGCCCCACAGCAGCAGCGCCACGCAGCCGGCAAACGCCACGCGCTCGCGGTGTTCCAGGGTCAGCGCCAGCAGCACGGCGGCGGCGACTGCCGCACCCCACAGCAGCGAGCGGCCTGGTCTGGACAACCAGCAGACGGCTGCCCCCAGCGCATAGACACCGAAATAGTAAGGACCGGCGACGTCCCAACCGGTGTCGCGATTGATCACGAACAGCGACGCCGCCGCAACGCCGGCGGTGATCGCGGCGAGCACGACGGCGTGGCGTGTCGGACCGGTGTGCGAGGCCAACCAGACCAGCAGCGCCGCCATCGCGTACAGCTGAAAGTCGATCGCCACGTACCAGACACCGGCCGACAGTGCCTCGACGCCGACAATGTCCTGCAGCAGCAGTGCGTGCGCCAGCAGCTGACCGACCGAGGGCGTACCGGGCAGGCTGGGGTCGTCGATCAGCGCGCGGGCAATCGCGGCGCAGACGACGCTGATCAGCACGGCCACCATGCAGGGCAGTGCGAGCCGGCGATAGCGCTTCCACAGCACCGCCGGCAGCGACAGCGGTCGCGGCTGCAGCGCTGGCGCCAGCGCGCGGGCAGCGAGGAAGCCGCCGATGACGAAGAACACCTGCACCGCGAGCCGCCCGTCGTAGTAGAGCCAGTCGGCGAGCTGCGGGAAGCGACTGCGGAAGGCCTCCGCCAGCGGACCGTAGGCGACCAGGTGATGCAGCACGATGAGCTGTGACGCGACCGCCTTCAGCGTGTCGAATACCGCGAGGCGCGACGCGGCGTCGTGCCGGTCGACGCGGGAGAGGGTATCGGTACCGGCCGACGGGACGTGCATTGCGGGAGATTCCAGTGCGAGGCACCGCATTGTGCATGCCGCTTACCCGAATTCAAGGCCGGCCGCGTCAGCCCTCGCCGCGCGCCACCTTTGCCTCGTAGGTGGCAAGATCCAGCAGACCTTCCTGCATCGCCTGCCGGCGTTCGTGTTCCGGCAGCACGTCCTGCACCATGTCCAGCCGCTTCCACGAGGCAAGCGGCGTCGTGCATTCCGCCCTCGGCACGTACTTCGACTGTTCGAGCTTGCGGTAACGGTGGACGTAGCGCGGACAATTCACCCAGATCTTGCTGACCGTCACGCGCACCAGATACTTGGCTTCGTCGTAGTCGGCCAGCAGCGGATTGTCGGCCAGGAATTCGGCCGTGCCCTGCACACGTACGCGGTGCGGGTTCTCGAAATCGATGAACAGCAGGCCGACGCGCGACTGCCCGACGATATTGCCCACCGAATAGAACATGCCGTTTCCGTCGTAGCCCGGAAAGACCAGCGTGTGCGCGTCGAGCACCTTGACGAAGCCGGTGGGACCGCCCTTGTACGACACCGTAGGATTGCCGTCGGGATCGACCGTCGACAGGAAGAACATGTCGCGCGACGCGATGAAGGCGCGCTCGTCGTCCGAAATCTGCTCATGCACCCATCCGGTGTCGAGCATCTCGGCCAGACCGGTGGTGCCGTAGGCCTGTTGCAGTGCGCGATGGTGGTCCGAATACAGCGAAGACATGGCGGTTCTCCTCGACCGGATTGCAGCGAGCCGGGCGAACCGGCTCGCCGGCGCATCGACGGGTGCGCGTGAACCAGCATAGGGAGAGCCGCGCGGGCAAGGTGCCCGCGGTGCTGCGGCCTGTCAGTGCGCTTCGTCCCAGTTGCGGCCGACACCGGCCTCGACCTTGAGCGGCACCGACAGCTGCGCGACGCCTTCCATCAGCGCCGGCACCCGCTCGCGCACGCGGTCGAGTTCGGCCTCCGGCACTTCGAGCACCAGTTCGTCGTGCACCTGCAGGATGATGCGCGTCTTCAGGCCTTCGGCGGCGAGCCAGCCGTCGACCGCGATCATCGCCAGCTTGATCAGGTCGGCCGCCGTGCCCTGCATCGGCGCGTTGATTGCCGCGCGCTCGGCGCCCTGGCGGCGCCCCACCTGCTGGGCGCGGATGTCCGGCAGCTGCAGGCGGCGGCCGAACACGGTTTCGACATAGCCCTGCTCGCGCGCCAGCGCGCGCGTCTCGTCCATGTAGCGGGCCACACCCGGGTACTGCGCGAAGTAGCGGTCTATCCAGCTCTGCGCGGCGCTGCGCTCGATGTCCAGGTTCTTCGCCAGACCGTGCGCGCTCATGCCGTAGATCAGACCGAAATTGATCACCTTGGCATAGCGGCGCTGTTCGCTGCTTACCTCGTCCGGCGGCACGCCGAACACCTCCGACGCGGTGGCGCGGTGCACGTCCTCGCCGTCGGCGAAAGCTTGCAGCAGGCGGGCGTCCTGCGACAGGTGGGCCATGATGCGCAGTTCGATCTGCGAATAGTCCGCGCTGACCAGCACATGACCCGGCGGCGCGATGAAGGCGGAACGGATGCGCCGGCCCTCGGCGGTGCGCACCGGAATGTTCTGCAGATTGGGATCGACCGAGGACAGCCGGCCGGTCACCGCCACCGCCTGACCGAAGCTGGTGTGCACGCGGCCGGTGTCGGCGCGCACCATGCGCGGCAGCTTGTCGGTATAGGTGCCTTTCAGCTTGGCCATGCCGCGGTACTCGAGAATGAGCGCCGGCAGCGGGTAGTCCAGCGCGAGCTGCGACAGCACTTCCTCGTCGGTCGACGGCGTGCCGGACGGCGTTTTCTTGATCACCGGCAGCTTTTCGCGCTCGAACAGGATTTCCGCCAGCTGCTTCGGCGAATTGATGTTGAAGGGCTGCTTGGCGGCGGTGTGCGCGCGCTGTTCCAGCTCCAGCATCTTCTGGCCCAGTTCGTTGCTCTGCGCGGCGAGCGAGGCGCTGTCCAGCAGCACGCCGGTGCGCTCCATGCGGAACAGGATGTCGGACACCGGCAGTTCGATGTCGCGATATATATATGCAAGCTTGCTATCGGCCTGAATGCGCGGGGCCAGCACTTCATGGACGCGCAGCGTCACGTCGGCGTCCTCGGCGGCGTAGGCGGCGGCGCGGTCGAGCGCCACCTGTTCGAAACCGATGCGCGCCGCGCCCTTGCCGGTCACCTCGTCGTAGCTGATCACCTTCAGGCCGAGGTGGCGGGTGACCAGGGTGTCGAGGTTGTGGTTGCGATCGGCTTCCAGCACATAGCTTTCGAGCAGCGTGTCATCGACCACGCCGGCCAGCCGGATGCCGTGGTTGGCAAACACGTGGCGGTCGTACTTCAGGTTCTGGCCGAGCTTGCCGTGCGTCGCCGATTCCAGCCAGGGCTTGAGCTTCGCCAGCACCTCGTCGCGGGGCAGCTGGACCGGTGCATCCGGGTACACGTGGGCCAGCGGCAGGTAGGCGGCCACACCGGGTTCCAGCGCGAAGCTCATGCCCACCAGCTGCGCTTCCATCGGCTCCAGGCTGGTGGTTTCGGTGTCCAGCGACACCACCTTCGCCGCCATCAGCTTCGCGTGCCAGCGCTCGAAGGCCGCCCAGTCGAGCAGGGTTTCGTAGTCGGCACGGTGGCTGCCTTCAGGTGCGGTCGAGGGCACGGCGTCCTCGGCCGGTGCGGGCGCATTGACCGTCACCGTCTTGCGCGGGCCCTTGGCCAGATCCTCGAGCAGACCCTTGAAACCGTAGCGCTCGTAAAGCGGGCGCAGCGCGTCGGCGTTCTCGCCGTCGGAGGTCAGCGATTCCAGCGGCTGCGGCAGATCGACGTCGCATTTGACGGTCAGCAGCTTGCGCGCCAGCGGCAGGAAGTCGAGGTGGGCGCGCAGGTTCTCGCCCACCTTGCCGCCGATGTCGGCCGCGTTGGCGACCACCGAATCCAGCGTGCCGCCATACTGCTGCAGCCACTTCACCGCGGTCTTCGGGCCGCACTTGTCGACGCCCGGCACGTTGTCCACGCTGTCGCCGATCAGCGCGAGGTAATCGACGATGGCCGACGGCGGCACGCCGAACTTGGCCAGCACACCGGCTTCGTCCAGTTTTTCCTCGCTCATCGTGTTCACCAGCGTCACGTGCTTGTTCACCAGCTGTGCGAGGTCCTTGTCGCCGGTCGATATGACGCAGTCGATGCCGCGTTCGGTCGCCTGCGCGGCCAGCGTGCCGATCACGTCGTCGGCCTCCACCCCCTCGATCATCAGCAGCGGCCAGCCGAGCGCGCGCACCGCGTCGTGGATCGGCGCGATCTGCGCGGCCAGATCTTCCGGCATCGGCGGACGGTGGCCCTTGTAATCCGGATACCAGTCCTCGCGGAAGGTCTTGCCCTTGGCATCGAACACGACAGCGCGATAGTCCGCCTTGTAGTCGCTTGCCAGCCGCCTTAGCATGTTGATGACACCGCGCAGCGCGCCGGTCGGCTCGCCCTGTGCATTGCGCAGGTCCGGCATCGCGTGGAAGGCGCGGTAAAGGTAGGACGATCCATCGACGAGCAGCAGCGTGGGCATGGCGGATTCCGCGTGGGGACATTCGGTCGGCCCGCGATTATCGCCGCACCCGCCCTGATCGGGCACTTTCACCGGATACTTTTCCCATGAGCGCAAAAGACAAACTGCCGGGCATGATCGACCCCGGTGAAGCGGCACGCACCAGCAGCGCACGCGAGGCCTGGCGCATCTTCGGCATCATGGCCGAGTTCGTCGAGGCGACCGAGCGGCTGCAGCAGATCCGGCCGGCGGTGAGCATCTTCGGCAGCGCCCGCACGCCAGTCGACCATCCGTATTACGCACTGACCGAGCGGGTTGCGCGCGAGCTGTCGGACGCGGGCTTCTCGGTCATTTCCGGCGGCGGCCCGGGCATCATGGAAGCGGCCAACAAGGGCGCCTTCCACGGCAAGTCGCCGAGCGTCGGCCTGAACATCCAGTTGCCGATGGAACAGCACGCGAACGTCTATCAGGACATATCGCATTCCTTCGAGCACTTCTTCGCCCGCAAATACATGTTCGTGCGCTTCGCCGCCGCCTACGTCGTGATGCCCGGCGGTTTCGGCACGGTGGACGAACTGATGGAGGCGCTGACGCTGATCCAGACGCGCAAGAGCCGCAGCATTCCGGTCATCCTCGTGCACGCGCCGTTCTGGGCGGGCCTGATCGACTGGTTCCGCAACACGCTGGTGGCCGAAGGCATGATTTCGCCGGAAGACATGGATCTGGTGCAGATCATCGACGACCCTGCCCAGATCGTCGACGCGATATTCCGGCATTACGAGAACCGCAGCTTCATGCCGCTGCCTGAGGAACACGAGGCGATGTTGAATCTTTGAGAGGCAGGGGCTGGGGACTAGAGGCTAGGGGCTAGTGAAGATCTCGCGCGGCGACCGCCGCGCCTGTTCGCTAGCCCCTCATCCCTAGCCCCTAGCCTCTCCCCGCTGCCCCCCGCCCTGCCTCTGTTAAACTGCCGGAATTACGAAGGATTTTCGATGCGTCCGCTACTTTTTGCAGCAGTTCTCGCAGCCGCGCTGGGCAGTTTGGCGCCTGCGGTATATGCCCAGGCCGGTCGTCCGCCCGACCTGCAGCCGATTCCCGAACCGCCGCCGCCGCCCGAGCCGCTGGAAGGCGAAGTGGCCGTCGAGCCGCAGATCACCATCATCCAGCGCGGTGAGGAGACGGTGGAAGAGCACCGCGTGAACGGCAAGCTCTACATGATCAAGGTGACGCCGCGTCACGGCGTGCCCTACTACCTGATGGACGAGAACGGCTCCGGCGCGATGACGCGCTATGACGATCTCGATTCGGGCCTGCGCGTGCCGAAGTGGGTGATCTTCTCGTTCGACTGACCCGCGCGCGCCGCCGGCGCGTGCCCAACCATCCGTTCTGACTCGTGTCCGTCTTCACCACCGTCACCGCAGATGAGCTGCGCGACTGGCTGAAGAATTACTCCATCGGCCATCTGGTGTCGCTGGAGGGAATTCCGGCCGGCATCGAAAACACCAATTACTTCGTCGACACCTCGCACGGTCGTTACGTGCTGACCGTGTTCGAGAAGCTGACGCGCACCGAACTGCCGTTCTACGTGCACCTTATGGCGCATCTGGCGCGTCACGGCATTCCCTGTCCGGCGCCGATCGCCGACCGCGACAACGAATACCTCGGCACGATCCACGGCAAGCCGGCCATGCTGGCCACCCGCCTCGCCGGCCGCTCGCAGATGGAACCGGGCGCGGCGCACTGCGCCGCCATCGGCGGCATGCTGGCCACCATGCACGTGGCCGGCCAGAGCTACGGCCGCCGCTTCGACAACCCGCGCGGCTACGGCTGGTGGCTCGAAACGGCGCCGAAGCTGCTCGGCTTCCTGCCGGACGACGAGCGCACGCTGCTCGAAACCGAAATCGCCTTCCAGCGCGAAGCCCGCGAACAGGGCCTGTGCCGCGACCTGCCCTTCGGCGTCGTGCACGCCGACCTGTTCCGCGACAACTGCCTGATGGATGGCGAACGCATCGGCGGCATCATCGATTTCTATTTCGCCGGCGACGACTACCTGCTGTTCGACCTCGCGGTGACGCTGAACGACTGGTGTTCCGACGCCTCCGGCGAACTGATGGCTGACCGGGCCGACGCGCTGATCAAGGCCTACCACGCCGAACGGCCGCTGTCCGACGCCGAGCATCGCGCCTGGCCGGCGATGCTGCGCGGCGCGGCGCTGCGCTTCTGGATGTCGCGGCTTTACGACTTCCACATGCCGCGCGGCGGCGAGATGGTGCACACGCACGATCCGGCCCGTTTCCGCGATGTGCTGCGCGCGCGCATCCGCGCCGGTGACGCGCTGCCATGGCGGTGAGCCTGCAGGCGCGCACGCTGCCCGCGCTCGCCGGCTGGTCGTGGATCAGCGGCGGCTTCGCGCTGTTCCGCCGCAATCCGCCGCTGATGACGGCGCTCACCATGACCTATCTGCTGGTCATGGTCTTCCTCAACATCGTGCCACTGCTCGGTCCGGTGCTGGTGGCGGTGTGCCTGCCGGTGATGTCGGTCATCGTGTTCAACGGTGCGCGCATCCTCGACGAGAAGCGCGACATCGACGCCGCCGGCCTGAAACAGGGACTGATGGCGAACGCGCGCACGCTGGTGCAGCTGGGCTTCGTGCACCTTGGCGGATCGCTGGTGGTGGTGCTGATCCACACGCTCATCTTCCAGATGCCGGAAGGCGCCGCGGTCGACGCCGACGAAGAGCTGTTCATGCGCACGCTGATGCAGCTGCTGCCGCTGGTGCTGCCGCTCATCCTGATCATGTGGTTCCCGCCCTACCTGATCGCGACGCAGGACATGCCGCTCGGCAAGTCGCTGTTCTTCGGCGCGGTAGCCGTGCTGCGCAACGCCGGCGCCTTCATCGTCTATTTCGCCGGCGCGGCCTTGCTCGGCGTCGGGCTGCCGATGCTGGTGGTGCAGGTGCTCGGCGGCGACGGCAGTCTGGCCAGTGCGCTGCGTTTCCTGCTGCGCATCGCACTGCTGTTCGTGCTGGTGCCCACGCTGGCCGCCAGCCTGTACGTGAGCTTCCGCCAGGTGTTCGCGCCGGGCGAGCAGCCGGCGCCCGAGCCCGCCGATGAGTGAAGCGCCGCCGCTCGGCGTGTTCGGCGGCACCTTCGATCCGGTGCACGTCGGCCACCTGAGACTGGCGGAAGAGGCGCGCGAAGCACTGCAGCTCGGGCGCGTGCGCTGGATTCCGGCCGGTCAGCCCTGGCACCGCGCGGCGCCGCAGACCTCGCCAGCGCACCGACTGGCCATGGTCGAGGCGGCCGTAGCGTCGAACGAGGCGTTCGAGGTCGACGGCCGTGAAGTAGCGTCCGGCCGGCCGAGCTACACGGTCGACACGCTGACCGCGCTGCGCGCAGAACTGGGCGACGCGTTGCCGCTGGTGCTGATACTCGGCACCGACGCGTTCAGCCTGTTGCATACCTGGCACCGCTGGCGCGAGCTGTTCGCGCTGGCCCATATCGGACTGGCGACCCGAGCCGGCCAGGCCGCCGACGCCGCGGCGCTGGACCCAGCGCTGGCAGCCGAACTGGCGGCACGCGGCGGACGTGATGCGCAGGCCTTGCGCGAGCGCCCGTCCGGCGCCATCGTACGTTTCGACATGACGCCGCTGGCGGTGTCGGCCACCGACATCCGGGCACGGCTGGCGCGCGGCGAGCGCTGCCGCTACCTGCTGCCCGACGAAGTATTCGAATACATCCGCCTTAACCGGCTCTACTGAAAGCTTTACATGGATATCAATGCACTGCAGGCGCTGGTCATCGACGCGCTGGAAGACATCAAGGCGAAGGACATCGAAGTGATCGACACCTCGAAGTTCAATGCGCTGTTCGACCGCCTGGTCATCGCCAGCGGCGACTCGAACCGGCAGACGCGCGCACTGGCGCGCAACGTGCAGGAGAAGGTGAAGGAAGCCGGCGGCACGGTGATCAGCGTCGAGGGCGAGGACACCGGCGAGTGGGTGCTGGTCGACCTCGGCGACCTGGTCGTGCACGTGATGCAGCCGGCGGTACGCGCCTATTACAACCTCGAAGAGCTGTGGTCCGGCTCGGCCAAGCCGTCAACCGACAAGTCGGCCGCGGCCCGCGCACGCGGAACGGCGGCGCGTTGAAACTGCTGGTGATCTGCGTCGGGCACCGTATGCCCGACTGGGTCGATGCTGGCGTGCAGGAATTCGCCCGCCGCATGCCGCGCGACTCGGCCATGCAGATCATCGAAGTGAAAGCCGAACCGCGCACCCAGGGCAAGCCGGTCGAGGTGCTGATCGAAGCCGAACGGGCACGCATCGAACAGGCCATCCCGCCGCGCGCCCGCATCGTCGCACTCGACGAGCGTGGCGACGACCTGACGACCGTCGCGCTGACCGCGCGGCTGCGTCGCTGGCGCGCCGACGGTGACGACGTCGCGCTCCTCATCGGCGGGCCAGACGGCCTGTCGCCGGCGCTGAAGTCGCGCGCACACGAGCTGATCCGCCTGTCGAGCCTGACGCTGCCGCACGCGCTGGCCCGCCTGCTTCTGGCCGAAGCGTTGTATCGTGCGGTGAGCCTTGAAGCCAATCACCCCTATCACCGAGAATGAGCCTTTCGAACACCGTTCCGCCCGTCCTCTATCTCGCCTCGCGCAGCCCGCGCCGGCGTGAACTGCTCACCCAGATCGGCCTGAGTTTCCTGATGCTGCCCTTCCGCGGACTGCCGCGCGAGGACATCGACGTATCTGAAGACGTGCGCGACGGCGAGGACGCCGAAACCTATGTCGTGCGCGTCGCACGCGCCAAGGCGCTGGGCGGCGAACAGCGCCTGGCCTGGCGGCGCATGTCGGCCGGGCTGGTGCTGTCGGCCGACACCACGGTCGAGATCGACGGCGACATCCTCGGCAAGCCGGCCGACGCGGCCGACGCCACTGCCATGCTCACCCGCCTGTCCGGCAGCACGCACCGCGTGCTCACCGCGGTCGCCGTCAGCGACAGCCGGCGGCTGGAGCACGCGCTGTCCATTTCCACCGTGCGCTTCGCGAAACTCGAGCCGCGCGACATCGAACGCTATGTACTCAGCGGCGAACCGATGGACAAGGCCGGTGCCTACGGCATACAGGGCCGCGCCGGCGCCTTCGTCGAGCACGTCGAAGGTTCCTATACCGGCATCGTCGGCCTGCCGCTGAACGAAACCTGGCAGCTGCTGCGCCGCTTTGGCATGGACATCTGATCCGACTTCCCACTTTCCGGTCCGCACCATGAACGACCAGTTCCTCATCAACTTCACGCCGCAGGAAACGCGCGTCGCCCTGCTGCAGCAGGGCGCGGTGCAGGAACTGCACATCGAGCGCAGCAGCGCGCGCGGCATCGTCGGCAACATCTATCTGGGGCGCGTCGTGCGCGTGCTGCCCGGCATGCAGTCGGCCTTCATCGACGTCGGCCTCGAACGCACCGCCTTCCTGCACGTCGCCGACATCTGGGAAGCGCGCCAGAACGGCGAGCCGCCGAAGCCGATCGAACGCATCCTGACCGAAGGGCAGAGCGTGCTGGTGCAGGCGCTGAAGGATCCGATAGGCACCAAGGGCGCGCGCATGTCGACGCAGATCAGCATCGCCGGCCGCCTGCTGGTGCATCTGCCGCAGGACCGCCACGTCGGCATTTCGCAGCGCATCGAATCGACCGAGGAACGCGAGGCACTGCGCGCGCGCATCCACGCGCTGCTGCCGCTTGAGGACCCGGGCGGCTACATCGTGCGCACCATGGCCGAATCGGCCAGCGACGAGGAACTGGCAGCCGACATCGCCTACCTGCGCAAGACCTGGCAGGAAATACGGAATCGCGCAAAGACCGCCAAGCCGCCCACGCTGGTGTTCGAAGACCTGACGCTGGCGCAGCGCGTGCTGCGCGACCTCGCCTGCGCCGATACGCAGAGCATCCAGGTCGACTCGCGCGAGAACTACGTGAAGCTGCGCAGCTTCGCCGAGGAATACATGCCGCAGCTGACCAAGCTGCTGGAGCACTATACCGGCGAGCGCCCGCTGTTCGAGCTGCACAGCGTCGAGGAGGAAATCGAGAAGGCGCTGGCGCGAAGGGTCGATCTGAAGTCCGGCGGCTACCTGATCTTCGATCAGACCGAGGCGATGACGACGATAGACGTGAACACCGGCGGCTTCGTCGGCTCGCGCAATTTCGACGAAACCATCTTCAAGACCAATCTGGAGGCGGCGCACCAGATCGCCCGCCACCTGCGCCTGCGCAACCTCGGCGGCATCATCCTGATCGATTTCATCGACATGGAAAGCGAGGAACACCGCGCCCAGGTGCTGGCCGAACTGCACAAGGCGCTGGGCCGCGACCACACGAAGATTTCGGTCAGCGGCTTCACCTCGCTCGGCCTGGTCGAAATGACGCGCAAGCGCACCCGCGAATCGCTGGCCCACGTGCTGTGCGAACCCTGCCCGACCTGCGGCGGCCGCGGCGAAGTGAAGACGGCGCAGACCATGAGCTTCGACATCCTGCGCGAACTGCTGCGCGAAGCGCGCCAGTTCACCGCCCGCGAATTTCGCATCCTGGCCCACCCCAAGGTGGTCGACCTTTTCCTCGAAGAAGAGTCGCAGGCGCTGGCCATGCTGTCGGACTTCATCGGCAAGCCGATCTCGCTGCACGCCGAGTCGAGCTATTCGCAGGAGCAGTTCGACATCGTGCTGCTCTGAGCCAGAGGCCCTGGCCGTTGTGTGACAGTACTTGGCTGACGGACAAGGCGTTTTTGTGGTTTGATTGAATGCAAATCGATCACAACAAATTGCAGGCCATCATGACCGGATCCGGACTGAAAGAGCGCATACGCGCGATCAAGCTCGAAGTGATGGCGCTTGCCGTCGCCGCGCAGGACACTCGCACGCCGCGCCGTGCCAAGATCCTGCTGCTCTTCCTGCTCGCCTACGCGGCCAGCCCGATCGACCTGATTCCGGACTTCATCCCGGTACTTGGCATGCTGGACGAGGTGGTGCTGCTGCCGCTGGGCATCTGGCTGGCGGTGCGCATGATCCCGCCGGACGTGATGGAGGCGGCGCGCGCCCGCGCCCGTGCGGGCAAGCTGCCGGCCAACTGGGCGGCCGGCATCTTCATCCTGCTGCTGTGGGCGGCGTCGATCGCCGCCATCGCCTGGTGGTGGATGAACCGGAGCCCGGCAGCGTGACAGCCTGCGCCTGCCTGCGCTGACACAATTCCTTGCAATCCCGTCAATGACTTACAATCGGGCCGCAATCAGAGCGGCCCCGCAAGAGGCCGCGGCAAAAAACTGACCGGTGCCTGCGATGGGACTCAGACTCAAATTCAACCTCGTGCTGATCGGCGTGTTCGCGATCGGCCTCGCCGCCTGTGCGGCGCTGTCGCACCGGCTGCTGCATGACAACGCACGCGCCGAGGTCGAGCGCAACGCCCGGCTGATGATGGAAACCGCGCTCGCCATCCGCGCCTACACGGTGAGCCAGATCAAGCCCCACCTCGATCCGATGCTGGCCGAGCAGTTTCTGCCACAGACGGTGCCGGCCTACGCGGCGACCGAAACGCTGAACGAGCTGCGCAAGAACCACCCGGAGTACGCCTACAAGGAAGCGACGCTGAACCCGTCCAACCCGCGCGATCGCGCGTCGGACTGGGAAGCCGATCTGGTGGCCAGCTTCCGCAACGCGATGGACGTGAAGGAGCTCACCGGCGAACGCGACACGCCGACCGGTCGCCACATGTATATCGCGCGGCCCATCCAGATCACCAACCCCGCCTGCCTGGCCTGTCACAACACGCCAGCGACGGCGCCGCCGAGCATGGTGAAGGTGTATGGCGAGGCGAACGGCTTCGGCTGGAAGATGAACGAAATCATCGGTGCCCAGGTGGTGTCGGTGCCGATGACGGTGCCGGTGAGCAACGCCGACCGCGCCTTCACCACTTTCATGGCCTCGCTTGTCGGGGTGTTCGTGTTCGTCATGGTGGCGCTGAACCTGATGCTGGAATGGCTCATCATCCGCCCGGTCGCACGCATGTCGGCCGCCGCCGACCGCATCAGCACCGGCGACTTCTCGGTGCCGGAGTTCGGCGACGGCGGGCGCGACGAGGTGTCGGTGCTCGGCGCCTCCTTCAACCGCATGCGACGCAGCCTGGAAACGGCGATGCGCATGATCGACAGCTGACATGAAATTGCCCCCACGCTTACTTCGTTCGCACAGGGCCGGCCTTGCACAGCCGGCCCGGCGGGCGGCGCGCGGCGCCGCGGAAAACTGAGATGGCCGGAGGTCCTACTCCTTTCGGCGACGACGACGAGGCGTTCACCGAAGACAGCGTGAACTCGGACGTGCTGGCCGGCAGCGGCTTCCTGCCCACGGCCAACGCCAGCCCCGGTGCGCTGCCGGTCGGCTGGGCACTGAACGAGTACCGCATCGAATCGTTGCTCGGCGGCGGCGGCTTCGGCCTGACCTATCTGGCGCACGACACGCTGCTCGACTGCAAGGTCGCCGTGAAAGAGTTCCTGCCCACCGACATCGCGGTGCGCGGCGACGCGCAGCGCGTGCTGCCGCGGGCCGGCCCGGCGGTCGAGATGTTCGAGCAGGGCCTGCGCCGTTTCCTCGACGAATCGCGCGCGCTCGCCACCTTCCGCCACCCGAACATCGTGCGCGTCAGCCGCTTCTTCGAAGCCAACGGCACCGCCTACATGGTGATGGACTACGTGCAGGGGCGCACGCTGAACCAGTGGGTGCGCGAGCGCAACGATGCGATCGACCGCACGACGCTGCTGGCCATCGTCAAGCCGCTGCTGGACGGCCTGCAGGTGGTGCATGACGGCGGCTTCCTGCACCGCGACATCAAGCCGGCCAACATCTGCATCCGCGACGACGGCACGCCGGTGCTGCTCGACTTCGGTGCGGCGCGCCGCTACCACGACACCGAGCACACGCTGACCGCCATCGTGACGCCCGGCTTCGCACCGTTCGAGCAGTACCACTCGCACGGCAATCAGGGACCGTGGACCGACATCTACTCGCTGGCCGCCGTCATGTACTGGCTGGTGACCGGACAGCGCCCGGTCGAATCGGCCGCCCGCGTGCACAACGATCCGCTGCGGCCGGCCGCCAAGGCCGCCGACGCGGCCATCTTCGGCGCTTCGCTGCTGCGTGCCATCGACTGGGCGCTCGAGCCGCACGAAACCCGGCGCCCGCGCAGCGTGGCCGACTTCCGTCGCGTGTTCATGCCGGTGCCGGCGGCGCGCGGCCCGCTCGCGTCCGGCACGCCGCCGGCACCCGCGGTACGCGCCAGCGGCGCGTCGGAGGAGCGGCGCACCATCGTCTGCAGCGTGCTGTACGCGCAGATCGACCGCAGCGTCGATCTCGACACGGCGCAGCGACTGGCCTGCAAATCGGAACTGGACGACGCGCTGGCGCGCGCCGCGCGCTCGGTCGATGCCGACAGCCGGCTCATCCACGACACCGAGGACGGCGCCGCGCTGTGCCTGCTCGGCCAGCCCGAGGACGCCTGCGTGGTGGCGCAGCGGCTGCGCGCGCTCGACCTCGGCGACGAGGGCGGCGGACTGCGTCAGGGCATCAATCTGGGCCCGGTACGGGTGACCCGCGCGGGCACCGGCGCGCTCGACGTGCACGGCGACGGCCTCGATGCCGCGCGCACGCTGGCCGGCCTGGCACGCGCCGGTCAGGTGCTGGTGTCGCGCGCCTATTTCGAGACCGTGTCGGCGTTGGGCAGCGGCGCGCCGGTCGGCCTGCACGCCACCGGCCAGCGCGCCGAGATCGCCTCGCGCAGCCAGGAGGTGTTCGAACTGGATGCGCGCAGCGGCATCACCCGCCGCGTCGACGATGCCCAGCCCGGCCTGGCGCAGGACGCGCTGACCCCGGTGCTCGAAGCGCTGCTCGCCCGCCACATCGGGCCGATGGCGCGCGTGCTGGTGACGCGCATCGGACCCAAGGTCGCCAGCCCGGCGCTGCTGATCGAGCAGCTGGCGACGCACATTCCGGGCGACGCGCAGCGCGCTGGTTTCCTGATCGAGGCCAAGCGGCATATCGCCGGAACCACCGGCGTGTCATCGACGGTGCGCAGTGCGTCCATCGATACGGTCAGCGCCTCGCGCCGCAGCACACCGCTCACCACCACGTCGCGCAGCAGCGCTTTCGGCCCGCGACCGCTGGACGACGCGCTGATCGCCGACATCGAGCACCGGCTGGCCCGACGCATCGGGCCGATGGCGCGCATCCTGGTCGGTCGCGCGCTGAAGCGGGCGAGCGACGAACAGGCGCTGCTCGAAGAGCTGTCGCGCGACATTCCCGACCCGGTGCAGCGCGCCGCCTTCCTCGCCGGCAAGTGATATGTCAGCCCTGAACCGCTGCCCGCACTGCGGGCGGGACACCATCGCGCGCCTGATCAAGCTGACCGCCCGCGCCAAGGCGCCGGCCGTGTGTCCGGAATGCGGCGGGCGCTCGTGCACCGGCATCACGCCACTGTCGCTGTTCGGCTACTTCGCGCTCATCCTGGTCTGCGGCACGCTGCTGCGGCTGGCCGCGCGCACCGGCAACCGCTGGTCGCTGCTGGCCGTGCTGGCGCTGTTCGGCGGCGGCTTCCTCTACATTTCCTACCGCACGCCGCTGGTGAAGCTGGAGCGCTACCCGCTGCAGCGGAACATTGCCATCGCCGTCGTCGTCGCGGTTTTCGCGGCGGGCGGCTGGTGGTGGTTCAGCAGCGGCGTCTGAGTCGCCGGTCGAGCAGCCCGTCAGCAGCGCGCCTGGTCGCAACTTGAGGTCGCGGCCGGCTCGCCACTCGGACCGCCCTGCTGCGCCTGCAGCGTGCGCGGCATCCGTTGCCAGTCCGCGGCCATCGCGTCGAGCCGTGCCTTGATCGCCTCGCCAACGGCGATCTGCGGCTCCGACGCTTCCAGCCCCTCCGCCGCCTCCCGCGTGCCGACCGCCGCACGGGCGCGGGCGAAGGCTTCGGTGAAGGATGGCGTTGCGCGCAGTGCCTCGTCGAAGAAGGCGCGGCCGAAGAAGGTCCAGTCGGCTTCGTGCGAACAGCCGTGCGAACTGCGGTCGGCGCGCGCGGCCGACATGACCAGCGTATCGGGTCCGGCGAGCGGCGCGATGAAGCCGCCCGAATAGCAGGCCGACACCAGGATGACGCGGTGGCGGATGCCGGCCGCGTCGAGCAGGGCGCCGAGGCGCTGCGGCGTCAGCTGTTCCAGTTCCCACGGCCACAGGCTGAGGTCGAAGCGGTGGTCCTCGGCGCCGTGCGAGGTCAGGAACACGAACAGCACGTCCTCGTCGCGGTTCATCCGTTCGCCCAGCGCGCGCAGGCTGGCTTCCATCGCGCTGACGGTGGCCAGCGGCCGGTCGAGCACGGTGGCCGGGTTGTTGGCCAGCACGATGCTGCGGCCGCCGGTGTCGAAGCGCTCGGCGAACAGGCGTTCGACCTTGTCCACCTCGCGCAGGAACACATCCTGTGCGCCATGGCCGGCGATGGCCAGCAGGAACAGTTCCGGCCGACCCGGTTCGCCGGGCTCGATCCGGGCGATCGCCTCGGTCAGCAGCAGGGGCTGGCGGTAGATCAATGCTTCGCTGCGGGCGGCCTGCCAGCGCGCCGTTTCACCGTCGTCATCGGTGTGCGCCGCCACCCACAGCGGCATCTGCGTACCCAGCATCGCAGTCGGCAGCAGGTAGCACAGACCGACGATGGCGAGCATGCCGAGGCGCCGCGCCGGTCTGGCCTCGAATACCTCTCCCAGCAGCACGGCAGAGGCGATCAGCCCCCAGGCCGCGGGCGCCCACCAGACGAGATCGACCGCGTCGCCCAGTTCCGCCCACACCTCGGCCGGCAGCAGCGCGAGCGCATTCCACAGCAGCGACAGCCATATCCACAGCGCCGCCATGCCGACCACGCCGCGCAGCCAAGCCTCTGGCCGGCCGGCCAGACGGGCCGCCGCCCACACGGCGAGCATGAGCCAGGGCAGGTGGAACAGCTTGCCGGCCAGCGCGTCGGCCATGAACTGGCCATCCGGCCCGGCGCGCGCGAAGTCGAAGCCGAAATCGAGCGCCAGCGACAGCAGTTCGAGTGCTATCCAGGCCGCCGCGCCGGCGCACAGGGCCGGGGCGGCCTTCCACAGCAGCAGGGCGCGCAGACCGGCACCCAGATTGCGGGCGAGGTCGGCCAGAGGCGAACGGGGTGGCGTCGGTTCCAGTTCCATCGTCGGATGCCGTAAATCGTGCGGAGGTCGGGAACGGATTATCCGTTGCCACACTCTGTAGCGGGCGCCGATCGTGAAACCGGGTACTTCACCCGGCAGATGCGGGGCGCGACGCTATAATCCAAAGCTTCCGAGGAGCGCTGCAAGGTGCCGCAAGGCCCCCAGGCTCGGACCCCGCCAGACCGCCACGGTCGCGGGCACTTTTGCAACGGCGCTCACCTGAACCCGCCGCCCGGGCAGCAGTCCGGCCGCGGATGGCAGGTGAGATACCGCCTGCCGCATCAAAAGGAGCCCGTAATGAATGCACCCGCCGAACTGAAGGATTACGTCATTGCCGACCTGTCGCTGGCCGACTGGGGACGCAAGGAAATCGCCATCGCCGAGACCGAAATGCCCGGCCTGATGGCGATCCGCGAGGAATTCGCGACGCAGCAGCCGCTGCGCGGCGCCCGCATCACCGGCAGCCTGCACATGACCATCCAGACCGCCGTGCTGATTCAGACGCTGGAAGCGCTCGGCGCCGAAGTCCGCTGGGCCTCGTGCAACATCTTCTCGACCCAGGACCACGCCGCCGCCGCGATCGCCGCTGCCGGCACGCCGGTGTTCGCGGTCAAGGGCGAGTCGCTGGAAGAGTACTGGGACTACACCCACCGCATCTTCGAATGGCCGGACGGCGGCTACAGCAACATGATCCTGGACGACGGCGGCGATGCGACGCTGCTGCTGCACCTGGGTACCAAGGCCGAAACCGACCCGACCGCGCTGCACCACCCGGCGAGCGAAGAAGAGGTGTGCCTGTTCAACGCGATCAAAACCACGCTGGCGCGCGACCCGAACTGGTACTCGAAGCGCATCAAGCACATCAAGGGCGTGACCGAAGAAACGACGACCGGCGTGCACCGCCTGTACCAGATGCACAAGGAAGGCCGCCTCGCCTTCCCTGGCATCAACGTCAATGATTCGGTCACCAAGTCCAAGTTCGACAACCTGTATGGCTGCCGCGAATCGCTGGTCGACGGCATCAAGCGCGCCACCGACGTGATGGTGGCCGGCAAGGTGGCGGTGGTCGCCGGCTATGGCGACGTGGGCAAGGGTTCGGCGCAGGCGCTGCGCGCGCTGTCGGCCCAGGTGTGGGTGACCGAAGTCGATCCGATCTGCGCTCTGCAGGCGGCGATGGAAGGCTACCGCGTGGTCACGATGGACTACGCCTGCGAACACGCCGACATCTTCGTCACCGCCACCGGCAACTACCACGTGATCACGCACGATCACATGGTGAAGATGAAGGACCAGGCCATCGTCTGCAACATCGGCCACTTCGACAACGAGATCGACGTCGCCTCAGTCGAGAAGTACCAGTGGGAAGAGATCAAGCCGCAGGTCGATCACGTCATCTTCCCGGACGGCAAGCGCATCATCCTGCTGGCCAAGGGTCGCCTGGTGAACCTCGGCTGCGGCACCGGCCACCCGTCCTACGTGATGTCTTCGAGCTTCGCCAACCAGACCATCGCGCAGATCGAGCTGTTCACCGAAACCGCAAAGTACCCGGTCGGCGTCTACACGCTGCCCAAGCACCTCGACGAGAAGGTGGCGCGCCTGCAGCTGAAGAAGCTGAATGCGCAGCTGACCGAGCTGACCGACGCGCAGGCCCGCTACATCGGCGTGCAGAAGGAAGGCCCGTACAAGCCGGACCACTACCGCTACTGAGCATTCGGTTCGCGGTTGGCGCGCCCTTCGGGCCGCGCCAATGAAAAAGGCCATCCCTCGGGATGGCCTTATTTGCGCCCGCGCGGCTCAGCGCGACTGCTTGATCAGTCGGCTGTTGGCTGCCTGCACCGGACGCGCATTGTTGCGGTAGAGGTGACCAAAGATGCCGATCTGTTCCGGCGACAGCTGCAGCGGCTCCTTCATCACCAGCCAGGTCACGCCTTCCGAGCACGGCGGCGTCGTCAGCGAACCCATATAGGTGTAGTAGTCGCGCTTTTCCGGCAGCAGTTTTGCCAGATCGATACTCACGTCCGGGCGCGACTCGACGTTCTTCTGCAGCGGCAGGTAGGCCCACAGCGTATTGAACAGCGGGTGTTCGGTGCCGCGGTCGAGCAGCACCGCGACCACGGCCAGATTGCCGTCCAGATCCTTGTGCACCAGGTGAGCGACCATGTCATAGGTCTTGCCATTGACGCGCTCTTCGGCCGGCTTGTGGAAATGGAACTGCACCAGCTCGTAGCGCTTGCCGACCAGCGTGATCGTGCTGCCCTCGCCGACATTCACCTGCACCGTGTGGCCGTTGTCGACGACGGTGAAATAGGTGGTCCGGTAATCGAACTGTACCGGCGGCAGATCGACCTTGATGCCGTCGCGGATGTCGATCGGCGATTGCGTCTGGCCGGTCGCGCATTTCGTCCACTCCGGCTTCAGCCGGCCCCAGTTCTGCGGGCCGAATTCGCCCTCGTAGCTCCAGTGGATGTCGCCGTGCGCGTGCGCGACGGGCGCAGCCTCGAGCGCCGGCTTCTTCGGCGCAGCGTGAGCGGCCGGCGCGACGGCGGCCTGCATGACCGGGCGCGGCCGCGGCTTCGGGGCCGGCGGCGGCAGCGGGATTTCGCTGCGCATCACCGGCGGCTTGGTCGCCGCCGGCGCGGCGTCGTGAGTGTCCGGCTTCTTCGTGCCGGCATCGGCCACCTTTGCCGGCTCGGCCTTCGCTGCCTCCGGCTTGCCCGCCGAGCCGGTGGGCTTCTTCGCGCTGCTCATTTCCTCGCGCGCCTGGGCCGCGGCTTCGCGCAGATCGGGCTTGATGTTCACCATTTCGGTGCGCTCGACCTTGCCGAGGTCGCCCGCGTTGGCGGCGGTACGCGCAGCACGGCCAGCCTGTTCGGCCACCTGACGGAGTTCTTCGGCGGCCGGCGGCTGACACACTTCGCGGAACAGCTTTTCGTCCAGCGTGCCGGGCAGCAGCGAAATTTCGCTGTCCGAGCCGGTGCGCTCCTCGCGCAGGATTTTCTGGTTGGCGTCCAGATAGACGCGCTTGATCGTGGCGAAACGCAGGCTCTGGCAGTCGTAGCGATTCAGGGCCTGCACCATCGCGTAGCCGGTTTTTTCGGCGTCGGCCTCGGTCAGCACCAGCCGGCCCCAGGCCACCTTCTTGCCGCCCTCCGCGCGCAGCACGCTGTCGCGATCGATCTCGATCTTCTTGCCGCGGTCGGTCGAAATCGTGTGCCAGTCGGCCGCCTGCACCGCGCCGCAGGCGCAGCCGATCGCCAGCGCGATCAGGGTCGGTCGGAAGATGGAAAGCTGCGTCATGTCCGGTCTCGTTCAGGCTCTGCCCGTATCGGGGCGATGACCGGTCTACGGCAGAGGGGCCCGTTGGCTTGAACGGCACGCCTTGCGCTTGCGTCGCGGCCGGGTTACCGTGTTCAGGCACACGTTAGGGGTGCCGGTGACCTGAAGCATGGCAGCCGGCTGAGACACACCCTCAACACCTGATCCGGATCATGCCGGCGTAGGGAAACGGGCGACTTCTCGACATGGAAGCCGGCGTTCCCCGCGCCGACGCAGCAAGCACAGGAGCTTCCATGAACGCCAAAGACACCTTCCTCGCCGACCAGGCACACGTGGACGAAGCGGCGATCGCGCCGCTGCCCAATTCGCGCAAGATCCACATCGAAGGCTCGCGCCCCGACATCCGCGTGCCGATGCGCGAGATCTCCCAGGCGGACACGCCCACCGGCTTCGGCGGCGAGAAGAACCCGCCGGTCTTCGTCTACGACTGTTCCGGCCCCTACACCGACCCCAAGGCCTCGATCGACATCCGCCGAGGCCTGCCCGCGCTGCGCGCCCGCTGGATCGAAGAACGCGGCGACACCGAGCAGCTCACCGACCTCTCTTCCGAGTT
>NZ_JBBUKV010000010.1:0-121225 GCF_038066675.1 Methyloversatilis sp. NSM2
CAGGAGCGGTCTTCTGACCGCGACTGCGGCCCGTGACCTCGCGCAGTGCTCCATTAAACCGCCGCGTCGCGGTCAGAAGACCGCTCCTACAAAACCTCGGCTCCGATGACGGATCGCGAGCGATCCTTGCGGAAGCGGCCTTGGCCGCAACAGGACCGCGGCGAGCCGCAGGCCTCGACCCTGTCGATCATCGCGGGCAAGCTCGCGCCCACCGCTCACGGCAGTACCCGCAGGCCTGCCGCATCTCCGCTCAGCCTTTCGGCCCCACGCCAAAGAAGCTACGAAAACGGTCCCAGCGGCGCTTGATCCAGGCCCGGGGGGTGTCCTGCACGTAGTAGGTGAGCATGATGGACACACGCTCGCCGTCGGCTTCGGTGGTCTGACGCACGCTGTGCCAGCTCTCCTTCTCGACGACGGCGAAGGCGTAGCCGCTGGCCGGCATGAAATCCATTGCCACGGTCCGCTCAGCGTCCGGCCCGCTCCTGCCGTGGTGGAACACGGTGCCGAGGTGGCGCTGCGCGCCGTCGCCGGGAAGATAGAACTGCACCGTAATCGCCTTGGCCGGAACGTCGGCGTGAATGCCGATGCGGTAGCCCGGCTGATCACGGACCAGGATGGGAATCGGGTAGAAATCCAGCTGGTCGATGGAGCGGCCGAAACGGCCTTCGAGCGAACGCCGGAACTTCCGCTTGAACGCCTCCTGCAATGCGCCGGAGCGCAGCGTGCGCGATACGGCGGTCCACATTGCGCGCTGTTCGGCCGGCAAGCGCCACAGCTGTTCCGGATACAGGTACATGCGCAGTCGCGCGCTGCTGCCGTCGGCGCGCATTGCGTCCTTGTGACGCAGGTCGTGAAAGCGTTCGCGCGCCGGCATCGACGCAAGCAGCCGGGCGTAGAAGTCGGGGGAGAACACGTCGCGCATGTAAGCATGTTCACAAGGGACGATCGCGAGCGCGCTGTCGTGGACGGCCGCGAGCATTCGTTCATCAGGCCCTTCGCTTGAAGCGTCGGCTACTGGTGTGACTGCACTCCGGATATGCATGGGACAAGGCCCTCAACACAGGGACAAGTTAAAAAGCATAGCGCGGTTGTGGCCCGCAGGCACGGGCATAGCCCCCGGGGGAGCGGTCACGGTCAGCAGACGTCCGTCTCCGCGACACTCGCGAACTGCGCCGCGCCGGCCGGACTATCCGTACAAGAACGCGGCTGGGCGGCTTCGCACACGACGAACCACTTCGCGCATCGCACACATCCACGTCGGCAAGGCGTGCGCGGTTACCATAGCGCCCTGCGACCCGACGTGCGGGTCAACTTTCTGTGGGGCAGTCTGATGCGGATCACTTTCATCGGCGGCGGCAATATGGCCAGTGCGCTGATCGGCGGCATGTTGAAACGCGGCGCCATTGCCGCCGACATCGCCGTGGTCGAACTCCAGGCCGACGGCCGCGACCGGCTGGCGCGCGAATTCGGTGTGCGTGCGGTCGAGGCGCTGGATGCCAGTGCGGCAGGCTGTGACCTCATGGTGCTGGCGGTCAAGCCGCAGCAGATGCGCGAAGTATGCGCCAGCATCGCGCCCTTGATCGACGGGCAGACCGTGCTCAGCATCGCCGCCGGCCTGCGCGCGAGCGACATCGGGCGCTGGCTCGGTGGCCGCGCGCGCATGGTGCGTGCGATGCCGAATACGCCAGCACTGATCGGTCGCGGCGTGACCGGTCTGTATGCCGATGCCTCGGTCGGCGCTGCCGAGCGTGCCCGCGCCGAAGAACTGCTGTCGGCGGTCGGTCGTACGGTGTGGGTGGACGACGAGAAGCTGATCGACGCGGTCACCGCGGTATCCGGCAGCGGCCCGGCCTACGTGTTCTATTTCATCGAGGCGATGGTGCGCGGCGGCGAGGCACTGGGGCTCACCGCAGATCAGGCGCGCGAACTGGCCATCGCCACTTTCACCGGCGCGTCGGCGCTGGCGGCACAAAGCCCGGAATCGCCGGCCACGCTGCGTGAGCGGGTCACGTCGAAGGGCGGCACCACCGAGGCGGCGCTGAAGTCGATGAATGCCGACGCGGTCGGCGACGCCATCGTGCGTGCGCTGGCAGCCGCCGCCGCGCGCGGCGCGGAACTGGGCGACCAGCTCGGCGCCGCCTGAACCGCCGCCCGGCCAACACTGTCTTCACGCGATACGACAACGACACGAACCCATGCTGACCGACCTGACCCTGCTCGTCCTCAACGCCGTCGCCAGTTTCATCACCACGCTGCTGCTGGCCCGCTTCTACATGCAGTGGGCGCGTGTGAGCTTCCGCAACCAGATCGGTGCCTTCGTGATACAGACCACCGACTGGGCGGTACTGCCGGCTCGGCGCGTGATACCGGCCATGTTCGGACTGGACATGGCGACACTGGTGGTCGCCTGGCTGATCCAGGTGGCGCTGATCCTGGTAGGCGCGCTGCTGCACGGCAGCATCGGCGCCGACGGTCTGATACCGCTCGCGCTGCTGCGCGGCGTGATCGAGATAGCGCGGCTGTCGGTGTGGTTCCTGATCATCGTGCTCATCATTTCCGCGGTGATGAGCTGGGTGTCGCCGGGCAATCCGATCGGCGGCATGATGAATGCGCTGACCCGCCCCTTCCTGCAGCCGATTCAGCGCGTGATGCCGCCTATCGCCAACGTCGACCTGTCGCCGCTGGTGCTCATCCTCATCCTGCAGATCGTTCTGTACCTGATCGACGCCGTGTCTCGGCAGCTGTTCGGCCTGCTGGTCTGACGCCGCCGCCGGTCGTTCAGGCGCTCATTCAGACGCTCAGATCGACCTGGCTGACGCTACCTGTGCTGCCGTCCTCGCGCAGGTAGATGCCGGTCGCGCGCATTTCGCCCAGCGTCTCGTTGGCGGCGTTGCGCAGGCTGAATGGCGTGTCGACGCGGCCGAGGTAGAAAGCACCGGCGTTGGCCTGTTTCATCGTCTGCAAGGTGCCGGCGCCTTCGGCGTCCGGCCGCCACAGCCGCAGCTGCGCGAAGCCGCTGTCGGCTTCATCGATCCAGCCGTTACCGTCCTCGTCCAGCGCGGCCAGTTCCTCGAAGCCGTTGCCGGTGGTCGGTCCGAACAGTTCGCGGCCGTCGTCGATGCGACCGTTGCCATTGCGGTCGAACGCAAGCATGCCGCGTCCGCCGGCCAGCGGCACCTGCTCCTTGCTGCCGTCGGCATCGAGATCGAAGGCGAAGCGGACGTCGGACAGCGCCGCCGCCGGACCGGCGAAGTCCAGCATCAGCGGGTCTTTCAGCACGGCGTCGCCGGCACGGAAGGATTCGCTGACGCTCATGCTGAAGCTGCGCGACATCTCGCTTTCGAGCTTGAAGGCGATCTCCCGCCCGTCGGCGGTGCGCACCGTGCCCTCGGCGGCGAAGCGGGTGGTTTCCGATTCGCTGTATTCGGCGCGGTAGTCGTATTCGATCCCCCAGCCGACCCGCTGCGGCGCCTGGGACTGCGCCGATGCCGCGGCGCCGGACGAGGCGGGCGGCGCCTCGGTCGGCATGTCCGCGCTGCGCAGCCAGCGCACGGGCTGACCGGTGATCTTCTCTATCATCATGATGAGCAGCGACAGGCGGGGATCGTTGCGCACGGCCTCCTCGATCCCGTCCGGCGCCTCGACCGGATCGGCCTGCTGTGCGGCCAGCGCCGCCGGCGACAGGCTGACGCGCGCCTCGCTGCGTGACGGCGGCGGGCTGTCGGTGGCCGGGCGGCGACGCTCGCCGGTCCACATTTCAAGCCGTTCGGATACCTGCAGACGCCGTGATTCGGCGTGCGAGGACTCAAGCTGTACGGTGCTGGCGGCGACCTTCACGGTTCTGTGCCTCCTGGGTTCTGACCTCGGTGAGCCACCCGGAAAGTGAAGCGCGCGCACGTGCCCACGTGCAATCGGCGACGCATGCAGGCGGGCCAGCATGCGTCCGTACCGACCATCGGGCGGCTTGGCAGCGTCGCACCTGACAGCGAGTCGGGCGGTGTCGCCGCACCCTGCGCGAGGCAGGGCGTCAGCCGCGCGTGCGCTTCACTTTCCGGGCGGATGTACAGGTTTACGACGCGGAAAGAGGTGTTCCACAGGGTTAGACGCCATGCAGGGCGGATGGGCACCCGCTGCCGGACGACACGCGGCGGAAGCCGCGCGTTCAGTGGGTCAGCGCGGGGGCTGCAATGAAGGTGTTGCTGCCGCGGCTGAGGTCCAGCGTGCCGCGGGCGAGGCGACGGCTGTCGCCGTCGATGTCGTTGGCGACCCAGGTTTCGCGGTTTTTGGATACCAGATAGATGAGCACCACATCGCGCGTGACCGGCGGCGCCTCAGGCGTGTCGTCGTCGAACTCGGCCAGCCGCAGCACGCAGCTCAGGCCGATCACATCGATGCCCGGCTCGGCGATGGTTTCCTGCACGAAACGCACCACCGACGCCTCGTCCAGCATGTCCATGCGGGCCAGCGCGGCGTCGGTGATGCGCCCGTGATCCAGCTGCGCCATCAGCGCAGTCGGTCGCGGCGGGCTGCCGCACGCGAGCATCGCGTCGGCGTGATCCTGGCAGGCGCGCAACACAGCGCGGAAACACGCTTCCTCCGTTGGCAGCATGGTTGTCTCCTCCACATGTGTGGGTCGCGTCCATGTGCGCGCCTGATGTGAAAGCTAGACCTGTGCGGAAAGGAAGTCATGACGCGCTGCCATGGCGGCAGTGCACCAAGTGGCGCGGGTTTGCCGGGTGGTTTGCGGGCGAAAGCTCAGGCCGTGGCGGCTTGCGTGAAGTCGTGCAGTGCGGCGTCGGCCTCCGCCGGCGACACGATGCATGCGTCGACGCGGGCGGCCGGCGGGCCGGTCTCGGCCCAGGCCACCAGCGCATCGAGTGCCGCCGGACGACCGACGGCATAAGCCTCGACCGAGCCGTCGCGGCGATTGCGCACCCAGCCGGTCAGTCCGAGGCGACGCGCTTCCTCGACCATGGACGCGCGGAAGAACACGCCTTGCACGCGACCGCTGATCGCAAAATGCAGCGCTTCGACCTCGCTCTCGTCCATCGCCACGCGCTTCTTACTTGACGCGCATGCCCGGCTGCGCGCCGGAATCCGGCGACAGGATGAACAGGCCCGGCACCTCGCCCTTGTCGTCGGAGGCGGCCAGCACCATGCCTTCCGACATGCCGAACTTCATCTTGCGCGGTGCGAGGTTGGCCACCATGACGGTCAGCCGACCGACAAGCAGCGCCGGGTCGTAGGCCGACTTGATGCCGGCGAACACCTGACGCGGGCGTTCTTCGCCGATGTCCAGTTGCAGGCGCAGCAGCTTGTCCGCGCCCTCGACGTGGTCGGCGGCGACGATTTTCGCGATGCGCAGTTCGACCTTGGAGAAATCGTCGATCGAAATGTGGGCACCGGCATCGGCGGCCGGGATTTCAACCTTCTTCGGTGCTTCGGTCTTGGCCGGCACGGCGGCAGGGGCTTGAGTGCTCACCAGGGATTCCTTGTTGGCGTCGACCAGCGCGACCACCTGCTTGGGGTCGATGCGGGTCATCAGGTGCTTGTATTCGTTGATGGTGTGGCCGGCCTTGAGGGTCGATCCGAAGTCGTCCCAGCCGAGCGGCGCGATGTTCAGGAAGCGCTCGACCTCGGCGACCAGATGCGGCAGCACCGGCTTGAGCAGCACCGACAGCTGGCGGAACAGTTCGAGCGCGGTGCTGCACACCGACTGCAGCTTCTCCTCCTGACCGTCCTGCTTGGCGAGCACCCAGGGCGCGTGGTCATTCACGAACACGTTTGCCTGGTCGGCGCAGGCCATCACCTCGCGCAGCGCACGCGCGTAGTCGCGCGACTCGTAGGCGTCGCGGATCGACGCCTCGTGCCAGTGGAAGGGCACGGTCGGTGCCGACAGCGTGCCGCCGAAGCGCTTGCTGATGAAGCCGGCGCAACGGCTGGCGATGTTGATGTACTTGCCGACCAGATCGGAATTCACCCGCGCGACGAAGTCGTCGAGGTTCAGATCGATGTCTTCCATCGAGCCGTTCAGCTTGGCGGCGTAGTAGTAGCGCAGCCACTCCGGATTCAGGCCGAGATCGAGGTAGCTCTGCGCGGTGATGAAGGTGCCGCGGCTCTTGCTCATCTTCTCGCCGTTCACGGTCAGGAAGCCGTGCGCGTTGATCTGGGTCGGCGTGCGGTAGCCCGAGTGCTCCAGCATGGCCGGCCAGAACAGCGCGTGGAAATACAGGATGTCCTTGCCGATGAAATGGACCATTTCGGTGCCGGCCGCTTTTGCGCCCGCGGCATCGAGGAAGTCCGCTTCGCTGATGTCGTGGCCGAGCGCCTTCTGCTTCGCGACGTAGTTGCGGAAGCTGCCAAAGTAGCCGACCGGCGCGTCCAGCCAGACGTAAAAGAACTTGTTGTCGGTGCCCGGAATGCGGAAGCCGAAGTAGGGCGCGTCGCGCGAGATGTCCCAGTCGGACAGGCGGTTGTCGCCCGGCTCGCCCAGCCATTCCTTCATCTTGTTCGCCGCTTCCGGCTGCAGCCGGTTCGAGCCCTGGGTGAAGTCACGCAGGAAGTTCTCGCACTGCGGTGCCGACAGCCGGAAGAAGCAGTGCTCGCTGGCGCGCCGCTCCGGCGCCGCGCCCGACACCACCGAATAGGCGTTCTTCAGTTCGGTCGGCGCATAGGTGGCACCGCACACCTCGCAGGAGTCGCCGTACTGGTCCTTGGCCGAACACTTCGGGCACTCGCCCTTGATGAAGCGGTCCGGCAGGAACATTTCCTTGACCGGGTCGTAGAACTGCTCGACCGAGCGCTGGGCGATCAGGTCGCCCGCCTTCAGCTTGGCGTAGATGTCTTCGCAGAAGGCGCGGTTCTCGTCGGAATCGGTCTGGTGGTAGTTGTCGAAACTGACCAGGAAGCCGCCCAGTTCGCCGGCGCCCTTCTTCCACGCGGTCTGCACGTCGAGGCCGCCGAAAAAGTCGCGGGCGTGTTCGTGCAGCACGCGCTCGACCAGCTGGCGCGGCGTGATGCCCTCCTTCTCGGCGCGCAGCATGATGGGCGTGCCGTGCTGGTCGTCGGCGCCGACGTAATGCACCTCGTGCCCGCGCATGCGCTGGAAGCGCACCCAGATATCGGTCTGGATGTATTCGACCAGGTGGCCGAGGTGGATGGCGCCGTTGGCGTAAGGCAGGGCGCTGGTGACGAGCAGGCGGCGGCGGGACATGATGGAGGGCGAAGTGACAGCCAAAGCGGGGAAACCCGCAATTCTACTGCCCGCACGCGGCTGCGCCACGGTGCGCGGGTGTATCGGTTATACTTTAGTAAATTGATCGGGTATTCCGCGACAGGCGCGCACGAGGCGCGGCGGCGGCTGCCCAGCGTACGGAGTTGTCCATGTCCATCACCGAAGCCCAGGTCCAGAGTGCGCTCAAGGAACTGATAGACCCGAATACCGGCAAGGATTTCGTCAGCACGCGCAGTGCGCGGAACATCCGCATCGATGGCGCCGACGTGTCGGTCGATATCGAACTGGGCTATCCGGCGAAGAGCCAGATGGACCACCTGCGCCGCCTCGCCATCGCCTGTCTGCGCGCGATTCCGGGTGTTGGCAACGTGAGCGTCAGCGTGACGCAGAAGATCGTGTCGCACGCGGTGCAGCGCGGCGTGAAGCTGCTGCCCGGCGTCAAGAACATCATCGCCGTCGCCTCCGGCAAGGGTGGCGTCGGCAAGAGCACGACCGCAGTCAACCTGGCGCTGGCGCTGGCCGCCGAAGGAGCCACCGTCGGCCTGCTCGACGCCGACATTTACGGCCCGTCGCAGCCGCAGATGCTGGGCATCACCGGCCGCCCGGAATCGCCGGACGGCAAGTCGCTGGCGCCGATGACCGCCTACGGCATACAGGCGATGTCGATCGGCTTCCTGATCGACGTCGAGACGCCCATGGTGTGGCGCGGCCCGATGGTGACCTCGGCGCTGGAACAGCTGCTGACCGAAACCCGCTGGGACGACGTTGACTACCTGGTGATCGACATGCCGCCGGGCACCGGCGACATCCAGCTCACGCTGGCGCAGAAGGTGCCGGTCACCGGTGCGGTCATCGTCACGACGCCGCAGGACATCGCGCTGCTCGACGCGCGCAAGGGCTTAAAGATGTTCGAGAAGGTAGGCATCCCCATCCTCGGCATCGTCGAGAACATGAGCCTGCACACCTGTTCCAAGTGCGGCCACGAAGAGCACATCTTCGGTGAGGGCGGCGGCGCACGCATGGCGGCCGACTACGATCTGGAGGTGCTCGGTTCGCTGCCGCTGGCGATGCAGATCCGCGAACAGGCCGATTCCGGCAAGCCGACCGTAGTGTCGGACCCGGATGGCCGCGTTGCCGAGATCTATCGCGACATCGCGCGCAAGGTTGCCGTGAAGATCGCCGACAAGGCGAAGGACATGACGGCTAAGTTCCCGAGCATCGTCGTGCAGAACACCTGATCGAGCCGCCCGCCGGGCGGTCGCGTGGGAGAGTCCGGATGAAGCTGCTGAAACTGTGTGTACTTGCATCCTGTTGCGCGCTGCCCGCCTCTCTGCAGGCAGCCGACCCGGTCAAGGGCGGGGAACTGATGACCGAAGCGCAGTGCGAGAGCTGCCACGACGATCGCTATGGCGGCGGCGACGGAACCCAGATCTATCTGCGCAGCGACCGCCGCGTCAATTCACTGGCGCAGCTGGCCACCCAGGTCAGCGTATGCAATTCGCAACTCAATACCGGCTGGTTTCCGGAAGACGAGGCGCACGTCGTCGCCTATCTGAACAAGCGCTTCTACAAGTTCAGGTAGGGTCAGTCAGCTCGCCGAGCGCCGGCAGTAGCAATAGACGAACTGCTGCACGGCGCCGCCCGGCGTATGGTGCGTTTCGCGGCTGTGTTCCAGCAGTTCGAAGGGCGCGCCGAACTCCGCGTGCAGCGCGTCGGCGCCGTAGCGCATGACCGGCAGCCCGCTGCAGCGATCCGGCCCGTCTTTTGCGAAGGTGGCGACGATGACGTGACCGCCCGGCTTCACCGACTGCAGCACCCGTTCGACATAGGCGTGTCGCTGTGCCGCATCAGTGAGGAAGTGGAAGACCGCGCGGTCGTGCCACAGGTCGTAGCGCTGGCGCGGCAGATCGACCGCGGTAATGTCCGCCTCGACCCAGCTCACCCGTCGCGCGTCGTCGCCAAGCCGCGCCTGCGCCGCAGCCAGCGCGACAGCGGACAGATCGAGTACGGTGAGGTCGTGATAGCCACGCGCCAGCAAATCGTCGACCAGCGTCGATGCGCCGCCGCCGACGTCGATGATCGCCGCTTCGCGCGCAAGGCCAGTGCGAGCGATCAGCTCCAGCGAGTGTTCGGCATGCGGCTGGAACCAGCTCACGCTGTCTGGCGCCCGCTGGGCATACACAGCTTCCCAGTGAGTCTTTGCCTGGCCGTTCATCGCGCGGCAGCCTTCAAACCGGTGGCGATCGCATCGTCCAGGTAGGCGCCGTAGAAATCCGCCTTGCCGGCGCCGATCAGCGGCGAAGCGACCTGCTGGCCCCGCGCGTCGAGGAACAGCACGGTGGGGGCAAACTGCACCTTGAGCCGTCTGGCAAAGGCCGCCTGCGTGGTCGAGGTGCCATCGAAATCCGTCAGCACGCGTGTGCTGCTCAGGTCGATCTCGCGCACCACCAGCCGGCCACGATTGGCCGCGTCGCGCGCCAGCGGCGCCAGGTAGTGGCTGCGCACCTCTTCGCAGTAGTGGCAGCCGGGCAAGGAGAACAGTACGACGAACACCACGCCCGGGTTGGCCGCCTCGCGCGCGTCGTTTGCCGCGTGCACCAGCACCGGCAGCGCCGCGCCGGCGGTACGCGCCGGCTTGGCGGCCAGCGCCGGGCAGACGACCAGTGCAGCCACGGCGATGAGGGCGCGCCAGTTCATTTGCCGAGCGCCTCCTGTTCCATGCGCAGAAAGGTGCCGTAGGCATTGATGCGGTTGGCGGCATCGAAGGCCGGCATCTTTTCCCAGCGGCTCCAGTCGGTGCGCGTGTAGGCCTCGTCGAAGGGCATGAACTCGGCGACGGCGCGGCCCATCTGCTCGCGCAGGTAGCCAATGTAGTCGCGGGTCATGCCGAGATCGCGCGACGGGTCGGTCGAGGCCGGGCCGTGGCCGGTCACCAGCGTGCCCGGCTTCATCGCCAGCAGCTGCTCCATCGTGACCAGCCAGCGCTTGCTGTCGGCGTCGCCGACGAAGGGGATGCGGCCGATGAACAGGATGTCGCCCGAGTAGATGACACGGTCCTCGCGCACGACGATGACCATGTCGTCCGGTGCGTGCGCAGGGCCGAGATAGACCAGCTCGAAGGTGATGTCGCCCATGCGGAAGCTGGTGTCGCCCTCCAGCCACACATCGGCGCCGACCAGCCGCGTGTTGGCGTCTACCCACGGGTCAAGGTCGCGCCGCCGCTGTTCGAGGCGTGCGCGCCCCTCTTCGCCTTCGATGTACTCGCGCCCTGCGCGGTGCGCCCACACATCGGCGCCGACCGCCTTGAATGCCTGCAGGCCGTAGAAATGATCGGCGTGATAGTGGGTGACCAGCACGCGGCGGATCGGCTGGTCCGTTACCGTGCGGATCGCGGCGATCAGCGCCTCGCCGAGTGCCGGCGTGCCGAGCGCGTCGATCACCACGACGCCGCCGCCCGTGACGACGAAGCCGGCATTCGAGTTGAACGCCTCGTTGGCCAGGCTGGCCGGGCCGGATTCGCCCTGCACGAACCAGCTGTGCGGGCCGACCTGCACCGGCTTAAGCGGTGCGCGCAAGGCGGGTGCGTCGCCCGCTGCCGCGAACTGCGCGAGGAGGAGTGCGCAGGCTGCAAGCAGCTGCCGGAGCGGCGGGCGACGCAGTGGGCGCATGGTCAGGCCATCCCTGGGTTGCCGGCTACGCCCTGCAGTTCGGGCAGGTTGAGCTTGATCGGCTTCACCGTCTTCACGTCCTTCAGATAGCGTGCCATCAGGTCCCAGATCGGTTCGCCGCCAGCGTTCCGCGCCTCTTCCGACACCGGCGCCCAACCGGCGACGCGGTAGGTCTTCGACGCTTCGAGCGGCTTGCCGTTGAGCGTCATGCCGCTGATGCGGCTGCCCATCTTCGCGGTCGGATCGCAGCGGTACTGCAGGCCGCCTACGCGCACCATGTCGCCGCCCTGCTGGTAATAGGGATCGGGGTTGAACAGGTTGTCGCAGACGTCTTCCAGCACCGTCTTGATGAATTCCCCGGTCATCGGCGTCAGCGTCGTGTACGGATAGGTGATGGCCGTCTGGTCAAGCAGATTTTCCATGGTGATGGCATCGCCCGGCAGCAGGCTGGTGCCCCAGCGGAAGCCCGGCGAGAATGCGATCTCGGCGTCCTTCATCTTCATCAGCCCGTCGAGGATGAGCTGATCGAAACTGCCGTTGAAGTTGCCGCGGCGGTACAGCAGACCTTCGGTCACCGCCAGCTTCTCGCCCAGCTTCGCCTCATGCGGCGCGCGCATCTTCGTCACCAGTGCCGTCATGTCGGCGTCGGCCGGAATCAGGTTGGAGAACACTGGCAGCAGGTGGTAGCGGAACTCGCTCACCTTGCCGCCCTTGACGTCGAAATCCAGCACGCCAAGGAACTTGCCATTGGAGCCGGCGTTGGTCACCAGCGTCTGGCCGCCGCCGTTCTTCACGATGACCGGTGCCGGCACACCGTCGTGCGTGTGGCCGCCCATGATGGCGTCGATGCCGCGCACGCGCGAAGCCATCTTGATGTCGACGTCCATGCCGTTGTGCGACAGCACGACCACCACCTGCGCGCCCTTCGCGCGGGCGGCGTCGACGTGTTCCTGCATCGACTCGTCGTTGATGCCGAAGCTCCATTCCGGCGTGAAGTAGCGCGGATTGGCGATCGGCGTGTAGGGGAAGGCCTGGCCGACGATGGCCACCGGTACGCCGTTGATCTGCCGGATCACGAAGGGCTGGAACACCTGATCGCCGAAGTCGGTGGTCTTCACGTTCTGCGCGACGAAGTCGATCTTGCCGGCGAAATCGCCATCGACGATCTGCTTCACGCGCTCGGCGCCATAGGTGAATTCCCAGTGGCCGGTCATCACGTCGACACCGAGCAGCTTGCAGGCGTCGACCATGTCCTGCCCCTTCGTCCACAGCGAAAGACCGGATCCCTGCCAGGTGTCGCCGCCGTCGAGCAGCAGTGCACCGGGCCGGCTGGCCTTCATGCGCTTGACCAGGGTGGCGAGGTGGGCGAAGCCGCCGACCTTGCCGTAGGTCTTCGCCGCCTGGGCGAAGTCGAGATAGGTGAAGGCGTGCGCCTGCGGCGTGCCCGGCGCGATGCCGAACTGCTTCAGCAATTTCTCGCCGACCAGATGCGGCGCGCGACCGGCCATGTCGCCGATGCCCAGATTCACGTCCGGCTCGCGGAAGTAGATCGGCATCAGCTGCGCATGGCAGTCGGTCATGTGCAGCAGGCTCACGTTGCCGAAGCGCGGCAGTTCGTACATCTGCCCGGCCGCTGCCGCGGCGCGGGCAAAGTCGCTGTGCAGGGTCATTCCGCCGGCGCCGGCCAGCGCCAGCAGCTGCAGGAACTCGCGGCGGTGCATGCTCATCGGCGCATCACTCCGCGTTGACCGGCGACTTCGGGTCGAGCAGCAGGGCCACGATGTGGCGGATCTGCTTCTCGTCGAGGATGGCGTGCGCGCCGAAACGCGGCATGTTGGTGCAGGCGGTGTAGGCGTTCGGATTCCAGATCTTGCCCCACACGTACTTCTGCGTCGCCTCGGTGTTGCCGTGCAGCTTGCCGTACTGGTAGAGGCTGGGGCCGATAGTGCCGAAGGAAATTTCCTTCTTCGTGATGCGGTGGCAGTTGTAGCAGTTGCCGCCGTTCGGATCGCCCGCCTTGTCGCTCCAGGTCAGGCCGCGACCGCTCTGCGCGATCTTCTCGCCTTCCTTCCAGTCGCCGAGATAGTTGCCGTCGGACGGCCACTTGATGGCGGCCATCGCGCTTTCCTGGATACGGTCGCGCAGATCGTCGTCGATGTGATGGCCGTGCTTGGAGCAGGCGGTCATCACATCGTCCTGCTGCAGGCGGTCGGTCTTGACGATGCCCTGTTCGCGGAACGAACGTGCCATCACTTCGGCGGTGTCTCGGTCATACGCCGCCTGCTGTTCGGCGCTCGGGCGGCCACCGGCACAGCCGGCGACGGTAGCGAGGGTGCCCAGTGCGAGTGCGGTGTTGCGCAAGGTCGTGTTCATGTGTCCTCTCCTCAGCGCTTGATCGAAGGCGCGGTGCTTTCGCCGGCACCGTTGGCGGTCACACCCAGATAGGCCGACAGCGCGATGGTCACGTCGGACCCGTACAGCGGGTAAGGGAAACGCTGCTGGCGGAAGCAGTCGTTCAGGCGCCGCTGCATGCTCCACAGTTCGCCGCTGGATACGCGGTAGGCCGGCCATGCGCCGAAGCCGCGCGCGGCGTCCGGGCCCTTGGTCAGGTTGGGCAGATCCTGCAGGCGGATGCGCTTGCCGTCCTCGCCATGACAGGTGACGCAACCGAAATCGTGCGTGCCGCCGCGGTAGTTGAAGGCGCGCTTGCCGATCTCATACATGCGCTTCTCTTCCGGGTGCGAGGTCGGCACGTTGAACTTCATGCCGCGCGACTCGGCGGAAATCCACGCCACCAGCGCCTCGATGCTCTTCTGCTCGCCCTTGCCGAAGGGCGTCTTCGCGACCTCGTCGGCCGGAATGCCCTGCAGCGTTTCCATGCAGGTGAGCAGGCGCGATTCGAGGTCCTGCACCCGCTTGGTGTCGGCGAAGTAGCGCGGCAGCGTGACGAAGGCGCCCTTCACCACGCCCGGGCCCTGGCCCAGGTCGCACTTCTCCAGCGAGGCGTTCTTCGGGCCGCGCGCGGTGCGCCACAGTTCCTCGCCCTGCATTTCCCACAGTTCGGCGGGATTGCCGTCAGCCAGTGCCTCGCGGTACTTGGCAATGCCTTCGGCGGTCGCGTCGGCGCCTGCCGGCATCGCCGGCAGCATCAGCGCCAAGGCCGATGCGGCAACGCATGCGGCGTATCGGGTGCCATTCATATCTCTTCCTCCAGTCCTGCGTGTGATGACTCGACTGTGTGCGGGACTGACCTTCGTGAGGTCGTCCTGTCTCTTTGGTGGAGTGCTCCAGCGCTGCACGCCGGCCGGGGCGTCAGGACACGACGACTTCGTCGGTGCGCTTCTCGCCCTTGTTGTCCACCCAGCTCACGCTCACCTTGTCGCCCTTGGCACCGCCCTTGAACTTGAACTGCAGATAGGGGTTCTTCGATACCGCCGGGCCGAACTGGCCGGCCAGCACGACGCGGCCATTGTGGGTGGCGGTGATTTCGGTGATGTGGTGCGCCGGGATCAGGGCACCGGACGCGTCCTTGCGCTGGCCGGTTTCCATGTCGTGGCTCATCAGGATCTTCACTTCGGTTTCGGTGCCATTGCTGGCGGCGCGGATGCGCATCGGACCTGCTGCCATGTCTTGCTCCTTGAATGTACGGGTGTCGGGGAAGTCCGGGGGCTCAGCCGCCGCAGCCGCCCAGCGTCACCTTGATTTCCTTGGTGGTCATGTAGAAGCTGCCACCGGCCTTGACCAGCGCGAACACGTTCGAGGTCTGACCCATCTTGACGCGCGTGCTGACGTCGGCGGCCGTGCCCTCGGGCAGCGTGAAACTGGCGGCCAGCATGCTCGGGTTCTTCTCGATCAGGATGGCGATGAACTCGGTGCCCGGCAGCGTGCTCTTGACGGCGACCGGCACGACGGCGCCGTTCTCGGCGATGTCGGGCGCATTGATCTGCACGTCCTTCGAGTCGGCCGGTTTGCCTGCGCCGAGCGCCTTGAGCGCGTCGTCCATCGTCTTGGCGTCGAATGCCGCCTTGTCCCATGCTGCCTGCGCCACTTCCGGCGTGATCAGGCCCGCGGCAACCAGCACGCCGAACAGGCCCAGTGCGCCCCCGGACTTCAGGGCTTCTCTTCGCTGCGAGTTCATCTACTTCCTCCTCAGTTTTCGGGCGAACCCGACAAGATCCATTTCACCAACGCGCTGACGTCGGCATCGCTGACCTGCGCTTGCGGCGGCATCGGGACGTCGCCCCAGGCGCCGCTGCCGCCATTCCTGATGCGGGCGGCGAGACCGGATTCTGCACCCTTGTCGTCCTTGTAGCGCTGCGCAACGTCGCGGAAGGCTGGGCCGAGTATCTTGCTGCCGACACCGTGGCAGCCGCTGCAGCCGTGCTTCTTCATCAGCTCGAGCGCCGGATGCGGCTTGGCGGCGGGCGCTGCAGCAGCGCCAGTCTTCTGGCCGCGCACCGGGCCGACCACACGGTTCTGCTCGGCCAGATTGCCGTGCGCATCGCGGGCGTAGTCGGGCAGGCTGGAACCCAGAGTGATCTGCGTCTTGCAGTTCTTCATGCAGGCGACGTTCTTCACGTCCGGCTTGCCTTTGACGTCCCACAGCCCGTGCTTCGTCGTCATGCCGTTGCGGTTGGGCATGCGCTTCTGTACGTCGGCGATGTTCTTGTCCGACAGCACATAATCGGCCGGCACGATCTCACCCAGATTCAGGATGTAGGCGAGCACGGCGTAGGTGTCATCGGCGCTGAGCGACTTCGGTGCATTCCACGGCATCGCACGGTGAATGTAATCCCACAGCGTGGATACGGTGGCCACTTTCATCAGCGTCGTGCGCTGCGGCGCGTCACCGCGGATATAGGCGCCGACGCGGCCCTTCTCGATGTCTTCCTTCGTCGTACCGCCGACGATGGGCGTGAACACCTCGTTGCTCTCGCCGAAGGTACCGTGACAGGAGGCGCACTTGCTCTCCCACACCTCCATGCCACGATCGACCGAGCCGGAACCGGGCGGCAGACCAGTGAAGTCGGGGCGTACGTCGATATCCCAGGCCTTCACCTCGGCCGGCGTAGCGCTGCGACCGATGCCTTCGTACTTGCCGGCGGCAAGGGTGGCGCCCGCGCTCAGTGCGAGTGCGGCAGCGAGGGCGAGTTCAGTAAACCTGGACATTGCTCACGTCTCCGCTTTCCGCCAGCTTCCACGACTGGATGGCGTTGTTGTGATAGATCGAGCGCGTGCCGCGCACCTCGCGCAGTTGCGCGTAGTTCGGCTGCACATAGCCGGTGTCGTCCATCGCGCGCGACTGCAGAATGGCCGGACTGCCGTCCCACACCCAGTCGATGTTGAAGCGGGTGAGCGCCTTCGACAGCACCGGTGTTTCCAGCCGGGCGGTGCGCCAGTTGCGGCCACCGTCGGTCGATACATCCACCCGCTTGATCTTGCCGCGGCCCGACCAGGCGAGGCCGGAGATGTTGTGGAAGCCACGGTCGAGCAGGGTCTGTCCGCCCGACGGCGTGGTGATGACCGACTTGCACTCCTGGATCGACGTGTACTGGCGGTGGGTGCCATCCGGCAGCAGGTCGATGTAGTGGATGGCTTCGTCCTTCGCCGCCCACGGCTTGTCGCCGACCTCGATGCGACGCAGCCACTTCACCCAGGACACGCCCTGTATGCCCGGCACCACCAGGCGCAGCGGGTAGCCGTTCTCCGGACGCAGCATTTCGCCGTTCTGACCCCATGCGACGAGCACATCGTCGAGCGCGCGGTCGAGCGGGATGGTGCGCGTCATGCTCGAACCGTCGGCGCCTTCGGCCAGCACGAACTTCGCACGCTTCATGTCGATGCCGCAGTCGTCGAGCAGCACCGACAGCGGCACACCGGTGAATTCCGAACAGGACAGCATGCCGTGCGTGTACTGCACGGTGGGCACCGCAACATTGCCCCATTCCATGCCGGTATTGGCACCGCACTCGATGAAGTGGATGCGCGACACCGAGGGCAGGCGCATCAGGTCGTCCATCGTGTAGACGCGGGCTTCCTTCACCAGACCATTCACCATCAGGCGGTGACGGGCCGGGTCGATGTCGTGCCAGCCCTGATGGTGGCGCTCGAAGTGCAGGCCGGACGGCGTGATGATGCCGAACAGGCCCTGCAGCGGCGCGAACGACACCGAGGCGGCGGCGACCCGGGTCAGGCCCGGGCTCTCGCGGCGCTTCAACCCGGACTCATACTGCGACGGTGTGCCGTAAGGCCGCTCGGCCACCGGGCGGCCCAGCGTGGTGCTGTGCTCGGGTAGCGTCAGGATGGCCGGGTCGCCCTCGGCGGCGCGCGCGACTGCGGTGCCGGCCGCCACCGCAGTCGCGGCGACGAACGCGTTGCGCAGGAAATCGCGCCGACCGGCGGCGACCTCGCCTATCTGTTCAGGTGTAAGAAAGCCTTCGGGTGCGCGACGGATGCGCCCCGGACGGACGGGTGGCTGGGACATGTCTTCTCCGTGACTATTCGGACGCGATTTCGAGCGCGCGGCCGACCTTCTTCAGCGAGGCCTTGCTGGGTTTGCTGGGCAGATTGAGCGCGCTGCCCGACGCGATCTGAATGCAGACGGTGCGGCAGATCGACGGGAAGTTGGGGTCGATCAGCTTGTAGAAGACCATGCTGCCGTCCTTGCGGCGGCCGACGATGCCGGCGCGGTACAGCATGTTGAGATGGCGGGACGTGTTGGTCTGGCTCAGACCGGACTGGCTGACGACGTCGGCGACAGAGCGCTCGCCATCGCACAGGCAGTGCAGGATTTTCAGCCTTGCCGGCTCGGCCAGCAGTCCGAAGTAATCGGCCACCGACTCGAATACCTTGTCCAGCTCCGGATCGTGTTCCATCGCTGCTCCTCATATCGTTTGAATTGAGCATATGCGCGATTGCGCATATCTGCAAGAAAAAATTTATCGATCTTTTGACTTGAGGGTGCGCGTTTTTTTGTCTAGCGTGTCGATAGTCCGCAACGAGCGCCTGCGCCAGAACGGACGCAATGGAACCCCAGTGCAGATACCGAGGAGGAAAAGAATCTTGAACAAGACATTGCCAGGGCTGACTCTGGCACTGCTGTCGCTGAGCGCGACGGCGGTGTACGCGGCGGATCCGAATCTCGGCCGCAATCTTGCGGCAACCTGTGCCAACTGCCACGGCACCGACGGCAACAGCGTCGGTGGCATGGAAGTGCTGGCGGGCATGCCCAAGGGCAAGATGCTCAATTCGCTGAAGGCTTTCCGCAACGGCGAGAAGCCGGCAACCATCATGCACCAGATCTCGAAGGGCTATACCGAGGCTCAGCTCGAACTGATCGCGGACTATTTCTCGTCGCGCACGCCGACCGGAGGTGGCAAATGAGCATCGGACGTCGCGGTTTCATACAGGGCACGCTGGGCGTGTCGGCCATGGCGGCGCTCTACGGTTGCGCCGGTGCCGGCAAGGGCAAGGGTCACGTGGTGGTGGTCGGTGGCGGCTACGGCGGCGCCACTGCAGCCAAGTACATTTCGATGTGGAGCAATGGCGGCATCCGCGTGACGCTGGTCGAGCGCAACGCCGCCTTCGTTTCGTGCCCGATCTCCAATCTGGTGCTGGCTGGCGAGAAGCAGCTGTCGGACATCACGGTGGGCTACGAAGGTCTGGCCAAGTACGGCATCAAGGTGGTGCAGGACGAAGTGACCGCGGTCGATGCCGACAAGCGCGTGGTCAAGCTCGCCAAGGGCGGCGACCTCGCTTACGATAGGCTGGTGCTGTCGCCGGGCGTGGACTTCATGTACGACGGGCTCCCCGGGCTGCAGTCGGCCGCAGCGCAGCAGGCCATCCTGCACGCCTGGAAGGCCGGTCCGCAGACGGTGGCGCTGCGCAAGCAGCTCGAAGCGATGCCGGATGGTGGCGTGTTCGCGATGACCATTCCGAAGGCGCCCTATCGCTGCCCGCCCGGACCGTACGAGCGAGCCTGCATGGTGGCGCACTACTTCAAGACGAAGAAGCCGAAGTCCAAGGTGCTGGTGCTCGATGCCAACGAGGAGATCGTGTCGAAGAAGGGCCTGTTCCTGAAGGCCTGGGCCGACAACTACAAGGACATCATCGAGTACCGCCCGCAGAGCGAGCTGCGCGACGTCGATGCCGGCAACCGTACGGCCATCCTCGAGTTCGATCAGGTGAAGGCGGACGTGCTCAACGTGGTGCCGCCGCAGCGCGCCGGCGACATCGCCGCGAAATCGGGGCTGAAGCTGATCAACAACCGCTGGGTGGACATCAACTGGCTGACGATGGAATCGACCAGCACGCCGAACATCCACGTGCTCGGCGACGCCATCTTCCCGGCGCCGACCATGCCGAAGTCGGGCCATATGGCGAACCAGCACGCGAAGCTGGCTGCCGCCGCCATCGTGAACCTGATGGCCGGTCAGCCGCCGTCGGACTCGCCACTGGTGATGAACACCTGCTACAGCTTCGTCGATGCGACCAACGTCGTACACGTGGCGTCGGTGCACGCCTACGACCCGGCCACCAAGCAGGTGCAGCCAGTCAAGGGCGCCGGCGGCCTGTCCGCGGGCCCGACCGAGATGGAAGGCAAGTTCGCGCTTGCCTGGGCGAAGAACATCTGGGCCGACATGCTGGTCTGATTGCGCCGTCTTCTCCGCCCAGGGCGGCTCTCCGACAAGGGGAGCCGCCCTTTTTTCATGTCTGCGCGTCGGCCCCGACCCCGCTATTGACCGGGTAGAAACCCTCGATACCGGCCGTGCTCGTCCGGATTTTCCCCGCCCTCCTCGCCGCGTAGAACTGTCGCTGTCATGCGATGCGCCCGCAGCGGTGCACGCACGACGGACAACAAGGCAGTCATGCCCACAACAAGGACAAGGAGGAAGAAGGATGAGCCGTGTACTCAAGCGGACGGTGACGGTATTCGCACTTGCGCTGCCGGTGGCGGTGCAGGCGGCGGCAGGTGACTGGGAGCTCAGTCTGGGACTGATGTCGGTCAACGCGGACATGGATTCACCGGTGCTGGGCGTCGACGCATCGGACCGGGTGACGCCGGTGATCAACGCAAGCTATTTCCTGACCCGTCAGATCGCGCTGAATACCGCGGCCGGCATTGCGCGTCACCGCTTCAGCCTCGGCGGTGCCACGCTGGGCCGGGCTTCGATGGCGCCGCTGAACCTGGTGACGCAATGGCATTTCCTGCCTGAAGGGCGCTTCCGTCCCTATGTCGGCGTCGGCGTCCACCACACGCTGTTCTTCGACCAGGAAGGACCGGTCTTCGACCAGCTCGCCCGCTTCAAGTCCGATACCGGTCTCGTGCTGCAGGCAGGTGTCAGCTGGTCGGTGTCGGAGCGCTGGTTCATCAACCTGGACTACAAGAAGTTCTACCTCGAAACCGACGTGCGCTTCTCCGGAGCGCCCGCCCGTGTGGAACGCATCGGTCTCGATCCCGACGTGTTCAGCCTTGCATTCGGCATGCGCTTCTAAGCGGCGACGGCGGCCATGCAGGATGACCTTCCAGTGCCTGATGGCGTGGCCGTCGTCGTCGATGCGCGCGGCAGCCATTGCCCGGGCGCGCTGATGGAACTGATCGTGGCGCTCAAGCACGCGCGGCGCGGAGAGTTCCTGCTGGTGCTGGCAGACGACCCCGGTTCGGCTCGGGAAATTCCCGAGTGGCTGGCCAAGGTGGGTCAGCGTCACGTGTCTACCCGCAACGAGCAGGGGGTTCTGCACATCATGGTCGAGAAGACGCGTGGCTAGGCCCATGCCGGAGGAGCGGACATCATGCGCATCATGATCGTCGGCGCCGGCATCGGTGGCACGATACTGGCCAACAGGCTGGCAAGGCTGCTAGCACCGGAGCTGCAGCGCGGCGAGGTGGACGTGGTGGTGCTCTCGGCGTCTCCCAGACATCTCTACCAACCGGGACTGCTGCATCTCGCGCTCGGACAGACCACCGTGGATGCCTTGTATCGCGACCAGCGCACGCTGCTCGATCCGCGCATCGCGCTGCTGATCGACGAAGTGGTCGCCTTTGCGCCGGACTCGAAGCAGGTGCGCGGAGCCAGCGGCAATGCCTACAGCTATGACTGGCTGGTCATCGCCACCGGCTCGCGGGTCACGCCTGAAGAGGTGCCAGGCCTGGCCGAAAATGCGCACGGCTTCTACACCGAGGCGGCGGCACTCAGGCTGGCACAGGCACTGCAGGCCTTCGACGGTGGCCGCGTCGTCGTCACCACCGGCGTCCCACACAAATGCCCGATGGCACCGCTGGAACTGACCTTCCTGCTGCAGGACCTGTTCGTGCGACGTGGCATCGCGCCGCGCGTCGATCTGCTCTACACCTATCCGATCGGCCGCCTGCATTCGATCGAGGCCGTGGCCGAGTGGGCGCGCATCGAGTTCGCCCGCCGCGGCGTACGCAGCGCGACCTACTTCAATATCGCGTCGGTCAATGGCGCTACGCGCACGGTGCACAGCGAGGAGGGGCTGAGCGTCGACTACGATCTGCTGATCGCCATTCCGCCGCACCGTGGCGCCGAGGCGATCGAACGCAGCGGTCTGGGTCCGCGCGGCTGGGTGCCGACGCATCGGCGGCTGCTCTCCATGCAGGGGCGCGACGATGTGTTCGTGCTCGGCGACACCACCAATCTGTCGGTGAGCAAGGCGGGCTCGACGGCTCGTTTCCAGGCCGAGGTGATCGCCGCGAACCTGGCCTCCCGCGTACGCGGCGGCGGCGACACCCATGGCTATGACGGCAAGGTGTTGTGCTTCATCGAAACCAGCCGTGACCGCGCCACCTACGCCGCCTTCAACTACGCCGAACCGCCGCGCCCGCACGCGCCCAGCCGCGCGATACACATGGCGAAGACCTTCTATCACCGTCTCTACTGGTCGTCGCTGAGAGGTTTTCCGTGACGGCCCGCGCAGAGGACTGGCGTGCGCTGGAGGACTGGTGCGAACGCGCCGGACTGACCGAGGCGCCGTGCGTGCTGGCGGATATGGCACGAAGCGGCGCGCTCGATCGCCTGGTCGCAGACGCGATCCGCGCCTGGCGGCAGCACGATGCGCGGCATACCGGCGCCTACGAGCCGGCCGCGCCGGAGGCAGTCGGCCTGCAGCGGCTATTCGAACTGTTCGAGGACGGCTTCACGCCCGACATGGTCTCCGACGCTGCCGATCTGGCGGGCGGTGCGCTGCGCCTGCTGCGTCTGCTGAACAGTCCGGGCGTGGCCCGTCTGCTCGATCGTCTTGAGCGCGCGGCATCGCGCGACGACGGGCTGGAGTGCTCCGCTCTGCTGACGCTGCTTCAGGCCCTGAACGACGGGTCGGCGCGCGCCGCCGGCGCTGCATCGCCCGGTGGAGCGGCATCGCTTTTTCGCCTGCTGATGCGCCCGGACACTCAGGATGCGCTGCACTGGCTGGCCGCGGTGGCGCGCAGTGCGCGCGGCGGCTGAACTCAGCGCCCGTCGAGCCCGAGCGCGGCTTCGGCGTAAGACCGGAACTGCGCCAGCGCCCGCGCGATCGCGACGGCGGGGTCGCGGACGCGGCCCATGACCAGCGCGCCCTCGATCACCACGAGCAGGTGCTCGGCCAGATCTTCGGCACGCACCGGAGGTGGAGTTTCCAGCAGCGCGATGATCTGCGCGAACTGCGCGCGGGCGCCCTCCATCCAGCGTTCCAGCGCGGCGGCGCAGGCCCGCCGCAGCGGAGAGGACGGATCGGACGACTCGTAGGCGAGGATGGCGAACAGGCAGCCTTCGCGAAAGCGCGCGTCTTCGCCGTACATGTCGCCGAGCAGGTCGAGGTAGGCGTGCAGCTGGCTGCGTGCGCTGCGCTTGCGCAGCGGAAGATGGGCCTGCATGCGCAGCCGGCCCTCCTGTTCGAAATGGTCGAGCAGGGCCAGGCCGAACCCTTCCTTGTCGCTGAAGTGATGGAAGAAGGCGCCCTTCGTCATCTGCGACAGCGTGCAGATCTCATCCACCGACGTCGCCGAGAAGCCCTTGCGCATGACAAGGTCGCGAGCAGTGTCGAGCAGTTCGTTCTTGCGGGAAGGGCGGCTCATGCGGGCGGCGCGGACGGAGTAGACAGCCGCTTTCTAGCACGAGGCGCGACTGCGTGGCGGGGTCCGTCGCACGACAGATGCCGCGGTGAAAACAGGGGCGTGCGCCATCGGAGGCGATATGGCGCACGCGCCGCGGAAGTTTCCCCTTCTTCCCGGTCGAGATGCGACACCACGCGGGGGCTGCGCGGTGCGCGATGCGGTGCGGTCGACCGGCAGGTGCGGGCACGCACGCACCGGAGCCGCGACTCTTGTGCCCGCGACCGGCGCGGAGGGCCGGGCGCTCGGTCGCGGGATGTCGCCACTATGGCCGAGCGGCACGGGAGGCGGAAATCCGGTCGATTCCCTGTTCCGCCAAGGGGTTTCCCGCGCGGCCGTGCGGCATGCTCGTGCCGGTGCCGATCCAGCCGGAGTCCGGCGACTGGATGCACAGCGACTGCTTCACCAGTTCGGTCAGCGAGCGCGCAGCCATCTTTTCCATCACGTGCGCGCGGTGCGCCTCCACCGTCTTGCTCGACAGGCCGAGCACCTGCGCGATCACCTTGTTCGGCCGGCCCTCGACCACCAGATCCATCACCTCGCGCTCGCGTGGCGTCAGGCTGGCGTAGCGGTCGAGCAGCGCTGCGCGGGCGCTGCGGCAACGGCGCGCTTCACTGTTGAGCCCGATCGCCTGCTGTACGCGGTCGAGCAGGGTCTGGTCGTCGAAGGGCTTCTCCAGGAAGTCGAAAGCGCCGGCCTTGATCGCCTTCACCGCGTTGGCCACGCCACCGTGACCGGTGATGAAGATGACCGGCAGTCCGACATCGCGATCGCGCAGCCGCTGCTGCAGCTCGAGGCCACTCATGCCAGGCATGCGTACATCGAGCACCAGACAGCCCCACGGATCGGCGTCCATCGCGGCGATGAAGTCGAGCGCGTTGCGGTAGGTCCGGACGCGGAGCCCGATGGACTCCAGCAACCAGGACAGCGACGACGACACCGCGTCGTCGTCGTCAACCACGTAGACCGTCGGTTCCGTTCCGTCCATGCAGTGTCTCCCCCGTTTGCAGCGTGAACCGGAAGGTCGCGCCGTCGTTGTCGTTCTTTGCGAGCCAGAGTTGTCCGCCGTGTGCTTCGATGATGGAGCGGCTGATCGGCAGACCCATGCCCATGCCTTCGTCCTTGCTGGTGAAGAAGGGCTGGAAGATGCGCGACGGGTCGGCGCCGTCGATGCCGGGCCCGGAGTCGGCGATGTCCACGAAGGCGTAGCCGTCGTGTCCGTGCCCGGTGGATACGCGGATCTCGCGGCAAGGGGATGCGGCGGTCGTCATCGCCTCGATCGCGTTGCGCATCAGGTTCAGCAGCACCTGCTCCACCTCGATGCGCGATCCGCGCGCCGGCGGCAGGTCGGCGGCCGGCGAGAACAGGATGCTCACGCCGTGCGCGCGCGCTTCCGAGCCGATCAGCGCGCTGGTGGCCTGCACGATGTCGTTGAGGTCGAGCGCGGTGAGCGCCGGTTCGCGTTTGCCGAGGAAGGTACGCAGATTGCGGATGATGCCGGCGGCACGCTCCGCCTGCGTGCACACGTGTTCGAGCGATTCGAGCACCTCCGGTGCGGCGGCGGCCTGAGCGCGCAGGCGACGCAGCGACCCGCGCGTGTAATTGACGATGGCCGCCAGCGGCTGGTTCAGCTCGTGCGCGAGATTGGTCGCCATCTCGCCCATGGTGCAGGTGCGCACCACGTGGGCGAGCGCGGACAGGTGCTGTCGGTCCTGTTCCTCGGCGGCGCGCCTTTCGGTCATGTCGCGGGTGACGCCGAGCAGCGCGATGATGTGGCCATGTTCGTCGCGCAGCGGTGCCGCACTGGTTTCCATCCAGCGCAGACGCCCCTGCAGGCTGGTCAGGCGGAATTCCAGTCGCCCGCTCTCGCCGCGGAACACGCGCTCGGTCAGTTCGATATAGGGCTGGCGATGCTCTTCGGCGATGAAGGAGAAGATGGAGCGACCGATCACCTGCTCCGTCGACCGCGCGTCCATCATGGCAAGACCGGCCGGGTTCATTTCCAGCACGCTGCCATCGCAGGTATGCAGCTTCACGCACTCCGGCTCGGATTCGAGCAGCAGACGCAGCCGCTGCTCGCTCGCCGTCAGGCGCGCCTCGGCCTCGCCGTGCGCGGTCACCAGCGCATCGCGCTCCGATTGCAGTGTCCGTATCGTCTGCGCCGCCTCCGCCAGTCGCTGCCGGTGCGTGCGCAGCGCCCATATCGACGAGGTGGCCAGCGCGAGCGTGGCGAGCAGACCGATGCCGGTCAGCGCATTCATGCCTGATGCACCGTGCATTCGACACCGGCTAAGGGAAATCCCTCGGCTGCGCCGGAGTTCGTCCGGATGGTGGCGCTGCCGTGCCGGCGGTAGCGTTGAGGCCGTTCCGGAGTACAGACCCGGGCCGGCGAGCCAGAAGGCATGTCGGAACGATGAGCGGCAGTCTTCACGATGGCTGATCCAGTGCTCCGGGCTGCTGCGTTGCAGCGACAAGAATGGCGGCGCAATGCCTCCGCGTTACGACTATAAACATACCAAACGGTACGTCAACCGGTTTGCATGCGCAGCCCGGAGACGGTGTCGGACCGCACCCGGTGCGGCCGGCACGACCGACAACCAGAGGAAGGAAATCCTGATGAGCAAGCTGAAAGTCACCGCCCTTGCATTCGCCCTGATTGCTTCGTTCGGCGGCACGCTGCCGGTACAGGCCGACGAAACCTGCAATTCGCCCTACACGACGAAGCTGATCAAGGGGCAGGAGGATTTCGTCCACGTGTGGACGCTGGGCGTGAAGGGCATGGGTGACGAGTCGGACAAGCTGGTCACCGTGGACGTGAATCCGAAATCGAAGGACTACGGCAAGGTGGTCCATTCGGTCACCGTCGGCGGCCGCGGCGAGGCGCACCACACCGGCTTCACCGACGACCGCCGATTCCTGTGGGCCGGCCGGCTCGACGACAACCGCATCTTCGTATTCGACATCGGCAGCGACCCGGCGAAGCCGAAACTGGTGCACACGATTACCGACTTCACGCAGAAGACGGGCTATGTCGGCCCGCACACCTTCTACGCACTGCCCGGCCGGATGATGGTGCAGGCCCTGTCCAACGACAAGGATCACGGTGGCCGCACCGGGCTGGTCGTCTACAACAACAAGGGCGAGTTCGTAGAGAAGTACGACATGCCGACCGGCCGGCACGGCGACGTGATGGCCGACGGCTACGGCTACGACATCGGCATCAATCCGCAGAAGAATGCGCTGCTCACCTCCAGCTTCACCGGCTGGAACAACTACATGATGGATTTCGGCAAGATGGTGAAGGACGCCGATGCGATGAAGCACTTCGGCAACACCATGGTCATGTGGGACCTGAAGTCGATGAAGCCGCAGAAGGTGATGAACGTGCCCGGCGCACCGCTGGAAATCCGCTGGTCGCTGAAGAGCGGCGACAACTGGGCCTACACGGCCACCGCGCTCACTTCGAAACTGGTGCTGATCAAGCAGGACGCGAAGGGCGAGTGGCAGGCGAAGGAGGTCGGTACCGTGGGTGACCCGTCCAAGGTTCCGCTGCCGGTCGACATTTCGATCACCGCCGATGCGAAGGGGCTGTGGGTGAACACCTTCCTCGACGGCACCGCGCGCTACTTCGACATTTCCGATCCGGAGGCGCCGAAGGAGGTCTACCAGAAGGTGATCGGTTCGCAGGTCAACATGGTGAGCCAGAGCTGGGACGGCAAGCGGGTCTACTTCACCACCAGCCTGCTCGGCAACTGGGACAAGAAGGGCGGCGACGACCAGCAGTTCCTGAAGCTGTTCCACTGGGACGGCAAGGCGCTCAGCGAGAAGTTCTCGATCGACTTCTATGCGCTCAAGCTGGGTCGTGCGCATCACATGAAGTTCTCGGCGAAGCCGGTGAACACCGCCGGGCTGAAGGAGCGCGTCGCCGAACTTGCCTCGAACCGCTGAGTCGAGGCGAACACATGCCGATCTTCCGCCGCGTCCGCACGGCGGCGACGGCGCTGGTGCTGGGCGCCCTGCTGGCCGATGGCTCGCAGGGCGCATCCAACGCCGAACTCGCGCCCAGTACGCCGCATCAGGATTTCGTCGCGCCCGCCGCGGGCAGCTACCGCTTGCCGCCGATACAGCGCTCGCCCAACGGGCGGGTGGTGGACATCGACGGTCGTACCTACGGGCTCGCCCGCTATACGCGGGAGCGCATCACGCTGCTGTCCTTCATGTACACCTACTGCGTGGACCCGGTGGGCTGTCCGCTTGCCTACGCGACGCTGACGCAGTTGCGCGAGCGCCTGCTGCGCCGGCCCGACATGGCGCGCCAGGTCAGGCTGGTCAGCCTGTCCTTCGATCCGTCGCACGACGATGCCGCATCGATGCGCATGTACGCCGGCGCTCTGGCCGATCCGAAGAGCCCGGTGCGCTGGCACTTCCTCACCACGCGCTCGGTCGCCGATCTGAAACCCATGCTCGACGACCTCGGTCAGGACGTGTCGGTCGAACTGGACACCAAGGGGCGGCCGACGCGGGTGCTCAACCACATGCTCAAGCTCTTCCTGATCGATCGCGACGGCCGGGTCCGCGAGATCTATACAACCGCTTTCCTGATGCCTGAGGTCATGTTCAATGACATTGAAACACTCCTGCTCGAAACGCCGCGTGCGCCCTGAATGCGTAGTGGCGCTCGCGCTCGCGCTGACCGGCTGTGCCGGCGAGGTGGCGCACGATACGGCCACGGCGGCCATCGCTGTGCCGCTCGGCCTGCCCGTCATGCCGCACCCGCCGGACAACCCGCCCACGGCTGCACGCATCGAACTGGGACGCAAGCTCTTCTTCGATCGCCGGCTGTCGTTCAACGGCACCATGTCGTGCGGCATGTGCCATGTGCCCGACCACGGTTTCACCGCCAACGAGCTGCGCATGGCGATCGGCAACGAGGGCGCCACGGTAAGACGCAACGCCCCCACGGTGCTCAACGTGGGCTACCACCCGCGCCTGTTCCACGACGGCCGCGAGGGGGAACTGGAAGCCCAGGTGTGGGGCCCCTTCCTTGCGCACAACGAAATGGCCAACCCGTCGATCGGCCACGTACTGGACAAGCTGCGCACGCTGCCCGACTACCAGGGCGCGTTCGAGCGGGCCTTCGCCGGTCGCGGACCGACGGTCGAGACGGTGGGCCAGGCCCTGGCCAGCTATCAGCGTTCGCTGGTATCCGCCAATTCCCGCTTCGACCGCTACCGCTACGGCGGCGACGAGACGGCGCTGACCGCGCAGGAGCGGCAGGGGTTGGAGGTGTTCGCCGGCAAGGGACGCTGCACCACCTGTCACACGATCGGCGAGCAGTCGGCGCTGTTCTCGGATTTCCGCTACCACAACACAGGCATCGGCTGGTTGCGCGGCTTGCCGCGGCCGCTGGTCGAAGTGCAGTTGGTGCCGGGATTGCAGACGACGATGACGGCCGAGCGCATCGATTCGATCGGCGAGAAGGTGCCGAACGACGTTGGCCGCTTCGAAATCACGCTCGACCCGGACGACCGCTGGGCCTACAAGACACCGATGCTGCGGAACGTGGCGCTGACCGCGCCCTACATGCACGACGGCTCGCTATCGACGCTCGAGGCGGTGGTGGACTTCTACGACCGAGGCGGCGGTGGCGCGCCGGATCAGAGCCCCCTGATCGTGCCGCTGCGTCTGGACGACGACGAGAAGGCCGCGCTGGTGGCCTTCCTGAAGACGCTGACCGGTGAACACCAGCGCTGGGTCGACGAAGGCCTGCGCCAATCGACCTTCATGACCACGCTGAACCCGATCACCGACTCCGGCCCGACGGAGACGGCCCCGCACGGGCGCTGAACCGCGCCCTGCCCCGCGCGATCCGGCGGGGCAGGCAGCGCGTGCTTTTCGGCGCCGAACTTGCAACAATTGCGTCCTTTTGCGGCGCCTTCCGGGGCCGCGCACGCAATCGAGGGCACGCAGATGAGCATCAAGTCCGACCGCTGGATACGCCGCATGGCGCAGGAGCACCACATGATCGACCCCTTCGAGCCGGGTCAGGTGCGCCATATCGACGGCCGGCGCATCGTGTCCTACGGCACGTCGAGCTATGGCTACGACGTGCGCTGCGCATCGGAATTCAAGGTGTTCACCAATATCAACTCGACCATCGTCGACCCGAAAACCTTCGACCCGAACTCCTTCGTCGAGATGGACGCCGAGTCCTGCATCATCCCGCCGAATTCGTTCGCACTGGCGCGCACGGTCGAGTACTTCCGCATTCCGCGCAACGTGCTGGTCGTCTGTCTGGGCAAGAGCACCTATGCGCGCTGCGGCATCATCGTGAACGTGACGCCGCTGGAACCGGAATGGGAAGGCCACGTGACGCTCGAGTTCTCCAACACGACGCCGTTGCCGGCGCGCATCTACGCCAACGAGGGCGTCGCGCAGATGCTGTTCTTCGAGTCGGACGAGCCGTGCGAAACCTCGTACAAGGACCGCGGCGGCAAGTACCAGGGCCAGACCGGGGTTACGTTGCCGAAGATCTGACTGTTAAGGATTGTCTCGATCGACCGCGCCCGCGGTCTGCAAAAATCGGTCAAGTCCTGCGCTTTCAAGGGCTTGTGTGCATAGCAGCAAAGAGCGTCCGCCAGGGCCCGGCAAAAGCGTGACTTTATGAACGGTCGTGCACCTCGCCGCTGCCTACACTCCGCCTCACTTTCAGATTTCAGGCGGAGATTCACATGTTCAAGAGCATTCTCGTGGCGTCGGGCATCGCGCTGGCGTCCTTCAGCGCAGCCGCGGTCGAGTCGAACCAGATCGACGGGCTCTACAACACCGGCGCCGGCCTAGCCTCCGGCAAGATCGACACCCATTACAGCTTCGAAGCGATCAGCGGGACGGCAGTCGGTACCGACGGCCACGGCGTGACCACCCGCCAGACCGGCCTGAACTCGATGTTCTACGCCTGGCTCGACAACACGGCCGACTCGAAGTGGCTGACGCCGACCATCAACGCCCGTCAGAGCTACGATCCGACCGAGCCGGGCCTGTACAAGTGGTCGATCTCCTTCGACCTGACCGGCCTGGACATCACCTCCGCCTGGATCACCGGTCGCTGGGCTGCCGACAACAACGGCTACATCCAGCTGAACGGCACGACGATTTCGAGCGGCTCGGCGCTGGATTCCTGGACCTCGTTCTCGGCCACCGCCGGCTTCCTGTCCGGCGTGAACACGCTGGACTTCTTCGTCAGCAACGTTGCGCAGAAGGTCGGCAACGCCACCGGCGTGCGCGTCGAATTCCTCGACAGCTACGCGGTCGCGGCCGTGCCGGAACCCGAGTCGTGGGCGCTCATCGTCGCCGGTCTGGCGGTGGTCGGTGCAATCTCGCGTCGCCGCCTCGGCTGACCGCCTCTTACACCCTGTTTCACCCTGCGGGGCCGCCTTGTGCGGCCCCGATTGTTTTGCCATCTCGAACTGATACCATCGCGCGCTTCAAGCCTGCAGTCCTGCTGCAGTCCGGGGGCGCCGAGTCGGGTGCCCTCTTTTACTTTGAAGGTTGGGTGCCATGCGCTTCGAGTTTCCGATCATCATCATCGACGAGGACTTCCGCTCGGAAAACGCCTCCGGTCTGGGCATACGCGCACTGGCCGAAGCGATCGAGAAGGAAGGTCCGGGCGTGCTGGGCGTCACCAGCTACGGTGATCTGACTTCGTTCGCGCAGCAGCAGAGCCGGGCCTCGACCTTCATCCTGTCGATCGACGACGAGGAATTCGGCAGCGGCAGCGAAGCCGAGATCGAGGCGGTGCTGACCAATCTGCGCGATTTCGTCGCCGAAATCCGCCGCCGCAACGCGGACATCCCGATCTTCCTGTACGGCGAGACGCGCACCACGCGCCACATCCCGAACGACATCCTGCGCGAACTGCACGGCTTCATCCACATGTTCGAGGACACGCCGGAGTTCGTCGCCCGCTACATCGTGCGCGAGGCGCGCGCCTACCTCGATTCGCTGCCGCCGCCGTTCTTCCGTGCGCTCGTGCATTACGCGCAGGACGGTTCCTACTCGTGGCACTGCCCCGGCCACTCCGGCGGCGTGGCCTTCCTGAAGAGCCCGGTCGGCCGCATGTTCCACCAGTTCTTCGGCGAGAACATGCTGCGCGCCGACGTCTGCAACGCGGTCGAGGAACTGGGTCAGCTGCTCGACCATACCGGCCCGGTCGCGGCGTCGGAGCGCAACGCGGCGCGCATCTTCCATTCCGACCATCTGTACTTCGTCACCAATGGCACGTCGACGTCGAACAAGATGGTGTGGCACTCGACCGTGGCGCCGGGCGACATCGTCGTGGTGGACCGCAACTGCCACAAGTCCATCCTGCACTCGATCATCATGACCGGCGCCATTCCGGTCTTCCTGACGCCGACGCGCAACCACTACGGCATCATCGGTCCGATCCCGCAGTCAGAGTTCAGCCCCGACGTGATCCGCGCCAAGATCGAAGCCAATCCGTTCGCGCGCGAGGCGGTGAACAAGAAGCCGCGCATCCTGACCATCACGCAATCGACCTACGACGGCGTGCTGTACAACGTCGAGGCGATCAAGGATGTGCTGGACGGCGAGATCGACACCCTGCACTTCGACGAAGCCTGGCTGCCGCACGCCGCCTTCCACGACTTCTACGGCGACTACCACGCGATCGGCGAAGGCCGGCCGCGCTGCAAGGAGTCGATGATTTTCTCGACGCAGTCGACGCACAAGCTGCTGGCCGGCCTGTCGCAGGCTTCGCAGATCCTGGTGCAGGACTCGCAGACCCGTTCGCTCGACCGCGACGTGTTCAACGAGGCCTACCTGATGCACACCTCGACCAGCCCGCAGTACGCCATCATCGCCTCGTGCGACGTGGCGGCGGCGATGATGGAGCCGCCGGGCGGCACCGCGCTGGTCGAGGAGTCGCTGGCCGAGGCGGTCGAGTTCCGCCGCGCGATGCGCAAGGTCGATGCCGAATTCGGCGCCGACTGGTGGTTCAAGGTATGGGGCCCCGACCATCTGGCCGACGAGGGCCTGGGCACGCGCGAGGACTGGACGCTGCGCGCCGGCGAGCGCTGGCACGGCTTCGGCGACCTGGCCGACGGCTTCAACATGCTGGACCCGATCAAGGCCACGGTGATCACCCCGGGCCTGGACGTCGATGGCGACTTCGCCGACTGGGGCATCCCGGCCGGCATCCTGACGCGCTACCTGTCAGAGCACGGCATCATCGTCGAGAAGACCGGTCTGTACAGCTTCTTCATCATGTTCACGATCGGCATCACCAAGGGCCGCTGGAACACCATGGTGACCGAGCTGCAGCAGTTCAAGGACGACTACGACAACAACCAGCCGCTTTGGCGCGTGATGCCCGAGTTCGTCGCCGCCCACCCGCGCTACGAGCGGGTCGGCCTGCGCGACCTGTGCGTGCGTATCCACGAGATGTACAAGAAGCACGACATCGCGCGTCTGACCACCGAAATGTATCTGTCGCCGATGGAACCGGCGATGAAGCCGGCCGACGCCTGGGCGCGCATGGCGCACCGCGAGATCGACCGCGTGGCCATCGACGAGCTGGAAGGCCGCATCACCAGCGTGCTGCTGACGCCCTATCCGCCGGGCATTCCGCTGCTGATTCCGGGTGAGCGCTTCAACCGCACCATCGTCAACTACCTGCGCTTCGCACGTGAATTCAACCGCGCCTTCCCCGGCTTCGAGACCGACATCCACGGTCTGGTCGGCACCGGCGAAGGCGAAGCGCTGGATTACGCGGTCGACTGCGTACGCGACTGAAGCAGGCCGGCGGGGCCGGCAAGCAACGCCGACGCGCGCGCCTAGCGAGGCTGCGCCGCGCGTCGCGTGTAGTCGACGAAGGCGTAGCGCAGGCCGCCGGCGCTGACCGCCTCTTCGCGTGCCGTTTCCTGCCAGGCGCTGCGGTCATAGTCGGGGAAACGCGTGTCGCCGTCGAAAGCGTCGGCGATTTCGGTCAGCAGCAGGCGATCGACCCGCGGCAGCGCCAGCGCGTAGAGCTGCGCGCCGCCGATCACAAAAGCTTCGTCGCCGCCCTCAAGCGTTGCCGCCAGTTCGACTGCGGCGTCCAGCGACGGCACCACCCGTGCGCCGGCGATGTCCAGCCCGTCCTGCCGGCTCACCACGATGCTGGTGCGCCCGGGCAGCGGCCGGCCCAGCGAATCCCAGGTCTTGCGCCCCATGATGATGGGGTGACCCATGGTCAGGGCGCGGAAGCGCTTCAGGTCTTCCGGCAGATGCCAGGGCATGCCGTTGTCGCGACCTATCATGCCGTTGGCGGCCAGGGCGGCGATCAGCGACAGCTTCATACCGCCACCTTTGCAGGAATGTGCGGCCACGGATCGTAGCCGTCGAGCCGGAAATCTTCCGGGCGGAAGGCGAACAGGTCGGTCACCTCCGGGTTGATCCACATCGTCGGCAGCGGCCGCGGCGCCCGTGTCAGCTGCAGCTGCGCCTGTTCCAGGTGGTTCGAGTACAGGTGGGCGTCGCCCAGCGTATGCACGAATTCGCCCGGCTCGAGGCCGCACACCTGCGCCACCATCATCGTCAGCAGCGCGTAACTGGCGATATTGAAAGGCACTCCGAGAAATATGTCTGCGCTGCGCTGGTACAGCTGGCAGGACAATCGCCCGTCCGCAACGTAGAACTGGAACAGTGCGTGGCAGGGCGGCAGCTTCATCGACGGGATTTCCGCCGGATTCCAGGCACTGACGATGTGGCGGCGCGAATCGGGGTTGTTGCGCAGGCCGACCAGCAGTTCGCTGATCTGGTCGATGTGGCGTCCATCCGGCGTCGGCCAGCTGCGCCACTGGGCGCCGTAGACCGGGCCGAGGTCGCCGTTCTCGTCGGCCCATTCGTCCCAGATGCTGACGCCGTGTTCCTTCAGCCAGGCGATATTGGTGTCGCCGCGCAGGAACCACAGCAGTTCGACGATGATGGAACGCAGGTGCAGTTTCTTGGTGGTCAGTACCGGAAAGCCCTGCGCGAGGTCGAACCGCATCTGCCAGCCGAACACCGAACGGGTGCCGGTGCCGGTGCGGTCGGTCTTGACCGTGCCGTGTTCCAGCACGTGTCGCATGAGATCGAGATATTGCTGCATGGCAAAGTTTGCGCAGTCGCGTTACGCTACAGGGTCGGGATTCTAGACCACTACGGTCGACCATCCCGCGACGCGGCGGCAGCGGATCGCCGCGCGGCACAAAACATTCATACAGGTGTCAGTCAGGTACAGCCCTGAGTGGCGGAGGTGGCAGGTATGTTCGGCGTGTTCTCTTCATCCCCGGCAAGCGTGCTCGGCAATCCGGCCGAGCTTCGTCGCGTGCTGGCCGAAATCGCCGCCGCCCAGCCGGATCTGGCCATCAATGAACTGACCGGCTGGGTCGAATCGGTCGGCGACGCCACCAATATCGACCTGGCGCACCACGTCAATCTGCTTTACCAGTTTGATTCCAGCGCCCAGCCTCATCTGCGCAAACTCGACCAGATCTACGCCGACGACCCGGAAGGCAAGGACGTGGTGTGGCGCACCGGCCGCGACTTCTGGTCCATCCTGTCGTCCGCCTACGAGGTGGCGCTCGATCGCTACATTTCCGACCCGACGCACGCGTCGGTGCTGAGCGGCCTGTCGCGGCTCGCTTCGCGCACGGTGCGCGCCTGCCGCCAGCGCTTCAAGTGGGACGTCTATCACAACGGTCCGGTCGACGCCGGCCTGTGGCAGGTGGCCGGTCAGGCCTATCTGCTGGCGCAGGCCTCTGGCGCCGAGGCACGCGAGGTGGTCAATGCGGCCGACGAGGTGCCGACCTCGGTCGAACGCGAATACCTGCGACTGATCGCGCTGCACGTCGCCGCGCCTGAAGGTCTGGTGCCTGACAGCGTCCGTCTGGCCGAACAGCTGACCGGCTATTTCGCGGCGCGTTACTCGATGTCGCCATCGATCGAGCGCGGCAGCACGCATTGGCTGGACGCCAACCAGCCGGCGCCGCCGCTGCGTCTGGTGCGTGCGCCGCAGCAGGTCGATGGCATCCGCTTCTTCTCAGGCATCGCCGCCGCCGACGCGGCGCTGGCGCTGGCCCGTCGCGTCGAAGGCGGCGACCTGCCGGACGCGCTCAGTCTCGACGACATGCCGGAGCGTGACCAGCTGGCCAAGCTGCTGCGCCATCTGGCGATGAACTGGGCGCTCGACCCGCCGACCCGCCAGTACCGTCGGCATTCGCTCGGCGGCGCGCTGGCGGTGGCCAATGGCATCAAGCACCTGCACCATGTTCTGCGTGGCGCGCGCGACGAGGCGGTGATCTACCGCTGGGAAATGTCGGACGCCAGCCTCGGCGGCATCGGCGCCACCGCGCCCACCGCCAGTGCGGAATGGGTGCGCGTCGGTTCGCTGGTCGGCATGCAACCCTCGGGCGGCGACAACTGGCTGGTCGGTGTCGTGCGCCGTTACCTGCGCGGGCGCGATGCGCGCGGCACGGTGGGCATCGAAACGCTGTCGACGACCGCACGTCCGCTCGAAGTGTTCTCGGAAAGACAGAGTGGCGAAGCCGTGGCGCTCGATGATCCGGTCAGCGGCGCGGTGGTGCGCCTGGCCATTAACGGCACCGGCTATTCCGCCGAATACCCGCTGCACGCGTCGATCAACGGCCGCCATGTGCGACTCGACCCGGTCGAACTGATCGAGCGCGGCACCAACTTCGACCTCGCCCGCTTCCGCGTCAGCGACTTCCGCTGACCCGCGTCGCTGCCCGGCTAGGGCAGCAGGAAGTCGGTGATGCGCGGCAGTTCCATCGCAAAGCTCTGCAGGCTGTGATCGCCGCCGGCATGAACAATCATGTTGGCGCCGCGCAGCTTGAGCACCGCCTGCCACCAGTCCAGCACCTCGTCGCCGGTTTCCAGCAGCAGCAGATAGCGCTCCGGCCGCGTCACCGCGGCAACGTCGAGTGCGCGCAGTTCATCGACGTGGCGCTGTTCGAAACGGAAGCTGTCGCCTGTATACATATGCGTGTGCTCGCCGACGTAGTCGCCAAGCGACAGCGGTGCCACCACGGCCGGATTGATCAGCGCGGCGCGCAGGCCGTATTTCTCCGCCAGATGCAGCGCGTAGAAGCCGCCCAGCGACGAGCCGGCCAGCGCCACCTCGGTCCCGGCGTCGAGCGCGGGCTGCAGAACACTTTCGATCAGCGCGATCGCGTCCAGCGGCCCCGGCGGCAGCTGTTCGCACCACAGATCGCCGGCCCGCCCCTGTCGGGCCAGATGGGCGCGCAACTGCTGCGCCTTGACCGACTGCGGTCCGGAACGGAAGCCGTGGAAGTACAGCAGCTTCTGCATCAGTGATCGGCCCAGTCCACCCAGCCGAACCAGGCGCTCGCCAGTACGAACAGGCCGAACACGATGCGGTACCAGGCGAACAGTTCGAAGGTGTGGCTGGAAATGTAGCGCAGCAGCCAGCGCACGCTGAAGAAGGCGGCGAGGAAGGAGGCGACGAAGCCGGCGGCGAACACCGGCAGGTCCTCGACGCGCAGCAGCGCCCAGTTCTTGTACACGTCGTAAGCCGTCGCCGCGATCATGGTCGGGATGGCGAGGAAGAAGCTGAATTCGGTGGCGGCGCGGCGCGACAGGCCGAATACCAGACCGCCCATGATGGTCGCCCCCGAGCGCGACACACCGGGGAACATCGCGATGGCCTGCGCGAAACCCACCTTCAGCGCAGCCCGCCAGTCGAGGTCATCGGTCGTTTGGTAGCGCGGCGTGTGATTGCGCCGCTCGATCACCAGAATGATGACGCCGCCGACGATCAGCGCGCCGGCCACGGTGAGCGGGTTGAACAGATAGGTCTTGATGATGCCGTGGAACAGGAAGCCCAGCACGGCGGCCGGCAGGAAGGCGACCAGCACGTGCAGCACGAAGCGGTTGGCGGCCGGTTCGCGCCCCAGACCGGCAGTCACGTCGATCAGCTTGCGCCGGTACTCCCAGCAGATCGCCAGGATGGCGGCGAGCTGGATGACGATCTTGAACACCCGGCTGGTTTCGTCGGTGTAGCCGAGCAGGCTGCCGGCGATGATGAGGTGGCCGGTGCTCGAGATCGGCAGGAATTCGGTGAGTCCTTCGAGAATGCCGAGAATGACGGCCTTGATCAGCAGCAGATCCATGAAGTTGCAGTGCAGCGAAACAGGTCAGGCGCCCGAGTATAGGCGACGTCGATGACGGCTCCGGTCCGCCTTCGGCGCAGATTCGCGCGCGGGCGGCGGTATTTCACCGCCCACCTGTAAAATCCCGCGCCATGTCGAAGAAAAGCGCTGCCGTCCGTTTCCGCACCCATGCTGCCGCTGCTTCCGCACCATCGGGCGCCAGCGCCGTGGTGTCGGCGGCGCCGGCCGGCGTTCCGCCGCTGGCCCTGGGCATCGCGCTGTCCATCCTGATCCACGCCTTCGTGCTGGCGATCAACTTCGCGCCCGACCTGAAACCGAAGCAGAAGGCGAAGGACCAGCCGCTCGAAGTGGTGCTGGTCAATGCGCGCAGCAAGCAGAAACCGGTCGATCCGCAGGCGCTGGCGCAGGCCAATCTCGACGGCGGCGGCAACACCGACCAGAACCGTCGTGCGAAGACGCCGCTGCCGGCCAGCCGGCGCGACAAGGCCGGCGACCAGCTGGTCGAGACGCAGCGTCGCGTGCAGGAGATGGAGGCGCAGCAGCAGAAGCTGCTGGCCGACCTGCAGGCGAAGACCGAACTGCGTCCGGAAGAACGGCGGCTGGAGCAGCCCGACCCGTCGCCACAGCCGCTGCAGGCCTTGAGTGGCGCCGACCTCGCCGCCAGGGCAATGGCGATGGCGCGGATGGAGGCGGAGATCGCACGCGACGTCGACGACTACAACAAGCGGCCGCGCAAGAAATTCGTCGGCGCACGAACACAGGAATACCGCTTCGCGCAGTACATCGAGGACTGGCGGCAGAAGGTCGAACGCATCGGCAACCTGAACTACCCGTCTGCGGCGCGCGGCAAGCTCTACGGCAACCTGACGCTGACGGTGGAAATCCGCGCCGACGGCGAGATCGAGAAGATCGACCTGAACCGCTCGTCCGGCCAGAAGGTGCTCGACGACGCCGCCATCCGCATCGTGCGCATGGCCGCCCCCTACGCCGCCTTCCCGCCGGACATCCGGCGCGAATACGAAATCCTGTCCATCACCCGCACCTGGAGCTTCACCCAGGGCGACCAGCTCGAATCACGCTGATACCCCATGACCGACCGCTACGCCGTCATCGGCAACCCGATCGCACACAGCAAGTCGCCGGCCATCCACGCCGCCTTTGCCGCGCAGACCGCGCAGGACCTGAGCTACGAGGCCCTGCTGGCACCGCTCGACGGCTTCGCCGACGCGGTTGCCGCGTTCCGGGCGAGCGGCGGGCGCGGCATGAACATCACGGTGCCGTTCAAGGAAGAGGCCTGGCGTCTGGCCGACCGCCTGACCGAGCGGGCGCGGCTGGCCGGCGCGGTAAACACCTTCGTGTTCGGCGACGACGTGCTGGGCGACAACACCGACGGCGCCGGGCTGGTGGGCGACCTCGAAACGCTGGGCTGCCGCCTTCCCGGCGCGCGCCTGCTGCTGCTGGGCGCCGGCGGCGCGGCGCGCGGCGTCATCCTGCCCTTGCTCGACGCCGGCATCGCCCGACTGTTCATCGCCAACCGCACCGCCGACAAGGCGCGCGCGCTGCAGGCGCAGTTCGCCAGCCACGACGTGCGCGGCGCGCTTGGCGCTGGCGGCTGGGCGGACGCCGCCGACGCGCCCTACGACGTGGTGGTCAACGCCACCAGCGCCAGCCTTAGCGACGAAGCGCCGCCGCTGCCCTCCGGCCTGTACGCGCCTGGCAGCCTGGCTTACGACATGGTGTATGGCCGTGGCCTCACCGCATATCTGAAACAGGCGCGCGAGCAGGGCGCGGCACGGCTGGCCGACGGTCTGGGCATGCTGGTCGAACAGGCGGCCGAGGCCTTCGCGCTGTGGCGCGGCGTGCGTCCGGACACCGCCGCCGTGCGCGCGACGCTGCGCGCCGCGCTGCCGCCGCTGGCCTGAGACGGAGCGTCTGATGCGTCGTGTGCTGCGTACGCTGAAGTGGCTGCTCGCCGGTGCGGTACTGCTGGTGCTCGCCTACCAGCTGTGGGTGTTCGGCCATCTGCTTTGGTGGACACAGTTCAATCCGTCGCAGACCCGCTTCATGTCGCTGCGCCTCGATGAAATGCGGGAGCGCAAGCCGGACGCGCAGCTGCGCCACCAGTGGGTGCCGTACGAGCGCATCTCGGTGCACCTGAAGCGCGCCGTCATCGCCGCCGAGGACGACGCTTTCGTCGATCACGAGGGCTTCGACTGGGAAGGCATCCAGAAGGCGATGGAAAAGAACCGCAAGAAGGGCCGCGCGGTGGCCGGCGGTTCGACCATCAGCCAGCAGCTGGCGAAGAACCTCTTCCTCAGCCCCAGCCGCAGCTATGTGCGCAAGGCGCAGGAAGCCGCCATCACCTTCATGATGGAGGCGGTGATGGACAAGCGGCGCATCCTGGAAATCTATCTGAACGTGGTCGAGTGGGGCGACGGCGTGTTTGGCGCCGAGGCGGCGGCGCAGCGCTACTACCGCATCCCGGCGGCGAAGCTGGGCCCCGAGCAGGCGGCGCGGCTGGCCGTCATGCTGCCCAACCCGCGCAAGTACGAAAAGACCTTCGGCCCGCGGCTGGCCGCGCACGCGGCGCGCATCGCCGGGCGCATGCATTATTCGCAGGTGCCTTGAGGCCCGCTCAGCGCATGCCCGGCGCCAGCCACAGCGGCGCTTCGTCCATCACCGCGATCTGTTCGCGCAGTTCGAGGATGCGCGCCTCCCAGTAGCGCGGCGTATCGAACCACGGGAAGGCCGCCGGGAAGGCCGGGTCCTGCCAGCGGCGGGCGATCCAGCCGCTGTGGTGGATCAGCCGCAGCGTGCGCAGCGCTTCGATCAGATGCAGTTCGCGCAGATCGAAGTCGCAGAATTCCTCGTAGCCGGCCAGCACGTCGCCCAGCTGGCGCGCGCGGTCGGCGCGGTCGCCCGACAGCAGCATCCACAGATCCTGGATGGCCGGCGCCATCCGGCTGTCGTCGAAATCGACGAAGTGCGGCCCCTGGCCATCGACCCACAGCATGTTGCCGACGTGGCAGTCGCCGTGCGTGCGGATGCGCGTCACCTCGCCGGCGCGTTCGAACGCGGCGCGCACACCGTCAAGCGCCTGCGCGACCACGCCGCGATACACCTTCTCCAGTTCGGGGGGTACGAATCCGCCATCGAGCACATAGGCGGCCGGCTCGTCGCCGAAACTGGCAATGTCCAGCGTGGGCCGGTGCAGATAAGGCTTCACCGCACCGAGCGCGTGGATGCGGCCCATGAAGCGGCCTATCCATTCCAGCGTGTCGCTGCGGTCCAGCTCCGGCGCCCGGCCGCCGCGGCGCGGAAACACGGCGAACCGGTAGCCGGCATGCCGGGCCAGCGTGCCGCCGCCCGGCAGTTCCAGCGGCGCAACGACCGGAATTTCATGCTCGGCCAGCTCGCGGCAGAAAGCGTGTTCTTCGGCGATCGCTTCGTCGCTCCAGCGCGCCGGCCGGTAGAACTTGGCGATCACCGGCGGACCGTCGTCCACACCGACCTGATAGACGCGGTTCTCGAAACTGTTCAGCGCCAGCAGGCGGCCATCGACCACGAAACCGGCCGCTTCGAGTGCATCGAGCACGGTGTCCGGGTTCAGATCGGCGTAGGGCTGCTGGGTGGTGAGGTCGCTCATCAGGTGGAAAAATCCTTCAAACGCGATACCCTAGCGTGTTTTTCGCCGCTTCTGGCATCTGTCGTGGCTTATCAGGTCAAGGAAATCTTCTACACGCTGCAGGGCGAGGGGCTGAACGCCGGTCGCGCCGCCGTGTTCTGCCGCTTCGCCGGCTGCAACCTGTGGAGCGGTCGCGAACAGGATCGCGCGACCGCGCAGTGCCGCTTCTGCGACACCGACTTCGTCGGCACCGACGGCACGCTGGGCGGCCGCTACGAAGCCGACGCCCTGGCCGATGCCATCGCCGCGAGCTGGACCGGCGCCGGCGGCGCCCGCTTCGTCGTGCTGACCGGCGGCGAACCGCTGCTGCAGGTCGATGCCCCGCTGATCGACGCACTGCACGCACGCGGATTCGAGATCGCGGTCGAAACCAATGGCACGCTGACCGCACCGGCCGGACTGGACTGGATCTGCGTCAGCCCGAAGGCCGGTAACGCGGTGGTGCAGCGCCGCGGTCAGGAACTGAAAGTGGTCGTGCCGCAGGACGGCCTCGATCTCGCCGCGATGGAAGGCTGGGATTTCGAGCACTTCCTGGTGCAGCCGATGGACAATGCCGCGGCGGCCGACAACGCCCGCTGGGCGATCGAATGGTGCATGCAGCACCCGCGCTGGCGGCTCAGCTTCCAGACGCACAAGGCGGTCGGCATACGCTGACCGTCGCAGATTCCGGGGCGGCGCGCACTGCATGACGTGGCCGCCCCTTTTTGAAGTATCGATGGACGTATCGAGATGGTTGTTGAACTGAGCCAGCGCTTCTTCTTCGAAGCCGCCCACACCCTGCGCCGCAAGGTGGAAACCGAATCCAGCCTGCGCATCCACGGCCATACCTATCACGCCGAGGTGACGCTGCGCGGCGAGCCGGACCCGGCCAGCGGCATGCTGCTCGATCTGGCGGTGTTCCGCGCCGCACTGGCCGAAGTCCGGGAGAAACTGGACCACCGCTTCCTCGACGAGGTCGAGGGCATCGGCCCAGCCACGCTGGAGAACCTCTGCCACTACCTGTGGCGGCAGCTCGCCCCGCAGCTGCCTCAGCTGGCGCGCGTGACGGTCGAGCGCCAGGCTTCGGGCGACAAATGCACGCTGAGTGCGTGTTGAGCTGACGCGCGCGTGCATCGTCGGCCGATGAACGCGGGCACGGGCAAGCGCGCACGCACTGCGCTGGCCTGTCTCGTACTGCTCGGCACCCCCGCAGCCCAGGCTCAGGCCCCCTCGTTCGACACCGTGCGCGACAGCTGGCGCTCGTCGGAAGCGCGTCTGCTCGACCGCTACGGCCAGCCGCTCGCCGAGGTGCGCGTCGATTTCGACGAGCGCCGGCTCGACTGGGTCGGCGCGCGCACGCTGTCGCCACCGCTGGTGCGCGCGCTGCTGGTGGCCGAGGACAAGCGCTTTCTCGAACATTCGGGCGTCGACTGGACGGCGCTCGCCGGCGCCACCTGGGACAATCTGTGGCGCACGCTGGAAGGGCGCCGTCCGCGCGGCGCATCGACGCTGACGATGCAGCTGGCCGGCCTGATCGATCCGGCGCTGCGCCTGCAGGGCACGCGCCGCAGCGTCGGCCAGAAATGGGACCAGGCCGCCGCCGCGCGCGAAATCGAGCGCCGCTGGAACAAGGCGCAGATCCTCGAAGCGTATTTCAACCTCGCCCCCTTCCGCGGCGAACTGCGCGGCATTTCGGCCGCCACCCGCGGCCTGTTCGGTAAGGATCCGGACGCGGTCGATGCGCGCGAGGCGCTGCTGCTGGCGGCGCTGCTGCGCGGCCCGAACGCACCGGCCGAGCGGGTTGCGCAGCGTGCCTGCGCGGTGGCGCTGAAGCTGAAACCGGCGCCCGCCTGCGCCGAACTGCGTACCCTCGCCAATCAGGTTCTCACCCAGCGCTACCGGCTGGAACCGCGCTGGACCGAAGCACAGCCGCTAGCCCGCCGCCTGCTGCGCGAGCCGGGCGAGCAGCGCGCCACCACGCTCGACGCACGGCTGCAGCGGCGCACGCTGGACGCGCTCGGCCGCGAGCGCGCCGACGTCGCCGTCGTGGTACTCGACAACGCGAGCGGCGAAGCGCTGGTATGGGCCGGCGGTCCGGACGACACCGACGCTGCGGTGCGCCGCCTCCCGGCCGGCAGCACGCTGCATGCGTTCGCCTACGGACTGGCCCTCGAGCAACGCTGGATCAGCGCCGCGTCGGTGTTCGACGACAGCCCGAACTTCGTCACCCGGGCGCTGCCGCCCGGCCTGCAGGGCAGCGGCCAGCCGCTCAGCACACGGGCGGCGCTGACGCAGGCGGCCGAGATTCCGGCGCTGCGCGTGCGCGCGCTGATCGGCGACGACGCGCTGACCGCCACGCTGCGTGCGCACGGCATCGACGCGTCGGCGACCAACGGCAGCCGTGCCAGCCTGCCCGAGATGGCCAACGCCTTCCGCACGCTGGCCAACGACGGCATCTGGACGCCGTGGGCGCTGGAGGCGGCGCAATGGCGCGGCGTGGATCGCAGCGGCAAGCGACTGTGGGCGTCGCCGGTGGCGTGGCTGGTCGGCGACCTGCTGTCCACACGCACGACGCCGGACGCGCACGACTGGCACGCGGTGATGCACGGGCGCTCGAGCGACCGCGCGACGCACTGGTCGGTCGGCTGGACGCGCCGCTACACGATCGCGCTGCGCGCGGCGCGACCGGTGGCGGCCACCTGGCTGTCGGTCGCCGCGGCCATCGACCCGATTCCGGCCGAAGCGGCCCCGCCGCCGCCCGGACTCGAAGGCGTGCGCCTGCGTTTCGAACCGGAAATCGAAGCCGAACGGGAAGAGTATTTCCTGCCCGGCATGCAGCAGGCCTTCGCCGACGCGACCGTGCGCGACCTGTTCGGCCGGCCGCGCATCGTGCAGCCGACGACAGGCGTCAAACTGGTCAGCGCCAGCCTGCCGGCCGGCCGCCAGGCCATGCTGCTGGAGGCTCGACCCGGCTGGCCGGGCCTGCAGTGGGTGATCAACGACGAGCGCCTGCCGGCGATCGAGGGGCGCGCGCTGTGGAGCCCGCGCCCCGGCCGTCACCGGCTGGCGCTGGAAGACGCGCACGGCCTGCAGCTGCAGTCAATCGAATTCGAGGTACGGCTCGACGCCGCACCCGAAACCTTCAATGGCGGGCCGGCGCCTCGTACACCACCTGGCCCGACACCAGCGTCGCGCTGACACGGCCCGGCAGCTCGCGGCCCAGATAGGGCGTGTTCTTACCCTGGCTGCGCAACGATTCGCGACTGATGCGCACCGGCGCCTCCGGATCGAAGATGCACACGTCGGCCGCACCGCCGACCCGCAGGTGGCCGGCGTTCAGACCGAGCACGCGTGCGGCGTCGGCCGTGATGCGCGCCAGCGCAACCTTGAGCGGCAGCCGCATTTCGCGCGCCCAGGCCAGCGTCAGCGGCAGCAGCAGTTCGAGGCCGGTGGTGCCCGGCTCGGCTTCGGCGAAGGGCACCTGCTTGGCGTCGTCGTCGACCGGCGTGTGGTCCGAACACAGCGCGTCGATACGGCCGTCGGCCAGCGCTGCGCGCAGTGCCTCGCGGTCGAACTGCGCACGCAGCGGCGGCACCGTGCGGCACTGCGGATCGAAATAGCCGATGTCGACATCGCACAGGTGCAGCGCGTGGATGGCCACGTCGCAGCTCACCTGCATGTCGTCGAGTCGTGCCTGGTCGATCAGCATCAGCCCGGCACGACTGGAAATGCGCGCCAGATGCAGCTTGCATCCGGTGGCGCGCGCCAGCTGCAGCATCTGGCCGATGGCCAGCGTTTCCGCCAGCACCGGAATGCCGGTCAGACCCAGCCGCGCCGCCACTTCGCCTTCGTGCGCAACACCGCCGGCCGCCAGATGCATGTCGGTCGGCTGCAGCCACACCGTGTAGCCGAAGGTGGCCGCGTACTGCATCGCGCGGAACAGCACCTGGGTGTCGGCCACCGGAACGTTGGCCTGCGAGAAAGCGATGCAGCCGGCATCGTGCAGTTCGCCCATCTCGGTCAGACGTTCGCCCTTGAGGCCGGCGGTCAGCGCACCGTGCGGATAGACGTGGGCGAGATTCAGCATGCGCGCGCGGTGCTTCAGCATTTCGACCAGGCCGGGCTCGTCGAGCACCGGATCGGTGTCCGGCGGGCAGGCCAGACTGGTGACGCCACCGGCGACTGCGGCCGCGACTTCCGACTCCAGCGTCGCGCGGTATTCGAGGCCGGGCTCGCGCAGCCGCGCGCTGAGCTCGATCAGACCCGGTGCGACGACCAGACCGCTGGCGTCGATGACGCGGTTGGCGTGAAAGCCGTCGGGCGCAGCGCCCAGCGCCACCACCTTGCCGGCGGCGATGTAGACGTCGGTCGGTGCGTCGATGTCCTGCGCCGGATCGATCAGCCGGCCGCCCTTGATGTGGATCTTCATGCGTTTCCTCCGGCCAGCATGGCCATCACTGCCATGCGCACCGCAATGCCGAAGGTGACCTGCGGCAGGATGACCGCCTGGCGACCGTCGGCCACCGCCGAGTCGATCTCGACGCCGCGGTTCATCGGCCCCGGGTGCAGCACGATGGCATCGGGCTTGGCCACGGCGAGCTTGTCCTCGGTCAGGCCGAAGAACTTGAAATACTCCTGTGCGCTGGGCAGCAGCGAACCCTGCATGCGTTCGTTCTGCAGGCGCAGCATCATCACCACGTCGACGCCGCGCAGGCCTTCGCGCATGTCGTTGAAGACGCGACAGCCGAGCCGTTCGATGTCGTGCGGCAGCAGCGTCTTCGGCGCGATGGCGCGCAGATCGGGCACGCCCAGCGTCGTCAGCGCGTGGATCTGGCTGCGCGCCACGCGCGAATGCAGGATGTCGCCGACGATGGCCACCGACAGCTGCGTGAAGTCACGCTTGTAGTGGCGGATGGTGTACATGTCGAGCAGACCCTGCGTCGGGTGCGCGTGGCGTCCGTCGCCAGCGTTGACGACGTGGATGTGGTCGCGCCCGGTCGCTTCGAGGTGCTGCGCGATCAGGTAGGGCGCGCCGCTGGAAGCATGGCGCACGACGAACATGTCGGCCTGCATGGCCGCCAGGTTGTCCACCGTGTCGAGCAGGGTTTCGCCCTTGTTGGTCGAGCTGGTCGCGATGTTCAGGTTGATCACGTCGGCCGACAGGCGCTTGGCGGCGATTTCGAACGTGGTGCGCGTGCGTGTGCTGTTCTCGAAGAACAGGTTGAACACGCTCTTGCCGCGCAGCAGCGGTACCTTCTTCACCTCGCGTTCGGCGACACCGGCGAAGGGCTCGGCGGTGTCGAGGATGCGGGTGATCACGTCGCGCGGCAGGCCCTCGGTGGTGAGCAGGTGCTGCAGCTCGCCGTTCTTGTTCAGTTGCGGATTGCGGGCCATGGTCACTCCTGCTCCTGCAGCAGACGCAGCGCCAGCCGCTCGCCGTCCTGCGCCAGCTTCACCCGCGTGCCTTCGGCCAGGTCGAGCCGCGTCGCGCAGTAGGTTGGCGCCACCGGCAGCTGACGGCCGCCGCGGTCGATCAGCACCGCCAGTTCGACCTTGGCCGGGCGGCCGTAGTCGAACAGCTCGTTCAGTGCGGCGCGTATCGTGCGGCCGGTGTGCAGCACGTCGTCGACCAGGATGAGGTGCCGCCCCTCGACGTCGAAGGGCAGGGCGGACGAACGCGTGTCGCGCGACAGCCCGCGCTGGGCGTAGTCGTCGCGGTAGAAGCTCACGTCGAGCGAGCCGGCCGGCTGGGTCAGGCCGAGCAGCGCATGCAGGCGCTGCGCCAGCCATACGCCACCGGTGTGCAGGCCGACCAGCGCGGTGTCCGGCGTGACATGGAGGCGCATCTGCGCCGCCAGGTCGGCCAGCAGTTGTTCTGCGTCAGGCAGTGACATCGAAATAGTCCTTCAGGATGAGCTGGGCCGCGTGTGCGTCCAGGTGCTTCTTGCGTTCCCGCCAGTCCCGCTGTCCGCCGTCGCGCAGCTGCGTGTCGGCCTCGGCCGAGGTAAAGCGTTCGTCCTGCAGCGCGACCGGCAGCCGGTAGCGGCCTTCGAGCTGGCGGGCGAAGCGTTGAGCGCGGGCAGTCATGTCGTGCGCCTCGCCGTCCGGCGACAGCGGCAGACCGACCACCAGCAATGCGGGTTTCCATTCGTCGAGCAGGCGGCCGATCGCCGCCCAGCGGGCGTCGTTGGTTTCGGCATCGAAGGTGGTCAGTGCGGAGGCGCTGCGCAGTTCGCATTCACCGACGGCGACGCCGATGCGCTTTTCGCCGAAATCGAAAGCCAGCACGGTGCCGCGCGCGGGCAGCGCGACCGGCTCAGGCATGCCCGGCCACGTCGGACAGCGACGCGAAGTCGACGCCGAGCAGCTGCATCGCGGCGATCAGGCGCTCTTCCGGCGGCAGGCCGAAGATGATTTCGGGGTCGGCGCGCACCGTGAGCCAGGCGTTCTGCGCCAGTTCCCACTCGATCTGGCCGGCCTGCCAGCCGGCGTAACCGAGCGTGACCAGCACGTCGTCCGGCTCGTTGTCGTGGCCGAGCGACTGCAGCACGTCGCGCGACGAGGTCAGCGCGAGGCCGTTGCCGACATCGATGCTGGACTGCCAGTCGCCGACCGGACGATGCAGCACGAAGCCGCGGTCGGTCTGCACCGGACCGCCGAAATACACCGGCTGGCCCTGGAAGCGCGGCGATTCGAGCGACATGTCGATGCGCTCGAACAGGTCTTCGAGCGACATGTCGATCGGCCGGTTGACGATGACACCGAGCGCGCCCTGTTCGTTGTGTTCGCACACCAGCGTCAGCGTGCGTGCGAAATTCTTGTCCGCCATGGCGGGCATGGCGATCAGGAAATGGCCGGTCAGGTCGACCGAAGGGGTCATGGCGTGTGCGGACATGGGATGATTTTATCCGTGTTGGACGCCGGCCGCGAACCGCGGCGCGACATCACGCTCAAAGCGCCGACTTTCTGACGGAAATCCCGCATGCCCGACCGTCCTTCATCCCGCCTGGTGTGGTTCCGCCGCGACCTGCGCATCGACGACCACGCCGCCCTCTACGACGCGCTGCGCGCCGGCGGCCCGGTGTGGTGCGTGTTCGTATTCGACACCGACATCCTCGACGAACTGCTGGCCGAAGGCCTGAGCGCCGACCGCCGGGTCGAGTTCATCCATGCCTCGGTCACCGAGCTGGACGCTGCGCTGCGCGCGCTCGGAGGCGGGCTCATCGTGCGCCACGGCCGCGCCCGCGAGGTCGTCCCGCAACTGGCGCGTGAACTGGGCGTGGCAGGCGTGGTCGCCAACCGCGACTACGAACCCGCCGCATTTGCGCGCGACCGCGCGGTGCACGACGCGCTGGCGCGCGACGGCATCGCCTTCGACACGTTCAAGGACCAGGTCGTCTTCGAGTGCGACGAGGTGCTGACCCAGGGCGGCAAGCCGTTCTCGGTGTTCACGCCGTACAAGAACGCGTGGCTGAAGAAGCTGACGCCCTTCCATCTGAAGGCCTATCCGGTGCGCACCTACGCGGACGCGCTGGCGGCGGTGGCGGCAGGCGACATTCCGTCACTGGCCGACATGGGTTTCCGGTCGACCAATCTGGCGACGCTGAAGCTGCCGGCAGGCATGTCCGGCGCCGACACGCTGTTCGACGCCTTCCTCGACCGCATCGACCGTTACAAGGTGCTGCGCGACTTTCCGGCCGCCAAGGGCCCGAGCTATCTGTCGGTGCATCTGCGTTTCGGCACGATATCGATCCGCCGGCTGGCGCGCGAAGCGCACGCGCGCGGCGGCGCTGGCGCCGAAACCTGGCTGTCGGAACTGATCTGGCGCGATTTCTACTTCCAGATCCTGTGGCACAACCCGCATGTGGTCGGCGCCAGCTTCCGGCCGGAATATGATGCGGTACGCTGGGTAGACGACGAGGAGAAGTTCCGCGCCTGGTGCGAAGGCCGCACCGGCTATCCGCTGGTGGACGCGGCGCAGCGCCAGCTGGCGCAGACCGGCTACATGCACAACCGGCTGCGCATGGTGAGCGCCTCCTTCCTGACCAAGGACCTGGGCATTGACTGGCGCCGCGGCGAACACTGGTTCGCCCGCCAGCTCAACGATTTCGACCTGGCGGCCAACAACGGTGGCTGGCAGTGGGCCGCCTCGACCGGCTGCGACGCCCAGCCCTGGTTCCGCATCTTCAATCCGGTCACGCAGTCGGAAAAGTTCGACGCCGACGGCCAGTTCATCCGCCGCTACTGCCCGGAACTGGCGAAATTCGACAGGAAGCGCATCCACGCGCCCTGGCTGGCGACGCCGCTGGAACAGAAGATGGCCGGCTGCGTGATCGGCAGCGACTACCCGGCACCCATCGTCGATCATGCCGCCGCGCGCGAGGCGACGCTGGCGCGCTTCAAGGTGGTGAAGGGGGCAGGCGAGGCGCTGGAGGGTTGATCAGCGCTGCTCGAACACGTCGCGGTAACTGGCGTACATCGCACCGAAGGTGACCGGCAGCAACAACAGCCAGCCCAGCATGGCGGGGATCGAGGCCAGCACGGCCAGCACGACGTAGAGCAGCGCGAACACGACGAAGGCCGGCGCGTTGCGCAGGCTGGCGACGAAGCTGGAGCGCATCGCATCCAGCGCCTTCATGTCGTGGAACACGACCAGGGCCGGTGCGAACCAGACCGCCATCAGCACCGGCGCCATCAGCATGACGGCAATGATGAGCATGGCCGGAATGGCCGCCATCAGCACCGCCAGACCCGCCACCGCGGCAACGCCGGCCAGACCGGCACTGATCGCCGACAACAGCACGACCAGCATGCCGATGGCGAGCGAAGCCAGCAGATACCAGCCGCCCAGCGCCAGCAACGGATTGATGCGCTCGCCGAAACCCGCCCACAGATGGGCGACGCCGAAGGGCTCGCCGCGCGACAGCGCACGACAGCCGGTCATCAGTCCGCCCACCGTCACCATCGCCAGCAGCGTGGCGGCGATCATGCCGAACAGCGGCACCAGATTCAGCACCACGACGGCGATCACCCACAGCAGCGTGATCACCACCCAGACGCCGGGCGCGGCCATAAAGGCCTGCCAGCCCTGGCGCAGCCACTCGACGCCCTGGCCGGCCGCCACGCTGCGCGAATCGGGTTCCGCCGCGCCGGGCGGCGTTGGGCCACTATCCGGCGGCGGAGCGGCTTCGAAGGGATTGCGGTCGTCGGTCGTCATGGCTGCATCATTCCACAAGCTGGCACCGTGTTCACAGCGGCGTCGCAGGCTGTGGCGTCCAATCCACACTCCGTCACGATGTACCGGGCCGTGTCGGGCTGCGCGCTGCGCCGCGGCGCTTTCGCACTACACTCGAACTATCCAGTCATGTCGCAGGACCGGGAGGTCGCCATGAATATCCGCACCCTGTTCGCACTGTCCGCGCTGCTCGCCTCGCCCATCGCACTGGGTGGCGGCAGCGGTCACGTACCGGTGTCGCCGATCGGCGGCAATCCATACGGCCAGGGCATCGGCGCCAGCCCCGGCGGCATGATAGGACAGCACCCGCGCGAGCTGATCCGGCCCAACGCGCGCAGCCGCACAACCGACGTCTACCCGACCTTGCGCGGCACCCAGATCCGGGACTACTCCAGACCCGGCGTACGCATCGAGGAAGATGCGTACGGTACCAGCGTCTATCCGACCATGCCCTACAGCAACGTCCGCGACTACGACAGACCGGGCTGGCGCATCGAACGGCGCGAGTGATCGTCACGAAAGGTCGCGGGCACCGACGGACATCCCCCCGCGCCGGCCTCGCCGGCGCACGGTAGACAACGATGAACGAACTGCCCAAACACCAGCTCACCATGACGGTGCTGATGACGCCCGACATGGCCAACTTTTCCGGCAATGTGCATGGCGGCGCCCTGCTCAAGCTGCTCGACCAGGTCGCCTACGCCTGCGCGGCGCGCTACGCGCAGTCCTACGTGGTGACGCTGTCGGTCGACCAGGTCATCTTCCGCTGCCCCATCCACGTCGGCGAGCTGGTCACCTTCTTCGCCTCGGTCAACTACACCGGCACCACGTCGATGGAAGTCGGCGTCAAGGTGGTGACCGAGAACATCCGCGAACACACGACGCGCCACACCAACACCTGCTACCTGACCATGGTGGCGATGGACGCCGACCGCCGGCCCTGCCCGGTGCCGACGCTGATACCGTCGACGCCGGATGAGCAGAGGCGCCACACCGCCGCTCAGGTGCGGCGCCAGCTGCGCAGGGAATTCGATGCCCGCTTCGAGGAACTGATGCAGGAAGAACAGGCCAAGGCGGGCCGCGGCGCGTAGCAAGCCCGGCAGGCGGAAGCGCCTGCCGCAGTGCGTCATACTGTGCACCGAGTCCACCCGGAGCGCGCTGCATGATCGACTACGAGCACGACATTTCGGCCATCGACGCCGACCTGATCCGCCACGGCATGGCGGCCATCCACCTCGTCCGCGCCGGCGACCAGGCGGCGCTGGTCGATTGTGGCACCGGCCATTCGCTGCGCAATGTACAGGCCGCGCTGGCGCAGAAGGGCATCGCGCCGGAAGCGCTGCGCTACATCATCCTGACCCACGTGCACCTGGACCACGCCAGCGGCGCCGGCGCGGCGATGCGTGCCTTCCCGAACGCGCAGCTGGTGGTGCACCCGCGGGGCGCGCGTCACATGATCGACCCGTCGAAGCTGATCGCCGGCGCCACCGCGGTCTATGGCGAACAGGCGATGGCCGAGATGTACGGCGACATCCTGCCGGTCGACGCAGCGCGCGTGATCGAGACGCACGACGGTTTCGTGCTCGACTTCAACGGCCGCCGGCTCGAGTTCGTCGACACGCCGGGGCACGCGAAGCACCACCACTGCATCTGGGACGCGCAGTCGAAAAGCTGGTTCACCGGCGACACCTTCGGTCTGGCCTATCCGGAATGCACGGTCGATGGCCGCGCCTTCGTGTTCCCGACCACCTCGCCGGTGCAGTTCGACCCGGTCGCGATGCGCGCGTCGGTCGAACGCCTGCTGTCACGGCAGCCGGAAGCGATGTTCCTGACCCACTACGGCAAGGTGAGCGGCGTGCCGGCCCTCGGGCGTGCGCTGCTGTCGCGCATCGACGCCCACGTGGCGATCGCGAAAGCGGCGGCCAGTGCCGGCGACGGCCGCAAGCAGGCCCTGCTGGCGGCGCTGACCGCCTATCTGATGGACGAACTGCGTGCCCACGGCAGCCGGCTCACGCACGAGCAGGCGGTCGATGTATGGGGACTGGACATCGAACTGAACGCGCAGGGCCTGGAGGTGTGGCTGGACGGCGCGGTGGCCTAGGACAGGCGCCGAGGGCCACACGGGCATGAAGCCCGGGTGGCCGCCGAGCGGCCCTGATCAGGCCGACTTCTTGCGCGCCGTGGCCTTGGTGGCCGGCTTCTTTGCCGCGGCCGTCGTCTTCTTCGCCGCGGCCTTCTTCACCGGCGCCTCGGCTTCGGCCTCCGGCGCAGCATCGGCCGCCGCGGCCTTGGCCGTCTTCGCGCCCGCCTTCGGCTTGGCCGCACGCGGCTCGAACTCGAAGCCCACCTTGCCGTCCGGCTGGCGCACCAGGAAGGCCGAGAACTTGCGCTTGGTGCGCGACGACACGAAGCCCTTCAGCAGGTCGGTACGGCCCGCTTCCAGCAGCTTCTGCATCTGTTCCGGTTCGATCGGCTGCTGCAGGATGATCTTGCCGGAGCGGAAGTCACAGCTCTTTTCCGGCCCGACCGACTTCTCGCAGATATAGGACATCGGCTGTTCGAACACCCGCGCCGAACACTTCGGGCAGGGGCCGAGCGGTGTCTGCTGCGAGAAATCGACCGGCTCGGCGTTCTCGTCCTCGCGCGGCTGGCCGAAATCGAATTCCGGTTCCAGCTTGTCGTTCAGCTTGATCACCGCGTTGAACGGCCGACCCATCTTGTTGCGGAAGCCGGTCAGCGGACCGACCTGGCGCTCGCGCAGCAGCGTGTCGATCTCGTGCGTCTCGAACTGGCGGCCGGCAACGATCTTCCACAGCGAGAAGTCGCAGCTCTGGCACTGGAATTTCTTGTAGTTCTCCTTCACGACGCCGCCGCAGCGCGGGCACTTCTCGTCCAGCGTGGCGAAGTCGCCCGGAATGGTGTCGCTTTCGTAGCTCTTCGCCTGGTGCACGATGTGCTGCGTCATGTCGGCGATTTCGCGCATGAAGGCGTCACGCGACAATTCGCCGCGCTCGATCTGCGACAGCTTGTATTCCCATTCGCCGGTCAGTTCCGGCGAACTCAGTTCGTCGATCTTCAGGCCGCGCAGCGCGATCATCAGCTGGAAGCCCTTGGCCGTCGGAATCAGTTCGCGGCCCTCGCGCAGCATGTAGTTCTCGAGTATCAGGTTCTCGATGATCTGCGCACGCGTGGCCGGCGTGCCGAGGCCGCGGCCGGCCATCGCGGCGCGCAGTTCCTCGTCGTCTATGGTCTTGCCGGCACCTTCCATCGCGGTCAGCAGCGTCGCTTCCGAATACCGTGCAGGCGGCTTGGTCTGCAGCGCCTTGACGATCATGTCATTGACGCGGGCGCTTTCGCCCGGTTTGACAGGTACCAGGCTGGCGGACGCGGTTTCGCCCTTGTCCTTGCCTTCGTCGTCGGCGATCGCCGCTTCCTTGCCATACACCGCCAGCCAGCCGGCATTGACCAGCACCTTGCCTTCGGTCTTGAACGCTTCGCCCTCGACCCGCGTGATGCGCGTCGTGATGCGGTACTCGGCCGCCGGGAAGAACACCGCGAGGAAGCGGCGGGTGACCATGTCGTAGATCTTCGCTTCCGCCTCCGACAGCGATTTCGGCTCGGTGCCGGTCGGGATGATGGCGAAGTGGTCGGAAATCTTGGCGTTGTTGAAGATGCGCTTGTTCGGACGCACCCAGCCCTGCTTGACGATTTCGTTGGCGTGCGGCGCATAGGTCTGCGGCAGGCGGGCCAGCACGTCGTTCACCGTCGGCAGGTAGTCCTCCGGCAGCGCGCGCGCGTCGGTACGCGGGTAGGTCAATACCTTGTGCTTCTCGTACAGCGCCTGCGCGATCTGCAGCGTCACGCGGGCGGAAAAGCCGAAGCGGCCGTTCGCTTCGCGCTGCAGCGAGGTGAGGTCGTACAGCAGCGGCGACAGCTGGGTCGAGGGCTTGGCCTCCTCCTCCACCGTGCCGGTCTTGCCGGCGCACTTGGCCTGAATGGCCTTCGCTCTCGCCTCGTCCCACAGCCGTTCGGCGCGGGCGTGCTCGTCGCCTTCCGGCTTCTTGAACTTCTCGTCGAACCATCGCCCCGGGTACTCACCGGCGGCGACGCCGAAGCGGCCTTCGATTTCCCAGTAGTCGCGCGACTTGAAGCGGCGGATTTCCTCTTCGCGGCGCACCACGATGGCCAGCGTCGGCGTCTGCACGCGACCGACCGTGGTCAGATGGAAGCCGCCGGTCTTGGAATTGAACGCGGTCATCGCCCGCGTGCCATTGATGCCGATCAGCCAGTCGCTCTCGGCGCGCGACATCGCCGCCTGACGCAGTCCTTCGACTTCCTGCGCCGAACGCAGGCCGGCAAAGCCGTCGCGGATCGCGGTGGCCGTCATCGACTGCAGCCACAGCCGTTCGATCGGCTTGTTCGTCTTGCTGTGCTCGACGATGTAATTGAAGATGAGCTCGCCCTCGCGCCCCGCGTCACAGGCATTCACCAGGCCGTCGACGTCCTTGCGCTTGATCAGCCGGGTGAGCAGGCGCAGCCGCTCGGCGGTCTTGTCTATCGGGTTCAGCGTGAAGCGGGGCGGAATGACCGGCAGGTGCGCGAACGACCACTTGCCGCGCTTGACCTCGTATTCCTCCGGCACCGCCAGTTCGAGCAGGTGGCCGACCGCCGAGGACAGCACGTAGTCCTCGCTCTCGAAGTAATCGCCTTCGCGCGTGAAACCTCCCACGGCGCGCGCAATGTCCTGCGCGACCGACGGCTTTTCCGCGATGATCAGTTTCTTGCCCATGCCCGCCCGATACCTGCCGCCGGCTTGCGCGCGCAGGATGCGCGCCGGTTCAAGCGGCGTGAAAGCGGCGCATGATAGGGACAAAAAATCCGAACAGGCAAGACAAGTTGACCCGGCGGACGAAATGCGGGCTGCGATTCATCCGGCCGGGCAGGTCCTGCGCCGCGGCGTCGGGACCGCACTTGTCAGTGCGGCGCGCGCGGCTCGTCGTCGTCCGACAGCAGTTCCTCGAGCACCAGCGTGTCGGTCGTGACCTGCTGGTTCCACAGCACCATCAGCACGATCACCTTGAGCTGGGCCAGCGACACTTCCTCGTCTTCCAGCGCCAGCGCGCGTTCGACGACGATTTCGCGGGTCAGCGCATTGATCGCGCCGGCCTCTTCGAGGAAGGCGAGAAAGCCGCGGCACTCGGTGTCGAGGCGCGACTGTTCGGCGGCCGAGTACAGACGGATGGAACGGCTTTCAGCCGCGATCAGCGGCTTCTCGGCGCCACCGGCGCTTTCGAGACCGGACAGCCAGCCCATGGCTTCCTCGATTTCATCCTGCTCGAAACCGGCGGCCGAGAGCTTGCGTGCGAGCTGGTTGGGCTCGGGATAACTGTCCAGGTGCGCGTAAGTTTCGAAAAGATAGACCAGAACGTCGATCATGATTCGGCTCCGCGCGAGCCGGTCGGCAGGCGTGCCTACCGGCGGGTTTGTAACCCGGCAGCGCGCGACGCGCACTGCCGTACTACCTGATGCGCTGGTAGCGTCCGTCGGGCAGCAGCGCCACCCGGTTTTCGAGTTCCAGCGAGAGCAGCATGGCGGAGAGGGTGTCCGCCGTCAAGCCGGTATGTTGCGACAGCACATCGATTCCGACCGGGTCGAAACCCATCGCGTCGAGCAGCGGACTGCCGTCCCCGGTCGGCGTTTCCACGGCGGTTTCAGGTGGCGGCGCCGGCTGCAGCTCGGACAGGATGTCGCGCGCATCGTCGACCAGCTTGGCCCCCTGGCGGATGAGCTGGTGGCAGCCCTTGGACAGCGGCGAATGGATGGAACCAGGAATCGCGAACACCTCGCGCCCCTGTTCGCCGGCCAGCCGGGCGGTGATCAGCGTGCCGCTGCGCGCTGCCGCCTCGACCACCAGTACGCCGCGCGCGAGGCCGGAAATGATGCGGTTGCGGCGCGGGAAGTTGTCGCGCAGCGCGGGCGTGCCAAGCGGGAATTCGCTGACGATGGCGCCATGCTCGGCGATGCGCCGCGCAAGATCCTGGTTGCGCGGCGGATAGATGCGGTCGGCGCCGGTGCCTACCACGGCCACCGTGCTGCCGACGCCGTCCAGCGCGCCGGTGTGCGCCGCGGCGTCGCAGCCCAGCGCCAGTCCGCTGACGATGGTGAGCCCGCCGCGCGACAGCTCTCGCGCGAACTGCTCGGCGTTGGACGCGCCCTGAGCGGTCGCGTTGCGGGCGCCGACGATGGCCAGCGCGCGCGTATTCAGCAGTTCCGGCCGGCCCTTCACGTAGAGCAGCGTCGGCGGGTCGGCGATTTCGAGCAGGGCTTGCGGGTAGGCCGCGTCGGCCAGCGTGATCAGATGGTTGCCCGGCTGTGACGCCCAGGCCAGTGTGCGCGCGACCTGTTCGTCGCCGTCGAAAGCTGCCAGCGCACGCGCCGCGCGCTCACCGACCGCGGCCCGCACCGCTGTGCCGGCCGCGGCGAAGATGTGTTCGGGCAGGCCGAACACCGACAGCAGGCGGCGCTGCGTCTCCAGCCCGACGCCGCGGGTCAGCGTCAGCCGCAGCCAGGCTGCAGTCGAAGCGTCGCTGGCGACCGGCACGCCTTACGGCTTGCGGAAGCGGTCGCCGACGGTGATCGGACGCTTGGCGTCCATCACCAGCGCGTAGGAAATGTTTTCGTAGACGCGGAACACGAACACCAGGCCGGAACGTTCGTCCGGCAGCTGGTAGGTGTCGATCTTCTGATCCTGGCGGATATCGACCTTGCTGCCGGCCAGATAGGCGGCGAACACATGACCGATCTCGACGCCGTCGTTGGAGCCACGGTTCAGCAGCACGACGTTGTGGCGGCCGGACGACGCCACGCCGCCGACGATGCGTGCAACGCTGCCCTGGATGTCCTGCTCCGGCGCACGCGGCGCATAGGCAACGACCTCGGGCAGACGGGCCGGCACCAGACGGTCGCCCTTGCCGATCTCGAACTGCGCCGACACGACCTGGAAGGTGGCCGGCTCGCCTTCGCGCATCAGTTTCACGTCACCCAGGTACTCGGCCTCGTAGCCGATCACCTGTTTCGTTTCCGGATCGCGGATCGGCGCCGCCGGGCGATAGACATGCCACAGCGGCTTGTTTTCGGTGACGCCGCTCACGTAGGCGGTATCGCCGGCGCTCAGATAGACGCGCCCCTCTTCAGTGCCGACGACGCGCGGCGCCGTTTCGTTGAAGCCGGCTTCGACCGCGATCGGCTTGGTCAGGAAGGGCTCGATCGCCTTGTGCGGAATCGACGCGATCGGTTCCTTGACCGCTTCCTCGTAGGTCTGCGGGCTCAGCTTGACCGGCTGCCCGACGCGCAGCCGCGGCGAACCGCCGAAGTCATCGAGATAGACGATCTGGCCGGGATAGATCAGGTGCGGATTGCGGATCTGCTCGCGATTGAGCCGCCACACTTCGGGCCAGCGCCACGGCTCCTTCAGGAAGAGGCCGGCGATGCCCCACAGCGTGTCGCCCGGCTTGACGACGTGCCGGTCCGGCGCGTTGCCGGCGATGGCCGGCGGTGCGGACTGGGCGAAGGCAGTCGCGCTTGAAAGGGCGACCAGCAGGGAGCATATAATCTTGCGCATGGTGTGGCCTCGCACGGGCAGCGCCTGCGCATGCAGGAACCTGCCGGGGGTTTGCCTTTCAATATCGTTACGAACCGGCTCCACCTTGAATGCCCTGCACCGTCGAAACGGTGACTTGGCAAGGCGGCACGCCAACTGCATGCCGAAGTGTAGCAAGCGGCGTCTTGTAATGACAGTCTGCATGAAAATTCACCGCTAATCCATTAAATCAGCACGACTTTTATGGCCCTGCTCCCGATTCTGAAATTCCCCGACCCCCGCCTGCGCAAGAAGGCGGCGCCGGTCACCGCGGTGGATGATTCCATCCGCAGGCTCGCCGCCGACATGGCCGAAACCATGTACGCCGCGCCGGGCATCGGGCTGGCCGCAACGCAGGTAGACGTGCACAAGCAGGTGATCGTGATCGACATCAGCGAGGACAGATCCGGCCTGATCACGCTGATCAACCCGCGCATCGTCGAGCGCGACGGCGAACAGGTCTACGAAGAAGGCTGTCTGTCGGTGCCCGGCATCTACGACAAGGTGACCCGCGCCGAACACGTGAAGGTGCGCACGCTGACGCTGGACGGCAGCGAGCAGGACATCGACGCGCACGGCCTGCTGGCCGTCTGCATCCAGCACGAGATGGATCACCTGCAGGGCAAGGTGTTCGTCGACCACCTGTCGCAGCTGAAGCAGACGCGGATCAAGACCAAGCTCGCGAAACAGGCGCGTGAAACCGCCTGATGCGTCCGCGCATCGCCTTCGCCGGTACCCCTGAGTTCGCTGCCCGCGCGCTCGACGCGCTGGCCGGCTTCGACTGCGACATTCCGCTGGTGCTGACCCAGCCCGACCGCCCGGCCGGGCGTGGCATGAAACTGATGCCCAGCCCGGTCAAGCAGCGCGCGCTGGCGCACGGCCTGAGCGTGGCCCAGCCGGACACGCTGAAGACGGCCGAACTGCGCGCACCGCTGGTCGAGGCCGCGCCGGACCTGCTGGTGGTGGTCGCCTACGGTCTGCTGCTGCCGCGCGCCGTGCTCGACATTCCGCGCCTCGGCTGCATCAACATCCATGCCTCGCTGCTGCCGCGCTGGCGCGGCGCCGCGCCCATTCACCGCGCGATCGAGGCGGGCGACGCCCGCACCGGCATCACGCTGATGCAGATGGACGAGGGACTGGATACCGGCCCGATGCTGGCCGAGCGCGTCGTCGACATCACCGACTACGACACCACCGCAACGCTGCACGACCGGCTGGCCGCCACCGGCGCACAACTGCTGATCGACACGCTGCCCGAGCTGCTGGCCGGACGCGTCAGACCGGTGCCGCAGCCGGCCGACGGCGCCTGCTACGCGGCGAAGATCGGCAAGGCCGAGGCGGCGCTGGACTTCCGTCGTCCGGCGGTCGAACTCGAGCGCGCGATCCGCGCCTTCAACGCCTTCCCCGGCGGACTGATGACGGTGGAGGGCACGCCGATCAAGCTGTGGCGGGCTCGCGTCGAGCCGACCAGCGGCGAGCCCGGACGCATTCTCGCGGTCGGCGACGAGGGTGTCGTGATCGCCTGCGGGGAGGGCGCGCTGCGCGTGACCGAACTGCAGAAGCCGGGCGGCAAGCGGCTGCCGGCCGCCGATTTCCTGCACGGCCATCCGCTGGTGGTCGGCCAGTACGCCGAGACGTGACCCGTCGCCGCAGTCTCGCCGCCCGCGGGATTTCCTTGTAAGCGCAGTTTTCACCGGCGGCGGCGCTTGAATTTCTTGCTTCGCGCACGATCTATAGTGCGCTTCCTCTCTTACTGAAAGGTATTCGAATGTTCGGCAACTGGCTCAAGACCTCGATACTGATGGCGGGCATCGTCGCGCTGTTCGGCGTGGTCGGTGCGGCCATCGGCGGTCAGCAGGGCATGCTGATCGCACTGCTGTTCGGTGGCGCCACCAACCTGTGGGCCTACTGGTTCTCCGACAAGATGGTGCTGCGCATGTACAACGCGCGCGAAGTCGACGCCGCCTCCTCGCCCTACCTGTACAACATGGTGGCCGAGCTGGCGCAGCGCGCGCAGCTGCCGATGCCGCGCGTCTACATCATCGACGAAGCGCAGCCCAACGCCTTTGCCACCGGCCGCAATCCGGAGAACGCCGCGGTGGCCGCGACCACCGGCATCATCCAGATGCTGTCGGCGCGCGAACTGCGCGGCGTGATGGCGCACGAACTGGCGCACGTGAAGAACCGCGACATCCTGATTTCGACCATTTCGGCCACCGTGTCAGGTGCGATCTCCGCGCTGGCGCAGTTCGGCATGTTCTTCGGCGGCGGCCGGGATTCGGAAGGCCGCCCGGCCAATCCGGTGCTCAGCATCGCCGTCGCCATCCTGGCGCCGATCGCCGCGATGCTGATCCAGATGGCGATCTCGCGCACCCGCGAGTTCGGCGCCGATCGCGAAGGTGCGGCCATCTCCGGCGACCCGGAGGCACTGGCGAGCGCGCTGGCCAAGATCGACGCCTACGCCCGCGGCATTCCGATGCCGACGGCCGAAGCGCATCCGGAAACCGGTCAGATGATGATCATGAACCCGCTGTCCGGCGGCGGCCTGCGCGGCCTGTTCAGCACCCACCCGGCGACCGAGGAACGCATCGCGCGGCTGCGCGCACTCGCCACCGGTCGCTGACACACACCCCCGCCATTGCGGCATCATGCCCGCAGCGTGCGCAGCTTTCGCGGCGCGCGCTGCGGGTTTCGTCTTTCATCTGTACAACGTGGAGATGCCGACATGGATCGAGGCTGGAACGGCGGCGGCGGCGCGCGCAACGTACTCGGCGGACCGCTGGAGCCCTGTTCGTTCAAGCCCATCACCGGTTTCTTCCGCGACGGCTGCTGCAACACGGACGAGAACGACTTCGGCTCGCACACCGTGTGTGCGGTCATGACCGACGCCTTCCTCGACTTCTCCCGCTCGCGCGGCAACGACCTGTCGACGCCACGCCCCGAGTACGACTTCCCCGGCCTGCGCGCCGGCGACCGCTGGTGCCTGTGCGCGATGCGCTGGCGCGAGGCATTCGAGGCGGGCCAGGCGCCGCAGGTGGTACTGGTCGCTACGCACGAGTCGGCCCTGCGGCACGCGCCGCTCGATGCATTGAAGGCCCACGCGTGGGCGGGCTGAACGCAGCGCTTACAATCGCGCTCCTGCGCCCGGCCATCACCCGCATCCAAGATTGAATTCCACTCCCCGCCCCCCCAGGACGCTTCCTGCTGATTCGCTCGCCGCATCGCTGCTCGACGCCGCACACGCCGTCGCCGGCGTGCTGCAGGGTGAGGCGCTCGATGACGCCTTCGGCCACGTCGCTGCGCAGTCGACCAACGGTGCCGCCGTGCGCGACCTGGCTTACCAGTGCCTGCGCGCGCACGCCGGCATCGAACGCCGGCTGGCCGTGCTGGTGCCCAGGCCGCTGCGCGAAACCGATCGCCGCGCGCTGCTGCTGGTCGCGCTGTGCCGGCTCGAAGCGCGGCCCGACACGGCGCACACCACGGTAAACCAGGCGGTCGAGGCAGCGCGCGTCCTGGGCGGTGATCGCTTTGGCGGGCTGATGAATGCGGTACTGCGCAACGCGCAGCGCCGTCACGCCGAACTCGACGCGGCGGTTGCCGCCGATCCGGCCGCCCGGCTGCAGCACCCGCAGTGGTGGCTGGACATGCTGCGTCACGACCATCCCGATCACTGGCAGGACATCGCCGCGCAGGGCAATGTCCACCCGCCGATGGCGCTGCGTGCGAACCGCCGCCGCACGACGCCACAGCAGGCACTGGCGCAGTTGCAGGCGGCCGGCATCGTGGCGCAGATCCGCGGCGACGACGGCCTGCTGCTGGACAAGCCCTGCCCGGTATCACGCCTGCCCGGCTTCGCCGACGGCGAGCTGTCGGTGCAGGATCTCGGCGCCCAGCGCGCGGCCGCGCTGCTCGATGTCGCGCCGGGCCAGCGCGTGCTCGACGCCTGCGCCGCCCCCGGCGGCAAGGCGTCGCACCTGCTCGAACGGGCCGAACTCGACCTGCTGGCACTGGACCACAGCGAACCGCGTACCCGGCGCATCGCCGAGAACTTCGAGCGGCTGGGTCTGCGTGGCCGGATCGCGGTCGGCGACGCCGCGCGGCCGGACGACTGGTGGAACGGCACAGCGTTCGACCGCATCCTGGCCGACGTGCCATGCAGCGCCTCCGGCGTCGTACGTCGCCACCCGGACGCCAAATGGCTGCGCCGTCCGCAGGACATCGCCAGCTTCGCCGCCCAGCAGCGCGCGATACTGGATGCGCTTTGGCGCGTGCTCGCTCCGGGTGGTAAATTGCTCTATGCCACCTGTTCGGTGTTCCGCGCCGAAAATCAGGATCAGGTGGCCGCCTTCACCGCCCGCCATTCCGACTGCCTACGTCTGAGCCCATGTGGTGCGCCAGATCTGCAACTGCTGCCGACCGCCGAGCATGACGGCTTCTATTACGCACTGCTGCAGAAGTCTCCGCGCGCTGGCTGAGCGCGCGCGCGCGCTGCTGCTGGCGTTGCTGATCGCGACGCTGGCCGGCCACGCGTCGGCCGCCGGCGTCACCCTGCGCGACGTGCGCCTCGACCACGGCGACGACGGCTACCAGTTGTCCACCGATGTTTCGATCGCGCTGTCGCCGCGGCTGGCCGAAGCGGTGACGCGCGGCGTCGCGCTGTACTTCGTGCTCGAGTTCGAGATCAGCCGGCCACGCTGGTACTGGCTGGACGAAGACGTGGTCGAACGCAGCCAGACCTACCGTCTCAGCTATCACGCACTGACCCGGCAGTACCGCGTGTCCACCGGCGCGCTGCATCAGAGCTTCGACACGCTGGACGAGGCACTGAAGCTGATCGGACGCCTGCGCAGCTGGCACGTGGTCGACTACGACCGCCTGAAGGCCGGCGAGAGCTATGTCGCCTCGCTGCGCCTGCGCCTGGATGTGACGCAGCTGCCCAAACCTTTCCAGCTCAGCGCAATGAGCAATCGCGACTGGACGCTGGAATCGGAATGGCAGCGCTGGGGCTTCACCGCACAGCCGCAGGAGGCGCGATGAGGGCCTTCATCGTCGCCACCACGGCGATCAGCGGCGTGCTGTTGCTGCTGCTGTCGCTGGCCAGCGAGAACACCGAGCTGTTCGCACGCAATTACCCGCTGCTGCTCGGCATGAACATCACGGTCGCGGTCGGCCTGCTGGCGCTGGTCGCCTGGCTGGTGACGCAGCTGCTGCGCGAGCACCGCGCCGCCGTGTTCGGCTCCCGCCTGAAGCTGCGTCTGTTCGCCGCCTTCGCCGCGCTCGCCGTGGCACCGGGCGCGCTGATCTACGTGCTGTCGGTGAACTTCGTGTCGCGCTCGGTCGATTCCTGGTTCAACGTGCGCATCGAACAGGCGCTCGAGGGCGGCCTCAACCTCGGCCGCAACACGCTGGACTACGTCTCCGCCGACCTGCTCGAAAAGGCCCGCGCGATGGCGCGCGAACTGGGCGACACGCCCTTGATCCGGCGCAGCGCGCGGCTGGACGAGCTGCGTGAGCAGTCGGGCGCCGCCAGCGCGACGCTGTTCTCGTCCGCCGGCCGCGTGCTGTCGACCAGCTCGGCGGCCACCCGGCTGGTGCCGCCGTTGCCGTCGCCGTCGCAACTGCGGCAGGCGCGCCAGGGCGCCGGTTTCGCCGCGGTCGAGAGCGACGTCGACGCCGGACTGACGGTGCGCGCGCTGGTGTTCGTCGGCAGCGGCGCGCTCGCCTCCGACGCCCCGGTGCTGCAACTGACCCAACCGCTGCCGGCTTCGCTCGCGCAGAACGCCGAAGCGGTGCAAAGCGCCTACCGCGACTACGAAGAGCTGTCGCTTGCGCGCGCCGGGCTGAAGCGCATCTTCGCGCTGACACTGACGCTGGCGCTGCTGCTCGCGCTGCTGTCGGCGCTGGCGGTGGCCTTCGTCATCAGCCGTCGCATGTCGGCGCCGCTGTCCATCCTGGCGCGCGGCACCGACGCGGTGATGCAGGGCGACTTCAGCCCCATCCCGGCGGTCGCCTCGCGCGACGAACTGGGCACGCTGACCCAGTCCTTCCGCCGCATGACGGAACAGCTGAACGAGGCGCGCGCGCAGGCCGAGCGCAGCCGCGCCGAAACCGAAGCGGCGCGCACCTATCTCGAAGGCGTGCTCGGCAACCTGTCGACCGGCGTGCTGGCCTTCAGCCCGTCGACGAAATTGCGCGCCGCCAACCAGGGCGCGATGGCCATCCTCGGTGACACGCTGGAGGGGTGGGAAACGCTGACGCTGGCGCAGTGGCCGCGGCATGCCGAACTGCGCGACACCATCGTCGCCGCGATCGACGAGGCGCAGGAATCGTGGAGCCGGCAGATCGACATCCCCGACCCCTTCGGTCCCGGCAAGACGCTGCTGATCCGCGGCTCGCAGCTGCCGGCGGCCGGCGGCGGCGGCTTCGTCGTCGTGTTCGACGACATCACGCAGCTCATTTCCGCGCAGCGCAGCGCCGCCTGGGGCGAGGTCGCGCGGCGGCTGGCGCACGAGATCAAGAACCCGCTGACGCCGATACAGCTGTCGGCCGAGCGGCTGCAGTTCAAGCTGTCGGACAAGCTCGACGCGGATGGCCAGAAGATGCTGGCACGCGCCACCTCGACCATCGTCGATCAGGTCGAGGCGATGAAGAACATGGTGAACGCCTTCCGCGACTACGCGCGGCTGCCGGCGCCGGCGCTGGCGCCGCTCGATCTGAACCGGCTGGTCGACGAAGTGCTCGGCCTGTACGAAACGTCGGCCGCCCGCATCGAGCGCCAGCTGTCGCCGGACCTGCCCCAGGTCGCCGGCGATGTCGGACAGCTGCGGCAGGTGATCCACAATCTGCTGCAGAACGCGCAGGACGCGCTGGCCGAGGCCGACGCGCCCTGCATACAGATCCAGACGCGGCGCCGGGGGGGGCGTGCGGAACTGGCGGTGCGCGACAACGGCAGCGGCTTTCCGCCGCAGGTGCTGGCGCGCGCCTTCGAGCCCTATGTCACGTCCAAGGCGCGTGGCACCGGGCTCGGGCTGGCCATCGTCAAGAAGATCGTCGATGAGCACGAAGGTCGCATAGAAATAGAGAACGTCGCGCCGCATGGCGCGGAAATCCGCATCTCGCTGCCACTGGCGGCATGAAGGAATCAGGGAAGAATGGCTCGCATACTGGTCGTAGATGACGAAATGGGGATCCGCGAACTGCTGTCGGAAATCCTCAGGGACGAAGGGCACGACGTGACGCTCGCCGAGAACGCGGCGGCGGCACGCGCGGCACGCACGGCGCAGAAACCGGATCTGGTACTGCTCGACATCTGGATGCCCGACACCGATGGCATTTCGCTGCTGAAGGAGTGGGCTTCGGGCGGACAGCTGACGATGCCGGTCATCATGATGTCCGGCCACGGCACCATCGATTCGGCGGTCGAGGCAACGCGCATCGGCGCGATGGACTTCCTCGAGAAGCCGATCGCGCTGGCCAAGCTGCTGAGCGCGGTCAAGCGCGCGCTGGCGCGCGGCGCCTCGCCCGAGCAGAGGCCGAGCGCGCCGTCGCTGAGCGCGGTCGGACGCAGCGGTGCACTGCGCGACCTGCGACGCAAGATAGAACAGATGGCCGCCCGCTCACGCGTCGTCCTGCTGCGCTGCGGTCCGTCCAGCTTCGGCGAACTGGCGGCGCGCACGCTGGCCGCGCCCGGCCGGCGCTGGCTGGAACTGGCGACCATCAGCGGACCGATCACGCAGGAACAGCTCGATGCCGCGCGCGGCGGCGTCATCCACACCGGCGACATCGCTCACCTGTCGCGCATGCAGCAGAAGAACCTCGCTTTCGCGCTGGAGCGGCTCGACCGCCTGGACGCCCGGCTGATCGCCTGCTGTGCGCAGGGTGCGCCGGAACTGCAGGCGGCAGGCTGGGAAGAGGCCGTGCTGGCGCGGCTGTTCGAGATCGTGCTGCCGCTGCCGGCGCTGGCCGAGCTGCGCGACGAAGTGGCCGATCTGGCCGAGGACGTGCTGAAACATCTGGTCGAGGCAGGCGAGGTACCGACGCGGCGGCTGGCCGAGTCGGCACGTCCGCTGCTGCGCCAGCACGGCTGGCCCGGCGGCTACGGCGAACTGGTGTCGGTGCTGCGCTCGGCCGCGCTGGCCGCGCTCGACGACGAGGTGGACGCGAGCGCGCTGCGCGCGCTGCTGCGGCCGACCGGCACACCGGTGCTGCCCGGCCTCGACCAGCCGCTGCGCGAAGCGCGCGAGGCCTTCGAGCGCATGTACTTCGAGCACCACATGGAACGCGAGGGCGGCAACATGACCCGCCTGGCGGAACGCTCCGGACTGGAGCGCACCCATCTGTACCGCAAGCTCAAACAGCTCGGACTGCCCATCGGACGGCGCGGCGAACACCACGAGTAGCGCGCGTCGCGGCCGGCACGATCCGACCGGAATGCCTTCTGCCCGGGCCGGAGGCGGGGTTCTGTGGGAGGGGTCCTGACCCCGACAGCAGCCTGCAGAGTGCAACGGCGGCGTCGCGGCCAGAGCCGCTCCCACAGGGGTTGCGCCTGACCGTGAGCTTGCGCTGGAGCCGGGGTTCTGTGAGAGGGCTCTTCTGACCCCGACGAGCCTGTGCCGAAGCCGGCGAACCTCGGCGCCCGCGTCGCCGCCAGGGCCGCCCCCACAAGAGTTGCGCTCGATCCGGTGTCAAGTTCGACGGCTCTCGCGGCACACGCCCCATGCCATGCGGATTTGCGGTTAGACTTCGCGGCGTCTCATTCCATGACATACAGATGTCTCTCGCCATCCTGCGCAGCCGTGCGCTTGCCGGCATGCAGGCGCCGGAGGTTGCGGTCGAAGTCCATGTGTCGAACGGCCTGCCCGCCTTCTCGCTGGTCGGTCTGCCGGACGTCGAAGTGCGCGAGGCGCGCGACCGGGTGCGGGCGGCCATCCTCAGTTCCGGCTTCGACTTTCCGGCGCGGCGCATCACGGTCAATCTGGCGCCGGCCGACCTGCCAAAGGAATCGGGCCGCTTCGATCTGCCGATCGCGCTGGGCATCCTGATCGCCGCCGGTTCGCTCGAAGCAACGGACATCGACGGCATCGAGTTCGCCGGCGAACTGTCGCTGACCGGCGCGCTGCGCCCGGTGCGCGGCGCCCTGCCGATGGCGCTCGGCGCCCGCGCCGCCGGCCGCACCTTCGTGCTGCCCGCCTCGTCGGCGCCGGAGGCGGTGATCGCCGGCGGCATCGACGTGCGCGCCGCGACCTCGCTGCTCGACGTATGTGCGCATCTGTGCGGGCAGTCGGCGCTGCCGCGCGCGGTGCCGGCCAGCATCACTGAACGGGTTGCTTGCGCGGATCTGGCCGACGTGCGCGGGCAGCGCGGTGCCCGCCGCGCCCTGGAGATCGCCGCCGCCGGCAATCATTCGCTGCTGATGTCTGGGCCGCCAGGCACCGGCAAATCGATGCTGGCCGCCCGCTTCACCGGCCTGCTGCCGGACATGGACGAAGCCGAGGCGCTCGATACCGCGGCAGTGCTGTCAGGCGCCGGTCTGTTCGACCCGGCGGCGCTCGGCCGCCGCCCCTTCCGCGCACCCCATCACTCGGCCAGTGCGGCGGCGCTGGTCGGTGGCGGCGCCATTCCGCGGCCGGGTGAAATATCGCTGGCGCACAACGGCGTGCTGTTCCTCGACGAACTGCCCGAGTTCGACCGCCGCGTGCTGGAGGCGCTGCGCGAGCCACTGGAAACCGGCCACGTGACCATTTCACGCGCCGCCCACCGCGCCGAGTTTCCGGCCCGCTTCCAGCTGATCGCGGCGATGAATCCCTGCCCCTGCGGCTATCTCGGTCACCCGTCGGCACGCTGTCGCTGCACGCCGGACCAGATCGCGCGCTACCGCGGCCGGCTGTCCGGGCCGCTGCTCGACCGCATCGACCTGACGGTCGTCGTACCACCGCTGACCGAACACGAACTGCGCGCCGGGCCGGGCGAGGCCAGCGTCGAAGTAAGGCAGCGGGTGTGTGCGGCGCGCGCGCTGCAGCAGCGGCGGCAGGGCAAACCGAACCAGCGGCTTGAAGCGGCAGACATCGACCGCCATTGCCCGCTGGACGACGCGGCGCACGCTCTGCTGGCGCAGGCGATGAACCGGCTCAGGCTGTCGGCGCGCGCCTATCACCGCTGCCTGAAGGTGGCGCGGACGATTGCCGATCTGAACGGACGGGAAGTGATTGCGGCGAACGAAGTCGCCGAGGCGGTGCAGTTCCGGCGCGCACTCGACGCGCCGGCGAGCTGAGGCCGGGCGCTCAGCGGTTGCCGGCGATCTCGCGGAAGCGCGCGCGGTCTTCCTCGAAGCGCTTGCGGGTATCGACCAGATCGCGCTCCTTCTGCGCGATGTTCTCGCCGATCTGCCGCAGATCCTCGCCATTGGTGTCCAGCCTGTCCTTGATTCCGGACGGCACACGCTTTCCCTTGGCGGTGAATGCGGCGGCGTCCTTCTCCAGCTTCTTGTGACGCTCGCTCAGCGTCTGCTGCTGCTCGCGCAGACGGGACAGCAGTTCTTCGATGTCGGCGATGCGCCGGTCGCGCGCGGCGTCGATCTCGCGTTCGCTGGTGTAGGTGTTGAGCAGCGTGGTGTCGCGACGTCGCTGCTCCTGACGCACCATTTCCTCGTCGCGCGCCTTCTTCGCATCGGCATCGCGCTTGGCGCGCTGCGCCTCGGTCATCGGCGCCTCGACCTGCTTGACCGTCGCGCCCTGGCTGTTCAGCTCGCGGTAGCCGCGGTCGGCACAGGCGGCCGGGAGCACGTCACCGCACACCTGCTGGCCGCGCGCGTCCTTGCAGCAGTAGACGCGCGCCTCGCTCGCGGGCACGTGCAGCAGGGCCAGCGCAAGCAGGCCCGGCGCAAGGTGACGCAGATTCCCGGGTTTCATCTTCAGCCATTCACTCCGTATTTCGCGCGGTAGGCACGCACCGCGTCGAGATTGCCCTGCATGCCCGGGCTTTCCTGCAGATAGCCGACCAGATCGTCGAGCGTGGCGCAGGCAATCACCGGCATGCCGTATGAACGTTCCACTTCCTGAACCGCTGACAATTGTCCGGTGCCCCGCTCCATGCGGTCGAGGGCAATCGCCACACCTGCCGGCTCGGCGCCGGCCGCGCGGATCAGCTCGACCGATTCGCGCACCGAGGTGCCGGCGCTGATCACGTCGTCGATGATGAGCACCCGGCCCTTCAGCGGCGCGCCGATCAGCGTGCCGCCCTCGCCGTGGTCCTTCGCTTCCTTGCGGTTGAACGCAAAGGGCAGGTCGCGGCCACGCTGCGCGATCTGCATCGCGGTACCGGCGGCCAGAACGATGCCTTTGTAGGCCGGTCCGAACAGCATGTCGAACTGCGGCGCACGACTGATGATCGTATCGGCATAGAAGCTGCAAAGCTTGAGCACCGAAGCACCGCTGTTGAACAGCCCGGCGTTGAAGAAGTAGGGGGATTCACGCCCCGCCTTGGTGGTGAAGCTGCCGAAGCGCAGCACGCCGGTATCGACGGCGAACTTCACGAATTCACGTCTAGAATCCACGGGCTTTTCCAATCAGAACGGACAAACCGGCCATGTTACGTATCGTGTCGCTCAACCTCAACGGTATCCGCTCGGCCACCACGAAGGGTGTGTGGGACTGGGTCGCCGGCACCTCGCCGGACGTGCTGTGCGTGCAGGAACTGAAAGCCCAGGCGGCCGACCTCGATGCGACGATGCGCGCACCGGTGGCGATGGGCGGCAGCAACGGCCACTTCCATTTCGCCACGAAGAAGGGCTACAGCGGCGTCGGCCTGTACGCGCGGCGACAGCCGTCGCGGGTGATCACCGGTTTCGGTGTCGAGGAGTTCGACAACGAGGGCCGCTATGTCGAGGCCGACTTCGACGATGTGACGGTGATTTCTCTCTACCTGCCCTCCGGCTCCAGCGCGCCCGAGCGGCAGGAGGCCAAGTTCCGCTTCCTCGACCGCTTCCAGCCGCATCTGGCCGCGCTGCGGGCGAGCGGGCGCGAGATCGTGGTGTGCGGCGACTGGAACATCGCGCACCAGGAAATCGACCTGAAGAACTGGAAGGGCAATCTGAAGAACTCGGGCTTCCTGCCGGAAGAGCGCGCCTGGATGACCGCGCTGCTGGGCGCGGGCGGCTGGGTGGACGTCTATCGCACACTGCACCCGGACGCCACCGACGACTGCTACACCTGGTGGAGCAATCGCGGCCAGGCCCGCGCGAAGAACGTGGGCTGGCGCATCGACTATCAGATCGCCACCCCGGGCATCGCGGCGAAGGCCCGCGCGGCAAGCGTCTACAAGGACGTCCGCTTCAGCGATCATGCTCCGCTCATTGTCGACTACGATGTCGATATCGCGTGAATTCCGAAGTCATCGCCCCGACCGCCGAAAGGACCGTCATGAAAGCTCTGCGCAGTCTCGCTCTCGTCGCCGCACTGGGTCTTTCGCTGCCGGCTGCGGCTGAATGGAACGAACTGGTCGTGTTCGGCGACAGCCTGTCGGACACCGGCAACTTCCAGGCGCTGACATCGGGTCTGTTCCCGTCCGCGGCTTTCGGTTACGCGCCGGGGCGCTTTTCCAACGGCCCGGTGGCGGTCGAGTATCTGGCCGCCTGGCTTAACCTGCCGCTGGACAATCATGCGGTCGGCGGCGCACGCACCGGCACGCCGGTCGGCGGCGGCTCCGACAACTACGTCGAGGACACCAGTCAGGGCACGCTGCTTGCGGGCCTCTTGCAGAAGTCTCCGGGCTGGCTGAACGGCACCGGCATCAGCGCCCAGGTGGGTGACTACGTGGCCGGAGGCGGCGGTGGCGCCGACAAGCTCTATTTCATCTGGGGCGGCCCGAACGACTATTTCCTGCCCGCCTCGCTGACCACGCCCGCCACCGTGGGCAATGCGGTCGGCAATCTGCAGACGGCGATCACCTCGCTGTACGAAGCGGGCGCCCGCGATTTCCTGATTCCCAACATGCCCGATCTCGGCCTGACGCCCTCCTTCGTCGAGGAAGGTCCGCTGGCGGCCGGTCTGGCCAGTTCGGTGTCGGCCGCCCACAACGCCGCGCTCGCGCTGATGCTCGACCAGCTCGACCTGAACCTGGCGGACGCACGGTTCCGCACGGTCGACGTATCGGGCCTGCTCAATGCAGTCGCACTTGATCCCGGTCAGTACGGCTTCACCAATGTAGATACACCCTGTCAGACACTGGCTGGCTGCCCGGCCAACCCGGCGGGCTATCTGTTCTGGGACGATGTCCACATCACGACGGCCGGTCATCAGGCTGTGGCGACCGCGTTTCTTGCCGCGGCCTTGGTCCCGGAGGCTGAAAGCTGGGCCATGCTGCTGGCCGGTCTGGGCGTGCTCGGTGTAGCCCGTCGCCTACAGCGGAAGCGTCCCACCGACGACACTGTCGCGTTGCGGACTGCAACCTGAACGGCTAACTTCGGGGTCTGCCCCGAAATGACTTCACTCGCAAAGGAGAAGAGCAATGTCCGAACTGATCGATCAGAACACCGTCACCAAGGAAAAGCTGGTTGCAGACCTGAAGGTGGTCATTTCCGACGCCGAGGAACTGCTGCGTGTGACCGCCAACCAGGCAGGCGAAAAGGTGGGCGAGCTGCGCGTGCGCATGCAGGAAAATCTCACCTCCGCCCGTCACAAGCTGGCCGACGCGGAAGCCGCGCTGAAGGAGAAGTCGCGCGAGGTGGCGCGTGCCACCGACGACTACGTGCATGAGCATCCGTGGAAGTCGATCGGCGTCGCCGCCGGTGTCGGCCTGCTGGTCGGTCTGCTGATCGGCCGCCGCTGAGTTCGCGATGGCCGCATCGCCCCGGCCTGAGCGCCTCGCCGTATCGCTGAAGGGATTCGTTTCCAGCCTGATCGAGATCGTTCACGTCAGGCTGGAACTGATTACCGTCGAAGCGCGCGACGAAGCACTGCGTCTGACCGAACTGCTGGTCTATGGCGCGCTGGCCATCGCCTTCCTCACCTTCGGCATCGCCTTTCTGGCGGTACTGCTGACCGTGCTGCTGTGGGACAGCCATCGCCTGCTGGTGCTGACGCTGTTCTCGACGCTGTTCATCACGCTGGGTGTCGTGGCAGCGGTGATCGCCCGCGCGCGCATGGCCGAAGGCACGCGGCTGTTCGCATCCACTCTCGACGAACTGAAGCGCGACCGCGACGGGCTGGGCGGATGAACGCACGGCGCCTGCGCCTCGCCCTGATGCGCGAACGGCTGGTCGAACGTTCGCGCCGTCTGCGCGTCGAAGCGGCAGCCCAATCTGCGGTGCTCGATCCGGTACTGAACGTCGGCGACCAGATCCGCGACGGTGCCGCCTGGGTGCGCAGTCACCCACAGGTACTGGCTGCGGCTCTGGTCGGCTTCGCCGTCGTGCGGCCGCGACGGGTGTGGCGATGGGGCCTGCGGCTTTGGGGTGCCTGGCGCCTGCTCGGCACGCTGCAGCACAGGCTGACGTCGCGCTGAGAGGCGAGCCCTCAAGTTTTCCTGCAGGACGCCGAATTCAGCTCATTGCCACTGCATCCCCGCTCTCCCGATGACCACACACTCCGCACAGGAACTGGCGCGCAGAACGACCGAGCTGGTCACGCTGCCTGCCATCTACCATCGGGTGAAGCAGGTCATCGACGACCCGGATGGCTCGGTGATCGAACTGGCCAAGGTGGTGGCGGCCGACCCCGGCATCACGATGCGCGTGCTGCGCGTCGTCAACAGCGTGTTCTACGGCTTCCCGGGCAAGATCGAAACGATGCAGCGCGCGGTGAGCGTGCTCGGCATGCAGCAGGTGCACGACATCGTGCTGGCGACGACGGTGACCGCCGTGTTCGCCGGCATGCGCCCGGAGCGCATGGATGTCGCCCGCTTCTGGCGCGCCTCGGCGATGCGCGGCCTGCTGTCGCGCGCGGCCGCCAAGAGCTGCGGCCTGCTCGACGCCGAACGGCTGTTCGTCGGCGGCATGCTGGCCGACATCGGTCACATGGTCATGTACATGCACGTGCCGCAGGAATCGGAACAGGCGCTGGTCGACAGCCGCGCATCGGGAGCGCCGATCGAGCAGCTGGAACGCGAAATCGTCGGCTGCGACTACGCCGCGGTGGGCGAAGCACTGCTGACCGAATGGCGGCTGCCACGCAGCTTTGCCGTCGCCATCGGCGCCCAGATCGATCCGGCGCACGGCGCGCCGCACGAGTTCGAAGCGTCGCTGCTGCATCTGGCGCGGCACGCGGTCGGCTACGACGCGGAACTGATCGATTCGGCCCGCATCGTCGCCTCGGCCTCGCCGGCCGCCTGGCAGATCACCCGGCTGGAGCCGCAGGCCTTCGAAGGCGCCTGCGCCGAAGCGGGCAGTTCGCTGGCCGCGGTGATGGGGCTGTTCTTCTCCGAATACGCCTGATCGGCGCATCACGACCCGCCGCAGACCGGACGGAAGGCGCGGGCACTGGTATCTTCCAGCCCACCTGCCGCCATTCCGTCCGCCCTTGATCCCCACTTCCCCTGCCGCCAGCTGGCTCGACAGCCTCAAGGTGTATGCGCACCCGCGCGTCATCGGCATGCTTTTCCTCGGCTTTTCCGCCGGTCTGCCGCTCATCCTGGTGCTCGGCACGCTGTCCTACTGGCTGCGCGAAGCCGGCATCGACCGCTCGACCATCGGTTACTTCAGCTGGATAGGTCTGGCCTACGGCTTCAAGTGGGTGTGGTCGCCGCTGGTGGATCGCCTGCCGCTGCCCGGACTGACCCGGCTGCTCGGGCGTCGGCGCAGCTGGCTGCTGCTGTCGCAGCTGGCGATCGCCAGCGCGCTGTTCGGCATGGCCAACACCGACCCGGCGCAGGCACTTGAACGCATGGTGTGGTGCGCACTGGCGGTGGCGTTCGCGTCCGCCACACAGGACATCGCGCTCGACGCCTACCGCATCGAGGCGGTCGAGCAACGGCTGCAGGGCGCGATGGCGGCCACCTACCAGGGCGGCTACCGCATTGCGATGATCGCCGCCTCGGCCGGCGTGCTGTGGCTGGCCGCCTCGGTAGATGCAACCGATACCACTTACGAACACGCGCCCTGGCGCTTCGCCTATCTGATCATGGCGGCCAGCATGGGCGTCGGTATTCTGACGACCTTACTGATACGCGAGCCGGACGCGCCAGTATCGGCGGACACCATGCAGCGCGAGGCGCGCACCCGCGAGTGGCTGGCGCACGAAGGGCTGCACGGCCCGCTGCTGGCCGCCGCCGCCTGGGTGCATGGCGCCGTGGTGTCGCCCTTCGTCGATTTCATCCGCCGCTATCGCTGGCACGCGGTGCTGCTGCTGGCGCTGATCGGCACCTACCGCATTTCCGACGTGGTGATGGGCATCATGGCCAACGCCTTCTACGTGGACATGGGCTACACGAAGGACGAAGTGGCCAATGTGGCCAAGGTGTACGGCGTCGGCATGACCATCGTCGGCGCGGTGATCGGCGGCGTGCTGACGGCGCGCATCGGCGTCATGAAGACGCTGTTCCTCGGCGCCGCGCTGTCGTCGGCGACCAATCTGCTGTTCGTCTGGCTGGCCGGCCGCGGCCACGACGTGAACGGCCTCATCTTCGCGATCTCCGCCGACAACCTGTCGGCCGGCATCGCCTCGTCGGCCTTCGTCGCCTATCTGTCAGGGCTGACGAACGTGGCCTACTCGGCCACCCAGTACGCGCTGTTCAGTTCGCTGATGCTGCTGCTGCCGAAGTTCATCGCCGGCTTCTCCGGCGTCTATGTCGACGCCCACGGCTACGAAGCCTTCTTCACCGCCACCGCGCTGCTGGGGGTTCCGGTGCTGGGGCTGGTGCTGCTGGCGGCGCGGGCGAGAGGCAGGGACCAGGGAGGAGAGGCTAGGGGCTAGCGAATGCCGGGCGGAGAAGCCGCCCGCATGCTTCCTCCAGCCCCTGACCCCTAGCCTCTAGCCCCTCCCAATCTGTACAGCGCAAAACTGCCGAGAAAGTTCGGCTCGTCCTGCACCGGCTGTCCTGCGTCGTCGAGCACTAGTCGCTCACGGATCTCGATGCCCAGCTTTTCGCACAGCGCCTCGAAGTCGGCGATGGTGAAGAAGCGGACGTTGGGCGTGTCGTACCACTGGTAGGGCAGGCGGTCGGACACCGGCATGTGGCCGTCCATGATGGCCATGCGGTGCTTCCAGAACGCGAAGTTCGGGAAGCTCACGACGGCCTCGCGGCCGACGCGCAGCATTTCGGTCAACAGCTTTTCGGTGCGGTGCAGGGTCTGCAGCGCGTTCGAAATGATGACCAGGTCGAAGCTCTGGTCGACGAAGTCGTACAGGCCCTTCTCCAGGTCGATCTGCAGCACGTTGATGCCGTTGCGCATGCAGCTGATCACGCGCTCGATGTCGATCTCGACGCCGTAGCCGCTGGCGCCGCGGCTGTCCTTCAGGTGGCGCAGCAGCGCGCCGTCGCCGCAGCCGAGGTCGAGTACGCGCGCGCCCGGGCTCACCCAGCCGGCGATCACGTCGTAGTCTATGCGTCCGTCCAGTGCAGTCATGTCGGTACCCGCCTCACACCGTGATGTTGTCGAAATACGCACGCAGTACTGCGTGGTAGTGCGGATCGTCGAGCAGGAAGGAATCGTGGCCGGCCGACGATTCGATCTCCGCATAGCTCACGTTGCGCCCCTTGCGCATCAGCGCATCGACGATTTCGCGCGAGCGCGACGGCGCGAAGCGCCAGTCGGTCGAGAAGGACACCAGCAGGTAGTCGGCCGTGGCCGGCGCGAAGGCGTTTGCCAGATCGCCGCCGGCGTCGTGCGCCGGGTCGAAGTAATCGAGCGCGCGAGTGGCCAGCAGATAGGTGTTGGCGTCAAAGCTGCCAGCGAACTTGTCACCTTGGTAGCGCAGATAGGACTCGACCTCGAACTCGACCTCGAAACTGAACTTGCGTCCGCCCTCGCGCAGCCGGCGTCCGAATTTCTCGGCCATCAGATCGTCCGACTGGTAGGTGATGTGACCCAGCATGCGCGCCAGCCGCAGACCGCGACGCGGCAGCGTGTTGTGCTCGTAAAAGTGGCCGCCGTGGAAATCCGGGTCGGTGATGATGGCCTGGCGCGCCACCTCGTTGAACGCGATGTTCTGCGCCGTCAGCTTGGGTGCCGACGCGATCACCAGCGCATGGCGCACGCGCGCCGGCAGATGGATGGACCACGCCATCGCCTGCATGCCACCCAGGCTGCCGCCGATGATGGCCGCCCAGCAGTCGATGCCGAGGCGGTCGGCCAGCAATGACTGCGCCGCCACCCAGTCCTCCACCGTCACCACCGGGAAATCCGCCCCCCAGGGCTTGCCGGTTTCCGGATTGGTGCTCATCGGGCCGGTCGAGCCGTGGCAGCCGCCGAGATTGTTGACGCTGATGACGAAGAACTTGCGCGTATCGAGCGGCTTGCCCGGGCCGATCAGGTTGTCCCACCAGCCGGTGTTCTTCGGCGCGTCAGCGTGGATGCCGGCCGCGTGATGGTGACCGGACAGTGCCGGACAGACCAGCACGGCGTTCGAGCGGGCGGCGTTCAGTTCGCCATAGGTTTCGTACATCAGCTCGAAACCCGGCAGTACGGCGCCGCTCTTCAGCGTCAGCGGCGTGTCGAAACGCGCGCACAGCGGGCTGACGATGCCGACGCTGTCTTCAGGGATGGATATTTCGTTGGCCATGAAAAAACCCGGTTGACCAAAGCCAGGACCGGGTTCGCCCTCGCTTTAGCCGAATTTGTAAGGGAGGCCCGGCAGCACACCGCCGGAGGAACCCGGGCGCCCGCAAGCTGAGACAAATCGGCGCCATGAAACAGGGGAAACTGCCTGCATTCTGGCGAATCAGGCAGGTTTGTCAATCGTGCGGCGCGTCACGTACTGACCGCGGTACCGCTCACGCACACCATCAGCATGCCGTTGTCGGCGCCCAGCACTTCGTAGTCGATGTCGACGCCGACCACCGCGTTGGCGCCCAGCTTCGCCGCCGCCTCGCTCATTTCCTGCATCGCCGCGTCGCGCGCGTCGGCCAGCGTGCTTTCGTAGGCGCCGGCGCGGCCGCCGACCACATTGCGGATGCTGGCAAACAGGTCCTTGAAGATGTTGGCGCCGATGATGGCTTCGCCGGTGACCACGCCGTGGTACTGGCGGATGGGCCGGCCTTCGAGCGTGGGCGTAGTGGTGAGCAGCATCGACGTTCTCCGGTGACTATGCGAAACATCCTGGGCGAAAGCCCCTGGCGACCTTACCCCTGACGACTTTACTCTTCGTCCATCACCGCGGTGGTGTAGACCTCCTGCACGTCGTCCAGGCTGTCCAGCACGTCCAGCAGTTTCTGCATCTTCACTGCGTCGTCGCCGGCCAGCGGGCTTTCGTTCAGCGGCTTCATCGTCACTTCGGCGAATTCGGCCTTGAAGCCGGCCTTTTCCAGCGCGTCCTTGACCGCAACGAAGTCGGCTGGCGGACTGAGCACCTCGATCGAGCCGTCGTCATTGGTGAGCACGTCCTCGGCGCCGGCTTCCAGCGCCGCTTCCATCAGCGCGTCCTCGGAGGTGCCCGGAGCGAAGATGAACTGGCCGCAGTGCTTGAACATGAAAGCCACCGAGCCGTCGGTGCCGAGGTTGCCGCCATACTTGGAGAAGGCATGGCGTACGTCGGCGACGGTGCGGGTGCGATTGTCGGTCAGGCAGTCGACCATGACAGCAGCACCCCCGATGCCGTACCCTTCGTAGCGGATTTCCTCGTAGCTTGCCCCGTCGAGCTCACCGGTACCGCGCTTGATGGCGCGATCGATGTTGTCGCCGGGCATGTTTTCGCCCTTCGCCTTGTCCACAGCCATGCGCAGGCGCGGATTGAAATTGGGATCACTGCCGCCCATGCGGGCTGCCACGGTGATTTCCTTGATCAGCTTGGTGAACACCTTGCCCCGCTTGGCGTCCTGACGACCCTTGCGATGCTGGATGTTGGCCCACTTGGAATGACCGGCCATGAAAGAAGACGTCCGTTGGAAATGTGCAAGCGGCGATTTTAATCGAGAGCGCCGATGACGGGCTCAAGAGCGTTGCGCGGGACTCCGTTAATTCCGAATGGGAATTTTCCGGCCCCCGTGGCCGGCGGGTGAATGCAATCGTGACAACTACAAGACTTCTGATCGCTCTGCTGGCCATCAGTGCCAGCAGCGGCGCGCTGGCGGACGACCCGGCCAGCGAACCGTTGTGGCATTTCGGCGGCTTCGGCACGCTGGGCGCCGGCTATCACAGCCAGGAGGACGTCGTCTATCGGCGCGATCTCGAACAGGCCGGCGGCATCGAGGGTGACAAGCTCGGCTTCCGTCTGGACACCCGCATCGGCCTGCAGGCGAGCGCCACCTTCAATCCGCGCTGGTCGACGACGATACAGGCGGTCAGTCGCCTGAACAGTGAAGGCAACTGGGCACCCATGCTGAGCTGGGGCTTCGTGCGCTACGCCCCGACCGACTGGCTGGAACTGCGTGCCGGACGGCTCGGCGCCGACATCTACCTCGAAGGCGATTCGCGCCACGTCGGCTATGCCTACACCGCGGCGCGGCCGCCGACCGAAGTGTACGGCGTGGTGACGCAGGACCGCTTCGACGGCGCCGACCTCACGTTGCGCACGCCGATCGGCGACGGTCTGGGCAGCGTCAAGGTGTATGGCGGGCAGTCGCGCGGCGACTTCTACCTGTACGGCCAGCGGGTGACGCAGGACGACGCGACCACCGTAGGCGCGACGATCGAATGGGCGAGCGACACGCTGACGCTGAAGGCGGCCTGGGCAGACATTCACGCGCGCGGCGACCGTTCGCTGGTGGAACTGCGCGATGCGCTGGCGTCGGTACCGCTGGCGCAGGCGCAGTTGCGGGCATCGCAGATACAGACTTCGCACCACATCACCTTCGCCGGTCTCAGCGCGCGCTACGAGAACGGCCCGTGGTCGCTGCAGGGCATACTCGCGCGCGAGACCTTCTCGCAGTTTCCGCGCTACTCCGGCTGGGGTTCGAGCGTGGTCGCCGGCTATCGCATCGGCGCGTGGAAGCCCTATCTGACCTGGGGACGCATCTCCTTCGAACCGGACGACAGTGCGCTGACGCTGCCGGCTCCGGCGGCTGCGCTGCAGGTCGTCTACGACCGCGTCGTCGACCGGCTGACGATGAATCAGCGCACTTTCGGCGCCGGTGTGCGTTATGACTTCGCCACCGATTACGCCTTGAAGGTACAAATCGAAAAGATCAATGCCTCATCGTCGTCGATACTGATCACCCCCAGCGGCCTGCCGGTCCGCGATGCCAGTCTGACGCTGTTCACCGTCGTGCTGGATTTCGTCTTCTGATGCCGCTGATGCATTTGTTCACCCGACGAACCCTGCTCACGCTCGTACTTGCGTTCGTGAGCGGATGGGCGCGTGCGGAAACGCTGGCGGTCATCGTGCACCCCTCAAGCGGGGTGGACAGCCTGAGCCGGGAGGAAGTGAGCCATCTGTTCCTCGGTCGCATCAAGCACCTGCCGTCCGGCACACCCGCCGTCGTGCTGGATACGAAATCGTTGCGCGCGGACTTCTACCGCGCACTGGTCAATCGTGAAATGAACGAGATCAGCGCCTATTGGGCGCGCCTGAAATTCTCCGGACGGACCCAGCCGCCGGAGCAGATCGACGACGCCGAGTCGGTGCTGAGACGCGTCGCGGCCGAGCGCGGCGCGATCGGCTACATCGACGCCGCGCGGGTGGACAAGCGCGTCCGGGTGGTGCTGCTCCTTGAGTACTGAACCGGCTTCCCGCCCGCCCGACACGCCCGACGCAGCGCACTCGCCGCGCCGGCTGCAGACCAGCGTGGTCTGGCGGACCATGCTGCTGATGCTGTTCTTCGGCGGTCTGGTCGGCGTTCTGGTCGCGCTGGCCAGTACCGTCATGGTCGGCCGGGAAGAACGGGAGCGGATGCAGCGGCAGCTGGCCGAGCTGATGGCCACCGTCGAACGCACCGCCAGCGTCGCTGCCTTCGCGCGCGACGAACAACTGGCGAACGAGGTGGCCCAGGGCCTGCTGCTCAACGATGCGGTCGCCCGCGTCGTCATCACCGAAGCCGACCACGTGCTGGCGTCGGTGGGCGAGGCCGACACCGAGGCAGGCGTGCTGCGGCTGCCGGTGCTGGTCCGCCCGCTGACCTCGCCGTTCTCGCCCGACCAGCAGGTCGGCGAGCTGAGGTTGTGGCCGGCCAGTTCGAAGATCGCACAGGCTGCGGGTTCCTATTCGCGTTTCATCGCCATCATCCTGCTGATCGAGCTGGTGTTCGTCGTGCTGTCGGTTGCCTGGGTGGTGCTGAACGTATTCACGCGCCCGGTGAAGAAGCTGTCGGACGACCTGCATCACCTCGAAATCGGTGTCGGCAAGCATGTTTCGGTACCGACCGGACACGCCGGCGACGAGATCGGCCGGCTGGCCGGCGACGTCAATGCGCTGATCACGCGGATGGACGACCTGCTCGCCGCCGAGCGCGATACGCGGGCACAGCTCGAGGCATCCGAGCGCAAGTTCAGGCTCATCTTCGAGAGCGCGGAAACGGGCATCTTCACCGTCGACAATGCCGGTCGCCTGCACGACTGGAACCCCTGGCTGGCGGCCAAGCTGCGACTGCCGGCGCGCGAAGGCAGCGATCGCAGCTATGCGCTGGGCACCCTGCTCGGCGACGCTTCGTCACGGCTCGACACGCTGATGGTGCGCGCACTGAGCGACCAGCGTCCGACCTCGGCCGATTTCGGCGTGCAGTACGGCGAATCGGGCGTGCTCTGGCTGCACGTCGTGCTGAACCCATTGCCCGACGGCCTGCTGCAGGGCATCGCCAACGACGTGACCGAACGCAAGCGCGCCGAGGCCAGCGCGCTGGCGATGGCGGAGCGCGACCCGCTGACCGGTCTGCTGAACCGGCGCGGCATCGAGCACCGGCTCAGCAGCGCGCTGGAAAGCCTGCACGGCAGCGGTCTGGCGCTGATGCTGGTCGATCTCGACGGCTTCAAGCAGGTGAATGACACGCAGGGTCACGAAGCCGGCGACCGCGTGCTCAGCTGGGTCGCCCGGCAGCTCGAAGCCGTCGTGCGGCGCACCGATCTGGTCGCGCGGCTGGGCGGCGACGAGTTCGTCGTCGTGCTGTGCGCGCTGGAAAGCCCGGACACCGCGCGCTTCATCGCGGCCAAGATCGTCAGCGCACTGGCGCGGCCGATAGACGCCGGCGGTAACCAGCCGGTGCAGATCGGCGCCAGTGTCGGCATCGCCTACACCGACTCCCGGGCAGACGCACCGGAAGCATTGATGCGCCGTGCCGACGAGGCGATGTACGAAGCCAAGCGCGCCGGCAAGTCGCAGTACCGCTTCGCATCCTAGGCCATTGCATCGCGAAGGCCGCTCACCGTCGGTTTTCCGCACTGTCCGCCGGACGCTGCGCTGGTAGCATCGCGCCATCCCCTCCGAGGAAGAAGCCATGGCCGAACCGCTCCACATCGCCCGCGCCGGCGACCTCTCACTCGCCCTGCTGCCGAATATGGCCAACCGCCACGGGCTCATCACCGGCGCCACCGGCACCGGCAAGACCGTCACGCTGCAGTCGCTGGCCGAACGCTTCTCCTATATCGGTACTCCGGTGTTCATGGCCGACGTGAAGGGCGACCTCTCGGGCATGGCTGCGGCCGGCACCGTCAGCCCGAAGCTGCAGCAGCGCCTCGACATGCTGGGCATCACCGATTTCGTGCCCTACCCGAGCCCGGTCTGCTTCTGGGACGTGTTCGGCGAATCCGGCCACCCGATCCGCGCCACCGTCAGCGACATGGGTCCGCTGCTGCTGGCCCGTCTGCTCGGTCTGAACGAAACGCAGGCGGGCGTGCTCACCATCGTGTTCAAGGTGGCCGACGACCACGGCCTGCTGCTGCTCGACATGAAGGACCTGCGCGCGCTGGTACAGCACGTCGGCGACAACGCGGCGCAGTTCAAGACCCAGTACGGCAACATCTCGACCGCGTCGATCGGCGCCATCCAGCGCGGCCTGCTGCAGCTCGAGGAGCAGGGCGCCGACCGCTTCTTCGGCGAGCCGATGCTGGACATCGCCGACCTGATGACCTTCGACGAGCACGGCCGCGGCACCATCAACATCCTGGCCGCTGACCGCCTGTACAACTCGCCCAAGCTCTACTCCACCTTCCTGCTGTGGCTGCTGGCCGAACTGTTCGAACAGCTGCCGGAAGTGGGCGACATGGACAAGCCCAAGCTGGTGTTCTTCTTCGACGAAGCCCACCTGCTGTTCAACGAGGCGCCGCCGGCGCTGCTGGAAAAGATCGAACAGGTGGTGCGGCTGATACGCTCAAAGGGCGTCGGCGTCTATTTCGTGACGCAGAACCCGCTGGACGTGCCCGATTCGGTGCTCGCCCAGCTCGGCAACCGGGTGCAGCACGCGCTGCGCGCGTTCACGCCGCGCGACCAGAAAGCGGTCAAGACCGCTGCCCAGACCATGCGGCAGAACCCCAAGTTCGACGCCGAACAGGCCATCCTCGAACTGGGCACCGGCGAAGCGCTGGTGTCCTTCCTCGACGAGAAGGGCCGGCCGTCTATGGTCGAGCGCGCCTTCGTGCTGCCGCCGGCATCCCGCCTCGGCCCGCTGACCGCGGACGAGCGCAGCGCGATGATCCAGCACTCACCGATGCGCGGCCGCTACGAACAGACGCTGGACCGCGAGTCCGCCTACGAAATGCTGGCCGCTGCAGTGAACGCGAATCCGGTCGCCACCGGCAAGCCTGTGCCGGGCGCACAACCCGGTGCGACCAACGCACCAGCCGGTGACGGCGGCCTGCTCGGCGGGCTGCAGGATCTGGTGTTCGGCTCGACCGGCCCGCGCGGCGGCCAGCGTGACGGTCTGGCCCAGACCGCCGCCAAGACGGTGGCGCGAACCGTCGCCAGCTCGATCGGCCGCGAAATCGTGCGCGGCGTGCTCGGTTCCATCCTCGGCGGACGACGAAAATAGTGAGCAGCGCCGACGCGCGCCTCGGCATCTGGCTCGCCGTCATCGCATCGGCCGGCTTTTCGCTGAAGGCCATCCTGGCCAAGCTCGCCTATCCACACGGCGTCGATCCGGTGACGCTGGTGGCGCTGCGCATGCTGCTGGCCGCCCCCGTCTTCGTCGTCGTGGCTTGGCGCGAAGCGCGGCGCGGCGCGCCGCTCAGCGCCCGCGACTGGGCGACCGTCACGGTGCTCGGCCTGTTCGGCTACTACGGTGCCAGCATGCTGGATTTCTATGGCCTGCTCTACATTTCCGCCGGTCTGGAACGGCTGGTGCTGTTCACCTACCCGACGCTGACGCTGCTGATTGGCTGGATGGCGCACGGCCGCCGCATCACGCGGCGCGAAATCGTCGCCAGCCTGCTCTGTTACGGCGGCATCGCGCTGGCCGTGGTGCACGACATCGAAGTGAGCGGCGAGGTGGCCGTCATCGCGCTGGGCTGCGCGCTGGTGTTCGGCTCCTCGCTCAGCTTCGCCATCTACCTGACCGGTGCCGCGGCGCCGATACGCAAGCTCGGCGCGACGCGCTTTTCGGCGCTCGCCACGCTGGTGTCGACGGTGGCGGTCAGCCTGCACTTCGTCGCCGTGCGCCCGCTCGACGCGCTGGCACAGCCGGCGCCGGTACTGTGGCTGGCGGTGGCGATGGCACTGTTCTCGACCGTGCTGCCGGTGTTCCTGCAGTCGGCGGCGATCCGCCGCATGGGTGCGCAGACCGCAGCGCTGGTCGGCAGCACCGGCCCGGTCATCACCGTCTTCCTCGCCTGGTGGATGCTGGCCGAACCGGTGTCGGCACTGCAGATCGCCGGCACCGTGCTGGTGATCGCCGGCGTGCTGTGGGTGGGCCGGCGCTGAGCAAAGCGTCACGGCAGCGGAATACGGTCATGCTATTTTCATCGTCCTTTCCGGGGACAGGGATGGATGCATGGACGTATCGCGTTTCGAACAGCTGATCCACCGCCTCGAAGCGGTGGCTGCGCGCAACCCGTCGGGCTATCGCGCGCGCGTGGCGGCGGTGGCGCTGCTCGGCTTCGTCATCCTGGCCGTCGTGCTCGGCATGGCCCTGCTGATGGTCGGCGCGCTGGCCGGCGTCGTGCTGATGCTGTTCAAGGGCGGTGGCGCGGTCGCGCTGATCGCGCTGAAGCTGGGCAAGGCCCTCATCCTGCTCGCGTTGCCGCTGTGGCTGCTGCTGAAGACCTCCTTCCGCATGCTGCTGGCGCGCTTTCCGGCCCCGGAGGGCCTGGAGATCACGCGCGCCGACGCTCCGCGGCTGTTCGAGCGCCTCGACGACATGCAGCGACGGATGAACGGACCCGCCTTCCATCACGTGCTGCTGGTCGACCAGCTCAATGCCGCCGTCGTGCAGCACCCGCGGCTCGGCCTGTTCGGCTGGAACCGGCACTACCTGATACTGGGCCTGCCGCTGCTGCAGACGCTGGACGAGGACGAGGCGCTGGCGGTGGTCGCCCACGAATACGGTCACCTGGCCGGCGACCACGGCCGCTTCGGCGCCTTCATCTACCGGCTGCGCGGCGCCTGGGGCCAGATGCAGGCGATGGCGCAGACCTGGGACGACTGGGGCAGCCGCCTCGTCGCCCGGCTGTTCGGCTGGTACGCGCCCTGGTTCAACGCCTACTCGTTCGTGATGGCGCGCGCCAACGAATACCAGGCCGACCGCTCGTCGGCCGAACTGGTCGGTGCCGCCGCGGCCGCCCGCGCACTGCAGCGGGTGGGCGTCGCCGCGCGCTTCGAGGCGCAGGATTTCTGGCCGGGCATCGACCGCCTGGCCCGGGCGCAGGCCGAGCCGCCGGCCGCACTCAGCGGCGAATGGCGACGCGCGCTGTCGTCGCTCGACGAAGCGCGCGCCTGCAGTTACCGCGACGAGGTGCTGCAGGAAAGCACCGGCTACGGCGACACCCACCCGTGCCTGAACGACCGTCTGCGCGCATTGGGCGAAGCGCCGTCGCCCGTCCTGCCAGCGATCGGTACGACCGCGGCCGAGCGCTGGCTGGGCGACGCACTGCCGCGACTGGCCGGCGTACTCGATGCCCGCTGGCGCGACGACGTACGCACGCGCTGGCAGGAGCGCAACAGCTATCTGGCCGAACGTCTGCAGCAGTTGCAGGCGCTGCGCGAGAACCGGGAGCGCAGCGTCGAGGATGAATGGACGCTGCTGCTGCTGACCGCCGAACTGGACCCGGATGTCGACCGGCGCCCGGCCATCGAGGCGCTGCTCGCGCGGGCGCCGGACCACCTTGCGGCACGCTTCGCGCTCGGCGACCTGAAGCTGGACGCCGATGACGCCGGCGGCATCGACGACATCGAGGCGGTGATGCAGGCCGACGCGGACGCGATACTCGCCGGCTGCGAAACGATCTGGCGCTGGCTGCGCACGCGCGACCCGGTGCGCGCCGACCTGTACCGCGAACGCTGGGAAAGACGGCAGGCACATCTCGCCGGCGTGCAGCACGAAATGGACACGCTGGACCCGAAGTGCGAACTCGGTCGGCACGACCTGTCGCCCGAGGTCGAAGCGGACATCGTGCGCGCCGTGCTGCCGCACGTCGATCGCCTCGCCCGCGTTTTCCTGCTGCGGCGGCCGATCGGCGCCGACCCGCGGGCGCGTGCCTACGTGCTGGCTTTCGACATGACGCGGCGCTGGCTGCGCAGTGAAGAGGCGCTCGGCAAGCTGGCGCGGACGCTGGCGGCGGCGGACTATCCGGTGTCACTGCACGTGGTGCCGCTGGGCGCAAAAGCCTTCCGCGGCTGGCGCAAGCGCATCCGCGCGCTGGGCGTCGACGCGCTGCCGCTGGGCGGCGAAAGCTGAACCTCAGGCGGCCTCAGGCGGCGATCGGCGGCAGTTCGGCGTCGCTCTCGCCCAGCGTGAAACAGAAGGTGGCGCCCTTGCCCGGCTCGGCGCGCGCCCAGACGCGGCCGTTGTGGCGACGGATGATGCGCTGGACCAGCGCCAGGCCGATGCCGGTGCCCTCGAACTCACCTTCGCGATGCAGCCGGATGAAGGGATTGAACAGCTTGTCGGCGTGCGCCATGTCGAAGCCCACGCCGTTGTCGCGTATGTAGATCACCGCCTGCTGACCACGGCCTTCGGCGCCGACTTCGATGCTGCCGTGCGGCACCGGCGACGAGAACTTCCACGCGTTGCGCAGCAGGTTGTCGAGCGCAATGCGCAGCAGGCCGACGTCACCGGCCACCAGCATGCCGGGCTGGATGACGAAGGTGCAGTCGCGGCGCGGATCGCTGGCGCGCAGCATGTCGGCGATCTCCTGCGCCAGCGCGCTGAGGTCGACCGGCTGGCGCTGCAGCGGCATCCGCGTCACGCGCGACAGTTCGAGCAGGTCGTCGACCAGGTGCTCCATGCGCAGCGCGGCGCGCAGGATGCGCGACAGCGCATCGAAACTCGCCTTGCCGAGGCCGCTCACGTCGGGCCGTGTCATTTCCGATTCGAGCACGCTGGCGAAGCCGTGAATGGCGCGCAGCGGGCCGCGCAGGTCGTGCGACACCGAGTAGCTGAAGCTTTCCAGTTCCTCGAATGCGGCCCGCAGGCTGGAGGTGCGGCTGCGCACGCGCTCGTCCAGCTCGTGATTGAGTGCGCGCAGATCCTCTTCCGCCTTGACCTGGCGACTGACGTCGCGCGCACTGCCGCGGTAGCCGGCGATCTGGCCGGAGGCGTCGCGCCACGGGCGGCCGGACAGCGCCATGATGCGCACGCCGCCGTCCTGCTGTCGCCAGTCGATCACGATGTCGCGGAAGGGACGGAATTCCTGCGTCAGCAGCGCGATGTCGTCGTGCCGCTGCGGGCCGGGCCGGCGCATCGCGAACAGCGCGTTCAGCGACAGGCCGCGCAGCGGCCAAGCGCCGTCCGACGTGTACACAATGGTGCGCTCGGCGTCGGTTTCCCAGAACCAGTCGGCCGCCGCCTCGGCGAAATCGCGCAGCCGCGTGCGCTCGGCTTCGAGTTCGCTGATCTTCTTGTCCAGCTTGTCGCGCAGCCGCTCGGCGTACAGCGCGTCGGCGTCGCCGACCACCGGCCGCTGCGGGCCGCGGCTGCCCAGTGCCTCCAGCTCGGCGACCAGCGCGCCGATCTCGCAGGGCTTGACCAGGAAGCGGTCGGCGCCCAGCCGGTAGGCCAGTTCCTCGTCGCGGCGGTCGGTGAAGGTGGCGGTGTAGAAGGCGAACGGGATGGCGGCCAGCTGCGGGTGGGCGCGCACCGCGCGGCACAGGCCGTAGCCATCGAGTTCCGGCATCAGGATGTCGGACACGATGAGGTCGGGCGGCTGCGCCTTGGCCAGTTCGAGCGCGGCGCGCCCGTCGGCGGCGGTGCGCACTGCGTGGCCGCGCGACTCCAGCGCGGCGCTGAGCATCAGGCGAGAGTTCTCGTCGTCTTCGGCGATCAGGATGTCCATCAGGCTCGGGCCAGTACGTCTTCGATCTGTTTCATCACCCGCAGCGGGTCGATGGGCTTTTCGATATAGCCGTTGCAGCCGGCGGCCAGCACGCGCTCACGGTCGCCGGCCATCGCGAACGAGGTGATCGCGATCATCGGAATCGGCGGCCAGCCCTCGGCCGCGCGGATGCGGCGGGCGACCTCGATGCCGTCGATGTCCGGCAGCTGGATGTCGAGCAGGATGAAGTCGGGACGCTCGCGCAGCGCCTCGGCAACCCCGTCCAGCCCGGTCATCGCGCAGCGCGTACCGTAACCTCCGGCGTGCAGGATGAATGTGATCAGTTCGAGGTTGTTCTCGTTGTCCTCGATCACCAGCGCGGTCTTCACGGGCGGCTGCCCTCCGTCGCACGGCCCGAGCCCTCGCGCGGCAGGTGCAGCGTGAAGCGGCTGCCCACGCCCGGCGTGCTCTGCACGTCGACGCTGCCGGACAGCAGTTCGGTGGCGATCTTGCGCGTCAGGTAGAGACCGAGCCCGGTACCGGGCGTCTTCACGCGCAGGTGGGAATCGATGCGTTCGAAGGGCTGGAAAAGACGGGCCAGCCCGGTATCGTCCATGCCGATGCCCGTATCCTCGACGCTGATGTCGAGCCAGCTGCCACGCACGCTCGCCTCCACAGTGATGGTTCCTTCGACGGTGTACTTTACCGCGTTGCTCACGAAATTCAGTATGCATTGGAGCAGCCGGCGGCGGTCCGCCTGGACCAGGATGCCCGGCGGCACGCGCACCTCGATGTCCAGCTTCTTCTCGCGCGCGGCCGGCGTCACCGACTGCACCGCCTCGTCGATCACCGCCTCGACCTCGAAGCGCTCCTCGAACACGTCGATGAAGCCGGCTTCGATCTTCGATATGTCGATCACGTCGGTGATCAGCGCCAGCAGGTGCTTGGCCGAGCCATAGACCCGGCTGAGCTGATCGTGCTGGCGCGTGTTCAGCTCGCCCGCCATGCCGGCCAGCACCACACCGGTGAAGCCGATGATGGAATTGAGCGGAGTGCGCAGTTCGTGTGACATCGAAGCGATGAACATCGATTTCAGCCGGTCGAGATCCTTCAGTCGCTCGTTCGCCTGCGCAAGTTCCGCGGTGCGTTCGGTCACTCTCTGTTCCAGCGTTTCATTGGCCACGCGCAGCGCCTGTTCGGTGCGCTTGATGTCGCTGATGTCGCGCAGCACGCTGGAAATGAACTGCACCTCGCCATCGGCGCCGCGGTGCGCGACCCGTACCGCCGACATCGGCACGCTGCCGCCACCGTGTTTTCGCAACCGCGTCTCGCCGACCCAGATGCCGTCCTTCATCACCGCCGGCAGTTCGACCGTGAGGTAGTGGCGGTAGGCATCCGGCGGGTAGAGGTCGCCGACCAGCAGGTTGTCGGGCAGCTCGCTGCCGGTCAGGCCGACGGTGCGCCGCGCGGACAGGTTCAGGTAGGTGATGCGCAGATCGGTGTCCACCGTGGACACGTAGTCCGGCGTCGCGTCGAGGATGGCCGACAGCCTGACCTGCTCCGCCTGCGCCCGGTGCCGCTCGCGCGCGACCAGGAAACGGCCGAGCAGCGTCGCCACCTCGCCGGCGAAGCGCTGCTCGTCGTGCGCCCACTCGCGCACGTCGCCGGTATGTTCGAGACAGACGACGCCGGCCAGCCGGCCGTCGAGAAAGACCGGCGCGTCCAGCATGGCGCTGACGCCCTCGGCGTCGAGGTAACCGCCGGTGAATTCGTGCACCTGCGGATCGCGGCGCGCATCGGCGGCAGCGATGGTGCGGCCGCTGCGCAGCGCGGCGAAATAGTCGGGGAAGGCGGACGCCGCCAGCACGGCGCCGGAGACATGACCGCGATCGACGTCGATCCGGCGCCGGTCGTACAGGTCCAGGCAGCGCAGCCGGCCGCTGTCGACGTCCAGCCGCCACACGCTGGCACGGCTCACCGACAGTGCGTCGGCCACCACTTCGGTCAGCGTGGCGAGCGCGGCATCGTCGCCGGTCGACAGTGCATGGTCCACGCTGAGACGCATGATGGCCGCGAGCTGGCCGTCCTGCCGTTCGAGCCGGCCGCGTTGCTCGCGCCGCGCGCGCAGGTCGTCGGTCACGTCGATGAAGGTGGCCTGGATGGCCTGGGCGCCGTCCCAGCTGACCTGGCGGATGACCGAATCCAGCGTGCGCCGCTGGCCGTCCGTGCGCACCACGTCGAGCTGCATCGGCAGCACGCGGCCGGACGCCAGCAGGCGGCGGTTGCTGTCGCTGGAAATGACCGGCAGGTCGTCCGCCACCACCATGTCGGCCAGCGAGTGCTGTCCCATCAGGTCAGCCACCGACTGGAAGCCGAGCAGTTCGGCCGCGCGCCGGTTGGCGTACAGCGGCTGGAACTGGCGGTGAATCAGGATGCCCTGGATCGAGCCGTCGAACAGGTCGAGCAGCTGCGCTTCGCGGGTACGCGCGCGACGCGACGCGGCGGCGCGCTCGTTCAGCGTGATCGACAGCGAGTAGGGCGCGATCGACATCGTGATGACGAAGGCCTGCAGCAACAGCAGCGCACGCAGCGGCGTCTCGCTGCCGAAGGGGCCCAGCCCGGTCTGCGTGCCGTACAGCGCGACGCCGTTCATCAGCACCAGCAGCAGGCTCATCCAGCGCACCTTGAGGCGGATCGCCGACCACACCAGCACCGCCGGCAGCACCAGCATGTAGGGCTCGGGACCATCGAGCACGCGCAGGAAGAGCGCAGCCGTCACGCCCAGCGTCAGCAGCAGCCAGGGCAGCACGGTCCGCAGGTCGGCCATCAGCCTCTGCAGCTGCAGGCGACCGATCCAGCCGGCGACCAGCTGCACCACCAGCAGCGTGCCGGCGAAGTGGGCGGCCGCGTGCAGCGTCCAGTCCGACAGATAGAAGGGCGCGCCGGCCGACCAGGCGTCGCTGGCGCCGCGGGCGATGGCCAGCAGCAGCGCAACGCCGATGAACCACGCGTAATGGTCGGCGCGCATGCGCGGGTAGGGCTGCAGCGGGAATGTGCGCAGCACCTGCGTGCCGACGCAGACCAGGACGCCGGTCAGTGCTGCATTCAGCGTCGCGGCCAGCGGCGTCTGCCCGGCCAGCACACCCTGCACCAGCGTCACCAGCATGACCGGCACCGCGTGCGCGAGGCCGAACAGCAGCACCACGGCGAAGGCGATGCCGAGGCCGATCTGCAAGACCGGCGGCTGGCCGTCGGACAGGCCGAGCAGCGGATCGACCTGGGTCGCCAGTGCACAGGCGGCCGCGCTGGCGACGTAGCGGAGCGGATGCAACGAGGCGCGCGGAGATGCAGACACGATATGCTGCGGCAGTGAATGGTCGGCGCATCTTAGCGTCCTTCCGGCGCCGCGACCTATCGGCACAAGGAACGATGGACGCGGCGCGGCGTCCACCGCCCAGCTCTTCAACCCTCGTCAACCACGATGACACGCCTGCTCCGCCTCGGCCTCATCCTCGCCGCCCTGCTGCAGCCCGCGCTTGCCGCGCAGTGCGTACCGCCCGGCCGCTGGATCGCCCCGGGCAAGGGCGAACTCGACGCCGGCAGCGTGCTCGCCCGCGCCAGCGCGCAGAGCGTGCTGCTGCTCGGCGAGACGCACGACGTCGCCGCTCACCATGACTGGCAGCTCGACACGCTGCGCGCGCTGCACGCGCGGCGCCCGCAGATGGTGATCGGCCTGGAAATGCTGCCGCGCAACGCACAGCCGGTGCTCGACGCCTGGGTGCGTGGCGACATCGACGAGACGGCGCTGTTCGAGCGCACCGGCTGGACGCGCACCTGGGGCGTGCCGCCGTCGCTGTACGCGGGCATCTTCCGCTTCGCGCGCGAGCACCGGCTGCCGATGCGCGCGCTGAACATCGAGCGCCAGGTGGTGCGCGAGGTGTCGAAGCTCGGGCTGGCCGGCGTACCGCCGGCGCGGCGCGAAGGCGTCGGCGATCCGGCCGACGCCCCCGACAACTATCGCAACTGGCTCAAGCAGATCTGGAGCGATCACATGCCGCGGGCGCAGGCGACGTCGAACGAGGCCTTCGTGCGCTTCATGCAGGGCCAGCTGCTGTGGGACCGCGCGATGGCCGAGGCGCTGGTGACCGCAGCGCGCGAGTACCCGCAGGCGCTGGTGGTCGGCCTGATGGGCAGCGGCCACGTCATCCACGGTCACGGCGTTGAACACCAGCTGCGCGCACTTGGCGTGGCCGACGTCGGCAGCCTGCTGCCGTGGGACAGCGACGCCGACTGCGGCGATCTGGTCGCCGGCGTCGCCGACGCCGTGTTCGGCATCGTGCCGACGGTGCAGGACAGACTGCGCTGATGCGCGCGCTGCACCGGCTGGCCGTCGCCTGCACACTGTGCTGCGGCAGCGCGCTGGCCGCACCGCATTACACGATCACCGCCCGGCTGGCGCTGGCCAGCGGCACGCTGGACGCCGCCGCCCGCATCGTGCTGCCGGCCGGCGAAACGGTGGCACTGCGCATGGACGGCGCCCACCGCATAGAGTCGATGCAGCTCGACGGCCGCCCGCTGAGCGCCGCGCGCGACGGCGGGCAGTGGCGCATCGAGCTCGCCCCCGCCACGCGCGACCGCCAGCTCGAACTGCGCTGGCAGATCCGCGCCCAGGCGCCGGACAGCGCCGCCCGCCATCGCGACACGCTGACTGCCTTCGCGCCACAGATCGGCGAGGCAGGCAGCTTCCTGCCGGCCGGCGGCGCCTGGTATCCGCTGCCGCATGACAGCGCCGGCCCGCTGCTGCACCGTTACGCGCTCAACGTAGACCTGCCCGCCACGCAACGCGCGCTGGCGCCGGGCGACCTGACGCAGGACACGGTGCGCGACGGCCGCCGCAGCCAGCGCTTCGAAGCGCGCCAGGACGGCGAGGGCGCCGACCTGATGGCCGGCCCGTGGCAGCAGACGACGCGCGCGCTGCGCGCCCGCGACGGCCGCACACTGACGCTGGTCACGCTGTTCCACCCCGAGCTGGCGGCTGAAGCCGGGGGCTATCTCGACGCTGCGGCGCAGGCACTGACGCAGTTCGAGGCGCGCTTCGGCGACTACCCGTACAGCCGCTTCAGCATCGCCTCATCGCCGACGCCGACCGGCTTCGGCATGGCCGGCCTGACCTACCTCGGCATCGACGTGCTGCGCCTGCCCTTCATCCGCCACACCTCGCTGCCGCACGAAATCGCGCACAACTGGTGGGGCAATGGCGTGCATCTGGCGCCGGACAGCGGCAACTGGTCGGAAGGCCTGACCACTTTCGTCGCCGACTACGCACAGCGCGAAGCGCAGGGCGACGACGCGGCGCGCACGCTGCGCCTGGACTGGCTGCGCGGCCTGTCGGCGCTGGCGCCGGCGGCGCACGACAGCCTGGCCGACTTCGGCGGCCGCACGCATGACGCATCGCAGGCCATCGGCTATCACAAGGCGGCGCTGGTGTTCCTGATGCTGCGCGACACGCTGGGCAGCGCCACCTTCGACCGCGCGCTGCGCACCTTCTGGTCCACCCACCGTCACCGCCGCGCCGGCTGGGACGATCTGCGCCTCGCTTTCGAGCAGGCGTCGGGCCGCGACCTGCGCCGCTTCTTCGCCGAATGGGTGGAGGGCCGTGGCCTGGCCGAACCGCGGCTGGACGCAGTCAGACCGGGCGCCGACAGCGTGACGCTGACACTGGCGCAGCCGGCGCCGCCCCATCTGCCTGGCCTGCCGCTGCATCTGCGCGACCCGGACAGCGGCGCGCTGCGCATCGAAACACTGACGGTCGACCGGCCACAGCAGTCCTTCACGCTGCCGCTGAAGGGCTGCGCCGAACTGGCGATCGACCCGGACTTCCGCACCGCGCGGCGGCTGCGCCCGGGCGAGGCACCGCCCATCCTGCGCGAAGCGACGCTGGACGGCACGCTGGCGCTGACCGTGCTCGACGGCGGCGACGCGCGCGTCGGCGCAGCGGCCGACGCACTGGTTGGCGACTGGCTGGACACGCCGCCGCCGCGGCTCGCCGCCGACGCCGCACCCGGGCGCACTGCCCGCATGGTGATCGGCCGCAGCGCCGACCTCGACCGCTGGCTGGCGCGGCACGGCCTGCCGGCCCGCCCGCGCGACGGCGATGTCGTGGCCTGGGCCGTGCGCAGCGCGGCTGGCGGTACGCTGGCATTGGTCGCCGCACGCGACGCCGACGCGCTGACCGGCGCCCGGCGAGCGTTGCCGCACTACGGTCAGCAGGGCTGGGTAGTCATCGACGGCGGACGCGCCAGCGCGCGCGGCCAGTGGCCGGCGCAGACGCAATGGACCCGGGTGTGCGCGCTCAGCGCGCGATGAGCAGCGCGTCCAGCCCGAGCCGGTCGCGCAGCAGGCGGGCGGCCGATTCGGCCGCTTCGCGGCTGGCAAAGGGCCCGGCCTGCACCCGGTGGCGGCTGCCGTCGCTGTTCACCCGCACCCGATCGGCCAGTTCAACCAGACCGTCGACGACACGCCGGCTCAAGGCCTGCGCGTTGTCGAGGCCGGCAAAGGCGCCCAGCTGCAGCCAGTGACCGGTGTCAGCCGCCGCTGGCGCGGCTTCGGTCGACAGCGCGGCAATCACGTCAGCTTCGGCGGCACGCTCGACCGGCGGCGTGCGCTGCACTTCCGGCCGTCCGGCGGCGCGACGCGCCAGCAGATCACCCGGGCTGCCTTCGGCGAACACGGCCTCGACCTCGACCTCGGCGCTGCCGTCGTTCACATAGCCGAGCTTGGCGGCGGCGGTCCACGACAGGTCGATCACCCGGCCCGGCTTGAACGGGCCGCGGTCATTCACCCGCACGACGACCGAGCGGCCACTGGCCAGGTGAGTGACGCGGGCGTAGCTCGGGATGGGCAGCGTCGCGTGCGCGGCGGTCATCGCGTACATGTCGTACACCTCGCCGCTGGAGGTTTTCTGGCCGTGGAACTTGCGGCCGTACCAGGAACCGCGGCCGCGCTGGCGGAAAGGTTTCGCCTCGGTCATCGGCACGAACTGCATACCCAGCGCTGAATAGGGCCGGTTGGCGAAGCGGTGCAAGGGTTCGTCGCGCGGCACGGCGTCGGGGATGGCGGCCAGCGTGGCGGCGTCCGGCGCGTTGTCGCCCGGGCCGTCGTCCAGGTAGTAGCCGCCACCACGCTTCGTCACCGGCGGAGCCGGTTTCGCCGGCTCGCCCGGCGGAGCGCGCACGACCGGCGCCGGGTCCGGCTCGACCTCGGTCACCGGCGGCGCACCGGCACAGCCGGCGAGCACGGCGGCGGCCGACAGCAGCGCGAGCAGGCCACGGATGTGCACGATCAACGCTCCCGCCGCCGGCGCCGGTGCGCCTCGATCGACATCAGCAGCCCGAGGCCGATGCACAGCGTCACCAGTGCGGTGCCACCGTAACTCACGAAGGGCAAGGGCACGCCGACCACCGGCAGCACGCCGGTCACCATGCCCATGTTCACGAAGGCATAGGTGAAGCAGGACAGCGAAATCGCGCCGGCCAGCAGGCGACCGAACAGCAGTGGCGAGCGGGCGGCGATCATCAGGCCGCGCCCTATCATCGCCATATAGATGAACAGCAGCACCACCGCACCCAGCAGGCCGAACTCCTCGGCCATCACGGCAAAGATGAAGTCGGTGTGGCGCTCGGGCACGAATTCGAGATGGGTCTGCGTGCCTTCCTTCCAGCCCTTGCCGAACACGCCGCCGGAGCCGATGGCGATGCTGGACTGGATGATGTGAAAGCCGCTGCCGCGCGGGTCGGAGGTCGGATCGAGCAGCGTGCACACGCGCTGCCGCTGGTAGGCCTTGAAGCCCGGCCACTCGACGCCTTCGGCGCACATCGCGTCGCCCTCGACCGCCAGCGTCGCGATGCCGACCACGCCGATCGCGAGCACCGGGATGATGAGCTTCCACGACAGGCCGGCGAAGAAGATGACGAATACGCCGGCCGCCAGCACCAGGATGGCAGTGCCCAGATCCGGCTGGTGGAAGATGAGGCCGACCGGTATCAGCAGGATGACCAGCGCCACCAGGAAGTCGCGCAGCCGCAACTGCGCCTCGTGCCGGTGGAAGTACCAGGCCAGCATCAGCGGCACCGAAATCTTCAGCATTTCCGACGGCTGTATCCGGGTGAAGCCGATGTTGAGCCAGCGTTGCGCGCCCTTCGACGTTTCGCCGAACAGTTCGACGCCGATCAGCAGCACGACGCCGACGACGTAGAAGGGCAGCGCCAGCTGCATCAGGCGCAGCGGCGGAATCTGCGCCACCACCAGCATGACGCCGAGGGCGACCGCGAGATTGACCAGATGGGCGTCGAAACGGAAGGAGAAGTCGGCGGTGGCGCTGGCCATCACCAGCGTCGCCAGCGACAGCAGCACGAAGGTGATCGCCAGCAGCGGCGGATCGAGCGCCGACAGCAGGCCGAAGATGCGCTCGCGCAGCGCCGACCATCTACTCGCTGTCAGTTGCATCGGCATCCTCCGGTGCAGGGCCTGCAGGCGTATTGCCCAGCAGGTAGTAATCGAACACCTGGCGCGCGATCGGCGCCGCCGACTGGGCGCCGAAGCCGGCGTTCTCGACGATGACGGCAAGCGCGATCTTCGGGTCGTCGGCCGGCGCATAGGCGATGAACAGCGCGTGGTCGCGCAGCTTTTCCGCCAGCTTGCCGCCGCGATACTGCGCACCGCGTAGCGAGAAGGCCTGCGCGGTGCCGGTCTTGCCGGCAGCGACATAGGGCGCGCCGGCGAAGGCACGAGCACCGGTGCCGGCCTTGTTCACGTCTTCCATCGCCTGCTTGATCACCGCGATGTGCTCCGGCTTCAGGTTCACCCGCCGCGTCGGCTGCGGCTCGATCTCGCGTACTGCGCCGGTGCGCACGTTCTCGACCTGCTTCACCAGATGCGGCTTGTAGACGACGCCGTCGGCCGCCAGTATCGACACCGCGTGCGCCAGCTGCAGCATCGTATAGGCGTTGTAGCCCTGACCGATGCCGACCGAAATCGTTTCGCCGGCGTACCACTTCTGCTGTTCCGGCTTCTTGAAGCGCTTCTTCTTCCATTCCGGCGATGGCAGCACGCCGGTCGCCTCGCCCTCGATGTCGATGCCGGTGCGGCTGCCCAGCCCCATCTGCGACATGAAGCCGGCGATGCCGTCTATGCCCCAGTCGGCGGCCAGACGGTAGTAATAGGTGTTGCACGACACGACGATGGACTTGTGCATGTCCACAGAGCCGTGACCGCCCACCTTGTCGTCGCGGAAGCGGTGGCCACCGAAGTCGAAGTGGCCGGGGTCGGCGATGGCGAACTGCGGCGTGCGCTTGCCGGCGGTCAGCGCGCCGAGCGCCATGAAGGGCTTGAAGGTCGAGCCGGGCGGGTAGGCCGAATAGATGGCACGGTTCAGCAGCGGGTGGTCGGCCGAGGTGTTCAGCGCCTCCCAGTTGGCGCTGTCGATGCCATCGACGAACAGATTGGGATCGAAGGTGGGCTTGCTCACCAGCGCCAGCACGCCGCCGGACGACGGTTCGATCGCCACCAGCGCACCGCGCCGCTCGCCGAAGGCCTGTTCGACCACGCGCTGCAGGCCGGCGTCCAGCGTCAGCCGCAGGTTGTTGCCGTTCTGCGGCGGCGTGCGCGACAGCACGCGTACCGCGCGACCGGCGGCGGTCACCTCGACCTGTTCGAAGCCGGTGACGCCGTGCAGGTCGTTCTCGTACGACAGTTCCAGCCCGCTCTTGCCGATGTGGTCGGTGCCACGATAGTTGTCGGCCACGCCTGCCTCTTCTATGCGCTCGGCGTCGCGCCGGTTGATGCGGCCCATGTAGCCGAGCACGTGCGAGGCCAGTTCGGTGTTCGGGTACTGGCGGAACAGCCGCGCCCTCACCTCGACGCCGGGAAAGCGATAGCGCTGGGCGATGAAGCGCGCCACTTCCTCGTCGGTCAGCCGGGTACGTATCGGCAGCGAATCGAAGTTGCGCGACTCGTCCATCAGCTTGCGGAAACGCTTGCGGTCGCGCGCCTCGATATTCACCAGCTGCGCCAGCTCGTCTATCGTCGTTTCGAGATCGGCCACGCGCGAGGGCTGTATTTCCAGCGTGTAGGCCGAGTAGTTGCGCGCCAGCACCTCGCCCTTGCGGTCGATGATGAGGCCGCGATTCGGCGTGACCGGCAACAGCGCGATGCGGTTGTCCTCGGCGCGGGTGGCGTAGTAGTCGTGCCGGACCACCTGCAGCCAGAAGAAGCGCGAGAACAGCAGCGCGAAGCACACCAGCACCAGCGCACCGGCGAAGTACACGCGGCGGCGGAAGCGGACGAGCTGCAGTTCCGGGCTGTTCAGGTCGGTCATGCGCAGGAAGAACCCTTGTCAGTCACGCGTCGTGCCGGACGAACGGGCCGGCTGTGCAAAGCCGGCACTCCTGAGCGAACGAAACGGAGTGAGCGTAGAGGCCGAAGCGCCGTCCGAAGGGCCGCCCCGAGGGCGAGCGCAGCCCCCTTGGGGGGCAGCGAACGAAGTGAGCGTGGGGGCTCTCATATGGGCCGGTTCTCGTCCTTGTTCTCCGGCCGGTACTGCGGCAGCAGCAGCACGAAGCTGATCGGATGCCACAGCAGCGTCGCGATCAGCGCGCCGGCGAAGTATTCGAGGCCGGGAAACTCGGCGTCGCCGGCCAGCCGCACCAGCAGCATCACGCACTGGGCGCCGACCAGCATAGGCAGCACGTGCAGCGACTGGCGCAGCGGGCCGAACCACAGGATGCGGCGGGAGAAGGTGGTCGCCGCGTAGGCGAGCAGCACGTAGGCGAGCGCGTGCTGACCCATCAGGCTGCCGTAGCCGACGTCCATCACGACACCCATCACGAAGGCGCTGCCCATGCCGACGCGCAGCGGCTCGCGCACGCACCAGAAGCACAGCACCAGCGCCACCCAGTCGGGCAGCCAGAAGGCGCGGCCGAGCGGCATCAGGTTCAGCAGCAGGGCGACCAGCAACGACAGCCAGACGAACCACGGACGGACCGGGCGCAGGATGCGGCGCGAACTGAAGGAGGGCTGGTTCATTTCTTCGCCTCCTGCGGCGCGGCGGCGGCCGGCAGCACGCTGTCCGGCTGCACCGGCTTGCCGGGCGCCATGATGAGCACGGCCGAATGCGCCTCGACGCCGGCGATCGGCACGCAGAGGATGCGCACGAAGCCGCCTTCGCCGTCGCGGTCGACCGACTTCACGCGCGCCACCGGCAGACCGGGCACGAACACCCCGTCGAGGCCGGAGGTGACGATGCGGTCGCCCTCGCGCAGATCGACGTCGGCCGCCAGGTAGCGCAGTTCCAGCGTGCCGCTGCCGGCGCCGAACATGACCGCGCGCACGCCGGTGCGGGCGACCTGCACCGGCAGCGCCTGGTCTTTGTCGGAAATGAGGGTGACTTCGGCGTTGAGCGGATAGACGCGGGTGACCTGGCCGATCACACCGACGTCGTCCACCACCGGGCTGCCCGGCTCGATGCCATGGGTGAGGCCCTTGTCGACGACGACGCGACGCGAGAACGGGTCGCGCACCGCGTAGATCACCTCGGCGACGCGCGCATCGACCTTCACCCGCTCGCGCATGTCGAGCAGCGCGCGCAGCCGGGTGTTCTCCTGGTCCAGCTGTTCCTGGCGCAACCGTATCGTCGCCAGTTCGGTGTGTTCGCGTCTGAGCTGCGCGTTTTCCGCCTGCAGCCGGGCGAGGTCGGCGAAGTACTCACCGGCCGAACGGACGCCGGCCACCGGCATGCCGGCGGCGACCTGCAGCGGCGTGGTCACCACCGACAGCGCCTGGCGCACCAGTTCGAGGTAATGCAGCCGGTAGTCGACCACGATAAGCGTGAGCGAAGCGCTGGCCAGCAGCACGAGGCGCACGAGCGGCGCCGGGCCGCGCCGGAAGAACGGCGGTGGGGAATGTCCGGCGACCGGTGAAGCCATGAATCAGGAAACCGTCACGAAGGTGCCGCGCACACCGCGCGGCGGGCGTCCCGCCGCGCCAGCGGCGAGGCGGGCGTGAGCAGGCGGGACGTCACGGGCTGGATCACTCGTTGGCGAAGATGCTGCCGAGCTGGTCCATCTTCTCCAGCGCGGTGCCGGAGCCGCGCACCACGCAGGTGAGCGGGTCGTCGGCCACCACCACCGGCAGGCCGGTCTCTTCCATCAGCAGACGGTAGAGGTCGCGCAGCAGCGCGCCGCCGCCGGTCAGCACCATGCCGCGCTCGGCGATGTCGGCGCCCAGTTCCGGCGGGGTCTGTTCGAGTGCGCTCTTCACCGCCGACACGATCTGGTTCAGCGGCTCGGTCAGCGCCTCGAGAATTTCGTTCGACGAAATGGTGAAGCTGCGCGGGATGCCTTCGGCCAGGTTGCGGCCCTTCACTTCCATCTCCTTCACCTCGGAGCCGGGGAAGGCGGAGCCGATTTCCTTCTTGATCGCCTCGGCAGTGGTTTCGCCGATCAGCATGCCGTAGTTGCGGCGGATGTAATTGATGATGGCTTCGTCGAACTTGTCGCCGCCGACGCGCACGCTGCCGGCGTACACCATGCCGCCGAGCGAGATCACGCCGACTTCGGTGGTGCCGCCGCCGATATCGACCACCATCGAGCCGGTCGCTTCCGACACCGGCAGACCGGCGCCGATCGCGGCGGCCATCGGTTCCTCGATCAGGTACACCTGGCTGGCGCCGGCACCGAGCGCCGATTCACGGATGGCGCGGCGTTCGACCTGGGTGGAGCCGCAGGGCACGCAGATGATTATCCGGGGCGACGGCGAGAACAGCCGCGAGTCGTGCACCTTCTTGATGAACTGCTTGAGCATCTGCTCGGTCACCGTGAAGTCGGCGATCACGCCGTCCTTCATCGGCCGGATGGCAGTGATGTTGCCCGGCGTCTTGCCGAGCATCAGCTTGGCCTGCAGACCCACGGCCTGGATGGTTTTCTTGGCGTTGGGGCCGCCTTCGGTGCGGATGGCGACAACCGAAGGTTCGTCCAGCACGATGCCCTGGCCACGCACGTAGATCAGCGTGTTGGCGGTGCCGAGGTCGATGGCCAGATCATTGGAAAAATAGGAACGCAGGAAACCGAACATGGATGGTCTTATATGAAAGCGGCCGCTCAGCGGCCGGAACAGGAATCGGGTCGGGTGTGGTCAGCAGCGGTGTTGCGGCGGGCGACCCGGCGGCAGCTTTCGTCGGACCCGGGCCGCGAGTGGCGGCCGGACGTTCGGGCCAGCTGCCGGGCGGGCAGCCTGAATGGTTCATAATGATAACCCAACAGTGCATAAGCTCCTTGAACCGAAACATCTTTGCCTGCGGGTGCCCCGGCACCTGACACCCCGGATCTGCATTCCATGTCCCTGACCGACCAAGAAGTCCGCCACATTGCGAAGCTGGCGCGCATCGAACTGCCCGACGCAGAACTCGAACGCACGCGCAGCCACCTCAATTCCATGCTTGGCCTGATCGAGCAGCTGCAGGCCATCGACACCACCGGCGTCGAGCCGATGGCGCACGCCACAGATCTGGTGCTGCGCCTGCGCGAGGACCGCGTGACCGAAAGCGACCGCCGAGCCGCCTACCAGGCGGTGGCCCCGGCGGTCGAGGACGGCCTGTATCTCGTGCCCAAAGTCATCGAATGAGCGATCGTATGAGCAGCCCCGAAACCGTGAAGTCGCTGGCCGCGAAGCTGGCGGCAGGCGAAGCGTCGGCCGTCGAGCTGGCGCAGGACTACCTGGCGCGCATCCGCGCCGCCAACGCCGCGCTGAACGCCTATGTCGAACTGAACGACGAACAGACCCTGACCGAAGCCCGCGCCGCCGACGCGCTGCGCGCCGAAGGTCGGGCCGGCCTGCTGACCGGCGTGCCGATCGCGCACAAGGACATCTTCTGCCAGACCGGCTGGCACGCCCGCTGCGGCTCGAAGATGCTGGAAAGCTTCGCCGCGCCCTACGACGCCGGCCTGATCGAGCGCTCGCGCGCCGCCGGCCTGGTCACGCTGGGCCGCACGAATATGGACGAGTTCGCGATGGGCTCGACCAACGAATCGAGCTACTACGGCGCAGTGCGCAACCCGTGGAACACGGATCACGTGCCGGGCGGATCGAGCGGCGGTTCGGCCGCGGCCATCGCCGCCGGCCTGGCGCCGGCCGCCAGCGGCACCGACACCGGCGGTTCGATCCGCCAGCCGGCTGCCTTCTGCGGCATCAGCGGCATCAAGCCGACCTACGGCGTCGTGTCGCGCTGGGGCATGATCGCCTACGCCTCCAGCCTCGACCAGGGCGGTCCGATGGCGCGCACCGCCGAAGACTGCGCGCTGCTGCTGAACGCCTTCGCCGGCTTCGACGAACGCGACTCGACCAGCCTGCAGCGACCGGCCGAGGACTACACCCGCGCGCTGGCGCAGCCGCTGGCCGGCCTGCGCATCGGCGTACCGAAGGAATTCTTCGGCGACGGCATGTCGGCCGACGTGCGCGCCGCGGTCAAGGCCGCGCTCGCCACCTTCCGCACGCTGGGCGCGGTCACCGTCGAGGTGAGCCTGCCGCGCTCGGGCATGGCGGTGCCGGCCTACTACGTCATCGCGCCGGCGGAAGCCAGCTCCAACCTCAGCCGCTTCGACGGCGTGCGCTACGGTTACCGCGCCCCCGAGTACGGCAACCTCGACGACATGTACGCAAAGACGCGCGCTCAGGGTTTCGGCGCCGAGGTGAAGCGGCGCATCCTGATCGGCACCTACGTGCTGTCGCACGGCTACTACGACGCCTACTACCTGCAGGCGCAGAAGGTGCGCCGGCTGATCGCCGAAGATTACGAAGCGGCCTTCGCGCAGTGCGACCTCATCATGGGGCCGACCACGCCGAACACCGCCTACCGCATCGGCCAGAACGACGAAGACCCGCTGGCGATGTACCTCGGCGACATCTACACCACGTCGATCAATCTGGCCGGCCTGCCGGGCATGAGCATTCCCGCCGGCTTCGGCGCCGACGGCCTGCCGGTCGGCTTGCAGATCGTCGGCCGCTGGTTCGACGAGGCGCGCATGCTGGGCGCCGCCCACCAGTTCCAGCAGGCGACCGACTGGCACCTGCGCACACCGGAGAACTGACATGAAAAAAGCCCCCACGCTCACTGCGCTCGCTGCCCCCCGAGGGGGCTGCGCTCGCCCTTGGGGCGGCCCTGCGGGCGGCGCGACGCTCGTTTCATTGGCTGTGGTGAAGCTCAGTTCCTTCGGAACGGCCGTGCGGAACTGACACGATGCAGACATTCCGCTACAGCAGCACGCAGCTGCAACTGATACTCGACCAGGCCGGCATCTACATGTGCGCATGTCCGGCCCAGCTGGCGGCGCAGATGATGGAGCTGCGCACGCTGCACCAGTACCAGATGAACTGCATGAGCGAAATGCCTGACATGGCCGACAGCCATCGCACCATCGCCGACGCCGTTTTCCGCGCGCACGCGCTGCTCGAAGAGGCGCTCGACCGCGTGCTCGACATCGAGGGCTGGGACAAGACCTCGCTGAAGATGCCCGACGGTCTGCGCAAGAAGCGGGACGAACTGCTTTGACCTTTCGTTTCGCGCTGCCGCTGATCGCGGCGCTGGCGCTGCTTGCCGCTTGCGCCCCTCTGCAGCAGCCGCCGTCGCAACAGCGACCGCTGCCGCCGGCACAGACGCCGGAAGCGGGGCGTCCGAAGCCGCCGATCAAGAGCACCAAGCCGCTGCCGATTCCCGCGCGGCCGCTGCAGGCGAAGGCCGACTGCAGCTACCGCGACGAGGTCGGCACCGAAGGCCGGCTGCAGCTGGAAGTGAAGAATTCGAAGGTCGAACGTTTCGCCTCCGACGTGAACATGGGCAGCAAGGGTCGCTGCAGCTTCGACCTGTCGGCTTTCCGGCAGACGAGTTTCGATCACACGCCCACGCTGGTCGCCGGTGCCTGCACCATCAGCATGTGGGAACAGAAGGACGAAGTGACCGTGTCCTACCGCAACTGCGCCGCGTACTGCACGCCCGGCGCACACGATTACCTGTGGCCCACGCTGGTGAGCCGCAGGACCGGCAACTGCCGGTAAAGCACAGAGAGAAAGCACCATGAGCAGAGCGAACTGGGAAGTCGTGATCGGTCTGGAAACACATACCCAGCTGAACACGGCCTCGAAAATCTTCTCCGGCAGCTCGACCGCCTTCGGCGCCGCGCCCAACGCGCAGGCCAGCCCGGTCGACCTGGCGCTGCCCGGCGTGCTGCCGGTGATGAACCGCGCCGCCGTCGAGCGCGCCATCCGCTTCGGCCTCGCCATCGGCGCCACCGTCGCACCGCGCTCGGTGTTCGCGCGCAAGAATTACTTCTACCCCGACCTGCCGAAGGGCTATCAGATCAGCCAGTACGAACTGCCGGTGGTGCAGGGCGGCACGCTGACGATACGTGTCGGCGAGGGTGACAAGGCTTACGAAAAAGTGGTGCGCCTCACCCGCGCCCACCTCGAAGAAGACGCCGGCAAGAGCCTGCACGAGGATTTCCATGGCATGTCGGGCATAGACCTGAACCGCGCCGGCACGCCGCTGCTGGAAATCGTCAGCGAGCCCGACATGTCATCGAGCGCCGAGGCGGTGGCCTATGCGCGCGCGCTGCATGCGCTGGTGCGCTGGGTAGACATCTGCGACGGCAACATGCAGGAAGGCAGCTTCCGCTGCGACGCCAACGTGAGCGTGCGCCGCCCGGGCGAGCCGCTGGGCACCCGCCGCGAAATCAAGAACCTGAACAGCTTCCGCTTCCTGCAGCAGGCGATCGACTACGAGATCAACTGGCAGATCGAACAGATCGAGGACGGCCACAAGATCCAGCAGGCCACCGTGCTGTTCGACCCCGACACCGGCGAAACCCGCATGATGCGCAGCAAGGAAGACGCGCACGACTACCGCTACTTCCCCGACCCCGACCTGCCGCCGCTGGTAATCGCCGCCGAGTGGGTGGACGAGGTGCGCCGCGCGATGCCCGAACTGCCGGCCGCGCTGGCCGCGCGGCTGCAATCGGACTACGGCCTGTCCGCCTACGACGCCGCCGGCATCACCGCCAGCCGTGAAACCGCCCAGTACTTCACCGACGCGCTCGCCATCGCCGGCGCCGCGCAGGCCACTCAGTTGGCTAAACCGCTCGCCAACTGGGTCATGGGCGAACTGGCCGCACGGCTGAACCGCGAAGAGCGCGACATCGCGCAAAGCCCGGTCAGCCCGGCCCAGCTCGCCGGCCTCGTTGCCCGCATCGCCGACAACACCATTTCGAACAGCATTGCCAAGAAGGTGTTCGACGCGCTGTGGAACGGCGAAGGCAAGGACGCCGACGCCATCATCGAGGCGCAGGGCCTGAAGCAGGTGACCGACGCCTCGGCCATCGAACCCATCATCGACGAAGTGCTCGCCGCCAACCCGAAATCGGTCGAGGAATACCGCGCCGGCAAGGAAAAGGCCTTCAACGCCCTGGTCGGCCAGGTGATGAAAGCCAGCCGCGGCAAAGCCAGCCCGGCGCAGGTGAATGAACTTCTGAAAAAGAAGCTGGGCGGCTGAGTCAGGTGCAACGGTTTTGCCCTCATCCGCGTCAGCGGGTGAGGGTGGCGCACAGTGCCGGGTGAGGGCCGCAGCGCCTGAACGCCGCAGACCATGGATCACGCCATGGCCGCAAACAGAAGCCCACCCTCACCACATCGTCCGTACGCGAAACGCGGCAAGAGCGGCGTCGCGGGTAATCCGCGCCACCCATTCCAGTTCGCGTTCCGCGGCGGCCTGCCGTACCTTAGCGAACCATCCCCAATGCATCCAGCGGCGACCGGACGCCGTGCGCCCCGCGATTCAGCACGTGCGTGTAGATCATGGTCGTACTTACATCCGCATGGCCGAGCAGTTCCTGCACGGTGCGGATGTCGTGGCCGGACTCCAGCAGATGGGTTGCGAAGGAATGGCGCAAGGTATGCACGGTGACCGGCTTCACGATTCGTGCCGTGTGCGCCGCACGACGCAAGGCTCGCTGGATGCGCTGCTCGAAAAGATGGTGACGGCGCACTACGCCTGTCTGCGGATCTATCGATAGCCGTTCCGATGGCCACACCCAGAACCAGCCCCACGACATGGCTGCACGCGGATACTTGCGCTCCAACGCATCCGGCATATGCACCCCTCCGCGGTCCTCGGCCCGATCGCCCTTCCAGATCACCCTCGTCTGCAGCAGACGGGCTGCAAGCACTGCGCTCAAGGCCTGCGGCAACATGACCCGCCGATCCTTCCCGCCCTTACCCTCGCGCACCACGATCTCGCCACGCTCGAAATCAACATCCTTGACGCGCAACCGCAAGGCCTCCATCAGACGCATGCCGGTACCGTAGAGCAGATGCAACACCTCGCCCTCGACCCCCGCCGCCGCATCCAGCACGCGCCGGACTTCCGCCATCGACAACACCACCGGAACGCGCTCGCGCGCCTTTGGCCGCCCAATCTCGTTGAGCCACGGCAACTGAACGCCGAGCACCTCGCGATACAGAAACAGGAGGGCCGACAGAGCCTGGTTATGCGTCGAAGGCGCCACGCTGCGCTCACCGGCCAACCATCGAAGAAACGCCTCGACCTCCTCGACGCCCATTTCCCGCGGATGCCGAAGTCCGTGGAACCGGACGAAGCCGCGTACCCAATGCACATACGCCCGCTCAGTACGCAGGCTGTAATGCCTGTAGCGTATTCTCTCCCTCACCTGATCGAGCAAGCGGGGCGCCTGACCCTGTTCACGCTCCTGTTCGTGTAACACCGCAGCCTCCATACTGTACGTAAACACAGCATAGAGACCTAAGCGCTGATTTCAATGCCAAATGGGTTGCCCGGTCCACTGGAATATCACGCACGCTTCTGATATATCACGCAGTCATGATGTATACATCACGTTGGGCGTCATGAGAATCACAGTTCTGCTCTTCGGGTTGCTTATACCGACACTTGCAGCCGCAGAGGTGTCGGACAAGATTCCGACCATTGGTTTTCTTCTGCTGCAAGGCATCTTATTCGGCGCTGCCGCCTTGGCGTTGGCTGGGTTCCGCTGGTGGCTAGCCTTACTCGGCATGGGCTTAGGGGCAATCATGCTGTGGGGTACTTGGGACCTGTGGCAGGAGCCCTACATGAGAACGGCAATATTGAACGAGCAAGGCATGGTGTACTTTTTCTCGGCCGCCGCTTCATCTCTGCTGGTTGCCGTGGGTGCGCTTGGCGGGCTTGTCCTTGGTAAACGAAAAGCGCCCAACAAGGCGCTCCATCGGACGCCAAAAAGGCTACCGCCTTTTTGGCGCCGCTGAGCTTTCACGTTAGCCCGTGCTACGCTCACCCGGGGCGTGAGTTAGAAGGTGAAACGCCGGCCTATTAAGATCAACAAACTTAAAGCCTGGAGACCGGGTTCAATTCCCGGACGCCCTATGCCAACACCTGCCTTATCTTTTTTTCTCAGCAACGTCGGACAGACTGTTCACCACCTCAACACCGCAGTGGTGGCTCTAAGTGGACTGGAGCATGGGGATGTCCGAAAGCCTGATGATCTCGACATCACTTGGAAGCCTGCCGACGTAGTCACCTCAGCGCGAAAATCGCGCCTATTTCTTGTAAAGTCGAGCTTGGTGTTCGTTGCTACTGCGCTAACAGAGTACGTGGACACAGTCGTTAGCTATCCATGCCTCACGCGCCCTTCCAATTGGTCCGAGCTCTCAAACGCTGAGAAACTTGTATCGCTGAATCGCCTTACAGGATCGAGCGAAGACTATTTGGTTCTTGGTCCATCGCTGTTGATTCACTGGAGAAACCGGATTGTTCATCCGAAGTCAAACGCAGCTCTGAGTAGCAGGCAGCGCGACATTCTTTTAAAAGCCTCGCCTGAGATCAAAGCAAATTACAAGAATCTTGATCCGGCAAAGCTGATAACTGACTTTGAGTCGGAAACATTCACGCTAAAGGGCGCATCATCGCTTGTAGCCATGAGCATCAACCTTGCACGCAGAATCGACAAATCTTTCTTTCCCCCAGCGACAGTTGATGATCTCAAAGAATGGATCGAGACCTTTGGTTTTTCCAGCGAGCTCGAGGCTGTCGAAAAGTCTGCTCAAGGTGAGCATGGACTCAAGAAGGGTGAGATGTATTTACGTACGAACTGTAGCTTTCTAGCAAATTCATACGCAGCGTTAAAGCGCACGGGCTAACAATTCATTCAAGCCGACGCCGCTTCGCGGCGCGGCTTAATTCAAGCGTTAGGAGTCACAACGAGTCATGGCGAGTCTTCTTTTCTACGCCGGGCCTGCGGATAACGAGATGCTCCGGCGCTACATCGAGTCGCTGCAACTACACGTATACGAAGGTCAGTTCGAGCTACCTGGCGTTCTCAGAGAAACATCGAAAGATACCTTCAATGGATTTATATCCTTTCTTAAGCCCGAAGAACTTCATCCCTACCCCGGCCCCGCTAAAAACTTCTCATACCGAATATCCACTGTCACCGATCCCCTAATAATGTGGTGCCCGTCTTATACGATGAGGCACGAGTCTAAGAACTACCTCATTCACGGAAATTTGTTTTTGGACTTCTCAGACAAAACGCGGATCGAAGAACTTGCTCAAGGGAAGAGATACTTCGGGCAGATCTCCCGCTGGATCAGAAAGCAGTGGCCACCTCGTCATGCGCGAGGCGTGTGCGCTGGCCCTGACGCTCTGCGGCTTATTGAACAAGAGGGTCATATCGCACAAGGCCTCCCTCCAAATATCGACATCGAGTACGTGGTGACATGACTCCTAACTAATGGTTCAAACCGTTCGCTTCGCTCACTGGGACGGGCTAAAGCCCGCCCCTTAACCAAACGTTGAGGCTGTAGAAAAACCCCTCCCCACCCTCACCCGTTTACATGCCGTTGTTATGATTCCGCATCGCCTCTCCGGAGCCCCGCGATGCCGCGATTCAAGACACCCGACTACGGCCTGAAGTTGATCCCGGTCGATTTCGCGCAGCAGGTGCTGCCCGGTACCTTTGAGTTCGCGCTCTGCCACCTGGTCGACAACGAACTCGATCTCTCCGCGCTCCGAGCCCGCTATGCCAACGATGCCGGCGGTGCCCCGGCCTTCGATCCTGCGGTGCTGCTCAAGATCGTGCTGCTCGGATACTCGCGCGGGCTGATCAGCTCCCGCTCCATCGCCAGTGCCTGCCGCACCAACGTGCTCTTCATGGCCGTCTCCGGCGACAGCGCACCGCACTTCACCACCGTCGCGCACTTCATCAGCAGTCTGGGCGATGAAGCGCAGACGCTCTTCACTGAGGTCCTGCTGGTGTGCGACCGCCAGGGGCTGATCGGGCGCGAGCTCTTCGCCATCGATGGCGTGAAACTGCCCTCGAATGCCTCCAAGGCGAAGAGCGGTACGCGTGCCGATTTCGAACGCGAGGCGGTGAAGATGGAAGCGGCCGTGCAGCGCATGATTACCGAGCAGAAGGCGCGCGATGCCGCCGGCTGCGACGACGAGGCCGCCCGCGCGCAGCGCACCCGCGAACGCTTGAGCCACGAAGCAGCAAAGATCCGCGACTGGCTCGCAGGTCACCCGGATGACCGACGGGGCGTCAAGGGCGCGCTGCGCCTCTCCAACCGCACCGACAACGACTCGGCCAAGATGGCCACCGCCAAGGGCGTGGTTCAGGGCTATACCGGCGTAGCAGCCGTCGATGCCGCCCACCAGATCGTGGTCGATGCCCAGGCGCACGGCACCGGGTCGGAACAGGAACTGCTGTTGCCCGTGGTCGACGCAATCCTCACACAGCGAGAACAGCACACGGCGATCTGCGCCGATGCCGGCTATCACTCCGAAAAGAATCTCGCTGGACTGGATAGCCGGAACATCCCCGCCTGGGTCTGCGACAACGGCTACCGGCAACGCGACCCGCGATACGCCGATCAGGCAAAGCACAAAGCGAAACCCGATGCGCTGTGGGACAAGAGCGAGAAGGCGAAGGAAGCGCGCACCGCCAGCAGGACCCGCCGCTACGCCAACACCGACTTCACCGAAGCGCCGGACCGCAGCCACTGCCTCTGCCCGGCGGGCAAGCGCCTCTATCGAAACGGCGGTGAATGCACGATCAACGGCTACGCCGCCACCAAATACACCGGGGCCGCGCGCGACTGCGTACCGTGCGCCCAGCGCACCCGCTGCCTGCGCACGCCGGAGACGACGAAGGTGAGGCAGGTCGCCTTCTTCCGTGGCAAGCGAGGCCACACGGAATCACACACCGAGCGGATGAAGCGGCGCATCGATTCCGCTGAGGGCAAACGGATGATCGCCGCGCGCTTCGCCACCGTCGAACCGGTGTTCGGCAACCTGCGGCACAACAAACGGCTCACCCGATTCACGCTGCGTGGGTGCACAAAAGTGGATGGGCAGTGGAAGCTGTACTGCATGGTGCACAACATCGAAAAGCTCGGGCACCATGGATACGCGAATTAGGTAAGCTTGCGGGCGGAAAAGATACCGCCGCGATGGCGAACAGCACGGCCCAAGGCAACCGGCAGGGGACGAACATGAAACGACGATCGCGGGACTGAAATGAGGATGAACGACTTCGAACCGGCAACGGCCGGAAGCAATCGCTTGCCCCGGAATGGGGTATTTCTACAGCGTCGTTAGGCCTCATTCAGAATCGCGGAAGCGTCGAGGAGACCAAAGTTGTTCAAGTGGTTCAGAAAGCCCAAGCACAGGGCCGAGAAGACTCTTACGGCCGAAGATCACCTCGCACCCGATGCTCCCTTCAACCCAAACAACTTTTCTCCTTGGCATGGCTTTAGGAGTCTAACGCCCGCAGTCCTGGCATCAGTTGCGGACAATGACATCCACAGAGCGATATCGAATCACGTTAGGCTGAAAGAGGCCGATGTCCTTCGGGCGGGCAGGCAACTTTCGCGGCAGGACTTCACCAACGAGGTGCTGCTCCTGCATGCTGTCTGGATTCTCGAAGCAGAGGTCAGGAACGGAGCATTCACGCAGTTCTTTGGCAACCATGACGCCCAGGCTGTCCGAGATGCAATTGCGGGACTAAGGATGATCGGCGCTGAGAGTTCTCTGCGCGTACTTCAAGAGGCAATCGGAGTGTTCAGCCATCACTTCCCATATCTCTTGACAGTAGTCGACGAGTACAGCCTTCCGCGCCCAAGCGAGATTCCAGACTCGGAGACTGTGACACATGACTTTCATGTTCATCAAAGTGACCTTGACGCCTGTCGTGTAAGGTTCATGCGCGCCATGTCAGCCGCACAGCTGGCACCGCAATGAGGCCTAACCCTTCGGTCAACGCGACCCATACCAGCAGGCCTCTTTGGGCGCGAGACACCCAGGCCTATCATGTGTCTCGCGCCCCAAGCGTCCTGCCGGCACGGGCGCGTTACCTCAAACGTTAGAGCGCAAAAGCTATGACAACCACGCTCTCCACGGACAAGAACGGCAAGCCGGTGCATATCGGATCGAAAGTTCGTCTCCTCTGTCTTTCCAGAAACTGGCTCGATGAGCTTCCGAGCGAGGAAAGACAAGACGTTCTCTCAATGATTGGTGAAGTCTTTGTGGTCGAGGAAATCGACGAGTACGGCCATCCGTGGGTAAGAAAGTCATGGCCCAATGAACAAGAAGGTTACTGCCATTCTCACTCAATAGCGCTCGATCCCCACGAAATGGAGCTCGTCGACAATGCGCCCTAACATTCCAGTCAAACCGCGCCTCTCCGGCGCTTGGACGTGCCGCAAGCGGCACGCCATTTATTTTGCACGTTAGCCACCAGATGATTACGCGCCGACAACTATTTATTGTCACTCTTACGCCTCTCCTTACTACGGGGTGTATTACTCGGCAGATGCTGGAAAATGACAGGTTATATTACAAAGAACAGGTAAGTGATCTGTTGCTTGCGCAAGATGGATTGTGGGTAGCCGTTGTCGGAGAGAAATACCACTACGTGTTCGATGCGCCACCAGGACTTGCAGAAGTACTGAGAAGCAACATTCGCGACAAACTTACAGCAAGTTTCGGGGAGTTTTCCGTTTCCGACGACTTGGGCATATCTGGAAAATTTTGGATTGATGCTTTAGCCAAAAAATCAGAGCAAGAACAGCTTCTGTCGAAGCTTGGCTTTCATGGGCCGAGCTTCCGCAGGGAGTTCCAGTTAAAGGGGAGGCGATACTCTGCCGACGGCTTTGCAAGAGGCGTTGAAATAAAGTTAAACAAACCATATGTGGTGGCCATCTCGGAGCCTAAGAGTGCTTTGAATCGCGCATCGCGGATGGCCGCCACCCCGATCACTGCTACTGTCGACGGCGTTCTTATCCTGTTCGGATTTCCGCTACTATTGATAGCGTGCTCAGGAAAAAATGCTTGCAAGTAATCTATGGCTAACCTGGCGGTCGAGAGGGATGGCCACAAGCTACGCTTGTGGTTCCCTCCGCTGCGCTCCGGCCGCCCCTCTTCGCAACGTTAGACGCCATGAGACTTCATCGCGTAACCATCACATTCAATCGCGTATTCGACGTAGTGCGTTTTCGTGACTACGAGAAGCCTGCGCACTCCTTATTCGGTTTCGAGACTTCTTCCGGCAAGTATTACGGGGTCGAAATTCCAGGTCACCCACGTATAGAGGCCGGAGACACAGTCACTGCTTTACTAAGCACCCCAAACAACTGGAAAACGCTTAAGGGTTGGGTAAACCATCAAACTCGTGAAATTGCTGCGCCTACCGCAGGCGCAAGTGGTATTGCGTCGGTAGCAATGTTTATCGCTGCCGGCGCCTGCCTCTATCTAACGTGGCTTGGAGTAAGTTCTTTCATAGCAGTCCCCTTTTTTATCGGAGGGGCTTATTGGCTGAGGTATGCCATTTCTGCCGCAGCAATTCGTAAGGCACTGCAACAACATGGCGCCTAACATTTCGATCGAGAGGACCCGCCCCGGCAAGCCGGGTCGGGCCTCTCATGTCAAACGTTTGGCGACACAGGGAGACTGAATGAAATTCGTAGTAGGTATTCTCGTTAGCTGTGTTTTAGGCGGTTGGGCTCTATCGAGCGCAGCTGTCGGTGAATGTGACGATGAAAAGGTGGCAAGCGCCAACGTCGAAAAGCTCGATACTGACATTGTGCGTTTGCGAGATGATAGAAAAGCCAAGGAAGCTGCTATTCAAAAGCAAATCGATTTAGTCGCTTCCTCGTTAATCCAACGCGGAACGTGGACGGCTTCCGATCGCACAAAGTTTTTCGCAGAAATATTGAAATCTGACGACTTCGTCAGCTTTGAGAAGCAAAAGCGTTCGTCGCTGGCCCTATTTGGTCTCGCAGCACAGACGATGGTTGCCTACAGACAGAAAGGCAATGCGAAAGAGGCATGCATAAGCGCAGAACATATGAAGGAACACTTAGCGAAGGTTGGTGAAATAAACGACAGGCAGTACAACTTCATGCTTAACAAAATACAGAGTATTGCGTCTGAGCCATGAATCGCGCGTCGCCCAACAATCCAGTCAACCGGACCGCCGAACACCCGCCTTTAGCTTTCAGCTATCCGCCTCGCGCGGCGTCCGGTTACTTTCGTCGTTGGGCGTCATAGTCTGCACCTCCTCAGGCATACAAAAAGATGATCGTTCCCGACTATTGGGCCGAAGCCCGAAGACAGTACAGAACCTCCGCCAAGCAAGTCACCGTTCGCAGGTATGGCTGGTCCATGTCCAGTCAAGCTGACGCACAACTCATGGCTGAGGCACGCGCTGACGAAGCTCTCCAACGCATCGTCGCAGGAGAAAAGCTCGAGCGGAGAGAGCGCAAAGTTGCATACAACGGCGCGGCAGGCATCCCAATCCGAGAGGAGGTCCTGGCCCGTCATGGAGAAGTAGTCATCACTCGCAACGCCTACGGAGCGCATTGCCTCAACTCTCCGAGTGCTCTGTTCGCGGACATAGACTTCACGCCCGAACGGAGCGCCAAGCCAGCGCTTTTCGCCTTTGTTGCATTATCTGTCGCATCAGTGGCAATTGGAATTTCTCTGCGAAGCTGGGGCACAACTTTTGGTCTGTTGTTTGCCTCTCTCGTCGCCGCCGCACCGATAGCAAGTCTGTTCGCCCGCTTGGCTGTACTGGCGGGCGGAGGATCGGAGCGCATGGCACGCGAACGGATCGCCAGCTTCATTTCAGAGAATCCCACCTGGAACTTACGTCTATACCGAACTCCAGCAGGGTATCGCGTGCTCGCAACGCATCGAACGTTTGAAGCCGCAGCCGAAGAAGTTCAACGCTTCTTCACCAAGGTGTCTGTCGACCCCATCTACGCCCGCATGTGTACAAATCAAAACTGCTTTCGCGCAAGGCTCACTGCTAAACCATGGCGTATCGGTATCTCAGCACACATGCGACCGCGCCCTGGAGTTTGGCCAGTCCGATCTGAGTCAGTCGCAGTTCGCAATCAGTGGATTGCCGGCTACGAGGCAAAGGCCGCGGCCTTTGCCGCTTGTCGCTACATTGAGTCAATGGGTTCTGGTGTCGTCCATGAATCCCTCAGGTCGGTAGTCGATCTGCATGACCGTGAATCTCAAGCCCTTTCTGGCGCGCAGCTCGCGTGATGACTCTCAGCTCTTCCATCGAGGGGACACACTCCGGCCTGCGCTCCATGCTCCCCTCATGCCAAACGTTGAGGCTGTAGACAAAGGACGACGACGAAACGAGGATCGCGGGGCTGTAACGATGATGAACGATTTCGAACCAGCTAAGGCCGGAAGCAACCGCTTGCCCCGGAATGGGGTTTTTCTTCCGCGTCGTTAGGGCTAATCCGTTCAAACGCCAATGCCATCGACGCTCTTCCTTACAGTGAGCTTGCCACTGGTTCTTGTGGCGCTTCTGGCCACGGCGTGGTGGTCTGCGTTACCGCGTCCATGGCGGTTCGTTGCAGCTGGCGTCTTCAGTCTGTATGTGTTGCTTGCTGTTGTTGCTGTCGCGGTTGTCTTTATTGGTCCGGGCGTCGGGCCGCATTTCCTGGAGGCACCGACCCCGTCATCCACCTCGACAAAGTCTTTGCCCGTCGTCGAACTATTCGCAGTCGGGGTGTTTGTGGTGCTGGGCACAGCTCCTCTTGTAGGCATTCAAGCGATGGCAGCGCTAGCCCTAATCGGCCGCTCAAGCGGACGGCCCGCCGCAGCTGAACACGCAGTTTGGCGTCACACGCACCGCAAGGCACCACGATTGCCCATCTGGTGATTGGTTCGGCAGAGGAGATCACCTGTGACCAAGGAACAACTGGAACGCGTGTATCGCGACTACATCGCTTGTCTGAACAGGCGAGACTTGTCAGGGCTGGAACGTTACGTCAACGAAGACGCTACCCACAACGGTCGACCGCTTGGCCTTTCGGGCTACCGTGAGATGCTGGAGCAAGACTTCGCCGACATCCCCGATCTGCGATTCAACATCGAACTGCTCGTCGTCAATCCTCCGTACGTTGCGAGCCGCCTGCACTTTCGATGCACGCCGAGGGCAAGCTTCATGAACCTCAACGTTGGGGGCGTCAAGGTGTCATTTGCCGAGAACGTGTTCTACGAGTTCATGGAGGAGAAGATCGCTCGTGTGTGGTCAGTAATCGACAAGGCGGCCATCGAAGCGCAGCTGACGTCTCGTCACGGCGGGAAGTGACGCCTGACCCTTCGCTCGAGGCAACCCTCCACGGCTTGGCGGTCGCCCAAGCCCAAACGTTGAACGTCGCCGGTTCCTCGTTTTTCTCGGGGGCGGTCCGACTCCACGTATAGCGCCCGAGCCGGCGAAGGCCGGACGCAATCACTTGCCCCGCGATGGGGCTTTTCTGTAGCGTCATCAAACTTTATCGGGCTTCCCGCGCATGAACCAGGACGAACTTAAAGCCGTGTTTGATCAGCAGGCTTCCGGCTATGAACATCAGCAAAGGAAACTTGCGCCCGTTCACGAAGGCCTTCATTTTCAGCTTGAATGGATATTCTCCGGGCTGCCTGACAGCGCCCGGATACTGTGTGTTGGATTGGGCGCAGGTGCGGAGCTTTCCTACCTGGCCAAAAAGTTTCCGCACTGGCGCTTCACGGCCGTGGAGCCGTCCGGAGCGATGCTCGATGTCTGTCGCCAGAGAGCGGAGAAGGAGTCGTTCGCCTCGCGCTGCATGTTTCACGAAGGCTATCTGGAATCCTTGCCCGATATCGAGCCTCATGATGCAGCCACGTGCTTCATGGTGTCGCAGTTCTTTCTTGATCAGGACGAACGCGCCCGCTTCTTCCGCTCCATCGCTGCGAGGTTGCACCCGGGGGGCATTCTGGCCAGCGCGGATCTGTCGTCGGCGGTGGGCTCACCCGAGTACGACACCTTGCTGAAAGCCTGGGTCAGCATGCTCCACGCAGCCAAGGTGCCCGCTGACGCAATCGAGAAAACGCACGCGGCATGGGCGAAGGATGTGGCCATTCTTCCGCCGGGCGAGGTCGAGGCCATTATCGGACGCGGTGGCTTCAGCCGTCCTGTCCAGTTCTACCAGGCAGGTTTCGTCCATGCCTGGTGCGCACGGCGCTCGACGTGAAATGCCGTGAGACGGTCGTTTCCAGTCCGGTTGCCCTCGCCAGTTCGCGGCAACCGGACCGCGGGTGAACGGTAGCGCCGAGTCCCAAGAAGATCGCGCGCGGGTAACGGCGCCAGCGGCTTTTCGGCTTTCTTTCCGGCGGTAGTGTCCGATTGCAGCGCCGCGCCCACGCGGGCGCCAGTCGCCAGGCCGTCCGTATCGACGAACGGTGTCAGGGGAGACACCGGATCAACTGCGCGGTAAGGTTCACCGCCATGCAGTGCCGCTGACCCAGGCACCGAAGGGGGGCACGGGCGCTCGCTGGCGCCTTCCGCGCTGTTTCCGACCCCGCGCACGCTTATCGGTCGATGCACTGCCTTGCCCCTTACTCTCAATCGCTCCGCCCACTTCGCCATGGCCAAGACCGCAGTCATTTCCGCAGTGGTCGCGACGGCAGTAACCGCCGCCGCGTTTCTGCTCAATCCGTCGCCCGAGCAGCACCACGCGAAGATCAAGGAGGTCATCGCCGAACGCAGCCCGCTGGCCGGCGTGCTCGGCATCGGGGCACTGACGGCCTTCACGTCGACGTATCATCCCTTCGGCATCGCGTCCTACACGACGGTAAATGAACGCACGATCTCGGTGGGCGCACTGGGCATGGTGTTCGTGCTGGAGCCGAAGAAGGACGAATAGCGCGGCGCGCCGGCCACGCGACCCAATCCCTGACGGAGGTCATCATGACGCCCGAAGCCCTCGTCGCCCTCACCCTTGCCGGCGCGTGCCTGATCCTGCTGTTCTGGCGCACCCTGCTCGAGCTGCTGGTCGTCTGCGCAGTCTTTGGTGGCCTGGGACTGATCTGGTCAGCCGACATGCCGCCCGTCTGGCTCAAGGGCGTACTGACCGTCGCACTGCTGGCGGTATCGGGCCTGATTGCCGAGAAGCTCGGCCTGCGCATCGGCGAGCGCCCGCGGACGGGCCGCCGCGGGCGCCGCGTGTCAGCGGGCACCCCGGACTGCAAGCGCTGCGACAACAGCGGCTCTGTGCTCTGCGGCATCTGCCATGGTTCGGGCGAGGGACCGGGCAGCGCCGGCCTGGTGCTCGGCCGGTACGTGCCCTGCACTTTCTGTAACGGCCGCGGCCGCACGCCATGCGGCTGCGGGCGCTGACGCCGATGGCGGCTCCGTGATGCCGCCGCCCTGATGACCGGACACGCCATGAAGAAATCGCTGCTCCTCGCGCTGACGCATACCCTGGCGGCCGCGGTCGGCTTCGCGCTCGGCATCTACGCGCTGCCGATCCTGATCGCGCCGCCTGCGCCATCGGCCGAAGAGGTGGCCGCGCAGGGGACAGCGGCGCGCCATGAAGGCCACTTCCGTCGCGATCTGAAAGACAGCGATGCGCTGCACTGGGGCGAGGGCAAGGTGTCGATCGGCGCGGAGGCCATCGTGTTCGAGGGCGAGCTGGCGCCCGGCCCGGATTACAAGCTCTATCTGTCGCCGGAATTCGTCGAGACCGAAGCCGACTTCCTCCGGCTCAAGGCCCGCATGGTGAGGATCGGCGACGTTCGCACCTTCCGCAACTTCGTCGTGCCAGTGCCCGCCTCGGTCAACCCGTCCGACTATTCATCGGTGATCGTATGGTGCGAAACCTTTAACCAGTTCATCACCGCCGCGCGCTACCGCTAGGGACGGGCCGTCGACAATCGGTGCCACTGGGCGCCATTCGCCGAGTCCTACCGGAAGCGGAACACTGAGGGAGGATGCCATGCACACCGCCGAGAACCTTCGCGTACACGCCGTCGCACCGACGACGGAAGTGTCCACCGCGCAGCGCCTGCCCTACTTCGTCGGCATTTCCGGCCAGACCGTCGGCGCACGCGGCCTGTCGATGCATCTGGTGGTGATTCCGCCGGGTGCGCGGTCGGCGCCGCATCTGCACCTCGGCTACGAAACCGGCATCTATGTGCTGGAGGGCGAGGTGCTCACGCGCTGGGGCGAATCGCTGGAGAACGAGGTGATCAGCCGGGCCGGCGAGTTCCTGTTCGTGCCGCCGGGCGTGCCGCACGAGGCGGTGAATCTGAGCGCGACGCAGCCGGCACGCGCGGTGGTGGCGCGCAACGACCCGGCGGAGCAGGACAAGGTCCAGCCCTGGCCGCCCGCCTGATCGGGGGCGTGGCGGGCTTCACGGCAGCGCACGAAGGCGAGGGGCACACTGGCGCCGCCTTTCCGCCCCACTTCGGAGAACCGTCATGACCCTTTTCCCGCGCGCCCGCAACCAGACCCACTCGATGCAGGGCAATCACATCGCCGGCGTCGCCACGCCGGGCAATGGCGCGCGGCAGATCGAAATGTGGCGCGGTCGCATGGAAGCCGGCGCCGCGACCCCGCCGCACCGCCACAGCGGCGAAGAGGTGGTACTCATCCTCCGCGGCAGCGGGCGGGCAACTGTGGAGGGGCATGAGCTTCGTTACGCCGCTGGCGACACGCTCATCCTGCCGGCGCATGCAGTGCACCAGATCTTCGCCGAGAGCGACAGCGAGTTCGTGTCGGCGATGCCGCTGGGCGACACGGTAGCGATGCCCGACGGCACAGTGATGAACCTGCCCTGGCGCGCCTGAACACGATGACTGCCGAACAGGCCGAGGCATTGCGCCAGTTGCTCGCCAGCCAGCCGGTGGCGGCTCTGGCGACGCTGCACGACGGCGAGCCGGCCGTTTCGATGGTGCCGTGGGCGCTGCGGGCCGATGGCTGCTTCGTCATCCACGTCAGCGCGCTGGCGAGTCACACCGCCGACCTGCGCGCCCACCCCGAGGTCGCGCTGCTGATCACCGCGCCGCTGGCGGCCGGCGAGTCGCCGCTGGCGCTGCCGCGGCTGAGCGTGCGCGGGCGGGCCGAACCCTGCGCGGCCGGATCGCCCGGTCACGACGACGCGCGCGCCGCCTATCTGGCGCGGCTGCCGGAGAGCGCGGAGCTTTTCTCCTTCGGCGACTTCTCGCTGTTCGCGATTTCGGTGCTGTCGGCGCGCTTCGTCGGCGGCTTCGCGCAGGCGCGCTCGCTTACTGCGGTGGGCTTTGCGGACATCGTCGCCGGTCGCGCCTGAAAGATTGTCGTCCGCCTGGCGGCGTGATGACGATATGCTTGTCGCACGACGCGCACCGTTCGATGGCGTCGCATCCGAAGGACGAGCTCAAGGAGGATGTCAGATGAAAAAGATGATTCTTGCGTTGATGGTGGCCACCAGCGGTGCGGCCAGCGCCGATGTCGTGGTCCCGGTCAGCGTGGTGGACGAGCAGGGCGTCGGCACGCCGGTCGGCAACGTGACGATTTCCGAAACGCGCTACGGCCTGGTGTTCACGCCGGCACTGCAGGGCCTGCCACCCGGACTGCACGGCTTCCATGTGCACCAGAACCCGAGCTGCGAGCCAATGGACAAGGACGGCAAGAAGGTGCCGGCGCTGGCAGCCGGCGGCCACTACGATCCGGCGGGCAGCAACAAGCACGGCACGCCGTGGGGCGACGGCCACCTCGGCGATCTGCCGCCGCTCTACGTCGACGCGGCCGGCAACGCGACCAACCCGGTGCTCGCACCGCGACTCAAAACGGCCGACGTGGCCGGCCGCTCGCTGATGGTGCATGCCGGCGGCGACAACCACGCCGACCACCCGGCCCCGCTCGGTGGCGGCGGCGCCCGCGTGGCCTGCGGCGTGATCCGCTGAGCGGCATTGCCGCTCACTAAGTCGCAGCCCCGCTGCATGCGGCAGGGCTGCGACAGTTGACCAGGGGCGCCGCGACGCCGGATCGCGGATAATCCGGCATGACCTCCGCCGCTTCCCCCTCCCCCGACACCGCCTTCGACAGCCTGCCGCTGTCGCCTGACACCCTCGCCAACCTGCGCACGCTCGGTTTCGACGCGATGACGCCGGTGCAGGCGGCCGCGCTGCCGGTCGCGCTGGCCGGGCGCGACCTGATCGCGCAGGCGAAGACCGGCAGCGGCAAGACCGCCGCCTTCGCGCTGCCGCTGCTGGCCCGGCTGAACCCGCGCTGGTTCTCGCCGCAGGCGCTGGTGCTGTGCCCGACGCGCGAACTGGCCGACCAGGTGGCGAAGGAAATCCGCCGCCTGGCGCGCGGTACCGACAACATCAAGGTGCTCACGCTGTGCGGCGGCAGCAAGATCGGCCCGCAGGTCGACAGCCTGTCGCACGGCGCGCACGTCATCGTCGGCACGCCGGGCCGCATCATCGACCACCTGGAGCGCAACACGCTCGACCTGCGCGGCGTGAATACGCTGGTGCTCGACGAAGCCGACCGCATGCTCGACATGGGCTTCGTCGACGACATCACGCACGTCGCGCGCCAGTGCCCGCGCGAGCGGCAGACGCTGCTGTTCTCGGCCACCTTTCCGGATGGCATCGAGCGGCTGGCGGCGCAGTTCCTGCGCACGCCCGAGCGCATCACGGTCGAGATGCAGCACGCCGAACACAAGATCCGCCAGCGCTTCTTCGAGGTCGACGAGGCGCAGCGACCGGAAGCGGTGCTGCGCCTGCTGCGCCATTACCGGCCGGTCAGCACCATCGCCTTCTGCAATACCAAGCGGCGCTGCCGCGAGGTGGTGGCAGCGCTGCGAGAAGCCGGCATCAAGGCGATCGAACTGTCGGGCGACCTGGAACAGCGCGACCGCGACCGCGCGCTGCTGCGCTTCGCCCAGCGCAGCGTGTCGGTGCTGGTGGCGACCGACGTCGCCGCGCGCGGGCTGGACATCGACGCGCTCGACGCGGTGATCAGCGTCGAACTGACGCCCGACCCCGAAGTGCATGTGCACCGCATCGGCCGCACCGGCCGCGGCGACGCCGAAGGTGCGGCCTGGGCGCTGGTCGCCCCGTTCGAGAAGGTGCGCGCGCAGCGCATCGAGGAAGCGCAGGGCCGGCCGCTGGAGTGGGGCACGCTGGCCGAACTCGAAGCGAGCAGCGACGCACCGCTGGTGCCGCCGATGGCCACGCTGCAGATACTGGGCGGCCGCAAGGAAAAGATGCGCCCCGGCGACGTGCTCGGCGCACTCACCGCCTACGCCGGCTTCACCCGCGAACAGATCGGCCGCATCGACGTGACCGACTACCTCACCTTCGTCGCCGTCGAGCGCAGCATCGCGAAGGAGGCGGTGCTGCGGCTGGATGGCGGCATGGTGAAGGGGCGGTACGTGAAGGTGAAGCTGGTGGAGGAGTAAGCGGCCTCGGTCGCGACACAGCCGCTGCTGTCTGCAGGCTTAGATTCAGGCCGCTGTCGGGGTCAAGACCCCTCCCACAGCACCCGCGCCCAGGCTCCGGCGGCGGATCGGGCTCAGCCCCTGTGGGAGCGACCTTTGGTCGCGATGCGGCGCTGGCGGGCCGGCGGCTTCGATTCGAGCCGC
>NZ_JBBUKV010000011.1:0-21144 GCF_038066675.1 Methyloversatilis sp. NSM2
GCGGCGAACAGGGAGCGATCCTCGTGGGAGCGGCCTTGGCCGCGACGCAGCGGCGACAGGCCTCAGGCTCCGATACCGCCCGCTGTCGGGGTCAAGACCCCTCCCACAGAACGCGCGCCCAGGCTTCGGCGGCAAATCGGGCTCAGCCCCTGTGGGAGCGACCTTTGGTCGCGATGCGGCGCTGGCGGGCCGGCGGCTTCGATTCGAGCCGCAATCGCGAGCAAGCTCGCTCCCACAAAACCCCGCTCCGGCGGCGAACAGGGAGCGATCCTCGTGGGAGCGGCCTTGGCCGCGACGCAGCGGCGACAGGCCTCAGACTCCGATACCTGCCGCTGTCGGGGTCAAGACCCCTCTCCCAAACCGCCCAAGCTCCGGCCGCCCGCACGGTTCAAGCACTCAGAACCGCGCATTCAGGGTGAGCCGTACGCTGCGTGGCTCGACCGGATGGAAATGGCGGTCATCGACGCCGCCTGCCGCTTCGCCGCGCAGACGCGAGGTGTAGAAGTACTCGATGTCGTTGTCGCCGCTGTCGAACAGGTTGAACACGTCCAGCATCAGCCGCAGGTCGCGGGTGAGGCGGTGGCCGATGCGCAGATAGGCCAGCGTGGTCGAATCGGAGCGCACCGAGTTGTCCTCGACCAGCGGACGCGGGCCGACATGCCGCAACTGCAGGTGACCGAACCAGCCGTTGGCCAGCGGGTTGTCTTCGGTCAGGCTCAGGCCTGCGGCGACGACGCGGTCGACCGCACCCGGCACGTGGTTGCCCGCCGGGTCGTCCTCGGTGAAGCGGGCGCGCGAAGCGGCGATGTCGAGGTCCAGCAGCAGCCAGGGACGCATCGTCCAGCGGTTGTTCCACTCGATGCCGCTGCGCTTGCTGGCGCGGTTGGGCTCGGTTTCGCCAGCGTCGCCGACGAACAGCAGTTCCGAATCCAGCTTCAGCGTCCACACGGCAAGCGAGCTCTGCAGCCCGGGAACCCACTCGGTGCGCACGCCGACTTCGCCACCCTTGGTGCGCACCAGCGCGTCGACCGGGTCCGCCGGCAGCCCGCCCTTGGCGGTGACGCGCGCCGTGGTGCCGCGGGCGTCATTGCTGTGGAAGCCGTAGCCGTAGTTCACGAAGTACTCGGTGCGCGCCCACGGCCCGAACACGAAGGACAGCTTGGGCGAGGCGATGTGGTCGGAGGCGTCGCCACTGTTAGCGGCGATCGAGCTGGCGACGTCGAAGTCGTAGCGGTCGATGCGCAGGCCGGCGAGGCTGCGCAGCCAGGACGTCCATTGCACGCTGTTCTCGCCGAACAGACCGACGCTGGTCTGACGCACGCGGCTCTGCTGGATCACGCCGGTGGTGCTGCGCGCGACCGTCGAATACAGCCCGACCGGGCTCAGGCGGTCGTGTCGCAGCTGCACGCCCAGCGTGTTGGTCATCGGCCGGCCGGCGAACTGGCCGTCCCAGCTGCGGCTCATCGCCATGCCGAGCACGGTGCGCTGTTCGGACTGGCGGAACTGGTCGCCGTCGGCCGGGTTTTCGAGGAAGTAGGTGAAGTTGGACCACAGGTCCAGCTCCGACTGGATGGCGTAGGCGTTGAAGCGGAAGGCACCGTCGTCGTAGGCGCGCTGGTGGTCGACCGACAGACTGTAGCGCTGCGTCTTGCCGCCGTCGGTCGGGTCCACCGTGCCATAGCGGCCGATCAGGCCGGACTGCACGGCGCGCAGCGGAATCTGGTCGGTCGAGTCCCAGCGCGCGGTGTAGGCCATCGCGGTAAGTGCGGTGCGGTTGGCGCCCTCGCCCAGCGTGTAGCGCAGCACGCCGTTGATGCGGCGGAAGTCTTCCGGGTTGTCCCAGGGGCCGTCGCTGCGCGAGGTTTCGAGCGCGTACAGCAACGTGCCGGCACCCAGCGCGTGCGAATTCATCAACAGGCCGCGCCGGTGGCCATCCTGACCGAGGGTCACTTCGGCGGTGCCGTAGTCGAGGCGGTCGACCAGCCGCAGGCGCGCCGAACCGGCGGACGCGAAATCGCCCTCTTCGGCGTAGTACGGGCCCTTGCGGTAGTCGATGCGGCCGACCAGCTCCGGGATGAGCCAGTTCAGGTCTGTGTAGCCGTGGCCGTGCGCGTGCGTCGGCATGTTGGCCGGCATGCCGTCGATATAGGTGGCGAAGTCGGTGCCGTGGTCGAGGTTGAAGCCGCGCAGGAAGTACTGGTTCGCCTTGCCGCCGCCACTGTGCTGCGTGACGATGACGCCGGGCACGAATTCCAGCACCTCGGCAGGACGCAACGTCGGCCGGTTTTCGATCAGCCGCGCGGTGACGCGGCCCTGGCTGGCGGCATCGGACGTGCCGATCGCGTTGTCGTAGTGGCCCTCGATGGTCACCGCGTCGAGATGGTGAGCCGACGGTGCCGCTTCGTGCGCCAGCGCGGTGCCCCATGCCCCGATGACGGGCACGCACAGCAGCGGCAGAAATCCCTGCACGGACGCCGATGGCGCCCGCAACACCTTCCCGGAAAAGTCTTTTTTCGCGTTCATCTTTTTGTATGAAGATTTGGAACAGTCTTCATACGCGAGAAGCGTGCCAGTCGCCGCACCACGCCGGGCAAGCGTTTCGGCGCGACGGCCGGTCGTGCGGTGGTCAGCGCGCTGCCATTCCGATCGATGCTGCGGCAGCGGCGCTGGCGTCAGGTGCTGGGCTTGATGTGCACGTGGCCGTGTCCGCCACGCTCGTGCCGCCGTGTGTAGCGATGTCCGCCCGGGCCCGCGTGGTGGTGGCCGGCGTCCAGCTCGACGCTGATCACATTGATCTTGCCATGGTGCACGCCGCGCTCGGCGCACACCGCATCGGCGAACTGCCGCACCGCGGCGATCTCGCCTTTCAGGATGACGGTTTCGAGGCAGTAGTCGTGGTCTAGATGGGCGTGCATCGACGACACCGTGAGGTCGTGGTGCGCATGCTGCAGGCTGATGATGCGCTCGGCCAGATCGCGTTCGTGGTGGTTGAACACGTAGGACAGGCAGGCCACGCAGTGCGTCGCGCTGCCCGTCTGCTGCGCCGTGCGGTCGAGTTCGGCACGGAACAGGTCGCGCACCGCCTCCGAACGGTTGCCGTAGCCACGCTGCGCGATCCAGTCGTCGAACTGCGCGGCCAGCTGGTCGTCGAGGGAAATGGTGAAGCGCTGCATGTCATGACTCCGATGAGCTCGTATCGATCGACCCGCCGTGTGTAGCCAGCCAGTCGGCAAATTCCAGCGGACGCAGGCCGAAGCGGACCGCATTGCCCTCGTGCAGCGAGCGGAACTCCTGCAGCACCAGTTCGACGAAGCGCGCCCGGTCGTCCGCCGCCACAGCGGCCGGCGTCGCCTCGCGCGCGGCCGCCGCGCTTGCCGGCCGTCCGCCCAGCACGATGGTGCGCACCGCTTCGGTCAGCGCCTTGCGGTGGCGCAGGCGGAAGGTGTCGGGCGGCACCAGCTGCTGCTTGACGGCGACATACTGCTGGCAGGAGCGCGCGTAGGCCTGGACGAACACGTCTCGCAGCAGCTCGATGCGGTTCAGCTCGTAGACCGCAATCATCGCATCGACATAGGCCTGCTGCGGCACGTCGATGAAGGACAGCGGGCACAGATTGGTGCGAATCAGCGGAATGTTGGCGGCCAGCCGCGACACCCGCTTGTTCACGTCCTCGAAAGGCTGCAGATAGGGCAGATGCACCATCAGGAAAAAGGCCTGCTCGAAGGGGTCTTCGATGTCGGCGGCGATGTCGATGACGATGCCGAACAGCTCGTCGAGCTGCTGCGGCAGCGCCAGCGGCCGGTACACACAGCCGCTGATCTCGACCGCGCGGCTGCGCACCCGGCCGCCGGCCTGCGGATCGCGCAGCAGGCCGTCGGACAGCAGCGCGTGCAGTGACAGCAGCGTTTCGCGATCGACGCCGATGCGGCCGGCGCCATGCACCAGATACTCGATGGCCGCCTTGTGGTTCAGGATCATCTGCGTTTCGAGCGCGTCCTTGCCCTCGGCGATCTCGCCCAGTTCGATCAGACGTTCGGTATCGAGCCGCGAATAGGTATTGCCCTCCAGCCGCGACGAGGCCCAGGACAGATCAATCAGCAGCCGGTTCAGGATGTCGCCGGCGAAGGTACCCGCCGCCGCTTCGCCGACCGGTGAGCGGCCGAGCGCGTGCAGTTGCGCGCGCAGCGGCTCGGGCAGATAGAAGGTGTCATTGGCGCGATAGCGGTCGACGAAGCCGATGTCGTAGCCGACCGGGCGGCGCAGATGCAGCGGCCGGCGCAACAGGTCGCGCAGCTCCGCGCCCTCGGCCGACAGCGTCACATAGGGTGCCGGCGCGGCGGACGGCAGGGGCTCCATCACCGTCAATGCAGAACCCGCCGGCGCCGGGAAATACTTCAGCGCCCGCGCCTCGCCGCGCGTCAGCACGCGGCCCTGCGCGACCAGTTCGGCCAGCCGGCGCTGCAGCGTACGGCGTGCAACGCCATCGCCGAGCACGCGCAGCAGGCCGTCCACACCGACGCCCTCTTCGTGGCGGGCGATCAGTGCGGCGAGCGTATTCGGATCAATGGACGAGCGAGGCCGGGTCATTTAAGTGGCGCAATTCTATTATCGCGCCACAATATTGGCACAAAACAGGGAATCGCGCCAACAGGGATATGGCGCGATTCGATACGCCGCTTTTCCTGCCACCCACTCAGTGCACCGTGCACACCATGCACGGATCGAAGGACCGCACGATGTGCTGCACCGCCACCGGCGTCGTTTCGCCCTCGCGCACCGGTGCGCCTTCGAGCGCCGACTCCAGCGCGCCGGGGCGGCCGCCGGCGTCGCGCGGCGAGAAGTTCCAGGTGGTCGGCGCGACGATCTGATAATTGGCGATGCGACCGTCGCGCACTGAAACCCAGTGGCCCAGGCTGCCGCGTGCCGCTTCGCCGAGGCCGGCGCCGCTGCCTTCGTCCGGCAGCCGGCCGGGCGTGCAGAACGGTTCGCCCGGTCGCACGGCGCGCAGCCAGTCTTCCATCATGAGCACCACGCGGGCCAGTTCGAGCAGGCGGGCGACGACGCGGGTGTAGACGGTGCCACCGTAACGGCCGACCAGATCGGTGATGAGCGGATGGCCGCTCGCCAGCTGGCGCGCGATGGCGCCGGTTTCGACCACTGCGCCGGCCAGCCGCGGCGCCTTGTTCCAGGTGTAGGCGCCGGGCTTGTCCGGTTCCGGCCGCGTAACGCCGCTGCGCGGATGTTGCGGGCCACCGGCGTCGCTCAGCCAAGCGTACGTGGCGTCTTCGCGGATGGCGGCCGGGTCGAGCGGTGACAGCGCGCCGGCGTGCCAGACGCCTGCGCCCAGCGCGGTGCCGCCCTGCGGCTGCGGGTAGGCGCCGTAGCTGAGGAAGCGGCCGGGGCCGGCACCGAGCGTGGCCAGCGCCGCGTCGCGCGCGACGGTCAGGAAGAAGCGCAGGTCGCCGTGCAGCGGGTCGGCGAGTGGTGCCGAGTGATGCCAGGCGTCGAGCGCGGCTTCCGAATCGAGCGCGGCCACCTGTTCCAGCGGCGCGGCATAGGTATGGGTTTCGAGGAAGCGGCGGAATTCGCGCACGCGGGCCAGCAGGCGCACCCGCTCGGCGGCGTCGATGGCGCGCGTCGAGCCGCCGGGGTCGATGCTCTGCGTGTGCGGCCACTTGCCGGCCAGCGTGCCGAGCAGCGTGAACCAGCGCTGGCGCGCGGCGATCGCGGCGCGCACCTGTTCGCCGGTCTGCGGCGTGAAGCGGCGCACCGCCTCGGCATGCCACGGCCGGCTGGCATACACCGGGCGCACGAAGTCCGGCATGAAGAACAGGTAGAAGTGAGTCAGGTGATCGGCCAGGTTTTCGGTGGCGAGGATCACATTGGTCACGTGCTGGCCGTTGGCCGGCATCGTGATGCCGCTGAGATCGGCCAGCGCACGCGCGGCCGCCACCGACTGCGACACCGAACAGATGCCGCAGATGCGCGGCACATACACCAGCGCATCATGCGGCTCGCGCCCACGCAGGATCTGCTCGAAGCCGCGGTACATCGGCGCATTGACGTGCGCCGACGCGACACGACCGTCGGTGACGTCCAGCGTCACTTCGAGATCGCCTTCGACGCGGTTGAAGGGGCCGACGAGAAGGCGGGTCATGCGTTAGAGAGCACGGTTGTATCCGCAGTGCGAAAGCTGCAGAACCCTAAGCAAAGGATAGCTTTCGGAGATCGCGTTACTACGCGCTACACCGCACATCATCACCTTTGTACGTATCTCGGCGACCAGCTCGTCGATAGACAAAATCTGCCCGCCAGCGATGGAATCTCGACCTTTGGGGTGTGATGGGAAAACTGCAATCTGACGCATCGAGGTTTCAGGCGGTAACCACGAGAACACCTCTGAGAAAACCAACCTCCGGGCTGCCGCAAACTTCTTCTCGTACCGTGCTTCGCGCATCTCCCACGTATGAGCGTCGACAGACGGTTCGTAGTGAACCAGGTCCAATTCCCGCGGGTGGTAACCAATGACGTCAAGCTCCATCTCCCAGCCCCCGTGCCTCAAACGTCCGACCTTTGTGTTGCGGCGGACCAAATAGCCCTGCCAATCCAAGTACTCAACAATCAGCGATTCGAGATGCGACATTCGTATGTACTCACATGGGTCACTTCAACCTCGTCCTTCTCGCCACCGGCGGCACCACGACGTGGTCCGACACCGCATTCACCTTGACCCGCTTCGGCGTCGCCGACTTCGACAGTGACGCCAGCGCGACGAACCAGGCCTTGGGCATGTCGGTCGGCAGGCCGATCGGGATGCCGGCCAGCTTGGGCGTGGCGTGGAAGGGGTGGCCGGGTTCCTGGAAGCCGGGTTCGGTGCAGCTGATGCAGGCGTAGCCGCCGCGGGTGCAGGAGCCTTCGCCGTTCCACGGCCGGGTGTTGCAGTCGGCGTGCGCCTGCGTGCCCTTGCAGCCCATGTTTTCCATCATGCAGCCGAGGTCCGAGGGCTTTTCGGCGCTGGCCTTGAACTCGTAGTACTCGTTGCGCGTGCAGCCGTGGTGCACCAACTGGTCAGCGTAGAAGCGCGGCCGGCCCAGCGTGTCGAGATCGGCGTCGGTGAAGCCGTCGGCGGCCAGCGCCATCAGCGTGTCGAGCACCCAGCTCGGGTGGGTCGGACAACCGGCGATATTGATCACCGGCAGGCCGCCCGCGGCGCGGAAGTCGCTGCCCAGCAGGCCGCCGCGCACGTCGTCCTCGTACTGCAGGCCACAGGCGTCGGTCGGATTGTCGCCGCCGGCAGTGACGCCGCCCCAGGCGGCGCAGCTGCCGATGGCGATCACGTGGCGCGCCTTTGCGGCGAGCGTGCGCACCCATTCGATCATCGGCAGACCGGTGCCGGCCATGATGTGGAAACGCCCTGTGCCATTCGGCCCGCGCAGCAGCGAGCCTTCGACGCACAGCGCGTCCAGCGGCAGATCGCCGTCGAGGATGCGGCCAAGCAGCGCAGTCACCTCAGTGCCGCTGTCCAGCGACAGCGACGGATGCCACAGCAGATCGATGCCGGCGTCGCGCAGCTGGCCGTGGAAATCGTCGGTGTCGGCGCACAGCAGCGACATGCTGCAGCCGCCGCAGCCGCCGGACTGCAACCAGAGCACGTTCATGCATTCACTCCTTCGGTGTGCGCGCCGCAGGCGACGGCGTCGTGCAGCCAGCCGCGCGCCCGGGCGAGCGCCTGTTCCAGATCGGCCACGGCCTGCGCATCCGGCTGCTCGCCCAGTTCCCAGCGGCGGCCGCGGATGGCCAGTACATCACACACCGGCGGTGCGCGGCGCTGCAGATCGACGAATACCTGCAGCAGTGCTTCCGGCGACAGCGCGTGGCTGGTGATCTGGCGCTCGCGCTGCGGCTCGACCCTGCGCATCTGACAGGCGGCATCCAGCCCGCGTGCGGCGTCGACGAAGAGCACGCGTTCGCGGCCGACCAGATCGAGCGCGTGCTCGATCTGCAGCTGGTAGTCGCTGAGACAATCCACCGTGCCGGCGGGCAGCGCGCGTCTGGCATACGCCGCCAGCGCATCGACCAGCATCGGGCCGAGCGCGTCGTCGCCGCGGCTCGGGTTGCCCCAGCCGAGCACCAGCAGCGGCGCCGTCATTGCGCCGCCTCGGCGTCGTGCGCCGGGCCGTCGCGCAGCAGTTCGCCGGTCGAGCTGCGCAGCACGTGGTCGAGCACGCGACCGTCGGCCGCGCGCAGGCTCACCGCCAGCGGCATCTGACCGAGCGCGTGCGTGGCGCAGGACAGGCAGGGATCGTAGGCGCGCACGGCCACCTCGATGTGATTGAGCAGGCCTTCGGTAATCGTTTCGCCGTCGAGATAGCGCAGCGCCACAGCGCGCACCGCCTCGTTCATCGCCTGGTTGTTGTGCGTGGTCGATACGATCAGATTGCAGCGCGTGACCAGGTCGTCGTCGCCGACTTCGTATTCGTGGATCAGCGTGCCGCGCGGCGCTTCGATGATGCCGATGCCCGAGCGCTGGCGCGGCCCCTCGGCCTGCAGCGGACCGCCGGTGATCAGCGCATCGTCGAGCAGCGCGGCGACCGTTTCGACGCCGTGCAGCAGTTCGATCATGCGTGCCCAGTGAGTGGCCAGCACCGCGTGCACCGGCCGTCCCGCGTGTGCGGCGACGAAGGCCTGGCGCGCCTCTTCGGCGCGCGGCGTCGGGATGAAGTCGCAGTTCTGCACGCGCGCCAGCGGTCCGACGCGGTACCAGCCGTCATCGACACCGAGGTCGCGACGGTAAGGGAATTTCATATAGGTCCAGGGCTTGACCGCTTCAGCGATCAGTTCGCGGTAGCGCTGGTCGTCGAAGCCGTCGATGGCAATGCGCCCGTCGGCTTCGCGCAGCCGCAGCACGCCGTCGTACAGCTCCATCGCGCCGTCGCGGCCGACCAGCGACATCATGGCCGCCGGCGTGTCGGCGAAGTCGGCGTAGCGCGCCGGCAGGCTTTCGTGCAGCCGGCGGGCCAGCGACACCGCGTCCTGCGCCCAGGCCAGTACCTGCGGCAGTTCGGCGCGCAGCGCGTCGCGCTCGGCCGGATCGACCGCGCGGTTCATGCCGCCGGGTATGGCGCCGGTGCCATGAATGCGCTTGCCCGAGGTGATGCGGATCACCTCCTGACCGAACTTGCGCAGCATGACGCCCTGACGCGCGGCGTCCGGAAAGGCGGCGGCCACGCCGACGATGTTGCGCCGATCGACCTCGGCGTCGAAACCGAACAGCAGGTCGGGCGAGGCGAGGTGGAAAAAGTGCAGCGCGTGGCTCTGCACGATCTGGCCGTAGTGCATGAGGCGGCGGATGCCATCGGCCGCCGGCGGCACCGGCCAGCCGCCGACCACGCGATCGAAGGCCTTCGATGCGGCCAGATGGTGCGACACCGGGCAGATGCCGCACAGCCGCTGCACCATGACCGGCACTTCCCAGTACGGACGGCCTTCAATGAATTTCTCGAAGCCGCGGAATTCGACGATGTGCAGCCGCGCCTGCCGCACGCGGTTGTCGTCGTCGAGCAGCAGCGTCACCTTGCCGTGGCCTTCGACGCGCGACAGCGGATCGATCGCGATGCGGCGCAGGCCTGCAGGGTTGTCGGCGGTTTCGAGCGGGCGCGTGTCCATGATCCTGAAAACTTCAGTCGTAGCGGATGAGGCCGGGCGCCGGCACCGGCGTGCGGCCGGCGATCAGGTCCTGCAGCAGTTGCCAGAAGGCGTCGGCTGGCGGCGGGCAGCCGGGTAGCGCGTGGTCGATGCGCACCACCTCGTGTATCGGCAGCACGCGGTTCAGCGGCAGCGGCAGTTCCGGGTCGTCCGGCACTCGACCATACACCGACTGCATGACGTCGCCGACGTCCAGATGGTTGCGCAGCGCGGGCAGGCCGCCGGTGATGGCGCAGGCACCAACCGCCACCAGCACGGTGCAGCGGGCGCGGAAGGCGCGCAGCACCTCGACGTTCTCGGCATTGCACAGGCCGCCTTCGACCAGGCCGATGTCGCATGGCTCGACCGCACCGACGGTCTTGATGTCGGTCAGCGGCGAGCGGTCGAATTCGACCCGCTCGACCAGATCGAACAGCCGCTCGTCGATGTCGAGCAGCGACATGTGGCAGCCGAAGCAGCCGGCCAGCGACACGGTGGCGACGCGCAGCTTGCGCGGTGATGGGGAGGTCGCGTTCATCCGCGCGTGTCCTCGGTGTCGAAGCGGCGCTGGCCGATGGGCACCGCGAAGCCGACCCGCTTGGGCAGCAGCGCACCGACCGGGCAGATGTGGGCGGCGCGGTCGTCGACCGACAGCGCGCTGTCGCCGAGCCGGCCGCTCGGGCTGTCGATCAGCAGCCGGGTGGCGATGCCGTGGCCGCCGATGGCGAACACCCGCTTGCCGTCGATTTCGTCGCTGGCGCGCACGCAGAGCTGGCACAGGATGCAGCGGTTCGGTTCGAACATCACGTCGGGATGGCTCGCATCGACCGGCCGCTCCGGGTTCAGCACCTCGAAATTCAGGTCGGTCATGCCGGCGCGTTCGGCCTGTACCTGCAGCACGCAGTTGCCGCTCTTTTCGCAGCCGGGGCAGAAGTGATTGCCCTCGACGAACAGCATCTGCAGCAGACGCAGGCGCTGCGTGCCCAGCGAGGCGGTACGGCAGTCGACCTTCTGGCCGGCCACCGCCGGCGTCACGCAGGCGGCCACCGGGCGGCCGTCGGCCAGCACCGTGCACAGCCGGCACGACGCGCTGCCCGATACCTCTTCGCTCCAGCACAGGTGCGGAATGTCGAGCCCGGCGCGCGCCGCGGCCGTCAGTATCGTGTCGCCCGGCTGCAGCGCGACCGGCTGGCCGTCAAGGTCGAAGGTCGGATCGACGCCGCTCATGCCGGTGTGTCCGTGTGCAGATGCGCGCCGGCGTCGGTCCGTCCGGTCACGCGGCGCGCCGACGACAGTTCGGCGTCGAGGTCGACGTCCGGCTGGAACTGCGGCGCGGTCGCGCGCTGCGCGTAAGCGGCGCCGAAATGCCGCATCGTGTCGCGCAGCGGGTTGCAGGCCGAGGCGCCGAGACCGCAGTGGGTGCCGCTGTGCAGCACCGTATCGAGATCGTGCAGGCGCTCGATATCGAAAGCGGACGCGCTGCCGGCGCCGCGCGCGTGCGCGAGCTTGTCCAGCCGCCGCACCACCAGTTCGGTGCCGACGCGGCAGGGCGTACAGAGGCCGCAGCTCTCGTGCGCAAAGAAGCGGGCGAAGTGGCGCGCCACCTCGAACAGGTCGCGCGTGCGGTCGAACACCATGAAGGCCCCGGCACTCGGCACGTCCTCGAAGGCGATGGTGTGCCCGAAATCCGCCGCCGGCACGCAGGCGCCGGACGGCCCGCCGACCTGCACCGCCTGCACGTCGCGCGCACCGCAGTCTTTGAGGATCTGCGCGATGGGCGTGCCCAGCGGGTATTCGTACAGGCCGGGCCGCGCGCAGTCGCCAGACACCGAATGGATCTTGGTGCCGGTCGATTGCGCGGTGCCGATGCCAGCCCACCAGGCGCCGCCGCGGCGCGCGATGTGGGCGACCGCGCAGAAGGTTTCGACGTTGTTCACGACGGTCGGCCGGCCGAGATAGCCGGCCTGCACCGGGAAGGGCGGACGGATGCGCGGCGTGCCGCGCTTGCCCTCCAGCGATTCGATCAGCGCCGATTCCTCGCCGCAGACATAGGCGCCGGCACCCAGATGGATGGCGATATCGAAGTCGAAACCAACGACGCCGCATGCGTCACGGCCTAGCAGGCCCTGCGCGCGGCGGCGCGCGAGCACTTCTTCAAGTTGCGGCAGCAGGTAGCGGTATTCGCCGCGCAGGTACAGAAAGCCCTGCTGCGCGCCGACCGCACGCGCCGCCACCGTCATGCCGTCGAACACGGCGTCGGCGTGGCTCGCCAGCAGCACGCGGTCCTTGAAGGTTCCGGGCTCGCCCTCGTCGGCGTTGCAGACGACCACGCGCAGGTCGCCGGCGGCGTCGCGGCAGGCCTGCCACTTGCGCGCGGTCGGGAAACCGGCGCCGCCGCGTCCGCGCAGGCCGGACTGCGCCACTTCGTCGAGCAGTGCCTGCGGCGACTGCGCGAGCACCGCCTGCAGCGTCGGTGCGTCGGCGGCGAGGCCGCTCAGCAGCACGTCAGCGCGCTGCACGCCATCGACCACGGTGAACCACGCTACCGGCCACTGCTCAACCGGCGTGTCGGCGAGCAGCAGATCGGCGAGCGCGTCGACGCGTGTCGCGTCCAGCCGCGTAATGACCTGATGGTGATTCACCAGCAGTGCCGGCCCCTGGTCGCACAGTCCGGTACAGGAACAGCGGTCGACGCTGAAGCGCCCCTGCGCATCGACCTCGCCCGGCGCCACGCCGAGGCGGGCGCACAGCTGCGCCAGCAGCGCTTCGCTGCCCAGCATGCGGTCGGTGATGTTGTCGGAGAACAGCAGCCGCGTGCGGCCGACCGGGCGGGTGTGGAAGAAGCGGTAGAAGCCGGCCACGCCTTCGACGTGCGCGAGCGTCCGACCGAGTGCGGCGGAGATGTGGGCGAGCAGCGGGCGCGGCAGCCAGTGCGTGACCGCCTGCGTTTCACGCAGCACCTGCACCAGCGCGTGCGGATCACGCTGCCAGCGGTCGAGCACCACGTCGGCGGCCGCCCGCATCTGCCCGCTCACGATGTCCGCAGCGTCGACCATCAGCCCTCCAGCCCGAAGCGCACCATCTTTCCACGCAGACCGACCCGGGACAGGCCCAGTTCCTTGGCGGCGCGCGTCTTGTTCCAGCGGTGGCGGAGCAGGGTTTCGCGCAGCACCATGGCTTCGATCGCGTCCAGCCGCTCGGCCAGCGTACCGCTGGCCGGCAAGGGCGTCGCGCTGGCGGTGGCGGTCAGGCCGGCCTGGCCGTGCAGCACGCGCAGCGACAGCGACTGCGCCTCGATGCGTTCGCTGTCGCTCAGCGCCAGCGCGCGCGCCAGTTCGTTGCGCAGTTCGCGGATGTTGCCGGGCCAGGGATAGCCCATCAGACAGGCCATCGCCTCGTCGGTCAGCGAGGCGCCCGGGCGGCCCAGTTCGATGCCCACTTCGTCGACCACGCGGCGGGCGATCGGCTCGATGTCGCCGACGCGTTCGCGCAGTGGCGGCACGGTGAAGGTGGCGCCGGCAATGCGGTAGTACAGATCCTCGCGGAACAGCCCTTCGCGCACCCGCTGTTCGAGGTCGCGGTGGGTGGCGGCAATGACGCGCACGTCGACCGGCACCGCGCGCGTGCCGCCGACCGGCCGCACCTCGCCTTCCTGCAGCACGCGCAGCAGGCGCACCTGGAAGGCGGGCGAGGTTTCGCCGATCTCGTCGAGGAATACGGTGCCGCCGTCGGCGCGCTGAAAGAGGCCGATGTGGTCTTCGTAGGCGCCGGTGAAGGCACCGCGCTTGTGGCCGAACAGTTCGGATTCGAGCAGGGTTTCCGGTATCGCCGCGCAGTTTTCGACGACGAAGGCGCCATTGGCGCGCGGACTGGCGTAATGGATGGCGCGTGCCAGCAGTTCCTTGCCGGTGCCGGATTCGCCGAGCACCAGCACCGACAGGTCGTAGCGGGCGACGCGCGCGGCCATTTCACACACCGAATCCAGCGGGCTGCCGGCCGAACGTTCGATGCGATCGAAGCCGAAAGTCCGGCGCGCGCGCTCCAGCTTGTGCGCGGCACGCTGGCGCAGCACCGGCGTGGCGGTGCGCAGTTCGAGGTCGAGGCGGGCGGTTTCCTGCTGCAGCGTCTGCGCCTCGGCGGCGTTGCGCACGGTGGCCAGCAGGTGGTCGGGCACCCAGGGCTTAAGGATGTACTGGTAGATGCCGGCGTCGTTGATGCCGGCAATGATGTCTTCCGAATCGGTGTAGCCGGAAATGACGATGCGTACGACGTCGGGCCAGCGTTCGCGCACCTCCTTCAGGAACAGCACGCCGGTCAGGCCCGGCATGCGCTGGTCGCACAGGATGACGTTCACCTCGTGCCGCTCCAGCTGCTGGCGCGCGTCGTCGGCGCCGCTGGCGGTGAGCACGGTGAAGTCCTCTTCCAGCGTGCGGCGCATCGCGTCCTGCGAGCGCACTTCGTCATCGACCACCAGCACGGTGGGTACGCGCAGGCTGGCGTTCATCGCGCGGCGACCTCGCGGTGCACGGCCAGATGGCGCGGCGTCCACGCATGCGGCAGCTTGTGCACGAAGTGGTGGCGCGCGACGTGGTAGCTGGGGTCGAAGCCGTAGAAATTGCGGTGCATGCGGGACAGTTCTTCCTTGCGGTAATCGGCGAGCGGACGTTCGGCTTCGTGGGCCGCGCGCTCGGTCTGCTTGCGCATGACGCGATCACGCAGATTGTACGACGCGGCCAGCAGCCGGGCTTCCTGCACCGCCGCATCGAGTACCTGACCGGCCGGCACGTCGAGGCAACGGTCGACGAAGCCGATGCGCAGCGCCTCGGGTGCGGACAGCGGCAGCCGGCTCTGCATCAGCGCGCGCGCGCCATCGGCGCCGAGCCGGCGCGGCGCGAGGTAGGTCCAGTACTCCGAGCCGTACAGATTGCCCATGTTCTTGTAGTGCGGGTTCAGCATGACGCCGCGCTGCGCCCACACCTCGTCCGCCGCCAGCGCGAGGAAGGCGCCGCCGGCACCGGCGTTGCCGCGCAGCAGCGACACGGTGAGGCGGTCGGTGCAGGTGATGATTTCCAGCGCGACGTCGTTCATCGCGTTGATGTTGCGCCACGATTCGTCGGCCGCACTGTCGCCGTCGCGGTGCGCCGCCGCCTCGATGCAGTTGAGGTCGATGCCATTGCTGAAGAAGCCGTCGCCGCCAGCGATCAGCAGCAGCTGCGTGTCGCGCCGCTTCACCTCGACCAGCGCGTCGCGCAGGCGCTGGCATTGCGCGGTGGACATCGCGCCATTGCAGAAGTCGAAACTGAGCACGCCGACGCGGGCCCCGCGCTCGCCGTGCTCGGTGTAGCGCAACTCGCCCCATTCGTCGGCCGCCCGCGTGAGCGGCACCGCACGTTCGGGCAGCGTCGCGGCCGCCGCGGCAAAGGCCTGCATTGCCGGCAGCTTGATCGGCGACGCGGCGTCGCCAAGGGCGATCGACACGCGGCCTATCCAGACGCCACCATCGGCGGTCCGGCGCAGCAGTGCGCCGTCACGCTGCGCCAATACGTCGCCCGGCGCACCATCGAAACCGGCCAGCGCCTCCAGCGTCGCCGGGTGCGCGTCGAACAGCCGGCAGGGCTGGCCGAACAGCGCATCGACCACGCCCGGCTGGCCGTCGGAGGCGCGTATCTTCGCCAGCACCGTTGCGCTGTCGTCGCGCGACCAGTCGATGGCGCGACGCGCCTGCGGCAGCACGCCGCGCCAGCCGTCGGCGGCGGGCAGACTGTTCTGCGGCGCGTCGCCGGCAGTGAAGCGGGCGAGCGACTGCAAGGTCGCCGCGACCGCCGCTTCGGTCACCTCGCGCCGGTAGATCGCGCCCTTGGACGCCGCACGCAGCGGGAAGGTCGCGGCCCCCCACCCCGGGCCGGCGTCGAAATCACCGTCCGCCTGCAGCACGGTGACGCCCCACTCGCGCTGTCCCTCGACGATGGCCCAGTCGAGCGCCGCCGGGCCGCGGTCGCCCGGCGGCCCCGGGTGCACGACGAAACAGGGCAGGGCGCGCCACACCGACGCCGGGATGCGCCGCTTCAGGAATGGGGCCAGCACGAGGTCCGGCTGGAACAGCGCGACCGCCTCTTCGGTCACCGCGTCTGCGATGTCCAGCTCCACCGACAGCACATGACCGAGCGCCGTCAGTTCGGCGTACAGGCGCTGGCTCAGGCTGTTGAAGCTGTGGCACAGCAGCAGGATGCGCAGCGGCACCGTCATGTCTGCAGCCTCAGTCCGTCCAGCGTGCGCGCGGCGTCGCGGCGGCCCATGTAGAGCGCGAGCTTGATTTCGATCGCGTCGAGCGCGCAGTTGAAGGTGGCTGCGTCTTCGGCGGCCAGCAGCGGGCGCGCGACCAGTGCCACGTCGGGCCCGAAGTGGGGTGCCAGCCGGTGCATCGCATCGGCGCGCCTCATCTCGAGCAGCGCGTTGGCCGGCGCCGTGCTGTCGTTGGCGGCCGGCAGCGCTGCCGGTTCGACCGCCTCGACATGGCCGAGCGTGCGCAGTTCTTCGAGCAGATCGGCCGCGCCGTCGCCGATCACCTCCTGCAGCGCCGACAGCGGTGCCTGACCATTGACGACGATGAGCGCCGCGCGCAGCCGTCCGCGCAGCGTGCCGGTGCGCGACAGCAGTTCAGCGCGGCCCTTGTCGGTCTTGGCATAGACGCGGTCGGCGCTCATCGCGGTTCAGCAGATGCGCGGCAGCTGCTCTCCGCTCAGCCAGTCGACCACGCGCCGGCCGCCGAAGCGGGTGTTCATCTGCACGAAGTGGTGTGCGTCCTCCATCACGACGCCGATGCGTGCCGCGTCCGCACCGCGCGGATGCGCGCGCATCGCCGCCAGCACCGCGTCGGCGTGCTCGGCCGGCACGATGGCCAGCAGCTTGCCTTCGTTGGCGACGTAGAGCGGGTCCAGCCCCAGCAGCTCGCAGGCGGCGTCGACCTCCGGCTTCACCGGTATCGCCGCTTCGTCGAGCAGCATGCCGATGCCGGACTGGCGGGCGATCTCGTTCAGCGTGGTGGCGACACCGCCGCGGGTCGGATCGCGCAGCGTGCGGATCGCCGGGCACACCGCCAGCATGTCGGCGACCAGGCCGTTCAGCGCTGCGGTGTCCGACACGATGGTCGTTTCGAACTCCAGCGATTCGCGCTGCGACAGCACCGCCACGCCATGATCGCCCACGGTGCCCGACAGCAGGATGACGTCGCCCGGCCGCGCGTTCGCGCCCGACACGTCGATGCCGTGCGGCACCACGCCGACGCCGGTGGTGCTGATGAACACGCCGTCGCCCTTGCCCTGCTCCACCACCTTGGTGTCGCCGGTGACCACCGCCACGCCGGCTTCGCGCGCCGCCGCCGCCATCGACAGCACGATGCGCTTCAGATCGGCCAGCGGAAAACCCTCTTCGAGGATGAAACTGGCCGACAGATAGAGCGGCGTCGCGCCCATCATCGCCACATCGTTCACCGTGCCGTGCACGCTGAGCGCACCGATGTCACCGCCGGGGAAGAACAGCGGCGAAATGACGTGCGCGTCGGTCGCCATCACCAGACGGCGGCCCTGCGGAATGGCCAGCGACGCACCGTCGTTGCCCTGGCGCAGGAAGGGATTGTCGAAGGCGGCGAGGAAGATTTCCTCGATCAGCTGCGCGGCTGCGCGGCCGCCGGCACCGTGGCCCATGTCGATGCGGCCGCTGCGGATGTCCAGCGGACGCACATAGCCGGCGCGCACCGTGCCGCCCTTGCTGTCGTCTCTCGCATTCATGCGCTCACCTTGACGGGAATGTCCTTGAACCGGCCGTACGCGTAATGCGCCGCGCACGCCCCCTCGCTCGACACCATGCAGGAACCGACCGGGTTTTCCGGCGTGCACACGGTGCCGAAAATCTTGCAGTCGGTCGGCTTCTTGACGCCGCGCAGGATGGCGCCGCATTCGCAGGCCTTGTTGTCGGCCACCGGCTTGTAGCCGACGTCGAAGCGGCGCTCGGCGTCGAACTCGGCGAAGGCCGGCCGGATCTTCAGCGCGCTGTACGGCACTTCGCCCAGGCCGCGCCATTCGAAGCTGGGTCGCAGTTCGAACACTTCGGACACCTTCTGCTGCGCGGCCAGATTGCCGTCGCGGTCGACGGCGCGGGTGAATTCGTTCTCGACGTGGGCGCGGCCCTCGTTCACCTGACGCACCAGCATCAGGATGGCCTGCATCACGTCCAGCGGCTCGAAGCCGGCGATCACGACCGGCTTGCGGTATTCCTCGGCAAAGTGCTCGTAGGGCGCGGCACCGATCACGATGCTCACGTGCGCCGGGCCGATGAAGCCATCGATCGGCACCGTGCCGTACTGGCGCACTTCCGGCGACTCCAGGATGTGGGTGATGGCGGACGGGGTCAGCACGTGACAGCACAGCACGCTGAAATTCTTCAGCCCCTCGCGCTGCGCGCGCAGGATGGCGAGCGCGGTCGGCGGCGTCGTGGTTTCGAAGCCGATGGCGAAGAACACCACCTGACGCTCCGGGTTGTCGCGCGCGACCGTGAGCGCGTCGGCCGCCGAATACACCATGCGGATGTCGCCGCCGCGCGCCTTCGCCTTGGTCAGCGACAGGCTGTCGGAGGCCGGCACGCGCATCGTGTCTCCGTAGGTACAGACGATGACATCGTGTTCGAGCGCCAGCTTGATCGCCATGTCGACGCGGCCGATCGGCAGCACGCAGACCGGACAGCCGGGGCCGTGAATCATGCGCACATTGGCCGGCAGCAGTTCGCTCACGCCGTAGCGCGAAATGGCGTGCGTATGGCCGCCGCAGAACTCCATGAAGCTGTACTGGCGGTCACCGCGCGCTTCAAGGGCCAGACGGTCGGCGATCTTGCGGGCGACGTCGCCGTCGCGGAATTCGTCGATGTACTTCATGCGGCGGACTCCGTCGCGGCCATCGCTGCCGACATTTCGCCGAACAGTGCCAGCGTGCGCTCGGCCTCCTCCGGGTCGATCATGCCGATGGCGTGACCGACGTGGACGATGACGTAGTCGCCGACCCGCGCCTCGGGCACCAGTTCGATCGACACTTCCTTGCGGATGCCGCCGAGGTTCACCACCGCGCGTTCGTCCTCGCGCAGTTCGACCAGCTTGGCGGGGATGGCTAGACACATGACAGGGACTCCGTGAGCACGCCGGGTGCGAGATGGATCTGCTGCGCGACCGCCCACGCCTGGCCCATGGCCAGACCGGCATCGCCGCAGGATGTGGCCTGGGGCCGCAGCACGCGCAGGCCGCGGCTCTGCAGCCGCAGCGTGACGCGACGCGTCAGCAGCGCATTCATGAAACAGCCGCCGCCGAGGCAGACGGTATCGACCTGAGTGCGCTGTGCGGCGGCGATCGCCCACTGCGCGAGGCCGTCGGCCAGCGCCACGTGGAACCAGGCGGCGGCTTCGTCGCATCGATTTTCGCCGTCCGGCCAGTCGAGCAGACGGGCGAGCAGCGGACGCAGATCGAGCATGCTGTCGCCCGCGACCTCGACGACGCTGTCCAGCGTCGGCTCGCCGTGCGCGGCAAACCAGCGCTTGGCGGCCGATTCGAGCGCAATGGCGGCTTCGGCCTCGTGCGACTGGCGCACGCTCAAACCGAGCGCGCCGGCAGCGGCGTCGAACCAGCGGCCAGTGCTGGTGGTGGGCGGACTGTTCAGGCCGCTGTCCAGCATGCGCGTGACGGTGCGCGCGGCCTGCGCGCCGACCGCGGCGGTGTAGCGCGCCTCGATGTCGGCGCCGCGACCCAGCGTCTGCATCGCGGCGGCGGCCATCCGCCAGGGCTCGCGCGCGGCCACGTCGCCGCCGGCCAGTTGCAGCGGCCACAGGTGGCCGAGCCGGCGCCAGTCGCCCGGGGCGACCCACAGCAGTTCGCCGCCCCAGGCCACGCCGTCGGTGCCGAGGCCGACGCCGTCGAGCGCCAGGCCGACCACCGGTTCGGTCAGTCCATGCTCTGCCATCACGGCGGCGATGTGCGCATGGTGATGCTGCACACCGACGGCCGGCACGCCCAGCCGGTCGGCCAGCGCGACGGCCAGATGCGTGCTGTAAAAGTCCGGGTGCAGGTCATGCGCGATCGCCTCGATCGGCGTACAGGACTGGGCGCGCAGATGGTCGAGCGACTGTTCGAGCGCGACGCAGGCGGCCGGGTCACCGAGGTCGCCATGCATTGGCGACCAGACGGCGCGACCGTCCTCGAACAGGCAGGCGGCGTTCTTCAGCCAGGCGCCGGCCGCCAGCACGGTGGGGAGCCGGGGGCTCATGACGCGGTGCTCCGCACGATGTCGTCGATGCCGGCCCGCAGGCCGGCTACGGCGTCGGCCTTCAGTCGCGATTCGATCCAGGTCAGCCAGTCGCCCATGCCTTCGCCGGTGGTGGCCGACACCCGGATCACCTCGATGGCCGGATTGACGCGGCGCGCGAAGGCTATGCAGCGCTCGACGTCGAAGTTCAGATAGGGCAGCAGATCGATCTTGTTCACCAGCATCAGCGTGCTGGCGGCGAACATGTCCGGGTACTTGAGCGGCTTGTCCTCGCCTTCGGTGACCGACAGGATGGCCACCTTGGCCGCCTCGCCCAGGTCCCACATCGCCGGGCAGACGAGGTTGCCGACGTTCTCGATGAACAGCAGGCTGCGCTCCTCACCGTGATCGTGGCGATGCAGGCGGGCGAAGGCCTCGGCCACCATCGGTGCGTCGAGGTGACAGCCCTTGCCGGTGTTCACCTGCAGCGCCGGCGCGCCGGTTGCACGGATGCGGTCGGCGTCGAAGGAGGTCTGCTGGTCGCCCTCGATCACCGCCACCGGCAGTCCGTGCGCGCGTGTCTTCAGCGCCTCGATGGTGGCGCACAGCAGCGTGGTCTTGCCGGAGCCGGGGCTGGACACGAAGTTCAGCGCGGTCACGCCGTGCGCCGCGAACTGTGCGCGGTTCTGCGCGGCGACGCGGTCGTTCTCGCCGAGGATGTCGGTTTCGAGCCGGATGGCGCGCGCCTGGCTCATGCCGGGCACCGACACCTTGGCCGCACCGGCGCCGAAATGCAGGTCGCCGCTGGCCGGGTCCACCGCGACGTGCGAGGCCCCCGCATGCGCCGGTTCCGCCCGGCGGATCGCCGGCGCACCGGACTTCACCCGCCGCGCCGCGGGTGAATAGGGGCTGGGCGGATGGGCGTGCCCCTCCATCGTCACCTGGCTGCCGTCACCGGCACATCCACACACTACGCACATATCGATCTCCTCCGTCCTTGCCCGGTCCACGCCGGGTCTCAATTTCCTGTGGGAGCGAGCTTGCTCGCGATGCGATGCGAAAAAACCCGCGGTGCCGTGCAGCCGCCCTATCGCGAGCAAGCTCGCTCCTTGTATTGTCTTTACCTCCCGAGGGGCACCTCGGGACGAGCAGGTGGATGCCGCGTCGCTCCTTGGGCTTA
>NZ_JBBUKV010000012.1:0-24653 GCF_038066675.1 Methyloversatilis sp. NSM2
CCTTTGGCGTTCTCCGATCCGGCAAACCTTTTGACCCAACCGCTCACGGTGCTTGACTCGGATAACAGTATCTACAGAATCCAGACCAGCTCTCAGTCCTCTACCTGCATATCGATCACCCTCAGTTCGGTGCCGCCGGTCGGCTGCAGCCGGTAGCCGCCGCAGTGCGCACACGGGTCGCCGCGCTGGGCGATCTGCACGGTGAGGCTGCAGTCCATGCACCAGGCTTCGCCCGGCGGTTCGTCGATGTCTATCCGCGCGCCGTCGAGCAGCGTGCCTGGGGCGATGGCTTCGAGCGCGAAGCGCAGCGCGCGCGACTCGACGCCGGCCAGCTGGCCCGCCTCCAGCCGCAGATGCGTGACGCGGGCGAAACGCTCGCGTTCGGCGGTGCGTTCGACCAGCTGCAGGATGCCGCCGGCCAGACTGGCTTCATGCATGGGACACCTCCTGCAGGCCTGCCATCTCGTAGCGCACGCAGGGGTCGTAGGCCGCCATCAGCAGCGCGACACGGCGTGCGCACTCGGGCGCCGCCGGGTCCAGCTTTTCGAGTGCGGCCGCCACCGCACCGTCGGCATCGAAATTCCATTCGGTCGGCGCCAGCACGTGACAGGCGTCGATGCGCGCTTCGTCGCCGCGACCATCCAGCCGCACGTAGTGGACGAGCAGGCCGCGCGCCATCTCCGTCCAGGCCAGCCCCTCGCCCGGCGCCAGCGCGATACGGCCGCTGCGCAGGCGGCCTTCGCCGCCCGGCAGCGCGAGGCGCACCAGTTCGGCCAGCCGCGCCGCAAAGCGATCGGAGGCCGAGCGGGGCTGCGCGGCGTCGGCCAGACGCGTCCAGCAGCCGGTTTCGGCACAGGCACCGTCGATGCGCGGACGACGGGTGAAAGTGGGGTCCTGCGTCATCGCGGCGGCCAGTGCGCGCAGCGCCGTCTCACTGGCATGCACATGCAGCGCCGGCGCCGCGACGACCGGTGCATCGGCCAGCGCGGCGCTGTCGCGCAGGCCGCGGGCGAGCCAGGTCTGGCCCGCCTCGCGCCAGTCGGCAAAGGCCTGCTGCGGTGCGCGCTCGAAGGCAGCCAGCCAGCGTGCCGGTGCGACGCCGAGCAGATGGCGTTCGATCCAGTCCGGCATGCTGGCGGCACACGCGGCGTCGGGGCCGTCGGCGCGCAGCACGGGGCAGGCGGCCAGCGCGCGCGCTGCGTCGGCCGACGGCCCGGCCGTCAGCAGCGCCGGCCAGTCGAGCAGGACGCGGCGCAGGTGCTCGCGCAGCGTTTCGCCGCGCAAGGTGTCCGGCAGTGGCGCATCGACGCCGAGCGCGGTGTCGACCGCAGCCCGGGCACACAGCCGGTGCGCGTGGCTGCACAGGCTGAACACGGCGCCGAGCAGGTCGGGCAGCGATTGCGCCGGGCGACCGACAGCCAGCCGCGCCGCCCAGTCCGGACGCTGGCCGCTCAGCGCGGCCGGGCGCGGGGCACCCGGCTGAACGCGCAGCACACCGGCCAGTGCGTCGAGCGACATCATGGCGTGCGGCTCCGCCCGAACAGGAAGCCGCGGCGGGCCGGGCGTTCCGGCTGTTCCGCCGCGTCCTTCGCCACCTCGGGCAGCGGTTCGCGCAGTCGCGCGAGCACCGCCTGCGCGGTGGCGACGGCGGTGTCCTGCGACGCGAAATCGAACATCGGCGAAAACAGCGAACAGGCGTCGAAGGTGCCGATGGCGGCTTCGTGCGCGCCGATGAAGTCGAAGCGCTCGCGCCCGAGCGCCAGCCGGCGCGTGACGCCGACACGCCCGAGATCGTCCTCGCGCGCCAGCGGCAGACGCACCAGATTCATGAACCATGGCGTCACCAGCACGCCGCTGGCTGCCGCCGGCAGGTCGGGCTCCGACGGGCACAGCTCGAAACCCACCACCTCGACGCGCAGCGCCGCGTTCATGATCGGCAGCCCGGCCATGCGGGTGTCGGCGATCTGACGGAACAGCGCTTCGAGGGCGCTGATGCGGTAGGCGAGCATCGGGTCGGTGGTCATGTCGGTCGCTCAGGTGCGGTGAGGCGATCAACCTCAGTCGATCACCATGAACTGGTCGGCGTCACCGTCGCACTGCGGGCAGCGCCAGTGCGGCGGCAGGTCGGTGAATGCGGTGCCCGGCGCGATCTGCCACACCGGGTCGCCCTGCTGCGGGTCATACACCCACCAGCAGATCTTGCATTCGAGTTTCGCATTGTCCGGCAACTTGCCGGCATCGCCGAGATAGCTGCCTTCGAAGCGCACATTGGCCGACATGATCAGTCGCCTTCCACCCAGGCCAGCACTTCGGTCAGACGCTCGAATGAATCCTCCAGGTCTTCCTTCGCCGCCATCGCGACTTCCGGCAGCGCGGTCACCTCGACCGTGTTCAGAATGACCACGTCCTGCGAGTTGTAATAGACGACGCGCCAGGTGTTGGGCACGCGCGTGTTGGTGATGCGGCAGTTGCCGTAGCCGCGCGACAGGATGAGCACGCGGCCGGTGCCGAGGTGGTGGTCCATGAAACCGATGTCCTCGTTCGACATCGGCAGCAGCGTCAGATTCACCACATGCGCCGGCTTGCCCGGCTTCCAGCCGCGCCACTGGTCCTCGATCTCGGCCAGCAGCGCCGGCGCGTTCTGCACATTGGGCGGCAGCGCGCCCTGCCAGCGCGGCACGGTGAACCACAGATCGTCGGCAGCCGAGGTGCGCAGCACCTGCGGAATGGCGCCCACCTCTATCGTGTCGGACAGGACGCTGCCGTTGTCGCTGACGATGACGCGCCAGACGCCGGCGAACACCGACTCCTGCACCGCCACGTGGTGGGCGGCATCGCCTTCGGTGCGCACCTGTGCGCTGACCTCGCCCTCGCCCATGACCTGGTTGATCAGCTTCAGGTCTTCGGCCGGCAGCCGGGTCAGGTCGATGCTGCGGTTGCGGCCGTCGCCGCGGGTCGCGTCGAGGCAGGCCAGCACGTCACGCAGCGCCAGATGCGCCTGTTCGTGGCCAACCAGCTCTTCCGGCTCGGGCAGGACGGGCGGGCGGAAGGTTTCCATGCCCTGCGGCATGTTGATGTACTGCAGCGTTTCGTCTTCGACCTGGGTGCCGGGGCCGATGACGGCGACCGGAATGGGAAATGCGGGAAATTCTTTCACGTGCCGTACTCCGCTCAGTGACAGGAAGAATCAGATGCGCTGCCATTGCGCACCGGAATGCCGATGGTGGGTGCGCGCGACACAGGCATCGCCAGCGCTTCGGCGACGCGCTCGACATAGACATCCCAGTCGAGCATGCCGGACAGCACGGTGACGTACTGGCCGTCGCGCACGAACACCAGCGCAGGCCAGCGGATCGAGCCGTAGCGCTTGGCGATCGCGTCCTCGTGTTCGCGGGTGGCGACGCCGACGGCAAAGCGCTGCGCGAAGTGCTGGCGCAGTTCGGGCAGCACCACGGCGACGTCGAGCGCTTCCGGGAAGCGCACCGGGTCGCCGGCCAGCAGGATGACGCGGTCGCCACCACCGGCCGCCCAGTCGGCGACGTTGTCGGCGGTGAGCCAGGTCGCGCCGTGCGCGCTGACCAGGCGGTCGACCAGCGGCGACACAAGGGCCGGCGCGGCGACCGGCAGTGTGACGACCGCTTCGGATGATGCGGCTTCGATGCTCATGCGATTTCTCCCTGCGTGTTGTCCTGCGTGTCCGCACGGGCGCCGGACAGCGCCCGCAGTTGTTCAGTGCTCATCGCCGACGGCAGCGCGAAGGCGGCGTCGCCGTCACCCGCCTCGCCCTGCATGACGGATTCGATCAGGTCCAGCGTGGCGTCGACCTCGCGCGCCCGCTCGACCGAAATGCGTTCCTGTGCGCTGTCGAGAAACACCAGCAGCCATTCACCGATCGCCACGTCGCCGACCAGCGCCGTGCGCACGCGACGCAGGCCGAGACGGCCCACGCACTGGGCGTAGCCTGCCTCCTGCGCCATCACCTGCATCGGGATGCCGAGACACATGCTCAGCCCTCCAAAGACGGGAAGAAACGTGCATCGCCGCTGCGACAGGCCAGCTCTTCCGGCGGACGTTCGCCTTCGTAGCGCGTCAGTTCGAGCTCGGCGAAGGTGATGCACTCGCGCTCGGTCAGCGGCGTGGTGCGCGGCACCGGCCGCGCGCCCCAGCGGCGCAGCGTGTCCAGGCCGAGCACCAGCGCGTCGTCCATCGCCCGGCGCACCGACGGCCGCAGGCTGCCGCCGTAGTCCTCCAGCTCTTCCGGCTGGCAACCGATCAGCAGCACTTCGCGCGGGTACTGGCCGGTCAGCTGGGCCAGCATCAGCACCTCCTGGAAACCGGTCTGGTGCAGGCTCATCTTTTTCGCGCCCATGAAACGCGGCACGTCGTCGTTGGCGATGCACTTGAGCGTGCCCGGCTCGAGGCCGTAGTCGATGGCGTCGAAGATGAGCAGGCAGTCGGCCGCCTGCACGTGCTGCACGAGGTAGAGCCCCTGCGTGCCACCGTCGATCAGCTGCACCTCCGGGGCGTCGCCGGCGCCTTCGTCGAACTCGACACGCTGCTGCAGCGCTTCGACGCAGCGCACGCCGAAACCTTCGTCGGCCCACAGCACATTGCCGATGCCGAGCACGACGATGCTGTCACGGGGTGGGTGACAGCTGCATCCGGACGGATTCGGGTTCATGGTCGGACCTTCCTTCGGAAAAAATCAGTGAGCGCCGCGCGGAAGCGTGGCGTGAGGCGTGGCGCGCAGCGCCTTCCAGGCGTGGAAGCTGTCCCAGGCGGACTGCAGCGCCAGCCAGAAGGCGGCGTCCGTGCCGAACAGCAGGGCGCAGCGGATGGCGGTGTCGGGCGTCATCGCGCGCTGGCCGTGCACGATCTCGTGCAGACGGCGGCGCGACATGCCGAGCGCGCGGGCGGCTTCGCTCTGCGACATGCCGAGCGGTTCGAGGAAATTGCGCGAAAGAAATCGTCCCGGATGCCACGGCGCACGCACCGGAATGCCGGCGGGTACGCGTTGCAGGGGTGACAGTCCGGGACGCAAGGGGTGCACAACGAGCCTTCTTTCGCGTGAGGAGGCGGTGGGCATGTCCGCCGCTGCGGTGCTGACTGCAAGCGAAGTGGCGGCGGACATGGCGTCAGTCCTTGAAGGTGCGGTGGCCGGAAATCATCGTGCTCACGACGCTTGAGCGACCCATGATGTCTTCGCGGATGGCCGCATAGACATGCAGGATGATGAACACGATGAGCGCCCACATGCCGAGGTGGTGCCAGGTATGCACGTCCTGCGACTGGCCCATCAGCGGGATGACCCAGCCGAACAGCCGCTCCTGCCACGAGCCCATCTGTGCGCCTTCGCCGTACAGCGCGAAGCCGGTCAGGATCATGAACACGGTGAGCAGCAGGTAGCCGAAGAACATCGCGAAGCGCGCCAGCGGGTTGTGACCCACGTAGCGGCCGGGCCGCGGGCTCATGAAGGCGTACCACTTCAGCATGCCGAACACCTCGACCCAGTAGGCCTTGGTCAGCAGCGGCACCCAGTACAGTTCGCGTGCGTGGTGATTGCCGACGATGGCCCAGTAGGTGCGGCCGAGCAGACCGACTGCCAGCACGTAGCCGGCAGCGAAGTGGGCGAAGCGGATGTAGCCCATCAGGTAGTTGGCACTGGCCTCGCCCGGCTGCGTCGGCAGCGGCGAGCCGATGAAGTAGCCGGTCAGCGCGAGCACCGTGATCGCCAGCGCGTTGATCCAGTGCCACACGCGCACCGGCGCCTCATACACATAGACCGACTTGATCGAGCGGCCGTGGGCAACCGCCCCCTCGTCGATGCCGGTGGCGTGGGACAGCTTTTCAGTAGTTGCGGACATCTGTCGTCTCCCGCGGTTGGGTGCTTCAGATGCGCGACGCGAACATGAACAGGCCGGCGGCACCGACACCTGCCGCCTGCACGCGCCAGACCCAGGCCGGCACGCGGGCCAGCCAGCTGCCGGCGACCAGACCGGCGGCGTGCAGCAGCGCCGAGCCGAGCACGAAGCCGGTGGCGTAAGCGGCGAAGGATGAACCCGCCGCCCATTCGGCGCCGTGCGCCACCCCGTGCAGCGCACCGGCGGCAGCGACCAGTGCGAAGCCGGCGACTGCCGGCAGCTGGCGGCGCGCCAGCAGCAGCACGCCGAACAGTGCGACGCTGAGCGCGACACCGGCTTCGATGTAGACGCCGGCGCCCGTCTGCACACCGATGAAGGCACCGGCCAGCAGCGCGAGCAGGAAGAAGGCCGGGCCGGCCAGGCGTTGCGCAGCGGGCAGCACGGCGGCCGACCAGACGCCGACGGCGATCATCGCCAGCAGGTGATCGGCACCGGCGAAGGGATGCGCCAGACCGGCCGCAAGGCCGTGTGCGCCGTGACCTTCATGCGCCTGTGCGACACCGGCTGCCAGCGCCAGGGCGGCCGCGACGGAGGCGCGGCGAACGAGGGACGTATTCATGTTTCCTCCTGATTTCGTTATGTCGTGGGCGCGCTTCAGCGCACCTTCACCGTGGTCAGTTCCTGGCCGTCCTCGCTCATCACGTGGGTCGAGCAGGCGAGGCAGGGGTCGAACGAGTGCAGCGTGCGCAGGATTTCGACCGGCTGTTCCGGATTCACCATCGGCGTGTTCATCAGGCTGGCCTCGAAGGCGCCGATCTGGCCCTTGGTGTCACGCGGGCTGCCGTTCCAGGTGGTCGGCACGACGCACTGGTAGTTCTCGATGCGGCCGTCCTTGATGCGGATCCAGTGGCCCAGCATGCCGCGCGGCGCGGCGACGGTGCCGACGCCCTTGGCTTCCTTCGGCCAGGTCTTCGGGTCCCACTTCTCGACGTTGGCGGTACTGGTGTCGCCCGCCTTGATGTTGCCGATCAGCTGCTTGAAGTCGTCCATCATCATTTCGGCGGCGTACTGGCTTTCCAGTGCGCGCGCCAGCGTGCGGCCAATGGTGGTGGGCAGCAGCTGCTTGGCGCTGAAGCTCGTCTCCGGCAGGCCGAGCGCCTTCGGGATGGCGCTGTTGATCGCCACCGCCGACTCGTCGATCTGCTGCTTCACGCGCTGGCACCACTTGTTGCCCTTGGCGGCGTGCGCGTAGCCGAGGATGTAGCGCGACAGCGGACCGACCTCGACCGCGTGCCCGCGCCAGCGCGGCGACTTGATCCACGAGTACTTGGCGCTCTCGTCGATTTCCTCGATGTTGGTACGGCTGCCCTTGGTCTTGTCGCCGAGCACGTAGTTCGGTTCGGTCACGCCGTCCCACGGGTGCAGACCCTTGGATTCGTCGGCGTACTTGTACCAGCTGTGATTGACGAACTCCTGCACCTGCTCCGGGTCACGCGGGTCGATTTCGTGGATCTCGTCCCAGTTGCCATTGAGGATGACGCCGCCCGGCAGCTGATGCGTGCTGTGGTCATACGGCACCTTCTCGTAGGTGCCGTAGTCAGCCACGTTGGTCGCCGCCAGACCGCCGCCATACAGCCAGCCGGCCTGCTTGTAGATCGTGCCGATGGCGAGTACGTCCGGGATGTAGACGTTGTTGTTGAAATCGATCATTTCCTTGATGCGCGCCTCGACGAAGTTCAGGCGCTCCATCGTGATCGGCGCACCGACGGCGCCGTCGCCGTCGATGTTGATGGCGCACGGCACGCCACCGACCAGGTAGTTCGGGTGCGGGTTCTTGCCGCCGAAGATGGTGTGTACCTTGACCCATTCCTTCTGCAGGTCGAGCGCTTCGAGGTAGTGGGTGACCGCCATCAGGTTGGCTTCCGGCGGCAGCACATAGGCCTTGCTGCCCCAGTAGCCGTTCATGAAGGGGCCGAGCTGGCCGCTCTCGACGAACTTCTTCAGCCGGTTCTGGATGTCACGGAAATAGCCGGGCGAGGACAGCGGGTGAGACGGCGACACCAGCTGCTGCAGTTCGCTGGTCTTCTTCGGATCGGCCTTCAGCGCCGACACGACGTCGACCCAGTCGAGCGCGTGCAGGTGGTAGAAGTGCACCGCGTGGTCATGCACCTGCAGCGTCTTCGCCATCATTTCGCGGATCAGGTGCGCGTTCAGCGGAATCTTGATGCCGAGCGCGTCTTCCACCGCGCGCACCGAGGTCAGCGCGTGACAGCCGGTACAGACGCCGCAGATGCGCTCGACGAAGGCCCAGGCGTCGCGCGGGTCGCGACCCTTCAGGATGACTTCGAGGCCGCGCCACATGGTGCCGGTCGACACTGCGTTGCGGATGACGTTGTTGCTGTCGACATTCACCTCGCATCGCATGTGACCTTCGATGCGGGTGACCGGGTCGACGACGATGCGCCGGCCCGAGTTGTCCATGTTGAAACCCTGTGTTTCGTAAGCACCCATCTTCGTATCCTTTGCTGGAGCAGGGACTGCCCTCATCGACGCCAGCCCTCAGCGCTGGCGCGGGGGCAGGGTTCGCGATCAGTGATCGACCGTCGTCGTCGAGCCGTTGTCGTGCTTGTGCGAGGCGCGCTTGATCGCCGACACCGCGGCGTGCGCCACGGCGGCCGCACCGACCACGCCGGCAGCCGTCGCGCCGACCTGGTCGGCGTTGGCTTCGATGCCGAACTGGTGGATGTCGGTCAGGCGGTCGTAGAACGAACCCTTGTCCCAGAAGCCGTCTTCCGAGCAGCCGATACAGCCGTGGCCGGCCTGGATCGGGAAGCTCGTGCCTTCGTTCCAGCGCACGGTGGAGCAGGCGTTGTAGGTGGTCGGGCCCTTGCAGCCGACCTTGTAGAGGCAGTAGCCCTTGCGCGCGGACTCATCGTCCCAGGCCTCGACGAACTGGCCGGCGTCGAAGTGCGGACGGCGGTAGCACTTGTCGTGGATGCGCTGGCTGTAGAACATCTTCGGCCGGCCCTGGCGGTCCAGCTCGGGGATGCGGTCGAAGGTGAGCATGTAGGTGATGACGCCGGTCATCACCTCGGCGATCGGCGGACAGCCCGGCACCTTGATGATGGGCTTGTCGAAGATGACCTTGTGCACCGGGGTGGCCTGCGTCGGATTCGGCTTGGCCGCCTGCACGCAACCCCAGCTGGCACAGGAACCCCAGGAAATGATGGCCTTGGCGTCCTTGGCCACGTGCTTGAGCTGGTCGATGAAGGGCTTGCCGCCGATGATGCAGCTCATGCCATCCTGGTTCAGCGGCGGGTTGCCCTCGACCGCCAGGATGTAGTTGCCCTTGTACTTGGTCATGATCTCTTCGAGGATCGCTTCGGCCTGGTGCCCTGCGGCGGCCATCAGCGTGTCGTCGTAGTCGAGCGAGATCATCGACAGCACCACGTCCTTCGCCAGCGGGTGGGCCGAGCGGATGAAGGATTCGGAACAGCAGGTGCATTCCAGACCGTGCAGCCACAGCACCGGGGTGCGCGGCTTGGTTTCCATCGCGTGGGCGATCTGCGGCACGAAGGCCGGGCCGAGGCCGAGCGAGGTGGCGGTCAACGAACAGTACTTAAGGAAACTGCGGCGCGAGATGCCCTGCCGGCGCATCACCTCATAGAAGGTTTCCATCCTGGTCTCTCTCCTGTGCTTCTTGTTGTCTGGGGCCCCTCGCCTGCGCCGCACGCCATGTTTCCGGCGAGCCGTGTGCTCACGGACCTCGAAACACCTCGGACGAACCGTCGATTCGCACGGGTGGGTGGTGGCTACTAACAAGTTGCGGGCCAGTCGACTTTTCGGCGCCGCAGCAAAAATATTGATGCAGATCAAGGCATTGATCTGCATCGGAAAAGATATGCGCAGTGAAGTTGAGGCGGAGGGGCGTCGACGGACGGTGGTGCAAGCACATCTGCCGGTTTCCGCCTGTATCCGGCAAGCGCGCTTCCACCGGGCGCTCCACCGTGGGAGCGGCCTTGGCCGCGACAGGGCCATTGCCGTCCGCCGGCTTCGCTTCAGGCCGCCGTCGGAGTCAGAAGACCCTCCCACAGAATCCATGCCGGGGCCTCACAGCGGAAACCCGACATACCGGCAAGCTGCCTCAGTGGATTAGAATCCCGACCCTCCGAACGGACCCGTCCGCCCGGAACACCCGCAGGTTCTGTCCAGCCGCCGCCACAAGCGGGGGTGCAAATCTGTCGTCTACCCCACTGAAACGGAGAGATCACCGTGTCCGGCCTTCTGCCCAATGTCGATCCCGAGGGACTGCTCGAATATTCGGTCGTCTACACCGACCGTGCGCTGAACCACATGTCTGTCGCCTTCCAGGGCGTCATGAAAGATATTTCGCGCGTTCTGAAGCAGGTCTACAACGCCAAGTCGGCCGTCGTCGTGCCGGGTAGCGGCACCTTCGGCATGGAAGCCGTGGCGCGCCAGTTCGCCACCGACCAGAAGGTGATGGTGATCCGCAACGGCTGGTTCAGCTTCCGCTGGACGCAGATCTTCGACATGGGCCGCATCCCGTCTGAACAGATCGTGCTGAAGGCGCGCCAGCCGGAGCCGGGTTCGCAGAAGGCGTTCGCGCCGGCGCCGGTCAAGGAAGTGGTCGCCGCCATCCTCGAACAGAAGCCCGCCGTGGTGTTCGCGCCGCAGGTCGAAACCTCGGCCGGCATGCTGCTGCCGGACGACTACCTGCGGGAAGTCGCCGCCGCGGTGCGCGAGGTCGATGGCCTGTTCGTGGTCGATGCCATCGCCGCCGGCACGCTGTGGGTGGACATGGGTGCGCTCGGCATCGACATCGTCGTGTCGGCCCCGCAGAAAGGCTGGAGCGGTTCGCCCTGCGCCGGTCTGGTCATGCTGGGCGAACGCGCCCGTGCGCGCATCGACAGCACCACGAGCACCAGCTACGCCGCCGACCTGAAGAAGTGGCTGCAGATCATGGAAGCCTACGAGAATGGCGGCCACGCCTATCACGCGACGCTGCCGACCGACGCGCTGACCAAGCTGCGCGACGTGATGCTGGAAACCGAGCGCTACGGCTTCGACAAGGTGAAGGCCAACCAGATCGAACTGGGCCGCCAGATCCGCGCGCTGCTGGAAGCCAAGGGCTTCGACAGCGTCGCCGCCGAAGGCTTCAAGGCCCCCTGCGTGGTGGTGAGCTACACCAGCGATCCGGATATCCAGTCGGGCAAGAAGTTCACCGCCCAGGGCCTGCAGATCGCCGCCGGCGTGCCGCTGCAGGTGGACGAACCGGCCGACTTCCGCACCTTCCGCGTTGGCCTGTTCGGCCTCGACAAGCTGCAGAACGTCGAGCGCACCGTGCAGAACTTCAAGGCGGCGCTGGACAAGGTCACCGGCTGAGAATCCGGCCGCAGGCAAGGTCGGGTTGCGTGAAAGGGGTCTTCTGACCCCGACAGCAGCCTGCATCGAGGCCTGCGGACCGCAGCGGCTGCGTCGCGGCCAAGGCCGCTCCCACAGAGGCGGGCGCCAGACTCGCGGTCGGTGGCCGGAGCCGGGTTTTTCTGTGGGAGGGGTCTTCTGACCCCGACTGCGGCCTGTATCGAAGCCTGCGGACTGCAGTGGCTGCGTCGCGGCCAAGGCCGCTCCCACAGGGATCGCGCACAATCGGCGGCGGGAGCCGGGATTCGTGGGAGCGAGCTTGCTCGCGATTGCGGCCTGAAACGAAGTCTGCGGCGAGCCAAAGCCGCATCGCGAGCAAGCTCGCTCCCACACAAGCACTTCCGGGTTGCGGCGACTGACGGGCCTCAGCCGGACAGGGGCGGAAGGTCCGCTCCGGTGCCGGCCGCACACACCTGCATCGCCAGCCCCGGCGCGCGGGAAAGCTGATCCTGCACGTGCTGCTGGCCGTGGTCGATCAGGAAACGTTCGAATTCCTCGCCGATGCGGGTGAGCTGGCGCGACGCCAGCCGGATCACATACCACTCCCGCTCGATCGGATTGCCGGCCACCGGCAGTAGCGCCAGTTCGCCGGACTCGAGCTCGTGCCGGCAGATGTGCTGCGACATGAAGGCGAGGCCGAAGCCGGCGGCGCACATCTGCTTGATCGCCTCGTTGCTCGACAACTCGGAACCGATGCGCAGTGACAGATCCGCCTCGCGGAACAGCTGTTCCAGCGTGGTGCGGGTGCCGGAGCCGCGTTCGCGCACCAGCAGGTCTTCCTTCGCCAGGTCACGCAGCGTCAGCCGCTTGCGCGCCATCAGCGGGTGCGTCGGCGCGGCGACGAAGGCCATGGTGTGACGGGCAAAGGGCGTCGCCACCGTCTTCAGATCCTTCGGCGGCCGGCCCATGATGACCAGATCGACCTCCTGCGTGGTCAGCAGGCGCACGATCTCGTCGCGGTTGCCCACCTTGAGCTTCACCTCGACATTCGGCTGTTCGCGTGCGAACACCACCAGCATGCGCGGAACCAGGTACTCGGCGGTGGTGACCACGCCGATGCGCAGCCGGCGCGACACGACGCCGCGATAGGCGGCCATCTCGTCGCCCACCTCGCGCCACAGGTCGAGAATGCGCGCCGCGTAATCGGCCATCAGCGCGCCGGCGCCGGTCAGCCGGATGCCGCGGCCCTCTCGTTCCAGCAGCGGCGTGCCGGCCGACTCTTCGAGCAGCTTGAGCTGTATCGACACCGCCGGCTGGGTCAGGTGGATTTCGCTGGCCGCGCGCGACACGCTGCCCAGACGGGCGACCGCGTGCAGCGCTGAGAGCTGGCGTAGCGTGGCGTTCTTGAGCATGGGCAATCTCCTGCGGGCCGGAAAGGGACATCCGGACCATTACAAGTTGCGCGCCAGCCTGGTCACGAGGCCGCAGGGACCGGCCTCATGATTGCCAAGTCATTGATAAACAAAAACTGATGTATGCAGTGACGCGCCGCCGCAGCGCCCCCTTCCGGCAGCGCGCATTGCAGCCGGAGCGCCGCACCGCAAGCGGCGCTTGCAGCGTGCGCGACCGATGCGGCAACGCAGCATCCACTTTCCGGCCTCCGCTGAACATAAGCCTAACTTAATCGAACAAGGAAAAAAACAAACTTTTCTTATCCATGCCCCTTCCCCAGACTGGATTCAAAGCCGGGCTCCCACCGGCCAACGACCGCATCCAACAGGAGGAAGACATGGGCGACATGAACACGCCGCAGCAGATCACCGACGCCAAGAAACGCTACTCGGCCGGCGTCCTGAAATACGCGCAGATGGGTTACTGGGACGGCGACTATGTGCCGAAGGACACGGACATCCTGGCGCTGTTCCGCATCACGCCGCAGGACGGCGTGGACCCGATCGAAGCGGCCGCGGCGGTGGCCGGCGAATCGAGCACCGCGACCTGGACCGTGGTGTGGACCGACCGCCTGACCGCCTGCGACATGTATCGCGCCAAGGCCTACCGCGTCGATCCGGTGCCCAACACGCCGGGCCAGTACTTCTGTTACGTCGCCTACGACCTGTCGCTGTTCGAGGAAGGGTCGATCGCCAACGTGACCGCGTCGATCATCGGCAACGTGTTCTCGTTCAAGCCGCTGAAGGCGGCCCGCCTCGAGGACATGAAATTCCCGGTGTCCTACGTGAAAACCTTCGCCGGCCCGCCGACCGGCATCGTGGTCGAGCGCGAGCGCCTGGACAAGTTCGGCCGCCCGCTGCTGGGCGCCACCACCAAGCCCAAGCTGGGCCTCAGCGGCCGCAACTACGGTCGCGTGGTCTACGAAGGCCTGAAGGGCGGTCTCGATTTCATGAAGGACGACGAGAACATCAACTCGCAGCCCTTCATGCACTGGCGCGACCGCTTCCTGTTCGTGATGGACGCGGTGAACAAGGCCTCCGCCGCCACCGGCGAGGTGAAGGGCAGTTACCTCAACGTCACCGCCGGCACGATGGAAGAGATGTACCGCCGCGCCGAATTCGCCAAGGAACTGGGCTCGGTCATCATCATGATCGACCTCGTGGTGGGCTGGACCGCCATCCAGTCGATGTCGAACTGGTGCCGCCAGAACGACATGGTGCTGCACATGCACCGCGCCGGTCACGGCACCTATACGCGGCAGAAGAACCACGGCGTCAGCTTCCGCGTGATCGCCAAGTGGCTGCGCCTGGCCGGCGTCGACCACCTGCACACCGGCACCGCCGTCGGCAAGCTTGAAGGCGACCCGCTCACCGTGCAGGGCTACTACAACGTGTGCCGCGACACCCACACCAAGGTCGACCTGCCGCGCGGCATCTTCTTCGACCAGGACTGGGGCGCGCTGCGCAAGGTGATGCCGGTGGCGTCCGGCGGCATCCACGCCGGCCAGATGCACCAGCTGCTGGACCTGTTCGGCGATGACGTGGTGCTGCAGTTCGGCGGCGGCACGATCGGCCATCCGCAGGGCATCCAGGCCGGCGCCACCGCCAACCGCGTGGCGCTGGAAGCGATGGTGCTGGCGCGCAACGAAGGCCGCGACATCAAGGCCGAAGGCCCGCAGATCCTGCGCGACGCCGCCAAGTGGTGCACGCCGCTCGCGGCCGCCCTCGATACCTGGGGCGACATCACCTTCAACTACACCTCGACCGACACCTCGGACTTCGTGCCGACACCGTCCGTCGTCTGACCCACTTCACTCCTGTGGGAGCGAGCTTGCTCGCGATTCCGGCCTCGAATCGCCGCCGGAAGATTGATGCCGAAGGCATAGAGAGCAGAGCGCGCTCCCACAGAACCGCTACGTCACCGCATTCAGGAGAACCACCATGCGCATCACCCAAGGCACCTTTTCCTTCCTGCCCGACCTGACCGACGCGCAGATCCGCGCCCAGGTCGAGTACTGCCTGGCCAATGGCTGGGCGATCGGCATCGAGTACACCGACGATCCGCATCCGCGCAACACCTTCTGGGACATGTTCGGCAATCCCATGTTCGACGTGCATGACGCGGCGGCGATCATGATGGAAGTGAAGGCCTGCCGCGACACCTTCCCGCAGCGCTACATCCGCGTCACGGCCTTCGACTCGACGCACGGCACCGAGTCGGTCGTGCTGTCCTTCATCGTCAATCGTCCGGACGCCGAGCCGGGCTTCCGCCTCGTCCGCACCGAAGAGCCGGGCCGCACGCTGCGCTACTCGATCGAGAGCTACGCCGTGCAGGCACACCCGGAAGGCGCGCGCTACTGAGCGCCGCTGCACGCATCCGCAGAGCCACGGAGGACCGCTGCCTTGCGGCTCTCGCGGACCCGCACTTCTTGAGTTGAGAGGCAGACACCATGGACACCGCCACCCTCGCCCCCGCCGGCGACCACCTCGAAACGGCCAGCTCGCCGCGTTCGATGTTCGCCTCGTCCGGCGTGCAGGCGCTGCTCGAACAGCTCGACGCCGAGCTGGTCGGGCTGGCGCCGGTCAAGGGCCGCATCCGCGACATCGCGGCGCTGCTGCTGATAGACCGGCTGCGCGCGCAGCAGGGCCTGCAGTCGCAGCCGCCGTCGCTGCACATGTGCTTCACCGGCAACCCGGGCACCGGCAAGACCACGGTCGCGCTGCGCATGGCCGAGGTGCTGCGCCAGCTCGGCTACGTGCGCAAGGGCCACCTGGTGGCGGTGACGCGCGACGACCTGGTCGGCCAGTTCATCGGCCACACCGCGCCCAAGACCAAGGAAGTGATCAAGAAGGCGATGGGCGGCGTGCTGTTCATCGACGAGGCCTACTACCTGTACCGGCCGGAGAACGAGCGCGACTACGGCCAGGAGGCGATCGAAATCCTGCTGCAGGTGATGGAGAACCACCGCGACGACCTGGTGGTGATCCTCGCCGGTTACCGCGACCGCATGGACACCTTCTTCTCCAGCAACCCCGGCATGGCCTCCCGCATCGCACACCACATCGACTTCCCGGACTACAGCGAGGACGAGCTGATGCGCATCGCCGAGCTGATGCTGTCCGGCCTGAACTACCGCTTCGACGGCGACGCGCACGAGGCCTTCGCGCGCTACGTGCGGCTGCGCCGCCAGCAGCCCCACTTCGCGAATGCGCGTTCGGTGCGCAACGCGCTCGACCGCATCCGCCTGCGCCACGCCACCCGGCTGTTCGACCTCGATGCGGCGCCGACGCGCGACGCGCTGTGCACGCTGGAAGCCGGCGACGTGCTGGCCAGCCGCGTGTTCGCGGCCAACGGAAAGGACGACTTCCATGCGTCTTGATGCCCTCATCTTCGACGTCGACGGCACGCTGGCCGACACCGAAGAAGCCCACCGCACCGCCTTCAACCTCGCCTTCGAACAGCTCGGCACCGGCTGGAAGTGGTCGCGCACCGATTACCGCCGCCTGCTGTCGACCACCGGCGGCAAGGAACGCATCGCGCGCCACATCGCCTCGCTCGACCTGACCGACGGCGAGCGCGCCGAGCTCATCGCGCGCATTCCGCACATGCACGCGGCCAAGACCCGTTTCTACAGCGCGGTGGTGCGCGACGGCGCGGTGCCGCTGCGGCCGGGCATCGCGCGCCTGCTCGACGAAGCTGCCACGACCGGCTGCCGGCTGGCCATCGCCAGCACCACCACCGCGGTGAATATCGACGCGCTGCTGCACGCCACGCTGGGCACGCGCGCGCTCGAGCTGTTCGGCGTCATCGCCTGCGGCGACCAGGTGGCCGCGAAGAAACCGGCGCCCGACATCTACCTGCTGGCGCTGCAGCACCTCGGCGTGCGCGCCGACCACGCCATCGCCTTCGAGGACTCCGCCAACGGCCTGCGCGCCGCGACGGCGGCCGGCCTGTGGACCGTGGTCACGCCCACCTTCTGGACCGAGGACCACAACTTCGACGACGCCGGACTGGTGCTGCCGCAGCTGGGCGACCCGGCGACGCCCCTGGCCGGCGAACCGGGCGGCCGCCTGCGCGAGTGCGCCTGGCTGTCCTTCGCCGAACTGAGCAGCCTGCGCGAAGAGGCGCTGTCATGAGCGTGCGCATCGCCCCCAGCCTGCTGTCGGCCGACTTTGCACGGCTGGGCGAAGAGGTCACGGCCGTCATCGAAGCCGGCGCCGACCTCATCCATTTCGACGTGATGGACAACCACTACGTGCCCAATCTGACGGTCGGGCCGCTGGTCTGTCAGGCGATCCGTACTTATGCCACGGTGCCGATCGACGTGCACCTGATGGTGAAGCCGGTCGATGCGCTGATCCCGATGTTCGCCGAGGCCGGCGCCTCGATCATTTCCTTTCACCCGGAAGCAAGCGAGCACATCGACCGCACCGTGCAGCTCATCCGCAGCCACGGCGTGAAGGCCGGGCTGGTGCTGAATCCGGCGACGCCGCTCAACGTGCTCGACCACGTGCTGGAACAGCTGGACCTCGTGCTGCTGATGTCGGTGAACCCCGGTTTCGGCGGCCAGCGCTTCATCGAGTCCGCACTGCCCAAGATCGAGGCGGTGCGCCGCCGTATCGACGACTGCGGCCGCGACATCTGGCTCGAGGTCGATGGCGGCGTCAATGCCGACAACGCCGCCCGTGTAGCCGCGGCCGGCGCCGACACGCTGGTCGCCGGCTCCGCCGTATTCACCGGCGGCCGCTACGCCGATTCCATCCGCACGCTGCGTGAGCGCGCCCTCGCCGGCCGCGCGCAGATCTCCGCACACGAGTCCTCCCATGCCTGACAAGAACATCCCCGACCTGAGCCGCATTCACGCCATCGCCTTCGACCTCGACGGCACGCTGGTCGACAGTGCCGCCGACATCTGGCACGCGCTGAACTTCGGCCTGTCGCAGGCCGGCCTGCCCAATGTCGACCTCGTCACCGTGCGTGGCTGGATAGGCGGCGGGCCGGACAAGCTGATCTCGCGCGCGATCGACCACCTCGGCCTCGCACACAGCGACGGCACGCTGCACGCACGGCTGCGCGCCGACTTCGACCGCGCCACGCTGGAGGCGCCGCTCGATCACGGCATGGTCTATGACGGCATCGAGGAAATGGTCGAAGGCCTGTATGCGATCTGCCCGCTGGTGGTGGTGACCAACAAGCCGACGCCGCTGGCGCGCGCGGTGCTCGCCGCCGCCGGCCTGCTGCCTTTCATGTCTTCGGTCTACGGCGGCGACCGCAGCGAACTGCTCAAGCCCTCGCCGGCCATGCTCGACGCCGCTGCCGCACGTCTCGCGGTGAAACCGGCGCAGCTGCTGATGGTCGGCGACAGCTCGGCCGACCTGCTGGCCGCACAGGCCGCCGGCTGCCCGGTCGCGCTGGTCGGCTGGGGCTACGGCACGGCGGGCGGTCACCACGCCAGCGCACCCGGCGTCACCCCATGGCCTGTCGGCTCACCGTCGCAACTGCTCGCGCAGATGAGCGCGCGCTTCGAGGAAGAGACCGAATAGCGCCCGATACGCACCCGGCATACCGGCGCAGCGCCGCACAGACGGCGCGCGCATCCACGCATTCACATCAAGGGAGGAGAGTCTCATGCCCACAGGCGGACGCACCACGCTGGTCCAGTACCTGATCGAAGAACGCCGCCGTCACCCCGAGGCGACCGGCGATCTGAACGCGCTCATCACCGACGTCGCGCTCGCCTGCAAGGCGATCTCGCGCAAGGTGGCCTTCGGCGGCCTGGCCGGCGTTCTTGGCTCGGCCGGCAGCGGCAATGTGCAGGGCGAGGAACAGAAGACGCTGGACGTGCTCAGCAACCAGATCTTCCTGCGCGCCAACGAATGGGGCGGCCACGTCGCCGCGATGGCGTCGGAGGAGCTGGACGACATCTCGCTGCCGCCGGGCCAGTACCCGCGCGGCAAGTACCTGCTCGCCTTCGATCCGCTGGACGGCTCGTCCAACATCGACGTGAACGTGTCGGTCGGCAGCATCTTCTCGATCACCCGCGCGCCCGACCCGGCGCGCGAGGCGACCGCCGCCGACTTCCTGCAGCCGGGCCGCGAACAGGTGTGCGCCGGCTACGCGATCTACGGCCCGTCCACCATGCTGGTGCTGACGCTGGGCAGCGGCACGCACGCCTTCACGCTGGACCCGGTGCTCGGCGAATGGGTGCTCAGTCACCCGAACCTGTCGGTGCCGCGCAGCACCCGAGAGTTCGCGATCAACGCGTCGAACAGTCGCTTCTGGGAGCCGGCGGTGCGCCGCTATGTCGACGAGTGCCTGGCCGGCCGCACCGGCCCGCGCGAAGCCGATTTCAACATGCGCTGGATCGCCTCGCTGGTGGCCGAGACGCACCGCATCCTGATGCGCGGCGGCGTCTTCCTCTACCCGAAAGACAACAAGGATCCGGCCAAGCCCGGCCGCCTGCGCCTGCTCTACGAAGCCAGCCCGATCGCCTTCCTGATCGAACAGGCCGGCGGCATGGCCAGCACCGGCCGCAGCCGGCTGATGGACGTGCAGCCGGACGCGCTGCACCAGCGCATCGGCTTCGTGTTCGGCTCGGCCGACGAGGTCGAACGCATCGAGGCCTACCACCGCGAACCGCCGGCCGACACCTTCCAGTCGCCGCTGTTCGGCAAGCGCGGCCTGTTCGCCGACATCGTCTGAACGCACACCCGATTCCGCACCCTTCCGCGAGGTCTTCCATGTCCGCGAAACACCCCATCGTCGCCATCACCGGTTCGTCCGGTGCCGGTACCTCGTCGGTCACCCGCACCTTCGAGAACATCTTCCGCCGCGAGAACGTGTCGGCCGCCATCATCGAGGGCGACAGCTACCACCGCTACGACCGCGCCGAAATGAAGAAGGCCATGGCCGAGGCAGAGGCTGGCGGCCGTCCGCACTTCAGCCACTTCGGCGAGGACGCCAACCTGTTCGCCGAGCTCGAACAGCTGTTCCGCGACTATTCGGAAAGCGGCAGCGGCCGCAGCCGCAAATACCTGCACAACGACGAGGAGGCCGCGCCCTACCAGCAGCCGGCCGGCACCTTCACGCCGTGGGAACCGCTGCCCGACAGCGAACTGCTTTTCTACGAGGGCCTGCACGGCGGCGTGAAGACAGAACATGTTGATGTATCCCGGTACGCCGATCTGCTGATCGGCGTGGTGCCTGTCATCAACCTCGAGTGGATCCAGAAGATCCACCGGGACCGCAGCACCCGCGGCTATTCCACCGAAGCCGTGACCGACGTCATCCTGCGCCGCATGCACGACTACGTGCATTACATCTGTCCGCAGTTCACCCGCACCCACATCAACTTCCAGCGCGTGCCGGTGGTGGATACCAGCGACCCCTTCATCGCGCGGACGATTCCGACCGCCGACGAAAGTCTGGTGGTGATCCGCTTCGCCAATCCGCGCGGCTTCGACTTCCCCTACCTGCTCAGCATGCTGCACGACTCCTTCATGTCGCGTGCCAACACGCTGGTGGTGCCGGGCGGAAAGATGGAGCTGGCGATGCAGCTCATCTTCACGCCGATGATCCTGCGCCTGATCGAACGCCGCCGTCAGCTGCGCGCCGCCTGACAGATTCCGAGGACTTCCCATGAACGACGCGAACCTCTTTCTCCGCACGCAATGCGCCAACGCGATCCGGGCGCTGGCGATGGACGCCGTGCAGGCCGCCAACTCCGGTCACCCGGGCATGCCGATGGGCATGGCCGACATCGCCGAGGCGCTGTGGCGCCACCACCTGAAGCACGATCCGGCCGACCCGCAGTGGCCCGACCGCGACCGCTTCGTGCTGTCCAACGGCCACGGCTCGATGCTGCTGTACGCGCTGCTGCACCTCACCGGCTATGACCTGCCGATGGACGAACTGCGCCGCTTCCGCCAGCTGCATTCGCGCACGCCGGGCCACCCGGAGGTCGACATCACACCGGGTGTGGAAACCACCACTGGCCCGCTCGGCCAGGGCATCGCCAACGCGGTCGGCATGGCACTCGCCGAGAAGCTGCTCGCCGCCGAATTCAACCGGCCGGGCCACGCGGTGATCGATCACCGCACCTGGGCCTTCGTCGGCGACGGCTGCCTGATGGAAGGCATCAGCCACGAAGTGTGTTCGCTGGCCGGCACCTGGAAGCTGAACAAGCTGGTCGTGTTCTATGACGACAATGGCATTTCCATCGACGGCGACGTGAGTGGCTGGTTCACCGACGACACGCCGGCGCGCTTCGAGTCCTACGGCTGGACGGTCATCCGCAACGTCGATGGCCACAGCCCGGTCGCGCTCGACGCGGCGATCGAAACCGCGCTCGGCAGCGACAGGCCGGTGCTCGTGTGCTGCGAAACGCGCATCGGCCAGGGCTCGCCCAACCGCGCCGGCACCGCCAAGGCGCACGGCGAGGCGCTGGGCGAGGCCGAGATTGCGCTCACCCGCGAAGCGCTGGGCTGGACCGCGGCGCCATTCGAGATTCCGGCCGCGCTGCAGGCTGCGTGGTCGGCGCGCGAACGCGGCGCCGCGGCGCACCGCAGCTGGCAGCAGCGCGTCGACAACTACGCCAAGGCCTTCCCCGAACTGGCGGCCGAGCTGCGCCGCCGTCTGAAAAGCGACGCCACGCTGTCATCCGACGCGCTGCGCGCGCTCGAAGCCGCCTGCGACGCGGCCGAAGTGCGCGCCGCATCGGTTGCCACGCGCAAGGCCTCGCAGGACACGCTGCACATCATCGCGCCGGCGATGCCGGAACTGCTCGGCGGCTCGGCCGACCTGACCGGCTCCAACCTGACCGACTGGAAGGGCAACCGCCCGCTCAAGGGCGACGGCACCGGCAACCACGTGCATTACGGCGTGCGCGAATTCGGCATGGCGGCGGTGATGAATGGCGTGGCGCTGCACGGTGGCTACCGGCCCTACGGCGGCACCTTCCTCACCTTCTCCGACTACGCGCGCAACGCCATACGCATGTCGGCGCTGATGCATCTGCCGGTCACCTATGTATTCACGCACGACTCGATCGGCCTCGGCGAGGACGGCCCGACCCACCAGCCGGTCGAGCACGCGGCCAGCCTGCGGCTGATTCCGAACGTCGACGTGTGGCGGCCGTGCGACGCCACCGAAACCGCGGTCGCCTGGCGCGAGGCGCTGCGCCGCGGTGCCAGCGCACAGCCCGGTCCGGCCTGTCTGCTGCTGTCGCGCCAGGCGCTGCCACACGCCGGTGACGGCAGTGTGCGCATCGACGATATCGCGCGCGGCGGCTATGTGCTGCGCCATCCGCGCGACGAACAGGTGTGCCTGATCGCCACCGGCTCCGAGGTCGGCATCGCGCTGCTCGCGGCCGAGCTGCTGGCGGCCGACGGCATCGCCGCGCGCGTGGTGTCCATGCCCTGCGTCGAAGCCTTCGAGCGGCAGGACGCGCGCTGGCGTGAGGAGGTGATTCCGCGCCGGCTGCCGCGACTGGCGATCGAAGCGGGCTGCACCGCGCACTGGTGGAAATACGTCGGCGAAGCCGGCGTCAGCGGCGACGTCGTCGGCCTCGACCGCTTCGGCGAATCGGCGCCGGCCGGCCTGCTGTTCAAGCACTTCGGCATCACGCCGGAAGCGGTGGCCGCACGCGCACGCGCGCTGGTGGCGGCGCACGGTGCGGCGCATGCCGAGCGCGAAGCACTGACGGCCGGCTGATCATGACGCCGACCCGCATCGCCATCGACGGCGGCGGCCTGCTCGCCGCCAGCGTGCTGCGCGCGCTGGCCGGCCGCGACGATTTCGAACTGGTCGCGCTGAACGCGCCACCCGGCAGCAGCGACGCCGATGCCCAGGTCGGGGGTGCCGACGTGGGGTGTGCCGACTTCGTGCGACTGCGCGAACGCGACACCCGCCGCCTGCCGTGGAAGCGGCACGCGGTAGACATCGTGCTCGACTGCACCGGCGGCGACGCACGGGCGCACCTGCAGGCCGGCGCGCGCAAGGTACTGAGCTGCGCGCCGGCCGGGGCCGCGGTCGATGCGACGGTCGTCTATGGCATCAACCATGGCGCGCTGCGCGACAGCCATCTGCGCGTGCACAGCGCCTGCCGCGCGACGCACGGCATCGCGCCGGTGGCGCGCGTGCTGCACAACGCGCTCGGCATTTCGAACGCGATGCTGACCGCCGTGCACAGCCGGCCGCACGACGCCGATCCGGGTGAGGGTGCGCTGCCACAACGCACCGGCGCGGCCGAACACCTGCACCGCGTGCTGCCGGAGCTGGACCACTGCTTCGACGAAACCGAACCGATGCGCATCCCCGGCGTTCATGCGTCGCTGGTCGGCATGGTGTTCGTCGCCGAACGCGCCAGCTCGGTCGAGGAAGTGAACAGCCTGATGCAGGCCGCCGCCTTCGGCGACTGGGCCGACATCGTGCGCTACGGCGACACGCCCTTCACCACCGCACTGTCCGACCGCGACACCCGCTCCTGCATCTTCGAATCCGGCTGGACCCAGGTGTCCGGCCGCGTCGTCAAGGTGTGCGCCGGCTACCGCGGCGACCTCGGCTACGCCCACCGCGTGGTCGACACCGCCCGCGCCATGGACCGCCCCCCCAGCCCCTGATCCCCAGCCCCTAGCCCCTAGCCCCTGAAGGAAAAACCATGCCCATGATTTCCCTGCGCCAGCTGCTCGACCACGCCGCCGAACACGGCTACGGCGTGCCCGCGTTCAACATCAACAACCTGGAGCAGATCCAGGCCATCATGCAGGCGGCGCAGAAAGTCAATGCGCCCGTCATCCTGCAGGCCTCGGCCGGCGCCCGGAAGTACGCCGGCGAGCCCTTCCTGCGCAAGATGGTCGAAGCGGCGGCCGAAATGTATCCGGACATCCCGGTCGTCATGCACCAGGACCACGGCGCCAGCGCCGCAGTGTGTGTGCAAGCCATCCGCTCCGGTTTCACCAGCGTCATGATGGACGGCTCGCTGATGGAAGACGCGAAGACGCCCGCCAGCTACGAGTACAACGTCGACGTGACCCGCCGCGTGGTCGACATCGCGCACGCGGTCGGTGTGTCGGTCGAGGGCGAACTGGGCTGCCTCGGCTCGCTCGAATCCGGCACCGCCGGCGAGGAGGACGGTGTCGGCGCCGCCGGCGTGCTGACGCACGAACAGATGCTGACCGACCCGGAACAGGCGGCCGACTTCGTCGCCGCCACCGGCGTCGACGCGCTGGCCATCGCCATCGGCACCAGCCACGGCGCCTACAAGTTCTCGCGCAAGCCGACCGGCGACATCCTTGCCATCGACCGCATCAAGGCCATCCACGCGCGCATCCCGAACACCCACCTGGTGATGCACGGCTCGAGCAGCGTGCCGCAGGACTGGCTGGGCATCATCCGCGAGCACGGCGGCGACATCCGCGAAACCTATGGCGTGCCGGTCGAGGAAATCCAGGAAGGCATCCGCCACGGCGTGCGCAAGGTGAATATCGACACCGACATCCGGCTGGCGATGACCGGTGCCATGCGCCGCGCGATGGCGAAGGACCCGTCCGAGTTCGACCCGCGCAAGTTCATGAAGGACGCCATGACCGCCGCCCGCGACCTCTGCATAGAACGCTTCGAAGCCTTCGGCTGCGCCGGCATGGCCGGCCGCATCGTGCTGCGCAAGGCGGCCTGAGCAGCGCGAAAACACACCCTCGTAGGAGCGGCCCTCTGACCTCGACCGCGGCCCCCGAGTGGCAGACAGCGCTTGATCACAGGCCGCGTCGGGGTCGGAAGACCCCTCCCACAGAACCCCGGTCCAGGCTCGGGCCGCGGGTCGAGAGCACGCTCCCTGTAGGAGCGGTCTTCTGACCGCGACCGCGGCGCCTGAGCGGCAGACAGCGCTTGATCACAGGCCGCGTCGGGGTCGGAAGACCCCTCCCACAGAACCCCGGTCCAGGCTCGGGCCGCGGGTCGAGA
>NZ_JBBUKV010000013.1:0-321446 GCF_038066675.1 Methyloversatilis sp. NSM2
GCGTCGGGGTCGGAAGACCCCTCCCACAGAACCCCGGTCCAGGCTCGGGCCGCGGGTCGAGAGCACGCCCCCTGTAGGAGCGGTCTTCTGACCGCGACCGCGGCGCCTGAGCGGCAGACGGCGCTTGATCACAGGCCCCGTCGGGGTCGGAAGACCCCTCCCACAGAACCCCGGCGCGGGCTCCGGCCGCGGATCCGGCGCAGTTCCTGTGGGAGCGGCCTTGGCCGCGACGGGCCTTCGCAGTCCGCCGGCTTCGATCCAGGGTGCAGTCGGAGTCGGGAGACCCTCCGACAACGACGCAAGCGCGATCAGGTCAGCGAGGCAGCCGCCGGCAGTTCGAGCACGAATTCGGCGCCGCCGTCCGGGTGGTTGCGGGCGACCAGTGTGCCGCCGTGCTGTTCGACGATGCCGTAGCTGATCGACAGGCCGAGGCCCGTGCCCTTGCCGACCGGCTTGGTGGTGAAGAAGGGTTCGAAAATGCGGGACAGGTATTCATCGGGAATGCCGGGGCCGTTGTCGCGCAGGGTCATGCGCACGCGCTCACCGGTGGCCGTGCAGGCGATGGTCAGTTCGGCGGTGCGGCCGTCGGCACCGGCGGCATCGCAGGCGTTCTGCAGCAGGTTCATCACCACCTGCTGCAGCTGGCCGGCGCTGCCCATGACGACGCAGGGCGCGCCGGCTTCCCAGTGCATGTCGACCGCCGCTGTGGTGCCCTTGCGTATCCAGTGGATTGCGCGCTCGATCACGGTATTCAGGTCGACCGCGGTGCGACCTTCCGGGTCCACCGCCGAGAAGCGCTTCAGGCCGTTCACGATGTCGGCCGTGCGTTGCGCGCCTTCCATCGTGCCTTCGATCAGCGACGGCAGGTCCTTCAGCAGATGCTCGATGCGCAGCCTGGTGCGCAGCTCGCCCAGTTCCTCGTCGGAAGCGCCCGCATGTACCGCGTCGATGTAGCGACCCATGCGTTCGCTGTACTTCTTCAGTGCGTGCACATTGCCGAGCACGAAGCTGATCGGGTTGTTCAGTTCGTGCGCAACGCCGGCCACCAGACGGCCGAGCGAAGCCATCTTTTCCGAATGCAGCAGCTGTTGCTGCGCCAGCTTCAAGGCCTCGTGCGCTTCGCGCAGCTCGTGGTAGGCGCGTTTCAGCTCGGCCGTCGGCCGGCCGACGAACACGGTGCCGGCGCGCTTGCCGTTGCGTGCGAAACGCGGCGTCAGGTTGGTGTCGACCGGCACCGGCCTGCCCTCGGCGTCGCGCAGGTTCAGTTCGACCGCTTGGCCGCGGCGCGACGGGTTGGCGTCGTCGAGCACGCCGCGCATGCGGGCGCGGCTGGCGTCGTCAGCCAGCAGCGCGAACACCGGCGTGCCGCGCAGCTCGTCGTCGCTGCGGCCGACCAGTTCGCACAGTGCGGCGTTGGTTTCCTCGATCTCGCCGCGTTCGTTGCATACCAGCAGCACGTCCGACATCGCCGACATGACGCTGAAGATGAACTGCTGCGACTGTTCGAGCTCGACGTTCTTCTGCTCCAGCGCGATTTCGTCGCTGACCAGCTGCGAATACACCTCGTCCATGCGCTGGATCACGTCCAGCCAGGTCGATTCGTCCACGCCCTCGATGTGAGCACGCGCGATCAGGGCGTCGGTGTCGGCGGATTTCGGCAGATCGGTCATCGCGGCAGCGGGCAGGTGTCGTCAACGGCGCATCGTAGCGCCGGCAGCGCGCCGCCAGTGTCCGGGCGGCAGGCCGAAACGCTGCGTGAAACGGCGGGTGAAGGCGCTCTGGTCCGCGAAACCGGTGTCGAGCGCGATGTCGCCGAGCGAGCGCGTGCGGTCGTCGAGCAGTGCGAGCGCAGCGTCCAGGCGCAGGCGGACCAGGTAACGGTGCGGCGGTTCGCCGAAGGCGTCGACGAAGAGGTCGTGGAAGCGGCGCGGACCGTAGCCGAAGCGTTCCGCCATTAACTGCAGCGACGGCGCCTCGCCGGCGTGGCGGCGCAGCCAGGCGTCGATGCGGTCGACCGGAAAGCGGCGCGCGTCGGCGGCGGCGGATGCGGCATGCAGTCGCTGCGCCAGGTCGTCAGCAAAACGGGTGGCGAGCAGCCAGTGACGCGGCCGCGACACACGCTCTCCGGCCAGCCCGAGCAGCGGCTGCACGCGCCGGCGCAGCGCGGCGTCGATCGCGAAGGCGCGCGGGCGTCGGAACAGCGACGCCGGCAATGCGACCGACGCCGCCGGCAGATCGACCACCAGCTGGCGGTTGGCCGCGTCCAGCCCGCGGTAGTCGTGCCGGGTGCCGGCCGGAATCACCAGCCCGGCGCCGGCATCGACGCGGTGCAGGTGGCCGTCCACCTCCAGTTCGGTACCGCCGTCGCCGCCCAACACGACCTGGTGAAAGTCGTGCGCGTGCCCGGCCGGTTCGGCCGCGTAGCAGCGGGTATCGACGTTGGGATCGGCAGCGTGCATGACATGACTTTCAGCGACGCCGGCACAGTAGCATGCCGCCCAGCGCCAGCGCGAAGCCCGCCATCTGCAGCGGCGCCAGCCGTTCGCCGAACAGCAGCGCCGCCTGCGCCGCGGCCAGCGGCGGCGCCAGCAGCACCAGCACGCTCACCTTCGCCGCCGAGCCGCGGCGCACCATCCATACCAGCAGCGTGCTGCCGATGGCCGACAGGCCGAGCACCGCCCAGGCGAGCGCCGCCCACAGCGCGAGGCCCGGCACCCACAGCGACTCGCCGAGTGCCAGCGCGATCACCAGGCAGACCAGCGCACCGCCGGCGTTCTGGATGGCGCTCGAACTGAACAGGTCGGCGGCGGCTATGGAGCTCTTCTGCACCAGCGTGCCGGCGGTGATGCCGGCCACCGCCACCAGCGCCACGCCGACAACCAGCGGCGACAGCGCCTCCGGGCCGACGCTGGCCAGCCGCGGCGCCAGCACCAGTACGACACCCAGCGCACCGGCCAGCAGACCGCCCCAGAAATGGCGGCCCAGCGGTTCGTCGAACAGGCGCTGCGCGATCAGCGCCGTGAACATCGGCTGCAGCGTGGCGAGCAGCGCCATCACCGCCGGCGACAGCCCGTGCGCCACCGCCCAGTAGCCGCCGCCCATGTACACGCCCTGCAGCAGCGCACCGGCCAGCAGATGTTTGGGCCACTGCGCGCGCGCCGGCCAGACGGCACGCAGCGCGAACGCGATGGCGCTGTACAGCAGCGTGGTCAGCGTGAAGCGGGCGAGCAGGAAGAGAGCCGGGTCGGCCACGCCGTCTATGGCCCGCGCGACGATGAAACCGGTGGACCAGACGAGGACGAAGAGGGCAGGGGCGAACAGCGCTGACACGGGCGTACGGGCGAGGCAAAGACCGCAGTCTGCCGCCGCCGGTGCCGGCCTGTCTTGTCGAAAACTGCAGCGAGCTGAGCCGGGGACCGGCACAGCACGTACAGATTGTGCGGTACAGATGCGCGCGCCGGCGGGCTGTGATGATTTCCCGCTATCGCTTTGCATATATGTAATCGGCAATTTCAGCACGGCAAGGTCCGTGCATTCGATGAAACAATTTCCATTCACTGTGATCGCATCAAGCAGGGCGTCCTCGACGGGCCGTCCATGCCGGGCTCGTATCGCCGATGCACGGCGCTCCCGGCACCTTGCAGGAGGTCTCGATGAAATGCCCCTCGATTTTTCCGACCGAGCCTGAGCGGCTCGAAGCGCTGTCGGCCTACGGGCTGGACAGCGACCACCAGCTACCCAGCCTCGACCCGGTGGTGCGCATCGCCGCCCGCATGTTCGGCATGCCGGTCGCCGCGGTGAACCTGATCGGCAGCGATCACGTGTTCTTCGCCGCCAGCACCGGTATCGACGAAGCGGTCGACATGCGGCGCGACGTGTCCTTCTGCGCGCACGCGATCAACCAGCACGACGTGATGGTGGTGCCGGACGCACGCCTCGACGAACGCTTCCACGACAATCCGCTGGTCACCGGCAGCGCCAATCTGCGCTTCTACGCCGGCGCGCCCTTGCTGGCGCCGGACGGGCACGCGCTCGGCGCGCTGTGCGTGATCGACAACCGGCCGCACGACGACTTCACCGAAGAGGATCGCGAGCGGCTGCGCGAACTGGCGAAGATGGCGGCCGACCGCATGGAACTGCGCCGCATCGAGGTGTCGCCCGAACACGGCCGCCCGGCGTTCGACGACTTCGCGAAGAACGCACCGAACCCGCTGATCGCCTTCGACGCAGCGGCGAGGCTGATCGGCTGCAACAGTGCAGCCGCCGCGCTGCTCGGTCGCTCGCCGACGCAAGGCCTGGGCGAGCCGGTCGATGCACTGCTGCCCGAACGCGACCGGGCCGCCTTCCGCGACCTGCTCGCCCGTGCCGTTGCACAGGGCTCGCTCGAAGGGCTGGACGTGCCGAAGGACATCATCGGACTGCGCAGCGACGGCGTCGAACTGCTGCTCGGGCTGACGCTGTTCATGCACCGCGAGGCGACGGGCGTCACCTTCAGCGCCCACCTGCAGGACTGCACCGAACGGCGCGAGCGGGAAAACGCGCTGCGCCGCATGGCCAATACCGACGGCCTGACCGGCCTGGCCAACCGCGCCGGCTTCTTCCGCCGCGTCGAAGACACGCTGACGCGACCTCTGCCGGCTGCCGTCGTCATGATCGACCTCGACGGCTTCAAGGACGTGAATGACACGCTGGGCCACGCGATCGGCGACAACATCCTGCAGGAGGTCGGTCGCCGCCTGGAGGCAGTGGCCGGCATGCAGGGTTTCGCGGCACGCATCGGCGGCGACGAATTCGCGCTGCTGCTGGTCGGCACCGACGACCCGGAAAGTGCCGCGATGGTGGCCCATATCGTGCTGCGGGCGATTGAGATGCCCATCGTCGCCGACGGCCACGAGGTGCGCGTCGCCGCCAGCTGCGGCATTTCGGTGGCGCCGCAGCAGGCCGACGAGGCGCTGGAACTGATAGGCAATGCCGACCTCGCGCTGTTCAAGGCGAAGAGCATAGGCCGCGCGCAGTGCTTCACCTACCAGCCGGCACTGCGCATGGAAGCGATGGCGCGCCGGCTGTACAGCATGGAACTGCACCGCGCTGCGCACGCCGGCGAGTTCCTGCTGTTCTACCAGCCGCAGGTGAGGCTGTACGACGGTGCGCTGACCGGCGCCGAGGCGCTGATACGCTGGCTGCACCCGGAACGCGGCCTGCTGTCGCCGGCCGCTTTCCTGCCGGCGCTCGAAGGTGGGCCGCTCGCCGCGACAGTCGGCGCCTGGGTGCTGGAAGAAGCCTGCGCGCAGGCTGCGTACTGGCGCCGCAACGGCGCGCCGGATTTCCGCATGGGCGTGAACCTGTTCGGCGCCCAGTTCCGCGTCGGCGATCTGGCAGCGCAGGTGCAGGCAGCGCTCGACAAGCACGGCTTGCCGCCGGAAGCACTCGAACTGGAAGTGACCGAGAACATCGTGCTCGATCACGACGACCTGGTGCTGGACACGCTGCAGCGCGTGCGCGCACTCGGCGTCGGCGTGTCCTTCGACGACTTCGGCACCGGTTACGCGTCGCTGAGCCTGCTCAAGCGCTACCCGCTGACGCGGATCAAGATCGACCGATCCTTCGTCGAGGGCATGCTGGAATCGGAGCGCGACGCCTCGGTCGTGCGCGCCATACTCGACATCACGCGCAGCTTCGAGCTGGACAGCATCGCCGAAGGCATAGAGCGCGACGTGCAGCGCATACGCCTGTTCCGCGAAGGCTGCGTGCACGGGCAGGGTTATCTGTTCGGGCAGGCACTGTCGGCGGAACAGTTTTCGCGCGCATTCGGACTGGCCGGCGGCAGCCGGAAGTCGAACGGCTGAGCGCAGGCCGGCTGGCTCAGTCCGCGGCCAGCGCCCGCAGCGGGGTGAGCAGGTCAGGCTGATCCGCGACGGGCAGGCCGAACAGGTCCTGCACCGTGGCGATCAGCGCGTCGCCGTCGGCCAGCGTGCGGCGCGCCACGCTGCCGTCGGCGCGGTATTCGGACAGGTCGCGGTTGAACAGCGTCCACCGGCGATCGACCCCGGCCCGCGCGAGCATCAGATTGCCGGTGAAGATGGACTGCGGGTGGGTGGACAGGAAGTAGCTCGACGCCTCGTAGTCGCAGCCGTGCATGTCGATGCGGCGCACGCGGTACAGATTCTTCCATTCGCCCGCGATCTGCGACTGCAGCCACCAGTAGTCGTCGCGCCGCAGCAGGCGGTAGGCGCCATGCGGCGTGCGCTGCTCCAGCCCGTCTTCCCAGCGCAGACCGGCGGTGACCGTGAGGCCGCCGAAGCCGACGTCGACGAGACGCTCGCCATCCGGCGTGTCGACATCGAGCAGCATGTGCGATTGCGGCGTCAGCGCGTCGTCGGGCTGCATCCACATGACGCGTGCCGCCAGTTCGCGCACCGGGTAGCCGAGCGCGCGCAGCGCATCGGCGAACAGTCGGCCGTGCTCGAAACAGAAGCCGCCGCGGCGGGCATCGATCAGCTTGGCAGCGACCGTTTCCGAGTCCACGGCGACCGGCTTGCGCCGCAGCGGGTCGAGGTTCTCGAAGGGGATGGCCATCGTGTGCGCAAGCACCAGCGCATCGAGCGTCGGTGCATCGGCGACCGGACGGGCGGCAGAAGTCCAGTCCAGGCGAGCAAGGTAGGCATCGAGAGGGAATTGGGTGGACATGGAGCAGGGCGATAGTCGACAGCCGCGCATGATGGAGCGGGCGGGGCGCGAAGGCCTGCGCAGCGCGTCACGAGTGGCCGACCGTGCCGGGTGACTTGGGGCTTTGTGGGCGCGCGCTTGCTCGCGGTTGCTGCTCATAGCGGAGCCGGCGGCCTGCATCGGTCGCGTCGCGGCCAAGGCCGCTCCCACCGGGATCGCGCTCGATCCGTGGTCGGAGCCGGGGTTTTGTGGGAGGGGTCTTGACCCCGACGGCAGCCTGCATCGAAGCCTGACGAGTGCGGCGGCCTTGTCGCGGCCAAGGCCGCTCCCACGGGGATCGTGCTCGATCCGTGGTCGGAGCCGGGGTTTTGTGGGAGGGGTCTTGACCCCGACGGCAGCCTGCATCGAAGCCTGAAGAGTGCGGCGGCCCTGTCGCGGCCAAGGCCGCTCCCACGGGGATCGCGCTCGATCCGTGGTCGGAGCCGGGGTTTTGTGAGAGGGGTCTTGACCCCGACGGCAGCCTGCATCGAAGCCTGAAGAGTGCGGCGGCCCTGCCGCGGCCAAGGCCGCTCCCACCGGGATCGCGCCCGACCTGAGGCCGGAGCCCGGATTCTGTGGGAGGGGTCTTCTGACCCCGACAGCGGCCTGGATCGGAGCCGGCGGACTGCGGCGGCCGTGTCGCGGCCAAGGCCGCTCCCACGGGGATCGTGCCCGGCCCAAGCCCTTTCGGCAGCTCTCGCTGCCTCCCACAACAGACCCGGGCGCCGAAGCCGCTACAGGCTGCCGCCGGAGAACAGCGCCTTCCTGATCACCGCATGCACACCCCAGTTGCCGTCGACCACCTGGGTGACGGCGAAGTCGACGCCGACCGACAGCAGCGATATCGCTTCGTCCTCGGTCAGGCCCTGGGTGTCCATCAGGAAGGCGCGGCTCTTGCGGAAGGCGTCGCGCAGCGCAAGGTCGACCGAGGACTTGGCGTAGATGTCGCTCTGCGCCTTGTCGCCCAGTTCGGCCAGGTAGTTCGCGAAGCTGAAGCCGTGGATCACCCACTCGTCCTGCGTTTCGAGCAGCGGGTATTCGAGCTTGGCGAGCGAGGTGCCGGCGAGATCGGCTTTCTTGTGCAGGATGAACTGGAAGGTGCCGGTCAGCGAGCACTCGATCGCGGTGCCACACAGTTCGGAATCGCCCTGGCCGGCGTGCGGGTCACCAACCGAGAACAGCGCACCCTTGACCGCCACCGGGTAGTACATCGTCGCGCCCTTGCCGATGCGCCAGTTGTCGATATTGCCGCCGGTATAGCTGGGCGGGATGGAATCGACCATGTCCGCTTCCTTCGGCGCGACGCCTGCGACGCCGAAGTGCGGCCGCACTGGCACGCGGATGTTCTTCAGCACGCCGTGGTTTTCCTTCACCGTCGAGTGATCAACGATGACGCCCGGGTAGTCGATGGTCTTGTGCACGACGCCGAAAGGATCGGTCTGCGGCGTCCATTGGAAGTTGTACACCGCCTGCGCCCAGTTGCGGTCCAGCCCGGCGTCGATTTCGTAGATGGTGATCACCTCGCGGTTCTTCGGCTCGGTGATCAGATCCTTGTAGTGGAAGCCCCACCAGGCCGCCGCGTTGACGCCGAAGCTCTTGCCCTTGTAGCTCGGGTTGGCGCTCGGCCGCGGCGCGACGTCGACGATGCGCACTTCGAGCACGTCGCCTTCTTCGGCGCCCTTCACGTAAACCGGGCCAGTGCATATGTGTACACCGAGGCCTTCGCCGGCGCCGCGCCCGAACAGGCTGGCGTCCATCGGACCGGCGCCGCGACGGATCACACCCTTCTTCTTCTTGTCCCAGTAGAAGACGCTTTCGGCGCCGGGGTCGCCCTTGATCATGCGCTCGTAGTCGTCGCCGGCGTGGTGGGTCAGCGTTTCGATGGTGACGAAGTCACCCGGGTTGATTTCGACCTGCGGCTTCAGCGATTTCGAGAAATAGCCCCAGTGCACGGTGTCGGCGCTGGCGGCGATGTAGTAGTGGTTGCGCGTCTTCATCGAGCCGTCGGCCTCGCGCGCCATCGACTGGCCGACCCAGCCGGCGCTCAGCGTGCCGAACCCCGCCGCCAGTGAACCCTTGAGCAGACCGCGCCGCGCCGGATCGGGTGGCGCGGGCGTGCGCAGTTCGGGCTCGCCGTTGCCGTCCACCTTCACCGTCAGGCGGCCGTTCGGATCGCAGAAGCTGCAGTGCTGGTGCGCGGGATGGGTGCAGGCAGACATGGGGCGTTCTCCTTCTGGTCAGTGGGGATGTGAAACACCGCGTGCGGCGGTGCATCAATCGTGCCGGATGGAAAAGCCTTGAAAATCAATGGGGATCCGCCGCCGAAGCGCACGGAAGGGGTGCGTTGCGCACTGCAACAGGGCCGCGACGCAACCTGAGCAGGGTTTGTGCAAACGGGTGAGGGTGCGATTGTGACGTGTAATAAACTTCGCGCTCCCCGGAATCCGCCCTCGCCGGCAACCGCCGCGAGCGCCTCCGGATCAGACGGTCAGACCGCCCCCGAAAGCGCATGGAACTCGAAAACTATTCCGATATTGAAAAGGCTGCGCTGCGCGGCCGCCGTGAAATCCTTCGTCTGGGCATCGGCCTGCTGTTCGTCGTCGGCACCATGATCTACGCCGCCCTCGGCGTGGGCCTGCAGGGCCCGGGCGGCATCATGCTGGTGGTGGCGGCCATGATAGGCGGCTACATGGCGATGAACATCGGCGCCAACGACGTGGCCAACAACGTCGGCCCGGCGGTCGGTTCGCGCGCACTGAGCATGACCGGCGCCATCGTCATCGCCGCCATCTTCGAAGTGGCCGGGGCACTGATCGCCGGCGGCGACGTCACCTCGACCATACGCGGCGGCATCATCGACCCGTCCGCGATCGCCGACAGCAACCGCTTCGTCTGGGTGATGACGGCCGCGCTGCTGGCCGGCGCGCTGTGGCTCAACATCGCCACCGCGGTCGGCGCGCCGGTGTCGACCACGCACTCCATCGTCGGCGCGGTGCTCGGCGCCGGCGTCGCCGCTGGCGGCATGGCCGCCGGCAAGTGGGACATGGTGGGCGGCATCGTCGCCAGCTGGATCGTGTCGCCGGTGCTGGGCGGTCTGGTGGCGGCCGGCTTCCTGTACTGGATCAAGCGCGCCATCACCTACCGCAGCGACATGGTCGCCGCCGCGCAGCGCACGGTGCCGGTGCTGATGGGCATCATGGCCGCGTCGTTCGCCACCTATCTCATCCTGAAGGGGCTGAACAAGGTGTGGAAGGTCGACTTCGGCACCGCCTGTGCGATCGGCGCCGGCCTTGGTGTTCTGACCTGGCTGCTGGTGCGCGCCCATCTGCGGCGCAACGCCTTCCGGCTGAACAACAGCAAGGCCAGCATCAATTCGCTGTTCGGCCTCCCGCTGGTATTCGCCGCCGCGCTGCTGAGCTTCGCCCACGGCGCCAACGACGTCGCGAACGCCATCGGCCCGCTCGCGGCGATCACCGACACCGTGCTCCATGGCGCCGTGTCCACGAAGGCCAGCGTGCCGCTGTGGGTGATGATGATAGGCGCCATCGGCATCGCCATCGGTCTGGCGCTGTACGGACCCAAGCTGATCCGCACCGTCGGCCACGAAATCACCGAGCTCGACCCGATGCGCGCGTTCAGCATCGCGATGGCGGCCGCGCTGACCGTCATCATCGCCTCGCAACTGGGCCTGCCGGTCAGCTCGACCCACATCGCGCTGGGCGGCGTGTTCGGCGTCGGCTTCCTGCGCGAATACATCAAGACCAGCTACGCGCAGACCCTTGCCGAGATCAAGAGCCACCACCAGGGCGCCGACAAGGAAGTCGTCGAAGCCTTCCTGAACGATTTCGACAAGGCCGACAAGAAGGGCAAGCGCGCGATGCTCGACGCGCTGAAGGCGCACACCGCGCAGGCGCATCTGTCCAAGCAGGAACGCAAGGCGATCAAACGCACGCACCGGCACGAACTGGTGAAGCGCTCAGCCCTGTTCAAGATCGCCGCCGCGTGGATCGTCACCGTGCCGGCGTCGGCACTGATGGCGGCGATGATCTACTACATGATCTTCGGGATCGTGCATGCGTGAGGGTGGGCACGCGGCCGGTTGAACCGCGCTTACTGCGCGTACATCGGCACGATGTTCCGACAGCGCTGTTCGAGCTGGTAGGCGATCTGCGCCTGATGCTGATCGCCCACCGGCTGGGCGCGGCGGATCGCCAGCAGATGTGAGCGCAGTTCTTTTCCGCTCAGTACATGCACCATGCCAAGTCCGATCAATTTCGTGGCGCCACGAAGATGATCGGAAACGCCCGCTCAGCCGCTACGCAGGAATCCGTCGCCCGCTGGATCGCCGTCTGGAAGTTCTCCAAGGGGCGTAGTCCTAAGGTGCTTACAGATCGCGCGGGGAGCGTACCCGGTAGCCGACGGCGAGGATGGCGTCGAGGTTGTAGCGCGTGACCGGTCGCTTCACCTCGCGCGAACCTTCGATCTGAACTACCGAGGAATCCTCGGTAGTTGCCGCACGACTCAACTCCGCATCTTCAAAGATGTTCTTCAGATGCAGGCCGGCATTGTCAGTCGTCACATCGAATCGCTCTGCCATTTCCCGCTACGTGAGCCAGACGGTCTGATCCTTGGCGCGCAACTTGATCTGGCTGCGTCCATCTTCGGTCGTTTAGAGAATCAGTTCGCTCATGATGTTGTTTGCGGCGCAGGTTCTGCTGCAGTTACGGCGTAGGTTCGGCGGCGCGTCGTCGACGCGATTGAAGCTGTTGCGTGCGCACAGCCAAGCTCAGGCAAACGTTGCTCGACGTTCAGGATGCACTGAAACCTGTCGAGCAAATCGACACATCCAAAATTCGTGCTTAAAAACCGGTTGAAAATCGACACGTTTTCCGGACGTGTCGATCACGTCGACGCGTCCCGCGCTCAACTGGCCAGTTCGTTGAACAGGGCTTCGTTGATGTAGTACTTCTCGCGGCCATGCTTCTGCTCGCGCAGGATACCCAGCCCGGCAAGCGTCTGCAGGTAGGTCGAAGCGGTCTGCCGCTTGGCGATGCCTGCGTCGACGACGAACTGGATCTTGGTGTACGTGTGCCGGAAGATGACCTCGATCAGGTCCTTGCTGTAGATCGCCGGTGAGGGGCAAGCCTGCCTTGGACTGGGTAGTCGAACGCCAGGGCGTCAAGACCGACAAGGACATCGGCATCGTCAACGATCCGAACGACTGGGCGGTCGAGACCATGGGCAACCCCCGTTACCCTCTGGAACTGTTCCAGCGCGTGGTTACCGTCAGTTTGGAAACGACGAGGATCGTAAGGGAACTGCCCGCGCTCGAGCTTTAGGCGCGGCCGCTATGTCTACTTGGCGCCCACCCGCCCAGTCGTCCTCCGCTCTGCTCAACCAGTGAGCCACGACTTGACCCGCGCCCAGAGGCTCTGCGACGAGTGGTTCGTCTGATGCATGGCTGCGCTAGGCGCACGGTCATCCATATGGGTAACTACGCTGGGTTGGGCGTCTGCCGTCTTGCCGAAATAGGCGGCTTTGGCCTTTTTGTCTCGGCGACGCTCTGCTTCGACCTGGGCGTTTGACCAAGGGCCAGCCTCCAGAACCCGGTTCCGGCGTATCACGTAGTGTGACCGGCACTTCTGGTTCCAGTTGCCCACCGACGGATCAAGCGAGACCGACTCACCGTCGAATGTCATGCGCCAGTCTGTCGGCGTAAACGGCGTCACGACTCGGTCGCCACAGCCGCAGCAGCACGAGTGAACTGCGGTCGCGTATTCCACCGAGATGTACAGCACGCCGGGATCCAGATCGCGAGGGACATTGCGGACGAAGCGGTGCTCCAGATTCTGGTGACGCATCATGTCTGGTCTCCATTGAGCAGCATGCCGCCATCGGTGGTGTACGTGCTGTGGTGTTCTTTTTCCAGATCGCGGTAGAAACCTCGGAGCTTCTTCCACTTCACCACTGCCAAGCACGCGTTCAGCGCATTCAGGTCGGCTACCTGGATGTTGGACGCATACGGGTCCTGGCCACCACCGCCGGCGAAGGAGATGCGGCCCAGATGGACGTGTTCGCGCTTCTCGGGCGTGCTAGTCGTGACGCGCAGGATGCCGCCGAGGCTGCCGTTCGTGAGTTCCAGGCCCATGCCGACGTCGATGAAGGGCACGCCTAGGGCCTCAAACTTGGCCACGACGGCGCGCTTCGCCTCGCCGGCATCCATGCTGACGAACGCAAAGGTGATGCCGTCCAGCAGGCCGAGCGTCTCCGCCTTCATCTCCACAGGGTGCGCCTCGATGAAGCGGTGCATGCGCCCGTAGATGCCCTTCAGGTAGTGCACCTTCATCGGGGCATCCCGCAACTCCTCCAGGGTCGGCGCACCGGGCGCACGGAAGGCGTTGTGCGACAGGAAGACGTCGGGGTCGAACAGGTGAATCTGCTTGACGGGCGTCTTCGCCACGAAGTCGAGGATGTAGCCGCCGGTCCCGCCGAGGCCGATGATGGCCACGACCTCCTGCTCCAGCTTGGCGGCCAGCGCGCCGATCCCGACGCGGCTGGAGGCCGTGTCGAGGTAGCTGAAAACGCTGGCCTCCTCTTCCTCGTCGCCGCCGCGGAACACGCGCGGGCTGATCCCCGGCTGCAGCACCGCGGCCGGCCCGGACACGATGGTCGCGTAGGTCGACATCTTGGCGTAGTAGTCCGGGTAGCCCAGATCGTTCGGCTTGCTGGAGAAGCTGAAACGTGCCTTGAGCCCGTGGCCAAGGTCGGTGTTCGGCTCCGCATGCGAGATGCCCTGCAGCCGCGTCCCGTCGGCATTGCACGGGAAGTCGCCGTCCCAGTTGATGACGTGCGTCTCAGGCTTGCGGGTTCGGTCGCCGGCCAAGTCAAGGGCCGACGACAGCGTGCCGAAGCGCACCTCGCGCTGCGCGTTGACGTAGGGCACTTTCAGCATCACCAGGAGGCTGCCCTGGATGCGCATGAAATAGCCCTCCGAACGAAGGCGGGCGAGGTCGGGATTAAGACTGAACAGTGCGGGTGACATTGAAGATCGTCCCTTGCTTCTTGACTTCGACGGAGCCGCCCTCGCCGAGCTCGCCGGCGTGGGGGAGCGAGGCCGCATTGCGGTAGGTCATCGAGAACTTGACGTTCGTCTCGCTGCCCGCATTCGGGTAGTACAGCTTGACCACCTGCTCGAAGGTGACGTGCTTGTCCGGCACGGACTTCTCTTCAGAGTTGACCAAGATGACGTAGCCCGTGTCCGGCTTGGGCGCGGTGATGAAGCGCTCGATGCCGGGGGCGTCGAGGTTGATGCGCTCATCCGGGTCGATCAGGCGGTCTTCACCACCACGAACCTCCAGGAAGACGGCCTCGTCCGGCGCGGCGTCGGCGAGGTCGTACAGGACGCTGCCCAGGATTTCGGCGCGGCCCCAGGCCAGCTGGCGGTCGTTGATCGAGAACTTGAAGTCGCGGTCGGACTTGAACGCGATGAAGCGCTCAGCGCCCTTGCCGCGCAGGTCGAAGGACTCGTCCAGGCGGACGTCCTCGAAGTCACCTGTGTCCAGGTAGGCGAACAGGATGTAGTCAGCGCGGTGGTCCAGGCCCGCGCTGGCCAGGATTTGCCGGCCGGTGGGAACCGGGTCCGGCACATCAATGTTGCGGAAGGTCAGCCCCTCCAGGGCAAACCGGATGCGGTAGGCAGAAGCCTCCCTCAAAGCACGACCCTCGCGGATCGCATCACCAACGTCGTCGTAGTTCATATGTTCCTCTTGGAGTCTGTAGGCAGCTCCACTGCTGCCCTACATTCACTCAATCGGATCGATCTGACGTCGCCGGTAAAACTTTTTTAGAAGGACTTCAGCAAGGTCCCTCGCGGCACGGCGCCGCACACGAAAAACGCCGGGCAGTTGGGACACGTCATGTCAGACGCCTCTGCCCGGAAGTTGCCAGCACGGATGTCGCCCAGGATGCCGCCCAACTTGGCCTGACTTTTGGTCAGTTGATTGGCCGTCAACACCAACGGCCTGGCGGCGGCGTCGGCCAGGTACACCAACTCCACGATTGCTTCCGGGAAGGCGGCGCGGGCCGCAAGTACAAACGCGGCGGCTCCGATGTCCTTGCCTGCACTACTGGTGGCGTGCCCGGTCTTGACCCGACGCAGCGTTCGAACCCCATTTCGCACCAAGACCTCGTCAGGCCTGACCTCAACCTCATGGTTGTCAAAGGTGATTCGCAACGCAGTGGGCGCTTCCACCAAGGCGCCGTTCCGCGACTCCAGGAAGTAGCCAAGCATCGACGACGCCATGGCACGGAACTCTTCAACGTAGCCGTGGCCATGGAGTCCATGGGCGACAATCGCCTCTGCAAGCAGCGCGTCGCACTGACCGGCTGAAATGGTGCCCTGGGCGATGACGGCCCTATATACGTCCCGGACGGCCTCATGCATCAACATGAAAGCGCTCACTCGACGGCGGCCGCCGACCTGCAGCAGGTGCGTGTACAGAAACCGCCGCCCGCACCCCTCGTAGAGCGCAATCGCCTCAGCGCTGAAGCGCGGCGTACCTGAGAAGTTCACCGGTATGTGCGCGACATCCGGGGCCGGCGGCAACACCGTCGATGGCGTGACGAGCTCTGGCTTTACGCCGCCGATTCGTTCGAGGAACTTGGACAACGGCCTGGAGGAGCCGTTGGACTTCGCCGTGGCGGCGTAGAACGCTAGACGGTCCCTGGCGCGCGACATTGCCACGTAGAAGAGGCACTCCTGCTCCTCGTTGTGCGCGGCTCGGGCAATTTCGTCTGGGCTGCCCTCCCCGCCCGTGACCATGCCGTTCGGCGGCGGGCACTTGGAGGGCCGGATGGCGCCCGGGATCGAGTCCTGATTCACACCGACCATGTGAACGACAGGGAACTCCAGGCCCTTTGACCCGTGGATCGTCATCAGGCGCACTGCGTCGATGCCCTGCGCCGCGGCAGGAAGTTGCCTGAGGTCCCTGTCATCGCGCAAGCGTAGAAGCCTTCGGACGCGCTCCGCCAGGCGCTGGATCGGGAGACCTTGGCCGTTGGGCTGGACCCGCACGAAGTTCATGAACTGCCAGATGGCGATGCCTTGGGCCTGGTCGGGAACGCTGGACGACACGGCAATGCGCGCAGCCATTCTGGTCCGGTCGAGCAATAGGGTCGCCAGCACCGTCCAGGGTTGAGAAGTGGCAGTGAAACCGTCCAGCGCGACGCCAAGTGCAGCCAGGGCGGCCTGCCCGCCTGGCGTGACGTCGGGTGCTCCTTGCAGCCATGCTCCAGGCTCAACCTCTACATTGCGCAAGTACTCAAACACGCGCACTGCGTCTTCAAGCGTCATCGCGAACTCGGGCCAGCAAGCGGTGCGAATCAGGCCCATTGCACGCCTGTCCACGAGGAGCGTCAGCACCGCAACCAGGTCCTTTATCTCGGTACGCTCGAAAAGGCTGCCGAGGAACAGTACGGGCACGCCGGCCCGCTCAAGCTCTTGGCCGGTGTCGGACAGCCTGTCATTGCCTCTGCAGAGAACCGCCTGGTCGCGATAGCGGAAGCCTGCTGTTCGGAAGCGCTCGATGCTGTCGACGAGCGCTGGCGTCACCAGTGCGCCACCACCGACCGTGGTGATTTCTGGCTTTGCGCCACCGGCGCCGCGGTCGGCTCTGAGCGCCGTGGCCCCGTCCGCTGCACTCATGGTGGCCGCGAAGGTCGAGAAGGCGCCGACGATTTCCGAGGTGGAGCGGTAGTTGATGTCCAGGCTGTCTCGGACCCCTCCTGGGAAGTCCTGGTGGCCAAACCGCGCCATGTTGAACGACGAGGCCCCCCGGAAGCGATAGATGGACTGCTTGGCATCCCCAACGACCCACAGGTTCTCCCCGGTGGGTTTGAGGGCCGTGAGCAGCCGCACGCTGCTTCGATTCACGTCCTGGTACTCGTCGACCAAGATGTGGTCATAATCGCCTTGCAGCTGGGTCCTGACCTCCTCGTCGCGCTCTAGCAGGAGCGCTGGCTGCATGACCAAGTCGCCGAAATCGACGCTCCCCGCCGTGGCCTTGAGCTCCTCGTAGAGCGCGTAGACCTTGGCAACCTCTTCTGCCTTCTCAGCGGCTTCGAGGGCGGCTGCGTCTGTCGCCGCTGCGCGCATGTCCTGAGCCAGGGCAAGGTAAGCATGAGGGCCAGTGACTTCGTCCTTGGCACGGAAGACCGCGGTCAGGATGTCGGCCACTGTCTGAGAGGGGTCGTACAGATTTCGGTAGTGCTTCAGGCCGAGCCGAGGGAACTCGTTTTCGAGCAATTCAACGGCCTCGGTGCGGTCCATGAGCCGAGGGTCCGCGGGTAGCCCACACCGGTCGTTGAACCGCCTGAGGATGTCCAGGCCGAAGCTGTGAAACGTACCAATGCACAGCGCGGCCGCTTGTTGTGGGCGCTTTTGCGCAAGCCGCTCTGCCATCTCTCCGGCGGCCTTGTTCGAGAAGGTAAGGAGGAGGATGCGCCTGGGGTCAACGCCATCGTCGAGCAAGCCCTCGACGCGGGCCACCAGTGTGCGCGTCTTCCCCGTGCCTGGACCTGCCTGGAGCAAGAACGCAGCGCCACGGTGTTCGGCCGCGGTTCTCTGCTTGTCGTTCAACGGTATTTCGACCGGTTCCGCAGCGACGACGTTCGGAAAGGCTGGGAGCAACAGGGCGTCCAGCATCTGCTGCGCGACGACTTCGAACGGGGCCCCAAGGCGCGCCGCAATGTCGGAGCAGGTTTGGCTTTGGGCTACATGCTGATCGACAACTACGTGCCGAGGAAGAAGAAGCTCCCGCGCAAAGAGGTCCATCTGGACCTCCCTTCGCTGGCGCCGACTGTAGTCTACGACGCGGTCCATCCCGACAGGTGCCGCTTCCGATGTACGGGCCGGGTCGATGTTCGCCACAGGTTCAGCCTCTTCTTCGCCGTCACCCAGTTGTGCGTGCCCGATTTCGTGCGCTACCAGGAACGCCTGTTCGAAGGGCGACCCTGTTTTCTCATGGACGATGAGGGGGACGTCGGGGTCAAAGTTGGCTCGCCCTCCATCGAGGAGTGCGCCACCTGGAGCGCAGCTTTCGACCTTGATGCCGAGGTCCTTGGCTATGCCGACAGCAAATTCATACGGTGACCACGGATTGCGTCCACTCTGAACGGCCGCGTCGTGCAGTCGCCGAGCGTGCTGCCTCCCCAGCTCTATGGGGTCCATGACTACTCCTCGCGGAGCAGGTTCGAAATCTGATGTTCGTCGAGACCAGCGTCTCGCAAGACCGTCTCGAATGACACCTTCTCAGGGGCCGTTGGCTTGACAGTCGACTTCTTAGCGCGGACTGCTGAGACCATCGGAGGAAGCGTGAGATACGAGAGAAGCGTCTCTGTCGATGTTTTCAACGCCTCCGCCACAGTCGAGGCCATGCGTCGGGGTAAGGTCGTTACGTCAATTCGACGTTCGCGGAATGCAAGACCAACTTGCAACGGCAGGGCAAGTGCATCGAACGCCTGTGTGAAGGTCTTCGCCGGAGCGGCTTGAAGGGCCTCCAGGGACACACTGCTCTCGCGAAGCCGTTCCATCCGTGAGGAAACGAGAGCTACTTCCGCGGCGCTTGGCGGATCGTCGTCGTCAATCTCACGAGAAAGTTCTCTGGAAAGATCGACCAACGCGATTGCGTACTCAGGGTACTTTGCAAGGTAGCGCTGAAGGACTCCTGCGCCAGGTTCAAAGTCCATGGCAAAGGCCCTGAGGACGTCTTCTGCCGGGATTGCGTGATTTCTGGTCATCACAGCCTCCCCTTGCTCTCGAGACGACGACGCAACGATGCGAAGGCCTTATCCCGGTGCGTAGCGATGGTCTTCGGGGTCTTGCCCAGCACTTCGCTGATAGAGCTGACTGAGGGGTCGCTCGACTCGATGGGGACTTCCTGGCGCAGCATCACGACGATCCTCCTTTGGAATTCAGGCAGGTTGTCAATCGCTTCATCGAGGAGCAACCAGTAATTTTTTTCGTCGAGCGCGTCGGCGTTGAATGGGTCGTACTCGCCCATGGCCTCGTGGACATGCTCGGGCACATCATCATCGTTCGTGCCAAGCTCCTCTGACCGATTCTCGTGCTTCCAATGGCGGTCGCTTGCGTCGTAGCGATCACCTGCGACGGCCGAGTTAAAGTTGACTTCGTAGAAATCGAGACGCTCCTCGTACTCCAACCGGTCGCAGAGCAGCAGGTCAACGAAGCGGTCGACGACTTCCTCCTGGATATTCTTCTCGGTCAACGACGCGACGGCCCCGCCCGACCTGGAAGTCGGCCTGGCCAGCCGAACAACGCGGTCAAGAAGCGTTTGTGTGAGCTTGTCGCGGTGAGCGCCGGCAGGCGCGTTACGGATGAAGTACAGCAGTGCCTCAGACGATACAAAGCCTGGCGCACTACTTTTCATTGCAGCAGCGCGTGCCTCCAACTCCTGAGGGCTGGTGGCGGCTAGATCGACTAGCTCTGCTTCAACTAACTCGCGACGGCAATAGCGAACGCCGTCAAGGGTGTACTTGCGGAGGGGGCGTGACACGACTATTCCTCTATATCGTGCGCGGAGGCTCTTCTGTGAGCTCTCCCAATTTAACTAGAGGGGCACCGGTCTCCGCCTATTTGGAGCCAGCTAGAAGCACTTCCGAGCCCAACCTCTCACGCCATGTCTGGCGCCGCAGTCCCCTCCAGGAATCTTTCAACAACTGCGTCAGCAATATTTCACTTACCTGACACGGATCTCACTATCCGTGTCACCCGACAAAACTCACACATCAATATTCCGCGCATTCAGCGCATTGCTCTCGATGAATGCCCTGCGCGGTTCGACGTTGTCGCCCATCAGCGTGGTGAAGATTTCGTCGGCGGCGATGGCGTCGTCGATCTGCACTTTCAGCAGGCGGCGCACGGTGGGGTCCATCGTGGTTTCCCACAGCTGCTCGGGGTTCATCTCGCCCAGGCCCTTGTAGCGCTGCTTGCCGAGGTTGCGTTCGACTTCGTTCAGCAGCCAGCGGGCGGCTTCGGAGAAGGTCTTCACTTCCTGTGACTTCTCGCCGCGCTTGACGGTGGCGCCTTCGCCGATCAGGCCGGCGACCAGTTCGGCGGCGTGGCGGATGCGCTGGTAGTCGCCGGACAGCAGGAATTCGACGTCGACGTGGCCGACCTTGCGGTTGCCGTGGTGCATGCGCTCGACGCGCAGCTGCCAGCTTTCGGTCTTGTCGTTGTACTCGGCGGCCAGCGTGACATTGGCCGGCAGCGACTGCGTGAGGCGGGCGGCGCTGGCGCGGGCGGCGGCTTCGTCGGCCAGGTCGAGCGCGATGTTGTGTTCGAGCAGGGTGCGCAGCAGCTCGCCGTCGGCGTATTCGGCCAGGCGTTCGACGATGGCTTCGGCGGTGAGGTATTCGCGCGCCATCTCTTCGAAGGCGCTGCCGGACAGCGGTTCGGCGCCGGCGCGCGGCAGCAGGCTGGCGTCGTCGAAGGCGAGCTTGAGCAGGTACTGGTTCAGTTCGTGGTCGTCCTTCACGTACAGCTCGGTGCGGCCGTGCTTGATCTTGTACAGCGGCGGCTGGGCGATGTAGATGTGGCCGCCTTCAACCAGCTCGGGCATCTGGCGGTAGAAGAAGGTGAGCAGCAGGGTGCGGATGTGGGCGCCGTCGACGTCGGCGTCGGTCATGATGATGATGCGGTGGTAGCGCAGCTTTTCCGGCTTGTACTCGTCCTTGCCGATGCCGGTGCCCAGCGTCTGGATCAGCGTGACGATTTCCTGGCTGGAAATGAGCTTGTCGAAGCGCGCCTTCTCGACGTTCAGGATCTTGCCCTTGAGCGGCAGGATGGCCTGGAACTTCCGGTCGCGGCCCTGCTTGGCGGAGCCGCCTGCGGAGTCACCCTCGACCAGGTAGAGCTCGGCCTTGGCCGGGTCCTTCTCCTGGCAGTCGGCGAGCTTGCCCGACAGGCCGAAGGAGTCGAGCACGCCCTTGCGTCGGGTCATGTCGCGCGCCTTGCGGGCGGCGTCGCGCGCACGCGCGGCCTCGACGATCTTGCCGCAGATGGTCTTGGCGTCGTTCGGGCGCTCGAGCAGGAAGTCGGCGAGCTTCTGCGCCACCACTTCTTCCACCGCCGGGCGCGCTTCCGACGACACCAGCTTCATCTTGGTCTGCGACGCGAACTTCGGATCCGGCATCTTCACCGACAGCACGCAGGCCAGGCCTTCGCGCATGTCATCGCCGGTGATGTCGACCTTGGCCTTCTTCGCGATCTCGTTTTCTTCGATGTACTTGTTGATGATGCGGGTCATCGCCGCACGCAGGCCGGTCAGGTGGGTGCCACCGTCGGACTGCGGAATGTTGTTGGTGAAGCACAGCACCTGTTCGGCATAGCTGTCGTTCCACTGCATCGCCACTTCGACGTCGATCTGCACGCCGTTCAGCACCGACGAGCCGGCGCTGTAGAACACGTTGGGGTGCAGCACCGTCTTGTTGCGGTTGATGTAATCGACGAAGCCCTTCACGCCGCCGGCGAAGGCGAAGTCCTCTTCCTTGGCGTTGCGCTGATCGATCAGCTTGATCTTGACGCCGTTGTTCAGGAACGAGAGCTCGCGCAGGCGCTTGGCCAGGATGTCGTAGTGGAATTCGATGTTCTCGAAAATCGTTTCGTCGGCGAGGAAGTGCACTTCGGTGCCGCGCTTCTCGGTCGGGCCGATCACTTTCAGCGGCGACACCTCGACGCCGTTCTGCACTTCGATCTGACGATCGAGCGGCACGCCGCGTTCGAATTCGATGAAGTGCTTCTGACCGTCGCGGCGCACGGTGAGGCGCAACCACTTCGACAGTGCGTTCACGCAGCTCACGCCGACGCCGTGCAGACCGCCGGACACCTTGTACGAGTTCTGGTTGAACTTGCCGCCCGCGTGCAGCTCGGTCAGCGCGATTTCGGCGGCCGAACGCTTGGGCTCGTGCTTGTCGTCGAACTTGATGCCGGTCGGGATGCCGCGACCGTTGTCGGTGACCGAGATCGAGTTGTCGGTGTGGATGGTGATGACGATGTCGTCGCAGTGGCCAGCCAGCGCCTCGTCGATCGAGTTGTCGACCACTTCGAACACCAGGTGGTGCAGACCGGTGCCGTCCGAGGTGTCGCCGATGTACATGCCCGGCCGCTTGCGGACGGCTTCCAGACCTTCGAGGATCTGGATGCTGCCTTCGCCGTAAGCGTCAGGGTTGGGTGTATTCGGGCTCTGTGCTTCGTCAGACATGGCGTATTCCGGTGCTGCGCACACTGTGCGCGGGGTCCATCAAAAAAGCATAAAGCCCGGCGCGCAGGCCGGGCGGTCGTGCGGGCAGGGCGGCTTACACGCGCATCGGCATCACGACGTACTTGAAGGCGTCGGTGCCGGGCAGCGTGATCAGCGCGCTGCTGTTGCCGTCGTTGAGCTTGAGGCTCAGCGTGTCGCCGCCGACGTTGTTCAGCACGTCGAGCAGGTAGCTCACGTTGAAACCGATGTCGAGGCCGTCGCCGTCGTATTCGACTTCGAGCTCTTCCACCGCCTCTTCCTGCTCGGCGTTGCTGGAGATGAGCTTCAGCGTGCCGGCCGACAGCACGACGCGCACGCCCTTGAACTTCTCGTTGGTCAGGATGGCGGCACGCTGCAGTGCGGGCAGAAAGGTCGAGCGCTGCAGCATCAGTTCCTTCGGATGGTCCTTCGGGATGACGCGCTCGTAGTCGGGGAACTTGCCGTCGATCAGCTTGGTGATCAGCTCGACCGCGCCGAAGCGCAGGCGGGCCTGGTTCGAACCCAGTTCGATATCGACCGGGTCGTCGATATCGGCCAGCTGACGGGCCAGTTCGAGCACGGTCTTGCGCGGCAGGATGACGTCGAGCTTGTCGGTCACGCCGGGCATCGCTTCCGACACGTAGGCCAGACGGTGACCGTCGGTGGCGACCAGACGCAGTTCCTCGTTGCCGACCGACAGCAGCAGGCCGTTCAGGTAGTAGCGGATGTCCTGCTGGGCCATCGAGTACTGCACCAGCGACAGCAGACGCTTCAGCTTTTTCTGCGACAGGCTGAGCTTGACGGTTTCGCCGTCGGCCAGCTGCATGCGCGGGTAGTCCTGCGCCGGCAGGGTCTGCAGCGTGAAGCGGCTCTTGCCGGCACGCACGGTGAGCTTGCGGTCGTCGGCGTCGAGGCTGACTTCCTGGCCTTCGGGCAGCGCACGCAGGATGTCCTGCAGCTTGCGGGCGGCGACGGTCAGGGCCGCCGGCTGGGCGCCGCTGATGCTGCCGGTCGAGCGGGTGCGGATCTGGATCTCGATGTCGGTGGCGAGCAGGGTGAGCGCATCGCCCTCGGTTTCGATCAGGACGTTGGACAGGATGGGCAGGGTGTGACGCTTCTCGACGATGCCGCTGACCGACTGCAGCGGTCGCAGCAGCTGTTCGCGTTCTATCTTCATTAAGAGCATTTTATAAACCTCTGTAAACCGTTAACGTCGACCGATTTCTGTGGAGAACATCAAAAAAACAATGAACTTCAATGACCTGCAGTATGTATCGTTGTCTGTATAAGGGCCCGGTCAACGCATGAACAAATGTGGGTGAAAGTCGACCAGGTGGAAAAAGCCCTGGTTATCCACAGCGTTCATACAGATTTGCCGGCCTGTTTATCCATACAGCTTCAACAGCTTCTGCACCGACCCCTTTTTACTTGCGCAGCGTCTGCGTCAGTACGTGCAGGTCATGGTTCAGCACTTCGTCCTTCAGGCGCAGGTCGGCGATCGTGCGGCAGGCGTGCAGCACGGTCGTATGGTCGCGGCCGCCGAAGGATTCGCCGATGGCCGGATAGCTCTCCGGCGTCAGTTCCTTGGCCAGCCACATCGCCACCTGCCGCGGCCGCGCGATCGCGCGCGTCCGCTTCTTCGAATACATCTCCGACACCTTGATCTTGTAGTAGTCGGATACGGTCTTCTGGATGAACTCCAGCGTGATCTGCCGGTTGTGCGCACCGAGCAGGTCCTTCAGCGCCTCACGCGCCACTTCGAGCGAGATCGGCAGCGTATGGAAGTGGGCGAAGGCGATCACCTTCTTCAGCGCCCCTTCGAGCTCGCGCACGTTGCTGCGGATGTTCTTGGCGATCAGGAAGGCGACGTCCTCGCCCACCTTCACCCGTTCCATCTCGGCCTTCTTCTTCAGGATGGCCACCCGCATTTCCAGCTCGGGCGGCTCGATCTGCACCGTCAGGCCCCAGCCGAAGCGCGTCGTCAGGCGTTCCTCGACGCCCTGGATGTTCTTCGGATAGGTGTCACAGGTGATGACGATCTGCTTCTTCGCATCGGTCAGCGCATTGAAGGCGTAGAAGAACTCTTCCTGCGTGCGCGTCTTGTTGTTGAAGAACTGGATGTCGTCGATCAGCAGCACGTCGAGCGAGCGGTAGTAGCGCTTGAAGGCGTCGAAGCTCTTCTGCTGATAGGCGCGCACCACGTCGGCGTAGTAGTCGTCGGCATGCACATAGCGGATGACCGCATCCGGATTGTGCTTCATCACCTCGTTGCCGAGCGCATGCACCAGGTGGGTCTTGCCCAGGCCCACACCGCCATAGATGAAGATGGGGTTGTAGGACATGCCCGGATTCTGCGCGACCTGTATCGCGGCGGCGCGGGCCAGTTCGTTGGCGCGGCCGGTGACCAGATTGTCGAAGGTGAAGCCCGGGTTAAGACGTGAACGGTCGCGTTCGCTCCCGTTGTTGCCGGCAGACGGACGGACGATGAGTGCCGGCGCTGCGACGCGCGTGCTGTCGGGCTCGCCGGCGGCGCGCAGTGCGGCACGCGCCGGACGTTCGCCGTCGTTGTCGGCCGGCGTGCCATTGCGGGCGGCGACCATCGGGGTGTCGTCGGCGGCTGCGGCCTTCGTTGCCGGGTCGGGCAGGCTGAGCCTGACCGACAGCGGCTGGGAGAAATACTCCAGCCCCAGTGCTTCGATACGCGCCAGATAGCGCTCGCGGACCCACTGCAGAACGAACCGGTTCGGCGCGACCAGCGCCAGCGAATCGTCGTCGCTCTGACCGATGCGCAGACCCTTGATCCAGGTCTGATACTGCTGTGCGGGGAGTTCCTGTTCGAAGCGGCTGAGGCAGACTTCCCAAAACTGTTGCATCATGGTCTGCGTGGTCGCCGGGTCGATGTCGTGAGGTTGCGGGACAGCGTAGCGGGATGCGTCCTGACCCCGGATTTGATGCGCGTGGACCGATGCATGATCGGGGGCGCCGGGTCGGAGCAGCTTTATGTGCTGTTTTTAGGGGATCGATTCTAGCGACTTCAGGCCCTCTTATCCACCGCCGAGGCGGTGACGCATACCCGCAAGGCAGGCCGGCTTGGCGCTCGTTTCGCGCTGTGATCACGTATTCACGCCAGCGAAATATTTTTTCGGCGCGCTGTCTGGACATCGGCGTGAGGCCTGGCGGCGATTGACAGGCGACCTCTTTTGCGCTGTAATCGCGCGTTTTCGCCAATACACAGTGAGCAGGCCATGAAGCGTACTTATCAGCCGTCGAAGATCCGCCGCGCCCGCACCCACGGTTTCCTCGAGCGCATGCGCACCCGCGGTGGTCGTGCAGTCATTCGCGCCCGTCGTGCCAAGGGCCGTGCCCGTCTGGCAGTCTGACGCAGACAGCAGTTTTTCCGGCCGGTTGGCAGGGGAACCCCCCAAGGTGAACCCCGAGACACGGCCCGGAATGCAGATCGCCGCGCAGCCCGCCGGTCGCTTTGCTTTCCGACCTGAATACAGGCTCAGAAAAACGGATGAGTTCTCATCCGTTTTTGCTTTGCGGCGTACCCAGCGCAGTCGACATTTCGTGATCCATCACGGTCCGTCCGGCTGCGATGGCGCTCGTCTGGGCGTCGTGATCGCGAAGCGCTTCCTGAAGCGGGCGAATACCCGCAATCTGGTCAAGCGCCTGGCGCGCGAAGCTTTCCGCCACATGCGTCCGGAACTCAAGCCGCTCGACATCATCCTGCGCCTGAACGCCCGGCCGGCCGTGCTCGACCGCCGTCTGTTGCGCGAAGAGATCGACGCGCTGCTTGGCCGCGTGCGACGTGCCGCAGCGCCTGCCGCGGAGACCGGACGATGAAATCCCTGCTGCTCGGACTGATTGCGGTCTACCGTTACGCCATCAGCCCGATGCTCGGCCGCAACTGTCGTTTCATGCCGAGCTGTTCCGAATACGCCAGCGAAGCCATCCACCGCCACGGCAGCGTGCGCGGCGGCTGGCTCGCGCTGCGCCGCGTGCTGCGCTGTCATCCATGGAATCCGGGCGGTTACGACCCGGTGCCCTGAGCACGCGCACCCTCAATTACTTTCAAGACGATTCCGACGATGGATACCCAACGCTCCGCCCTGTTGATCGTTTTCCTGTTTTCGCTGTTCATGTTGTGGGACGGCTGGCAGCGCTTCAACCAGCCGCCGGCCGCACCGGCCGTGGCCACCGACGCGACGGCTGCACAGTCGGCCGGCGCCCAGGCGCCGGTGCCTACGGTGAGCAGCGCCGCCGCACCGTCCGACGTACCGCAGACGACGGCTGTCGCGCAGACCGCCGCCGCGCGCGTCGTGACCGATCTGTTCATCGCTGACGTGTCGGCGGAGGGCGGCTCCATCATCCGCCTCGAACTGCTCAAGCATCACGCCGGTCCCGAGTCCGAAGGCAATTTCGTGCTGCTGGACAACGGTGGCGCCAATCTTTACCACGCACAGAGTGGCCTGATCGGCGACGGCATGCCGACGCACAAGACGGTGTATCAGCTTCCCGAGGGCGAGCTGAAGCTGGCCGACGGACAGGACAAGGTCGAGCTGCGCATGACGGCCGCCGGTCCGGACGGTGTGGCGGTGACCAAGGTGCTTACCTTCAACCGCGGCAGCTACCGCATCGACACCCGTTTCGAGATCGCCAACAACGGCAGCGCGCCGGTCGCAGCCCACGCCTATTTCCAGCTGCTGCGCGACGGCAAGGCGGTGTCGGCCGGCACCAGCATGCTGAGCACCTTCACCGGCCCGGCCTTCTATACCGAAGCGGGCAAGTACCAGAAGGTCGATTTCAGCGACATCGACAAGGGCAAGGCCAAGTTCGTCACCAAGGCGCCGGACGGCTGGGTGGCGCTGGTGCAGCACTATTTCGTCAGCACCTTCGTACCGGCTGCAGGGGTCGAGCGCGAGTTCTTCGCGAAGAAGGTCGGTGACAACCTGTATACGGCCGGCGTCATCGTGCCGGTTCAGCCGGCCGCAGCCGGTGCGACCTCGACCGTCGAGGTGCCGCTGTACGCCGGCCCGCAGATCCAGTCCAACCTCGACGCAATGGCGCCGGGTCTGGATCACGTGGTCGATTACGGCTGGCTGAAGATCATCGCCTCGCCGATGCACTGGGTGCTGGAAAAACTGTACGCGCTGGTCGGCAACTGGGGTTGGGCCATCATCCTGCTGACCATCCTGATCAAGGCCATCTTCTTCCCGCTGTCGGCTGCGAGCTACAAGTCGATGGCCAAGCTGCGCCTGGTCACGCCGCGCATGCAGCAGATCAAGGAGCGCCACGGCAACGACCGCGTGCGCATGCAGCAGGAAATGATGGAGCTGTACAAGACCGAGAAGATCAATCCGCTCGGCGGCTGCCTGCCCATCCTGATCCAGATTCCGGTGTTCATCGCGCTGTACTGGGTGCTGCTGGGCAGCGTCGAAATGCGCAACGCACCGTGGATAGGCTGGATCACCGACCTGTCGATCAAGGATCCGTACTTCGTGCTGCCCATCATCATGGGTGTGACGATGTTCGTGCAGACCAAGCTGAACCCGACGCCGCCGGACCCGATCCAGGCCAAGGTGATGCTGTTCCTGCCGGTCGTCTTCACCGGTATGTTCCTGTTCTTCCCGGCCGGTCTGGTGCTGTACTGGACGGTGAACAACATCCTGTCGATCGCCCAGCAGTGGCAGATCACGCGCATGATCGAGAGCGGGAAGACAGCCAAGGCCTGACCATCGCCTGACTGACTGAAGGCTTTACTGCGGCGAGGGCGCCGCTCCCGCGGGATTCCGGCGATGATGGCCGGATCGATGCGGGGGCGGCGCCCTCGTCACGACAGCACCCTGAAAACCTGACCTGACCGATCGCCATGTCCGCTCGCCCGACCGACACCATTGCCGCCATCGCCACCGCACCGGGTCGCGGCGGCATCGGTGTGGTCAGGGTGTCCGGGCAGGGCGCTGCGGCGGTCGCCCGCGGCATGCTCGGTCGCCTGCCCGAGGCGCGACACGCGACCTTCGCGAAATTCGTCGCGGCGGACGGTGCGCTCATCGATCACGGCATCGCGCTGTGGTTCGAGGCGCCGGCGTCCTACACCGGCGAACACGTGCTCGAACTGCACGGCCACGGTGGAACGGCGGTACTGCAGGCGGTGCTCGCACGCTGCTTCGAACTGGGGGCGCGGCCGGCGCGACCAGGTGAATTCACCGAACGCGCATTCCTTAACGATCGCATCGACCTTGCGCAAGCCGAGGCGGTGGCCGATCTGATTGAGGCAACGACGACGTCGGCGGCACGTTCGGCGATGCGCTCGCTCGATGGCGAGTTTTCCCGCCACGTGCACGCGCTCGAGGATGCGCTGGTCAATCTGCGCATGTTCGTCGAGGCGACGCTGGACTTCCCGGAAGAGGATGTCGAATTCCTCGAACAGGCCGGCGCACGCAACAAGCTGGCCGAGGTCATGTCGGCGCTCACGGCCTTGCGCGAGCGCGCCCGCTGTGGCGCGGTGTTGCGCGAAGGGCTGACCGTCGTACTGGCCGGTGCGCCCAATGTGGGCAAGTCCAGCCTGCTCAACGCGCTGGCCGGTGAGGACCGCGCCATCGTCACCGACATCGCCGGCACCACCCGGGACACCTTGCGCGAGCTGGTCGCCATCGACGGCGTACCGGTGCATGTGATCGACACCGCCGGACTGCGAGAGACCGACGACCCGGTGGAGCAGGCGGGCATCGCCCGCACCCGGCGCGAACTCGAACGCGCGCACGCGGTGGTGCATCTGGTCGACGCGCGCAGCGGCTTCGACGCCGAAGCGCAGGCGATAGACGCTGCGCTGCCGGCGGGTCTTCCGCGCATCCGTGTGTTCAACAAGATCGATCTGAGCGGCGAGCAGGCGAGGGCGGAGGAACACGCCGGCGTCCTGACAGTATGGCTGTCGGTGCGCGTCGGCGAGGGCCTGGATCTGCTGCGGCGCGCGCTGCTCGATCGCGTGGCCTGGCACGGCGGCGCCGAGGACGCGTTGGCCGCTCGCACCCGCCACCTGCACGCGCTCGACAGGGCGGTCGAGCATCTGGATATGGCGGCGCGCTGCATTGCCGGCAAGGTGCTGCAGCTCGATCTGTTCGCCGAGGAACTGAGGCTGGCGCACCGCGCGCTGGGGGAGATCACCGGCGAGTTCACGCCGGACGATTTGCTCGGCGAAATCTTCTCGCGCTTCTGTATCGGCAAGTGATGAGGATGTTTCACGTGAAACATCGCAAGGAGGCGTTGTGCTGACCGAACTGGCGATCCTGTGCGCCGGCGCCTTCTTCGCCGGCCTGGTCGACGCCATGGTCGGTGGTGGGGGTCTTGTACAGGTACCGCTGCTGTTCAACGTCTTTCCGGGTACTGCGCCGGCCACGCTGTTCGGCACCAACAAGGCGGTCAGCATTGTCGGTACGACCTTCGCCGCGCGCCGCTATCTAGGCCGGGTAGAGATGGACTGGAAGGTGTTGTGGCGCGCAGCGCTTGCCGCCTTCGTCGCGTCGTTCGCCGGTGCGGCGGCGGTCGGCATGTTCCCGCCGCAAATGCTGAGGCCGGTCGTGATCGTGCTGCTGGTTGCGGTACTTGCCTACACTCTGAAGAAGAAGGACTTCGGCGTGATCCGTGCCGAGGCGGCGGCGCATCGCCCGAAACCCATACTTGCGCTGGTACTCGGTGCGCTCATCGGTTTCTACGATGGCTTCTTCGGACCAGGTACCGGCAGCTTCCTGATCTTCCTGTTCGTGCGCTGTTACGCCTGGGATTTCCTGCGCGCATCGGCGGCGGCCAAGGTCGTAAACGTCAGCACCAACCTTGCTGCGCTCGCCTGGTTCGTACCGGTCGGCGCCATCATGGTGAAGGTGGCGGCGGCGATGGCGCTTGCCAATCTCGCGGGCGCCTGGGTCGGTGCCCACCTCGCCATAAAAAACGGCGCAGCTTTCGTGCGCCGTGTATTCATCGTCGTCGTGTCGATACTGATCGCGCGACTGATGTGGGACACCTTCGTCGGATGAACGTCGTGATGTTCCACGTGGAACATCACGACCATCAGAAGCCGATACGCACCGGCGGAAGGATGATGGTCACGCCGTCGTGGTGACGGTAGTGCGGGCGTGGCGCGTAGCCGTAATAGGGCGCGGGAGCATAGACCGGCGCCGGATAGTAGCCGTAGCGCACGCTCGGGCCGTGATAGTGATGGTGGTGATGGTGCCGATCGCGGTGCTTCCAGTGACCACCATGCTTGTGATGGTGACCGCCGTGATAGCCGTGACGTCGATGATCGTCACGATCCGCCATCGCGTTGCCGCTGAAGGCCAGCGTCAGTGCAGCCAGTGCAGTGCCAAGCGCTTTCATGATCATTCTCGTGTGGGGAACACGCTGCAAGCCTAGATTGCAGAAACGCTTTGTGCGGTAAGCAACTGTAAGTCAGTGAAACGGTGTCAACCTTTCTGCCTTTATGTTGCGCGCCCAAGGTCGTATCATTCAGCCCCTTCGCCCTCTTTTGCATTGCAGCGAACATGGATTTTCCGACCCGTTACGACGTGATCGTCATCGGTGGCGGCCACGCCGGCACCGAAGCCGCGCTCGCTGCCGCACGGGTGGGCGCGCGCACGCTGCTGCTGACGCACAACATCGAAACGCTGGGCCAGATGTCCTGCAATCCGTCGATCGGCGGTATCGGCAAGGGTCATCTGGTGAAAGAGGTCGATGCACTGGGTGGTGCGATGGCGCTGGCCACCGACGAGGGCGGCATCCAGTTCCGTATCTTGAATGCGAGCAAGGGTCCCGCGGTGCGCGCAACCCGCGCCCAGGCCGATCGAATTCTGTACAAGGCGGCGATCCGCAGCCGGCTCGAAAACCAGCCGAATCTCGACCTGTTCCAGCAGGCAGCGGCCGACCTGATCATGGAAGGCGAGCGCGTCGCCGGTGTGGTGACCGAGGTGGGCATCCGCTTCCACGCGAAGGCGGTGGTGCTGACCGCCGGCACCTTCCTGAATGGCCGCGTGCACGTCGGTCTGCAGAATCATTCGGCGGGCCGGGCAGGGGATCCGCCGGCCATCCGTCTGGCGGAGAAGCTGAAGGAACTGGCCTTGCCGCAGGGCCGGCTCAAGACCGGCACGCCGCCACGCATCGACGGACGGACGATCGACTATTCGGTCATGCAGGCGCAGCCGGGCGACGACCCAGTGCCGGTGTTCAGCTTCATCGGCTCGCGCGACATGCATCCGCGCCAGTTGCCGTGCTGGATGACCCACACCACGCTGCGCACGCACGACATCATTCGCGGCGGCCTCGACCGCTCGCCGATGTACACCGGCGTGATCGAGGGTGTCGGCCCGCGCTACTGCCCGAGCATCGAGGACAAGATCCACCGCTTTGCCGACCGCGACAGCCACAACATCTTCCTCGAACCGGAAGGTCTGACCACGCACGAGGTGTACCCGAACGGGATTTCGACCTCGCTGCCCTTCGATGTGCAGGTCGATCTGGTGCGCAGCATTCCTGGCCTCGAAAACGCGCACATCCTGCGTCCGGGCTACGCGATCGAGTACGACTACTACGATCCGCGCGGACTGAAATCGTCGCTCGAAACCAAGGCCATCCAGGGCCTGTTCTTCGCCGGCCAGATCAATGGCACCACCGGTTACGAAGAAGCGGCCGCCCAGGGCCTGCTCGCCGGGCTGAATGCGGCACGGCAGACCAAGGGGCTGGAAGCGTGGTGCCCGCGCCGCGATGAGGCCTATCTGGGCGTGCTGGTCGACGACCTGAGCACCCGCGGCGTGGCCGAGCCCTACCGCATGTTCACGTCGCGCGCCGAGTACCGCCTGAGCCTGCGCGAAGACAACGCCGACCTGCGCCTGACCGACGTCGCGCGCACGATGGGTCTGATCGACGACTTGCGCTGGGATGCCTACAACCGCAAGCGCGACGCCATCGCGGCGGAGGAACAGCGACTGCGTTCCACGTGGATCCGTCCAGACGCGCTGCCGGCCGAAGATGCACAGCGCGTGCTGGGCAAGGCGATCGAGCGCGAATACACGCTGTTCGACCTGCTGCGCCGGCCCGACGTGAGCTACGCCTCGCTGATGACCTTGCCGGGCGCCCCGGCACCGATAGACCACGCACAGGCCATCGAGCAGCTCGACATCCTGGCCAAGTACCAGGGCTATATCGACCGCCAGCAGAACGAGGTCGACAAGCTGCGCGCAACCGAAGACACGCGCCTGCCGGACGACATCGACTACGGCGCGGTCGGCGGCCTGTCGCGCGAAGTGCAGCAGAAGCTCACGCTGCACCGGCCGGAGACTCTCGGCCAGGCTTCACGCATCCAGGGCATCACGCCGGCGGCGATTTCGCTGCTGCTGGTGTACCTGAAGAAGCGCGCCGCCGTGCGCAGCGCGGCCTGAACATCCCGGCCGCCAGGCCGGACAGATTCGAAGCACCCGGAAAACATCCGCCCATGACCTTGCAAACCGAACTCGACGCCGGCCTTGCCGCACTTGACCTGCCGCTCACCGCGACAGCCCGTACCCGTCTGCTGCGCTACATCGCACTGATGGCCAAGTGGAACGCGGTCTACAACCTGACCGCGATACGCGAAGAATCCCGCATGCTCACCCACCACCTGCTGGACGCGCTGTCGGTCGAGCGCTTCCTGCCGGAAGGCGCGAAGCTGGCCGATATCGGTTCCGGCGGTGGCGTGCCCGGCATTCCGCTGGCCATCGCCCGCAGCGATCTGGATGTGGTGTCGATCGAACCGAACTCGAAGAAGGCGTCCTTCCAGCAGCAGGTGCGCATCGACCTCGGCCTCGAGAACTTCGACGTACAGACCGCGCGCGCCGAGCAGGTGACGCTGCCGGAAGGATGCGACTTCATCATTTCGCGCGCCTTCGGTGATCTGGCCGACTTCATCAAGGTGGCCGGCCATCTGCTGAAGCCGGGTGGCCACATGCTGGCGATGAAGGGCGTCTATCCGGACGAGGAAGTGCGCGCCATCCCGAAGGGCTGGGCATTGCTGCGCTCGGAAGAGCTGCAGGTGCCCGGTGTCGAGGGCGCCCGCCACCTGCTGTGGCTCGCACGCGAACTGCAGTCGGACGGCTGAGCCGGCATGCCCTACATCTTCGCAGTCGCCAACCAGAAGGGCGGGGTGGGCAAGACCACCACCAGCGTGAACCTCGCCGCCGCGCTCGGCCAGGCCGGCCAGCGCACGCTGCTGGTCGATCTCGACCCGCAGGGCAATGCCACGATGGGTGCCGGCGTCGACAAGCGCACGCTGAAGTCCAGCGTCTATCAGGTGCTGGTCGGCCTGTCATCGCTGGCGGACGCACGCGTGACCAGTCCGCACGCCGGGCTGGATGTGCTGCCGGCCAACCGCGATCTGGCCGGCGCCGAAGTCGAACTGGTCGGCCTCGAGAATCGGGAAAACCGATTGAAGAAGGCGATTGCCGAGCACGCAGCCGATTACGACTTCGTGCTGATCGACTGTCCGCCCAGCCTCAGCCTGCTCACGCTGAACGGCCTGTGCGCGGCGCACGGCGTCATCATTCCGATGCAATGCGAGTACTACGCACTGGAAGGCCTGTCCGATCTGGTCAATACGATCAAGAAGGTGCACGCCAACCTGAACCGCGACCTGAAGATCATCGGCCTGCTGCGCGTCATGTTCGACCCGCGCAGCACGCTGTCGCAGCAGGTGTCCGGCCAGCTCGAATCGCATTTCGGCGACAAGGTGTTCCGCACCCTCGTGCCGCGCAATGTGCGGCTGGCCGAGGCGCCCAGCTACGGCATTCCCGGCGTGCTGTTCGACAAGAACGCCAAGGGCGCGCAGGCCTACAGCGCCTTCGCGCAGGAAATGATCGAGCGTGTGAAGAGCTTCTGATCGACCCACGACAACAACACCGAACGCCATGACTCCTCCCAAACTGAAGGGCCTCGGCCGCGGCCTCGACGCGCTGCTGGCCGGCAATACCGGTGAATCCGGCAATTCGGGCGAACTGCGCACGCTGGAGGTCGGCCTGCTGCAGCCGGGCAAGTACCAGCCGCGCACCCGCATGGATCCCGGCTCGCTCGAAGAGCTGGCGGAGTCGATCAAGTCGCAGGGCATCATGCAGCCCATCATCGTGCGCAGCGTCGGTGGCGGGCGATTCGAAATCATCGCCGGCGAACGACGCTGGCGAGCCGCGCAGCTCGCCGGGCTGAGCGAAGTGCCGACGCTGGTGCGCGACATCCCGGACGACGCCGCGCTGGCGATGAGCCTGATCGAGAACATCCAGCGTGAGGATCTGAATCCGCTGGAAGAGGCGGCCGGCGTACAGCGTCTGATCGACGAATTCGGCATGACGCACGAACAGGCGGCCAACGCGATCGGCCGTTCGCGCTCGGCCACCACCAATCTGCTGCGTCTGCTGCAGCTGGCCGAACCGGTGCAGGAACAGCTGGTGACCGGCGACCTCGACATGGGCCACGCGCGTGCGCTGCTGAGCCTGCCCAAGGCGGATCAGATCGCCTTCGCCAACCGCGTCGTCGCGCAAGGGCTGACGGTGCGCGACACCGAAAAAATGGTGGCGCGTGGCGGTCTGGCCGAGCAGGGCACCAAGGCAAGAGCCGAGCCCTCGCGCGACTTGGCGCGCCTAGAAGAGGAACTGTCTGACATCGTCGGCGCGCCAGTGTCGATCGCCGCCAACGCGCGCGGCGCCGGCAAGCTGGTCATCCGCTTCAACGACCTCGACCAGCTGGACGGCTTGATCGCGCGCCTGCGCGGCTGACCCAAGCGCCCGCGACACGAGTACGCGGATCGGGCTCAGCCCCTGTGGGAGCGGCCTTGGCCGCGACAGGGCGGTGAACGGCCGCAGATTTCGATGAAGGCTGCAATCGCGAGCAAGCTCGCTCCCACAAGACCGGGCCCCTGACTGCGGCGGTGCGATCCTGGGAGAGTAGCGTTGGCCGCAATGCGGCCGCTGCAGTCCGTCAGCTTCGATTCAGGCTGCCGTCGGGGTCAGAAGACCCCTCCCACAGAACCGCGCTCTGGCTCCGATCGTGGATCGAGCCGACCTATTGTGGGAGCGGTCTTGGCCTCGGCCTCGGCCGCGGCGCGGCGGCGACGGTTCGCCGGCTTCGATACAGGCTGTAGTCGGGGTCAGAAGACCCCTCCCACAGAACCGCGCTCTGGCTCCGGTCGTGGATCGAGCCGACCTATTGTGGGAGCGGCCTTGGCCGCGACAGGGCGGCGACGGGCCGCAAGCTTCGGTTCAGGCTACTCGTGCGAGCAAGCTCACCACCACCAAACCGAACCGCGGTCAGATCCGCGCGCACAGCGCCACATACACCGCCAGCTCCGCCAGTTGCTGCACCGCCCCCAGACAGTCGCCGGTGTAGCCACCTATGCGGCGCTGGAAGTGGCGGGCAGCGATCACGGTGACGAGCAGCGCCAGCCCGATCACCAGCGCGATCTGTACCGGTGCGAGCAGCGACAGCGGCACCAGCCCGCACAGTGCCGCCCACAGCATGCCGCCCGCCGACAGCTTCACTGCCAGCGGCTTGGCGCGCGACACGCCGTCCGGGCCCTCGTCGCGGGCGTAGCGCATCAAGTAGATCAGCGCGGTCGCGCACAGCCGCGACAGCGGATGTGCGACCAGCAGCGCAACGACCGCGCTCGCCAGCGGCAGCGCGGACAGCGCCGTCAGCTTGCCTGCCAGCATCAGCACGATGCCGAGGGCGCCGTAGGCACCGATGCGCGAGTCCTTCATGATGGTCAGGATCTGTTCGCGCGACCAGCCGCCGCCGAAACCGTCGCAGACGTCGCCCCAGCCGTCCTCGTGGAAGGCGCCGGTCAGTCGTATCGTCGCAGCGGTCGACAGTACGGCGGCGAGCGCGGCCGGCAGCACCTGCCCGGTCGCCCACAACACCGCGGCGCCGGCGGCGCCGACCACCCAGCCCACCGCCGGGAACCAGCGTGCGCTGGCGTTCATCAGCTCATTCGACCAGCCGACCCAGGCCGGCACCGGCAGCCGCGTAAAGAAGCGCAGCGCGTTGAAAAACAGTTCGAGTTCGCGACGGATCATCGGCGTGTCACCGTGGCGCCCGGCGTGTCCTTCACGCCTTCGACACGCCGGCCGACTCGAAACTGGCCATGTCACGCAGGATGGCAGCTGCGGCGCGGACCAGCGGCCATGCGAGTGCCGCCCCGGTGCCTTCACCGAGACGCAGGTCGAGGTCGAGCAGGGGCAGCGCCTGCATGTGTTCGAGCTGGATGGCGTGGCCGCGCTCCTGCGAGCGATGCGAGAACACGCAGTAGTGGCGCAGCGCCGGTGCGTGTGCCTGCGCGACCAGCGCGGCGGCCGAGCTGATGAAGCCGTCGATCAGCAGCAGCATGCGCGATTGCGCGGCACCCAGCATGGCGCCCGCCATGGTGGCGATTTCGAAACCGCCGAATGCGGCCAGCACCGAAAACGCGTCGCGCGGACCGTCGTAGCCGGCAGCCAGCGCGGCCAGCACGCGCTTCTTGTCGGCCAGCGCGGCGTCGCCCAGACCGGTGCCGCGGCCGACGCAGTCGTCCATCGGCGCGCCGGTCAGCAGGTGGGTGATCAGCGATGCGGACGCCGTGTTGCCTATGCCCATCTCGCCGAAGCCGAGCACGCGGGCGCCGCCGGCCGCGATGTCGCGGGCGATGCGGGCGCCGTTGTTCAGCGCCTGGGCGCACTGCGCCGGCGTCATCGCCGGGCCGTCGAACCAGCTTGCGGTGCCGTGTGCCACCTTGGCGTCTATCAGGCCGTCGCGCGGAGCGAAGTCGTGCGCCACACCGCAGTCGGCAATGTGCAGCGCCATGCCGCCCTCGCGCGCCAGCACATTGATGGCGGCGCCGCCGGCGAGGAAGTTCTCGACCATCTGCCAGGTCACGTCGGCCGGGTAGGCCGACAGGCCGCGACCGCGCGCGTCGCGCAGCGTGCCGTGGTCGCCGGCGCACACCAGCAGGTGCGCCTGCCCCGGCTCGGGCGCGGTCGAGCCCAGCACCTGACCGATCTGCAGCGCCAGCGCTTCCAGCCGGCCGAGCGCACCGAGCGGCTTGGTCTTGTTGTCGAGGCAGGCCTGCAGCGTGGCGGACAGGTCGGGGGATGGCGGGGCGAGGTCGAAGCGGGGCGTCATGATGTTCCGGCGGCGGCAGATGCAGGCCGGCAGTTTAGCCGGCTGGCGGGCCGGGCGCCGGCCGGCGACAATGGCGGCCCGCTTCGCCCTCGCTCCACCGTGCGCACCCGTGTCGAATTCCTGCTGCTGGCGCTGATCTGGGGTGCGTCCTTCGCGCTCTACCGTGTCGCCATTCCCGAACTGGGTTTGCCGCTGACGGTCGGGCTGCGTCTTGCGCTGGCGTCGATGGCGCTGCTGGCACTGTTTGGCTGGCCCTTGCGCGACGTGGCTGCAGGCCAGCGTCGCCGCGTAAGCGGCTGGCTGCTGCTGACCGGTGCCGGCAGCACGGCGCTGCCCTTCGTGCTGTTCGCGGAGACCGTCATGCGCTCCAGCGCCGGCTTCGCCGCGGTACTGAACGCGACTTCACCGCTCTTTTCGGCGCTGCTCGGCGTGTGGGTGTGGCGCGAGGCGCTGTCGCGCTCGAAACAGCTGGGCCTGCTGCTCGGCTTTACCGGCGTCGCGCTGCTGGCCGGCCTGCGCGAAGTGGGCGGACTCAAGGTCGGGCTGGACGCGGTGGCACTCGGGCTGGTCGCGTCGGCCTCCTACGGGCTGTGTGTGCAGTGGGTCCGGCGACAGTTGTACGACGTGCATCCGTCCGCTGTCGCTACCGGCATTTCGCTGGTCGGGGCGCTGCTGCTGCTGCCGTGGGCGCTGGTGTCGCTGCCCGATCAACTGCCGTCCTGGCGCCCGCTGCTGGCAGTGGTGGTGCTCGGTCTGCTGTCGACGGCGCTGGCCAATGCGCTGTATTTCCGTCTGATCGGCCGCATGGGGGCGACCCCGGCGCTCAGCGTCACCTTCCTGATCCCGCCCTTCGCCATGCTGTGGGGTCATCTGCTGTTCGACGAGCGGCCGACGCTGGCGATGCTGGCGAGCACCGTCATCATCCTGGTCGGCACGGCGCTCAGCCTCGGCTGGCGGCGAACGTCCGCGCGCTGATCCCGGTCAACGTGCGGCGGCTGGCCGTCGTTGTATCCGGGGCAGGCTGCACGGCACGCTCTTGTTCACCCGCTGTCGGCTGGCTTAGACTTGCGGGCCGCGCCGCCGAGCCTGCGCCGGATCTGCCCGGCCCCGCGACCCACTGAACGTTGGATCAACCACTCCGTCGAGGAACACCATGAAAACCCTGATTTCCGCCGTCGTCTGCGCCGCAGCGCTCGTGAGCGCGCCGGCTTTCGCCAGCAAGGACCTGGCCACCGCCAAGGGCTGTCTGGCCTGTCATTCGCAGGGCGCCGACATGAAGATCGGCCCGGGCTACCAGGCTGTCGCGAAGAAGTACGCCGGCCAGAAGGACGCCGAAGCCAAGGTTGCCGCCTTCATCAAGGCCGGCACGCCGGCCGGCACCAAGCCGTCCTGGGGTGGCCCGATGCCGATGCCGGCGCAGCCGGGTCTGTCGGACGCCGATGCCAAGACGCTGGCAGCCTGGGTGCTCGGCGGCGCCAAGTAAGCACGCTGTCGCGTACGGGAAGAGCCGGCCACATGGCCGGCTTTTTCGTTCACCCGGCGAATTGGGGGCAAGGGGCGGCTGTATTCGACGCATCGGCTGCAATACCCCGCTTGCTAGACTCGCGCCCGGCATTCCTTTTCCCGGAGAAGGTCGAGCATGAGCGCAGCAACGTCCCGCACGCAGTACGGCAAGCAGGTCACCGAGTCGATCAACCAGACACGGGTGCGCTACGTCATCCTGTTCGTTGCCGCGATCGCCACCCCTTTCGTCTATCCGCCGACCTGGCCTCTGGTGTGGCTGGCGCTGGCGAGCTACGCGCTGCGCATGTTCGGCGTCGAAGGCATCTACCACCGCTACTTCTCGCACCGCGCCTTCAAGTGCTCACGCCCGGTGCAGTTCATCCTCGCGGTGATCGCTTCGCAGTGCGGCCAGCACGGTCCACTGTGGTGGGCGTCGGTGCACCGCCACCACCACCAGAACGTCGAAACGCCGGACGATCCGATCTCGCCGCGCCAGCATGGCCTGTTCCATTCGCACGTCGGCTGGGTCTGGTGCGAGCGCTACAAGGACACCGACCTCGACGTCGTGCCCGACTTTGCCCGCTACCCGGAAATCCTCTGGGTGAACAAGCACTACACGCTCCTCATGCTGTCCGGCGCCTTCTTCATCTGGCTGCTGGCGCAGGCCGGTGCCTTCGGCCCGACCGTCAGCGGCGGTGCGGCGCTGATGTGGGGCTTCTTCCTGCCCACTGCGCTCGGCGTGCAGACGGTGTCCATGGTCAATTCGGTCGGCCACTTCCGTTTCATGCCGGGCGGCTATCGTCGTTACGACACCGACGACGACTCGGTGAACCGCCCGCTGCTGGCGCTGCTCACCTTCGGCGGCGGCTGGCACAACAATCACCACCGCTACGGCGCCAGCGCGCGTGCCGGCTTCGCCTGGTACGAAATCGACGTCACCTTCTACATCCTGAAGCTGATGGCCGCGCTCGGCATCATCAGCGATCTGCGCGAACGCCTGCCGGACGACGTGCGTGAAGAGGGTGGGCTGAGCCCGCTGCCGGCCGGCGACAAGGTGCGCAGCTGAGCGATCACGCGCAATGCGCCGGCCGTGACCCGCGTCACGCATCGCTTCAGCTGACATGGGGCCGTTGCGATCGGCGTTGTGCTAGGCACCTCCGGACGGTCGTGTCGGCCGGTCTTACACCGCTGAAACGGCGTGCCGCCGCCACATGGCGTAGGTCGATGATCCGAAAGGACTAATACTAAAGTCATACGTTTTGGCATATGACTTGCTGACGCCCGGTCGAACATTACCGGAGCGTTACAGATGAAATTCCGCACCCTTCTCCTGCCCGCGCTGATCGCCACGCTGTCCGGCGGCGCGCAGGCTGTTTCGATGCTCACCTTCGGCGTCGGTGAGAATATCTACGGCTCGCAGTTCCTCGCGGCCAACGACGACCAATCGACCAACCAGCTGCCGCTGCCGTTCGACATCAACTTCTTCGGCCAGACCTTCAGCAACTTCGTTGTCAACAACAACGGCAACATCAGTTTCCTGTCGGCGATCGGTGCCTACACGCCAGATCCCTTCCCGATCACCAGCCAGCCGATGATTGCGCCCTTCTGGGGTGACGTCGACACGCGCACCGTGGGCAACGTCTGGATCCACTCGCCGAACGCGAACACACTGGCCGTGACCTGGGATTCCGTCGGCTACTACAGTGGAGCGACCGACAAGACCAACAGCTTCCAGCTGGTGCTGCGCAATCAGGGCGGCGGCGACTTCGACGTCGACTTCCGTTACGAGCGCCTCGAATGGACCACCGGTAACGCCAGCGGCGGCTCGAATGGCCTGGGCGGCATTCCGGCGCAGGCCGGCTACGACGCCGGTGACGGCGTCAATTACCTGACGCTGCCCGGTTCGCGCACCGGCGACGTGCTGAACCTGCAGCACACCACCAATGTGGCAGGCGGCGAGGCCGGTCTGTGGTCGTTCGCTATCCGCAACGGCCAGCTGCCGGGTTCGTCGGCTTCCAATCCGCTGATGCCGGTGGCCAGTGACGAGGGCTGGAACTTCGATTTCAACGTGACCGCCGGTACGCCGGTGTTCATCGATCCGGACATCGCCGTCGGCTACGACTACATCGTCAACAGTGGCCCGTCGATCACCTCGGTGCTGCTGCCGACCTTCGGCGACGGCCTGTACGATCTGTGGCTGTGGAACGGCGAAGCCTGGGTGGCCAGCGGCGACGTGCTGACCGGCGGCGTCACCTTCACCTTCGCCGAGGCGGTCACCCGCTTCCGCATCCTCGGCATCGAGGAGGGCGCGGCGCTCGATCCGCTGAACCCGACCGCCTTCGTGACCGGCCTCACCTTCAGCGAGACCGGCCCGGTGTCGATGTCGCAGAACCCCATCGTCGTGACGGTGCCGGTTCCGGAGCCGGAAACCTATGCGATGTTCCTCGCCGGCCTCGGCCTGATTGCCGCCGCGCGCCGCCGCATGGCGCGCTGATTGCCGTCCGTTGATGCAGACTGACGATGCCGGTGCGCTTGTGCGCACCGGCATCGTCGTTTCTGCCGCATCCAAATTGACGCTCCGCGCGCCCGCCCGCAAAATCCGGAGCTGACAACCTTTTCAGCCCCTCGCGGAGATTCCACATGACCCTGATCACCCCGTCGCGCCCGCTGTCCGCACTCGTGGCCCTGTCGGCCTGCCTGCTCGCTGCCTGCGGTCCGAAGGAAGAGGCCGCCGTGCCGGCCGTGACCGCCGATGCCGGCGAGGCGACGATCACGATCCGCCTCGGTCATGTGGCGCCGCTGACCGGCCCGCAGGCCCACCTCGGCAAGGACAACGAGAACGGCGCCCGGCTGGCCATCGACGACCTGAACGCCGAGAAGATCCTGATCGGCGGCAAGGTGGCGAAGTTCGAACTGCTGGGCGAGGACGACCAGGCCGATCCGCGTCAGGGCACGACGGTGGCGCAGAAGCTGGCCGATGCGCACGTACACGCGGTGATCGGTCACCTGAACAGCGGCACGACGATTCCGGCGTCGCGCATCTATCACGACGCCGGCATCGTCCAGGTATCGCCGTCTGCCACCAATCCGACCTACACGCGGCAGGGCTACAAGACGGCGTTCCGCGTGTTCGCCGACGACGTGCAGCAAGGCAGCGTGCTCGGCGGCTTCGCCACGGGCAAGCTGGGTGCGAAGAAGATCGCCATCATCGACGACCGTACTGCCTACGGTCAGGGCCTGGCCGACGAGTTCGAGAAGGCGGCCAAGGCAGCGGGTGCCGAGGTGGTCACCCGCGAATACACGACCGACAAGGAAACGGACTTCGCCGCCATCCTGACCAAGGTGAAGTCGACCAAGCCCGACCTCGTGTTCTATGGCGGCATGGATACCCAGGCGGGTCCGATGGCGCGCCAGTTGAAAACCCTCGGCATCACCGCGCCGATGCTGTTCGGCGACGGCGCATGCACGGTCGAGTTCCACAAGCTGGCGGGCGAGGGCGCAGAGGGTCACTACTGCTCGTTGCCCGGCGTGCCGCTGGACCAGATGGCCGGTGGCACCGCCTTCCGCGACCGCTACAAGGCGAAGTACAAGACCGATATCCAGCTCTATGCCCCCTATGCCTACGACGCGGTGCGCGTGGTGGCCGAGGCGATGAAGCAGGTCGGCTCGACCGAAACGGCGAAATTCCTGCCGGCGCTGGCGGCGCTGAACTACCCGGGTCTGAGCGCGCAGATACAGTTCGACGAGAAGGGCGACATCAAGGACGGCGCGGTCACGCTGTACCAGGCGAGGGCCGGTGCGTGGTCGGCGCTCGAAACGATGGGCGGCAAGCCGAGCAACTGAGCGCCAACTGAGCGGCACAATGCAGTCCTACGCGTCCGTACCGGCCCCGGGCCGGGCGGCGCGCATCGCCGGCGCCTGATCGGCGCTTCCACCTTCTCCCGGCCTCCCTCGACACCTCGTGGACATTTTCATCCAGCAGATCATCAACGGTCTGGTGCTCGGCAGCATCTACGCGCTGGTCGCCCTCGGCTACACGATGGTCTACGGCATTCTCGGTCTGATCAACTTCGCCCACGGCGAAGTGGTGATGATCGGCGCGCTGACCGCGCTGACCGCCATCGGCCTGCTGGTGCCCAGTGGCCTGCCCGGCCCGGTCGTCGTGCTCGGCGGCCTGCTGATCGCGATTCCGGTCTGCATGACGGTCGGTTTCACGATAGAGCGCATCGCCTACCGGCCGCTGCGCAACGCCCCGCGGCTGGCGCCGCTGATCACCGCCATCGGCGTGTCCATCGTGCTGCAGCAGCTGGCCATGATCGGCTGGGGCCGCAACTACCACACCTTTCCGCCGCTGCTGCCGGCAGCTCCGCACCAGTTCCTCGGCGCGGCCATCACCGATCTGCAGATCATCATCATCGCCACGGCGGCGGCGCTGATGGCCGCGCTGGTCTGGCTGATCAACCGCACCCGGCTTGGCCGCGCGATGCGTGCGACCGCCGAGAACCCCGCGGTGGCGCGGCTGATGGGTGTCGACGTCGACCGCGTCATCTCCTTCACCTTCGTGCTCGGTTCGGCGCTGGCGGCGGTGGCCGGCGTCATGGTGGCGGCCAACTACTCGATCGCCCACTACGCGATGGGCTTCATGCTCGGGCTGAAGGCCTTCACCGCGGCGGTGCTGGGCGGCATCGGCAATCTCGGCGGCGCCATGCTGGGCGGGCTGCTGCTGGGCATCATCGAAAGCCTGGCCGCCGGCTACATCGGCGACCTGACCGGCGGTTTCCTCGGCAGCCACTACAAGGACGTGTTCGCCTTCTTCGTGCTCATCCTGGTGCTGGTGTTCCGGCCGTCCGGCCTGATGGGCGAGAAAGTGGCGGAGCGCGCATGAGCGTCGATCCGAAACTGAAGGCCAGGCTGGGCGTCGTGCTGATCGGCGTGGCGCTGGCGGTGCTGCCCTTCGTCGTCGGCGCGGGCTTCGGCAATTCCTGGGTGCGCATCGTCGATTTCGCGCTGCTCTACATCATGCTGGCCCTCGGGCTGAACATCGTGGTCGGCTTCGCCGGCCTGCTCGACCTCGGCTACATCGCCTTCTACGCGGTCGGCGCCTATCTGTATGCGCTGCTGTCCAGCCCGCATCTGGCGAGCGCCTTTCCGCAGGTCTTCGCCGCCGCGCCAGGCTGGCCGGTGTGGGCGGTGCTGCCGCTCGGCGCGCTGGTGGCCGGGCTGTTCGGTGTAATGCTCGGCGCGCCGACGCTGAAGCTGCGCGGCGACTACCTGGCCATCGTGACGCTGGGCTTCGGTGAAATCATCCGCATCTTCCTGAACAACCTGAATGCGCCGGCCAACATCACCAACGGCCCGCAGGGCATCAACAACATTGCCGCCGCGCAGATCGGCGGCCACGCGCTGAACCGGCCGCTGGAGCTGTTCGGTTTCACGCTGCCCGGGGTGTATCTGCAGTACTACTTCTTCCTTGCGCTGACCCTGCTCGTCGTCTTCGTCTGCGTGCGGCTGCAGGATTCGCGGCTCGGCCGCGCCTGGGTCGCCATCCGCGAGGACGAAGTCGCCGCGCGCGCCTGCGGCATCAACACGCGCAACGTGAAACTGCTCGCCTTCGGTCTCGGCGCCACCTTCGGCGGCGTGGCCGGCGGCCTGTTCGCCGGCTTCCAGGGCTTCGTCAGCCCGGAATCCTTCGGCCTGCTCGAATCCATCATGGTGCTGTGCATGGTGGTGCTCGGTGGCATGGGCAATATCGCCGGCGTCATTCTCGGTGCGGTGCTGCTCGCGCTGCTGCCCGAGGCACTGCGCTGGGGGGCGGTACCGCTGCAGCAGACGCTGTTCGGCAAGGTGCTGATCGATCCGGAATCGCTGCGCCTGCTGCTGTTCGGCATCGCGCTGGTGCTCGTGATGCGCTGGCGCCCGGCCGGGCTGTGGCCGTCGGCGTTGCGCAAGCGCGAACTGGCGGCGCACGGGGAGGCGGCATGAGCACACCTCTGCTCGAAGCGAACGGCATCAGCAAGCGCTTCGGCGGCGTACAGGCGCTGCGCGACGTGTCGCTGGCGATACGCGCCGGCGAGGTGTACGGCCTGATCGGCCCCAATGGCGCCGGCAAGACCAGCTTCTTCAACGTGCTGACCGGCCTGTACAGCGCCGACCAGGGCGAGGTGCGCTTCAACGGCCAGCCGCTGCCGCTGGGCGTGCCGCACCGCATTGCCGACGTCGGCATCGCCCGCACCTTCCAGAACATCCGGCTGTTCGGCGCGATGAGCGCGCTGGAGAACGTGATGGTCGGCCGCCACATCCGGCTGCGCACCGGTGTGCTCGGCGCCATCCTGCGCACGCCGGCGGCGCGGCGCGAGGAGGCCGACACCGAGGCGCGCGCGCATGCGCTGCTGCGCTATGTCGGCATCGACCGGCTGGCCAACCAGCAGGCCACCCACCTGAGTTACGGCGACCAGCGCCGGCTGGAAATCGCCCGCGCGCTGGCGACCGAACCGAAGCTGCTGGCGCTGGACGAACCGGCCGCCGGCATGAACGCGACCGAAACCGCCGGCCTGCGCGCGCTGATCGAAAAGCTGCGCGGCGACGGCCTGACCGTGCTGCTGATCGAGCACGACGTGAAACTGGTGATGGGGCTGTGCGACCGCGTCGCCGTGCTCGATTACGGCGAAAAGATCGCCGAGGACGTGCCGGACGTGGTGCGGCGCGACCCGCGCGTGATTGCCGCCTACCTCGGTACGGAGGCGGTCGATGCTTGAGGTGCGCGGACTCGAAGTGCATTACGGCGGCATCTGCGCGGTGCGCGGCGTCGACCTCGATGTCGCCGCCGGCGAGAAGGTGGCGCTGATCGGCGCCAACGGTGCCGGCAAGACCAGCACGCTGAAGGCCATCGCCCGCATGCTGCCGGCGCGCGGCAGCGTCAAGCTGGGCGGCGAGGCGATCGAGCACGCGCCGCCGCACCTGCTGGTGCGCAAGGGCCTGGCGCTGGTGCCGGAAGGTCGCGGCGTGTTCGCCCGGCTGTCGGTGCTGGAAAACCTCGAAATGGGCGCCTACGTGCGCGACGACAAGGCCGCCATAGCTGCCGACATCGAGCGCGTGTTCGGCCTGTTGCCGCGGCTGAAGGAGCGCGCCGGCCAGACCGCCGGCACGCTGTCCGGCGGCGAGCAGCAGATGGTGGCCATCGGTCGCGCGCTGATGAGCCGGCCACGCATCCTGCTGCTCGACGAGCCGTCGATGGGCCTGTCGCCCATCATGGTCGACACCGTGTTCGAGGTGATCCGCGAAGTCGCGCGCGAAGGGGTGACACTGCTGCTGGTCGAACAGAACGCGCGACTCGCGCTGTCGCTGTGCGACCGCGGCTGCGTCATGGACGGCGGAGAAATCACGCTGAGCGCACCGGCCGCTGAATTGCTGGACAACCCGGCGGTGCGCGCCGCCTATCTCGGGGAGTGAAGCCATGATCCGTTGCGTCGTCGGCATCTTTGCGCTGACCTGCGTACTGGCCGGCTGCAGCAGCCGTCAGGTCTATGACGGCGCTGCCGGCTGGCGCCAGAACGAGTGCGACCGCATCGTCGATGCGACCGAGCGCAGCCGCTGCCTGGATACGGCGAACCTCGAATACGAACGCTATCGGCGCGAGCGCGACAAGGCCGGCGAAGCACGCTGAAGGCAGGTCGTAGTCCGCTGCGGCTGCGCGACGTACCGCACTATTGCCATTGTCATGATGTGCGGATAATCGCCGCTCCGTCTCCGGAGCCCTGGCCATGCGCGCACTGCTGTTCTGTCTTTGCGGCCTGCTGTCGTCATTCGTCCACGCCGACCCGCTGCCACCGATGCTGGCGCAGCGCGCGCCCGCCGACATCGACCCGGCGCGCTACTGGGTCAGCGAGAAGCTTGATGGTGTCCGTGCCCGCTGGGACGGGCAGGCGCTGCGCCTGCGCAACGGTGCGGTCATCGCCGCACCGGCGTGGTTTATCGCGCCGCTGCCCGGATTCCCGCTCGACGGAGAACTGTGGCTGGGGCGTGGCCGCTTCGACGAACTGTCGGGCATCGTCCGCCGTGAGCGTCCGGCGGATGCCGACTGGCGCGCGGTGCGCTACATGCTGTTCGACCTTCCCGGCGCGGACGGTGACTTTTCGCAGCGGCTCGCGCGCATGCAGCAGCTGGTCGAGGTGACCGCCGCCGACTGGATACGTGTCGTGCCGCAGCAGCGACTCGCCGACCGCGCCGCGCTGCAGGCGCTGTTCGACGAGGTCGTCGCTGGCGGTGGCGAAGGCCTGATGCTGCACCGGGCCGACGCCCGCTGGACGGCCGGTCGCAGCGACGCACTGCTCAAGCTCACGCCCTTGCTCGATGCCGAAGCGACCGTGCTCGCCCACCTGCCCGGCAAGGGCCGCCATCGCGGCCGGCTGGGCGCGCTCGAAGTGGTCGATGCAGCGGGTCGGCGTTTCCGCATCGGCAGCGGTTTCACCGACGCCCAGCGCGCCGCGCCGCCGGCCATCGGCGCCGTCGTCACCTACCGCTATCGCGAACTGACGCCGCGTGGCCAGCCGCGCTTTCCTGTTTTCCTGCGCGAGCGGGTGCTGCCTTAGGTGCGTCACGGGAAGCCGTCCTGGGCACCGGAGTGCCAGCGCTCGCTGCACAGGGGATGTGCTCCCGATCGTGCGGTGACCCGGTCCTCATTGCGGTTCGGCGGCTGCAGCGGCGGCCGTGCGCTGTCTACGCTGCGATGCCGAACACGGAGGCACATGCATGCACATCAAACACACAGCGCTCTCGATGACCCTTTTGCTGCTTGCTGCTGCCGCGCAGGCCCAGGTGCTGGACCGGCCGACGCTGGCCGAGCGTCTGGCCGCCTGCTCGGCGATCTACGGCGATATCGCGGCCGCGCATCCGCAGGCCAGCCGGACCGTGCGCGTCCAGTACGCGGCGAAGAACTACCTGTCGCTGGCCATGCGCCTCGGCGAGCGCCCGCAGGTCGCGGCCGTGCTGGCGCGCGAGCGCAAGGCGCTGGCCGAACGCCGCGCCGACCCGGCACAGGCGCAGGCGCTGGACGACGCGTTCGCGCAACGCGACGACGAATGCAATCGCCTGCTCGAACACAATATGGCGCTGATCGACAGCCTGCGCGACGGGCGCTGAATTCCGCCGCGCCGTCAGCTTCAGTGCAGCTTCTCGTCCGCCACCACGTCCTTGCGATAGGTTTCATAGACGACGACCGGAATGCCCAGCGGCGCCAGATGCTGTTCGATCAGCGGCTTCACTTCGGCCCAGTCCAGACCGCCGACGCCGGTGGCGAGCCGCGGCAGTGCCACGCTGGTGGCGCCGATCGCCTGCAGGTGCCGGGCCAGCGCTTTCAGCGCGTGATGCACGTGCTCGACCGTCGCCTTGCCCGGCTTGGCCGCAGGGCCTTCACCCACCATGTCCTGGGTGAGCATGTTCACGATGTTGCGCGTGCTGCCGTCGTTATCGACGCCAGCCCACGACCACACCTCGCCCGGCACCATGTGGCGGCCGTGCTGTGCGTGCCGGTAGTCGCGCGCCATCGACGGCCAGCGCTCGCGCAGTGCCAGCGCCAGACCGTGGTCGAAACGTTCGCGCACGGCGATGCCGTGGGCGATGACCTGGGCCTGCGTAAAAAGAATGTCTCCGGTGACTTCGCGGATCATGCGGTTCTCCTCGTACCGTCCGGTCTGCGGCACCGTGCCGCAGCCTCCGATTCCACGGTACGCCGCCGTGCTGCGCGGCCGTTGATCCGAATCAACAGTTCAGGCGGTCGCGCTCACCTGGGCGTGCGTCACCTGCGCCAGATCCTGCCGCGTCAGGCCGTGCGAGGGCAGGGCCGGCAGCAGTTCGACCCGGGCGACGGTGCGCGGTGCGCGCGCCAGCATGCAGACCGACTGCCAGAAGCTCACGTCGTCGATGTAGGCGGCGGCGTCCGAGTGCTCGCCACGGTGATCGACATAGCGCAGCCGCACCGGCTTGACCGCGCGGCCGGCGTCGATCGCCGCCTGGAACAGCGCGGCGCGGAAGGGCAGCACGGCGCGGCCGTCGGTGGTCGTGCCTTCCGGGAACACCATCACGCTGCGTCCACAGCTCAGCGAGCCGACCAGCCGGTCGCGCACCTCGGCCGCCGAACTGCGGCTGGCGCGGCGGATGAATACCGTGTGGTTGCGCGCCACCAGCCAGCCGAGCAGCGGCCAGTTGCGGACCTCGTCCTTGCAGACGAAGGACAGCGGCGAGATGGCGTTGATCACGAACACGTCCACCCAGGAGATGTGATTGCTCACCAGCAGCTGGCCGGGCCGGGGCAGCGGCCCCTGCGCCTGCAGTTCGACGCCGAGCACGCCGAGCAGCTGGCGCGACCAGCGCGCACGCATCTTGCGCTGCGTGCGCTCGCCGACCAGCGGATAGAGCAGGGCGACGCGCGAGCAGCCGGCCGCCAGATGCACGGCCAGCCGCGCGATGCGCCAGCTCATGCGCGCCTGTGCGCGCAGGCCGGACGTGTGGTGTGTCGCCGCCGCGGCGCGCGCTGCGACGGGGTGGTGCGGATGAGGATGCGACAAGGGAAGATCGAGGTCGGCAAACAGACTGATGACAGACATCTTACGTCCTCCCCGGTTCGCGGATCAGGCGGCGCGCTGCACGAAGTGGCGCGCGTAGCGCGCGTCCAGCTTGGCCATGGTGAGCAGCAGCGGCAGGTCGGCGGTATTGAAATCCGGGTCCCAGGCCGGTTCGCCGCACACCTCGGCGCCGGCGCGGATATAGCCCTTGACCAGCGGCGGCACCACACTTGAAGCGTTCGGTGTCAGGCGCTCCAGCGGCAGCCGCACCTTCGGGAATACGCGGTACTCGGCCGGCGCCATGTGCGCGCTCAGGCCGGCCCAGATGGCCGCCGCATTGTGGCCGCCGTCGGCCAGACCGATGCTGGCGCAGCCGATCAGGTACTGGTGGCCGCCATCCAGCATGTAGCGTGCGAGACCGGACCACAGCAGCGCGATCACCGCCGCGTTGTTGCGGTAGTCGGCGTCGATGCAGGAGCGGCCGATCTCGACCATCTGCGAGCGCAGGTGGTCGAGCCGGCCGAGGTCGAATTCTGTTTCCGAGTAGTAGCCGCCGGTGCGCCGCGCCGCCTCGGGCGGCAGGATGCGGTAGCAGCCGACGATGCGGCCGTTGTCCTCGTCGCGCACGATCAGGTGTTTGCAGTGGGCGTCGAAGCGGTCGATGTCGGCGCCGTGCACCGGGCTGTCGAGCCGTGCGCCAAGCTCGTCGGCGAACACCCGCCAGCGCAGCTGCTGCGCCGCCAGCACCTCGGATTCGCAGGCCGCCAGCGTGACGCTGAGGTTGCGCTGGGCACGCCGTTCGCGTGCCGAATCGATCTGAAGCATTCCCGTCTCCGTGAAGGGTACCGCTTCAAGATATGCAGCGCGTGTTCAGCACATATGACGCCGCGGCGACAGCACGGTTACAGCGGCCCTCGCCACGCCGGCCAAAAGGGCGGTATAAGCATTCCGCTCGATCGAGCCCCACACAACCCACGAGGATGTACTGATGAACCACCGTATCGGCGTGCTTGCCGCCGCCCTGATGATGAGTGTTGCCACCTCCGCTGTGGCCGAAACCAAGGCGCCTGCTGCCGGTGCCGCGCTGGCCAAGGTCAATGGCGTGGCCGTGCCCGCTGCGCTGGCGGATCTGCTGGTACGTGAGCAGGTCGCCCAGGGCGCGCCGGACAACGAAGAACTGCGCAACCGCGTGCGCGAGCATCTGGTGCGCCGCGAGGTGCTGCTGCAGGCGGCACGCAAGGCCGGCACCGACAAGGTGCCCGAGGTACAGCAGCGCATCGCCTATTCCAGTGGCGAACTGCTGGCCAACGCCTACCTGGAGCGCTGGGTCGAGAAGAACCCGGTGACCGAGGCGGCCGCCCGCGCCGAGTACGAGCGCGTGGTCGCCCAGGGCGGTCCGAACGAATACGCGTCGCGCCACATCCTGGTCGATTCCGAAGAGGTCGCGCGCGACATCATCGCCAAGCTGCAGGCCGGCACGCCGTTCGCCGAACTGGTGTCGGTATCGAACGATCCGGGCAGCAAGGAGCGCGGCGGTGAACTGGGCTGGTCGCGCCCGGGCTCCTTCGTGCCGGAATTCGACGCCGCACTGCAGAAGCTGGAGAAGGGCCAGTTCACGACCGAGCCGGTCAAGACCGCCTACGGCTTCCACGTGATCCAGCTCGACGACATCCGCCGCGCCGAAGCGCCGAAGTTCGAGGAGGTGAAGGACCGTGTGATCGAATCGATGCAGCAGCAGGCGGTGCAGACCCACATCGAATCGCTGATGTCGAAGGCCAAGGTGCAGTAAGTGCCCGCGCGTCCTCCGCGCCCCGAAAGGGTACGGAGGATGCAGGCGTGCCTACGCGTGGCCGACGTAGCGCAGCGCCAGCAGCGTCACGTCGTCCGACGGCGCCTGACCGTCGCAGAACAGGCGCATCGCCTCGCGTACCGTGTCGATGGCGCCTGCCGCGCCGGCGCGCAGACCGGTCAGCGTCGCCAGCAGCCGCGTCTCGCCGAACAGTTCGCCGCGCGTGTTCAGCGCTTCGGTCACGCCGTCGGTGTAGAGCAGCAACTGGTCGCCCAAGCCGAGCCGGGTTTCGCCGAGTGCGTAGTCGATGGTCGGGTCGATGCCGGCAATCGGGTTGCGCGGCACCTTGAGCAGCACCGGCGCGTCGCCACGACGCAGCAGCACCGGCCGCAGATGGCCGGCGTTGGCGTAGCGGAAGCTGCCGTCGCGGGTGTCCAGCAGGCCGATGAACAGGCTGGCGAACAGCAGGCGTTCGTTGTTCAGCGCGAGCTTGCGGTTGGTGCGCTCCATCACCCTTTCCAGATGCCCCTTCTGCCCCTGCTTGCGTGCCGCTTCGGCGCGCAGCGTGGTCAGCGTGCGCATCATCAGCAGCGCGGCCGGCATGCCCTTGCCGCAGACGTCGCCGATGGCGACGAACAGGCGGTTCTCGTCGATGAAGAAGGCGTCGAAGAAGTCGCCGCCGATTTCGCGCGCCTGCTGGATGCTGGCTTCGCATTCGATCTCCGGATGTTCGGCGAACATCGGTGAGCGCAGCGGCAGCATGCCCGACTGGATTTCCTGCGCGGTGCGCAGCTCGGACTGCAGGCGCTCCAACACCAGCGAACGGCGCACCTGCTCGACCACCTGATGATTGGCCTGGCGCATGCGCGCCGCCATCAGGCGCAGCAGGTTGCGGGCGACCTGGGGCAGTGGCAGCAGCTCGGAAAAGAAGGTGTGGGCGTCGATCAGCAGCAGGCGCGTGCCGGGCTCGGCCACCACCCAGGCGGACGCCGGCTCGCCGTCGATGATCGAAAGCTCTCCCGCGCATTCGCCGCAGCCGATCACCGTGTAGCCGCCCTGGCCCTCGCCGGCCGGATCATCGAGGTGTACGCGCAGCCGTCCGGCCAGCACCAGGGCCACGTGATCGTTCTGCATGCCGGGCGCCAGCACCACGTACTCGTCCGGGTAGTCGCGCTGGGCGCAGTGGGCGAGCAGGCCTTCGATCAGCGCGTAGGGTACGTCGCGGAACAGGTCCAGCCGCGAAATGAAACCGAGGGCACGGCGCTCACCGCTGACGCGTGCGTCGTGGCTGACGCGGCTGCCGTCGGCACGGATCAGCGGGAACACCGCGGCCTGACGGCGTCGGCGCTCGACACCGCGGCGTACCGGGGTGCGGCTGCCGCTCGGACTGCTGCGGCTCGGCCGGGTCCATGCCAGCGTGAGCTGGTTGCGGCCGCTGGCGCGCTCGTAGCTGACCTGATCGGCGAACTGGCGCACCAGGTGTACGCCCAGTCCGCCGACGCTGGCTTCCTCCAGCGTGGCCGGCGTCACCGGCTCCGGCAGTTCCAGCGGATCGAACTCGCGGCCGTCGTCGGCCACCACCAGCTTGACCGACTGCGGTTCCAGGATCAGGTCGAGCGCGATGGTGTGCGGCGCTTCGTCGTCGAAGGCGTAGCTGACGATGTTGGCGACCAGTTCCGACGCGCACAGGTCAAGCCGGAACACCAGTTCGCTGCCCAGATCGAAGCTGTCGCCGAGCGTGCGCAACCAGGCGCTGGCGGCGGAAATGGCGCCGCTGTCGTTGATCAGGCGCAGGCTGCGGCGGGCGTGCGCGCTATGCACCGCGCACTCCGCGGAGGTCTGCCCGGGCCTTCAGTCGGCCAGCGCCCGGCGGGCGGCGTCGAGGTCGTCGCACAGCGTCAGCAGCTGGTCGACGCCGGCCGTCTGCAGCACGCGCCGTATCATCGGCTGCGCACCGAACATGACCAGCTTGCCGCCACGCGAGGCCTGGCCGCGCGCCGCCGACAGCAGCGTGCGGATGCCTATCGAGGCGAGAAAGCTCACTTCCGACAGATCGATCGCAATCTTGGCCGGGTGCGTGCTGGTGGCGTAGGTGAGCGGCTGGTCCAGCGTCTCCGCGCCTTCGATGTCGAGGCGACCGTCGAGCCGGATCAGGGTGATGCCGCCGTCCAGCGGCTGGCTGTCCATCTTCATGTGCGTGCTCCCGAGGTGCCCGGTCGCCTGCGGCGGCACGACCGGAAAGCCCTTCAGCTTGTTTCATCTGCATGTCAGGCGTGTGACAGCGTCAGTCGCCGGCTTGCGGCTCGCCCCAGCGCGGCAGCAGCGTGTGCGGAACGCGCAGCTGGTCGAGGATGCGGGCGACCACGAAATCGACCAGATCGGCGATTTCGCGCGGCTGCTGGTAGAAGCCGGGCGAGGGCGGCAGGATGACCGCACCGTTGCGCGACAGACTCAGCATGTTTTCCAGGTGCAGCGTCGAGAAAGGCGTTTCGCGCGGCACCAGGATGAGGGTGCGGCGTTCCTTCATGACCACGTCGGCGGCGCGTTCGATCAGGTTGGACGCCAGACCGTGCGCGATCGCGGCCAGCGTGCCCATCGAACACGGGCACACGACCATGGCATCGGGCGGGTTCGAACCGGAGGCCGGCGGGCAGTTCCAGTCCTCGCGGCCGAACACTTCGAGCTGACCCGGCGCGGCGTTGAAGCGGGCCGACAGTTCGCGTGCCGCCTGTTGCGGATTGGCCGGCAGCACGACATCCATCTCCTGCCGGGCAACGATCTGTGCCACCTGCGAGTACACCAGCCAGACGCGGCAGCCGGCGGCCAGCAACATTTCGGTCAGGCGCAGGCCGTAGGGCATGCCGGAGGCGCCGGTCAGCGCGACGAGTATGGTGGGCGGTCGGGGCGTCGAGCTCATGCCGCATTGTCCCGCAACAGCCGGTCGGCGACCACGCCGTTGACGATGCCGAACACCAGCGCGGCGGCGAAGAACACCGGCGCCAGATTGAACAGGCCGTCGTGCGGCACCAGCCACAGCCGCGCCAGCACCAGCTGGCCACCGATGTGGGCGAAGGCGGCCGCGACCGACCGACCGACCGGACCCAGCCAGCGCCAGGGCAGCGCCTGCAGCGCGCCGAGCACGGCCAGACTGACCAGCGCGCCGGTGGCGGCGAGGAAAAAACCGGGCGCGAGGAACTGCCCGGCCAGCAGACTGCCGGCGATTACCCGCAGCACGCTGACCCAGGCGGCGTCGCGCCAGCCGTGGCGGGCGAGCACGATGAGGATGACGATGTTGGCCAGCCCCGGCTTCACACCCGGCAGCGGGCTGGGAATTGCCGCCTCTATCAGCGATGCGGCGATCGCTGCGGCGGCATAGCGCGCCAGGCGACGGTCGCGCGCACTCGGCTGAACCTCGACCGCGGTGCTCATCAGAACGCCACCGTGTCCTGCGCACTGTCCGGTCCGGCCAGTTGCAGCGAAATGTGGCTGGGTGCGCAGACCGCGACCGCGCCGGCGCGCGTCAGCCAGCCCTGATGCACGCAGTACTGGCGCGGGCCCGGGTCGGCGGCAACGCGGGCGCGACCCGGCTCGACCTCGATCACGGTTTCGCCCTGCGCGGCCAGCGCGCCGGCGATGGCGACGCGATGCGTACCGTTCAGCGGTATTTCGGCGACGATGCGGCCGTCTAGGCGCACCTGAGCCAACGTCGGCGCAGCCTGGCCCCACTGCGCCGCGGTGGTGGCGACGGTTGCGGCCAGGCCGGCTGCGATCATCAGCCAGTCACCGGGCCGCAGGCGCGTCATTTGCCGCTCGAAGCCAGCGAACGGTGACGCAACAGCACGCGCGCTTCCTTGCGGAAGTGTTCGGCCAGCCACTGCGTCATGTAGACCGAACGGTGCTGGCCGCCGGTACAGCCGATGGCCACTGTCAGATAGCTGCGGCTGTCCTTGATGTAGCAGGGCAGCCAGTCGTGCACGAAACGGGCAATGTCGTCGCGCATGCGCAGCACGTCCGGACTGCGCTCCAGATAGTCGATCACCGGCTGATCGCAGCCGGTCTGCGGACGCAGGATCGGGTCGTAGTGGGGATTGGGCAGGCAGCGCACGTCGAACACCAGATCGGCGTCGAGCGGGATGCCATGCTTGAAGCCGAAGGATTCGAACATCAGCGTCAGGCCGGAGCCCTCGTCGATCTGCACCAGCTCGCGCACCCATTTGCGCAGCACTGCCGACGGCAGGTCGCTGGTATCGATGCGGTGACCGAGCGCGACGATGGGTTCGAGCAGATCGCGTTCGCGGCGGATCGCTTCGGCCAGCGAGGTCTGGTCGTCGCCCAGCGGGTGGCGCCGCCGCGTCTCGGAAAAGCGCGCGATCAGCGCGTCGTCGCGCGCATCCAGAAAAAGCGTCTGCAGTTCGGTGCCGTTGCGCAGCACGCCCATCATCGGCGGCAACGCGCTCATGCTCTTGCCCGAGCGCACGTCGACCGCGACCGCGACGCGACTGTAGCCGGCGTCACGCAGATGGCCGACCAGTTGCGGCAGCAGCGGCGCGGGCAAATTGTCGACACAAAAAAATCCGGCGTCCTCCAGCACGTTGAGCGCAACGCTCTTGCCCGAGCCGGACATGCCGCTGATCAGTACCAGGCGCATCGCGCCGCGTCTCGTTTCATTCACGTGGCTTACCTGCGAAAAAGCGTGTTCATGCAAACAACATGGTTGACACTGGGTCTGAGGAAACTACGCTGAATGAGTGCGGTCGGAAAGCACGCAGCATCCGAATGCTGCCTCATGTGCTGCCCGACTGCATCCGATTCAGGATGTGGCGTGTAGCAGGGCAATCCGACCGGAGGTGTTCACCATGCGATATCTCAGACTCCAGCGCAGCCAGGCCAATCGTCGCCGTGCCGAGCGCGAAGCCGAGCGAGCCGCACTCCAGTCGCGCTCACAGCCGGCCCAGGGCGCACCGGGTTCGCGCGATGCGCCGGCGCCTGACGGCAGTACCAGCGAGCCGCGGCGGCGACGCGAAAACTGAAGGTCGGTTTGTTGCTCACTCGGCTGCCGGCGCCACGCGCCGGTGGCCCTGCGTTTCCCGTTCGCGGATGCGCTCGAGTATCTGCAGCCGCACTTCATCAGTGGTCGAGCCCCAGCAGGCGATTTCGTCGCGCGAGCGCAGGCAGCCGACACAGATGCCGAGCTGTCGGTCGAGTGTGCACACGCCGGTGCAAGGTGATGCAACCATCTATTCCGTCCTGTAGGCGCGCGCGACGCGCGACGCCACCTGTCTGTCCAGCCGGTCGCTGACCCAGCGCGCGGCGCCGACCAGCTTCCCGAGATCCACGCCGGTGACGACACCGGCACCTTCCAGCATATACACCACGTCCTCGGTTGCCACATTGCCGCTGGCACCCGGTGCGAACGGGCAACCGCCCAGGCCGCCAACCGAGGCGTCGAACACCGTCACGCCGGACTGCAGTGCAGCGTACACATTCGCCACGCCCATGCCCCAGGTATCGTGGAAGTGACCGGCCAGCCGGTGCACCGGCACCCGCACCGACACCGCGTCGATCAGCCGCCGGATCTGCTCCGGTGTGCCGATGCCGGTGGTGTCGCCCAGACTGACCTCGTGACAGCCCATGTCGATCAGCTGCAGGGCCATGTCGGCGACGATGCCGGCGGCCATAGGTCCTTCGTACGGACAGCCGATCACGCAGGACAGGTAGCCGCGTACCCGCACATTGCTGTCCAGCGCGCGCCGCGCCACCGCACGCAGGCGCGCCATCGATTCGGCGATGCTGCAGGCGGTATTGCGCTGCGAAAACGTTTCCGACACCGCGGCGAAGACGGCGATGTCGCGGCAGCCGGCTTCCAGCGCGGCGTCCAGTCCGGTGTCGTTCGGCACCAGGCAGGGGTAGCTCACGCCACTGCTGCGCGGCAGACGTTTCATCAGTTCGCCGCTGCCCGCCATGTTCGGCACGCGCTTGGGCGACACGAATGCGCCTGCTTCGATATCGACCAGGCCGGCGTCGACCAGTTTGGCGATCAGCGCCAGCCTGTCGTCGACGGACAGTGCGACGCGTTCGTTCTGCAGGCCGTCGCGCGGCCCTACCTCGACGATGCGTACGCGGGCGGGCAGCGCGCCCATCACGTCGTCCCGGCCGGCACCCAGCCGGGACGGCGGCGAGCGAACAGCGCGTCCAGCCCCTCCTGCGCCTCGGCGCCGGTATCGATGCGGTTTTCCATCTCGACCGCGTGATCGAGCGTTTTCTCGTCGGCGCGCGGCCGGCCGAGTGCGCGCACCAGCAGCTTGATCTGCTGCTGCGCACGCGGGCCGCCGAGAAGCAGCGCGTCGACCACCTCGCCGACGGCGTCGTCCAGGTGTTCGGCCGAGGCGACGATTTCCGACAGCAGGCCGATACGGTAGGCCTCGGACGCGGAAAAGCGCTCGCCGGTCAGGAAGTAGCGGCGTGCCCGTGCCGGGCCGATGGCGGCCATCACATAGGGCGCGATCACCGCGGGCACCTGGCCGGTGCGCACCTCGTCGAAGGCGAAGTGGGCGTCGAAACTGGCGATGGCGACATCGCAGGCAGCGATCAGACCGGCCCCGAGGCCGATCGCCGGGCCCTGCACGCGGGCCACCACCGGCCGTATGCACTCGCTCAGCGTGCGCATCAGCCGCGCCGCCAGTGCCGGCTCGACGGCCATCAGACCGCTGCGTTCGAGCTCCATCGGGTCGGCGCCGATGCTGAAGCTGTCACCCAGCGCCGACAGCACCAGCAGGCGCACATCGGCGTGCGCGACCATGTCGTCGATGGCCGCGATCAGCGATTCGGCGAGCGACGCATCGAGCAGATTGTGGTGGTCCGGCCGGTTAAGCGTGACGATGCCGATGCCGTCGACGATTTCGGTCAGCACCAGCGCATTCGGGTCCCGCATCAAGGTGCCGCCCCCTGCACCAGATGGCTGCCGAGCGCGCGCAGCGGCGCGCCCAGTTCGAAGCCCGGCATGACCACCTCGTCATCGACCGCATACAGCTGGCAGGGCAGACCCTGTGCCTCGCAGGCGGCGATCGCTTCGCTGGCTGCGTCGTCGCCGGCGTTCCACGCCCAGTCGCCGTTCATGTTCAGCGCGAACGCGCGCGGGCGCAGCGTGACCTGCAGGAAGCGGCCGTAGCCGGCGCGTCCGCCCTCGTTGAGCAGCGGCACCGCCTCGATCAGGTCGACCGGCCGCAGCCAGGCGGTCGGCTCTGTGGCATGGACGGTGCACGGCAGCAGCGCGGCAATGCAGGTCAGCAGCGGGCGGTTCCAGTCAGCCTTCATGCGGTTTCACTCCCGGTCGTCACGCCGGCCGCCAGCCGGTCGAGCAGGCGGATCGGATCTTCGTCTGAAATGATCAGCTGCCGGTGCGGCGCGCTGAGAAAACCCTCACGGGTCGCCTGGTCGAACATGGCGAGCAGCGGATCGAAATAGCCGGCCACGTTGAGCAGTCCACAGGGTTTATGGTGCAGCCCCAGTTGCGCCCAGGTGAGAATTTCGCACAGTTCGTCCAGAGTGCCAAAGCCGCCGGGGGCGGCGATGAACAGATCGGACAGATCGGCCATCAGCGCCTTGCGTGTGTGCATGCTGTCGACCACGTGCAGTTGCGTCAGGTTGGCGTGCGCCACCTCGCGTTCGAGCAGATGCTGCGGGATGACGCCGATCACCTCGCCGCCCGCGTCGAGCGCGGCGTCGGCGATCAGACCCATCAGGCCGATGTTGCCGCCGCCATAGACCAGACCATGGCCACGCACGGCGAGCAGCGTGCCGAGGATGTGCGCCGTTTCTGCATAGATCGGGGAATCACCGCTGCGTGAACCGCAGAAGACACAGACACGCATGTGTGCAACCGGAAGTCGGAAATCGGGAGAGCGAAGTATGCACGCGCGGCGCGCGTAGGGGCAGGGTGGATCGCCGCTTCAGTCTATGAACTTGGCCTTCACGACGCGCCATTCCTGCGGGCCGTCCAGCGTGCGCGAACAGCCCAGCGGTACCGGCTCGGCACCCGGCTTCATTTCGGTCTTGGACCGGTCGCCGGTGCCCACGCCCATGTGGTAGCGGTCCAGCCACACCATCACGGTGCGGCTCGGGTGGCTGTTGCCGACCAGCAACTGCACCGAATTGCGCGAGACGCAGCTGGCGGCGAAATCCTGGCTGAAGGTGACGAACCGGGTCGGGTCCTCGTCCTCCGCCCGCACGGGCAGGGTCATCAGCAAGGCCAGCAGGGTGATCGCAGCGCGCATGGGTCTCCTCCGTTATCGGCTTATGGGTCTGTGATGCGGTAACGCGCGGGGCGTTCCGTCGCCGACGCGCGAGTGTAGCAACAGGCTGACGTCGCACTTGATATTGCACTGCACAATGAGCCGCGTTTCAGGTTACCATTCAAGCACTTCAGTATCCTGGCCCACACCGACCGCCGTGTCCGCCCACGATCCCGTTCTCGAACCGCATCCCGCGACCGCGCCGCAACCCGGCCGGCTCGCGCCGGTGGTGCGCGGCGTGCACTGGCTGCGCATGCCGGTCGCCTTCGCGCCCGGTCATGTAAACGTCTGGGCGATCGAGGACCAGGACGAGCATGGCCCCTGCTGGACCCTGGTCGATGCCGGCTTCCCCGACGACGCGACGCGCGCCAACTGGCTGCAGGCGCTGTCCGGCGACCTGGCCGGCCGTCCCGTGCGGCGCATCCTGATCACCCATTGCCATCCGGACCACTTCGGTCTGGGCGACTGGCTCGCCGAACAGACCGGCGCCCGCATCTGGATGTCGCTCGGCGAGTACCTGACCGCGCAGGCATGGTTCGGTGACACGCCGGCATCCGGCATCGATCTCATGGCGGACTTCTTCCGTCAGCATGGTCTGCCGCCCGCGCAGACCGAAGCGATGCAGCTCGAAGGCAGGCGCTATCGGCGTACCGTAGGTTCGGTGCCGGTGGCGATGCGCCGCATCCTGCCCGGCGAGGTGATCACCATCGGCGACGACGCCTGGGAGGCGCTTGTCGGCCACGGTCACTCGCCCGAGCATCTTTCGTTCTACCGCGCGCACGACCCGGTGCTGATCGCCGGCGACATGCTGCTGCCCACCATTTCACCGAACACGCCGACGCTGCCTTTCGAACCCGAAACCGACGCCGTCGGTCAGTACCTCGATTCGATCGAACGTTTCCGCACGCTCGCTGCGGCTACCGTCGTGCTGCCGGCGCACGGCGACCCGTATCGCGGCGTGGTTGCCCGCGTCGATGCCTTGCGCCTGCACCACGACAAGCGCCTCGCCCAGATCGCCGCGCTGTGCGACGAGCCGCGGCACGCCTTCGAATTGCTGCCGCGCCTATTCAAGCGCGAACTCGACAGTTTCCAGACCCGGTTTGCCATGGGAGAGGTGATCGCTCACCTGAACCATCTGTGGCAAGCCGGACAACTGCGCCGCCTGCCCGGGCAGGACGGCGTGATCCGCTTTACCCAGCCTTGAACCAGCCCAGGGGGAGACCATGAACAAGCCAGCCGCCAAAGACGCCAAGCCCGCAGAACCCGCCACCCTGCCGGACCCCGCCGAAGTCGCGAAGACCTACGCCGAAGTGGCGGAGCGCGCGAGCAAGCTGCTCGGCGAACACGTGCAGCGGCAACTGAAGCGCGGCGTCACGCCGCCGGCCGACGAACTGGGCATCGCCCAGGCCTTCATGGACATGACCTCGCGTCTGCTGTCCAACCCGTACAAGCTGGCGCAGGCACAGATGGGTCTGGTGTGGGATTACTACACGCTGTGGCAGCAGTCGATGCTGAAGTTCATGGGCGTCGATGCGGCGCCGGTGGTCACCCCGGTCAAGGGCGACAACCGCTTCCGCGGCGAGGAGTGGGAAAGCCACTTCCTGTTCGATTTCTTCAAGCAGAGCTACCTGATCGCCGCCCGTCACATCCACGACGTCGTCAGCAACGTCGAGGGCATGGACGATCACACGCTGCAGAAGGTCAACTTCTTCACCCGCCAGACCATCAACGCCTTCAGCCCGAGCAACTTCGCGCTGACCAACCCCGAAGTGCTGCGCGAAACCGTGCGCAGCCACGGCCAGAACCTGCTGCGCGGCTTCAACAACCTGCTGCGTGACATCGAGGACGGCGACGGCCAGCTGCGCGTGCGCATGACCGACACCTCGGCCTTCGAACTGGGCCGCAACGTTGCCACGACGCCGGGCAAGGTGGTGGCCGAGAACGCGCTGATGCAGCTGCTGCAGTTCAACCCGACCACCGACAAGCAGTTCAAGCGTCCGCTGCTCATCGTGCCGCCGTGGATCAACAAGTACTACATCCTCGACCTGCGCGAATCGAACAGCTACATCAAGTGGGCCACCGACCAGGGCCACACCGTGTTCGTCATTTCCTGGGTGAACCCGGACGAGAAGCTGGCCCAGCTCACCTTCGAGGACTACGTGCACCAGGGCCCGCTGGCCGCGCTCGACATGATCGAGAAGCACACCGGCGAAACCGAGGTGAACGCGGCCGGCTACTGCCTGGGCGGCACGCTGCTGGCGACCACGCTGGCCTACCTCGCCGGCAAGAAGCAGAAGCGCATCGCCAGCGCCACCTTCTTCACCACGCTGATCGACTTCTCGGAGCCGGGCGAACTGGGCGTGTTCATCGACGAGAAGGCGGTCGAGGGCCTGGAAAAGAAGATGTTCGAGCGCGGCTACCTCGAAGGCAGCGAAATGGCCGGCACCTTCAACATGCTGCGTTCGAATGACCTGATCTGGTCCTTCGTCGTCAATAACTACCTGATGGGTCGCGAGCCTTTCCCGTTCGACCTGCTGTACTGGAACTCGGACTCGACCCGCATGCCGGCCTGCATGCACAGCTTCTATCTGCGCCAGATGTACATCCAGAACAAGCTGCGCGAGCCGGGCGGCATCACCGTGCTGGGCGAGCCGATCGACATCCGCAAGATCAAGGTGCCGGTGTACTTCGTGTCGGCCATCGAGGACCACATCGCGCCGTGGAAGAGCACCTATCTCGGCGCCCAGCTGGTGTCGGGCCCGGTGCGCTTCGTGCTCGGCGGATCCGGCCACATCGCCGGCATCGTCAATCCGCCTGCGGCCAACAAGTACGGCTACTGGACCAACCCCGGCGTGAAGCTGGCGGGTGATGCCGACGAGTGGTTCAACGGCTGCACCCAGCACCCGGGTTCGTGGTGGACCGACTGGCAGGAATGGGTGAGCGCGCAGGACGCGGACACCGTGCCGGCCCGTGACCCGGCCAAGGGCAAGCTGAAGCCGATCGAAGACGCGCCGGGCCGTTTCGCCAAGCTGCGTCTGGACACGATGAAGAAGTGATCACGCCGCCGCGTGCCTGACCGGTCCTGAAAGCCGACGCCGCGCACACAGGAAGCACCCTCGCACCGTCGCCGGAGCAGGGGTTCTGTGGGAGGGGTCTTCCGACCCCGACAGCGGCGGAGAGCAGTGCGCGGCGCCGGTTTCAGGCCCCGTCGGCAGCGATCGCTGCCTCCCGCAGAGATCCTTCGCACCGCACTGTGCAGAAGACCGTGGGAGCGAGCTTGCTCGCGATTGCGGCCTGGATCGAAGCCAGCGGCCGGCGACCGCCGCGTCGCGGCCAAGGCCGCTCCCACAGGGGGCCACCCGCACCGTCGCCGGAGCAGGGGTTCTGCGGGAGGGGTCTTTCGACCCCGACAGCGGCGGCGAGCAGTGCGCGGCGCCGGGTAAAGGCCTCGTCGGCAGCGATCGCTGCCTCCCGCAGAGGTCCTTCGCACCGCACTGTGCAGAAGACCGTGGGAGCGAGCTTGCTCGCGATTGCGGCCTGGATCGAAGCCGGCGGTTGGCAGCGGCCGTGTCGCGGCCAAGGCCGCTCCCACGGGATCGCGCCTGGTCAGAGGGTGTCGGGCGGCGGGGCGTAGCCAGTGATCAGTTCCAGCAGCTCGGCCTCGTTGTAGGGCTTGCCGAGGTAGTGGTTCACGCCGATCTCGCGCGCGTAGGTCTTGTGCTTTTCCGCCGTACGCGAAGTGATCATGATGATGGGGATAGCCTTCGTGCGTGCATCGGCACGCACGTTGCGCGTCAGGTCGAAGCCGTCCATGCGCGGCATTTCGATGTCCACCAGCATCACGGCCGGCTCGGTGTCGATCAGCTTTTCCAGCGCATCCACGCCGTCCTTCGCGGTCACCACGCGATAGCCCTCGCGCTCCAGCAGACGGCTGGTCACCTTGCGCACGGTCAGCGAGTCATCCACCACCATGATCAGCGGCGCTTCGACCGCCTGCGCCACCGGTGCCATCGTGCGCACCGGCTCGTCAGCTGACGTCGCGCGCAGCAGTTCGCTGCGGTTGCGCGCGGCGATCGCCACCGGGTTGATGATCAGCGTCACCTCGCCGTCCGGCAGCACGGTAGCACCGGAAATGCCGACCAGCTTCGACAGCTGCGGGCCGACCGGCTTCACCACCACTTCCTGGTTGCCGCGCAGCGCATCGACTTCCAGCGCCATGAATTCGTGGCCGCTGTTGATCAGCAGCGCCCAGCTGCCGGGCACCGGCTGGCTGTGACCGTCGCCGAGCAGGCGCGGCAGGTACTGGTAGCGGTAGTGCGTGCCCAGCCAATCCTGTCCGCCCGCCTCGCGCAGCGCCTCGCCGGCGTCGCCCTTCAGTTCGCGTGCGTGCTGCACCATCGACGACGGAATCGCATAGGTTTTGCCGGCGCTGCTTACCAGCACCGACTGCGTGACCGCCAGCGTCATCGGCAGCGACAGCCGGAAACGCGTGCCGTGGCCGGTTTCGCTCGTGGTTTCGATGCGACCGCCGAGTGCGGTGGTCGCGTTCTTCACCACGTCCATGCCGACGCCGCGGCCGGCCAGCTCGGATACCGCTGCCGCGGTCGAGAAGCCCGGTTCGAAGATCAGCCCGGTCAGACGGCGCTCGTCGACCGTCTCGTCCGGCGCGATCAGGCCGCGCTCGACACCGCGCGCGCGGATGCGGTCGAAGGCGAGGCCGGCGCCGTCGTCGGCCAGTTCGATCACCACTTCGTTGGTCTGCTGGGTCAGCGTGATCACGATTTCGCCGGTTTCCGACTTGCCGGAGGCGGCGCGCGCCTCGCGCGACTCGATGCCGTGGGCCACCGCGTTGCGCAGCAGGTGCTCGATCGGACCGGTCATCTGTTCCAGCACTTCGCGGTCCAGCTCGATCTGCGTGTTGCGCAGTTCGAGGTTCACCTTCTTGCCCAGCTCCTTGGCCGACTGCCGGGCGACCCGGTAGAGCCGGTCTTCAAGCGTCGAGAACGGCACCATGCGCACCGACATCAGCGCCTGCGACAGCTCGCGGTTCAGCCGCGCCTGCGACTGGATTGCGGTGTCGGCGGCGTCGAGGTTGCGCACCAGGTTGTACTGCACGGTGGTCACGTCGGACAGGCTCTCGGTCATCAGCCGTGACAGTTCCTGCAGTCGCGTGAAGCGGTCCATCTCCAGCGGGTCGAACTGTTCGTGATGTGCTTCGGCCGCCGCCATGCGCGACTGCATCTGGCTTTCGGCGTGGATCTCGATTTCGCGCAGCTGGCCGCGCAGACGCTGCACGTTTTCGGTCAGGTCGTTCAGCGAGCCGCGCAGCGCGCGCAGTTCGCCCTCGATACGGGTGCGCGCGATGCTCATTTCGCCGGCTTCGTTCACGAAGCGGTCGACCATGTCGGAACGCACGCGCACCGTGGGCCGCTCGCGCACCGTACCGGCATCGTCGTCGCCGGCAGCCGGCACCGCCTGGGTGCCGTCGGCGTCCGTGCTTGCGACTTCGTGCGGCTCGCCGGTTTCCCCGCGTTCCAGCCGGGCGACCAGTTCCTCGCAGCGGTCGTAGGCCATTTCGAGTTCGTCGAGCACGGCCGGGCGTTCGTCGGCACTGCAGGGCGCTTCGATCACGCCCTCCATGCTGTGCACCAGATCGCCGAAGCGCATGACGCCGGCCATGCGCGCGCTGCCCTTCAGCGTGTGCAGCTGACGGCGCAGCACGTCGGAGGCCGACAGCTGCTCCGGCTCTTCACGCCATGCGCGCAGTTCGTGGCCGATATCGCGCAGCAGGTCGTGCGCTTCCTCGATGAAGATGGGCAGCAGCTGCGGGTCGATATCGTCGGCGACGCGCGGTGCGTCCGCGGTTTCGGCGGCGCTACGCGACGCTGCGCTGCGCAGGCTGTCGGCCGCGGTTGGCAGATCGCTGGTCTGCGGCAGCACGTATTCGTCCGGCAGCGCCACCTTCTCGAAGCGCATGTCTTCGTCCGCCAGCGCTTCGTCGAGCACGATGTCGTCGGTGGCCGTCACGGCCTCTGCCGCCTCCTCGGGCGACAAGTCGAGCGCCGGCTCTTCGAGCAGCGGGACGTCCGCCGCGGGCAGTTCGGCGTCGGCCTCAGGCGCCGAGTTCTCATCGACCGCTTCGGCCGCTTCGGCCGCCGGTTCGGGCTCGGGCTGAGTATTGCCGTCCGCGTCGAGGCCGCAGCGGAAGCCGTCGCGGTCGCTCAGTACCGAACGGGCGCCGCTTTCGATCGGGGTGATTCCGTCGATGTTCGCGGCGCCGACGTCCAGATCCGGGGCGGAAGGGAGGTCGTGGCTGCCGGCCGGCAGTTCCAGCACCGGCAACTCGACGGCCGGGCGGGTGTGGAAGAACAGCGCGTCGAGCTGTTCGACCAGGGCCGGCGCAGCATGCGCCTGACCACCGTCGGCGATCGCGCCGACCTGGCTTTCGAGCGTGCTGGCGGCGGTGTTCAGCAGCGCCGATTCGTGGTCGGCCGGCGGCTCGCCGTGGGCTTCGCAGCGGCTCAGTGCGTGCTCGAGCGCCTTCGCCAGCGCGCTGATGTCAGGCTGGCCGACGGTCAGCGAAATGCCGCCCAGCGTGTGCGCGGCGATCAGGCTGTCCTGTGTCGGCAGCAGCGACGGATTCACGTGCAGGCGGGCAAGTTCGCGCCGCAGCGTGGCCAGATGGCCGCGCGCCTCGGCGACGAACAGGTCGAACAGCGTGCGGTCGGTGCCGGCGTCCAGTGCGAGATCTTCGGCGTCGACGTCGGCCGTGATATCGATCGCTTCCGGGCTGTCGATGACGGCCTCGGCTTCGCTGGCGACGGGCAGGCCGAGGTCCAGATCGAGATCGAAGTCGGGGGCGGTTGCCTCGACCACCTGCGGCGCGTCGTCCAGTTCGATGACGCCTGCTGCCGTGTCGGCCTCGTCGAGATTGAAATCGAGGTCCATGTCGAGCTCGATGTCGAGCGCGTTCTCGTCCGGCGCTGCGGCCGCCTCGATGGTGACCGGCGCGGCCGGGGCCGCTTCGCTGTCCTCCGGCTCGCCGCCGAACAGCGCCGCGCAGGCGGGCGGCAGCCAGCCGTGCTCGGGCGTGACGGTGTTGCCGTCGGCCAGCTGTTCGACCCAGCCGGCGAACAGGTCGCGCGCGCGGTCGAGCAGGTCGAACAGCTCAGGTGTGCCGTCGCGCTCGCTGGACAGCCAGCGGTTCATCACCTGCTCGATCGCGTAGGCGCTTTCGCCGAGGTCGCGCAGGCCGACCATGCGGCCGCTGCCCTTCAGCGTGTGGAAGCCACGGCGCAGCGCAGTCAACAGCTCCTGGCTGTGCGGCGCCTGACGTGCGGCGGCAGTGCCTGAGGCGATGTTGTCGAGAACTTCGCGTGCTTCCTCGATGAAGATTTCGAGCAGTTCGGCATCGAACTCCTCCTGGCTGGCTTCGGCCAGACGCACCGTGTCGGCAGACGGCGCCAGCGATTCGACCGGGGCTTCGGCCAGCGCCTGCACCGCATCGGCCACCGCATCGTCGCCGGCCTTGAGCGCGGCCAGCGTTTCGGTCACCCGCTTTTCCAGCTTTTCGTCGGCCAGCAGTTTGGCGTCCTGGCGGATGGTTTCGAGCGACTGCTGCAGTTCGTCGCGCGTGCGCTCGTCGGCGTCGCCGTGCGCCAGCCGGTCGAGCAGCTGGGTCGCCTCGTTGCGCCGCGCTGCCAGTTCCGACTCGACGCTGGCTTCGTCCGCCTCGGTCGGCGCGTCGCCGGCCGCTGGTGCGCTGCCGCGTGGGTTCAGGATGGCGTCCAGATCGGCCGGGCCGTACTGCAGCTTGTCCACGAAGAAGCCGAGGCCGGACAGCTGGTGCGCCAGCGCCTCGAATTCGCCCTCAACGGCGACGTGGTCGGGTTGCGCCATGCGGGCGATCTGCTGCGCGCAGCGCCGCACCAGCGACACCGCGGCGTCCTGCCCCAGCATGTTCAGCGCGCCTTCCACCTGCTTCAGCGGCGCGGCCAGCGCAGCCAGTTCGGCCGCCTTGGCGGGATTGCGGAAGTAGGCGTCGAGCTGCTGTTCGACCTCGGTCAGGCTGGCCAGAATTTCGCGCGCGACCTGCCCCATGAACAGCCGCTCCTGGGCGCGGCGCGACATTTCGTCGAACAGCGGAATCTGCATCGCCGGCAGTGTTTCGCCGCGACGAGCGCGCGCCAGGCGGTCGATCAGCGTATCGACCTGGGCCGGCAGGTCGTCGCTCTGGGCGCGGCTGAACTGCTCGACCAGTGCGTCCATCACCAGCAGTGCGGTGGCGACTTCCATCGCCAGGTTTTCCTGGTGCTGCAGCGGATCGCGCCGCAGCCACTGACCGAGGTCGAGCAGTGCCGCGGCGAGCCGGGCGAGGTCGGGCTGACCGACGCGCGCCGCCGACGCGACCATGGATTCGCACTGTTCGTGGAACTGCGGCAGCGCCACGGCGGCGCCGGACGAGAAGCGCGTCCACGCCTCCTTGGCCTGACCGAGCGACTCGCGCAGTGCGGCGAGCGCCGGACGCAGCGCGGCGATGTCGTCGCGCGTGTCGGCGTCGGTGGCCAGCAGCGTGTCCAGCCGATAGGTGTCGCGCACCGCGCGCAGTGCAGGCGTCGGGTGTTCGGCGGTGGCAATGAAGTACAGCGAGTCACGCATCAGCCGCTCGGCCACGCCGCGCGAGCCTTCGAGCAGGCGGCGCATCTGCACGTCGATGCGTGCGCACAGCCGCTTGATGAAGAAATCGCCCTGGATGGCGCCCTGCGCCATGCCGTCGAACAGCGCGCCAGCGACCCACCAGAAGGCGCGCGTGGCCGGTGCGGTCTGCGTCTGTTCGATCGCGCCGACGGCCTGGCGCATCTGCAGCAGGCCGTCGCGGTCGTCACGCAGGAAGCGCAGCAGGCCGCGTTCGAACTGGCTGCGCGCACTGCGCAATGCGCGCGCGCGATCCAGCGGCGACAGCGCCGCGGCGGCGGATGGTGCCGGCGGCGGGCGCAGCGTCAGATCGGGGAAGAACAGTTCCGACGGCGCCACCACGGCTTCGCCGCGCAGCGCCATCAGGTCGCGGTAGAGCGACATCAGCCGCATCGGCTGGTCGCTGCCACCGGCTACCAGTTCGTCCAGGTGGGTGCGGATCGCGGCGATGGCGCGCAGCGCGACAGCACCGGCGGTGCCGGTGTCGACGAGCCGGCCACCGTGCCAGTCGGCCAGTGTCTGTTCGAGCGCGTCGCAGAAATGGGTCAGGCCATCGAGACCGACGATGGCCAGCGCGCCGCGCGCCTGGTGCAGGTGGGTCTGGGCGAATTTCAGTGCTTCGGCGCCGCTGCCGTGCTGACCGTCACCGAGTGCCTCGGCGGCGCGCACGAGGGCGAGGTCGATCTCGCCGCGGACCCAGATCAGCGGGCCCAGATCCTGTTCGCTGGTAGAGGTGTTCATACCTTGAAGCCCGCGACCGAGCCCTTGAGTTCAGCGGCGAGGTCCGCCAGCTGGCCGATGGACACCGCGGTCTGCTTGGTGCCGACCGTGGTCTGCTCCGTGATGCGCAGGATGCCCTGCATGCCCTGCGCCACGCGTGTGGCCTGTTCCGCCTGAACCTGGGCGGACGACGAAATGCGTTCGATCAGCTGCGCCAGTTCCGACGACACGGTCGAAATCTCGCCCAGTGCCTGACCGGCAGCGTCGGACAGGCGTGCCCCCTCGACCACGCCGCGGGTCGAGTTTTCCATCGCCGCCACGGCGTCCTGGGTGTCGGTCTGGATGGTGCGGACGATGGCGGCGATCTGCTTGGTCGCCTCGGCCGAACGTTCGGCCAGACGCTGCACTTCCTCCGCCACCACCGTGAAGCCGCGACCGGCTTCGCCGGCACTCGCGGCCTGGATGGCCGCGTTCAGCGCGAGCACGTTGGTCTGTTCGGTAATGTCGGAAATGAGCTCGACGATCTCGCCGATCTCCTGCGACGATTCGCCCAGCCGCTTGATACGCTTCGACGTTTCCTGGATCTGTTCGCGGATGTCGTTCATGCCGCGGATCGAGTTCGACACCGCGGTCGAGCCGTTCTGCGCCGCGGCCAGGGACTGACGCGCCACCTGCGCCGAGCGTGTCGCCTCCTGCGACACCATATTCATCGACTGCGCCATCGCCAGCACCGACTGGCCGGATTCGGTCACTTCGCGCGACTGCTTTTCGGCCGCCGTCAGCAACTGGGTCGAGATGCGCTGCGCGGTTTCCGACGCCTCGGTCACGCGGCCGGCGGCGTCGTTGATCCGCTTCACCAGCACCGACAGTTCCTCGATCGTGTAATTGACCGAGTCGGCGATGGCGCCGGTGATGTCTTCCGACACCGTCGCGCGCACCGTCAGGTCACCGTCGGCGAGGTCGCCCATCTCGTTCATCAGCCGCAGGATGGCCTGCTGCGTCATGTCCTTCTCGCGCTTCGCTTCCTCGCGCGAACCTTCGGCCTGCAGACGCTGTTCGTTCTGGTCCTCGTTGTAGGCGCGCACCATCAGGAAGACGCTGACCAGAGCCAGCAGCACGCACAGCGCGCCGGCACCGGCCAGGGCCAGCCGCCCCTCGCGTTCGGCGACGTAGCCGGCGCCCAGTTCATCCGTCAGTTTCGACAGCGTCGCCGCCTCGGCGAGCACGGCAGCACCGGCCTTGCGTGCGCCAGCCAGCGCTTCGGGTTTGTCGAGCTCACCGGCCAGCACGCCGAGCGGGCGGTCGATCACGGCGCGCGCGCTGCTGAAGGTGTCGCGCGCCGCGCCTTCGGCCAGCGTCTCGATCTGCTGCGCGGCGTCGCGCAGCGCTGGCACGCTGCGGGCGAGCGTCGCCGGTGCGTCGGCCGCGGTCGCGTGCGCGCCAGCCTGCACCTGACTGAGCACGGTGGCGAAGCTGTGGAACAGGTTGCCGTCCTTGCCGGCCCGCACGACTGCGGTCTGCGCTGCCGCCGCGGCCAGCGCCGGCGCCTGCTGGTCGAGCGCGCGGGCGGCGTCGCCGAGCGCGCGCAGCGCCTTTTCCTGCGCCAGCACGGCCGATACGTTCTGATCGAAGCCTGACCAGGCCGCGTCGAGCTGCTGCAGCGACCCCTGCACCGCACCGGAACTGGCCGGCACGTCGACACCGTCGATCTCGCCGCCCTGGGTGACGCGGTCGAGCAGCCGGAAGAAGGCGTCACGCGAGGCGGCCAGTTCGGCGAAGGCGGCCGACTCGCCGGCCAGCGCCTGGTGCGCCGACTTCGCCATGCTCTGGCTCAGCGTGCGCATCTGGCCGGCGGCCGATACATAGCTCGCGTTGTAGCGGGTGATGCGCAAGTCCTGCCAGACAAGGAAGGCGGCGATCACGATGAAGAACAGGAACAGCGTTCCGAGCACGCGTACCTGCTGTTCGAGCGGCAGGTGACCGATCAGCGGCAGGCGTCCGCGCAGGAAACCGAGGGTGCCGCGTGGCGCGGTGGGGGCGCTGCTGCCGTCGGCGGGACGGGCGGATTTCAGTCCTGGGATGTTCAGTGCCATCGGAGCTATTCCTGGAGGGCTGTTCGGTTCTTGGAGGACGGTGTGCTGTCAGCCTCTGCTGCAATCAGGCGGCGACGTCGAGGAAACGCGCGTCGGTGTAGAGCTTGCGCGGATCGAAGCGGCGCCACAGCCGGCCCTGCGTGTCGGAAAACTGCGTCGAAACCCAGGGCCGCGGATCCGGTGCCGCGTCGGCCGGTTCGAAATCGTCGAGTGCGCGCAGGCCGAGCACGCGCGACACCAGCAGCGCGCTGTTGCAGCCGAACTTGGCGTGCGGCAGCAGCAGCCGGGCGTCGCTGGTCAGCGCGGTCGGCGCATTGCCCTGGAAGGCGGAAAAATCGCTGACCGCGTACAGCACGCCGCGCACGTTGGCGACGCCGCGCAGCCAGCCGGTGGCCAGCGGCACCGGTGTCAGCGCCGGCACCGGCAGGATTTCGCCGGACTCGGCCAGATCGATCAGCCACAGTTCGGCGCCGGACTGCAGGCCGAGCAGCGCCCGCGTACTGGTGGCGCCCGAGGTGTCCGACAGCTTGCGGGCCAGCTCTTCCTGAAACTCGCGCAGCGAGAGCTTAGCCATTGTCGTTTGCCGCGCCGAGCTGGGCGATGCGTCCGAGCAGCTCTTCGAGGTTGACCGGCTTGACCATGTAGTCGAGCGCACCCTGGCGCATGCCCCAGATGCGGTCGGTCGGCAGGTCCTTGCTGGTACACATGATCACCGGGATGTCGCGCGTGCTGTCGTCGCGGGTGATCGTGCGGGTGGCCTGGTAGCCGTTGATGCCCGGCATCACCACGTCCATCAGGATGAGGTCGGGCTTTTCGGCCTTGGCCTTCTCGATGGCCTGTTCGCCGTTCTCGGCGATGATGACCTCGAAGCCCTTGCGGGTCAGGAAGTCGTTCAGAACATGGCGTTCGGTGGGCGAATCGTCCACCACCATGATGCGCTTGATCGCCATCGTCGGCTCCGCGTTCGGTGGATACGGTGTAAGGCGTCTCAGTCAGCGCCGTTGCGCGCGTGACGCGACACCGCCTGCAGCAGGCTGTCCTTCGTGAAGGGCTTGGTGAGATATTCGTCCGAGCCGACCATCCGGCCGCGTGCGCGGTCGAACAGGCCATCGCGTGACGAAAGCATCACGACGGGAGTAGCGGCAAAACGGGGGTTCTTCTTGATGAGCGCGCAGGTCTGGTAGCCGTCGAGGCGCGGCATCATGATGTCGCAGAAGATGACCTGGGGGTGGTGGTCACTGATTTTCGACAGGGCGTCGAAGCCATCCTCGGCGAGGACCACCTGGTACCCGGCCTGGACCAGGAAGATTTCGGCACTGCGGCGTATGGTGTTGCTGTCGTCGATCACCATCACCTTGACGCCGGTATTGCCACCCGATTCAGCCAAGATGTTCTCCCCTGTTGTCCGCACGCCGTTCTGCCGCTGGACTGCGCGGCGACGGCACCCGGTTGGTCTTCATGAGGCGGATGCACCGGCCCGACAGGTCCGCGACCGATGCGTGTTTCAGATCTGGACCATCTCGAAATCGTCCTTGCGTGCGCTGCACTCGGGACAGGTCCAGTTGGGCGGAACGTCCGCCCAGCGAGTGCCGGGGGCGATGCCCTCTTCCGGCAGACCGGCGGCTTCGTCGTAGATGAAGCCGCAGATGAGACACATGTAAGTCTGGAATTCGGCCGTGACAGTGGAACTCATGGCAGGTTGGTTTGTTAGAATCCGGTCGATATTACCGTAATTAACCATCTGTAACGACAATCCGGGCGCGCGCTTTATGGTCAATTCTGATGTGCGGGCGCATCCTCCGCTTGTCATGTGTTTTTCGGCGACCGACCCCACTGGCGGGGCCGGCATGCAGGCCGATCTGATGACGCTGTCGGCCCTGGGCTGCCATCCGCTGACGGTCGTGACGGCCGTCACGGTGCAGGACAGCGCCGGCGTTGAAGAGGTCGTGCCGATGGACGACGACCTGCTGGTCGATCAGGCGCGTGTGCTGCTCGCCGACATGCCGGTCGCGGCGTTCAAGATCGGCGTGATGGGCAGCATCGAGAACATCGCCGCCATCGCCGAAATCATTTCCGACTACCCCGACGTGCCGGTGGTGCTCGATCCGGTGCTGTCGTCCGGCCGTGGCGACGAGCTCGCCGACGAGGACATGGTGATCGCGCTGCAGGAACTGCTGCTGCCGCTGACCACTGTGCTGACGCCCAACAGCCTCGAAGCCCGTCGTCTGGCGCAGGCCGACGACGAGGACGACGACGGAGATGATTTCGCCGACGAGGATGACGAAAGCGACGACGACGAGGACGAGCGGGACGATGGCGCTGGTGCGGCCGCACCGACGCTGGAACAGTGCGCGCGTCAGCTCATCGCCGCCGGCTGCGGCCACGTGCTGCTGACCGGCACGCACGAATCGACCACCCGCGTCGCCAACGTGCTGTACGGACGCAGCGGCGTCATCCGCCGCGACGAGTGGGACCGCCTGCCCGGCAGCTATCACGGTTCTGGCTGCACGCTGGCGTCGGCGCTGGCCGCCTGGCTGGCGCACGGCCTCGACGTCGGTGAAGCGGCGCACGCTGCGCAGGAGTACACGTGGCGCACGCTGCAGGCCGGTTTCCGGCCGGGCATGGGCCAGCACCTGCCGGACCGCTTCTTCTTCCTGCGCGAACATAATGCGGCGACCGCCGACCGGGAGTCCGACGATGACGCGTAAGCCGCTGCGCGGCCTGTACGCGGTGACGCCGGAAGCGCTGAGCGGCGCCGCGCTGTACCGCGCGGCCGAAGCCGCCTGCGGCAACGGCGCGGTCGTGCTGCAGTACCGCAACAAGTCCACCGATGCCACACGACGACGCGCCGACGCCGACGCGCTGCGCGCGATCACCACCGTCTGCGGCGCGCTGTTCATCATCAACGACGACATCGAACTGGCGAAGGCCTGCGGCGCCGATGGCGTGCATGTCGGCCGCGACGACGGCGGCCCGGCGCTGGCGCGCAAGGCGCTCGGCCGTGATGCGCTGATCGGCGTGTCCTGTTACGACGACCCGGCGCTGGCCCGGGCCGCCGCGCGCGACGGCGCCGATTACGTCGCCTTCGGCTCGATGTACGCATCGAGCACCAAGCCGGCCGCACCGCCGGCCTCTATCGGCCGTTTCGCCGAAGTGGCCGACCTTGGCCTGCCGCGCTGCGCCATCGGCGGCATCACGCTGGCGCGCGCGCCGGAACTGATCGCTGCCGGCGTCGATCTGCTGGCCGTGGTGTCCGACCTGTTCGACGCGCCCGACATTGCAGCGCGCGCCCGCGCCTACGCCAGGCTTTTCTGAAGGAATTCCCCATGAGCACCCGCAACGAACAACTTTTCGAACGCGCCCAGCGCAGCATTCCGGGCGGCGTCAATTCGCCGGTGCGCGCCTTCCGCTCGGTCGGCGGCACGCCGCGCTTCTTCACCCGCGGCGCAGGCAGCCGGCTGTGGGACGCCGACGGCGCGGAATACATCGACTACGTCGGTTCCTGGGGCCCGGCCATCGTCGGCCATGCGCACCCGGACGTGATCCGCGCAGTGCAGGAGGCGGCCGTCGGCGGCCTTTCGTTCGGCGCGCCGACCGAAGCCGAAATCCTGATGGCGGAAACGCTGTGCGCGCGTGTGCCGTCGATCGAACAGGTGCGCCTGGTCAGCTCCGGCACCGAGGCGACGATGAGCGCCATCCGGCTGGCGCGCGGCTTCACCGGCCGCGACGCCATCGTGAAATTCGAAGGCTGCTACCACGGTCACGCCGACAGCCTGCTGGTGAAAGCCGGCTCCGGCGCGCTCACCTTCGGCAACCCGAGTTCCGGCGGCGTGCCGGACGACTTCGCCAAGCACACGCTGGTGCTCGACTACAACGACGTGCAGCAGCTCGAAGACTGCTTCCGCAATCACGGCGAGCGCATCGCCTGCGTCATCGTCGAGCCGGTCGTCGGCAACATGAACCTCATCGTGCCGAGCCGCGAGTTCATCGACGCGATGCGCGCGCTGTGCACGAAATACGGTTCGGTACTCATCTTCGACGAGGTGATGACCGGCTTCCGCGTCGGCCCGGTCGGCGCCCAGGGCCTGTTCGGCATCACGCCCGACCTGACCACGCTGGGCAAGGTGATCGGTGGCGGCATGCCGGTCGGCGCCTTCGGCGGCCGGCGCGACATCATGTCCGCCATCGCGCCGCTGGGCGCGGTGTACCAGGCCGGCACGCTGTCCGGCAACCCGGTCGCGGTGGCCGCCGGCCTGAAGACGCTGGAACTGATCAACGCCCCCGGCTTCCACGACCGCCTCGCCGCCCGCACCAAGCAGTTCTGCGACGGCCTGGTCGCCGCCGCGAAAGAGGCCGGCGTCACCTTCTCCGCCCAGTCCGTCGGAGGCATGTTCGGCCTCTACTTCCGCGACGGCTGCCCTGCCAGCTACGCCGAAGTGATGCAGTCCGACCGCGAGCGCTTCAATCGCTTCTTCCACGCCATGCTGGACGCCGGCGTCTACCTCGCGCCATCGGCCTTCGAAGCCGGCTTCGTATCGGGCGCGCACAGCGAGGACGACGTGGCGCAGACCATCGCGCGGGCGAAGGCGGCGTTTGCGAAGGTGGCGTGACAGCAAGCACGGCTTACATGGGACGGCCATGATCCCCAACGTCCTCACCATCGCCGGCACCGACCCGACCGGCGGCGCCGGCATACAGGCCGACCTCAAGACCTTTTCCGCGCTTGGCACCTACGGCATGAGTGCGATCACTGCCGTGGTGGCGCAGAACACCTGCGGGGTGCGCAGCTTCGTGGCGCTGGAGCCAGATTTTGTCGGCGAACAGATCGACGCGGTGTTCGACGACGTGCGGGTCGATGCGGTGAAGGTGGGCATGATCGCCAACGCGGCGATCGCCCGCGTGGTGGCGGACCGGCTGCGGCGGTACGCGCGCTGCCCGGTGGTGGTCGATCCGGTCATGGTGGCCAAGAGCGGCGACCATCTGCTGTTGCCGGATGCGGTGGCCGCGCTGCGCGACGAACTACTGCCGCTGGCTACGCTGATCACGCCCAATCTGCCGGAAGCGGCGGTGCTGCTCGACCGCCCGCCGCCGCAGACGCTGGATGACATGCGCGAAATGCTGACCGCGCTGCGCGCGCTCGGACCACAGTGGGTGCTGCTTAAGGGGGGTCATCTGCGCGCGCCGCACAGCACCGATCTGCTGGCGGGGCCGGAGGTCGATCTTGCGCTGCCGGCGCAGCGTATCGACACCACCCGCGATCACGGTACCGGCTGCACGCTGGCTGCCGCTGCGGCGGCGTCGTTGCCGGGAAACGACGTGCTGAGCGCGGTGCGCCGGGCGAAGGATTACCTCAATGCGGCACTGGCGGCCGCCGGCGAGCTGGACGTCGGTTCCGGGCGCGGGCCGGTGCATCACTTCCACGCGCTTTGGACGCAATCACGGACTGATTGAGCGCGACGCACGGCACCGGTGCCGCTCAAGCGAACACGTTTCGGGCAAGGCGACCGGCCGCGCCGGCGAGCCTGTCGTCATTCGTCCACAGTTCGTCGCAGCCGTGAATCTGGGCGGCGGCGAGGTGCAGCGCGTCCGGTGTTTTCAGGCCGAAAAGGGCGCGCAGAGCGGCTCCCCGCAGGAATACCTCGTCCGTCGCGGGCAGCAGGACAAACTGTCCGAGTCCGTCCTCGTAATGCTGTTGCAGCACCAGATTTGCGCTGCGCATGGGGCCCACGAGGCATTCGAACTTCACCAGAGGCGACACGGCAAACTGCTGCGTCGGCGAGGCGGCCAGGGCTGCGCGTGTGCGGGTGCCGAATACCGGGTCGTTCTCGAAGGCGTATATGACGAGACAGGTATCGAGGTAGATCAGTCCCACGCCGCGCGCTCCTCGCGCAGCGCCGACTCGATCTGCTCGTGGCTGCGCCGCGCGTGCTCCGGCAGCGGGTTGCTTTCTAGCCAGTCCATGATGCACCGCCCCGTTGCGGCCGCGGGCGCCTCTGCGGGCACCAGCTTCACCACCGGCTGACCGCGGTTGGCAATCACCACCTCTTCGCCGGCCTGAGCCGATTTGATCAGTTCCGACAAGCGGTTCTTCGCTTCAAGAATATTGACCTGCACGACAGGCTCCCGCTCACGTCATTCCAGGTTCAAGGCTAACATGGCCAAGTAATGTGGCCAAGTTTGTTGGGAATGTCCGTGCCTGGCGGTTTGCCGTCTTGCGTCCGCGCGAGCGTCTGCCCTACAGCGTGCCTCGCGGCTTGCGTCCCGACTTCGACGCCAGCGCGTCGTACACCGGGTTGGGCAGCAGCCGCATCAACTTGGCGACGATGCCCATCTGCCACGGGATGACGGCATAGCTGCGCGGACCGTCGATGAAGCGGCCGAAGCGTTCGGCGGCGTCGGCGGCTTCGAGCATGAAGGGCATCGGGTAGGGGTTCTTCTCGGTCATCGGCGTGTCGATGTAACCGGGGCACAGCGTCTTCACCCGTACGCCGCTGCCGCGCAGTTCGACGCGCAGACTTTCCAGGTAGCTGATCGCCGCCGCCTTCGACGCGCTGTAGGCGCCGGCGCCCGGCAGGCCACGGATGCCGGCGACCGAGGCGATGCCCACCAGCGTGCCCGAGCCGCGCGCATGCATCGGTTTCACGAAGGGTGCGAAGGTGCGCACCAGCCCCAGCACATTGATGTCGAACACCGCCTCGAACGCGGGCAGGTCTTCCTGTTCGCCGGTCAGCGTACCGACCGATACGCCGGCGTTGCCGATGACGACGTCGGGCACGCCGACGCGGGCGATGAAATCTTCCGCTGCGGCACGCAGCGCGTCGGTGTCGCGCACGTCGGCGGTGTAGTGCAGGTGCTGGCCCGGCAGGCTGGCCGTTACTTTTTCGAGCAGCTCGGCGCGGCGTGCGACCAGACCGAGTGTGGCGCCCTGTGCCGCGTAATGGCGCGCCAGCGCCTCGCCGATGCCGGTCGATGCGCCGGTCAAAAAAACAACGGGTGCCGCGCGGGCACCCGTCGTCATCGTCGAACCGTCCGGTTTCACTTCTTGCCGGCAGCAGCGCGCTCGGCGCGGGCGCGGTCGATCAGCGCGTCGAGGTTGGCGAGCATGCCGTCGAAGCTGTTGCCCAGCGCGATGTACTTGCCATCGACCACCAGCGCCGGTACACCGGTCAGCTGGTAGGCGGCGCTCATCTGCTGCGCGCGCTGCACCTTGCCCGACACGGCGAAGGACTTGGCGGTGTCCTCGAACTTCTTGCCGTCGATGCCGTTCTTGCTCATCCACGTCGAGATGGTGCCGATGTCGTTGAAGGCCTGGCGATCCACGTGGATCGCGTCGAACACCTTGCCGTGCATGCGATCGAGCTCGCCCATGGTTTCCAGCGTGTAGTAGGTCTGCGCACCGGCCACCCAGGACTGGCGGAAGATCGCCGGTACGCGCTTGAAGGTGACGTCGGCCGGCAGCTTGGCCAGCCACTTCTTCAGCGTCGGTTCGAGGTCGAAGCAGTGCGGGCAGCCGTACCAGAAGAACTCGATCACTTCGACCTTGTTGCCCGGCTCGGTGGACTGCGCCGGCTTGATTTCACGGTAGTCCTTGTCGGTCAGCGGCGCGGCGGTGGCGTTGCCGATGGACATGAAGCCGGCGACGGCCAGCGCGGCAAGGGCTTTGAATCCGAATTTCATGCTGTCTCCTTATTCTGAATCGACGTCATCGGACAATCGACGCGTCGATTCCGTTCTGTGCAAGGTCAGCGCGTACGCGCTGCATGTCTTCCGCGTTGGCGAAGGGGCCCAGGCGCACCCGGTACAGCGTGCCCTTGCCGGGCACCGTACCTTTCTGCACCGAAGATTCCAGACCGATCAACGCAAGACGGGCGCGCAGGTTGTCCGCTTCTTCTTCCGACGAGAAAGCGCCCGCCTGCAGCAGCAGCGACGCCGGCGGCTGTGCGGCTGCCGGTGGCTCCGCGGCAGGAGCCGGTTTCGCTTCCGGCGCGGCGGCCGGTGCCGGCGTGTTGCCGGGCAGGGTTTCGTAGAAGTCGAAGCGCGGCTTGGCGGGTGCCTTGTCGCCCGGCTTGCCCGGCAGTGCGGCCGGCTCGGCCGGTGGCTGTGCCGGCGGCGGTGCGCTGCCGCGGACCTGCAGCGGCAGCGAAGAGCCGTTGATGTACCACATGACACCGGCGCTCAGCACCACACCGAGCACCAGGCCGATGAAGATGCCGACCACGGTGCCGCCGCGGCTCTTGCGCGCAGACGATTTCTTCGCAGGGGCCTTGGCCATTTACATCGTTTCCGGAGCGGACACGCCGAGCAGGGCGAGGCCGTTGGCGATGACCTGCCGGGTGGCCGCCGCCAGTGCGAGGCGGGCTTCGCGCACGGCCAGATCGTCGACCAGCATGCGCGAGGCGTTGTAGAAGGCGTGGAAGTCGGACGCCACGTCGCGCAGGTAGAAGGCGACCGAGTGCGGGGCGCGGTCGGCGACCGCCGCGGTGATCACGTCCGGGAATTCGGCCAGGCGCTGTGCCAGCAGCAGTTCCTTCTCGCCGGACAGGCTGTCCACCGGCACGCCCTGCAGCAGCGACAGGTCAAGCGCATGGTTGGCCACCGCCTCGCGGATGACCGAACAGATGCGCGCGTGCGCGTACTGGATGTAATAGACCGGGTTGTCGTTCGATTCCGACTTGGCCAGATCGAGGTCGAAATCCAGGTGCTGGTCGCTCTTGCGCAGCACGTAGAAGAAGCGGGCGGCGTCGTTGCCCACCTCGGCGCGCAGATCGCGCAGCGTGACGAAGTCGCCCGAGCGCTTGCCCATGGCCGCCTTCTCGCCGCCGCGGTAGAGCACGGCGAACTGCACCAGTGCGATTTCGAGCTTGTCCGGGTTTTCGCCGAGTGCGGCGAGCGCACCCTTCACGCGCGGGATGTAGCCGTGGTGATCGGCGCCCCAGACGTCGATCACCAGATCGAAGCCGCGGGCGAATTTCTCGGCGTGGTAGGCGATGTCGGACGCGAAATACGTGTACGCGCCGTTGTCGCGGCGGACCACGCGGTCCTTCTCGTCACCGAAATGGGTGGAGCGAAACCACAGCGCGCCGTCCTGTTCGTAGATGTGGCCGGCGTCCTGCAGCCGCTTCACCGCGCGATCGACTGCGCCATTCGTGTGCAGCGACTGTTCCGAGTACCACACGTCGTAGTGCACGCGGAATTCGCCGAGGTCGTTGCGCTGGTCGGCCAGCATCGCGTCGAGCGCGAAGCGGTGCACCGTCCACCAGTCGTCGCCGAGCGATTTCTTGGCGGCGGCGATCAGCGCGTCAAGCATGGCGTCGGCGGTGTCGCCCGGCTGCGAAGCGTCGGGCAGGTCGCCGGTGTGGCGGTTGAGTCGTGTGCCTTGCTGGATGAACAGTTCGGCGCCGATGTCGCGCACGTAGTCACCGCGGTAGCCGTCGGCCGGGAATTTTACGGCGGTGCCCTGGGTTTCGAGATAGCGCAGCCATACCGACACGGCGAGGATGTCCATCTGGCGGCCGGCGTCGTTCACATAGAACTCGCGCGTCACCGCGTAGCCGGCGGCCTCCAGCAGATTGGACAGCGCCGAGCCATAGGCCGCGCCGCGGCCGTGACCGACGTGCAGCGGGCCCGTCGGATTGGCCGACACGAATTCGATCTGCACCTTCCGGCCGGCGCCGCTGTCCGAGCGGCCGTAGCGTTCGCGTTCGGCGAGGATGCGGCCGACGATGGCCTGCTTCACCGATGCGCTGAAGAAGAAGTTGATGAAGCCCGCGCCTGCCACCTCGGCACGCTCGATCACGTTGGATGGCGGCAGTTCGCGCACGATGCGTTCGGCGATCACGCGCGGGTTCTGCTTCAGCGCCTTGGCCAGCTGCAGCGCGACGTTGCAGGCGAGGTCGCCATGCGCGACCTGCTTCGGGCGATCGAGGATGATGTCGGGCGCGGCGAGGTCAGGTGCCACGCTGGCGAGCGAGGCATGCAGCAGACGGGTCAGTTCCTGGCGCAGTTCGGGGGTCATGAATGGAACGAGGGCGCGAAGCGCAGAAGCATTTGAAGACCGCGAAGTATAACGCGAGCCCGTGGAGGCCCGCCGCGCGCGGCTTCCGGGGCGGCAGGCCTTCTTGTACAGTGCGCGCTCCCGCGCCGCTGCCGAATTTAGCAACATGACGTTTCACGCCGCCCGTCCGACCCCTGCCGATCCGCTGCCCGCGGTGAAGGGCTGAACCGATGCGCTGGTTGCGACTGCTCAAGATCGTCACCGTCAGCCTGCGTTTCGGGCTCGACCAGATGCTGATCGACGCCGGCAGCAAGCTGCGCTTCGCCGGTCTGCTGCGCGTCACCCGGCTGGGCCGCCGCTTCGAAGCGCCGCGCGCGGTGCGTCTGCGTCAGGCGCTGGAGGCGCTCGGCCCCATCTTCGTCAAATTCGGCCAGATGCTGTCGACGCGGCGCGACCTGCTGCCGCCCGATCTGGCCGACGAACTGGCCAAGCTGCAGGACCGCGTGCCGCCCTTTCCGTCGGAACAGGCGATCGCCCGCCTCGAAGTCTTCTACGGCAAGCCGCTGGCGCAGGTCTTCCGCAGCTTCGAAACGCAGCCGGTGGCGTCGGCCTCGGTCGCCCAGGTGCATTTCGCAGTGCTGCCGACCGGTGAGGAAGTGGCGGTCAAGGTGCTGCGGCCGGGCATCGAGCACGTCATCGCCAACGACATCGCGCTGATGGAAACCGCCGCCACGCTGCTCGAACGCGTGTGGTCGGAAGGCCGCCGGCTGAAGGCGCGCGAGGTGGTGGCCGAGTTTTCCAAGCATCTCGGCGACGAGCTGGACCTGATGCGCGAGGCGTCGAACTGTTCGCAGCTGCGCCGCAACTTCCGCGATTCGCCGCTGCTCGCCGTGCCAGAGGTGTACTGGGACTACTGCGGTCCGGGCGCGATGGTGATGCAGCGCATGCACGGTCTGCCCATCTCGCAGGTCGACGCATTGCGCGCCCAGGGCGTAGACATGGCCGCGCTGTCGCGCGCCGGCGTTGAAATCTTTTTCACCCAGGTGTTCCGCGACGGCTTTTTCCACGCCGACATGCATCCGGGCAACATTTTCGTCGCACCGGACGGCCAGTACATCGCGCTCGACTTCGGCATCATGGGCACGCTGACCGACGTCGACAAGAACTACCTGGCGCAGAACTTCCTCGCCTTCTTCCAGCGCGACTACAAGCGCGTCGCGCAGGCCCACGTCGACGCCGGCTGGGTGCCGCGCGGTACCCGGGTGGATGAGTTCGAAGCGTCGATCCGTGCCGTCTGCGAGCCCATCTTCGACAAGCCGCTGAAGGAAATCGAGTTCGGCCGCACGCTGCTGCGCCTGTTCCAGGTATCGCGCCGCTTCAACGTCGAGATCCAGCCTCAGCTGGTGATGCTGCAGAAGACGCTGCTCAATATCGAAGGCCTGGGCCGTCAGCTCGATCCGGAACTGGATCTGTGGAAGACGGCCAAGCCCTTCCTCGAGCGCTGGATGAGCGAACAGATGGGCTGGCGCGCGCTGCGCCGCAAGCTGGTCGAAGAGGCGCCGGGCTGGGCGCTGACGATGCCCGAGCTGCCCCGTCTGGCGCACCGCGTGCTGAGCCAGGCCGCCGCCCACGACGCCTTGCACGATCCCATCATCATCGAGCGGCGCAGCCGTCGCCAGCTGCGCTGGCTGCGCATACTGAGCGCGCTGGTCGCGGTGCTGATCGGTCTCGAAATCTGGCGCATCGCCGCCGGTCTGTAGGATTCATCGGCAGCACGTCTGCCGTGGTCGGGAAGAACACCCGAAGCGGCGCCCTCAAGTCAGCGCCCGCCCCGTCGTTAGTGATCCTTCATGCCGCGAGATCACAACGATGAAAACGACCACGGTAGATACGCATCAAGGCTGCACGGCGTCCCGCCCGGAGGACGCGCGATGACGCCGGCTCACCCCGCACGCCTCGGCGCGCTGGCCGGGTCGATGACCCGTTCGGTACGCGGCGCGGCGATGACCTTTTCGCAGATCGTGTCCGAACGCGTCGGCATGTCGGTTTCGCACGTCGCGCTGGCCGACCGCGAGTCGCTGCAGCGCAGCCTGTGCGCGCTCGACGAATTCAGCGGCGGTCGCCTTTGCGTGGTCGCGCAGCGCATGCGCACCGCCGATGGCCAGGCGGCCGAAGCGCTGCTGGCGCTGCCGGAGGAGGGCGCGCTGCTCATCGTGCGCCGCATGCTCGGGCTGGCCGATGTCTCCGACGAACTGACCGAACTCGAACAGGATGCGCTGGCCGAAGCCGGCAGCATCGTCATCGACGCCTGCAGCGGCGGCCTCGCCGGCGCCTTCGGCTGGAAGGTCGAGGCGACGCAGCCGCGGGTTGCGCTGTCGTCGCGCGACTGCGCTTTCGGCGTCGACGAATCGCTGCAGAACGCGCTGGTCACCCACCTGCACATCCATCTGTCCGGCCTGCGGGTCGAGGGGCGCGTGGTGCTCGAAATGGTGGCCGACACGGCGCTGCCGGCCGCCTCGCACTATCCACTTTCGGCCTGATAGAAAAACAGCCGCTTTCCTTTGCCCATCAGCGTTTGCGCGCCGCTATCATTGCGCTCGCGCGGCGTCGTGCCGCGCCGCGCAATGTTCCGCCGGGGCGTTCATGCTGATCTGGTTCGTAGTGCTCTATCTGATGGTGTCGGTCGGCATCGGCCTGTACGCGTCGAAGAACGTTCATAACGCGAAGGACTTCGCGGTGGCCGGGCGCAGCCTGCCGCTGCCGGTGGTCACCGCCACCGTGTTCGCCACGTGGTTCGGTGCCGAGGCGGTGTTCGGCGTGTCGGCGCAGTTCGTCACCGAAGGCCTGGGCGGCGTGGTGGCCGACCCCTTCGGTTCGTCGATGTGCCTGATCATCGCCGGCTTCTTCTTCGCCTCGAAGCTGTACAAACTCAACATCCTGACCGTCGGCGACTACTACCGCATGCGCTACAACCGCACGGTGGAGGCGATCACCTCGATGTGCATCGTCGTGTCCTACCTCGGCTGGGTGGCGGCGCAGATCAAGGCCATGGGCCTCATCTTCTTCATGGTGACCAACGGCGCCGTGAGCCAGGAGGCAGGCATGGTGCTGGGCGCGGTCATCGTGCTCACCTACACCACCTTCGGCGGCATGTTCTCGGTGGCCATCCTCGACTTCGTGCAGATGGCGGTGTCGATGGGCGGCCTGCTCTACATCGCCTACATCATCAGCGGCCTGACCGGCGGCGTGGCGCCGGTGATCGAGCACGCGTCGGCAGCCGGCAAGCTCGATTTCTTCCCGCCGGCCGACCCCTGGCTGTGGATCACCTTCATCGGCGCCTGGCTCACCATGATGCTGGGTTCGATTCCGCAGCAGGACGTGTTCCAGCGCGTCACCTCGGCAAAGTCGGCCAAGGTGGCCGTCGGTGGTTCGGTGCTCGGCGCGACCATCTACTTCTGCTTCTGCTTCGTGCCGATGTTCATCGCCTACTCGGCGACGCTGATCGATCCGGCCACCTTCGGCGCGCTGATCGAGGAGGATTCGCAGCGCGTGCTGCCGACGCTGGTGATGCAGCACACGCCGCTGATCGCGCAGATCCTGTTCTTCGGCGCCGTGCTGTCGGCCATCATGAGCTGCTCGTCGGCGACGCTGCTGGCGCCCTCGGTCACCTTTGCCGAGAACATCGTGAAGGGCTTCTACCCGCGCATGAGCGACCGTCAGTTGCTGTTCGTGATGCGCGGCGCCATCGTCGGCTTTGCCAGCGTCGTGCTGCTGGTCGCGCTCAATTCGGAAACCAGCATCTTCGGCATGGTCGAGAACGCCTACAAGGTGACGTTGGCCGGCGCCTTCGTGCCGCTGTTCTTCGGTGCCTTCTGGAAACGCGCGACGACCCAGGGCGCGCTGGCGGCCATCATCGGCGGGCTGATGTCATGGCTGCTGATCGAGATCCTGGTCGGTGAAGCGAGCCTGGTACCGCCGCAGCTGATCGGTCTGGTCGTCAGCATGGTCGGCATGGTGGGTGGGTCACTGCTGCCGCAGTGGGTCGGTCACCGGTTGCCGCACGAACCGGATCACGCCGCGCTGCATCACCATGCTGCGTCCGGTACGCACCACGCCGCGCCTGGCGGTCACCACACGCCGAACTGATCAGGGCTTCGCGCCCGTCTCGGTGGTTTCCTTGGCGTCCTTGGCGGCTTCCTTCGCTGCCGCCTCGGCCTCGCGGTGGGCGCGCTCCTCTTCGCGGCGCTGTACGCGCTCGTCGATCTTCGCCGCCTTGCGCCGTTGGTCGGCGGCGCGCTCGGCGGCGCGTGCGTCCTCGCGCTTGCGCTTGGCCGCCTGCGCGGCGTCGCGCTCTGCCTGAGCGCGTTCGCGCGCCTCGGCCTGGGCCGCCATTTCGGCGTCCTTGTCGGCGCGGGCGGCTGCATCCTGCGCACGCTGCGCCTCCTGTTCGCGCGTCTTGACGCTCATTTCGATCGACTTGTCCCGGCGCGCTTCGGCCGCACGCTGCTTTTCCGCGCGGCGAACTTCGGCGGCGCGGGTGCGCATGTCGCGTTCGATGTCGCTGGCCTGGATTTCCAGCTTGCGCGCCTCACCCACGCTGCGGCGATAGGCTTCGTCGGTGTCCTCGATGCAGGACGACACCAGCGTGCGCTGCCAGCAGGCGGCATAGCCCTCGTCGCGCGCAATGCGGGCTGCTTCCTGTTGCGTGCGTGCCTGCTGCTTCAGCGCAGCGGCCTGGTCGCGCAGCCGTGCGCGCTCTTCCGCGGGGAAGCTGTCCTCCTGCGCAGCGGCGAAGGTGCTCGCGCTCAGGGCAATCAGCGCAGCCATGCTGCGCAGGGCAAAGGTGTTCACGTGCGGTGTCCTCGTTCAATCCGGGGCGCCTCGGCGGGCGCCCTCGTTGCCGTCCCCCGCGGCGCTGAGGGCAGCAGGGGCCATGATGCTAACCCGCAACAGCGGGTCGGGTACGAGATCGATCAACGCGCATGCCTCGCTGGCGACGGACAGCACGCGCCGGCCTGGGCCTCGCTGACACCGTGCACGCACAAAAAAAACGGGCGCCCGAAGGCGCCCGAACCATTGCTGGAGGAGTGTTCGTATCAGAGGCGGTAGGCGGTTTCGCCGTGGGCGGTCACGTCCAGACCTTCGCGCTCTTCGTCTTCCGGCACACGCAGGCCGATGAAGATGTCGACCAGCTTGTAGGCGATGAAGGACACGACGCCCGACCACACGATGGTGATCACCACGCTCATCGCCTGGATGCCGACCTGGGCACCCATCGCGAAGTCTTCGGCACCGGTACCGCCGAGCGACGGCGCGGTGAACACGCCGGTCAGGATGGCGCCGACGATGCCGCCGACACCATGCACGCCGAACACGTCGAGCGAGTCATCGGCACCGAGCATGTGCTTCAGGCCATTCACGCCCCACAGGCAGATCACGCCAGCCAGCAGACCAATCACCAGTGCACCCATCGGGCCGACGGTACCGCAGGCCGGGGTGATGGCAACCAGACCGGCGATCGAGCCGGAAGCGGCACCCAGCATCGACGGCTTGCCCTTGAAGATGGCTTCGGCGGCGATCCACGCAACCGTAGCAGCAGCGGCGGCAATCATCGTGTTGATGGCGGCCAGCGCAGTGTTGGCGTTGGCTTCCAGGTTGGAGCCGGCGTTGAAGCCGAACCAGCCCACCCACAGCATCGACGCACCGACCATGGTCAGTACCAGCGAGTGCGGGGCCATCGATTCCTTGCCGTAGCCGATGCGCTTGCCGACCATGTAGGCACCCACCAGACCGGCGACACCGGCATTGATGTGCACCACCGTGCCGCCGGCGAAGTCGAGCGCGCCGTGACCCAGCAGGTAACCACCGGCACCCCACACCATGTGGGCGATCGGGATGTAGGAGAAGGTGAACCACAGCACCGAGAACAGCAGCACCGCCGAGAACTTGGCGCGTTCGGCGAACGAACCGACGATCAGCGCGGCGGTGATGCCGGCGAAGGTCAGCTGGAACACGATGAACACGTACTCGGGCAGCTTCACGGCGGGGCTGAAGGTGTCAGCCAGCGATTCGACCGAGACACCGCTCAGGAAGAGCTTGTCCAGCGAACCGATGAAGGGCGTGCCCTCGGTGAAGGCCAGGCTGTAGCCGTAGACGACCCACAGCACGCCGATCAGCGAGAACACCACCATCACCTGCATCAGCACCGACAGCATGTTCTTGGCGCGCACCATGCCGCCGTAGAACAGCGCCAGGCCGGGCAGGGCCATGAACAGCACGATGATGGTGGAAACCAGCATCCAGGCCACGTCGCCCTTATGGACTTCGGCCTTCACTTCTTCGGCCGGAGCCGCTTCAGCCGGTGCTGCTTCGGCGGCCACCGGTGCTGCCTCGGGCGCCGCCGGGGCGTCGGCGGCCGGTGCGGCCGCTTCTGCCGCGACCGGCGCTGCCGGGGGGTCTTCTGCCATGACAGGCGCTGCCAGGCCGATGGCCAGCGTTGCGCACAGGATGCTCAAAAAGCGCTTCATCTCCCGTTCTCCCTTAAAGCGCATCGACGCCGGTTTCACCGGTGCGAATGCGGACGACTTGTTCGAGATCGAATACGAAAATCTTGCCGTCGCCGATTTTGCCGGTGCTGGCGGACTTTTCGATGGCTTCGACGACGCTGTCGACCAGCTCGTCGCTGATCGCCGCTTCGATCTTCACCTTCGGCAGGAAATCGACGACGTACTCGGCACCGCGATACAGCTCGGTGTGGCCTTTCTGACGACCGAAACCCTTGACCTCGGTGACGGTGATGCCCTGCACGCCGATGGCGGACAGCGCCTCACGCACTTCGTCAAGCTTGAACGGCTTGATGATGGCAGTGACTAGTTTCATGACATTCCCCTGGCAGATGCCGCGAAGCGTTTGTGTGAATCAGAAGGTCTTGGAAACGAATACGACGTACTGGTCGTCGCCGAGGTACTTGCCCTTCAGATTGGTGTAGAAGGCCTTTTCCGTGCTGTTCATGCTGGTGTCGGTATAGAAGGCGCCGACGGTGAAGCTCTGGGGCAGCGCGTAGGACAGGCCGATCTTCCAGTCTTCGTACGAGGCGAAGGAGTCGTTCTTGACGCCAGCGTTCGAGCCATCGAATTCCTGGATGCCGTAGTGCAGGTTAAGCGTCAGCGCGTCGGTGATCGGGTAGTTGGCCTGCAGATCCAGATACCACGTGCCGTCCGCGTTGTTCACGCCGAAGGTGTCGCCAAGGCTGTACGAGTATTTGGCCGACAGGAACTTCCAGCTGGCAGCAACATAGACTTCGGTCGTGTCGGCCTTGGTTATGCCGGGGTTGCGATCGCCCGGATAGATGTACTGCAGGATACCGACGTCCATGCCGATGTCTTCGGTCACTGCGAACTTGTAGCCACCGTAGACGTCGATTTCCATGCTGGAGCTGGAGTAGGCCGGATCCACACCCGCCGGTGCATCCTTGAGCCACGAAATGTTCGAAGCCCAGGTGCCGATGTAGAAGCCGCTGGCGTGCGAGTAGTCGAAGCCGCCCTGCAGTGCGATGTCTTCATTGGTCTGGCTGATGCCGCGGAACACATACTGGCTGAACAGACCGACGTTGCCGGTGAAGGTGTGCGGGCTGGCCGGCTCTTCGGCATGGACGGAGAAGGCGGGTACGGCCAGCGCGCTGGCGAGGGCGGCGGCGATCAGAGTCTTTTGCATGAGTGTTCACTCCTTGATGTTAGGGAAAACTGCTCAGCCTCCATTGCACGGACCGTGCCAGCAAGCAAACATCAATTATTTCAATGGTTTGTGATCGTGTCCCACAGCGGCGCCGTGATCCATGCAACGGCCTTGCCCCAAGTTCACGCGCGACAAATCCGACTCGCACCAAGTCGGTGCGTGAATACATGGCCTTACATTCCATGCGCGAATTCGGTGCCCGCATGCCCGGAAATGCACCGCGATGTCATGAATGACGCCGCCACGATGGTCGCGCCGGCGGCTGCTTGCCGGCACAATGCGCGGCGAACGCACGTCGCGTCGGCGTCCCGCCGGGGCGCTGCGTTGAATCCCTAACTGCAGGAGGTCGCCATGCTCAATCCCAAGATGCTCGAAGAGCTGTCCAGCCGTTTTTCCGAACTGATCGCCGCCAGCCCGGCCCGCGATCTGGAAAAGAACGCCAAGGCGATGGCCAGCGCGATGTTTTCCCGCCTCGATCTGGTTACGCGCGAGGAATTCGACGTGCAGAAAGAGGTGCTGGCCCGCACCCGCGCCCAGCTCGAAGCGCTGGAAGCGCGTGTTGCCGATCTTGAAAGCCGGCTTGCCGCACGCGAGGGCTGACTGCGGCCGCGGAATTTTTCCCGTCATCGCGCATCAACAACGGTGTGCGACTTATATGGAGAGCTCATGACCTTCCCGAATTTCACGGCCGTGTGCCGGTCGACCGTGATCGCTGCGGGTCTGGCACTGGCCGTGCCGGCGCTGGCGGCCGGCACCTACAGCCGTGTGCTGCCCGAGAAAAGTTCGCTGGCCTTCGTGTCGCAGCAGATGGGGGTGTCGGTCGACGGCACCTTCCGCAAGTTTGCCGCGACGCTTGATTTCGATCCGACCAAACCCGAGGCCGGCAAGGCCACGCTGGACATCGAACTGGCGTCGATCGATGCCGGTGGCCCGGAAGCCAACGACGAGGTGAAGGGCAAGAACTGGTTCGACGTGAAGCAGTTCCCGACGGCGCGCTTCGTGTCCACCTCGGTCAAGCCGCTGGGCAACAACAGGTTCGAAGTACGCGGCCAGATGAGCATCAAGGGCAAGACGCGCGAGGTGGCCGCGCCCTTCACGCTGAAACCGGAGGGTGCCGGTGCGGTGCTCGAGGGCAGTTTCCCGCTCAAGCGCCTTGACTACGGAGTCGGCACCGGCGCCTGGGGTGACACCTCGGTGGTCGCCGACGAGGTGCAGATCCGCTTTCGGCTCGCCGTCGCCGGCAAGTAATCCCCCGGACGCGCCCGACTGCGGCGCGCCCGTACATCAATAAGAAGGAGTTCCTGCATGAAGAAGATCGCTGTTGCCCTGTTCGGCGCATTCGCCGGCCTGTCCATGACCGCCGGCGCGATGGCCGCCGATAGCTTCACCATCGACAGCCGCCACACCTTTCCGGTGTTCGAGGTCAACCACCTCGGCTTCTCGACGCAGCGCGGCCGTTTCAACAACGTGACCGGCAAGATCATGCTGGTGCCGGCGCAGAAGAGCGGCAGCATCGAGGTCACGATCGACAGCGCTTCGGTCGACATGGGCCTCGAAGCCTGGGACAAGCACATGCGCGGCGAGGATTTCTTCAACGTCGAGAAGTTTCCGAACATGACCTTCAAGTCGACGAAGCTGATGTACGAAGGCGACAAGCTGGTCGGCGCGGAGGGCGATTTCACGCTGCTCGGCGTGACCCGGCCGGTGCGTCTGGACGTCAAGGGCTTCGCCTGCGGCACCCACCCGATCAACAAGAAGGCGCTGTGCGGTGCCGACATCTCGACCACCCTGAAGCGTTCGGAATTCGGCATGACCAAGTACCTGCCGGGCATCGGCGACACGGTGGTGATCAACATCCCGGTCGAGGCGTTCAAGGACTGAGGCGCCGCCGGAGCGCAGCGGTCTTGTCGGGGCCAAGGTCGCTCCCGCGAGGCGCGCGCCCGAGCCGCGAGCCGAACCAAGGCCGCGGTGCTGTGGGAGGGGTCTTCTGACCCCGACAGCGGCCGTCGATCAAATACGGTCGCACGCGCCTCATGTGTTAACCGAATACCACCCCGAGCCCTTCCGTCCGTAGCACGTTAGCGACCTGCGCGCGTTGCGCGCTTCACGCGAGGAGGACGGACATGAAGGCGAAGAAAATCCTGTTGCTGGCCGGCGATTTCGTCGAGGACTACGAAATCATGGTGCCTTTCCAGGCGCTGCTGGCCGTCGGCCACACCGTGCACGCGGTGTGTCCGGACAAGAAGGCGGGCGACCAGATCGCCACCGCCATTCACGATTTCGAAGGTCAGCAGACCTATTCCGAGAAGCGCGGCCATAACTTCACGCTGAACGCCACGTTTGATACGGTGAAGGCCGAGGACTATGACGCGCTGGTCATCCCCGGCGGTCGTGCGCCTGAATACCTGCGCATGGACGACAAGGTGCTGGCCATCGTCCGTCACTTCGCGCTGGCCGACAAGCCGATCGCCGCGATCTGCCACGGTGCCCAGCTGCTGGCCGGCGCCAAGGTGCTCGAAGGCCGCCTGTGCTCGGCCTACCCGGCCTGCCGCGCCGAGGTCGAACTGGCGGGTGGCCGCTACGCCGACATCGCCATCGACGGCGCGGTGACCGATCGCAACCTCGTCACCGCACCGGCCTGGCCGGCGCACCCAGCGTGGATTTCTCAGTTCCTCGCAGTGCTCGGCACGCGCATCGAGTAAGCGAACAGCGCAGCGGGGCGCGTGCGTTCCGCTGCGCTGTCTACAATAGGCGCAGGAGGTGTCACCCATGTGCCAGATCTTCATCCGCGCCGACCCCGAACTTTATGTGATGCGCAGCCGTTCGCTGCGGCTGCGCGGCGTCGCCACCAGCATCCGGCTGGAAAACCAGTTCTGGGACGTGCTGGAGGAGATCGGCGCGCGCGACGGGCTGACGCTGCCGCGCCTCATTTCCAAGCTGTACGACGAACTGGCCGAGGCGGGCGGCGGTGACGGCGCCCACCTGCTGCCGGCCAACTTCACCTCCTTCCTGCGCGTGTGCTGCGGCCGTTACATGGCGCTGCAACTGGCCGGCGCGATACCGGCCGACACCCGCATCGCCATTTCGTCGCTCGACGCCGAGCGCGTGCTGGCGGCCGAACGCCGGCGTACCGCGGCCAACCAGGTCGCCTGATGACGACGCTGAAGTACCTGTCGGCCTATCCGGCCCATATCCAGGACCAGGTGCGCACGCTGATCGAGCAGGACAGGCTGGCCGAAACCCTGCGCGTGCGCTATCCCGAGCGCCATGACGTGGGCAGCGATTCCGCGCTGTACGACTACGTGCTCGAACTGAAGAACCGCCACCTGCGCACCGCGCCGCCGGTCGCCAAAGTGGCGTACGACAGCGGCCTTGGACTGGTGGCGAAGGCGCTCGGCACGCAGACCACGATTTCGCGCGTGCAGGGTGCAAAGCTCAAGAGCAAGCGGGAAATCCGCGTCGCCACGCTGTTCCGCGACTGCGCGCCGGAGTTTCTGAAGATGATCGTCGTGCATGAGCTGGCTCATCTGAAGGTGCGTGAGCACGACAAGAGTTTCTATGCGCTGTGCGAGCACATGGAACCGCGCTATCACCAGTACGAGTTCGACCTGCGGCTGCACCTGACCTGTCTCGATCTCGCAGGGAAGTCCGCGTAGCCGGTGACCCGCGCGGCGCTACACTGCGGCCGATGAGCGAACTGAAGAAAACCGTATCCCTCGTGCTCGGTTCCGGTGGCGCCCGCGGCCTCGCGCACATCGGCGTCATCCGCGAACTGCTGGCGCGCGGCTACGACATCCGCGCGATCTCCGGTTCGTCGATGGGCGCCGTGGTGGGCGGCATTCACGCTGCCGGCGGGCTCGACGCCTACGAACAGTGGGTGACCGGCCTCGCCCAGTCCGACGTGTTCCGCCTGCTCGACTGGACCTTCTCCGGCGGCGGCCTGATCCGCGGCACGCTGCTGATGACGCGGCTGCGCGAGCTGATCGGCGACTGCGACATCGAAACCCTGCCGCTGGACTTCACCGCGGTCGCGGTCGACATCGAGCGCGGGCGCGAGGTGTGGTTCACCGACGGTCCGCTGTTCGAAGCGATGCGCGCCTCGATGGCGGTGCCGTCCATCTTCACGCCGCACGCCTACCGCGGCCGTATGCTGGTCGATGGCGGCCTGCTCAATCCGGTGCCGGTGGCGCCGACACAGCGCACGCTGACCGACCTCACCGTCGTGGTTGACCTGAATGGCGAATCGGTCGAGCCGCCACCGCTGCAGAAGCTGCCCGCCGAGGTATCCCCCGGATTGCTGGCGCGCCTGCGCGGCTATCTGCCGGGCGGCAATGGCGACGCCAAGCCGGTCGAGACCGGTCTGGCGATGTCCGACGTGCTCATGCGTTCGCTCGAAACCATGCAGGCAGCGATCACCCGCCAGCACCTCGCGGTGTTCTGGCCGGATGTCGTCATCAGCGTGCCGAAGAACACCTGCCAGTTCCATGAATTCCATCTGGCGGCGTCGCTGATCGACTACGGCCGCCAGCTGGCGGCCGCCGCACTCGATGCGGCTGAGAAAGAGCGCGCGCGGCACGACGGTCATACGCCGCTGCGTACCGATCAAGCGCAGCAATGAGACGCGCGCCGATGCGTACTTCGATGATCGCGCTGACCGCCGCCGTGCTGGGTGGCGTCGTCGTGGCACAGGCCCTGCCGCAACCGCTGCTGCCGGAGCAGGCCAGCTGGTTCAGCCCGCCGGCGGTTCCGGCGCTGAAGGCCGCCTGGCTGGTCGGTTCCGAACAGGCGGCCGGCCCTTACCTGCTGCGCGTGCGTCTGGCGGCGGGCGGTCGCTTTCCGCCGCATACCCATCCCGACACCCGCTACACGACGGTGCTCAGCGGCACGCTGTACGTCGGTTTCGGCGAGCGCGTCGATGAGACCGCCGTGGTGGCGGTGCCGGCGGGCGCCCTCTACGAAGCGCCGGCCGGCGTGCCGCACTGGGTATGGGCGAGAGACGGCGACGTCGAATACCAGGAGTCCGGCGTCGCACCGACCGCAACCCGTCTCCTTCGCTGACTGCGTGGACAAAAAAACGCCCGGTTCCGCGGGCGGACCGGGCGAGCGCAAGGAGGAGTGAAACGGAGCAGCTACTTCAACAGCATCAACAGCAGGACTACATCTTTTGCTGGACGTCGCGGGCGGTGTCCTGAACCTTCTCGCCACCGGCTTCGATGTCCTTGCCGGCGCCAGCGATCGTGTTGCAGCCCGCCAGCGCGAGCCCGGCGCACATCAGCATCAGGGTGATCAATCTGTTCATCGTCGTCTCCTGTCGTTCTGTGTGGGGTTCAGGTGCGGTTGCGCAGCTGTGCAACCGTCGGCTGGAAGTCGCCCTCTTCATCGACATCCAGCGTCAGCATGAGGCCGTCCTCGACCGGCTGCAGCCGGTAATCGGGTACCGCCAGACGCAGTCCGGCGTCACTGCCGCGCGAGATGCGCACCATGGCGTAACGGGCGGAGCGTTCGCCGTGACGGGCCGAAATGGTCTGCTCCACCACGCCCACGGTCGCGCCTTCGGTGTCGAACACTTCGCGGCCGTCCAGCGACGACAGCGCGACGGCGGCGCCCGACGGCGACGCGTCGATGCGTCCGGTGCGACCCAGTTCATAGGCGGCGAGCAGGGCGATCACGGTCAGCGCGCCGGCCAGTGCCGACATCAGCATGCGTCCAGTCACGATGGGAATCTCCGTCTGCATCACACGAGCCCAGTATGGGCAGCAGGTGCGTGTGCGCCTGTCATCCGTCGCGGTGGGTGCGTGTAGGACAAATCCGGCAGGCGCGCTTCGGTTACCCTCGCGTCTGGTCGAGGAGGGCGGACATGATCTGGTTGATTGCAGGACTGGTGCTGGTGATCGGTGTGCATTCATTGAGGCTGGTTTCACCCGGCCTGCGCGAGCAGGTGATTGCGCGGCACGGCGCGATGCGCTGGCGCCTGCTGCATTCGGGCGCGTCACTCGTCGGCCTGGTGCTGCTGATCTGGGGCTACGGCGAGGCGCGGGCGGAGCCGCTGTGGCTGTGGATACCGCCGGTGTGGTCGCGTCACGCCGCCGCGCTGCTGATGCTGCCTTCATTCGTGCTGCTGGCGGCTTCGCTGCTGCCGGGCTCGCGCCTCGCCGCCCGGCTGCGCCAGCCGCTGGCCGCGTCGGTGAAGATATGGGCGTTCGCCCACCTGCTGGCCAATGGCACGCTGGCCGACCTGCTCATGTTCGGCAGTTTCCTCGCGTGGGCGGTGCTGTCCTTCACGCTGCTGCGTCGGCGCGAGGCGCCTCTGCCGGTGCCGCCGGGCTCGGCGGCCGGCGATCTGAAGGTGGTGCTGGCCGGTATCGCCGGCTGGGCCGTGTTCGCGTTCTGGCTGCACGGCCTGCTGATCGGCGTGCGGCCCTTCGGCTGAGGAGAGCGGGAATGATGACCGTGCACATCGAGCGCCTGCGCCCGGGCGACGACCTGCGGCGCAGCCTCGAACAATGGGCCAAGCGGCAGGATCTTGGCGCCGCCTTCGTGCTGTCGGCCGTCGGCAGTCTGTCGCCGGCCATGCTGCGGCTGGCCGGGCGGGATACGCCGACGGTGATCGACGGCGACAGCGAACTGCTGACGCTGTCCGGCACGATCAGCGCGCACGGCGTGCATCTGCACCTGTCGGTGGCCAACGCGCACGGACAGGTGACCGGCGGTCATCTTCTTGCCGGCAGCATCGTGCGCACGACGGTGGAACTGGTGCTCGGCATCGCCAGCGGTTGGGAAATCCGCCGCGAGATCGACCCGCTCACCGGCTACGAGGAAATGGTGGCCGAGAACCACGACGAACTGCTCGGTGCGCGCGGCCCGGACTGATATCCACGCAGCGCGCGAAAAACTATTTCGTCACCGTTGCCCAAAAAACAGGCAACACCGTTGACACCGGCCCCCGCCGGGCGATTGCGGCGTCTATACATCTTTCGCTAACAAGTTTGTCCACAGATGCTGTGGATGACGCACCGCGGCATGCCTCGAACCATGTCGCGGTCATCGGTACGCGCCGCGGACGGAGGTGAATCCCCCGGCTTCGGCGCACCTGCCCAAAAATGAGGCAACCCTATTGACACCCTCAGCCGGCGCGGCTGTCGTGACGACGCGATGCATCTTGTCCACAGATGTTGTGGATAAGAACGGCGCGCCGGCCGTGTAAGCTCGCGGCTTTCCGATCCAGGATCCTGCAGTGGCGAAAGTCATTCCCGACGGCTGGCGAGAACTCGCGGCGGGCGAGGCCGGCGGCGCGGCCGAGCGCGAACTGGCGACGCTGGCGCTGCTCGAGCGCGGCCTGCCGGCCGCCTATACCGTCTATCACGGCGTGCACTGGACGCGGCTCGACGAGGGCGGCTTCTCGATCTACGGCGACATCGACTTCGTCGTGGTGAATGCCGCCGGCGAACTGCTGGCCATCGAACAGCGCAGCGGTTTCCTCGAAGAGGGGCCGCACGGCCTCAGTTCGCGCCGGCGTGGTCGCGACCGCAATGTCGCGGTCGGCATCGCGCGCTCGCGCACCGCGCTGCAGGCCCGGCTGGCCGCGCGGCTCGGCGGGCCGGCGCCGCGCATCGAGTACCTGCTGTACTGCCCGGACTACTTCGTGCGCCAGGCACATACCGCCGGCATCGAGCCTGAGCGCATCGTCGACGCCGCGGTGCGCGACCAGCTGATACCGCGCATCCGCGCCATCCTGCCGCCGGGCGAACACAGCGGGCACGCGCCCGAGGTGCACCGCTTTCTGCGCGACGAGATCAAGCTGGAGCCGGACGTCGCCGCGCGGCTGGGCATCGCGCGCGAGCGCATCACGCGCGTCGCCGGCGGCCTGTCGCAGTGGGCGCGCGCGCTCGACTTCGATCCCTACCGGCTGCGCGTGGTCGGTACCGCCGGTTCCGGCAAGACCCAGCTCGCGCTGGCCGAGTACAGCGCCGCCATCGCCGCCGGCCGTCGCCCGCTCTACGTCTGCTTCAACCGCCCGCTCGCCGACCACCTCGCGCACATCGCGCCCGAAGGCGGCATGGCCTGCACCTTCCACCACCTGTGCGAACGCGTGCTCGCCGCGCACGGCGAGCGGCCGGACTACGCCAAGCCGGACGCCTTCGACGCGCTGATCGCGCGCGCCGGCGAGCTTGAGGTGCCGGACGACCTGCGTTTCGATTCCATCATCGTCGACGAGGGGCAGGACTTTTCCGCCGACTGGGCGCAGCAGCTGTGGCGCCACGCCGCCGATGATGACGCGCGCCGCATCTGGCTCGAAGACCCGATGCAGAACCTGTACGCGCGCCCGCCTATCGAGCTGCCGGGCTGGGTCACGCTGCGTGCGCACAGCAATTTCCGCAGCCCGCGACCGGTGGTGCGCATGCTGCAGGCCCTGCTGCCGGCGGCCGAACACATCGAGGCGGCGTCGCCGTTCGAGGCGGACGAGGTCGAGCTGCTCAGCTACGACGCCGCCCATCCGCTGACCACGCGGGTCAAGGAAGCGATACGGCTGTGCTTCGCCGCCGGCTTCCATGCGCAGGACGTTGCCATCATCAGCTGGCGCGGCCGCGAACAGTCGGAACTGCTGCGCCACGACCGGCTCGGCGCCAATGCGCTGCGCAGCTTCACCGGTCAGTACGATCTGCTCGGCCAGCCGGAGTATTCCGGCGGTGAGGTGCTGATCGAATCGGTGTACCGCTTCAAGGGACAGTCGGCGCCGGCGGTCATCCTCGCCGAAATCGATTTCGAAACGCTGGACGAACGCACGCTGCGCAAGCTCTTCGTCGGCGCCACGCGCGCCATGATGAAGCTGGTGCTGGTGGCGAGCGAGCGCGCTGCCGCTCAGCTGCGCGACAAGCTGGCGGCGCATCCGTGAGCGCGATGACAGCGAACGCGCTGATGATCCAGGGCACCACGTCCGACGCCGGCAAGAGCACGGTCGCCGCCGGCCTGTGCCGCAGCCTGCACCGGCGCGGTGTGCGCGTGGCGCCGTTCAAGCCGCAGAACATGGCGCTGAACAGCGCGGTCACCGCCGACGGCGGCGAGATCGGCCGCGCCCAGGCGCTGCAGGCGCACGCCTGCGGGCTGGCGCCGCACACCGACATGAACCCGGTGCTGCTCAAGCCCAATTCCGACACTGGCGCGCAGGTCATCGTGCATGGCCGCGCACTGGCCAATATGGAAGCGCGCGCCTACCACGACTACAAGCGGGTCGCGATGGATGCGGTGATGCAGTCCTGGCGGCGGCTGACCGCGCAGTACGACTTCGTCGTGGTCGAAGGCGCGGGCAGCCCGGCGGAAATCAATCTGCGCGATCGCGACATCGCCAACATGGGCTTCGCGCTGCCCAACCGCTGCCCTGTCGTCATCGTCGCCGACATCGACCGCGGTGGCGTGTTCGCCCATCTGGTCGGCACGCTGGACTGCCTGTCCGATGACGAACGCGCGCTGGTACGCGGCTTCGTCATCAACCGCTTCCGCGGCGACCGCGCGCTGCTGCGTTCGGGCGAAGAGTGGCTTGAGCGGCGCACCGGCCTGCCGGTGTTCGGCGTGCTGCCGATGCTTAAAGGTCTGCACCTCGACGCCGAGGACTCAATTCAGACACAGCAGACCGCTGCGGGTGAGGCCGCGCGGCTGCGCGTGGCGGTGCCGGTGTTTCCGCGCATCAGCAATCACACGGACTTCGACGCGCTGCGCGCCCATCCCCAGGTCGACCTGATGTTCGTGCCGCTCGATCGGCCGCTGCCGGCTTGCGACCTCGTCATCCTGCCCGGCAGCAAGAGCGTGCAGGGCGACCTGGCGGCACTGCGCGCGCACGGCTGGGACGCGCAGATCGCCCGTCACCTGCGTTACGGCGGTCGCCTGCTCGGCATCTGCGGTGGCATGCAGATGATGGGCCGTGCACTGCACGATCCGCAGGGCCTGGAGGGCGCGCCGGGCAGCGTGGCCGGCCTCGGCCTGTTCGACTACGACACCACGCTGGAAGCGGAAAAGCAGCTGCGGGTGGTCGCCGGCCGCCTGCAGCCGGGCGGCGAGGCGGTGCGCGGATACGAAATCCATATGGGCGTCAGCAGCGGCCCGGCGCTGGCGCGTCCGGCAGTCGAACTGGAGCACGGCCCGGACGGCGCGCGCTCGGCGGACGGGCAGCTGATGGCGACCTATCTGCACGGCCTGTTCGACGCGCCCCAGGCCTGTGCCGCACTGCTCGCCTGGGCCGGCCTCGAAGCGGCGCAGCCGCTCGACCTGCACGCGCTGCGTGAAGCCAGCCTCGACCGGCTGGCCGACTGCATCGAAGCGGAGATCGACATCGACCGGATGTGCGGTTTCCGCTGACCACTGCGAAGGTCGGGAAAACCCTCTCCTCAGTTGTGGCGCGCGGGATTCTTCGGGGAGCGAGCTTGCTCGCGATCGGGCGGCTGCCCAGCGCTGCAGGATTTTTCGCGCCGCATCGCGAGCAAGCTCGCTCCCACTGAACCCGCGCCGTCCCGTGGGAGCGACCACTGGTCGCGATCTCAGCCGCTGCACCGACAGGACTTCGGCGATGGTCGGATCGCGAGAAACCTCGCTCCGACGTCCTCCGGGTCGTGGAGGAAACCCGCGGCGGACCTCGGCGCGAGGCACCCACCCGGCCCGCCGGTTTGGGCCTTCCGCCGCCCGGTGGTATCGTGCGCGCCGGTGCCGCTGTGGCGGCACTGCATTCGAGGTGCCCTGTGCCGCGGCACAGGGTTAAACGGGAAGCAGGTGAGCGAGCTCTGCTCGCAAGGCCTGCGCTGCCCCCGCAACGGTAAGCAGATTCGATGCACGTTCATGCCACTGGGCCCTGTGCCTGGGAAGGCCGTGCATCGCGACACGCGGCACACCGCCCGTCGTCGCAGCTGCGAGCCCGGATACCGGCCCCGGATGCACGAGCGGTCATGCCCGGGGTGCGGCATCGCGACGGATGCGGCCTGCTGCCGGCTGCCTGCGTTGTTGTCCCCTGTGCCATGACTTCATGAGACTGCCGTCGTTCGGGGACGGGCGACGGCTGCAGGGAGCACATAACAATGCACAGCCTTACCTCGGTCGCCGCGCTGCTTGCCGGCGCCGGCCTTCTTTCCTCTCCGCTTCACGCCCAGACGCATGTGCTGGAGCCTGTCGTCGTCACCGCTACCCGCGTCGAGCAGCGCGTGTCGGACACCTTGTCCGACGTCAGCGTCATCGATCGTGAACAGATCGAGGCGGCCGGCCAGTCGACGCTGACCGAACTGCTGGCGCGCCAGCCGGGTGTGCAGATGAGCGGCAACGGCGGTGCCGGTGCCAGCGTCGATTACTTCATCCGCGGCAGCGACTCGCGGCAGACCGTGGTGCTGATCGACGGCGTGCGCGTCGGTTCGGGTTCCAGCGGCACCGCCGCGCTGCAGTACCTGCCGCTGTCGCAGATCGAGCGCATCGAAGTGCTGCGCGGTCCGGCCTCCGCCGTATTCGGCGCCGACGCGATCGGCGGCGTGATCCAGATCTTCACCCGCCGTGGCGACGATGGACTGCAGGGCGAGGCGTTCGCCGGCGGCGGCAGCTACGGCACCTCCGAGGGCAGCGCCAGCCTGCGCGGCGGCGATGGCCGCTGGCGCTTCGCACTGGGCGCCGGCGTGACCAGCAGCCGCGGCTTCAGTTCGACCAGCCCACGCATCAATGAAGGCGTGTCGGTGGCGCGGCGCGCCCACAACCCGGATCACGACGGCTACCTGAACCAGAACTTCAGCGGCAGCCTGAGCTTCACGCCGCACGCAGGCACCGAGATCGGCGTCAGCGCGCTGGCCAGCAAGGGCTACAACGAGTTCGACTCCGGTCTGAGCTTCCCGAACACGCGCAATGATTTCGACAACGACAGTGCGACCATCTATCTGACCCACGCGTGGAACGACGCCCTGTCGACCACGTTGCGCAGCGGCCGCTCGGTCGAGGACTTCATCAGCTACGCCCGCACCTCACCGCTGGGCAATCATTTCCGCACCGAGCAGTACAACCACGCGCTGGAGGCACGCGTGAAGCTGCCTCTGGGCACGCTGTTCGGCAGCGTCGAGCGGCTGGAGCAGGACGTGCTGTCGACCACGCCGACCGCGGTGAACATCGACACCGAACGCAAGATCGACTCGCTGCAGCTCGGCTGGTCCGGCGCCATCGACCGCCACAGCCTGCAGCTGAATACCCGCCACGACCGCTACAGCACCAGCTCGCAGCACAAGACCACCGGCAACGTCGCCTACGGCTATCGGCTGACCGATGAATGGCGGCTGCATGGCGGTTACGGTACCGCCTTCCGTCTGCCCACCTTCAACCAGCTGTTCTTCCCCGGTTTCGGCAATCCGGATCTGGCGCCGGAGTCGTCGCGCAACAAGGAGGCCGGCGTGGTGTGGCAGCGCAAGGGCTCGCGCGCTGCGCTTACCGCCTACGACAACAAGGTGCGCAACCTGATCAACACGGTCACCGTGTCGCCCGGCGTGTCGGAGGCGCGCAACGTCGGCGAGGCGCGTCTGCGCGGCCTGACCTTCGACGGCTCGACCTATCTGTTCGGCCACACCGAGCTGCAGGGTTCGGTCGACCTGCTCGACGCGACCGACCAGGACAGCGGCGACCGCCTGCAGCGGCGCGCCGTGCAGACCGGTCAGCTGCGCGTCATCCAGCACATGACGCGTGGCCGCGTCGGCATCGAGATCCAGAGCACCGGCGACCGCTACTCGAACGCCGACGAGACGCGCCGGCTCGGCGGCTACACGCTGCTGAACCTGTTTGCCGTCTGGAAGCTGTCACCCGAGGTGGCACTTGAAGCACGCGTGAACAACGTGACCGACAAGGACTACACCACCGTGTTCGGCTACAACATGGCCGGCAGCAGCGTGTTCGCCGGCCTGCGCTACACGCCGCAGTTCTGAACGCGGCCGAGCTGACCGGTAAACTCACGCGATGAGCAGCCACCCGCCCGCCACCACCCTGCCGTCGCCAGCCGTACTGCGCGCGCAGCGGCGCCGCGTATGGGTGCTGCCGGCGCTGCTGCTGGCGCTGGGCGCGGCCTTCGCGCTGGCGCTGGCGGTGGGCAGCGTGGCGGTCAGTGCAGCCGAGCTGTGGCAGATCGCGACCGGCGGCGACGCCGGCATGGCGGGCGACATCGTGCGCTCGCTGCGTCTGCCGCGCGCTTTGGCGGCGGCGGCCTGCGGTGGCCTGCTGGCGCTGGCCGGTGCGCTGATGCAGGTGCTGCTGCGCAATCCGCTGGCCGATCCCTATGTGCTGGGCATTTCCGGGGGCGCCGCGGTCGGCGCCTTGCTGGCCATGCTGGTCGGTGCGGCCGGCCTGCTGCTGGAGCTTTCGGCCTTCGCCGGTGCGCTGGCCGCGATGGCGCTGGTGTTCGGGCTGGCGCACGGCGAGGGCAGCCGCACGCCGACACGCCTGCTGCTGACCGGCGTCATCGTGTCGGCGGGCTGCGGCGCGGCGGTGTCCTTCATCCTCGCGGTGGCGAGCGAACAGTCGCTGCGCGGCATGCTGTTCTGGCTGATGGGCGACGCCAGCACGGCCAGCCGTCCGGGTGTGGCGGTGGCGGTGCTGGCCGCCGGGCTGATCGCCTGCGCGCCACTGGCGCGCGACCTCAACCTGCTGGCGCGCGGCGATGGCACGGCCCAGGTGCTGGGCGTACCGGTGGTTCGCCTGCGTCTGGTCGTCTATCTGCTGGCGTCGGCATTGACCGCGATCGCGGTCACCACCGTCGGGTCGGTCGGCTTCGTCGGCCTGGTCGTGCCGCATCTGATCCGGCTCGCCTTCGGCAACGACCAGCGCCTGCTGCTGCCGGCCAGCGCACTGGCCGGTGCCACGCTGCTGCTGCTGGCCGACACCGCGGCGCGCACCGTCATCGCCCCGGCGCAGCTGCCGGTCGGCGTGCTGACCGCGCTGCTCGGCGTGCCGGTGTTCCTGTTCCTGCTGAACCGTCACCGATGAGCGCCGTCCCGACACTGCTCGCACGCGGCCTCGACGTGTCGGTCGCGGGGCGCGCGCTGTGCACCGGCCTCGACCTCGACCTGCGGCCGGGCGAACTGCTGGCCATCGTCGGCCGCAATGGCATCGGCAAATCCACGCTGCTCACCACGCTGGCCGGGCTGCGCCCGCCGGCTGCCGGCACGCTGACACTGGAAGGCCGCGCGCTCGTCGACTGGCCGGCACGCGATCTGGCGAAACGACGGGCACTGCTGGCGCAGTCGCAGGAGGACCACTTCGCCTCCACCGTGCTCGACACCGTGCTGGTCGGTCGCCATCCGCACATCGGCCGCTGGGCCGACGAGAGCGACGCCGATGTCGACATTGCGCTGGCCGCGCTGGCGGCCGTATCGCTGCGCGGCTTCGAACTGCGCGAGGTGCGCACGCTGTCCGGTGGCGAGCGGCAGCGGGTCGCGATCGCCGCGCTGCTGGCACAGCAGGCGCCGCTGTGCCTGCTCGACGAGCCGGTCACCCACCTCGACCTCGATTACCAGATCGAGACGCTGGAGCTGTTCGCGCGCCTTGCTCGCGACGAAGGCCGGGCAGTCGTGGCGGTGCTGCACGATCTCAATCAGGTGCTGCGCTTCGCCGACCGCGCGCTGCTGCTGACCGGCGGCGGCGAATGGGTATGCGGGCCGGTCGACGCGGTGCTGCAGGCGGAGGTGCTGTCGCGCGCCTTCTGCCATCCGCTGAAGGAATTGCGCGACGACGCCCGGCGCTATTTCGTGCCGGCGTGAGGACAGAATGAGTGGAGGATGTGATGAGCGATCTTGACGAACGCCATGAAGCGCGCATGAAACGCAAGAAGGACGTGGTGGACCAGGCCATCGCCGCGGCGCAGGTCGAGCGCGGCGTGCTGGTGGTGAATACCGGCACCGGCAAGGGCAAGTCCAGCGCCGCCTTCGGCGTGGTCGCGCGCGCGCTCGGCCACGGCATGAAGGTGGGCGTGGTGCAGTTCATCAAGGGGCGTTCCGACACCGGCGAGGAAGCCTTCTATCGCCGTCAGCCGGACGTGCAGTGGCACGTGTCGGGTGAGGGCTTCACCTGGGAAACGCAGAACCGCGCGCGCGACGTCGCCACCGCCGAAGCGGCCTGGGAACAGGCGCGCGCCTTCCTGCGCGATCCGGCCATCGGCCTGGTCGTGCTGGACGAACTGAATATCGCGCTGAAGTACCACTACCTCGATGTCGCCACCGTCATCGCCGACCTCGCGGCGCGGCCGACCATGCAGCACGTCATCGTGACCGGCCGCGCGGCGCCGCCGGAACTGGTCGAGGCTGCCGACACGGTGACCGACATGACCATGGTGAAGCACGCCTTCAAGGCCGGCGTGAAGGCGATGCCGGGGCTGGAGTGGTGAGCGTGCCGTCCGCAGTCCAGCACTGCCCGGCACTGATGGTGGCCGCGCCCGCATCAGGCCAGGGCAAGACCACGGTGGTCGCCGCACTGGCGCGGCTGCACCGTTCGCGTGGCCGCCGCGTGCGCGTGTTCAAGTGCGGGCCTGACTTCCTCGACCCGCAGATCCACGCGCTGGCCAGTGGCGCGCCGGTGTGCAATATCGACCTGTGGATGACCGGCGAAGCCGACATCGCCGCGCGGCTGTATGACGCGGCCGGCGAAGCCGACCTGATACTGGTCGAATCGGTCATGGGTCTGCACGACGGCAGCCCGTCCAGTGCCGACATCGCGCGCCGCTTCAATCTTCCAGTGCTCGCAGTGATCGACGCGCGCGCGATGGCGCAGACCTTCGGCGCGCTGGCGTACGGCCTGAAGCACTACCGCGACGGCGTGAACCTGACGGCGGTGATCGCCAACCGGGTTGGTTCGGCCCGCCACATCGACATGCTGCGCGACAGCCTGCCGGCCGATATCGCCTGGTATGGCGGCCTGCCGCGCGACGAGCGCATCGCGTTGCCGGAGCGCCACCTCGGCCTGCTGCCTGCGGCCGAGATCGAAGGGCTGGACGCCCAGCTCGACATCGCCGCACAACTGCTCGGCGCCTCGACCGCGGCCGACCTGCCGCCGGCGGTCGCGTTCGCACCGGTCGAACGCGCGGCGCCGCCACGCCTGCTCGACGGCGTGCGCATCGCGCTGGCGCGCGACGACGCCTTCTGCTTCATCTACCCGGCCAACCTCGACGGCCTGCGCGCGCTCGGCGCCGAACTGGTCGAGTTCTCACCGCTCAATGATGCCGCGTTGCCCGCCTGCGACGCCGTGTGGCTGCCCGGCGGCTACCCGGAGCTGCACGCCGCACGCTGGGCCGCCAATACCGCGATGCACGCCGCGCTGCGCGCCCACGTCGACGCCGGCCGGGCGCTGCTGGCCGAATGCGGCGGCATGATGAGCCTGTTCGATACGCTGACCGACAAGGCCGGCGTCAGCCACGCGGGCGCCAGCCTGCTGCCGGGCGCGGTGCGCATGCAGACGCGGCTGGCCGCGCTCGGCCTGCAGCAGGTCGACCTGCCCGAAGGCCGGCTGCGTGGCCACACCTTCCACTACTCGACCGCCGATACGTCGCTGTCGCCGCTGGCGCGTGCACGTACGCCGGACGACCGCGAGGGCGAGGCGGTGTATCGTCGGGGCCGGCTCACCGCGAGCTATCTGCACCTCTATTTCCCGTCCGCTCCGGCCACGGTCGCCGCGCTGTTCGGACGCTGAACCATGACTGCAACGAACGACGCCCACCGTTACCCCGACGACGCCCGCGACGCGCTCTACCGCGCCATCGCGGAGCGGCGCGACATGCGCCACTTCAGGCCCGACCCGGTCGATCCGGCGGTGCTGCGTCGCCTGCTGTGGGCGGCCCATCACGCGCCCAGCGTCGGCTACATGCAGCCCTGGCGCTTCGTGCGCGTCACCGACCCGGCGCTGCGCCGCTCCATTCACGGGCTGGTCGAGGAGGAGCGGCTGGCCACCGCGCGCGCGCTTGGCGAGCGCGAGGACGAATTCATGCGGCTCAAGGTCGAAGGCGTGCTCGACAGCGGCGAACTGCTGGTGGTCGCGCTGTGCGGCGGACGCGAGCAGCACGTGTTCGGCCGTCGCACGATGCCCGACATGGACGTCGCTTCCTGCGCCTGCGCGATTCAGAACATGTGGCTGGCGGCGCGTGCCGAAGGGCTGGGCATGGGCTGGGTGTCCATCTTCGATCCGCTGAAGCTGGCGGCACTGCTGCAGATGCCCGACGGCGCGCGACCGCTGGCCGTACTGTGCATCGGCCACGTCGATGCGTTCTACGAAGCGCCGATGCTCGAACTCGAAGGCTGGGCCAGCCGGTTGCCCGAAGATCTGCTGATCGGCGACAACGTGTGGCCGGAGCGCGCGCCGTGAATACGCTTCACCCCTTCGTCGTGCTGGCGCTGTGCGCCTGCGCCGGCGTCATGCTCGACCGCCGTTTCGGCGAACTGCGCCACCTGCATCCGCTGGTCGGCTTCGGCCACCTGGCCGGCTGGCTGCAGGCGCGGATGAATGTGGTCGCGTGGCAGAGCCGTCCGCCGACCCGGCTGACCGGTCTACTGGCGTGGGCGCTGGCGGTGCTGCCGCTGCTGTCGCTGGCCTTGTGGCTGCGCGGTCTGGGCCTGCCCTGGCAGCTGGCGACCGACCTGCTGCTGCTCTATTTCGCGCTTGGCGCGCGCAGCCTGGGCGAGCACGCACACGCGGTATCGCGCCCGCTGGCGGCCGGCGACCTGGTCGAGGCGCGGCGGCGCGTCGGCTGGATGGTGAGCCGCGACACCTCGCAGCTGGACGAAGCCGGCGTTGCGCGCGCCGCCACCGAATCGGTGCTCGAGAACGGCAACGACGCGGTGTTCGGGGCGCTGTTCTGGTTCCTGCTGCTGGGCGGGCCCGGCGCGCTGCTGTTCCGGCTGGCCAACACGCTGGACGCGATGTGGGGCTACCGCACGCCGCGCCTGCGCTACTTCGGCTGGGCGGCGGCGCGCATCGATGACGTGCTCAATTTCTTTCCGGCGCGGCTGACCGCGCTGAGCTATGCGCTGTGCGGTGCCACGCGCAGCGCGCTCGCCTGCTGGCGTGCCCAGGCGCCGGCATGGGACAGCCCGAACGCGGGCCCGGTCATGGCGGCCGGCGCCGGCGCGCTGCATCTGTCGCTCGGTGGCGCGGCGGTCTATCACGGCGCGGTCGAACAGCGCCCGCCGCTGGGCGAAGGGGCGGTGCCGGGCGCTGCCGACATCGACCGCGCCGTCACGCTGGTGGCCAGCGCGTTGCGCCTGTGGCTGACCGTGGCGCTGCTGCTCGCCCTCGGAGTGCATCTGTCATGACGCCCGCCCGCCCGCTGCACGGCGGCCGCCTGCTGGTCGCCGCCGATCGCTATGGCATCGCACCGCAGGACTGGATGGACCTGTCGACCGGCATCAATCCGCAGCCCTGGCCGGTGCCGCCCGTACCTCAATCGGTATGGCAGCGCCTGCCGGAGGAGGAGGACGGTCTGGAGGCGGCAGCGGCGGCCTATTTCGGTTGCGGCGCGTTGCTGCCGCTGGCCGGCTCGCAGGCGGCGATACAGCTGCTGCCGGCGCTGTTCCCGCACAGCCGGGTAGCGATACTTTCGCCGACCTATAACGAGCACCCGCACGGCTGGACCCAGGCCGGACACGCGGTGCGTGCGGTCGCCCCGGCCGAGGTCGAGGCGGCGGTGGACCACACCGACGTGCTGCTGCTGGTGCAGCCGAACAACCCCTGCGGCACGCTGTTTCCGCCGGACCAGGTGATGGACTGGCAGGCGCGGCTGGCCGCGCGCGGCGGCACGCTCCTCGTCGATGAAGCCTTCATCGACGCCACGCCCGACGCCAGCGTGGTGCGTCACGCCGGCCGGCCGGGCCTGATCGTGCTGCGCTCGCTCGGCAAGTTCTTCGGCCTGGCTGGTGCGCGCGTTGGCTTCATGTTCGCCGAACAGTCGCTGCGCGACGCGCTGGCGGCGCGGCTCGGACCGTGGCCGGTGGCCGGCCCGTCGCGCTGGGTGGCGCAGCGCGCGCTGGCCGACCGCGACTGGCAGGCGCAGCAGCGCGCGCGGCTGGCGGTCGATGGTGCGCGGCTGGAAGCGCTGTTGCGTGCGACCGGCTGGGGCGAGGTGAGCGGCTGCGTACTGTTCCAGCGCGTGCTGACCGCCGACGCCGCGGCGCTGAACGACGCCTTCTGCCGGCGCGGCATCCTGCTGCGCCATTTCGACGCCCCGGCTGCCCTGCGTTTCGGCTTGCCGGCGGACGAGGCGCAATGGCAGCGGCTGGAACAGGCGATCGACGACATACGGACAGCCGTCCAGTAGGAGCGGTCTTCCGACCGCGACCGCGCCTGCGCGATATTCGAGGAATGAAGGGATGAAGAAGGGATTGTTTCTGCTGTTCGCCGCGCTGGCCTTGCCGGCCGCGGCCGAACTGAGGCTGACCGACGACGCCGGCCGCACCGTCGTGCTGGCCGCGCCGGCGCAGCGCATCGTCAGTCTTGCGCCGCACGTGACCGAACTGCTGTTCGCCGCCGGCGCCGGCGGCAAGGTGGTCGGTGCGACCCAGTACAGCGACTACCCGGAGGCGGCGAAGACGATTCCGCGCGTCGGCGGCTACACCTCGGTGGACATGGAAGCGGTGGTGGCGCTGAAGCCGGATCTGGTGATCGTTTGGAAGAGCGGCAACCGCAACCAGCAGTACGACAAGCTGGAAAAGCTCGGCATACCGGTGTTCGTGAACGAGCCGCGCAGTCTGGACGATGTGGCGCGCGCGATCGAAACCTTCGGCCGCATCGCCGCCACGCCGCGCGAGGCCGACGAGTCGGCGCGTGCCTTCCGCGCGCGGCGTGACGTGCTGGCGAAGCAATACGCGGCACGGCCGCCGGTCGCGGTGTTCTACCAGATCTGGAACAAGCCGCTGATGACCATCAACGGCCAGCACCTGATTTCCGACGTGATGGCGCTGTGCGGCGGGCGCAACGTGTTCGCCGGCCTGCCGATACTGGCGCCGACCGTGACCGAGGAGGCGGTGCTGGCGGCGGCACCCGACGTCATCGTCGCCAGCGGCATGGGCGAGTCGAGGCCGGAGTGGCTGGATGCCTGGCGGCGCTGGAGCGCGCTGCCGGCGGTGAAGGGCGACAACCTGTATTTCATTCCGCCGGAAATCCTGCAGCGGCACACGCCGCGCATCCTCGACGGCGCGCAGAAGCTGTGCGAACAGCTGGAGCAGGCGCGCCAGAAGGCGGGCCGCAAATGAGCGGCGGCGCACTGCGCGGTGATCCCTGGCCGCAGCGCATCGCCTGCCTGTGCACCGAGGCGGTCGAGGTGCTGTACGCGCTGGGCGAAGCGGACCGCATCGCCGGCATTTCCGGCTTCACCGTTCGGCCGCCCGAAGCGCGCCGCGACAAGCCGAAGATCAGCGGCTTCTCGTCCGGCAAGCTGGAACGCATCCTCGCGGTCGAACCGGATCTGGTGCTGGCCTTCTCCGATCTGCAGGCCGACATGTGCCGCGACCTGGTGCGCGCCGGCGTCGAGGTGCATGTGTTCAACCAGCGGTCGATAGCCGGCATCCTGCGCATGATCGTGACCACCGGCGCGCTGGTCGGCCGCCCAACCGAGGCGCAGACGCTGGTGGACGACCTGCGGCGTGGGCTCGATGACGCACGTGTTCGCGGCGAGGCGCGCATCGCCCGCCATGGCCGGCGGCTGCGCGTCTATTTCGAGGAGTGGGACGAGCCACTCATTTCCGGCATCCGCTGGGTATCCGAGCTGATCACGCTCGCTGGGGGCGAGGACGTGTTCGCCGATTTCGCCACCCGCCACAGCGCGAAGGAGCGGCGCATCGAGGACCCGCTGACGGTGGTCGCCCGCGCGCCGGACATCATCATCGGTTCGTGGTGCGGCAAGAAATTCCAGCCCGAGCACGTGCGTGCGCGGCCGGGCTGGGCTGAGGTGCCGGCCGTCGCCCACGACCGGCTGTACGAGATCAAGTCGCCGCTGATACTGGCGCCGGGCATCGCCGCGCTGACCGATGGCCTGGCCGCGCTCGAGGCCTGCCTCGACGCGGCCGTCGCCGATCAGAAGCGATAACCCAGACCGACCGACAGCAGAACCGGGTCGATGTCCAGCCTGGTGACCGGAATGCCGGCGCCCTTGACCGATATGTCGGTGTCTATCTTCACGTACTTGGCGTCGAGGTTCAGGAACCACTGTGGCGCGAGCTGGATGTCGACGCCGATCTGCGCCGCCCAGCCGACGCTGCTGCGGTCCGCCTTCAGCGGCACGCTGCCGCCGAGCACGGTGCCGGCGTCCAGCTTCACGCCGGAAAAGCGCGTGTAGTTCAGGCCGACGCCGGCGTACGGGCGCACCGTGCCGGTCGGGTTGAAGTGATACTGCAGCGTCAGCGTCGGCGGCAGGTGCTTGACCGAGCCGATGTCCACTCCGCCCAGTTCGACGTCATGCTTCTGCGGCACCGTCAGGATCAGTTCGGCGGCGATGTTCGGCGTGAAGAAGTAGCTGATATCGATTTCCGGGAACAGCTTGTCTTCCGCCTTCACCTCGCCGAGCGCCGGTACCACGGCGGTGGTCGAGTTGTCGTTCGACGGGTCCATGTGCAGCGCGCGCACGCGTACCAGCCAGTCACCGTCGGCGGCCTGCACGCCGCCTGCGAACATGAATGTCGATGCGGCGACTGCCGCGATGCCTGCCCAGCTCTTTGTTGTCATGCCGATCTCCCCCGGTTTCGACATCCGCGGACACGGATGCTGAATCACTGTAGGAAGTGCGGGAGACGACGAAAAATTGGTTTTTTTGCAGCAGGGATAGCGTCGGACTTATGGCCGACCGCGCGGCGGAGAAGCCTGAACCCGGGAGATGCCGGCACGGAGTGCGCTGGCGGAGGTCTTCTTATGACCCGGAGATCAGGGCGGGATGATGCGTGTGCTGCGGGGTGCTGCGCTCACGGCCCGGCAGGTCCGGGAAAAAGAACCGTGAGTGAAACTCAGGCGATCAGTGCGCCATCTGCACGCCGTTGTGCACCCGGGCCAGCACCTTGCCGTCGGACCAGGCGAACGGCGCCGACGGCTCGCTCGCCTGCAGGCCCTGTTCGGCATGCATGCGGTCGACCAGCGTGGCGATCGCGGCTTCGAGGCTGGCCTGCGGGTCGTTCGATGCGTCCTCGAAGCGGTCGATCGAAATTTCCGGGCCTTCCTCGTCGTCTTCCAGCATCTGCACGATGAAGATTTCTTCCTTGCCGGGCCGGCCATGCACCGTTGCGCGGTAACGGTCGCCCCGATAGAGGAACTCACGAACCATGTCTGCTTCTCCTCAAGAGTGGTTGGGGTGACCCGTCGCTGGCGTCACGGGTCGATGCGCAGACTACGCAGCGTCGCGACGATGTTTCTTGCGCCAGATCAACACATCGACTGCGCCCGTGGGTGCGCAACTTGCTGGGTGTGCGGACAAGGCCGGCTCTGCGCGTTTCCCGTCGGGAAGCACACGTCGCCGTGTCGCATCCGTCGCGAAGGAACCGAATATGGGCTACACACCGGTGTGCAAGCAGAAAATCCTGTACGAGGGCGAACTCGTGCCCTGTCGGGCCGATGGTCGTGAACTGCTCATCATGTGGCCGGACGGCGGTCAGCCGCGCGCCTTCGACGCCGCCTGTCCGCACGAGGACGTGTCGCTGGCGCGCGGCGTGTTCAACGGGCGCACGCTGATCTGCATCGCCCACGGCTGGGTTTTCGACGGCCGCAATGGCGCAGGGCTGTCACCCACCGGCTGCGAAATGACCGAATACCCGATGCGCGTCGTCGACGGCATGGTCGAGGTCGATCTGCCGGATTGAGCCGGGGTTCTATGGGAGCGAGCTTGCTCGCGATTGCGGCCGGGATCGAAGCCCGGCCTGTCGTGGCCAAGGCCGCTCCCACAGGGGGTGCGCGCGACCCACGGCCTGAGCTCGAGCCGGGGCTCTGTGGGAGGGGTCTTGACCCCGACAGCAGCCGGCATCGAAGCCCGCGGCGCGAAAAATGGCGCTCAGCGGCCTGTGCGTCTGACCAGGAAGCCATCCAGCGCGGCGGCGAAACTGCGGCTGTCGGCGGTGGAGAACGCTGACGGCCCGCCGCTCATGACGCCGCTGTCGCGCAGGTCGTTCATCAGCGCGCGCATCTGCAGCCGCTCGTGGATGGTGCCCGGCGCGAACCACTCGCCGCGCGGTTCCAGCGCGTGCGCACCGCGCGCCAGCACCGCCGCCGCCAGCGGAATGTCGGCGGTGATCACCAGATCGCCGCTGCCCACCGCCTCTTCGATGTAGCGGTCGGCCGCGTCGAAGCCGTGCGCCACCTGTACGGCGCGGATGTGCGGCGACGGCGGCACGCGCAGCAGCTTGTTGGCGACCAGCGTCAGCTGCAGGCCGGTGCGCGTGGCGGCGCGGAACAGGATGTCCTTGACCGGTGCCGGGCAGGCGTCGGCATCGACCCAGATGGCCGGCGCCATGCTCACATCAGCCACCACAGCAGCAGCGCCAGCGTGACGACGAAGCCGCACAGCGCCACCGCCTCCTCGCTGTGCGGCTCGCCGCGCGGCGGCGGATAGCGCCCCAGCGTCAGCACGCGCAGCGTGAGCCAGCCGGGCAGGTAGAACAGCCCGACCGTCACCAGATTGAGGACGAAGATGGCGCGCAGCACGGCGGCCTCAGTCGAGCGCCTTGCGCAGCAGTTCGTCGACCAGATCGTTCAGCGACACCTGGCGCTCGGTTGCGAGGTCGCGCAGGCGGGCCGCCAGTTCGGCCGGAATCTTCACCGCGAACGGCACCAGACCGCGCTCGGCATCGAGCCGACGCTGTTCCTTGCGGTCCACGACCGGTGCTGCGCCCAGCGCGCTTTTTGCCCCGGCGGCGTGCTTCATCTGCGCCACCACCTTCAGTCTTTCATTCTTGTACAGATCGGTTTTCTTCACGTCGGTATCCTGTGCGGTCTTTCGAATCGCGCACATTGTCGGCCATGGCTCTGAAATCCACCATCTACAAGATCAAATTGAACGTGTCCGACATGGACCGGCCGCATTACGGCGAGTACGCGCTGACCGTCGCCCGCCACCCGTCGGAGAGCGACGAACGCATGATGGTGCGCGTGCTGGCCTTCGCGCTGCACGCCGACGAGGACCTGCGCTTCGGCCGCGGCCTGAGCACCGAAGACGAGGCAGACCTCTACGCCCAGGACCTGACCGGCGCCATCCGGCTGTGGATAGACGTCGGCCTGCCGGACGAGCGCCTGGTGCGCAAGGCGGCCGCCCGCGCCGAACAGGTGGTGGTGCTGAACTACGGCCGCACCGCCAACCAGTGGTGGGAACAGTCGAAGGCCACGCTGGCCAAGCTGTCCAACCTCACCGTCTACCGCCTGTCCACCGCCGACAGCCAGGCGTTGGCCACCCTTGCCCAGCGGGGCGCAGACCTGCAGTGCATCGTGCAGGAGGGACAGATTTGGCTGGGCGACGACGGCGCGATGCTGCAGCCGTCGCTGGAGAGGGTGTTCGGCCGCGGGTGAAATCGTGGGTCAGCGTCGCTGTGCCCAGTACGCCGGGCGCCGGCGCTGGTGGGCGATCGCCTGCACGATGATCGTGTCAGACGTGATGCGGTAGATGACCGAATACGGGAAACGCTTGAGCGGCAGGGCGCGCATGCGCGGGGAAACCGGCTTGCCTAGCTCGGGGTGCGCCAGAATCAGGGAGGCCGTGTTGTTGAACTGTTCCACGAAGGCGGCCGCAATGCGTGCGCTGGCCTGCTTCAGGTAGTAATTACGCGCCTCAGTCAGTTCGTCCAGTGCGGGTTCAAGCAGGATGACCTTCATCCGGCGGCTTGGCCGGGAAGGCCAGCTCGCAAGCGGGTCAGGGCATCTTCAAGGCTGATTGCCCCGATTTCACCGCGGTCATGCGCATCAGCGCGACGCTCGGCCTCCGCAATCCACTCGGTGAGGGTTTCATCCTCTTCATCGAGGCTGGCCAGCAGACGTTCGGCGAGATGGACTCGGTCCGCCTGCGGCAACTGCATCAAGGTCGCCTCAATGGTTTCAAGGGTGGAGGGCTTCACGTGAGAACTCCGTTGGCGCTGCGCTATGCGCTGAATCATAGCAGTCGCTCCATTTACTTCTATTCACGGACGATTTTATGCTCGGGATGCTTCTCAACCCTTCTTCGCCACGCTGCGCCGGACAGCTTGCGCCTGAGCGCGCTGCATCCGCATCAGCCGCTGGCGCACGCCGTCGGAATCCATCCACACGTCGCTGCCCTTCAGGATGCGGCTGATTTCGCTGTCGCTGAGGAAGGGCGAGCAGAGCCGGGTCGTCATCTTCTCGAACCAGCTGCTGACCGCGGCCACCTGCGCCTGCTGCTCGCTGCCGCGACCATCGAGGCTGCCGGTGTAGGTGTGGAACATGAGCTGGCAGTTGTCGTGCACCACCAGTTCGTCGCCGCTGAGGAAGATGAAGGCGGCCATCGAGAAGGCGCGCGCTTCGAGCACCGTGACCACGTGCGCCTCGGAGGCGCGGATGTTGTTGATGATCTGCAGACCGGTGTCGAATTCGCCGCCCGGCGAATTCAGGTGCAGATAGATCAGATCGGTCTCGGCCGCGGTGCGCAGCGTGTAGAACAGGTCGGTGTAGTGGTGCGGCTCGCGGATCTCGCCGCACAGATAGTAGGAAATCTGGTGGATGGGCATCTGCCGTTCGTAGCGGGCGAGACCGCGGAAAGGTTCGGCGTCCGTCATTCCGTTCTCGTCGTCGTCCGGCAGTGCGGGGTGGCGCGGCATCGTGAAATCCTCCGTGTGCGCCCGGATTATCGGTCGTCCGCCATGCCGTCACCAAGCTGCGCTGCGGCACGGCGGGCGCTCGGCCCGACTACGGCGGGTATTGCGCGCCGACCCGGAAGAACTCCTTGATCAGGAAATCCTCGAGCTCACGCTGGTGTTCCGGTCGTGCCGACAGCACGACGGTGCGGCCCAGGCGCAGCGATTCCCAGTTGAAGTTGCCGCTGTAGTAGCGGCGTATCAGTTCGATCATGCGTTGCACGACGGCGCGCTCGATGTCGCCGTTCAGGCCGGCGTCGACCTCGATGAATTCGCGCCGCGCATTGCCGGCGTCGGTGGTCCAGCCGCGGAACACGAAGGCGGCCGTGCGCACGCTCTTGCGGGTGATCTGGAACACGCCGTTGGTGCCCGGTTGCTGCAGGTTGCGCTTGATGTTGGCGGCTGCGATGTCGTCGGCCGACGGGCCGCGTTCGCGGGCGCGCGCGGCGGCGTTCTCGCCGGCGGCGGCCTCTTCGGCCAGACGGCGCTTCTCGCGCTGGGCGGCGACGAAGGACGCCATATCGGTCGGCGCGTCCGGTTCAACGGCGGGTTTGGGCGGCGGGGGCGCCGGGGCGGGTTCGGGCACCGGCACGCGGGCGACCGGCGGTTCGGTCGGCGCTGGCGGCGCCTTGCGGGCCTTTTCGCGCTTCTTCTGCGGCGGCTGCTTCTTCGGCTGCGGTGCCGGCGGCGTCGGTGCGGCGGCCGGAGGGGGCGCCGACGCCGCCTTGCGCGGTTCCTCCGGCGTGATCATGCGCACGCTGATCGGCTGGTTCGCGCCGAGCGGCTGTTCCGGCTCCGCCTTCGGCCGCATCACCCACCACAGCGCGAGCGCGTGGATCAGCAGTGCCAGCACGAGGGCAATCAACCCGCTGGGGCGGACGCGGAAATGCAGGCTGGTGTCGCCGAGCGGACTGGTCTCGACGCTCAGCGAGAACGGTGCGAGGCTGTCGGCCCGCCGGCGGTTGCGCGGGTGTTCGGGGTGTGCGGCGTGCATGGGCTGTTCAGGCGGCTGCGGACGGGCGGGCTGTCCGGTCGCGTCCGCCAGTGGCGTCCGCAGCAGTGAGTCCTTCATTCCTGTTCAGCGTTGGGTCTGCAATCGGGTGAAGCGTTGGGTCGGACAGTCGGCGGGTCAGCGGGCGGTCGGTTTGACCGCGCCGCAATCGGCGGCGATCCAGCGCGCGTCGGTGTCAGCCTTCATCGACCCCTCAGCCGACTGCATGTTCATTTTCGACGTGAAATGGGTCGGACTGTCGATCACCGCCTCGAAGTCGCCGCTGGCTTTCGGATTGGTGCAGCTGATCTTGCCCTTGACCGATTTCGCGGTGTTCGTGACGTTGCTGTAGGTGCAGCTGCCATCGTTCTTGCCGGAGTAGATGTCGCTGCGCTTGGCGTCGTCCGGCGTGATGCAGACGCGGACCGCGCCGCCGCTGCCCATGGCCACGCCCTGCGCGGCCATCTGCTGTTCCATCATCTTGCGCGCTTCCGGCGGCATCTTCTTCATTTCTTCCTGCATGCGCGCCATCTGCGCCGACATGTCGGGCATGCCCGGCATGCTCATCGCCGACTTGAATTCCCACAGGCCGGGCTTGATGTCGGCGGCGTGCGCCGGGCCGAGTGAGGCCAGCGCGAGTGCGGCAGGAACGAGCAGTCTTTTCATCGGGTGTCCTCTCCATCTGGAAGCGTGCCGGGCGGCACCGGTGCGACGTAACTGGCAATCAGGATGAGCGCGCCGATGCCCAGCAGCGAACCGGTCCATTCGACCGTACCGGCGCCGGCTAGGTCGATCATCAGCATCTTGGCGCCGACGGCGGCCAGCAGCGCGAAACCGGCGAACCACAGCGTGCGCGTACCGCGTCGTGTCGCGTACACCATCAGCGCCAGCGCGCTCAGCGCCCAGGTCAGCGACAGCGTCGCCTGCAGAAGGGTGGATTGGAACATGGCGGTGGCCGACCACGCCACCCCGGCGAGGTGATGCACGCTGCGGGCCGCCAGTGCCGACACCCACAGCAGGCCGGCGGCGCCGACCAGCGGCACCGGCAGCAGGCCGCTGCGCGCCAGCCACAGCAGCGCGGCGACGCTGGCCAGGTCGAGCGCCGACGCCAGCGGCAGATAGGGCAGGGCGGAGCCGCCGTCGTGGCCGAACTGCAGCGCGACGACCGTCAGCAGCAGAAGGCCGGCGACCGGCCACAGCACGGCGCGCGCATAGGCCTCGGGGGCGGCGGCCCAGGGCCAGGCGTCCGTCTGCTCCTCGTCGTGCAGCGCGGCGTGGAGTGTGCGGCCGGCAATGAGCCAGACGAAGATCCACGCCAGCCAACCCCACAGGTCCTGCCCCGGCAGCCAGTCGGCCAGCCAGCCGCCGGCTTCGATGCCGACCGACAGCAGCAGCGTCCACGCGGTGGCGATGTGGCGCGGGGTGTTCAGCAGCGCTGCACCGTCTTCGTCCTGTCGGCGCAGCACCCACAGATGGGTGGCCCAGGCCAGCGGCAACGCGAGCGCCATCGCACCGTACAGCAGGTGCCCGTGCTGGTCCCAGCCGAGCAGGCTGCCGGCCCACAGGACGGGCAGCGTCAGCGCCGCCAGCGCGCGGGCGGTGATGAAGTCGCGTGCGCGGCCCTGCTGTTCGGAGAAGGCGGCGCTGGCGACGCCGAACAGCAGCGCGATGGCCGGCTGCAGGTCGTGCGGCACGAAGTCGTCGATATCGGCCAGGCCACCGAACAGCCAACAGCCGGCCAGCCACAGCGTGAGCGCTTTCGGCAGCCAGTCGGCGCCGGCGCCGGTCTGGCGCAGCACGCGCACCGAGGACAACGCCGCACCGGCCAGCAGCAGGCAGCCCAGCGTGCGGCCGTTGAGCAGCGGCCAGGCGACGGTTAGCGTGTCGAGCGAGGCGGCGAGCCAGAAGCCGGCGGCGCCCTGCAGTGCGGCACCGGCCCACAGCGTCAGCCGCGACGCGCGGGCGCAGCCGTACCACAGCGCCGCCGCGCCTTCGACCGCGTAGATGGCGGCGGTCATCTGCAGGTCGAACGCCAGCGGCACAGCCAGCGTCAGCAGCGCGGCGCCGATGCCGGCGTGGGCGCGGAAGGTGAGTGTTTCGTCCGGCGCGCGACTGCGCAGCAGGCCGGCCAGTCCGAGGTAGTACAGCCCGGCCAGCGCGGCACTGATTGCCGCGCCGTACTCATAGGGCTGGACCAGTGCCGCCTGCAGTACGCCGGCGGCCAGCGGCGGGCCGAACAGCAGGCTGCCGGACTGCCAGCCGGCGGCGCCCGGCGCGCGCAGCACGGTCTGGGCGACGTGGGTGGCCGTGAACAGCACGAAGAAGGCGATCAGGAAGCCCTGCACCACCAGGTAGTCGTCCGCCACATAGCTGCGCAGGCCCCAGCCGGCGCCGACGGCGAAGGTGAACAGGAAGCCGGCGAAGATGAGCGCGCGCCAGGCGCGCCGCCAGCTCAGCGCGATGATGAAGGCGTCGAGCAGCAGGTAGTAGCTGAACAGCACGACGTACTGACCCTGTCCGCTGGACGCCAGCATCGGCGCGACGAAGGCGCCGGACAGGCCAAGCAGCGCCAGCACCTGCGAGCTCTGCCGCGCGGCGCAGACCGCGCAGGCGACGCCGAGCGCGGCAAAGAGCAGGAAGGCGGGCGCCGGCCCGACGAAGCCATAGCGCGCCAGCGCGAAATAGACCGCCAGGTAGAGCAGCGCGAAACCGCCGCCCTGGATCGCCAGCGCGAACATGCGGCGCGGTCCGTCACCGGGCAGACGCAGGCCGAACCCGATCATCGCCACGCCGGTGGCGACGGCGGCGGCCAGCCGCAGCTCCGGCGGCAGCCAGCCGGCCTGGGCGGCCAGGCGCAGCGCCGACGCGACGCCGAAGAACAGCACGATGACGCCGATGCGCGCCAGCGGGTTGCTGCCCATCAGGCGCGACCACAGTGCGGCGAGCGGACGGGCGAGGTCGTCGCGTTCGGCGGCGTCGGCTGCCGGCGGTTGCGGGCGCGCGGAGACGCGTACGCCCTCCGCGTGTAGCGTGTCGAGCGGTGCGGCCTGTGTACTGACCGAAGCTGGCTCGACCGCGGCCGCGGCGACGGCCGGCGCTGCTTCGGTGCCGGCCGTTGTCGCCGCTTCGTCCGGCACCGCGCTCGTGGCTTCCGGGCCGGCTGTCGCCGCCGGCCGCGCCTTCAGCGCTTCGTACAGCCAGCGCGTCTTGTCGTCGAGTTCGCGCAGGCGATCCTGCACTGCGCGTTCGCGCGCGGCGGTGCGCGCCGACGCCCACAGGCCGGCAACGAGGCCGGCGAGGGCGCCCAGGAAGGCTTCGACCTCGCCGTGCGCGGCGCCGGCGATCAGACCGAGAATGCAGAGAATGGCGGTCAGCATCGGCGCGCTCCGTCGAGATCGAGGATGGTCATCGCCGATCGCCGCGCAGGCCGGCGACGATGGCCTGCAGTGCGTCCGGTGTCGCAGCCTCCGGCGCCACTGCCGGCGCGCCGACCAGTTCGATGCGGTTGACCAGGCCGCGGCGCAGCGGCCTGGTCATCGCCGGGCCGCCCTTGCGCGAGAAGAAGCTGCCCCACAGGCCGCGCAGCGCCAGCGGCACCACCGGTACCGGCGTGCGCGCGACGATGCGCGTGATGCCCGGTTTGAAGGGGTAGATGTCGCCGGTGTCGGTGATCAGTCCTTCCGGGAAGATGCCGACCAGTTCGCCCGCTTCCAGCGCGGCGGCGATGTCGTCGTAGGCGCGCTCCAGCAGCTTCGGGTCTTCCTTGGCCGACGCGATCGGGATGCAGCGGTTGGTGCGGAACACGAAGCGCAGCACCGGCAGGCGGAAGATGGCGTGGTGCATGACGAAGCGTATCGGCCGCGGGCAGGCGGCGGTGATCACCAGCGCGTCGACGAAGCTCACGTGGTTGCACACGATGACCGCCGGGCCGTCGGCGGGAATGTTCTCCAGTCCCTTCTTGTCGAGCCGGTACACCGTGTGCACCAGCAGCCACACGATGAAGCGCATCAGGAATTCCGGCACCAGCGTGTAGATGAACACCGCCACCGCCGCGTTGAACAGCGCGGCCACCAGAAAGAGCTGCGGAATGTTCAGCCCCGCCTCGAACAGCAGCAGGCTGACGCCGGCGGACGCGACCATGAAACCGGCATTCAGGATGTTGTTGGCGGCGATCACGCGTGCCGCATGGCTTTTTTCGCAACGGGTCTGGATCAGCGCGTACAGCGGCACGATGTAGAGGCCGCCGGCGGCGCCGAGCAGCGCGATGTCGATCAGCATGCGCCAGTGCGCCGCGTGCTGCAGGAATGCGCTCACGCTACCGTCGCCCGGCAGCGGTGCCGACGGCGTGGCGAAGAACAGATCGACGCCGAACAGCGTGAGGCCGATCGCGCCGAAGGGCACCAGGCCGATCTCGATGCGGCCGCCGGACAGCTTTTCGCACAGCAGCGAACCGGTGCCGACGCCGACCGAGAACACCGCCAGCAGCAGGATGAACACGTTCTCGCCGCCACCCAGCACGTCGGACGCGTAGACCGGGAACTGCGCCAGCAGCGTAGCGCCGTAGAACCAGAACCACGATATGCCGAGCAGCGACAGCCACACCGTGCGGTTGCCGACGGCGAAGCGCAGGTTGTCACGGGTCGAGCTGGCCGGGTTCCAGTCTATGCGCATGGCCGGGTCGGGTGCTGGCGAGCGCGGAATGCCGCGGCTGGTCCACCAGCCGGCGAGCGCCAGCAGCAGCACGGCGGCCGACAGGCCCCAGGCGTCGGTCACGCCGACCAGCCAGGCGCCGAGTATCTGGCCGAGCAGGATTGCGACGAAGGTGGCCGATTCGACCAGGCCGTTGCCGCCGACCAGTTCGCCGTCGTGCAGGTGCTGCGGCAGGTAGGCGTACTTGACCGGTCCGAACAGCGTCGATTGCGTGCCCATCAGGAATAGCGCCAGCACCAGCGCCGGCAGGCTGGCGGCGACGAAACCGATGGCGCCCAGGCCCATCACCGCGATCTCGATCACCTTGGACAGCCGCGCCAGCATCGCGCGGTCGTACTTGTCGGCAATCTGGCCGCAGGTGGCGGAGAACAGGAAGAAGGGCAGGATGAACACGCCTGGCAGCACGGTGGCCAGCAGCGCTGGCGACACGTCGGTGATGCTGCCGGCGCGGAAGGTGAGCAGCGTGATGAGCGCGGTCTTGAACACATTGTCGTTCAGCGCACCGAGCAGCTGCGTCAGGAAGAAGGGACGGAAGCGCGCCTCCTTCAGCAGGTGGAATTGCGAGCTCATGCCGACCTCCTGAGCAGCCGGAGCGCGATGAAGGCGATCACCGCGGCGGCGCCGACCAGCCACACGATCAGCGCGCGACGCGACGCCGGCAGCGACTCCTTCGGTGCCTGCGGGTCGCGCAGTTCGTCCGGGAAGGGACGCGGCGGCGCTGGCCGCACCACCCACTGGCTGCGGTCGGCCGGCACGCGCGCCATGTATTCCTCGTAGCTGGCGACCGGTGCGCTGCCGAAGGCGCGCGAGGACGGAATCTGCGGCACGCGTACGAACAGGACGGCCTCGACCTCGTCGGCCAGCAGGCGTTCCAGCCCCTGGTCCATCACCTTGCCCTGGGTCAGCCGGCCGAGCAGGTCGCTGCCGGCGACGTTGAATGCGACGAACGGAAACAGCCCGCTGCGTTCGGCCATCATGTAGTCGAAGGCCTGCATGCCGCTGCTCACGCTCATGTCCTTGATGGCCATGTAGGGCAGGCCGAGCCAGGCCTTCGCCTTGGAGGTCGGACCCAGGGTCGGGATGCTCCAGCCAAGCGAGCGCAGCGTGTCCAGGCTGATGCCGGCGCAGTTCGCGCTGGCATGGCGGTAGGTGAAGTCGTGCCGGTAGAAGTGGTTGAACACGCGCGCGATGCCCTGGTCGTACAGGCGCGCCGCGCGGTCGTCGCGCAGCACGGCGACCAGCATGTACGACGGGCGGTACCAGCTCTGGCCGCCGTTGAGATCGGTCAGGTAGGCATCCATCGTCAGCATCGAGGCGACGATGCCCTTTTCACTGTGCGCGTCGAGGTTGTAGAAGTTCGCGACCAGCCAGTCCTTCCACTCGCCGCGTGCGCCCATCAGGCCGGTGGCGATCGCGAAGTGGCCGCCATGCGCCTCGTCATCGTCGCCCTGCGCACCGTTGAGCATGATGGCCAGTACCGGCTTGCCGGCCGCTGCGCGCGCAGCCCCCGGCGTGCGCTCCCACAGCAGTCGCGTCGACGCCGGCGTGCGTGCGCCACCGTCGTCGGCGCGTACCAGTGTGGCCAGCGTTTCGCCGTCCTGCAGTGGCAACGGCGTCAGTGCAGCGAGGTCGATGTCGAAGGACGACGGCCAGACCGTGCGCGCGGTGAAGCTGTCGCCCGACCGCGCGCCACGCAGCGAGAGCCGCTGTCCCTGCAGCCAGGCCGTGCTGTCGGCGTTGAACCAGGACACGTTGGATGGCAGCTGCGGCACCAGTGTGAAGCTGGCGCGCGCGCCGTCGGCGAAGCTGAGCATGCGGCCGTCGGAGTCGAGCTGTGCGTCGTGTGCGACGAGCGGTGAGCCGAGCCAGATCAGCGCGGGCTTCTGCGCGTCCGGCTGCCATTCGTTCGCGTAGGCCCACTGCCGCACGTCGTCCTGCGCCGGCAGCGTGGCGACGAAGCCCGCGGCATCGGTCAGCGGCACGGCGATGGTGTCGTTCGCGAAGTACCACAGCGCCTGCGGTGGCGTCGCGCAGTCGGTGCAGCGGCCGGTCGCGAGGCGGAAGTCCTGGCCGGCGTACAGGCCGATGCGGCTGTCGGCCAGCGCGTCGCGCGGTGCGGCAGGCGTGGGAGGGGCACTCGTCATGAGTGCCAGTGTAAGGAGGGCGGCGGGAATGCGCATGCGTTGTGGAGTCTGTCGGATGTAGGGTCAGGCGTTCGGGAAGGCGCGCGCGGCTTCGAACACGCTGTTGGCGAAGCGGTGCCGACCGTCGCGCAGCAGGCGCTTGAGCATGAAGTCGAACAGCAGCGGATTGTGGTCGCGCACCTGTTCGAGCACCGGTGCGGCGGTCGCGTCGAGCAGGCCGGCGCGCGCCAGTGAAGCCGGCGACATCAGCGGCAGGATGCCCGGCAGCGGATAGTCGGAGCCGTAGAGCAGGCGGTCGTGCCAGTCCTCGCGGCGCAGTAGGGCGCGCACCACTTCGACCTCGCGGTTGCGCAGCGTGATCGCTGAAATGTCGCCATACAGACGACCTTTGCGGCGTTCGCCCATCAGTCGTGCGAACAGGTCGAAGCTGCTGCGCAGCGGCGCGCCGCGGCCGGCGTCGAGGTCGACGTCCTGGCCCATCGTTGCGCAGTGCGCGACGATGACGGTGACGCCGTGATCGAGCGCGCGGCGCAACCGCAGCGGGTTGCCCAGTTCCTGCCCGCCCGCGCCGTGTACCGCCTTCTCCTCGCCGGCGTGGCTGATCAGCGGCAGGCCGAGCCGGGCGGCGGCCGCGTAGAAGCGGTCGCAGCGTCCGGAGGCCGGGTCGATACCCATTGCCGGCGGCAGCCACTTGATCGCGCGCGCGCCGTCGCGCGCCGCCGCTTCGAGCGCGTCCACCGCATCTTCGCGGTAGGGGTGGACCGAGCACACCCATTCGAAGTGGTCCGGGTTGCCGCGGGCGACGTCGCGCGCGTAGGCGTCGGGCACGTGGAAGGCGGTGTGCTCGGGCAGATGACGGCCGGCCTCGTCGTAAGCGCGCTCGAACGCGAACAGCATGAGCTTGAAGCCGGCCGGCAGCGCTTCGACCAGATTGTGCAGGCGGTCGACATAGCTGGCGTCGACGCGGCCCGGGTCTTCGTGCGCGCAGCCGGCGTTCAGGTAGAACAGGCGCTGCACGTATTCGGCCGGGTGCAGCGGGCTCAGCATGCGCGGCGTCATTTCGATGCCGCGGCCGGAGTCGCCGGTGCCGGCGAGGTGCACATGAACGTCGCGCAGCAGCGTCGGGTCAAGATCGTCGAACACCTGCGCCATCAGCTCGTGGCCAGCCAGTTCGGGCGGCAGCGCGGCCAGGCAGGGATTCATCAGCTGGCTGCGCGCCACCGTGCTCAGCGCCCAGCCGCCAGCCACGGCGCCGCCGAGCAGCAATCCCGATTTCAGCAAGTGTCGACGGCGAAGGTCCATGGTCAGGAGGCTTCCGCCATCTGCTTCAGCGTCACGTAGTCGGTCTTGCCGGTGCCGAGCAGCGGCAGCGCGTCGATGACGACGATCTTGCGCGGTACCGCGATTTCCGGCGCGCCACGCTCGCGGGCGGCCGCCTGCAACCCGTCGCGGCCGAGTGCGGTATCGGTGGTGAACAGCACGATGGTCTCTCCGCGCACGGGGTCGGGCTGGGTCGAGGCCGCGTGCTGCGCGGCCGGGCTGGCGGCGGTGGCGAGCTTCTCCACCGTTTCCAGCGAAATCATTTCGCCGGCCACCTTGGCGAAGCGCTTGACCCGACCGACGATGCGCACGAAGCCGTCGTCGTCGAATTCGATCACGTCGCCGGTGTCGTACCAGCCGTCGCCGGCTTCCGACGACGGCGTCTGCAGCACGCCCGGCCTGTCCCATTTCAGGTAGCCGCTCATCAAGTTGGGCCCGCTGACGTGCAGCACGCCGCCGCGGTCGATGCCGGCGACCGGCATCAGTTTCGCGTGCAGGCCGGGCAGCAGCTGACCGACAGTGCCGGAGCGGTAGGCCATCGGCGTATTGACGGCCAGCACTGGCGCGGTTTCGGTTGCGCCATACCCTTCGAAGATGCGCAGACCGAACTTCTCGAACCACGCGCTGCGCACCGATTCCGACAGCTTCTCGGCGCCGGCGATGACGTAGCGCAGCCGGTAGAAGTCGTACGGATGGGCGAACTTCGCGTAGTTGCCGAGGAAGGTACTGGTGCCGAGCAGCACGGTGCAGTTGCGGTCGTAAGCGAGTTCCGGAATGACGCGATAGTGCAGCGGCGACGGATAGAGGAACACGTTGGCGCCAGTCAGCAGCGGCAGCAGGCCGCCGGCGGTGAGGCCGAAGGAGTGGAACAGCGGCAGCGCGTTCAGGATCTTGTCGTCGACCGAGAAGTCGATCACCGCGCGGATCTGCGCGATGTTGGCGAGCAGCGCGCGATGCGACAGCACGACGCCCTTGGGCTTGCCTTCCGAGCCCGAGGTGAACAGCACCACCGCCGGCGCTTCGGGCGACAGCTTCTCGGCCGCCAGCCGCGGTGCCCGCATCGCCCACAGCATGAGCCACAGCTTGTCGGCCAGCGTGATGCGCTCGCGCAGGTCCTCCAGGTAGTGCAGCTCGACACCCTGCAGCGCCGCCAGCTTGTCGCCGAGTTTGGCCTGTTCGACGAAGGCGCGCGAGGTGACGATGATGCGCAGCTCGGCGGCGGTGCACGCGGCCTGCATGCCGTCGACGCCGGCGGTGTAGTTCAGCATCGCCGGTACCCGGCGGTACGCGTTCAGGCCGAACACCAGGCCCAGCGTCGGCGCGAGATTGGGCAGCAGCACGCCGACGCGTTCGTCCGGCCGCGTGATGCGGGCGACGATGCGGCCGAGCGCGAACGCCATCTTCAGCAGATCGCCATATGAATACTCGATCTGCTTCATGTCCTCGACCAGCCGGCGGCTGCGGCCGTGGATCTCGGCGGCGTCGCACAGCGCGCCGAACAGCGTCTGCTGCGGACGCGAGGCGAAGATCATTTCCTGCATCAGCCGGCGCATCGCTTCGCCTGCGCGGCGGCGGCGTTCCTTCGCGCTGCCTGCCTCCGGCATCGCGATCTTCGTGGTCGGCAGCACGGTGATCGCGATGCGCGGGAACAGCGATTTCGGGTAGCGGCCGGACACGCGTGAGAAATAGCTGCGCGACGCGCCGTCCAGCCGCACCGGCAGCACGGTGGCACCGGTCTTTGCGGCGACGAAGGCGGGGCCGTCGTACACCTTCATCAGGCTGCCCGTCGTGGTGATGCGTCCCTCCGGGAAGATGACCACCGGGCGACCGGATTCGAGCAGGCGTATCACCTTCTTCATCGCCATCGGGCTGGTCGGATCGACCGCGAGGTAGTCGACCAGGGACAGCAGGAGCCGGAAGAAGGGATTGCGCGCGACACCGGTGTGCACGACGAACACCGGATCCATCGGCAGGAAGAGGCCGAGCAGCAGGCCGTCGAGGAAGGATTCGTGGTTGGCGACCACCAGCAGGCGTTCCTGCCGTTCCGGCGGCGATGCCGGTGGCGTGATGCGGAACAGCAGTCGGCAGACGAAGGTGAGCAGGGGACGGACAAGGCTACGCAGCATGAATGCTCCGCGGGTTCAGAAAAGTAGTTCGGCCGGATGCGGATGGCCGAGGAAGTCGAGCGGACTGGCGCTGGCGCCATAGGCGCCGGAGCAATGCACGACCAGCAGATCGCCGGGCTGCGCGCGCGGCAGGTCGATGTCGCGCGCCAGCACGTCGAAGGGCGCGCACAGCGGACCGGCGACGCTCACCCGTTCGACCGCGTCGGTCGGCGCCTGCGGATGCAGCGTCATCGGGAAGTTCGCCGGCTGTAACCGATCCGGTTGCAGCGTCGCGTGCAGGTGCTGGTGCGCGCCGCCATCGACGATGAGCCAGGTACGTCCGCGCACCGTCTTGCGGTCGATCACGCTGCAGACGTAGATGCCGGCCTCGGCCACCAGGTAGCGACCCGGTTCGAGGGCGAGGCGGGCCTGAGGGTGACGCGCCCGCAGCGTCTCGTCCAGTGTGTGCAGATGGGCTGCGACCGGCGCGAAGTCGAGCGGCTGCTCGTCGTCGGCGATGGCGACGCCGAAGCCGCCGCCCAGATTCAGCCAGGGCAGTGCAAGGTCGGCCGCGTCGGCAATCTGCATGGCTTCCGCAAAACAGCGGGCGTGCAGGGCGACGATCTCGGCCGCGTCCAGCATGCGCGAGGCGCAGTAATAGTGCAGGCCGCTGAATTCGAGACCGTGCCGGCGCACGGCTGCGATGGCGCTACCCAGTTGCGCGCTGTCGATGCCGAAGAAGCTGTCGCCACTCATGCGCACGCGCGAGCCGGCGATCGCGAAGTCCGGATTTGCGCGCAGCGCGACGCGTGCCTGGCGTCCCTGCTGCGTGGCGATGCGCGCGATGCGTTCGATCTCACCGACCGATTCGGCGCAGATGCGCACGCCGGCCGTGATCGCCGCCGACAGCTCGGTGTCACGCTTGCCCGGACCGGTGAAGCCGATGTGCGCCGCGGAAAAGCCGGCGTCGAGCGCGCGCGCCAGTTCTCCGCCCGAACTGACGTCGGCACCGTCGAGCCGCGTGCTGATGCACTGCAGCAGCGCTGGCATGGGATTGGCCTTCACCGCGTAGCACAGGTGCAAGGTGGCGGGCAGCGCGGCGCGCAAGGCGTCGATGCGAGCGAACACGGCGGCGCTGTCGATGGCATAGAACGGGGTGCGACCGGCGCGCTGCGTCAGGTCCGACAGTCTGTCTGCCGCGAGTCGGGGAGCGGACCTGCTCATCGGTGCGCGTCCAGGTAGTCGATGACGGTCTGCAGCCGCTGTATCAGCGAGTCCGCCATCAGCCGGAAGTGAATTTCGCGGCCCTGCCGCGTCCGTTCGAGCACACCGGCCTCGCACAGCAGTTTCAGATGGTGCGAAACGGTCGGCCGGCTCAGAGAGGAGGCGCGGGTCAGTTCGGTCACGTTGAGGCTTTCGCCCGGCTCGAAGGTCAGCAGGATGCGCTGCCGCTCCGGGTCGCCGAGCGCGGCGAACAGACGGGAGTAGTCCTGCCAGTCGGCAGGAATGGTCTGGGCGTAGTCGTTTCTCATGTCGAAAAATATCGACTATTTTCAGATCGAGGTCAAGCGTCGCCCGCGAGCGGAGCGTGCGAAATGTTTTCTTTTTGACGGATCCGATGCACACGCACTGTTCCGGGGCAAAATCCGGGAACTTCTTGACGGCGGCTGTAAGCGTATGTATCGTCAAGGGCTTTGCGCGCGAAGCTGTGCCGGTTCGGCTCGTCGCAGTGCGAACACTTGTGTCTTATAGAAGATTCGAGGTTCGCGGACTTTGGGTGGTGCGGATGCGTGGAAGGCCTGCTGCATGTTGAAAGCGATCATGCTGCAGCTTTCGCTGGTGCTCGTGGTGACGGGCATCGCGCTGTTCGTCGGGGGCTGGATGGCTGGACTGTCCGCCCTGCTCGGTGGCCTGAGTTATGCGGCGCCGAGTCTCCTGTTCGCGATACGTCTCGGTCGTCTGGCGCGCCCAGGGGCGCAGGCCGCGGTGTCGTACCCGCTTGAATTCTTCCTCGGCGAGGCGATCAAGGTCGTCTCGACGATTGGGCTGCTGTTGCTGTGCCACTTCCTCGTGCCCGGATTGTCGTGGGGCTGGTTCTTGGGGGGTCTGGGCGCGGCGCTGCAGGCAGGTTTTTTTGCTTTCTTGTTCAAACACTGACATGGCATCTGGAACCGAACTGGCGACTGAAGTGGCCCACGGCCCGACCCCCGGCGAGTACATCGCCCACCACCTGACCTTCCTGAACAACACCGGCGAGAAGCAGGTCGAGTTGATCAACTGGAATCTGGTCAATCTCGACACCGTCTTCTACTCGGTGCTACTCGGCGTCCTCGCGCTGTTCGTGCTTTACCGCGCCGCGGCGAAGTCGACGTCCGGCGTACCGGGTCGCTTCCAGGCCGCCGTCGAAATCCTGGTCGAGATGGTCGCCGACCAGGCCAAGGGCCTGATCCACAGCGAAGAGTCGCGCCGCACCGTGGCACCGCTCGCCCTCATCGTCTTCGTCTGGATCTTCCTGATGAACGCGATGGACTTCCTGCCGCTCGATCTGCTGCCGCGCATCTGGGAAGGCATCTACGCATCCGCCGGTCATGATCCGCATCACGCCTACATGCGCGTCGTGCCGACCGCCGACATCAACGCCACCATGGGCATGTCGATCGCGGTGCTGCTGGTCTGCCTGTATTACAACGTGAAGATCAAGGGCGCCGGTGGCTGGGCGCACGAACTGATCTCGGCGCCCTTCGGCGACAAGCTCATTCTGGCGCCGTTCAACTTCGCGATGAACGTCATCGAATTCCTTGCCAAGACCGTGTCGCATGGCATGCGTCTGTTCGGCAACATGTTTGCCGGCGAACTCATCTTCATGCTGATCGCGCTGATGGGCGCTGCCTGGACGGGTGCCAACGCGCCGAGCTTCCTGCTCGCCTTCGGCCACATCGTTGCGGGTTTCGCATGGGCGGTGTTCCACATCCTCGTGGTCGCGCTCCAGGCATTCATCTTCATGATGCTGACGCTGGTGTACATCGGTCAGGCACACGAAGGTCACTGAGTTTGCAGTTGCAGTCCGGTTTGTTGTTTTCGTTTTTCTTTTAAATCTAAGGAGCTGTTATGGAACAAGTGTTCGGTCTCGTCGCCCTCGCCTGCGGTCTGATCATCGGTCTGGGTGCAATTGGTGCTTGTATCGGTATCGCGCTGATGGGCGGTAAGTACCTCGAAGCCTCGGCTCGCCAGCCGGAGCTGATGAACGCGCTGCAGGTCAAGATGTTCCTGCTGGCCGGCCTGATCGACGCCGCCTTCATTATCGGTACCGGTATCGCCCTCTGGTTCGCCACTTCGACCTTCCTGAAGTAAGAACGGCATCCGCCCCAACACCGATTTATTGAAGGGAAAGTTGCCGTGAATCTGAACGCAACGCTCATCATCCAGATCGTCGTGTTCCTGACCTTTGTGTGGTTCACGAAGAGCTTCGTGTGGCCGCCGATCGTCAAGGCTCTCGACGAACGCGCGAAGAAGATCGCTGACGGGCTGGCGGCTGCGGACAAGGCAAAGGCAGATCTGGCCAACGCGGAGAAGAAGTCGATCGAGGAACTGCGCGCAGCGCGTGAGTCCGCGGCCGAGCTCCGTTCGGGTGCAGAGAAGCAGGCGGCCAAGCTGGTCGAGGATGCGCGCGCGGAAGCGAATCGCATCATCGCGGCGGCCCGCGAAGCAGCGACCACCGAAGCTGCGGCTGCAGCGCAGAAGGCGAAGGATGCCCTGCGCGACCAGGTCGCCACGCTGGCAGTCGCGGGTGCAGAACGCATCCTGCGTCGCGAGATCAACGCCCAAGTCCACGCCGATCTGCTCACCAACCTGAAGCAGGAACTGAGCTGACACCATGGCAGAGAACGTCACCATCGCGCGACCCTACGCCGAAGCCGCGTTCCAGCTGGCCAAGGAAGGCAACTCGCTGGCAGCCTGGGCTGACGCCCTCGGCATGATGGCCGCTGCTGCCGCCGAGCCGCAGGTCAAGAAGCTGCTGGCCGATCCGACCCGCACCTCGACCGACCGTGGTTTCCTCTTCCTCACCGCAGTGCCCGGCGAACTTGCCGACGCGCATCGCAGCTTCGCACGCGTGCTGGCGCAGAACGGCCGTCTGGCCCTGCTGCCGGAAATCGCGCAGCTCTTCACCGAGCTGAAGAACGAGCACGAACGCAGCGCTGTCGCCTACATCAGTTCCGCCTTCCCGATGGACGACGCCACCGTGTCGCGCCTGCTGGCCGACCTCGAGCCGCGTTTCGGCCGTCGCCTGGAAGCCCGGGTCACGCTCGATCCCGAACTGATCGGCGGTGTGAAGGTTGCGGTCGGTGACGAAGTGATCGATGCCTCGGTCCGCGGCAAGCTTGCCGCCATGGCCACTGCGCTACAGAACTAGGAGTTTTTTGATGAACCTCAATCCGTCTGAAATCAGCGACCTGATCAAGAGCCGGATCCAGAACCTGCATCTGTCGTCGCAGGCGCGCACCGAGGGCACCGTGGTTTCGGTGACCGACGGCATCGTGCGCGTGCACGGCCTGGACGACGTCCAGCAGGGCGAAATGCTGGAATTCGAAGGCAACACGTTCGGTCTGGCGCTGAACCTCGAGCGCGACTCCGTCGGCGCCGTGGTGCTGGGTGATTACGAACACCTCTCCGAAGGCCAGACCGTCAAGTGCACGGGCCGCATTCTCGAAGTGCCGGTCGGCCCCGAGCTGATCGGTCGCGTCGTGAACTCGCTCGGCCAGCCGATCGACGGCAAGGGCCCGATCAACGCCAAGCTGACCGACAAGGTTGAAAAGGTCGCTCCGGGCGTGATCGCACGTCAGTCGGTTTCGCAGCCGGTGCAGACCGGCCTGAAGTCGATCGACTCGATGGTGCCGGTCGGCCGTGGCCAGCGCGAGCTGATCATCGGCGACCGCCAGACCGGCAAGACCGCGGTCGCTGTCGACGCCATCATCAACCAGAAGGGTCAGAACATGACCTGCATCTACGTTGCGGTGGGCCAGAAGGCCTCGACCATCGCCAACGTGGTGCGCAAGCTGGAAGAGTACGGCGCGATGGCCTACACCATCGTCGTCGCCGCCACCGCCTCCGACTCGGCCGCCATGCAGTTCCTGGCACCGTACGCCGGTTGCACGATGGGCGAATACTTCCGTGACCGCGGTGAAGACGCGCTGATCGTCTATGACGATCTGTCCAAGCAAGCCGTGGCCTACCGCCAGATTTCGCTGCTGCTGCGCCGTCCGCCGGGCCGCGAAGCCTACCCGGGCGACGTGTTCTACCTGCACAGCCGTTTGCTCGAGCGTGCCGCTCGCGTGAATCCCGACTACGTCGAGAAGTTCACCAACGGTGAAGTCAAGGGCAAGACCGGTTCGCTGACCGCGCTCCCGATCATCGAAACGCAGGCCGGCGACGTGTCCGCCTTCGTTCCGACCAACGTGATCTCGATTACCGACGGCCAGATCTTCCTGGAAACCGACCTGTTCAACGCAGGCATCCGCCCGGCTATCAACGCCGGTGTGTCGGTGTCCCGCGTCGGTGGTGCGGCCCAGACCAAGATCATCAAGAAGCTGGGCGGCGGTGTCCGTCTGGCGCTGGCCCAGTACCGTGAGCTGGCTGCGTTCGCGCAGTTCGCCTCCGACCTGGACGAAGCGACCCGCAAGCAGCTCGAGCGTGGCCGCCGCGTGACAGAACTGATGAAGCAGCCGCAGTACTCGCCGCTGTCGGTCGCCCAGATGGGTGTTTCGCTGTACGCCGCCAACAACGGCTACTTCGACGACGTCGAAGTGTCCCGCGTGCTCGCTTTTGAATCGGCCCTGCACCAGTTCCTGCAGCAGAAGTATTCCGATCTGATGAACAAGATCGAGTCCTCCAAGGACCTCGACGGTGAATCGGAAAAGACGCTCGCTGCGGCGGTGGCCGAGTTCAAGAAGAGCTGGGCGTAAGCGCGCGGACAGGAGATAACCATGGCCAGCGGAAAAGAGATCCGTTCCAAGATCAAGAGCGTGCAAAACACGAAGAAGATCACCAAGGCGATGGAGATGGTGGCTGCATCCAAGATGCGCAAGGCGCAGGACAGGATGCGGGCCGCCCGGCCCTACGCCGACACGATCCGCCGTCTTGCTGCCAACCTGTCTGCCGCAACGATCAGCGACTACAAGCACCCGTTCCTCGCGACCGTCGGTCAGATCAAGCGCGTCGGCATCATCGTCGTCACCACGGACAAGGGTCTGTGCGGCGGCATGAACACCAACGTGCTGCGTCTGGCGCTGAACACGATGAAGGAGTGGGAAGGCAAGGGCGCCACCGAAATCCGCGTTGCCGCCATCGGCAACAAGGGTCTGGGCTTCATGCAGCGCATGGGCGCCAAGGTGGTGTCGCAGGTGACGCAGCTGGGCGATACGCCGCATCTGGAAAAGCTGATCGGGCCCGTCAAGGTCATGATCGACGCCTTCCAGGCCGGTGAGCTCGACGCGGTCTATCTGTCCTTCACCCGCTTCATCAACACGATGAAGCAGGAGCCGGTGCTCGAGCAACTGCTGCCGCTCACGGGTGATCGTCTGGGCACGCCGGAAGGCACCTGGGATTACCTGTACGAGCCGGACCCGCAGGTGGTGATCGACGAGCTGCTCGTTCGTTACGTTGAAGCGCTGGTGTATCAGTCGGTCGCCGAAAACATGGCGTCCGAACAGAGCGCACGTATGGTGGCGATGAAGGCCGCGTCCGACAACGCAGGCAATGTCATCGGCGAACTGCAGCTGGTCTATAACAAGACCCGCCAGGCGGCGATTACCAAGGAACTGTCCGAGATCGTCGGCGGCGCCGCGGCAGTCTGATCGCGCAAACGAATTTTTGTATTGGGGATAGACGATGAATACCGGAAACATCGTTCAATGTATCGGCGCCGTGGTGGATATCCAGTTCCCGCGCGATTCGATACCGCACGTGTTTGAAGCACTGCAGCTCGACGAAGCCGAAGGTACGCACACGGCTGAAGCGGGCCTGACGTTCGAAGTCCAGCAGCAGCTGGGCGACGGCGTCGTGCGCACGATTGCGCTGGGTTCCAGCGACGGTCTGCGCCGCGGCATGAAGGTGAAGGGTACCGGCGCCGCGATCAGCGTGCCGGTCGGCACCGCCACGCTGGGTCGCATCATGGACGTGCTTGGCCGTCCGATCGACGAAGCGGGCGACATCGCCACCGAAGAACGTCGTGCCATTCACCAGAAGGCACCGAAGTTCGACGAACTGAGCCCGTCGGTTGACCTGCTGCCCACCGGCATCAAGGTGATCGACCTGATCTGCCCGTTCGCCAAGGGCGGCAAGATCGGTCTGTTCGGCGGTGCCGGTGTTGGCAAGACCGTGAACATGATGGAACTCATCAACAACATCGCGAAGAGCTACGGTGGTTACTCCGTGTTCGCTGGTGTGGGTGAGCGCACCCGTGAGGGCAACGACTTCTACCACGAGATGGAAGAGTCGAAGGTTCTCGACAAGGTGGCGATGGTGTTCGGCCAGATGAACGAGCCGCCGGGCAACCGTCTGCGCGTGGCGCTGACCGGCCTGACCATGGCCGAGAAGTTCCGCGACGAGGGCCGCGACATCCTGTTCTTCGTGGACAACATTTACCGCTACACGCTGGCCGGTACCGAAGTGTCCGCACTGCTGGGTCGCATGCCGTCCGCCGTGGGCTACCAGCCGACGCTGGCCGACGAAATGGGTCGCCTGCAAGAGCGCATCACCTCGACCAAGGTCGGCTCGATCACGTCGATCCAGGCCGTGTATGTGCCTGCGGATGACTTGACCGACCCGTCGCCCGCCACGACCTTCCAGCACTTGGATGCAACCGTGGTGCTGTCGCGTGACATCGCTTCGCTGGGCATCTACCCGGCGGTCGATCCGCTCGACTCGACCTCGCGTCAGCTGGATCCGCTGATCGTCGGCGAAGAGCACTACGCGGTCGCCCGCAAGGTGCAATCGACGCTGCAGCGCTACAAGGAACTGCGCGACATCATCGCGATTCTGGGCATGGACGAACTGTCGCCGGAAGACAAGCTGGCCGTGGCTCGCGCCCGCAAGATCCAGCGTTTCCTGTCGCAGCCGTTCAACGTGGCTGAAGTCTTCACCGGCTCGCCGGGCAAGATCGTTCCGCTGGCGGACACGATCAAGGGCTTCAACATGATCGTCAATGGCGAATGTGACCACCTGCCGGAACAGGCCTTCTACATGGTCGGCGGCATCGAGGAAGCGTTCGAAAAGGCGAAGACGCTGCAGTGACGCGGCAAGCGTGAGCCGTGACGGACTTCGGTCCGGCGCGGCTTGCGGGCAGCATTCACGGAGTAATCATGGCTATGACCGTACATGTCGACGTTGTCAGCGCGGAAGAGAAAATCTTCTCCGGGCTCGCAGAATTCGTCGCGCTGCCGGGCGAGAGCGGCGAGCTGGGCATCCTGCCTGGCCACACTCCGCTGATCACCCGCATCCGTCCGGGCGAAGTCCGCATCAAGGTGCCGAATCAGGCTGCCGACGAGCTGATCTTCGTGGCCGGCGGCCTGCTGGAAGTGCAACCGGGTCTGGTGACCGTGCTGGCGGATACCGCCATCCGTGGTACCGACCTGGATGAAGCGAAGGCGAACGAAGCCAAGCGGCTGGCCGAAGAAGCACTGGCCAACCGTCAGGCCGGTGTCGACTACGCTGCGGCGCAGGCGGAACTGGCTTCGGCCATCGCCCAGCTGGCGGCAATCCAGAAGCTGCGCAAGCGTCACTGAGCGCGGTTTCGAGCAGGTCCGGAAAGGCACGCCTCGGCGTGCCTTTTTGTTTTTGGCGCGCCCGGCGCAGAATCCGCTCATGCACCGGGAATCCTGCGATCTGCTCATCGTCGGGGCTGGCATCAACGGCGCCGGCATCGCACGCGACGCCGCACTGCGCGGTCTGGACGTCATCGTCTGTGAGCGCGGCGACATCGCCGGCGCAACCTCGTCAGCCTCCACCAAGCTCATCCACGGTGGCCTGCGCTACCTCGAACAGGGTGCATTCGGCCTGGTCAGGGAATCCCTGCTGGAGCGCGAGACACTGAGCCGCATTGCGGCCCACCTTGTGCGTCCGCAGCGCTTCGTCGTGCCGCACACGGGCGAACGGCCGGCCTGGATGCTGGCCGCCGGACTGCTGCTGTATGACCTGCTGGCCGGGCGCAGCTCACTGCCGCGATCGCGCCGTCTGCGCGCCGACTTTCCCTTGCTGCAGCACATGCAGCCGCCAGTGAGCGCGGCGCACGCCTATTACGACCTGTGGGTGGACGACGCGCGGCTGACGCTATGCACCTTGCTCGACGCGCAGGCGCACGGCGCACGCATGCTGCCGCAGAGCGCCCTGATCGCGGTGACGGCCGAAGGCGCTCACTGGCGCTGCACGGTGGGGCAGAAGACGGTGCTTGCGCGCTGCGTCGTTAATGTCGCCGGGCCGTGGATGAACGCGGTCGAGGCGCTGCGCGGTGTCGCGGCGGCACCGGTGCGGCTGGTGCAGGGCACGCACATCGTCGTGCCGCGTCTGCATGCCGGCGACGACGCCTGGCTGCTGCAGCAGCCGGACCGCCGCGTCGTGTTCGTCATCCCGTTCGCCGGCGACTACCATCTGGTGGGCACCACCGAAACCGATCTGCCGTCACCCGAGGCGCTGGGCGCCACGGCGGCGGAGCGGCGCTACCTGCTCGACGCCCTGAGTCGAGCTTTCGGACGCACGTCGGCAGCGTCCGACATCCGCTGGGAATTCAGCGGCATGCGACCGCTGATCGACGGCGGCGGCAGCGCGCGCACGGCCAGCCGCGAGTACCGGATGACGATGGAAGGCGAGCGCGGCGGCCGTGGCTGGATGTCGATACAGGGCGGCAAGCTCACCACGCATCGAAGCCTCGCCGAACGGGCGGTCGATCGACTGGCCGCGTTCCTGGGGTCGAACGCACGCTGCGTGACCGCCGACCGTCTGCTGCCGGGCGCGGAAGCCGCCGGTCCGACGCAGCGTTCGGAACTCGTGCGCACGCTGGCGCAGCGTTACCCAGCACTGTCGCCAGCATGGATCGCCGCGCTGGTCGGGCGCCACGGCAGCACGACGTCGCCGCTGCTCGAACAGGTGGCGCGCGCAGGCGGATCCGGACGCGACTTCGGGGGCGGGCTGTTCGACGCGGAGGCGCGCTGGTGCGCACAGTACGAGTGGGCGTACAACGCCGACGACGTGCTGTGGCGACGTACGAAATGCGGGGTCGGGATGAGTGCTGCGCAGCGCGACACCTTCACGCGCTGGTGGGTCGATCAGCGTATCGGCTGAGCTTTGCGTTCGAGAAGTTCGACGCGCTTCTGCAGACGTGCCAGGTCGTCGCGCAGCGTATCGACCTCGTCGGCAAAGGTGGCTGTGGCGGCAGGACGCACCAGCAACCGCGCTTCGTCCGCCGCGTATTCGCTGGCCGATGCGGCGAGCCGCGCGCCGAGGTCGCGCCCGCCGGCCAGTGCCGTCCGTGCTCCTCCGACTACGCGTTCGGCGGCCGCGTCACCGATCAGCCGGCTCAGGTCTTCCGCTGCGTCCCAGCGAAGGCTGCGCAGCACCTGACCGAGGGTTTCGGCCAGCGCCGCGTCGCCTTCGATGCGCGCATCGCGCAGCACTGCGTCACCTTCGTGTACCAGTCGCAGTGCGGCATCCGCCGGCAGTCGCAGGGTGACCGCCAGCGGCTCATCGGAGGCCGCTGCCAGCCGGCCGTCTTCGCCAACCTTGAAGGCGACGCCGAGCGCGCCCAGTTCCAGCCTTGCCTGCGCGCCGGCATGCCGGGCCAGCCGGGCGTGCGCGCCCGGCGCCTGATCGAGCAGGTGGTTCAGTACCGGGAGCGCGGCCGTCGCGAGCATGATTTACTGCAGTTGCTGGATACCGGCGATCACCCAGCCGCGGGTGCCGGATACCGGCTTGGCCAGATGCCACACTTCGTCGAACGGTGCCGGCGCGGCGCTGACTTCCTCACGCAGCAGGCCGCTGAAACGGACGCTGGCGATGTACTGGTCGTTCTCGGTGACCAGGTCGAGCAGTGCGGCGTCGAGCTGCACGATGTCGATGTGCTGGGTTTCGCCGCCACGCTCCTGCAGCTGCATGCGGATTTCGGCGAACACCTCGGGCGAGGTGAACTGACGGATGTCCTCGACGTCACCCTTGTCGTTCGCCGCCTGCAGGCGCACGAAATTCAGCTTGGCCTGACGCAGGAAGCCGTCGACGTCGAAATCCGCCGGAATGTTGCCTGCGCCGGCTGCGGCGGCCGGCGCCGAGGCGGCGACCGGGGCCGCGGCTTCGAAGCGCTGCGGGGCGGCGCCCGGGCCGGCGGTCGCACCGGCATACTGCATGCCCTGCTGCTGCGGCGGCGCGCTGCGGCGTGCGGCGAACATGCGCCAGACGAAGAGGGCGACCATGACCAGCAGCGCGATCATCATGAAGGACGCCATTTCCTCGCCGAAACCGAGGTGGGACGCCAGTGCGGCCAGGCCGATGCCGGCCGCCAGACCGGCCAGCGGGCCCATCCACGAGCGCTTGGCCGGCTGCGCGGCAGCGGGTGCGGCAGGCTGCGCCTGGCGCTGGGCAGTGGTGGCGTTCTGCGTCGGCGAGGTCGGCGTGGCGTCACGCTGCATCGTGGTCGAATCACGCTGCGAACCGAAGGACTTGCCGCCACCCATGCGCTTGGCGGCTTCGGCGTCATGCATGGCGCCGCCGAGGCCGACGACGGCCACGCACAGCGCGCACAGGAAATTCTTCATCGATATGTCTCCATCAAAGGTGGGGCGAAAACGCGAGAGCGAAAATTCGGCGAGAGCGAAACTTAGCACACGAATTGACCGCGAAATGCGCGGATCGTTCGCCTCTCCACCTGGATTTCAGAGCTTGAAGCCGCGATGCAGCGCCACCACGCCCGCGCTCATGTTGAAGTACTCGACGCGGCCGAGGCCGACCTCGCGCATCATGCCGGCCAGCGTTTCCTGGTCCGGGTGCATGCGGATCGATTCGGCGAGGTAGCGGTAGCTCGCCTCGTCGTTGGCTACGCGCTTGCCCAGCCAGGGCAGCACCTTGAACGAATAAAGGTCGTAGGCCTTTTCGAGCGGCTTGGCGACGCGCGAGAACTCGAGCACCAGTGCGCGGCCGCCCGGTTTCAGCACGCGGCGGAACTCGGCCAGCGCGCGGTCCTTGTGCGTCATGTTGCGCAGGCCGAACGCGACCGTGACGCAGTCGAAATGGTTGTCCGGGAAGGGCAGCTTCTCGGCGTCGCACAGCAGGCTGGGCAGCACGAAGCCGGCGTCGCGCAGGCGGTCGCGGCCTTCGCGCAGCATGTCCGGATTGATATCGGTGTGCCACACCTCGCCGCTGGCGCCGGCACGCTTCGCGTGTGCGAGCGTCAGATCGCCGGTGCCGGCGGCGACGTCGAGTACGCGCTGGCCCGGGCGCACGCCGGCCATTTCGATCGCGAAGGCTTTCCAGGCGCGGTGCAGGCCGGCCGACATCAGGTCGTTCATGATGTCGTAACGGCGCGCGACCGACGAGAACACGCTCGCCACACGGCGGGCCTTGGCCGCTTCGGGTACGCGCTCGAAGCCGAAATCGGTGGAGTTGTCGCTCATCGCAGGCTCAATGGTGGTGACCGCAACCGCCGCTGCCGCAGCCGCCCTTGGCGACCGGCGGCGGCACCAGGGCCGGATCGCGGCTGGCGCCGGCGGCGTCCAGGCGGGCGAGGTAGTCGGCCCACAGCGCTTCCTGGTTCTCGCCCAGCAGATAGAGGTAATCCCACGAGTAGATGCCGCTGTCGTGGCCGTCGGAAAACACCGGTTTGATCGCGTAGGCGCCGACCGGTTCGACGCGCGTGATGTCGACGTCGCGCTTGCCGATCTGCAGCGTTTCCTGTCCCGGCCCGTGGCCGCGCACTTCGGCCGACGGCGAGCACACGCGCAGGAACTCGAAACTGAAGCTGAAGCTGTGGCCGTTGTCGAAGCTGACGTCCATCATCTTCGACTTCTGCTGCACCTTGATTTCGGTGGGGATGGGGGTGTCCTTGTCCAGTCCTGCCATGATGTTCCGTGTCCGCTGCAAAGAGTCGGGAATGATACCCCGCGCCCGTCGTGATGGCCCTGCGGACCGACCGGAGGCGCTGTCACTAAACCGTCACCATACTGAAATAGACTGCGTCGCGTTCCCGTCATCCCACGCTCGCATACCGTCATGGCCCGCATACTCGTCGTCGAGGACGAACCGTCCATCCAGGAACTGATCAGCGTCACGCTCACCCGCACCGGCCACGATCCGCTGCGCGCGCCGGACGCCGAAACCGCGCTGCGCCTGCTGCAGGCCGAACTGCCCGATCTGGTGCTGCTCGACTGGATGCTGCCCGGCCAGAGCGGTATCGATCTGGCGCGCCGGCTGCGCGCCGACGAGCGCACGCGTGGCGTGCCCATCATCATGCTGACGGCACGCGGCGACGAACAGTCCAAGGTGACCGGTCTGGAAACCGGCGCCGACGACTACGTCACCAAGCCCTTCTCGCCGCGCGAACTGGCAGCCCGCATCAAGGCCGTGCTGCGCCGGCAGAAGCCGCAGGCGACCGAAGACCCGGTCGAGATCGACGGTCTGCGTCTCGATCCGGCCACGCATCGCGTCACGGCCCGCGGCCAGGCCGTGGTACTGGGCCCGACCGAGTTCCGCCTGCTGCACTTCTTCATGACCCACGCCGAGCGCGTGCATTCGCGTGCGCAGCTGCTCGACAGCGTGTGGGGCGACCACGTGTTCGTCGAGGAGCGCACGGTGGATGTGCATATCCGCCGCCTGCGCGGCGCACTGGAAGCGAGCGGACACGACGCGCTGATCCAGACCGTGCGCGGCAGCGGCTATCGCCTGTCCTGCCAGAAGGAGTGAGCCGTTTTGCGCGTGAGCGCCCATAATCCGGCGCCGTGATCACCCGCTGCGTACTCCATGCGTGAATTCTGGTTCCGCGCCGCCCTGCGCGTCGCGCTCATCCTCGTCTGCGTGCTGATCGGCCTGGCGGCCGACGCGCTGGCGCCGGCGCTGACGCTGGCCTGTGCGTTGCTGCTCGCGGGCAGCCTGCGCGACCAGTACGAGATCGGCCGCTTCGACCGCTGGCTCAACTCGACCAGCGACGCCGAACTGCCGGACGGTGCCGGCCAGTGGGAATTCCTGTTTGCCAAGCTGGCGCGGCGCGAGCGCAACGCCCGCCAGCAGCGCGAGGACCTGCGCAGCCGGCTGGAGCGCATGCGCGAAGCCAGCCGAGCGATGCCGGATGGCACGCTCATCATGTCGCGCGACGAACTGATCGAGTGGCTGAATCCGATGGCCGAGGAACACCTGGGGCTGGACGGCCGGCGCGACATCGCGATGCCCATCCTGAACCTCGTGCGCCAGCCCGAGTTCGCCGAGTACCTGCAGTCCGGCGACTACGGCGAGCCGCTGTCCATGCCCTCGCCGCGTCAGCCCGGCCGCACGCTGCAGCTGCGGGTGGTGGCGTTCGGCGACGACCAGAAGCTGCTGCTGACGCGCGACATCACCCAGCTCGAAAAGCTCGAAACGATGCGGCGCGACTTCGTTGCCAACGTGTCGCACGAAATGAAGACGCCGCTGACGGTGATTCACGGCTTCCTCGAAACGCTGGAGGACGCGCTGCCCGACCTGCCGCAGGAGCAGGCGCTGTCCTTCATCCGCATGGCGCAGCAGCAGTCGGTGCGCCTGCAGCGCCTGGTCGATGACCTGCTGACGCTGTCGGCGCTGGAGACCGACACGCCGACACCGGAAGAGCCGGTGGACATGCGCAACCTGCTGGACATCGTGCTGGTCGAGACGCGGGCGCTGTCGTCCGGCCGGCACACGGTGACGCTGGACGTCGACGGTGCGCCCGGTGCGCTGCTCGGCTGCGCACGCGACCTGCGCAGCGCGCTCGGCAACCTCGCCAGCAACGCGGTGCGCTACACGCCGGACGGCGGCAGCGTGAAGCTCGCCTGGCGCGTGGTCGATGGCTGCGGCGAGTATTCGGTGACCGACAACGGCATCGGCATCGATGCCCAGCACATTCCGCGACTGACCGAACGCTTCTACCGCGTCGACCGCGGACGCTCGCGCGAAACCGGCGGCACCGGCCTCGGCCTGGCCATCGTCAAGCACGTGCTCGAACGGCATCAGGCGACGCTGCAGATCGACAGCCAGCCGGGTCAGGGCAGCCGCTTCACCGTCCGCTTTCCCGCTCGCCGCACGCTGCCCGCACTCTGAACGGCGTCGCTCAGACGCCGTTTGCGGGTGTCTCCTCGCCGAAGGCGGCGCGTTCGTAATTGACGCCGAACGCGAGCAGGCGGGTCAGCTGCACCGCACGCAGCGTGCCATTCAGGAAGATTTCGAGCTTGCGATCGGCCTGGAACCAGCCGCGCGGCAGCACCAGCGAGGCCTCTTCGCCCATCACCTGCACGGCCGGCAGCAGGAAGGCCCGAACGAAGCGCTCGGCCGGCATGCCTTCGTCGGCCAGCGGACGCACCGACAGCGCACGCGGCGTGCCCGGCAGCACGTGCAGGCCGGTCAGCAGATGGCCGTCGTGCTCGTACATGAGCCAGGACACGCGCGCCAGACGCCAGTGTTCCGAGTCCGGGCCGAACACCGCCAGCATCTGCGAGTACTCGATCGCCGCGGTCTCGCGCGGGGCGCGCAGGCGATAGCCCATCACGCTGTGGTCCAGCACCGCCCAGTGCTGGGTCGGGTACTGCGCGCGGGCGCTGGCCTGACGCACGGCCAGGCCGGCGCCGTCGGTCGCGCGTTCGCCGAAGGTGGCGATGTCGACAAAATCGCTGTGGCTGTAGATGCGCGCCGGCGGCGGCTGCACGAACTCTTCGCCGGCGATCAGGTAGTGCATCGCCTCCTGGCTGATCGCGATGTCTATCTCGCCGTCGCCACTGCGTCGCTGGAAGCGGCGTGGGTTGGCCGCGTGGCACCAGGGCTTGTACAGCTGAAGCAGCAGGCGTCCGGCCGACAGCGGGTGACAGTCGGCGCCCAGACCCAGCGTTTCCGGTGACAGGCCCTGTTTCAGGCCGGCCACCACGCGCTCGATCTCGCTGGCCAGCCGCGCCGAACCGAGCCGGCGCAGATTCGGCGTGCGGGCAAACACTTCGAGCGGCTTGGCGCCGCTGTCGAGGTTCAGGTCGATGGCATAGGTCCGGGCGTCGGTACCGCCGAAGACCGGCATGATCTCGGTCAGGCCGGCGTACTGGTCGGCCCAGCGGCACACCCACTCGAATTCGCGCGGGCTGCGGCCGTAGGGGTTGGCCAGGTCGACCAGCAGCACGCTGCAGTAGGACTCGGCCGCGCTCTGCGGGTAGCCGCCTTCCTTCAGGCTGTCGGCCACCGGCTGGGTGGCAAAGCCCCATTCCTCGGCCGTGCTGTAGTAACCGTGCAGTTCCAGCCAGAGGCCGCGCGGCAGCGTGCGCCGGGCGCGGAAATACTCGATCACCGCGCGGCTGGCGTACAGCACGCAGCGCTGACACACCAGCGCCAGCTGGGCGTCGGTGAGCGGGTGCAGGTCGGCCTTCTCGGCGGCCTGCGCGTATGCCTGCGCCATCGCCATCCACAGTGCGACCACCTGGCGCAGCACGCCGTCCTCGGTGCTGCCCGGCGCGACCGGCCGGCTGCTGTAGCGCTTGCCCAGGCTCTCCTGCAGGAAGTGCAGCGGCGCGCGCATCGCCTCCAGCACGTCGAGGTAGTCGGCGCTGCGCGGCGGCGTCTGCCGCAGCCCGTAGAGCATGCGCGTCAGCGTGTCGCGCACGCGCGGCACGTTGGTCAGCGGCAGCTCTGCGATCAGCGCGCGGCACTGCTGCGCGTCGCGGTAGTTCAGCATGCCCGGCGTCGGTGCAGGCGCGTTCATGCTGAGGGCTCGATGCGGGCGAGGTCGAAGTCGGCCCCGCGTTCGATGGATTCGACCAGCCGCACGCGCCGCTTGCCGTCGTCTGCGGTGAGCAGGATGTCGCGCGACTTGCGGTACCAGCCGCTGGGCAGCGCGACGCATTCCGGCTGACCGATGCGCGGCACTTCCGGCATCAGCACGCCGCGCGCCTCGTGTTCGCCGCTGCCGTCAGGCGCTCGCGCGAGATCGACCAGACGCGGCGCGCCGGCCAGCATGCTGATGCCCATCTGCAACTCGCCTTCGACCGCCATGATCCAGCACACGTGGGCGAGCATGAAGTGCGGGCTGTTGTCGGGCCGCACCGCCAGCAACATGCCGTTGCCAATGCGCGCGCCGTCGCCGCTGGCGCGGCGGCCAAGGCGCAGGCCGGTTGGGCTGTCGTCGAGGATGCGCCAGTCTTCGACCAGATAGCCGGCCGCCACCGTTTCCGGTCGGTTGCCCGGATCGTTGTCGCCGCCGCCGAGAAACTGCTGCACCGCGCCCATGCCGATCACCACCGACGCGTTCTGCTGCAGCGGCCGGCGCGCTTCGGCGCGGGTCAGGCCGCCGCGGCAGCAGTGCGCGTGCAGATGGCGCAGCAGGCGGTCGGCCTGGCCCGGACTCAGTTCGTCGCCCAGGCGCAGCGCCAGCGGTGTTTCGCCCTGTGCCAGCAGCGCCATGCGCTTGCGCACGCTGTGCGAGAACTCGTCCAGCACCAGCCAGCGCAGGCGGCTGTCCGGCTGCGGTGTGCGGGCGACCGGTTCATCGGTAGTCAGGTCCAGCATCAGGGGAGGCAAGGCGCTGTGCGGCACCGGCGTGTCGAACAGTGCCACCTTGCCGGCCCACTTGCCCAGCCAGCGATGCAGCACGCGCAGCTGGCGGTGGGTCAGACCGAAAGGGCTGGAGGTGTGCAGCAGCACGCACAGCACGTAGGCTGCACGCACGCTGGTCGGACGTTCGTCATGGATGGCGTCGTCGCGGATCTTGCGCTCCGCCGCGCCGAGCCGGGCGGCCGCGTCGTAGCAGGCATGCACGCGGCGCCAGTAGCCGGGCGCAGGCAGATGCGCGGTGCGCAGCGTGTCGAGCTGCATCAGCGCCAGCGCGCTCAACGCCCGATGCGCGATCAGGCCCGCCTGACCGACCACGGCGCCATCGCCGTCGAGCGCCGCGGACAGGCAATGCAGATAGGCGGTGACCAGCGTGTCCCACATGCCCTGATTGGCATCGAAGGCCGCTCGTTCGCCGGCGGACAGCGGCAGCGGGCGGCCGACGAAGCGGTTGGCGGTGGCGGCCTGCACGTCGAGCGCCGTGTCACGCAGCTCTTCGGCGATGCGCAGCCGCTCGCCAGCGCCGATGCTGTAGCGATTCAGCAGATTAAGCTGGCCGAGCAGACGGGCCTGGGTGGCGAGCGGCTGGGTGCTGTCCATGCCCTGCACCCAGTCGCGCGCAGCCCGCGCGTCGGAGAACTCCGGCAGGTGCGTGCTGTGGCTGATGGCGGGCAGAGCGAAGGCGTGCATGAAATCGGGGGGCGATGTAAGCCAATGTAACCAATTCTATGTGTACGCCGCAGTTTGCGCGCGGGAGGCCGGCACGGCGGACATTCTTTTTGACAGCAAATTTCCGCCGCGCCTGTCTCCGATGTGTTCAGCCGTCCGTATATCGATCCGGACACGCGATTTCCGGGTGTCGAACCTCTGCAAGGAAGGAGAATCACGATGATCAGAAATGCCCTCTGCGCTGCACTGCTGGGTGCGATCTGCGGCTCAGTTCACGCTCAGTCCGTCGTCGGCACGGCAGGACTGCTGACCGACGCTGCCGGCCGCGTGCTGTACACCTTCGACAAGGACAGCACCGGGAAGAGCGCCTGCTACGACCAGTGTGCCGCGCTGTGGCCGCCCTTCGTCGCGGCAGCCGATGCGCGCGCGACCGGCGAGCACACGCTGGTCACGCGCAGCGACGGCAGCCGGCAGTGGGCGGTCCGCGGCAAGCCGCTCTATTACTACGTGGGCGACAGCGAAGCCGGACAGACCACCGGCGACGGGCGCGGCGGTGTCTGGCATGTCGTGCGCGATGGCGGCAAGACGTCGGCTGAGGCCGGCAGCTACCGGCCGCGGGACTACTGATGGGCTGCGACCCGTCGATGAGCATGGCATCATGCGGCGATGCTCGATCCGGTCCAGCTTGAGAGGCTGCTGGCGCGCGTTGCACTGCGCGACCGGCAGGCCTTCCGTCAGCTCTACGATGCCTGCGCGCCGCAGCTGCTCGGGGTCGCGCTGCGTCTGCTGCGCCGGCGCGACCTGGCTGAAGACGTGCTGCAGGATGCCTTCACCAGCGTGTGGCACCGCGCCGACAGCTATCGGGCGGACGCGAGCCAGCCCATGACATGGCTCACCTCGGTCGTGCGCAATCGCGCGCTCGACGTACTGCGGTCGGAATCGCTGCGGCGGGCCGAGTCGCTGGACGACGACGACGACGGACAGGGCGGCGTTGCCGCGCTTGGTGACGACCGGCCCAGTCCGCTCGGCCTGCTCGAACAGGCGGCCGACGCGCTGCATCTTCGCCGGTGCATCGACGACATCGACGGGCCGCAGCGCCAGTGTCTGGCGCTGGCCTACTACCACGGCCTGTCGCACTCGGAACTGGCGGAACACCTCGGCTCGCCGATCGGCAGCGTCAAGGTGTGGCTGCGCCGGGGCCTGGACAAGCTGCGCCGCTGCATGGAGCGGCTGGCATGAAGTACGACCACCCGGAACTGCTCGACCGCCTCGCGGCCGCCTATGTGTTCGGCACGCTGGGCCGGCTGCCGCGGCGCCGCTTCGAGCGGCTGGTGCGGTCGAACGAGGCGGCGGCGCGCGCGCTGCGCACCTGGGAAATGCATGGCGCCGCACTGGCGGCTGCCGTGCCGCCGGTGCAGCCCTCGCCCGCGGTGTGGGCGGAGGTCGAACGGCGCACCGGCGCTGCACCGCGCCCCCGGCCGACGGCGCAGCGGCGCTGGCGCGACTGGCTGCGCCCGGCGCTCGGCTTCGCCTTCGGCCTGCTGGTGGCCGTGGGCGTGGTGCGCGAGCAGCCGCAGTGGGTGCTGCCGTCCGACCTGCCCGAGCACGCCGTGCTGCCGGCCAGCTATGTCGGCCTGATGCTGGACGCCGCGGGCAAGCCTGCAGCGCTCGCGTCGTCGCGCCGGCATGGGGTGGAACTGAGCGTGAAGCTGCTGCAGCCGCTGGTGGTGCCGGAGGGCGCCGAGGCGGTGCTGTGGGCACTGCCGAAGGACGGCGCGCCCTTCCGGCTTGGTGTGCTGCGCGCCGACGCCAAGCAGGTGATCACGATGGCCGGCACGTCGGAAGCGCTGCTGGCGGCGGTGGGCGAACTGGCGGTGTCGATCGAGCCGCTCGGCACGGCCGCGGCGCAGCCCTCTGGCGGCTTCATGCTGCGCGGCCATTGCGTGAAGCTGTGGTGATCCGATGCGGTCTCCGGCGGCAACGGTGACATCCGTCACGCTGCCGGAAAGTCCGATGCCACCCGACTGTCTCCGCTGAAGCCAGGGCTCCGTAGATGACGAATGAAAGCAGACGCTTTCATCCTTCATTCATCCTACGGAGTCCGTCATGAACACTTCCATCCGCACCGCACTGATCGCCGCATTGACCGTCCTGCCCGCCGCACACGCCAGTGCAGCCAGCGTCGATCTGGGCACGCTGGTCGCCGGTCAGTCCTTCAGCTTCGAACAGCAGCTCGGCGACTTCGCCGACAGCTTCAGCTTCACCGTCGGTGAGCCCGTCGATTTCACGCTCGATTTCTCCAACCTTGGTCTTGGGTCGCGTGCTTCGCTGTCGGTGTTCCTGAACGGCAACGAAATCGTCGGCACCTTCGGCCGCAATCTCACCTTCGCGTGGGGACCTTTCACCGGCGGTGGCAGCACCTTTCCGTTCGCCACGGGCACCGAGTTCCTGGTGACCGTCGACGGCGTCGACAACACGCTGGCGGACGCGAGTTACCGGCTGGGCATCACGGCAGCGGTGCCGGAGCCGGCCAGCGCGGCCATGCTTCTGGCCGGTCTGGCGGCGGTCGGCGCAGTGGCGCGCCGGCGCATGCAGGTTCGCTGAGTCAGTCGGCCTGCCGGCGCACGCACCAGCGCAGCTGGGCCGTGCCGCCGGTATCGCCGGTCAGTACCGCGTTCTGGCCGAAGGCGGCGCCGATGCGCAGCGCCTCCTCGGCGGTCAGGCCGGCGCACAGCAGGGAGGGTTCGGTCCAGCCGGCTTCGGTCGTGCGGTTCTCGGCGTCGAGCAGCGGCAGGCCGCGCTGCGTCAGCAATGCGCGCAGTGCCGTGTGGGCGGCGCGGTTGGCGTCGTCGTCGCAGCGTGCCGACCACGGATTGGCGGCCGCCAGCAGTGCCCACTGTGTTGCGTTCTGCGTCGCCAGCCAGCGATCCAGCGCCGGTGACGGTGCACCGACGTGCAGTGTCGTTTCGCCGTCGGGCAGGGCCACGGCGTAGTCGGTGCCTTCGTAGGCGCCGGTCAGCGCGTCGCTGACGGCAACGGTCGGCAGGCCGAGACGGGCCAGCAGCGTGGCGCGCCACAGCGCCGCCGGTACGCGAGGGCGAGGCGCGCCGTCGCGCTGCTTCGCGCTCCACACCGAACCCGGGAAGTGGGCGTCGTCCTGCCAGCGCGCGACGACATGCCAGTGCAGGTGCGGCACCACATTGCCGAGGCTGCCGAGGTTGATCTTTTCCGGCTGCGCAATCTCGCGCACGCAGCGCTCCACCTGCCACACCACGTGCATCAGGTGATCGCGGTCGGCGTCGGCAAGGTCGGTCATCTCGCGCACGTGACCGTTCCAGATCACGCGCAGAAAGGCCGGGTGGTCGGCGTCGCGCGCGTCGATCACGCGCAGCCGGTCATCGCGCCACAGCCAGTGATGGCCGGGCGCGTCGTCGCAGATGGGACAGGTGTCGGACATCTCGGTCACTCCGGCAGGCATTGCGCAAACGGCGACGGACGCCGCGCCGCCCGCAGGGCCGCCCCAAGGGCGAGCGCAGCCCCCTTGGGGGGCAGCGAACGCAGTGAGCGTGGGGGCTTCATCTCAGTCGTCGATGCCCTGGCTGGCGAGGTAGTCCTCGTAGCCGCCGCGGTAATCGACGATCTGGCCGTCGCCGCGGACTTCGAGCACACGGGTGGCCAGCGTGGACACGAACTCGCGGTCGTGCGACACGAAGAACAGCGTGCCGTCGAAGGCGTCGAGGCCGGCGTTCAACGACTCGATCGATTCCATGTCCATGTGGTTGGTCGGTTCGTCGAGCAGCAGCACGTTGTTCCGCTGCAGCATCAGCCGGCCGAACATCATGCGGCCCTGTTCGCCGCCGGACAGCACGCGCACCGCCTTCTTCACGTCGTCGCCACCGAACAGCAGACGGCCGAGCGTGCCGCGGATCAGCGTGATCGCGTCGTCGCCCTCGTAGCCGCCCTCGCGCACATAGCCGCTGATCCAGTCGGTCAGGTTGGCGTCGCTGTCGAAATCGGCTGAATGGTCCTGCGCGAAATAGCCGAGGCGGGCCTTTTCCGCCCACTTGATCGAGCCGTGCTGCGGCGTCAGTTCACCGACCAGCAGCTTCAGGAAGGTGGTCTTGCCGACGCCGTTCTCGCCGATGATGGCGACCCGGTCGCCACCGTCGAAGGTAGCAGTGAAGCCCTTCAGGATCTGCGGGCCGCCGTCGTAGCCGAACACCACGTTGTCCAGTTCGACCGCCTGTCGGTGCAGCTTCTCCTTCGGGTCGTAGTCGAAGCGTATCCACGGGTACTGACGCGAGCTGGGCTTGAATTCCTCGATCTTGATCTTGTCGATCATCTTCAGACGCGAGGTGGCCTGCTTGGACTTGGACTTGTTGGCCGAGAAGCGGCGCACGAAGCTCTGCAGTTCGGCCACCCGTTCCTTCGCCTTTGCGTTGGCCGCCGACGCGCGTTCGCGCGCCTGTGTCGACGCTTCGATGTAGTCGTCCCAGGTGCCCGGGTAGAGGCGGATGGTCGCGTAGTCCAGGTCGGCCATATGGGTGCACACCTGGTTCAGGAAGTGGCGGTCGTGGCTGATGATGACCATCGTGCTGTTGCGCTCGTTCAGCGTGTGCTCGAGCCAGCGGATGGTGTTGATGTCCAGGTTGTTGGTCGGTTCGTCGAGCAGCAGGATGTCCGGGTTGGCGAACAGCGCCTGGCACAGCAGCACGCGCAGCTTCCAGCCTGGCGCGACCTGGCTCATCGGGCCGTTGTGCTGTTCGGTCGGGATGCCGACGCCGAGCAGCAGCTCGCCGGCACGCGCCTCGGCGGTGTAGCCGTCGTATTCGGCGAACTGGCCTTCCAGTTCGGCGGCGCGCATGTAGTCCTCTTCGGTCGCGTCCGGGTTGGCGTAGATGGCGTCCTTTTCCTTCATGCAGGTCCACATTTCGGCGTGGCCCATCATGACCACGTCGAGCACGCGCTGGTCCTCGAACGCGAACTGGTCCTGGCGCAGGAAGGCCATGCGCTCGTGCGCGTCGATCGACACGTTGCCGGCGGTCGGTTCGAGCACGCCGGCGAGGATTTTCATGAAGGTCGACTTGCCGGCACCGTTGGCGCCGATCAGACCGTAGCGGTATCCGTCGCCGAACTTGATGCTGACGTTGTCGAAAAGCGGCTTGGCGCCGAACTGCATGGTGATGTTGGAAGCGGACAGCATGGAATTCACTAGGGTGTGGCATGCGCGGATGCGCAAGAAGCCCGGATTGTACCGGAGCGGGGAGGCCGCCCCGGCTGCGGGTGTAGAATCCGCGCGCCTGAACCTCATTGCGGATCGCGCCCGCTCACGCCCATGGTGCCTCACCTGACCACCGCGCTCACCGGCCCGCTGCTCGCGCTGGAGAGCCGATTTCTCGAACGCCAGACCGACATCGAACAGTGGTTCCGTTCGCAGTGGCTGGATCACAGCCCGCCGTTCTACGCCTCGGTTGATCTGCGCAACGCCGGCTTCAAGCTGGCGCCGGTCGACACCAATCTGTTTCCCGGCGGCTTCAACAACCTGAACGCCGAGTTCCTGCCGCTGTGCGTGCAGGCGACGATGACCGCGGTCGAAAAGCTGTGCCCGGAAGCACGCAACCTGCTGCTGGTGCCGGAAAACCACACGCGCAACCTGTTCTATCTGCGCAATGTCGCCCGGCTGGCGCAGATCCTGAAGCTGGCCGGTCTGAACGTGCGTATCGGCAGCCTGATTCCCGACCTCGCCGGCCCGACGCCGCTCGACCTCGGTGACGGCCAGACGCTGACGGTCGAACCGCTGATCCGCCTGCCCGGCGGTCGACGCATTGGCGTGGCCGGTTTCGATCCCTGCGCCATCCTGCTCAACAACGACCTGTCGGCCGGCGTGCCGGAACTGCTGCAGAACGTCAATGAGCAGACCTTCATTCCGCCGCTGCACGCTGGCTGGACCACGCGCCGCAAGTCGCAGCATTTCGACGCCTACAGCGAAGTCGCACGCAGCTTCTCGTCGGTCATGGACATCGATCCGTGGCTGATCGACCCGCTGTACGACGTGTGCGGCGACATCAACTTCCAGGAACGCAGCGGCGAGGAATGTCTGGCCACGCGAGTCGGCGCGCTGCTCGCGCGCATCCGCGAGAAGTACGCGCAGCACGGCGTCGATCACGAGCCCTTCGTCATCGTCAAGGCCGACGCCGGCACCTACGGCATGGGCATCATGACGGTGCGCGACCCGTCCGAGGTGGTCGGCCTGAACCGCAAGCAGCGCAACAAGATGGCGGTGGTGAAGGAGGGGCTGGAAGTCAGCTCGGTGCTGATCCAGGAGGGCGTGCCCACCTTCGAAAGCGTCGATGGCGGCGCGGCCGAGCCGGTGGTCTACATGATGGATCGCTACGTCGTCGGCGGCTTCTACCGCGTGCATGGCGAGCGTGGCATCGACGAGAACCTGAACGCGCCGGGCATGCACTTCAAGCCACTGGCCTTCGAATCCTGCTGCTCGATGCCCGACCCGGGCTGCGCGCCGGACGCCCCGCCCAACCGCTTCTATGCCTATGGTGTCGTCGCGCGTCTAGCGCTGGTCGCGGCCAGCCTGGAACTGGAGCGGGGTCTGCCGATGACGCTGGCGGAAGAGGCGCTCGAAGCCGAACTGCGGGGTTGAGACCAACATGAACCTGCGCCTCGCCTTCATCGTCGATCCGCTCGACAAGCTCAAGCCAGCCAAGGATTCGAGCATCGCGATGATGCGCGAGGCGGCGCGGCGCGGTCACGAAATCTGGGCCATCCAGCGGCAGAGCATGAGCCTGCAAGCCGACGAGGTGATGGTTGCCGCCACCCGCATCCAGCCGCAGCGCAGCGACGCGCCCTGGTATGTGCCACACGAGACGCAGCCGCGCGCGCTGCGCGAATTCGATGCCGTGCTGATGCGTCAGGACCCGCCTTTCGATTTCGAATACATCACCGCGACCTGGATGCTGGAGCGCGCGGCGGCCGCCGGCGTGCGCGTGTTCAACCATCCGCGCGCGATTCGCGATCACTCGGAGAAGGTGTCGATCTGCGAATTCCCGGAGCTGATCACGCCGACGCTGGTCAGCCGCGACGTCGCAGCCATCAATGCCTTCATCGACACGCACGCAGACTGCATCCTGAAGCCGCTCGACGGCATGGGCGGTTCGCGCATCTTCCGCGTGCGCGCCGACGACGCCAACCGCAACGTCATCATCGAAACGCTGACCGAGGACGGCGCGCGTACGCTGATGGCGCAGCGCTTTATCCCGGAGATCGCGCAGGGCGACAAGCGCGTGCTGCTGATCGACGGCGAGCCGGTGCCCTACTGTCTGGCGCGCATCCCGAAGGCCGGCGAAACGCGTGGCAATCTGGCCGCGGGCGGTCGCGGCGTTGCCCAGCCGCTGTCCGAATCCGATCTGGCGATTGCGCGCAAGCTCGGCCCCGTCCTCGCGGCGCGCGGGCTGCTGCTGGTCGGGCTGGACGTGATCGGCGACCGGCTGACCGAAATCAACGTCACCAGCCCGACCTGCTTCGTCGAAATCACCGAACAGACGGGTTTCGACGTGGCCGCCATGTTCGTCGATGCACTCGAACGTGCGACGACGCGCTGAGCGTTTCGCCGCCGCACTGCTCCTGTTTGCGCTGCTCGCCGGCTGCGGCACGAAGGAGCAGGTCGAGCGCCAGGAGTCCTTCGTTTTCGGCACCCGCGTCGAAGTGGTCGTGTACGGCCTCGACCGCACGCAGGCGCGCGACGCGCTGGGCGAGGTGCTGCGTGAGTTCGACCGCCTGCACCGCAGACTGCATGCCTGGCAGCCGTCTGAGCTGACGCGACTGAACACCGCCTTCGCGGCCGGGCAGTCGGCCGACGTCGATGCCGAGACGGCCGCGCTGCTGGTCGCGGTGCAGGCCGCCGCGGCGCGCGGTGAGGACCTGTTCAATCCGGCCGCCGGGGCACTGGTCGAGGCCTGGGGCTTCCACGCCGACGAGTTCGTGCCGCGGCGGCCCGAAGCCACCCGGCGCGACGCGCTGGTCGCGGCGAAGCCGCGCATGGCCGATCTCGTGATTACTCCCCGGCCGGACGGCGGCGCCACGGTGTCCAGTCGCAACCCGGCCGTGCAGCTGGACCTCGGTGGCTACGGCAAGGGTTATGCGCTGGACCGCGCCGCCGCCATCCTGCGCGCGCGCGGCGTCTGCTGCGCGCTGGTCAACATCGGCGGCAACGTGATGGCGCTCGGCAGCAAGGCCGGCACGCCGTGGCGCATCGGCATCCAGCATCCGCGCAAGCCGGAGGCGCTGGCCACGGTCGAACTGCACGACGGGGAGGCGATCGGCACCTCGGGGGATTACCAGCGCTATTTCGAACTGGACGGCGAGCGCCTGTGCCACCTGATCGACCCGCGCAGCGGCGAGCCGGTGCGCCACACCCAGTCGCTGACCGTGCTGATGCCGGCGGGCCCGCAGGCGGGCGCCCGTTCCGACGCCGACAGCAAGCCGCTGTTCATCGCCGGTCGCGACAGCTGGCGCGCGCTGGCAGAACGCATGGGCGTGACCATGGCGCTGCGGGTGGACGCCGACGGTTCGATGGACATGACGCCGGAGATGGCGCAGCGCACGGCGGCGGCGCGCTGAGATCGGCGGGCCGTGCGTCAGTCGCCGTGCGTGCTCGCCGGTGCGGCCCCGGATTCGACCCGGTTGCGGCCACCGGCCTTGGCGCGGTAGAGCGCCTTGTCAGCCTGATGCAGCAGGTGTTCGGCCGAGGTGGTGGTCGAACTGCGGCTGGCAACGCCGGCGCTGATGGTGAGCACAGGCGGGCGCTCCCATTGAGCGTCCGCAACGTGCGTGCGGATGCGTTCGGCGACGGCGCGCGCGGTCGCCGGTTCGGCACCCGGCAGCACGACCAGGAATTCCTCGCCGCCGAAGCGCGCGACGTAGTCACTGGCGCGCAGCGCCTCGCCGATCAGCCGGGCCACGCGACGCAGCACCTCGTCGCCGTGCGGGTGGCCGTAGCTGTCGTTCACGTCCTTGAAGTGATCGATGTCGATCAGGCAGACGGACAGGGGCAGTTGCAGCCGGCTGGCGAGCGCGAACTCCTCGCTCAGTCGCGCCTCGCCGGCGCGCCGGTTGCCGCTGCCGGTCAGCGCATCCACATGGACTTCGGTTGCCAGCTCCTCGCAGCGCGTCTGCAACGCCTGCCTCTGGCGTTCAAGCAGTTCGTGCTGCTGGCGCAGTTCCCGCGTCAGCGCATGCAGCTGCTGCACACGCATGCGCAGGTGCAGCTGCGCTTCGGCCTGCGCCGCCAGCGCGCCCAGCTGATCCAGCTGGCGAAGGTCGAGGCTGCGCGGCTTGAAGTCGATCAGGCAGAAGGTGCCCAAGGGCAGGCCGTCCGGGTTGAACAGGGTCACGCCGGCATAGAAGCGGATACCGGGCGCGCCGACCACCAGCGGGTTGTCGGCAAAGCGCGGATCGTTCAGCGTGTCCTCGATCACCATGCGTCCTCGCGGCGCGACGATGGTGTGCGTGCACAGTGCGGCGTCGCGCCGCGTTTCGCGCAGGCACAGCCCGTGCGCCGACTTGAACCACTGGCGGGATTCGTCGACCAGACTCACCAGCGCAACCGGCATGTCGAACAGCTGCGCTGCCAGTGCGGTCAGCGCATCGAACGCAGGTTCCGGCGGCGTGTCGAGCACGCACAGGTCGCGCAGCGCCTGCAGGCGCTGCACCTCGTCTTCTGGGGGCGGAGCGATTTTCATCATTCGATTATCGGGTGGCCGGGCGGCTCGCTTGAGTGGATACGTGGATGTCGGCGCTGCAATGAAACCGGCGGCCGCGCCGCCTGTCCAGAGGCGGTACTCATGACCGCGATGGCCGCAATGAAATCCAGACACAAGGGCAACAAGACCTTTCTTCCGAGCAAGCCATGTGCGGTCTGCGGCCGTGACATGACCTGGCGGCGCGCCTGGCGCAACAACTGGGAGGCGGTGAAGTACTGTTCGGAAGCCTGCCGCCGCAAAGGGGGCGCCGATGTCTGACATCCGCCATCTGGTGCTGGTGCTTGGCGACCAGCTCGATCATGCGTCGGCCGCCTTCGACGGCTTCGATCCGGCCCGCGACCGGGTGCTGATGATCGAGGCGGCGGGCGAATCGACCCATGTCTGGAGCCACAAGGCGCGTACCGCGCTCTTCCTGTCGGCCATGCGCCATTTCGCCGACGGGCTGCGCAGCCGTGGCTGGACGGTCGATTACCGCGCGCTGGGCGACGGTGACGGCGAAGATCTGGTCGATATCCTCGCCGCGCGGCTGCGCCGTTACGCGCCCTGCAGGCTGGTGCTGGTCGAGCCGGGCGAGTGGCGGCTGGAACAGGCGATCCGCGCGCTGTGCGAGCGTGAGCGGGTGGTGCTCGACCTGCGCGACGACCTTCATTTCATGATTTCGCGCACCGGCTTTGCCGACTGGGCGAAGAAGTACCGGCAGCCGCGCATGGAGTTCTTCTACCGCATGATGCGCGAACGCCACGGCGTGCTGATGGAAGGTGGCGAGCCCGCGGGCGGCCGCTGGAACTTCGACGCCGACAACCGCAGCGGCTTCGGTCGCAAGGGCCCCGGCCTGGTGCCGCCACCGCTGCGCTTCGAGCCGGACGCGATCACCCGCGACGTGATGGCCGAAGTCGAGGCGCGCTTCGCCGATCATCCGGGCACGACCGCCGCTTTCGACTGGCCGGTCACGCGTGAGCAGGCGCTGGCGGCGCTTTCGGACTTCATCGCGCACCGGCTGGAACTGTTCGGCCATCACCAGGACGCGATGTGGACCGGCCAGCCCTGGCTCTGGCACGCACGGCTCAGCGCGGCGATGAACCTGAAGCTGCTGTCGCCACGCGAAGTCGTCGCCGCCGCGGTGGCCGCCTGGCGAGAGCGCGGCCTGCCGCTGCAGTCGGTCGAGGGCTTCGTGCGTCAGGTGATCGGCTGGCGCGAATTCATCCGCGGCATGTACTGGCTGGACATGCCGCGCCTGCGCGACGCCAATCACTATGGCCACGCCCGCGCGCTGCCCCGCTGGTACTGGACCGGCGACACCGGCATGAACTGCATGCGCGCCGCCATCGGCCAGACGCTGCGCCACGGCTACGCCCACCACATCCAGCGCCTGATGGTGACCGGCCAGTTCGCTCTGCTGGCGGAGATCGCGCCGCAGCAGGTCGAGGACTGGTATCTGGCGGTCTATGTCGACGCGGTGGAGTGGGTGGAGCTGCCCAATGTGGCGGGCATGGCGCTGTACGCCGACGGCGGCCGTTTCACCAGCAAGCCCTACGTCGCCAGCGGCGCCTATATCCAGCGCATGAGCAATTACTGCGACGGCTGCCGCTACAGCCCGTCGGCACGCAGCGGCGAGGCGGCCTGCCCGGTGACCGTGCTGTACTGGCACTTCCTCGACCGCCACGAGGCGGAATTCGCCGCCAATCCGCGCACCGCATTGATGGCGAAGAATCTGCAGAAGCTCACGCCGGCCGAGCGGACGGCGATAGGCGAGCGTGCCAGGCAAGTGCTGGAAAAGCTCGACGATCTGTGAGGAGGGCCTCAAGGTCCCCGCCAGGGCGGCGCAGGAATGCACCTAATCCGCGGCCGAGGCCCGGGCCGGGGTTCTGTGGGAGGGTCTTCCGACCCCGACAGCAACCTGCCTCAAAGCCGGCTGCGGCGTGCGCTTCTCTCTCCGGGCCGGTTGTTACATCCCCTTTCCAAGCGAATTTGCTGCCCTGCGCAAAGCCCGGGGCGCGGGTCGGGTAAAATCTCGCGCCATGACTTCACCAGCGCAGCACGTTGCCGGCTTTTCGTGGCCGGTACGCGTCTACTACGAAGATACCGACAGCTTCGGCGTGGTGTACTACGCGAACTACTTCCGCTTTCTCGAACGTGCGCGCACCGAATGGCTGCGTGCGCTCGGCTTCGACCAGGTCGAGATGGCGGCGGCGGGCGTCGGCTTCGTCGTGCGTTCGGTGCAGGGCGAATACCTGAAGCCTGCCCGCTTCAACGACATGCTCGAGGTGCGCAGCCACATTGCCTCGACCACGCGCGCCGCCGTCGATTTCGTGCAGCGCCTATACCGCGGCGACGAACTGCTGTTCGACGGCAGGGTCCGTGTGGTGTCGATCGACATGGCGAAGAACCGTCCGGTATCGCTGCCCGCAGCGCTGCGTGAGCGCCTGCTTCCTTCCATCCAGCCTTCCGTTTCCACCCTCACATGAATCTTTCCGAAGACCTCTCGATCATTTCGCTCGTGATGCACGCCAGTCTGCTGGTCAAGCTGGTGATGGCGCTGCTGGTCGGCATTTCCTTCATGAGCTGGTACTGGATCTTCCGCAAGTCCTTCGCCATCCGCGCGGCGCGGCTCAGTTCGGACAAGTTCGAGCTGGAGTTCTGGTCCGGCGGCGACCTCAATGCGCTGTTCCAGAGCGCGGCCAATGACCGCCACAACGCCGGCGGCATGGAGCGCATCTTCGAAGCGGGCTATCGCGAATTCACCAAGCTGCGCGGGCGGCAGAACATCGACACGGCGACCGCGGTCGACGGTGCACGGCGCGCGATGCGGGCGACCTACCAGCGCGAACTGGACGAGCTGGAATCGCACACCGCCTTCCTCGCGTCGACCGGCTCGGTCAGCCCCTACATCGGCCTGTTCGGTACCGTGTGGGGGATCATGAACGCCTTCCGCGGCCTCTCCAATGTCGGTCAGGCCACGCTGGCCCAGGTCGCGCCGGGTATCGCCGAAGCACTGGTCGCTACCGCGATCGGCCTGTTCGCCGCTATCCCGGCGGTGGTCGCCTACAACCGCTTCGCGCACGATATCGACCGCATTTCCATCCGCTGGGAGAGCTTCATGGAAGAGTTCTCCAACATCCTGCAGCGTCAGGCCCGGTAAGCCGCGATGAGAAGACAGCGCCGCATGATGAACCAGATCAACGTCGTGCCTTACATCGACGTGATGCTGGTGCTGCTCGTCATCTTCATGGTCGCGCCGCAGGCCACGCCGACCGGCAGCATCGAACTGCCCAGCGTCGGCCAGGCGTCGCAGACACCGGTGCAGCCGATCGAGGTGATCGTGAAGGCCGACGGCAAGCTGGCGTTGCGCGATCGCGGTGCCGCCAGTCCGAAGGAGATACCGGTTACCCGCGACACCCTGGTCAGCACCGTGCGCGACATGCAGGCTGGCGACGCCAGCCGTCCGCTGGTGGTGGCCGGTGACAAGGCGGTACGCTACGAAGAGATCACCAAGGTGGTGGGTGCGTTGCAGAACAACGGCTTCACCCGTATCGGTCTGCTGGTCGAGCAGGCCGGTCAGAACGGCAAGCCGGCCCGCTGATGCACGCTCAGACGCACGATTTCGCGTTCAAGCGGCCGCAGCCCGGCAAATGGCAGTCGGCCGGGCTCGCTGCCGGCATGCATCTGCTGCTCGCCCTGTTCCTGTATTACAGCGTGAGCTGGCAGACCAGCCAGCCGGCCGCCGTGCAGGTCGAACTGGTGGGCAGCCTGCCGCCGATCGAGGCACCGGTGCGTCCGCCACCGCCGGAACCGGTGGTCGAAAAGCAGCCGGAGCCGGTGGTAGAGCCGCCGCCTCCGCCGCCTCCGCCGAAGCCGGACATCGCGATCAAGGAGCCGCCGAAGCCGAAGACGCCGCCCAAAGTGGAGCCGAAACCCGAGCCCAAGCCGAAGCCGGTTGAAAAGAAGCCGGAACCCAAGCCCGAGCCCAAGGTCGAGAAGAAGCCGGAACCCAAGCCGGACAACCGGCTGGAGCAGGAACTGCAGGACAAGCTGCTGAAGGAATCGCTGGCGCGGGAAAGCGCCGACCAGATGCGCCGCCAGGCCGCGCAGGAAGCCGATCTGATGGCCAAGCTGGCGGCCGACGGCGCGCGCAGCAAGGCGCGTGAAACCTGGGCCGGCCGCATCAGCGCCAAGGTGAAGCCCAACGTGGTCGTGCCGCCGGGCGCGTCCGGCAATCCGGAAGCGGTGGTGGCGATTTCGCTGCTGCCCGACGGTTCGGTCGTCGGCGAGCCCAGATTGAGACAGTCGACCGGCAATGCGGCGCTGGATGCGGCGATACTGCGCGCCATCGTGAAGTCGTCGCCGCTGCCCAAGCCGGAAGACCCGGCCGTATTCGAGCGCAACCTGGAACTGAAATTCCGGCCGCTGGCCGAGTGACCGGCGCCTGCAGACACTTTACGGAAAGGATCCGATGATCAAGCTCTTCAGACTGATGGCCGCCGCGCTGCTGTTCGCCGCGCAGTTCGCCCACGCCCAGCTCACGGTCGAAATCACCGGTGCCGGTGCCAACCGCATCCCGATCGCCATCGCCAATTTCGCCGGCGAGGGCCTGCTGCCGCAGGCGCTGGTCGGCGTCGTGCGCGCCGACCTGGAGCGCAGCGGTCTGTTCAAGCTGGTCGACCCGGGCCCCACTCCGGTCCATCAGGACGCCGCCGTGGACCTCAATCAGTGGAAGGACCGTGGCGCCGACGCGCTGGCGCTGGCCAGCATCCTGCCTGTACCGGGCGGGCGTTACGAGGTGCGCATGCGCCTGTACGACATCGCGCGTCAGGGCAAGCCGGACGGCATGATCTTCGTGTTCGCGCCGGCCACCGTGCGTGAAACCGGCCATCGCATCGCCGACTTCATCTATGAAAAGATGACCGGCGAGCGTGGCGTGTTCAATACGCAGATCGCCTACGTGGTCAAGAAGGGCACGCGCTTCGAACTGACCATCGACGACGCCGACGGGCAGAACCCGCGCATCGCACTGCGCTCGGCCGACCCCATCATCTCGCCGACCTGGTCGCCGGACGGCACGCGCCTCGCCTATGTGTCCTTCGAGGCGAAGAAGCCCATCATCTACGTGCATTCGCTGACCTCGACCTCGCGCTCGGTGGTGGCCAACTTCAAGGGGTCGAACTCCGCCCCGGCCTGGGCACCGGACGGCAAGCGTCTGGCCATCGTGCTGACCAAGGACGGCTCGTCGCAGATCTACACCATAAATGCCGACGGCAGCGGCCTGACGCGCGTGGCCGGGTCCAGCTCGATCGACACCGAACCGCAGTTCTCGCCGGACGGCCAGTACATCTATTTCACGTCTGACCGCGGCGGCAGCCCGCAGATCTATCGCGTGCCGGCCAGCGGCGGCAACGCCGAGCGCATTACCTTCGAAGGCAGCTACAACGTGACGCCGCGTCTGTCGCCTGACGGCAAGACGCTGGCCTACGTGTCGCGCAACAGCGGCCGCTTCCAGATCACGGCAATGGATCTGGCGACGCGGCAGACGCAGATCCTGACCGATTCGTCGCGCGACGAGTCGCCGTCCTTCGCGCCGAACGGCCGGATGATCCTGTACGCCTCCGAGATCGGCGGACGTGGCGTGCTGTCGGCGGTGTCGGCCGATGGCCGCGTCAAGCAGAAGCTGTCCGGGCAGGCTGGCGGCGATGTCCGCGAGCCGGCCTGGGGCCCGTTCAACAAACCGTAAATACCGTCACAACCCCACGCAGTAGCGAAACCAGAGAGGCCAACACCATGCGCACCCATACCAAGCTTTCCATCGCAGCCCTGACGCTGGCCGTGCTGGCCGGCTGCTCGTCCACCGGCCCGGAGCAACCCGCCGCGCCGACCGAGGACAAGTCCCCGACCGCACCGACCGGCCCCTCCGTGTCGCCGGTGACGCCGCCGTCGGTCGACGGCAAGAAGATGACGGCCGAAGAGGCGCTGCTCGCCCAGCTGAAGGACCCGAACAGCCCGCTGTCCAAGCGCATCATCTACTTCGACTACGACAGCTACGTCATCAAGGACAGCTACGCCAGCCTGATTTCGGCGCACGCCAAGTTCCTGACGGCCAACCCGAAGTTCAAGATGCTCATCCAGGGCAACACCGACGAGCGCGGTTCGCGCGAGTACAACCTAGCGCTGGGCCAGAAGCGTGCCGAGGCGGTCAAGCGCGCGCTGATGCTGCTGGGCGTGCAGGAAGCGCAGCTGGAGTCGGTCAGCCTGGGCGAAGAGAAGCCGCGCATGGTGGGCAGCGACGAAGCGTCGTACGCCGAGAACCGTCGTTCGGAAATGCTCTACTCGGGTGAGTTCTGATGCAGGCCCGCAACGGGGTCGCGGCGGCGCTCGCCGCGCTGTTCATCGTCGCGGCTCCGGCGCGGGCCGCGCTGTTCGATGACGAGGTTGCACGCCAGCGCATCGAGGACCTGCGCGCCGACACCAAGGCGCGCACCGGCAAGCTCGAGGCGCAGCTCGAACAGTCGCAGCGCACGCAACTGGATCTGAGCAACCAGATCGAGGCGCTGCGCGGCGAAATCGCCAAGCTGCGCGGCCAGGTCGAGGTGCTCACCTACGAGCTGGAGGCGTCCACCAAGCGTCAGAAGGACTTCTACCTCGATCTCGACACCCGCCTGCGTGCGCTGGAAACCAAGCCGGTTGCCGCGGCCGAGCCCGAGGTCGACCCGGCCGCCGAACCGCGCGATTACGAGGCGGCGCTGAACCTGCTCAAGGGCGGCAAGTACGCCGAGGCGCAGCTGGCCTTCGAAGCCTTCATCAAGAGCTGGCCGCAGAGTAGTTTCCAGCCGGCCGCCCATTACTGGGCCGCCAGCGCCGCCTTCCAGACCAAGGCCTATTCGCGTGCCGCCGAGCTGTACCGGGAGGTGCATGCGCAGTGGCCGGCCGACGTGCGCGCGCCGGAAGCGCTGATCGGTCTGGCCAACACGCAGCAGATCCAGGGTGATGCCAAGGGTGCGAAGAAGACGCTGGACATGGTGATCGCCCAGTATCCGGGCACGCCGTCGGCCGACGTGGCGCGCCAGCGCATCAAGCAGGCGGCGCAGAAGAAGTGAGCGGGCAGGGCAGAGGCGGCAGGGCCGCGGTCGTGCTGCTGTCCGGCGGCCTGGATTCGGCCACCGTGCTGGCGATGGCGCGTGCGCAGGGACTGGACTGCCACTGCCTGTCGCTCGACTACGGCCAGCGGCACCGGGCGGAGCTGGTGGCTGCCGGGCGCGTCGCCAGGGCGCTCGGTGCGGCCGGCCATCGCACCATTGCGCTTGATCTGCGCGCCTTCGGCGGCTCGGCGCTGACCGACAGCGCGATCGACGTGCCGACCGGCGGTGTGGCGCCCGGCATCCCGGTCACCTACGTGCCGGCGCGCAACACCATCATGCTGTCGCTGGCGCTCGCCTGGGCCGAAGTGCTCGGCGCGCAGGACATCTTCTGCGGCGTCAATGCGGTGGACTACTCCGGCTATCCCGATTGCCGCCCGGAGTACATCAAGGCTTTCGAGGCGATGGCCAACCTGGCGACCAAGGCGGCGGTAGAGGGTGCACGGCTCACCGTGCACGCGCCGCTGATCGACCTCAGCAAGGCGGGTATCATCCAGGCCGGAGTGCGGTTGGGCGTCGATTACGCATTGACCGTATCCTGCTACCAGGCGGACGACGAAGGCCGTGCCTGCGGCGCGTGCGACTCCTGCCGCCTGCGTCGCGAGGGTTTCGCGGACGCCGGCGTGGCCGACCCCACCCGTTATCGCTGATCCGCCCAGTCGTCCGGGGCGGGCGCATCACACCGACCCGATACGATGGAACTGAACATCCACACCGAAACACTGGCAGCCGTGTTTGCGCTGTCTGTCGCGCTGGGCGCGCTCACGTCGCGCACCGGCTTCTGCACCATGGGTGCGGTGTCCGACTGGATCAATATCGGCGATCTCGGTCGCATGCGCTCGTGGATGCTGGCGATCGCCACCGCCATGGCCGGCCTGGTCGGGCTCGAATCGGCCGGCGTGGTCGACCTCAGCACCACCTATCCGCCCTACCGCACGCCGCAGCTCGCCTGGCTGCGCTACATCGTCGGCGGCCTGCTGTTCGGCGTCGGCATGACGCTGGCCAGCGGCTGCGGCAACAAGACCCTGGTACGCATCGGCGGCGGCAACCTGAAGTCGCTGTTCGTGCTGGCGGTCGGCGCCGTGTTCGCCTATCTGATGATCTTCACCGATTTCTACGCCAGCGCCTTCGGCTGGATGAACGACTGGACGCTGTCGCTCGACGCGCGCGGCATCGATTCACAGGCGCTCGGTTCGGTCGTCGCCGGCTCGGTTGGCGGCGATGCCGTCATGCTCAACCGCGCGCTGGCCTGGATCATTGCCGCCGCACTGGCCGTGTGGGCCTTCGCCTCGGCCGATTTCCGCCGCAACATCGACCACGTTGCCGGCGGCCTGGGCTTCGGTCTGGCCGTGCTGGCGGGCTGGTGGCTGACCGCCGGCCCGCGCGCCGCGGCCTGGAAGGAGTGGGCCGAGTTCGCCGACGTGATGCCGAGCCGGGTCGAGGCGCAGTCCTACACCTTCGTCGGCCCGATGGCCGACGGCGCGCGCTGGCTGCTCGACCCGACCAATGCCGCACTGCTGAACTTCGGCCTGATGGCGCTGGCCGGCGTCGTCGTCGGCGCCTTCATTCATGCCATTGCGAGCGGAAAGTTCCGCGTCGAGTGGTTCCGCGGCACCGCCGACGTCGTGCGTCACGGCATTGGCGGCGCGCTGATGGCCATCGGCGGCGTGCTCGCCTCCGGCTGCAGCGTTGGCCAGGGCATTACCGGTGTGTCGACGCTCGCGCTGGGTTCGGCTATGGCACTGCTCGCCATCATCGCCGGCTCGGCGCTGACCATGAAGGCGACCATGTGGTGGCTGATGCGCGACTGAGTCGCGAGCTGCTTCCGGCGGCAAATTCCGGGTTGACAGGGCCTTTCCTCTCGCCTATAGTCCGCGGTCTTCGCAAGGCGAGGGTCGGTAGCTCAGTCGGTAGAGCAGCGGACTTTTAATCCGTTGGTCGCGAGTTCGAGTCTCGCCCGACCCACCACTCGGTGGGCCGAAGCAGTACGCGAAGCAGGTTTCCGGGTTGTTAGCTCAGTTGGTAGAGCAGCGGACTCTTAATCCGTAGGTCGAGTGTTCGAGCCACTCACAACCCACCAGATGCAGAAGCAAAAGGCCAGTTCTCCGGAACTGGCCTTTTTCTTTTTGCGGCGTCGCAACGTGGGTGTGGTCTGGATCTAGCCTACTTCCCCGATCAGTCGCGTCATCAGCTCAATCGGCTGGTCCGGAGGGGCTGGCACCAACTCCAGCTTTCCCAAATCGACAGGCGCGATATCGATCGCAACGCATCGTCTTTGCTCCATCGCTGCCGCGAGCTCAGCCCTGGTTGCGCACAGGACGACCTCCTTTCCACATTCGTGGCAGAAGCGGATGGTATCTACCTCGGTCAATGCCAAATCGCCCCACTTGGCACCACATCGGAAGCGGAATTGGCAGAGCCTGACTGGGAGTGCAGATACGTCGGTCATGGTGTGTCTCCCGCAGGACAACGTTTCAGAGGGCTGCCGCCGGCAGCTGGCGCTCGACCCGCTCAGCATATGCTCTTGCTGGCGACAGCGCGAGAAGTTGCGTGGTCAAGCGAGGCATTGAACTGGGGAATTGCCTGAGCAGCGACCCCGCCCCGGGTACGCAGTCTCCCGGATCGTTCAAAGATTTGCCGGGATTGTTCAAGCCCGTCCGCCCGCCCGTCCCTACAGTCAGCGCCAGATGGTCCCGCCCTGCGCGGGGGCATTCCGGGTTCTGCACATAGCCAAAATGACGGAGGGGAAGATGGGCGAAGCAACTGTGGCCGCAAGAGCGGCGGGAGCGACCGAGGGCGCGAACACCTTTGACGCGGTCGTGATCGGGGCCGGCGTGGCCGGGCTGTACCAGGTCTATCGGCTGCGCGAGATGGGCATGTCGGTGCAGGGCTTCGAGGCCGGATCCGGCGTCGGCGGCACCTGGTACTGGAACCGCTATCCGGGTGCGCGCTTCGATTCCGAGGCGGAGATCTACCAGTACTGGTTCGACGAAGCCATGTTCAAGAACTGGCAGCCGAGCGAGCGCTTCCCGGCGCAGCCGGAGACCGAGCGCTGGCTGAACTACGTCGCCGATCGCGCCGACCTGCGCAAGCACTTCCGCTTCGATACCCGCGTCACCGCGGCGCGCTACGACGAAGCGCGGCGGCAGTGGGCGATCACGACCGATGCCGGCGACACGGTGACGGCGCGCTTCCTGATCTGCTGCACCGGCATGCTGTCGGCGCCGCTGACTTCGGTGTTCCCGGGGCAGGACAGCTTCCGGGGGCAGATCTTCCACACGGCACGCTGGCCGAAGGAACGCGTCGAGTTTGTCGGGAAGCGGGTCGGCGTGGTCGGCACCGGTGCCACCGGCATCCAGGTGATCCAGACCATCGCGCCGCAGGTCGGCCACCTGAAGGTGTTCCTGCGCACGCCGCAGTACGTGATACCGATGCGCAACCCGAAGTACAGCCCGGCCGACTGGGCGAAGCAGGGTGAGCGCTTCGCGCAGATCCGCGACCGCGTGGCGCGCACTTTCTCCGGCTTCGAGTACGACTTCGAGAACGGCGCCTGGGCCGACCTCACGCCGGCGCAGCGCACCGAGGTGCTGGAGCGGCTGTGGGCCGACGGTTCGCTGTCGCTGTGGCTGGCCTCCTTCGCCGAAATGTTCTTCGACGAGAAGGTGAACGACGTGGTGTCCGAATTCGTGCGCGACAAGATGCGCGCGCGCATCAAGGACCCGGCGCTGTGCGAGAAGCTCATTCCTACCACGTACGGCTTCGGCACCCACCGCGTGCCGCTGGAGAGCAATTACCTGGAAGTGTTCCACCAGCCCAACGTCGACATCGTCGACGTCAAGCAGGCGCCGATCGAGCGCATCGTGCCCGAGGGCGTCATGACCGCCGACGGCACCGTGCATGAGCTCGACATCCTGGTGCTCGCCACCGGCTTCGATGCCGGCTCGGGTGCGCTCACCCGCATCGACATCCGCGGCCGCGAGGGCCGTTCGCTGAAGGAGGAGTGGGGCCAGGAAATCCGCACCACGATGGGCCTGCAGGTGCACGGTTATCCCAATATGTTCACCACCGGCGCGCCGCTCGCGCCGTCGGCCGCGCTGTGCAACATGACCACCTGCCTGCAGCAGCAGGTCGACTGGATCACCGCCTGCATCCGCTCGATGCGCGACAAGGGCCAGCAGGTGATCGAGCCGTCGCAGGCGCTGCAGGACCAGTGGGTCGCCCACCACGACGAGACGGCGAACAAGACGCTCGTGGTGAAGACCGACTCCTGGTACATGGGCACCAACGTCGCGGGCAAGCCGCGCCGTCTGCTGTCCTACATCGGCGGCGTCGGCACCTACCGCCAGAAGTGCGACGAGGTCGCGGCCAGCGGCTATCGCGGCTTCACCTTCGCCTGATCGGCGATGCACCCGGCCGGCACCGCCGGCCGGGCCCGGACACAGCGCCGCACCGCCCGGTGACGGCGACGACGGAGGAGAAGGAAGATGATCCAGAACGACTATTACAGCCAGGACATGCACGGCCCCTACGAGCTCATCAGCATCGGCGCGCTCGAGCTGGAAGAGGGCGGCACGATTCCCGACTGCCGGCTGGCCGTGGTCACGCACGGCACGCTGAACGCGCGCAAGGACAACGCCATCCTGGTGCCCACCTGGTACTCGGGCACCAGCAAGATCATCGAGCAGGTCTACATCGGCAAGGGCCACGCGCTCGACCCGGACAAGTATTTCATCGTCCAGATCAACCAGATCGGCAGTGGCCTGTCGAGCTCACCGCACAACAGCGACGGCGCCATCGCGATGGAGCGCTTTCCGCGCGTGCGTATCGGTGACGACGTGCGCGCGCAGCAGCGCCTGCTGGCGCAGGCCTTCGGCATCGAGAAGCTGGCGCTGGTGGTCGGCGGCTCGATGGGCGCGCAGCAGACTTGGGAGTGGGCGGTGCGCTTTCCCGACCGCGTGCTGCGCGCGGCGCCGATCGGCGGCACCGCGAAGAACAGCGAACACGACTACCTGTTCGCCGAAACGCTGATCGAAGCCATCGTCACCGACCCGAACTTCAAGGGCGGCCGCTACGCCGCCTCGTACGACGTGATCGACGGTCTGCGCCGTCACGCCAAGCTGTGGACGGTGATGGGCTGGAGCGTGGACTTCTTCCGCGAAGGGCGGCACCGCGTGCTCGGCTTCGACTCGGTCGCCGATTTCGTCGATCGCTTCATGGTCGGCTACTTCGGGCCGATGGACGCCAACGACCTGCTGTGCATGGCGTGGAAGTGGCAGCGTGGCGACGTCAGCCGCCATGCCGGCGGTGATCTCGCGGCCGCGCTCGCCCGCGTGCGCGCGAAGATGTACGTGATGCCGATCAGCCACGACATGTTCTTCCCGCCGGAGGACTGCCGCCGCGAACAGCGCCTGGTGGCCGGCAGCGAACTGCGCGTGCTGGACAGCATCGACGGTCACTTCGCATTGCTCGGCACCGACCCGGCGATGGTGGCGCAGGTGGACGGCCACCTGGCGGAACTGCTCGCCACGCCGGCCGGCTGAACAGGCGGCTGCTTCGCTGCGCTGCAACCTCGGCGCGCCGGACGCTCTGCTAAGCTGCCCCTGCCTGCCGGCGTGTGCCGGCAGGCGCGACCGGCGGCGCAGCGGACCGCGTCCGGCCTTCTCGTCGGGGGAGAACGACATGCCGAACATCATCACGCCGAAAGAACTGCCCCAGTGGGTGCCCGGCGAGGTGCTTTCGTCGAGCGACAACCTCGGCTGGAAGGGCATCGGTCATCGTTCCTACCGATACGCCGGCCTCGACGTACCGATTCCGCCGCTGGACCACTTCATGGTCGTGCGCTACGCCGCCGGCCAGACGCCGATGGACCGCTGTTTCGACCAGCGCTGGTCGCGTGCCGACTGCCGTCCCGGTGACGCTTCGCTGCTCACCATGTCGGAGGCCTCGCACTGGCACTGGACACAGCAGATCGACGTGTCGCACGTCTATCTGTCCAACAGCCTGATGTCGCGCGTGGCCGGCGAGGTGATGGACAGGCCGGTGGCCGAGGTGCGGCTGCACGATGTGTTGTGCACCCGCGACCCGACGCTGCTCGCCATCACCGACGCCATCACCCAGGAGGCGGTGCAGCCCGAAATGGGCGGTCCGCTCTATGCGGAGACGCTGGGCACCCAGCTGGCCGTGCACCTGCTGCGCAGGTACGCCCAGGTCACCTTCCGTCACGACCTGCCGGGCGGCCGTCTGTCGCCGGCGCAGATGCGCCGCGTGCTCGACCTGATAGACAGCCGCCTGCACGAAGCGTTGACGCTGGAGGACATGGCCGAGGCGGCCGGCCTCGGCGTGTGCACCTTCCACCGCCGCTTCCGCGAGACACAGGGGCGGGCACCGCATGCCTTCGTGATCGACCGTCGTGTCGAGCGCGCGCGCCAGCTGCTCGCCGCCGGTGATCTGGCGGTCAAGGAGGTGGCCGCCAGCTGCGGTTTTTCCGATCAGGCGCACATGACCCGCGTGCTGCGCGCGCGGCTCGGCACCACGCCGGCGAAGCTGCGCGCCGCGCGCGGCTAGGCCCCACCGCTCTACTGCAGCAGGCGCAGTGCGATCGCACCGGCGCCGACCACGACGATGGCGGCGAGGCGCAGCCGGCTGACCGTTTCCTTCAGAACGCCGGCGGCGATCAGCAGCGCGAACACCACCGATGTTTCGCGCAGCGCTGCCACCAGCGCGATTGGCGCGCGCGTCATCGCCCACAGCACCAGCGTGTAGGACGCCAGCGTGCCGGCGCCACCGATCAGTGCGCGTCGGCCGCTGCCGCGCAGCCGTGCCAGGTCGGGTCGACCACGCCGCAGGCAGAAGAGCAGGGCCAGCGTCAGCCCGGTCAGCAGCAGCATCCACGCGGTGTAGCCGAACGCCGTGCCGGACAGCCGCACGCCGCGTCCGTCGATCAGCGTGTAGCAGGCGATCACTGCACCGTTGGCCAGCGCCAGCGCGGCCGAGCCCAGGTGCAGGTGGCCGCGGCGCCGGGCGTCGCCCGCCAGCAGCAGGATGCCGCCGCCGATCAGCAGGATGCCGGTCCACGCACCCGGCGACAGCCGTTCGCCGAGCAGCTGGGTCGCCGCCAGCGCGGTCAGCAGCGGTGCCGAACCGCGCATCAGCGGATAGGCCAGGCCCAGTTCGCCGCCGCGGTAGGCGAGCGCCACCAGCGAGAAATAGACAACGTGGATCAGCACCGATGCGCCCAGCCAGGGCCAGCTGGCCGGCGCCGGCATGGCCAGCAGCGGCAGCAGACAGGCCGCCCACAGCGCGGCGCCGCCGACCATGAACACGGTGTCGGCGAAGGTGTCCTGCGAACTGCGCACCAGCGCGTTCCAGCCGGCGTGCAGCAGCGCGGCGAACAGCACGACCGCCATCACGTCCAAGGGCATGCCGTCGTCCTCCGCCGCGCGGGCGCTGGGTCAGTCGACCTGCTTCGGCGGCGCGGGCGGTGTTTCCTCGCGCACACCGCGTATCACCTTGATCAGGCAGAACAGGAAGCCGGCGACGCCGACCGCGGTCATGATCAGCGACTGCCACAGCGGCCAGCCGCCGGTCTGGCTTTCGTCGATCAGGTTGAGCAGGCTCAGCGTCACCCCGGACATGCCGACGATGGCGAAGCCGAGGGCGGCGAAGAAGAACAGTACGCGCATGAATGAGATCCAGTGAGAGGTGGCGCAGCGCCGACGGCGGGCAAGCCGCCGCGGGTGCCCGGCGGCCTGCATTGTGTCCGAAGCGGCGGCGACCTGTGAAGCCGCATCGCCGGCTTCGACCACGCGCGCGCTTGCGCGTGCCGCGAGCGCTCCGCGAGAATGCGGCAAATTCACTCGCGAACCGACACGATGAAACGCATCGTCATCCTCGGCACCGGCGGCACCATCGCCGGTCAGGCCCGGCAGGCCGGCGACAACGTCGGCTATACCGCCGCGCAGATCGCCGTCGGCGACCTGCTGGCGGCGATTCCGGCGCTGGCCGGCTTCGCGCTGGAAGCGGAACAGGTGGCGCAGGTCGACAGCAAGGACATGTCCTTCGCCATCTGGCGGGCGCTGGCCGCACGCACCGCGCATCACCTCGCACGCGACGAGGTGGCCGGCATCGTCATCACGCACGGCACCGACACGCTGGAGGAGACCGCCTACTTCCTGCATCGCGTGCTGGCACCGGCCAAGCCGGTGGTGCTGACCGCGGCGATGCGCCCGGCCAACGCGCTGGCACCGGACGGTCCGCAGAACCTGCTCGACGCGGTGCGGGTCGCCGCGCTGCCCGGCGCGCGTGGCGTGCTCGCCTGCATCGCTGGTGCGGTGCACGCCGGTTGCGATGTGCGCAAGGTGCACCCCTTCCGCATCGACGCCTTCGATTCCGGTGACGCCGGTGCGCTCGGCTATATCGAGGAGGGGCATCTGCGGCAGCTGCGCGACTGGCCCGCGGGCGAGGCGCTCGGCCTGGCCTGCACGCAGCGCGAGGACTGGCCGCGCGTCGACATCGTCGTCAGCGCGGCCGGTGTCGACGGCGCACTGGTCGACGCGCTGGTGGCGCTCGGCGCACGTGGCATCGTCGCCGCCTGCACCGGCAACGGCACACTGTCCGCTGCGCTCGAAAGTGCGTTGCTGCGTGCGCAGGCGGCGGGTGTTGCGGTGCTGCGCGCGACCCGCATCGGCCGCGGCAGCATCGTCGAAACGACCACGCAGGCGCTGCCGTCGGCTGGCGCTTTGACGCCGGTTCAGGCGCGCGTCGAACTGATGCTCAGCCTGCACTGACGCCGGGCATTCACAAAAAAGCACGAAGATTGCGGCGTGGGCGCGCTGCGACGGGGTCGCAAGCGCTTAAACTTCCGGGTCTGTGCACATCAAGAACAAGGTCGCCCGAGCGGCCGCCATAATCGAAGAACGCCTCCGATGCGACGTCGCGCATTGACCACGCTGCTGACCGTGGCTGCCCTGCTTGCCGGGCTGCTGCCGGTGGCGGCTGCGCTCTATTTTTCCTGGGCGTACACCCTGCGGGTGGAATCCCAGCACCTCGATGCGCTGGCGCAGCAGGCGCTGGCACGCGCCGAGCAGGTGTTCGACGACGCGCAGTCCGAACTGGGTGGCCTGCAGAGTTTCCCGCAGCCGGCGTGCTCGCCGGCCCATATCGAGCGGCTGCGGCAGATCGCCTACTGCACGCCCTTCGTGCGCGAGATCGCCTATGTCGAGAACGGCCAGATCGCCTGCAGCAGCATGGGCAGCGATGCGCATCGCGTGCTGCCGGCAGCCGACTGGTCGGACGGCAAGGGACGGCAGATCTGGTTCCGCGTCACGCACACGCTGGACGACGTCAGACCGTCGGTAGCCATCGGCCGCGGCAGCCACATCGCGCTGATCCACGCCAGCCACTTCCAGGCGCGCGCGGTCGGTGACACCCAGCTGGCGGTGCTCAGTACCACCGACTGGCTGCCGCTGGCCCACCTCGACCAGCCGCTGCTGCCGAGCATGATCGATACCGCGGTGACCGGTCGCGAGCGCATCCAGGGCGACCGTCTGTATGCGGTCGCGCAGTCGGCGCAGCTGCCCATCGTCGCCGTCGGCGCGCAGTCGCGCGCCCAACTGATGGCCGCATGGACCGAGCCCCTGGTGATGATGACGCTGCTCGGCGTGCTGGTGAGCACCTTGCTGATGTGGGCGGTGCGCCGCTTCGCGCGCCAGTACTTCTCGCCGGCCAGCGCGCTGCTGTCGGCGATCCGCCGCGGCGAACTGCGCGTGGCCTATCACCCGCAGATCCGTCTGTCCGATGGCCGCTGCGTCGGCGCCGAACTGCTGGTGCGCTGGCCCGACCAGAACGAACCGGTCATGAGCACCGACGATCTGGTGCATCTGGCCGAGCACTCCGGCTTCGAGCACGAAATAACCGCCCGCGTGCTGCGCACCGCGATTTCCGAAATCGGCGATCTGCTGCAACGCCGGCCGGAACTGACGGTGTCGCTGAACCTGGCTTCGCACGATCTGGAGCGCGGCGACCTGACCGAACTGCTGGCCGACGCGCTCGACGGCAACGGCATCCGCCGCAGCCAGATCGAACTCGAACTGACCGAGCGCAACCTGATCCAGGCTGGCTCGGCGGGCGAAGTGCTGGCGCGACTGCGCGAAGCGGGCCACAAGGTGCTGCTGGACGACTTCGGCACCGGCTATTCCAGCCTGTCCTATCTGCACGATCTGCCGGTCGACGCGCTGAAAATCGACCGCGCCTTCGTCGGCACCATCGGCGCTGACACGCCGCACGCGCCGCTGGTGCCGCACATCGCCGAGATCGCGCGCACGCGCGGCCTGCATATGGTGGCCGAGGGTGTCGAGACCGAGCAGCAGGCGGACTATCTGCGCGAGCAGGGCGTCGAGATCGCGCAGGGCTATCTGTACGCGCGCCCGATGGACGCTGGCGAATTCCGCCACTTCCTCGCCACGCGCGGCTGAACCCGGCGCGCGCCGCGCAGTCCATCGGCCGTGCTCACCCTCCATTCACTCCGCAAGACCCTGCCCGGTACGCCGCCGCGCCTGCTGCTCGACGCCGTCGACCTGACCGTCGCGCCGGGCGAATACGTCGCGGTGATCGGCGAATCGGGCGCGGGCAAGTCGACGCTGCTCAATCTGGTCGCCGGCCTCGACCGGCCGGATGCCGGCAGCGTCCATTTCGGTGCGCACGCGGTGTCCGCGCTGGACGACGACGCGGCCACGCTGTGGCGGCGTGTCGAGGTCGGTTTCGTGTTCCAGTCCTTCCACGTGTTGCCCTGGCTCAGCCTGGCTGACAACGTCGCGTTGCCGCTGGCGCTGGCTGGCGTGCCGGTGCGCGAACGGGCCGCCCGCGCCCGCGCGCAGCTCGACGCAGTGGGTCTGGGCGAGCGCGCCGGCGACAGCCCGACCCGACTGTCCGGCGGCGAACTGCAGCGGGTGGCCATCGCCCGCGCGCTGGTGCATCGCCCGCGCCTGCTGCTGGCCGACGAACCGACCGGCAACCTGGACGCCGACAACGCCGAGCGGATCGCTGCGCTGTTGCGCGACGCGGTGAAGTCGAGCAAGGCCTGCGGCCTGCTGGTGACGCATTCCACCGCGATGGCGGCCAGTGCCGACCGCGTGCTGCGGCTGGCGCGCGACGGCCGCCTGCACGATGCTTGAGCTGCTGTGGCGCTCGGCCCGGCGCGGCGCGAGCACGCTGGCGCTGCTCGCCATTGCACTCGGCGTGGCGCTCGGCGTCGCCGTGTCGGCCATCCACCGGGCGGCGCTCGACGAATTCGAATCCGGCCTGCGCAGCGTGTCCGGCAGCGCCGATGTCGAGGCGGTGGCCCCGCGCGGCATGGACGAAATGCTCTACCCGCGGCTGGCGGCGTTGCCCGATGTGGCGGCGGCGAGCCCGCTGGTCGAGCGCGAGATCGAGGTCGAACGCGCCGGCCGCACGCTGAAGCTGCGCGTGATCGGCATCGACGCCTTCCGCGCCGCCGCCGTGCAGCCGACATTGCTGCCACCGGCCGACGGCATCGGCCGCCTGATGCAGCCGGGCACGCTCTACCTGAGTCACGCGGCCGGTCGCGCACTCGGCCTGCAGCCTGACGACACGCTGACGCTGCGCGGTCACGCCTTCCGCGTCGCCGGCTGGTTGCCGGCGGCCGGCGAGGGCGCGGTGCTGGCGGTGACCGACATCGGCGACGCGCAGTGGCGGCTGGGCAGCGCCGGCCGCATCCACCGCATCGCGCTGCGCCTGCACGCGGGCGTGGTGCGCGCCGATGCGCTCGCGCGCATCGCCGCCGCACTGCCGGCCGACGTGACGCTGCAGACGCCGGCGCAGGCGCTGGAGCGCGCCGACCGGCTGTCGCGCGCCTATCGCGTCAACCTCGGCCTGCTGGCGCTGATCGCGCTGGCGGTCGGCAGCTTTCTGGTGGCGGCGACGCAGGCGGCGGCGATTGCCCGCCGCGTGGCGGAAATCGCCTTCCTGCGCGCGGCCGGACTGACGCGTGCTCAGCTGATGCGACTGCTGGTCGGCGAAGGCGCGCTGCTTGGCGCCGCCGGTGCCGCCATCGGCATCGCGCTGGGTCACGCGCTGGCGGCGCTGGCGCTGCACCTGATCGGCAGCGACCTGGGCGCCGGCCTGATTGCGGGCGCCGCGCCGCAACTGGGCTTCGATGTGTCGGCCAGCATCGGCTTCGGTTTGCTCGGCGTGGCGTCGGCAGCGGCCGGCGCCGCCTGGCCGGCGCGCGATGCACTGGCCATCACGCCGGCGCAGGCACTGCGCGGCGGGGTATTCACGCCGCCGTTACGCCTGCTGGGAAATCGCCGTCGGGCGGTCGGCCTGCTGGCGCTGCTCGGGCTCGGTGCCGTCGCCGCGGCACAGCCGGCGCTGGGCGGGCTGCCTCTGGGCGGCTATCTGGCAATCGGCTGCGTGCTGGCGAGCGCGGTGCTGGCGGTGCCACCGCTCGCGGCGGCGCTGGCGCGGACGCTGCCCGACGCCGCCAGCCTGCCGCTGACGCTGGCCGCCGCGCGGCTGCGCGCCGAACCGGGTTTCGCGTCGCGCAGCGCGGCCGGTGTGCTGGCGGCCAGTGCGCTCATCGTCGCGATGGCGGTCATGGTGTCGTCCTTCCGCGCGTCGGTCGATCGCTGGCTGGGCGACGTGCTGCCGGCCGAGCTGTATATCCGCGGCGACCGCGACCGGCCGTGGCCGGACGACGTCGAGCGGCGGCTGGCGGCGGTGCCCGGCGTCGTCCGCGTCGACGTGCTGCGTCACCAGTCGCTGCTGCTGCGCGCGGACCTGCCGCCGGTGGCGCTGATCGCGCGGGCGCTGCCGGACGACGCCGGACAGGTGCTGCCGCGCGTCGGATCGATGGCGCCACCGGGCGCCCTTCCACGCGTGTGGGCGTCGGAGGCGATGGCCGATCTGTACGGCTGGCGTGCCGGCAGCGAGGTCGAACTGCCGCTGGCCGGGCGCGCGCTGCGCGTGCAGGTGGCCGGGCTGTGGCGTGACTACGCGCGGCAGCACGGCGCGCTGGTGATCGACCTCGAACGCTACCGCGCGCTGACCGGCGACCGGCTGGCCGACGACTTCGGCCTCTGGCTGGCCGATGGCGCGGACCCGAGCGCGGTCGCCGCGGCACTGCGCGACGCCACTGGCGCCGGTGACGCGCTGGAGCTGACGTCGAGCGAGGACATCCGCCGGCTGTCGCTCGGCGTGTTCGACCGCACCTTCGCCGCCACCTACGCGCTGGAGGCAGCGTCGGCGCTGATCGGTCTGGCTGGCATCGCCGCCGCCTTCGCCGCGTCGGCCGCGGCGCGCGTGCGCGAATTCGGCCTGCTGCGCCACGTTGGCTTCACGCGCCGGCAGATCGCCGCGCAGCTTGCCGCCGAAGGCGTGCTGTCGACCGTGCCCGGCCTGCTGCTCGGTCTGCTTGCCGGCTTCGCGATGAGTGCGCTGCTGATCGAAGTGGTGAACCGGCAGTCCTTCCACTGGAGCATGGACTGGGTGGTGCCTTGGAGTCTGCTCGCCGGCATCGTGCTGGCCATGCTGGCGGCGGCCACCGTTGCCGCGCTGATCGGTGCCCGCCGCGCCCTCGCCATCGACGCCGTGCGCGCGGTGCGCATGGACGGGTGATGGCGACGCGCGATCAAGGCAGAGCGGTGCGCAGATCGGCCACCGGCTCGGCGCCGAAGCGCTCGGACAGCAGGTAGTCGACCAGGCGGCGCGCGCAGTCGGCCGGCGACAGCAGTGCGCCGTCGCGCTGCAATGCTTCGAAGCGGGCGCGGTTCGGGAAATCCGCCAGCGGGGTGGCGCGGATCTGCGCCTGCATCGCGGTGTCGATGACGCCCGGCGCCAGGCTGACGATGCGCGTGCCGGCCGGGGCGTCGAGCGCCGCGGCGCGGGCGTGCTGGTCGAGCGCGGCCTTGGTGGCGCAGTAGATGGACCAGCCGGCGTAGGGCGTGTGCGCGGCGCCACTCGAAATGTGCACGATGCGCCGTTCGCTCGCGTGCGCAGCGGCGGTGACCAGTGCATCGGTCAGCGCCAGCGGGGCGGCGACATTGAGCGCCACCGCCTGCGCGATGGCCGTCGCGCCCTGGCGCCCCGCCGGCGCCACCGGGCCCAGCGTGCCGGCGTTGTTGATCAGCAGCACGCGGTCGGCAGCGGCAACGAAGCGTGACAGCGCGTCGCCCGTCAGCCAGCGCGCCAGCGCGGCCGCGTCGGCGAGGTCGAGCGCGATCTGAGTGAAGCCGTCGTCGTCGGGCTGCGGCGACCGGCCGCGTGCGAGCCCGAGCACCGGAATGCCGCGTGCGCGCAGCGTGGCGGCAAGCGCCTCGCCCAGTCCGTGCGTGTGGCCGGTCAGTACTGCCTTCATCGTCTTTCCCTCGTCGTCTCATGCGCCGCAAAGCCGCGTCGGCACACTGTTTTGCTGTCGGCCGCATAGGGGCGGAGTAAGATCATCGACAGAACTGGCGCGGGCGTCCGACCGGTGCCTGCGCCCCGGACACAACACGGGAGACACCCAGTGAACCCACACCAGGGCGCGGCGACCACCCCGCAGAAGACCCTGCTTCTGGTCGATGACACGCCGGAAAATCTGACTGTACTCGGCGAAATCCTGATGCCTCACTACCGTGTCCGCGTCGCCAGTTCGGGGGCACGTGCGCTGGCGGCGGCGACCAGCGATCCGCGGCCGGATCTGGTGCTGCTCGACGTGATGATGCCGGAGATGGACGGTTACGAGGTGATCAGCCGTCTGCGCGCAGATCCGCGCACGCGCGAACTGCCTGTCATCTTCGTCACCGCGCTCGACAGCACCGAAGACGAAGCACACGGACTGGAGCTGGGCGCGGTCGACTACATCACCAAGCCGGTGCGTCCGGCCATCGTGCTGGCCCGCGTGCGCGGGCAACTCGAACTGAAAGAGGCGCGCGATCGCATGCGCGATCAGAACGCCTGGCTGGAAGCCGAGATCGCCCGCCGCATGCGGCAGAACCAGGTGGTGCAGGACGTGAGCATGCGCGCGCTCGCCAGCATCGCCGAGGCGCGCGACGACGAGACCGGCAATCACATCCTGCGCACCCAGGCCTATGTGAATGTGCTGGCCCGGGCGCTGGCGACGACGCCGCGCTACGCCGGCGAACTGACGCCGGCGCTGGTCGAAACCTATACGAAGGCGGCGCCGCTGCACGACATCGGCAAGGTGGCGATTCCCGATCACATCCTGCACAAGCCGGGCAAGCACACGCCCGACGAGTGGGAAATCATGAAGACCCACGCCCGGCAGGGATCGGACGCAATCTGGCGCGCCATCTGCGACCAGGAGGAGCGCGAGGCGCTGGATTTCCTCTACATCGCGATGGACATCGCGCATTACCACCACGAGAAGTGGGACGGCAGCGGCTACCCGGAAGGTCTGGCCGGCGAGGCCATTCCGCTGCCGGCGCGCCTGATGGCGCTGGCCGACGTGTTCGACGCGCTGATCAGCAAGCGCGCCTACAAGCCGGCCTTTCCGCTCGATCGGGCGACCGCCATCATCACCGAGGGGCGTGGCCGGCATTTCGATCCGGACGTCGTCGACGCCTACCTCGCACATCTCGACGAGTTCGCGGCCATCGCCGCGCGCTACGCCGACCTGGCCGAGCAGACCCCGAACGCACCCGCCTGAGTCGCGCCGATGATGACGTCCATACCGAGCCTTGCTGCCGCTCGCCTGATGCGGTCGGCCACCGCTGCCGTCTGTCTCCTCAGTTTCGCCACACCGGCTCTGGCGCAGCACGTGCCCGCCGACTCGCTGCCCGAACTGTGGCGCGATCACCGCGTGCTGCTGCCGGTACTCGGCTTCAGTCTGGCGCTGGTGTGCGCGCTGCTGCTGGCGCAGCGGCGGCACGACCGACGCCTGCGTCGCGCGCGCGAACTGGCCGATCGCCACGCGGTGGAACTGGAGCAGGAGCGCAGCCGTCTGCGCATGCTGCTGAACGCGATTCCCGATCCGGTGTGGCTGAAGGATGCCGACGGCACCTTTCGCTTCTGCAATCCGCGTTTCGAGCAGCTGCTCGGCGTGCCCGAAGCGCAGCTGATCGGACACACCGATTACGACTTCGTCGAGCGCGAACTGGCCGACTTCTTCCGCGCGCACGACCGTGCGGCGATCGATGCGGGGCGGCCGCTGATCAACGAGGAATGGCTTACCTTCCGCGTCGGTGGTCAGCAGGGCCTCTACCAGACCACGAAGACGGCGGTCACCGACAGCGCCGGGCAGCTGGTCGGCGTGCTCGGCCTGGCGCGCGAGGTCACCTCGATGCGCGAGATCGAGCAGGCGCTGGCCGAGCGGGTGAAGGAACAGCGATGCCTCTACGCGGTGTTCCGCGCCACCGAGGACCTGCGCCGGCCGCTGCCCGACATGCTGCGCGAGGTGGCGGGTCTGTTGCCTGGCGGCTTCATGCATGTGGGCGAGGCGGAGGCCGCTATCGAGCTCGACGGCGAGACGGTCGCCACGTCCGGCTTCGATCGCGCGGCGCAGTCCATCCATGCGCGGCTGCTGCTGCGTGGCGAAGTACGCGGACGGATATGCGTCGCTTACCGGACCGAAATGCCGGTGCGTGACGAGGGACCCTTCCTGCTCGAAGAGCGCATGCTGCTGGAGGCGCTGGCCGACCGCATCGCCAGCGTCATCGCCCGGCGCGAGGACGAAGCGCGCGCGGCGCAGCGTGAGGACATCTACCGCGCCATCGTCGCTCAGGCCTCCGATTCGATCACGCTGATCGATGCCGAAACGCTGTCCTTCGTCGAGTTCAACGACGCTGCATGCAACGGCCTGGGCTATACGCGGGAGGAGTTCGCGGCGCTGACGCTGGCCGACATCAATGCCGACCTTGACCCCGATGCGGTGCGCGCGAAGATGCGCGACGTGGTTGCGCGCGGCGGGGCGCAGTTCGACACGCGCCGCCGGCGCCGCGACGGCTCGGTTACCGATGTGCGGGTCAGCGTACAGCCGGTGAATGTGCAGGGACGGGTCTACGTGTCGGACATCTGGTGGGATGTGACCGAACGCTCCAAGGTGCAGGCCCAGCTCGACCGCGAGCGGCAGCGGCTGCAGGACATCATCGACGGCACCCACGCCGGCACCTGGGAATGGAATCTGCAGACTGGCGAAGCGGTGTTCAACGAGCGCTGGGCCGGCATGTTCGGCTATGCGCTGTCCGATCTGCAGCCCTTCAACGCAGACACCTGGGCGCGCTTCGTCCATCCGGACGACCTGCGACAGGCCAACGAAGCACTGGAACGGCATCTGGCCGGCGAAACCGACTATTACGAGTGCGACGTCCGGATGCGCCATCGCGCCGGCCACTGGGTGTGGATCGCCGACCGCGGGCGGGTGACGCAGCGCACGCCGGACGGGCGCCCGCTGGTGATCAGCGGCACCCACATCGACATCACCGAGCGCCGGCAGTCGGAAGAGCGTTTGCGCGAGAGCGAGGCGCGTTTCCGCAAGCTGTTCGAGGACACGCGCGAGGCGGTGGCGCTGATGGAGGACGGGCGCTTCATCGACGTCAATCGCGCCGCCCTCGATCTGCTGCGCATGCAGGACGCGGCGCAGCTGATCGGGCGCTCGCCGGTCGATGTCGCGCCCGCGGTGCAGGCGGATGGTGTCGCCTCGGCACCGGCCTTCGAGCAGATCATGGGCCGGCTGGGGGAAGGGGGATCGCACCAGTTCGAGTGGCTGATGCAGCGCGCCGACGGCGAAACACTGGCGACCGAGGTGCTGGCCACCGCGATCGAGCACGATGGGCGCGCGCTGCTGCACGTCGTGCTGCGCGACGTGACCGACCGCCGCGAGGCGGAGCGGCGTCTGCGCGAGAGCGAGGAGCGGCACCGCCTGCTGTCGGAGAACTCGAGCGACGTGATCTGGCTGTACGACCTGCGCGCCGAGCGCTTCGTCTACATCAGCCAGGCGATCGAGCGGCTGCGCGGCTACACGGTCGACGAGGTGCTCGGACAGAGCATGCAGGACACCATGACGCCGGACAGCTACCGCCGCGTCAGCGAGGCCTTCGCCGCGCGGCTGGCGGCTTTCAAGGCGGGCGACGAATCGATGCGCACGCAGACGATGGAAATCGCGCAGCCCTGCCGCGACGGGCGTGTCGTGATGACCGAGGTGATGACCACGCTGCGCACCGACGCCCACGGGCAGATCACCTTCCTGCAGGGCATCACCCGCGACATCACGGCCAAGCGGGCGGCCGAGGCCGAACTCGATGCGCACCGCCACCATCTGGAGGAGCTGGTGCGCAGCCGCACCGCCGAACTGGAACGCGCCCGCATCGACGCCGAGGCGGCGAGCCGCTCGAAGACGACCTTCCTCGCCAACATGAGCCACGAAATCCGCACGCCGATGAACGCCATCATCGGCTTCACCCACCTGCTGCGGCGCGAACTGAGCGCGCCGTCACAGCTGGACAAGCTGGAAAAGATCACCGCTTCCGCCAAGCACCTGCTCGGGCTCATCAACGACGTGCTCGACCTGTCGAAGATCGAGGCCGACCGCCTGCAACTGGAGGAAGTGCCGTTCAGCGTGCTGGCGACGCTGGACCGCGTGCGCAGCATGATGGCGGACCGCATCGCTTCCAGGCGGCTGCTGCTGAAGGAGGAAGTCGATCCGCGGCTGACCGGCCTGTCGCTGCTCGGCGATCCGATGCGCGTCGGTCAGATACTGATCAACTACCTGAGCAATGCGGTGAAGTTCACCGAGCGCGGCAGCATCACCTTGCGTGTGCAGGTGCTGGCCGAGCAGCCGACCTCGGTCATGCTGCGTTTCGAGGTCGAGGACACCGGCATCGGCATCGCGCCGCAGAAGCAGGCCCAGCTGTTCGAGGCCTTCGAACAGGCCGAGGCGGCGACGACGCGCAAGTACGGCGGCACCGGACTCGGTCTGGTGATCAGCCGTCGCCTGGCACGGCTGATGGGCGGCGACGTCGGCGTGAGCAGTGTGCCGGGCGAAGGCAGCACCTTCTGGTTCACCGTGCGCCTGCAGCGCGGCGACGCGGCGCTGCGGCCGGATTCGATCACCCGTCAGCGCCGCGTGCGCGTCGGCGCCCACGTGCTGCTGGTCGAGGACAATGCGATCAATCAGGAGGTGGCGCGCGAACTGCTCGAAGGCGCCGGACTGATGGTCGATGTCGCCGCCGACGGCGCGGAGGCGGTCGACAAGGTAGCCCGCTCGCATTACGACATCGTGCTGATGGACATGCAGATGCCGGTGATGGACGGCGTCGAGGCGACGCGCCGCATCCGTGCGACCGACGCCGGACGCATGCTGCCCATCCTCGCGATGACCGCCAACGCGTTCGAGGAGGACAGGCGTCGCTGCGAAGAGGTCGGCATGAACGGTCACCTGGTCAAGCCGGTCGATCCGGAGCGCATGTTCGCCGCGCTGGCGCAGTGGATTCCGGAGGGCGAACATGCCGACGCGTCGCCGCTGACGCCGACGGTGCCGGCCGTCATCGATCGCGAGGTCGGCGTGCGCGCGCTCGGTGGCGATGCCGCAGGCTACCGTCAGGTGCTGGACATGTTCCTGGCGAACCACAGTGGCGACGTCGATCGTCTGCGACAGGCGATCAAGGACGGCGACAGACTGCTCGCCGAACGCGTCGCGCACACGCTGAAGGGCGTGGCGGCGACCATCGGCGCGCACGCATTGCGCGACCGTGCGCTCGCGCTCGAACAGGCGCTGCATGCCGGCGCCGCGGTGCAGACCATCGCCGACGACATCGCGGCCTGCGCGGTGCAGATAGGCGCTGTGTGCGACGAGATCCGCGCCCTGCCGCGCACCGAGGCGGATGCCGCCAGCCTGCCGACCGCGCGCGTGCGCAGTCTGGTCAGCCAGCTCTGTCTGCTGCTCGAACACGACGACATGAAATCCGGCGCCATCTGGCGCGAACTCAAGCCGGCGCTGGTGGCGCAGTTCGGCGAGGCGGCAGTGCATCCGCTGACCCGCCTGATCGAGGCCTTCGAGTTTCCCGAGGCGCTGACCATCCTGCGCGCCTTCGTGTCGGCCCACCCGGAACTGCGCGACGACTGAGGCGCAGCGGCGCCGGCAACGACGGTCGTGCCGACGCGGTCCGGGCGGAAGTCAGGCGACGCCGGCGGCGTGCGCCTGGCGGTCGGCGTGGTAGCTGGAGCGCACCAGCGGGCCGCAGGCGGCGTGGCTGAAGCCCATCGCCGTCGCTTCGCGCTCGAACATCGCGAAGGTGTCCGGATGCACGTAGCGCAGCACCGGCAGGTGACCACCCGAGGGTTGCAGGTACTGGCCCAGCGTCAGCATCTGCACGTCGTGCGCGCGCATGTCGCGCATCACTTCGAGGATTTCGTCGTCGGTTTCGCCCAGCCCCAGCATCAGGCCGCTCTTGGTCGGCACTTCCGGGTGGCGGGCGCGGAACTGACGCAGCAGGTCGAGCGAATGCGCGTAGTCGGAGCCCGGGCGCGCCATCCTGTACAGCCGCGGCACGGTTTCCAGGTTGTGGTTCATCACGTCCGGCGGCGCCGCGTCGAGTATCGACAGCGCGATGTCGAGGCGGCCGCGGAAATCCGGCACCAGCACCTCGATCTGCGTGCGCGGCGAGTGCTCGCGCACCGCGCGTATGCAGTCGACGAAGTGCTGGGCGCCGCCGTCGCGCAGGTCGTCGCGGTCCACGCTGGTGATGACCACGTAGTTCAGCTTCAGCGCGGCGATGGTTTTCGCCAGCTTTTCCGGCTCGCCAGCGTCCAGCGGGTCGGGCCGGCCGTGGCCGACGTCGCAGAAGGGGCAGCGGCGCGTGCACTTGTCGCCCATGATCATGAAGGTGGCGGTGCCGCCGCCGAAGCACTCGCCGATGTTCGGACAGCTCGCTTCCTCGCACACCGTGTGCAGGCCGCTGTCGCGCAGGATCTGCTTGATCTCGCCGAAGCGGCTGTCGTGGCGAGCGGCGCGCACGCGTATCCAGTCCGGCTTGCGCAGGGTTTCGGCCTGCACCACCTTGATCGGGATGCGGGCGGTCTTCAGCGAACCCTTCTGTTTTTCGGTCGGGTCGTAGGCGGTGTCGCTCATGGCTGCTGTTTACCTATTCATAGAGGGCGCGCTGTAACGCGCCGGTCAGTTGCAGGCAGATCGCCTCCGGTGGGAGTGCGATGCCCAGATCGCGCGTCTGTGTGACGCGCAGCCCACTGTAACCGCAGGGGTTGATCGCGGTAAACGGTGTCAGGTCCATGTCCACGTTCAGCGAAACGCCGTGGTAGGTGCGGCCGTTGCGTATGCGCAGGCCCAGTGCGGAAATCTTCGCTTCGTCGTCGCCCGCGCCGACATAGACGCCGGGGGCGCCGGGGCGTCGCTGCGCGCCGACGCCGTGCGTCGCCAGCAGATCGATCACCGCCTGTTCGATGCGGTTCACCACTTCGCGCACGCCGAGGCCGGCGCGCTTGAGGTCGATCAGCGTGTAGATGACGACCTGGCCGGGGCCGTGATAGGTCACCTGGCCGCCGCGGTCGCTGTCGACCACCGGCACGCCGACGTCGCGCAGCAGGTGTTCGCGCTTGCCGGCCAGGCCCAGCGTGAATACCGGTGGGTGCTCGACCTGCCAGAACTCGTCCGGCGTGTCGGCACCGCGCGCCGCAGTGAAGGCCTGCATGTCCTGCCACACCGGCGTGTAGTCGGCCCGGCCGAGTGTGCGGACGAGGGCGGTCACAGGACGACTTTCACCATCGGATGGCCGCTCAGTTCGCTGTACAGCGCGTCGAGCTGATCCTTCGAGGTCGCGCGTATCGTCGCGGTCAGGCCGATGTAGCGGCCACCGGAGGACGGGCGCATGCCCAGCGTCGCCGGATCGAAGTCAGGCACGTGGCGCAGCACCACCTCGACCACCACCTGGGCGAAGTCGTCGTGGCGCTCGCCCATGATCTTGAGCGGGAAGTCGCACGGAAACTCGAGCAGGGTGTCCTTACGTGGATCGTCGGCCATGCGATTCGTCCTTGGCGTACATCATTTCAGTTTTCAAGTGCGGCACGCGCCGCCCGCCGGGCCGCCCCAAGGGATGGAGCGGGGATTTCGGCGAGCATCGCTCGCTGCCCGCGTAACCGGTCGGCTGTGCAAAGCCGACCGTGGGTGACGCAGCCCCCGTGGGGGCCTTTTCCTCAGAGACCCAGCCAGAGCCGGATCGTGTCCCAGATGCGGCGGAAGAAGCCGCCTTCGTCGATCGCCACCTTGGCCACCAGCGGATACTCGCCGGCCGGCTTGCCGTCGATCGCCACCTTCAGCGTACCGAGCTGCTGGCCGACGGCGATCGGCGCGATCACCGGCGTGGTGATGACGATCTCCCGCGTCACCTTGCCGGCCTGACCGCGCGGCACCGTCACGACCGCGTCGTCGGCCGCACCGACCTGCACGCTGGCGGCAGCGCCCTTGTAGACGGCAGGCGTGGCCAGCACTTCCTCGGCGCTGGCGAGGCGGGCGTTTTCCCAGGCGTTGAAGCCGTAGTTCAGCAGCGTGGCCGACGATTCGATGCGGCCCTTCTCGTTCGGCGCGCCGAGCAGTACCGACACGACGCGGCGGTCTTCGCGCTTGGCCGACGACACCAGGCACCAGCCGGCTGCATCGGTGTGGCCGGTCTTCATGCCGTCCACGCTGCGGTCCATCGTCAGCAGGCGGTTGCGGTTGCCCTGCTTGATACCGTTGTAGGTGTAGTCCAGCGTCGAGTACAGCGGGTAGTACTCGGGGAAATCGTGGATCAGCGCGCGCGCCAGAATGGCCAAGTCGCGTGCCGTCGTGTAATGACCGTCCTCGGTCAGGCCGGTCGAGTTGCGGAACTGTGTGCCCGACATGCCCAGACGCTTCGCCTCGGCATTCATCATCTGCGCGAAGGCGGCTTCCGAACCGGCAATCGCTTCTGCGAGCGCAACGCAGGCGTCATTGCCGGACTGGATGATCATGCCGCGGATCAGTTCGTCGACAGTGACCGGCTTGTCCGGCGCGATGAACATCTTGGAGCCGCCGGTCTTCCACGCGGCGACGCTGACCGGCACCGCCTGGTTGGGCTTCAACTGGCCGTTCTTCAGCGACTTGAAGGTCAGGTAGGCGGTCATCAGCTTGGTCAGCGACGCCGGTTCGACCTTGTCGTCCGGGCGCGACTGCGCCAGAACGGCGCCGGATTCGTGGTCGATCAGCAGCCAGGCCTTGGCGTCGGGCTGGGGTGGCGGGATCAGGTCGGCGGAAGCGGCGAACGGAAGTGCGGCGGACACGAGAAGCGCGGTGCAGCGCAACAGCTTGAGCATGAAAGTTACCGGTGGTCAGAACAGCGTGCGCAGTCTACCAAAGCAGGGCCGGCCACCGGCATGGAAGCTGCTTCGTGATGTTTCGTGTTGCACCGCGAGCTGAAACAGTGGTTTCATGAAAGGGAACTTAAATTCCGTGCCGCGCGTCCGAACGCCTCATGAGTTCCGCCAGAGCCTTCCTGCTGATCGGTTTACTGCTGTTTGCGCTGTCTGCCCTGTGGGCCGGGCAGCGTGCGCTCGCCGATGCACCGGAACAGTGCGTGAGCTGTGCGTCCTTCGAATTTCCCGACGCGACACCGACCGACGTCTACGGTGCGCTGATGCACCGTCTCGATCTGGCCGGCGATCCGCCGGACCCTTTTGTCGCCGAAGTGCCGCAGCGCGCGCGCAGCCAGGCACGTCCCGAACAGATCGCCTCCGCCCTCGTCCTGCAGGACCCAGAGCCCGACCGGGTTCCATTGCGCCCGCCCAGGCTGGGCTGAGGCGCGGCTGCCCGCCATCGCGGGCGCCGTCCATATCCGTTTCTTCACGACCTGCGCGGCATGCCGTGCGCGCAGGCGTGTTCGCCTGTTTCATCGTTCCCGTCAGGGCATCAGACTCATGAAAACAAAAGCCATCGCCCTTCTGGCCGCCCTCGGCCTGTGTGCGCACGCGGCAGGGGCCGCCGAGCGCTACACACTGGGCCAGCTGCAGACGCTGGCCCTGCAGTCCAACGCATCGCTCGGCGCCGCGCGCGCCGACGTCGATGTCAGCCGCGCCGACACCTTGACCGCCCGCGCCTATCCGAATCCGGAACTCGAGGTGATGGGCGGCGACCGCAATTCGCGTGGTCCCAATCTGGCGCCGGGTTCGCTCGGCTCGATCACGCTGTCGCAGCGCTTCGACTACCCGTCGCAGCGCGACGCCCGTCTGCGCGTGGCAGAAGCGGGCATCACGTCCGCCATGTCCGGCGCCCAGGCTTACGAGGTGGATCTGCTGACCCGCCTCAAGCAGAGCTTCTACGCGGTCATCCGCCATGAGCGCGAGCTGGTCGCCGCACGCGAGGACCTCGAACTGGCCAAGGCCATCCGCAACCGTGTCGAGGTGCGGGTCAATACTGGTGAAGCACCGCGCTACGAACTGATCCGCGCCGATACCGAGCTGCTGAGCGCGCAGAAGAACGCCGACGCGGCCGAACTGCGCATTGCGCAGTCCAAGGCGCGACTGCGCGGACTGGTCGGCGGCGTGCTGCCGCTCGACTACGAACTGCAGGGCGATCTGGTGAACGACGTCGAGCTGCCGCCGCTGGAAAAGCTGCGCGAGGACATGCTGACGCGCAATCCGGAGATCGCCCGCCTGCGCGCCGAGATCGAGCGCGCGAAGGAACAGATCGAACTGGAAAAGCTGCGCCGCATGCCGGAACTGTCGTTCAAGCTTGGCCGCGACCAGGATCCGGAGTATGAAGCCAACCGCATCGGCGTCGCCGTCAGCATTCCGCTGTTCGACCGTCGCCAGGGCCAGATCGCGCAGGCCAGCGCGATCGGCGAACGCAATCGCATGGCGCTCGAAGGGCGCATGTTCGAACTGCAGCAGCAGCTCGACGCCGCCTACCGGCAGTACGACCTGTCGCGCACCCAGGTGTCGGCACTGGAGAGCGGCATCGTGCGCCAGGCCGAAGCCGCTCTGAAGGTGGCCGAGGCGGCGTACAAGTTCGGCGAGCGCGGCATCCTCGAAGTGCTGGATGCGCAGCGCACCTTCCGCGCCGTCCGCAACGAGCTGATCAGCGCCCGCTACGAACTGATCAATGCCGTCGCCGAAATCGAACGCCTTGGCGCTCTGCGCTGAGCCGGCTCACGCACAACGAATTCATCCACATTCCGATCCGCTATGAAACTTATCCAACGCCCCCTGCTGTGCGCCGGACTGCTCGGCGTCTCCCTTCTGCTCGGTGCTTGCTCCGAAGAGTCCGATACCGCGGCACCGACGGCCGCTGCGGCGCCGGTCGACCCCAATCTGGTCCAGGCCGGTGACAACCTCGGCAACATCATCAAGCTCGGCACGGTCAGCCGTATGGAACTGTCGGACACGCTGCGCGTGGCCGGCCAGGTCGATTTCGACGAACAGCGGGTGACCCGCATCGGCGCCACGGTGACCGGCCGCGTGACCGAACTGACCGCGATGCTGGGCCAGCAGGTGAAGGTGGGCGACACGCTGGCGGTGCTCAACAGCACCGAGCTGGGCGCCGCCCAGCTTGCCTACATGAAGGCGCGTGCGCAGGCGCAGCTGAACGAACGCAATGTCGAGCGCGCGCAGCAGCTGTTCGCCGCCGACGTGATCGGCAGCGCCGAACTGCAGCGCCGCGAGAGCGAACTGTCGATTTCGCGTGCCGAAATGCGCGCCGCCGCGGACCAGCTGCGCGTGCTCGGCGTGTCGTCGAAGTCGCTGGAAAAGCTGACGTCGACCGGGGCCATCAATTCGGTGTCGCCGGTGGTGGCGACGATGGCCGGCACCGTGGTCGAACGCCTGGTCGCCCAGGGTCAGGTGGTGCAGCCGAGCGAGGTCATGTTCACGGTGGCCGACCTGTCGCGCGTCTGGGTCGAGGCCGAGGTGCCGGAACAGCAGGCCGCCGCGGTGCAGCCGGGCCAGACCATCCAGGTCGAAATCCCGGCGCTCGGCCAGCAGCTGACCGCCAAGCTCATCTTCATTGCCGACACCGTCAACCCGATGACGCGGACCATCATGGTACGCAGCGAGCTGGACAACAGCGACCGTTCGCTGAAGCCGGCGATGCTGGCGACGGTGCTGATCCAGGGGCGCCCGACCGCGCGTCTGGTCGTGCCTGACACCGCCATCGTGCGCGAGAACAACAAGGACTACCTGTTCGTCGAGGTCGGCCCGCAGCAGTTCAAGCTGACCGAAGTCGCGCTCGGCCCGGCCATCGGCACCATGCGGCCGGTGCTGGGTGGTGTGGCCGAAGGCACGAAGGTGGTGACCGAGGGCGCCTTTCATCTGAACAACGAGCGCAAGCGCAAGGAACTCGAATGAGAACCGCACGACTTCGCGCCAACGCTGAACGGATGAACTGGAGACGCCATGATTGAATCCCTCGTGCGCGGGGCGCTCAAACAGCGCCTCGTCATCGTCGTCGTCGCGCTGTGTCTGCTGGCCTTTGGCCTCGACGCGGCGCGCAAGCTGTCGGTGGATGCCTTCCCCGACGTGACCAACGTGCAGGTGCAGATCGCCACCGACGCCACCGGCCGTTCGCCGGAGGAGGTCGAGCGCTTCATCACCGTGCCGATCGAGATCGGCATGACCGGTCTGCCCGGCCTGACCGAAATGCGCTCGCTGAACAAGCCGGGCCTGTCGCTGATCACGCTGGTGTTCACCGACAAGACCGACGTCTATTTCGCGCGTCAGCTGGTGATGGAACGGCTGCTCGAAGTGCGTGACCGCATGCCTGCCGGCGTGGTGCCGGTGCTCGGTCCGGTGTCCACCGGTCTGGGCGAGGTCTATCAGTACACGCTGGTGCGCCCGGACGACGGCGACCGCGAACTGACGCAGGCCGAACTGACCGAGCGCCGCACCATCCAGGACTGGGTGGTGCGCCCGCTGCTGCGCTCGACGCGTGGCGTGGCAGAGATCAACTCGCAGGGCGGCTACCAGAAGCAGTACAAGGTGCTGGTGAATCCTGATCGCCTGCGCCACTACCAGATCACGGTCAAGGACGTGTACGAGGCGCTGGCGCGCAACAACGCCAATGCCGGTGGCGGCGTGCTGCCTCAGAACGCGGAGCAGTACCTGATCCGCGGCGTCGGTCTGGTGAAGGACCTGGACGACATCCGCCTCATCGTCGTCAAGGAGGTGGATGGCACGCCGGTCTATATCCGCGACGTGGCCGAGGTCGCCTTCGGCCACGCGGTGCGCGTCGGTGCGGTGGTCAAGAACGGCACGACCGAAGCGGTCGGCGGCGTCGTCATGATGATGGCCGGCGGCAACGCCAAGGCCGTGGTGTCGGACATCAAGAAGAAGGTGGCCGACATCAACGACAACAACATGCTGCCCGGCGGCCTGAAGATCGAGGCCTACTACGACCGCTCGGAACTGGTCGATGCGGCGCTGGCCACCGTGATCAAGGTGCTGATCGAAGGCGTCATCTTCGTCGTCATCGTGCTCTACCTCTTCCTCGGCGACCTGCGTTCGTCGGTCATCGTGATCGCCACGCTGGTGGTGACGCCGCTGGTCACCTTCATGGCGATGAACCAGCTGGGTCTGTCCGCCAACCTGATGTCGCTGGGCGGTCTGGCCATCGCCATCGGTCTGATGGTGGACGGCTCGGTGGTGGTGGTCGAGAACGCTTTCGAACGCCTCGGTCACGCGAAGGAGGAAGGCGAAAGCCGCATTCGCGTCATTCTTTCCGCGGTGATGGAGGTGGCGACACCGGTCATTTTCGGCATCGGCATCATCATTCTGGTGTTCCTGCCGCTGATGACGCTGCAGGGCATGGAAGGCAAGATGTTCGCGCCGCTGGCCTACACCATCGCCATCGCGCTGTTCGTGTCGCTGGTGCTGTCGCTGACGCTGACGCCGGTGCTGTCGAGCTATCTGCTCAAGGGTGGTGCCGAGCACGACACCTGGCTGATCCGCACGATGAAGAAGCCTTATGTGCCGATGCTCGAGTGGGCGGTCGCCAACAGCAAGAAGACGGTATCGCTGGCGGTGGCGGCCTTCATCGGCGCCATCCTGCTGCTGCCTTTCCTTGGCACCGCCTTCATTCCGGAAATGAAGGAAGGGTCGGTGGTGCCGGCGATGGACCGTGTGCCCAACATTTCGCTGCAGGAATCGCTGCGCATGGAGCGCGAGGCGATGCGTCTGGTGATGGAGGTGCCGGGCGTCAAGTCGGCGGTGTCCGGCGTCGGCCGCGGCGAGTCGCCGGCCGACCCGCAGTCGCAGAACGAATCCACGCCCATCGTGTCGCTGAAGCCGCGTGACGAGTGGCCGGAAGGCTGGACGCAGGAAACCATCCAGGAGCAGATCCGCGAGAAGCTGAAGGCGCTGCCTGGCGTGAACATCATCATGGCGCAGCCGATTTCCGACCGCGTCGACGAGATGGTGACCGGTGTGCGTGCCGACGTGGCGGTGAAGATCTTCGGCGACGACCTCGATCTGCTGAAATCCAAGGCAGACGAGATCGCCCGCGTTGCACGCGGCGTGCAGGGCGCGAGCGAGATCAAGATCGAACGGGTGACCGGTCAGCAGTACCTGACGGTCGAGATCGACCGGCCGACCATCGCCCGCTACGGCCTCAACGTGGGCGACGTGAACGACCTGATCGAAGCGGCCATCGGTGGCCGTCACGTGACCGACGTGTTCGAGGGCGAGCGGCGATTTGCCGCGGTGGTGCGTCTGCCGGAGCGCTTCCGCGACAACATCGAGGCGATCCGCAACATGCTGGTGCCGACGCCTGACGGTGCGCAGATCCCGCTGTCCAGCCTGGCCACCATCGACGTGCGCGACGGCCCGGCGCAGATTTCGCGCGAAACCGGCAAGCGCCGCATCGTCATCGGCATCAACGTGGCGAACCGCGACCTCGGTGGTTTCGTCGCCGAACTGCAGCAGAAGGTGAAGGCCCAGGTGCAGTTGCCGGAGGCCTACTACTTCGAGTGGGGCGGCCAGTTCCAGAACATGGAGCGCGCGCTCGGCCACCTGTCGGTCATCGTGCCGATCACCGTGGCGGCGATCTTCTTCCTGCTCTTCCTGCTGTTCGGGTCGCTGCGCTTCGCGACCCTCATCATCACCGTGCTGCCTTTCGCCTCGATCGGTGGCGTGATCGGCCTGTTCATCAGTGGCGAATACCTGTCGGTGCCGGCATCGGTGGGCTTCATCGCGCTGTGGGGCATTGCGACGCTGAACGGTGTGGTGCTGGTGTCCTACATCCGCGGTCTGCGCAACGAAGGCATGGAGCTGATGCAGGCGGTGGTGCAGGGCGCCAAGATGCGCTTCCGGCCGGTCATGATGACGGCCACCGTTGCGCTGCTCGGCCTGGTGCCCTTCCTGTTCGCCACCGGTCCCGGTTCCGAAGTCCAGCGTCCGCTGGCCATCGTGGTGATCGGCGGTCTGATCACCTGCACGCTGCTCACGCTGGTGGTGGTACCGGCGCTGTACACCTGGTTCGACGACAAGCCGTTTGAAGCTTGAGCGAACATCGAAGACGGAGATACGACATGAAGGAAATTCGCGCCATCATCCGGCCGAACAAGCTGCCGAAACTGCGCACCGTATTGCGTGAAATGCCGGGCTTCCCGGGCATGACGGTGAGCAAGGTCGAGGGCTTCGGTGCGCCGAGCGAGCACACGCCGCACAACATCAAGGAGGAGTTGACGGACTACTCCGCCAAGGTGCGCATCGAAATCGTCGCGCCCGACGAAAAGGTCGACGACATCGTGCGCCGCATCATCAGCGTCGCCTGCACCGGCCAGACCGGCGACGGTCTGGTCTGGGTGGTGCCGATCGACCGGGCGGTATTCATCAACAAGACCACTATCGGGTCGCCGCAGGGCTGATCCACTGTGCGCCCGCGCCGGTTACAGGTGCGGGCGTTCTTCCGGATGCCGCTGCAGCCAGGCAGCGTAGCGGCGTTCGTACTCCAGCTTCTCTTCCTGATAGACGGTCCATACGCAGCGCTCGCAACCGGACTCGCAGCACTCGGAGTCCATCGGCATGGCGGGCGGAACGGGGGCGACATCCTCGTCGAGCGATGCGGCCGACAGCATTTCGGTCATAGGCGGAAACGGGCGGTGATGAGACGGGCCGCATTGTCGTACTCGCCGTCGAGCTGCGCCAGTGCGATCGTTGCTGCGCTGCAATCGGCGCCACCTTCTCGCAGCGCGCATTCCAGCGCCTGAGCGCTCGCCGACAGGCTGGCCGCACCCACATTGCTGCAACTGCCCTTCAGCGCATGCGCCGCGCAGATGGCGGCGCCGAGCTCGCCGTCGTGAAGAGCGCGGTACACGGTCTGCAGCGTGCGCGGCGTGTCCTGCAACCAGGCACGCAGCACTTCATCGATGACCGGTCCGAGCATGTCCTGCAATTCGGCCAGTCGTGCGTCGTCGAGTATCGGAGGTGCGGTGGTGGTCGGCATGGTGCGCGGACGGTGTCGTCGGGTAAACAGTCGGTGTCGCACACATCAACGACCGGCGCCGCCGCGCCTTGAGCGTCCTCAGCTTTCCCAGATCACCGGCTGTTTCGCCTTCAGCGCACGTTCGAGCTGCTCGATCAGCGGTGCCGCGCGCTGTGCCAGCGACACCGGCATCAGCATGGCCGGCGGCTTATCCTCGGCGCCGTCGTCGTCCTGTGGCTGGGCGCGCTCGGCGTCCCGGCTCGCGGCGGCGGCCTGCTTCAGCGCATCGATGGCGGCCGGCAGCTGCTCCAGCGTGATAATGCCCTTGGTGTCGAAGGGCTTGCCCATCAGCGACAGCAGCTGTCTGGCGTTGTCGCCGAACATGATGGTGTCGGCGGTTGCACGTGATTTGAAGGTGATGATCATGAGAGCGGGAATCCTGTTGAAACCGAAAGCGATTGTCGCGCGGAAAGCGGTGGCGGCGCCATGCGCATAGGCGTCGATCTGGGCGGTACCAAGACCGAACTGATCGCCATCGACGACGACGGGTCCGTGCGCCTGCGTCGACGCGCGCCGACACCGGCCGGCGACTACGCGGCGACGGTGGCGCTGATCGCCGGCATGGTGACGCAGGCCGAGCGCGAACTGGGCGTGCGCGCCAGCGTCGGCATTGGCACACCGGGTTCGCAGTCGCCGGTCGACGGTCGCATGCGCAATGCCAACTCGACCTGTCTCAACGGCCAGCCGCTCAAGCAGGACGTCGAAGCGGCGCTCGGTCGCACCGTGCGGCTGGCCAACGACGCCAACTGCTTTGCGCTGTCCGAGGCGGTCGATGGTGCCGGCCGTGGTGCCGACGTCGTTTTCGGCGTCATCCTCGGTACCGGCGTCGGTGGCGGCGTCGTGGTCCATGGTCGCGTGCTGCAGGGCGCCAATGGCGTTGCCGGCGAGTGGGGGCACAACCCGCTGCCGCCGGGCGACGACACCGGCGGTCATGCACCGGCCTGCTACTGCGGCCGCCACGGCTGCGTCGAAACCTGGCTGTCCGGCCCGGCGCTGGCCGCCGACCACCTGCGGACGAGCGGCGAGACGGCGGTGCCGGAGCGCATCGTCGCCCGCGCCGCGGATGGCGACGCCGCCTGCGAGGCGACTCTGCGACGCTACGAGGCTCGGCTGGCGCGGGCGCTGGCCGGCGTCATCAATCTGCTCGATCCGGACGTGATCGTGCTCGGCGGCGGTCTGTCCTCGATCGGACGGCTGTACCAGCGGGTACCGCAGCTGTGGGCGCCCCATGTGTTTTCCGACCGCATCGTCACCCGGCTGTGTCCGCCGCGGCACGGCGATTCGTCCGGCGTGCGCGGTGCCGCCTGGCTGTGGTGAGCGCGCCGCGAAATATTTCACGACGGTGGCGGTAAGGTTGTCGCCGGCCGCGGGTCTACTGCCGTGCAAAGCCATTCAGGCGGCTTACAGCCTGTCACTTCAGAGGAGTACATCAATGAGCAAATCCGTTGCACTGCATGCCGCACTCGCTTCCGTCATCGCGCTCGGCGTGGTCGCCAATCCCGCTTTCGCCGCCGATGACAAGGGCAAGGAGAAGTGTTACGGCGTCGCCAAGAAGGGCGCCAACGACTGCGCGTCTGCCAACGGCAGCCACAGCTGTGCCGGTCAGGCCAAGATGGACAACGACCCGAACGAGTGGAAGTTCGTCGCCGCCGGCACCTGCGAGAAGATGGGTGGCAAGACGATGGCGCCGGGCAAGTAATCGGAGCGCAGCCGGCGCGCTCGTCGCGCCGGCCTCCCGACATGGAAATCGCATCTCCAACCGGCATCGGCCTGCGCCAGCCGCACTATGCACTCGTGCTCGAAGAGCGCCCGCCGCTGGGCTTCGTCGAAGTGCACAGCGAGAATTTCTTCCACGACGGCGGCGCTGCGCTGCAGGTGCTGCAGCGTGCGCGCGAGTGCTATCCGCTGAGTCTGCACGGCGTCGGTCTGGCACTGGCATCGGCCGACGGCGGCGGCGACGCCCACGTCGACCGGCTGGCCGCGCTGGTCGATCGCTTCGAGCCGGCGCTGGTGTCGGAACATCTTTGCTGGGGTCGCATCGGCGATCGTCATTACAACGACCTGCTGCCCTTCCCCTACACCAGTGAGGCGCTGGCGCTGGTCGCCGGCCGGGTGTCCGCGCTGCAGGACAGGCTGAAGCGGCCGGTGCTGCTCGAAAACCTGTCGGCCTACGTGCAGTTCCGCGACAGCGAAATGAGCGAAGCCGACTTCCTGGCCGAACTGGTCTGTCTGACCGGCTGCGGTCTGCTGCTCGATCTGAACAATCTGTACGTGAATGCGCGCAACTTCGGCGGCGACCCGCTGGACGCGCTCGACCGCCTGCCCATGCACGCGGTCGGCGAAATCCACCTGGCCGGTCACGCGGTGACCGAATACGGCCTGATCGACACCCACGGCAGCCGCGTCTGCGACGACGTATGGGCGCTGCTGCGCGATGTGCGGCTGCGCGGTGTCGGCGCGCCGGCGCTGATCGAGTGGGACACCGACCTGCCCGAGCTCGACCTGCTGCTGGCCGAGGCGGCGCAGGCCGACCGCATCGGCGGCCTTGATCGGGAGCTCGACCATGCCCGCGCTGCGTGAGGTGCAGCGCCGCTTCGGCGCCGCGCTGTCGTCAGCCGACGGCGAGGACGACGCGCTGCCGCTGCTGGCGGGCGACGACGTTCGCAACCGCGCGCTGCTGTCGATCTACCGCGCCACCTCGATCGCCAACGCGACAGCGGCGCTGCGGCTGGCCTACCCGGTCTGCCGTCTGATCACTGGCGATGACTACTTCGATGCGCTGGCGCGCCGCTATCGCGCGGCCTGTCCGTCGCGCGACGGCGACCTGAACCATTACGGCGAGCGCTTCGCCGCCTTCCTCGACGATTTCGAGCCGGTGCGCGCGCTGCCCTATCTGCCGGACGTCGCCCGTCTCGAATGGTCGGTGCATGTGGCGATGATGGCAGCCGACGCGCAGCCGGCCGGCGGCGAGCTGTTCGCCGGACTGGCGCCCGAGGCGCTGGCGGACTTGCGCCTGCAGATGACGCCCGGTTTCGCACTGCACGCCAGCCGCTGGCCGGTGGTCGACATCTGGCTGCAACACCAGCCGGAGGCCGATGGTTCGCATCAGCTCAGGCTCACCATCGACCTCGATCTGCCGCAACACGCCGTCGTCTGGCGCGAACGCCACCGGGTGCGCGTCGATGCGCTGCAACCGGCAACGCATGCCCTCTGGCGGGCGCTGGTCGATGGCGCGCCGCTGGGCGAAGCGTGGGCTGCAGCCCGCACGACCGACCCGCATTTCGATCTTGCAGCCGCCGTCGCGCAGGCACTCGCTGGCGGCTGGCTGCACCTGCCTGAAACATTGGGAGAACCGACATGAACGCAGTCCTCCGTCTTTACGACCTTGCCACACCCTTTGCCCGTGTGGCCGACCTCGGCCGCCCGCTGCTGCTGCTCGCGCTGCGCCTGTTCATCGCGTCGGTCTTCTTCAAGGCCGGCCTGACCAAGATCGAGGACTGGGACACCACGCTCTTCCTGTTCACCGAGGAATATTCAGTGCCGCTGCTGCCGCCGGCGCTGGCCGCTTTTCTCGGTACGGCCGGCGAACTGCTGCTGCCGCCGCTGCTCGCCATCGGTCTGGCCGGTCGCTTCGCCGCGCTCGGACTGACCGTCGTCAATGCGATGGCGCTGCTGGCGTATCCTGCGCTGTGGGCTTTCGAGTGCCCGGCCGCCGTGCAGTCCCATCTGTGGTGGGGCGCCGGCCTGCTGGCTGTGCTCACCTTCGGGCCCGGCATGCTGTCCGCCGATCACTGGCTGGTCCGCCGGCGCGCGACGCGGTGAAACATCCGGCAACACTGCGGACATCGTTTGCGGGAACATGACCCGCACCATGCCTGCCCCATTCATATTCCATCCAGGGCAAGGCATCGTGCAATCGAAAAACAATACCCTGTATGCGCTGCTCGCCAGCGCCTGTCTGATCGTCGCCGCACCGGCTTTCGCCGATGAGGGCAACCATGTGCTGAGTCTGCAGCTGGGCCCCTACGTCCACCACTGGGACCACGACCCGGACCACAAGAACACGCCCGGCCTGATCGGCCTCGAATACATGGCGCCGTCGCAATGGCTGGCCGGCGCATCCTTCCTGCGCAACTCCTTCGACCAGCCGACCGAGTACTACTACGCCGGCAAGCGCTGGGATCTGGACTCGATCAGTTCCAATCTGTACGTGAAGGTGACTGCCGGTGCGCTGCTCGGCTACACCGGTCGCTACGAGGACAAGATTCCGTTCAACCACAATGGTGTGGCCTTCGCCGTCATTCCGGCGCTCGGCTACCAGGTGGACCGCTACAGCGCGCAGGTGGCGCTGCTGGGCACCGCCGGCGTCATGTTCACCTTCGGCATTGATCTGGCGAAGTGGTGAACGTAGGCTGACGTTCCAGCTATCCGTCGAGGTCCATCCATGTCCATCAGTCTGCTCGGCGCCGTCAAGGCAGTCCCCTGGGGCGACGTCATCGCCGCCGCACCGTCTGTCGTGCAGGGCGCCAACGCGCTGTGGGAGCGTGTCGCGAAGAAGCGGAAGAAGGGTGAGGAGCCGTCGGTGGTCGCACCGCCCGGCGCCAGCGACGACGTGCGCATCGCTGCGCTGGAACAGGCGGTGACTGAGTTGCAGAAGGAGGCGCTCGCGTCGTCCCAGCTCATTCGCTCGCTGGCCGAACAGAACGCGCAGCTGGTGGGAGAGATCGGGGCGCTCAGGTTGCGCGTCCGCGTGATCACCATCGCCGGGACCGGGCTGCTGGTGTTCGTCGTCATCGCGCTGGCGACCATGCTGTCGCGTTGAGCGCTTCAGGATGAAGCGGGAGAAGCAGCGTGCGGGACCGCCCGCAGGCGGTCCCCGTTGCGGGTGCCAGGCCGGTCAGGCCACGGCGCGATACTGATCGCGCAGCATGCGGATCTGGTCATGGTTGCGCTGCACACCGGCCAGCTGGCGCTGCACCACGATGCGCACGTCGGACGGCAGCGGCTGGAACAGCGCTTCGCGGTAGCGCTGCAGCGCCTTGTCCTCACCGCGTTCGGCCTCGTTCAGCATGGCCACGTTGTCGTCACCCGGCAGTGCGCTGCGCAGTGACACCCAGCCACGGTGCAGGGCGCCGCTCACGGTGCCGCTGGTATCGGGTTCGCCGCCGGACGCGGCAACGATCTGCTGAAGTTCGAGTGCGGCCGCGCGGCATTCCAGCGCGCGGTTGTTGAACAGCGCCTTGAGCTGTCCGGCCTGGGCGTGTTCGGCGCATTCGTTGAAGCCGTACTCGCCGTCCTTGCAGGTCTCGATCAGGGTATTCAGGACTTCGATGACAGTGCGATTGCTCATGACGTCTCCTCGGTAATGAGTGCGGCGACTTGCCGCCGAGTCCTCATCCTAGGTGTGCGCTGCCATGAGGGCTGTGGGTGTCCGGCGTAGGACAGCGTAGTCCTGCGCCGACCCGGGCGGGATGTTCTCCCGCCCGCACCGTTTTTACAGCTTGAAGCGTCCGACCAGTTCGCCCAGGTGATCGGAGGCGCGACCGATCTGTGACAGCGTGGCCGAGGTGCGCTGGATCGCTTCGTCGGTGTTCTGCACCACTTCGGACGCCTGTTCCGCCGACTGTGCCAGCGCGGTGGTGGCGGCCGACTGCTCCTGCGTCGCTTCGGCGATCTCGCGTACCCGTTCGGCGGCGCGCTGCATGCCGGCCTCGATGCCGCCGATCTCCTCGGCCACGCGGGCGGCGCGTTCGACGCCCGACTCGACCGCTTCGCGCGTGCTATTCATGCTTTCCACTGCGCGGTCGGTTTCGCTGTGCATCGCGGCGATCATGTCGCGGATTTCGGTGGTGGCATTGCTGGTGCGTTCGGCCAGCTTGCGCACCTCGTCGGCGACGACGGCGAAGCCGCGGCCCTGCTCGCCGGCGCGGGCGGCTTCGATCGCGGCATTGAGCGCGAGCAGATTGGTCTGGTCAGCGATTTCACGGATCACCTGCACGATGCCGTTGATCTGCACCGAACGTTCGGCCAGGCCGGTCAGCGAACCGGCCAGTGTTTCCATGCTGCCGGCGATGTCGCGCATATGCGTCTGCATGCCGCGCACCGCCTCGCCACTGCGCTGCGACGCGGTGTGCGTGTCCAGCATGACGCCATTGGCGTCGTTGGCGTGACTGGCGATGTGGCCGATCGACACCGTGATTTCCTCGATGGTCGCCGCGTTGTCACCGGTGGTGCCGGCCAGCGAGCGCGAACTGCCGGCGATGTGGCTGGTGGCGTCCGACACTTCGCGGATGCCGCCGACCAGCGTGTGGCTCTGATCGCGCACTTCGATGAACATGCGCTGCAGGCTGCCGAGGAAGGCGTTCACCGAGGTGGCGACACGACCCAGCTCGTCCTTGCTGCGGGTTTCCGGCAGGCGGCGCGTCAGGTCGCCTTCACCGCTGGCCAGCGCCTGCATCGCGTCGGCCAGGGTTTCCAGCGGCCGGGTCATCGCACCGAGCAGTGCGAACAGCACGCCGGCGGTCAGCAGCACGCTGACGATGCCCATGACGATGGCGGTGTTGCGCAGCGCATTGGCCGACGCGGTGATCACGTCTTCCGGCACCGACACCACGCTGCCCCACCAGGCGTCGCCGTCGCTCAGCGACACGCGCTGCAGGAAGTGGCGCACGCCGGCGGCATCGCGCCACTGCAGGCTGCGACCTTCGCGCAGCGCGGCCAGTGCGTCGGCCGGCAGATCGGCGGCCGGCTTCCCGATGCGGGCGGCGTCGGTGTGCGCGACGACGAGGCCGGACGGCGCGTACAGCGCAACGGTGCCGACGTCGAAGGGCTTGATGCGGCCGAGGTCGTCGGCCAGCCGGTCGAGCGCCATATCGACGCCGGCGATGCCGGCGAAGCGGCCATTGACGGCCAGCGGCTTGACCAGCGAGGTGATCAGCATCTTCCGGCCGCCGACCACGTATTCATAAGGCTCGGCGAGATAGGCGCGGCCGGTCTTCTTCGGCTGCTGGTAATAGTCACCGGCGCCCGGCTTGTCGTAATCGACCAGCGCTTCGACCGACAGCTTGTCGCCGCTGCGGCTCCAGTAGGGCACGAAGCGGCCGCTGGCGTCATGACCGGTGCTGCCGGCGAAGTCGGCATCGCGACCGTCGAAGGCGTTGGCTTCCCAGCCGGTGTAGACGCCAAGCAGTGCCGGGCGGCCTTCCAGCGTACGGCGCAGCAGGCGGCTGACCGCGTCGCGGTCGGGCGAGCCCTTCGCGTGCAGGCCTTCGAGCGACAGTGCCAGCGTGGACGACACGGCCATCGCTTCGTCGAGGTTGGCGCCGACGTCGTGCGCGACCGAGGCGGCCACGCTCTCAGCCCGTGCCAGACCCTGTTCCAGCACCGCCTGATGGCTGCGCCAGGCGAGCACCCCCAGCGTGACCGAGAAGCAGAGCAGGACGGTGATGACTGTGGATGCCAGCAGCTTGGTGCGCAGACTCAGGGCGTGCAGATTCATGATCGACCTCGTTCTTGAGTGAGAAGGGGTTGACGACGATCAAGAAAGTTTCTTTAGGGGAAAAATTTGTGAACGCAATGCACCATTTCCTGCCGGGCTGGAAGGGCGGCGCCAGACCGGCTATCTTCTTCGCCCCGTAATGTCCGATGCTGCCCGACCGTGGATATCCTGACCCCTCGTCTGTTGCTGCGACCGATGAGCGCCGACTTCCTGCAGGCGTCGGCCGAGGGTTGCGGTGTGCGGGATCTGTCCGGGCTGATCGGTCTGACCGTCGCCGAGGACTGGCTCGCCGAAGCCGATCTGGCGGCACTGCGACTGGCCGACCTGAGGTCTGACCCGGACTATGCGCCGTGGTCGGTGCGCGCCATCGCCCTGCGCGACAGCGGTGAAATGGTCGGCCACGCCGGCTTTCACACGCGGCCGGCACCGGAATATCTGCTGCCCTACGCGCCGGACGGCGTCGAGACCGGCTACACCATCTACCCGGCCCACCGCCGCCGCGGCCTCGGGCGAGAAGCGTTGATCGCGCTGCTGCGTTGGGCGCACCTCGATCAGGGCGTACCGCGCTTCATCGCGTCGGTGCGGCCGGACAATCTCGCCTCGTGCTCACTGCTCGCCAGCACCGGCTTCCGCCGCATCGCCTCCTTCATCGACGAGGTCGATGGGCTGGAATACGTGATGCGGCTCGACCCGCCGGCGCTGCGCCGCCTGCTGAAGGCCGTGGACGACCTTTAGTCGGGCAGGCTGAACACGACGACCGCGTCGCCCTGGCGGTAGCCCCAGATCGCGCTGCCGCCGGCGGCCACCGCGACATAGGGCTTGCCGTCGAGCACGTAGGCGATCGGCGGCGCATTGACGCCGGCCCCGGTCTGGAAGCGCCACAGCCGCTTGCCCGAGAGGCTGTCGAAGGCCGACAGATGGCCGTCGCCCTCGCCGGTGAACACGACGCCGGATTTCAGTGCCAGCACGCCGCCGATCAGCGGCTGATCGGTCTTCACCGTCCACTTCAGCCTGCCGCGCTGCTTCAGGTCGATCGCCGCCAGCACGCCCCATTGCGCCTCGTCCGCCGGTTCCATGCTGTCGTAGCGCTGCGCCGGTTTGTCGGCGGTGGCCGCACTTTCCTTGATCCAGTAGCGCATGGGCATGTGCATCGCGGCGACGAAGGCCAGCCCTCGTTGCGTGTCCACGGCCGCCGGAGACCAGTTCACGCCGCCGGCCACGCCCGGCGTGATGCGCGTGCCTTCGCGGCTGGCGGCGGCGAAAAGATTGTCCTGCGGCACGAAGGCGTCGGACTTGTAGAGCAGGGCGCCGGTGGCGCGGTCGTGCACGTAGAACCAGCCCAGCTTGGACGCCTGGCCGACCACCGGAACGACCCGGCCGTCCGGCTCGCGATGGTCGAACAGCAGCGGCGGGCTGGCGACGTCGTAGCCCCACTTGTCGTGCGGAATCTGCTGGAAGTGCCAGGCGTGGCGGCCAGTGCGGGCGTCGATGGCGACCAGCGAGGCGGTGTACAGGTTGTCGCCCGGGCGGGTGCTGTCATTGATCTGCGGGCTCGGGTTGCCGGTGCCGAAGTAGAGCAGACCGCTCTTCGCGTCGTAGGCCGGGGCGTTCCACACCGAGCCGCCGCCGTATTCCCAGGCGTCGGCGTACTTGCCGGCATTGGCGCGCTCTGCGGCGATGTCGCGGTTCAGCGGCAGGCCGTCGGCGGTGCGCTCGACGAAATCGCCTTCCCAGCCGCCGTCCTGCGGTTTGCGCACGGTGTCGAACTGCCACACGCGCTTGCCGGTCTTCGCGTCGAAGGCGGCGAGAAAGCCGATGCCGCCGTACTTGCCGGCGATGCCCACCACGGCGGCCAGCTGGCCGGCGCGTCCCTGGGCGTCGATGTGCAGGCCGTAGCCGACGCCATTGATGCCAACGATCACCTTGCCGTCCACCACCAGCGGCGCCGCTGCCGCGCCCACCCCCGAGCCGCCGCCGACCTCGCCCTTGATGCCTTCGCCGCTTTCGGTCAGCGCGCTGTCCGGCCGCGCCAGTTCGATGTCCCAGGCCGGTTTGCCGGTGGCGGCGTCGAGCGCAACCAGGCGCGCATCGACGGTGGCGACGAACACGCGGCCGTCATCCACCGCGACACCGCGGTTGGCCGGGCCGCAGCACAGCTTGTCGGTGCGCTTCCGGTGCGTGTAGCGCCACAGCTCGGCGCCGGTCCGCGCATCCAGCGCCACCACGTGCGAACCGGGCAGCGACACGTACATGCGGCCGCCGGTGACGATGGGCGTCGCCTGGAAGGTTGCCGCGACACCGCTTTGATAGATCCACTTCGGCACCAGCTTCTTCACCGTCTTCGGCGTGATCGCCGGCAGGTCGGCCAGCCGCGTGTTGGCGTGGTCCAGGCCGAAGGTGGGCCAGTCGCGGTCCTTCTGTGCGGCGGCGGGCAGGGCGAGCGCGAGCAGCGCGATGGGCAGGAGGTGGCGGCGCATGGTGTCCGGCGGTGACGGAAAGCGACGATGCTAGCGCAGTCGCACCCGCGGTCGTTACGTTCGGCGTGGCCGAGTAAAATCGCCGGATGAGCTCCGACAGCACCACCCTCTCCCCGGCCGCCGAGGCCCCCCCTCCTTTCGTCCACCTGCGCATCCACAGCGAGTACTCGGTGGTCGACGGCATCGTCACCGTTGACGCTGCGGTCAAGGCCGCCGCGAAGGACGGCATGCCGGCCATCGCCATTTCCGACCTCGCCAACGTGTTCGGTCTGGTCAAGCTGTACAAGGCGGCGCGCGGCAAGGGCGTGAAGCCGATCTGCGCGGTCGATGTCTATGTCAGCAACGACGCCGAGCGCGACAAGCCGCATCGCCTGCTGCTGCTGGCGCGCAACCGCGAGGGCTACGGCACCTTGTGCCGGCTGCTCACCCGCGCCTACCTGGAGAACAAGTACCGCGGCCGCGCCGAACTGCGCCGCGAGTGGCTGGAGCGCGACGGCGAAGGCACGGCCGGTCTGATCGCGCTGTCGGGCGGCATGCTGGGCGACGTCGGCATGGCGCTGCTGGCCGGCAATATGGATTCGGCTCGCCGCGCGGCGGCCGAATGGCTGCGGCTGTTCGACGGCGACTTCCATATCGAGCTGCAGCGCGCCGGCCACCCGAACACCGAAACCTATATCGCCGACGCCTGCGCGCTGGCGTCCGAAATGGACATTCCGGTGGTGGCGACGCACCCGGTGCAGTTCATGTCGCCGGACGACTTCAAGGCGCACGAGGCGCGCGTCTGCATCGCCCAGGGCTATGTGCTGAGCGACAAGCGCCGGCCGCGTGATTTCACCGAGCAGCAGTACTTCAAGACCTCGGCCGAAATGGCCGAGCTGTTCGCCGACATTCCGGAGGCGCTGCACAACGCGGTCGAGCTGGCGCGACGCTGCAACCTGACGCTGACGCTGGGCAAGAACTACCTGCCGCAGTTCCCGACGCCGCCCGGCATGACCATCGACGAATTCATGATCGCCGAGGCAAAGGAAGGCCTGGAGAAGCGCTTGGCCCAGCTCTATCCGGACGAGACGGTGCGTGAACAGAAGCGGCCGGAGTACGAGGCGCGGCTCAAGTTCGAGTGCGACACCATCATCCAGATGGGCTTCCCCGGCTACTTCCTGATCGTGGCCGACTTCATCAACTGGGCGAAGAAGAACGGCGTGCCGGTCGGTCCGGGCCGCGGCTCCGGCGCCGGTTCGCTGGTTGCCTACTCGCTCGGCATCACCGACCTCGATCCGCTTGCCTACGCGCTGCTGTTCGAGCGATTCCTGAATCCGGAGCGGGTGTCCATGCCCGACTTCGACGTGGACTTCTGCCAGGACAACCGCTGGAAGGTGATCGAGTACGTGCGCCAGAAGTATGGCGCCGACGCGGTGAGCCAGATCGCCACTTACGGCACGATGGCGTCGCGCGCCGTCATCCGCGACGTCGGCCGCGTGCTCGACATGGGCTACAACTTCTGCGACCAGCTGTCGAAGCTGATTCCGGTGGTGCAGAACAAGCCGCTGTCGCTGGCCGAGGCGCGCGAACAGGCGCCGCAGCTGGCCGAGCGCGAACAGGCGGAAGAGGAGGTGCGCGAACTGCTGCGCCTGGCCGAACCGCTGGAAGGCCTGACCCGCGGCGTCGGCATGCACGCCGGTGGCGTGCTGATCGCGCCGGGCAAGCTGACCGACTTCTGCCCGCTCTACCAGCAGGACGGCGACGACGCCTCGCCGGTGAGCCAGTTCGACAAGGACGACGTCGAAGCCATCGGTCTGGTGAAGTTCGACTTTCTCGGCCTGCGCAACCTGACGATTATCGAACTGGCGGTCGATTACATCGAGCGCATGACAGGCGAGAGGCCGGACCTGCTGAGCCTGCCCTTCACCGACCCGGCCGCCTATCAGATCCTGAAGGACGCGAACACCACCGCCATCTTCCAGCTTGAATCCGAGGGCATGAAGAAGCTGCTCGGCAAGCTCGCGCCGGACCGCTTCGAAGACATCATCGCCGTGCTGGCGCTGTACCGCCCGGGCCCGCTCGGTTCAGGCATGGTGGATGACTTCATCCTGCGCAAGAAGGGCCAGCAGGCGATCGACTATTTCCACCCGGACCTGGAAGCCTGCCTGTCGCCGACCTACGGCGTCATCGTGTACCAGGAACAGGTGATGCAGATTTCGCAGATCATCGGCGGCTATACGCTCGGTGGTGCGGACATGCTGCGCCGGGCCATGGGCAAGAAGAAGCCCGAGGAAATGGCCAAGCACCGGGAGACCATCGCCGCCGGTGCGAAGGAGAAGGGCTACGACCCGGCACTGGCCGAACAGCTGTTCGACCTGATGACCAAGTTCGCGGAGTACGGCTTCAACAAGTCGCACACCGCCGCCTATGCCGTCGTCACCTACCACACCGCCTGGCTGAAGGCCCACCACTGCGCCGCCTTCATGGCCGCGTCGCTGTCGTCCGACATGGACAACACCGACACGGTGAACATTTTCTACCTGGACGCGAAGAAGAACCGTCTCACCATCCTGCCGCCGGACGTGAACCAGTCCGAATACCGCTTCGTGCCGGTGTCGCGCAGCGAAATCCGCTACGGCTTGGGCGCGGTCAAGGGCACCGGCGAACAGGCGGTGAACTGCATCCTCGACGCCCGCAAGTCGGGCGGGCCGTTCAAGGACATTTTCGACTTCTGCCTGCGCGTCGACCGCCGCATGGTGAACCGTCGCACCATCGAGGCGCTGATCCGCGCCGGTGCCTTCGACGCGACCATCGCCGGCACGCCGCACGACCGCAACACGCTGATGAGCAGCGTCGCGCTGGCGATGGAGGCAGCCGAACAGGCGGCGGCCAACGCGCACCAGGGTGGCCTGTTCGACGACGCCCCGAGCGGCACCGGCGCGCGCGCGCCGGAGTACGTGCAGGTCAAGCCGTGGAGCGAGCGCGAAAAGCTGGCCAACGAGAAGCAGGCGCTCGGCTTCTACCTGTCCGGCCACCCCTACAACAGCTACGCGCAGGAGTTTTCGCGCTTCGCCCGGCGCAAGCTGGCGCAGCTTGAGTCTTCGCGTGACCCGACCGTGGTGGCGGGGCTGGTCGTCAGCTCGCGCGTGCAGATGACGCGTCGCGGCAAGATGGCCTTCGTCGCGCTCGACGACGGTACGGCGCAGATCGAGGTGTCGGTATTCAACGAGCTGTACGAAGCGTCGCGCAACAAGCTGCGCGAGGACGAGGTGCTGGTGGTCGAGGGCCGGGCGCAGTTCGACGAGTACTCGAACTCGATGCGCGTCGTCGCCGACAGCCTGCTCAGCGCCGGCGAGGCGCGGGCCCGCTTCGCGCGCCGGCTCGAACTGAAGCTGAACGGCGAAGTGGCGACGCTCGGCGCGCACGCCGCCTGCGCCCGGCTGCGCAGCCTGCTCGAACCCTTCCGTACCGAAAGCGGCTGCGCGGTCCGCCTGCACTACCGCAGCAACGACGCCGTCGCGCCGCTCGATTTCGGTGATCCGTGGCGGGTCAGGCTAGACGACGCGCTGTTCGACGGTCTGCGCGACTGGCTGCCGGCCGACGCGGTATCGGTGGCGTACGCATGAGCGCCCTCGCCCGGCCGCCCGAAGAGGGCGCTTGTCCTCCCTCGGAGAGGTGGTCGCGCAGTGACCGGAGGGTCGTGGCATGAGCGCCCTCGCCCGGCCGCCCGAAGAAGGCGCTCGTCCTCCCTCGGGGAGGTGGTCACGCAGTGACCGGAGGGTCGTGGCATGAGCGCCCTCGCCCGGCCGCCCGAAGAGGGCGCTCGTCCTCCCTCGGGGAGGTGGTCACGCAGTGACCGGAGGGTCGTGGCATGAGCGCGCGCTGGCTCGACCGGGCACTGCTCGACACCGTGGTTGCCGAGGCGCAGCGCAGTCCGCGCCGGCGGATGAACCGCAACTTCCATCCACACGACGATCACCCGGCGCACCGCCTGCTCAATGCCATCGAACCCGACAGCTATGTCAGACCCCACCGACATCTCGATCCGCTGAAGGATGAAACCATCCTCTGCGTGAAGGGTCGATTGGGCTGCATCCTTTTCGACGACAGCGGCGCGGTGCAGGAAACCTGCGTGCTGGCGCCCGATGGCGAGCGCTTCGGCGTCGATATCGCGCACGGTCAGTTTCACAGTCTGGTGGCACTCGAACCCGGTTCTGTCATGTTCGAGGCGAAAGCCGGACCCTACCGCGCGCTGACCGAGGCCGAATTCGCGTCCTGGGCACCGGCCGATGGTGAGCCGGCGCGGCGCTGGCTGGACTGGATGCTCGGTCTGTTCGATGGCGAACGGATGCGCTGACCCGCACACTGGGGCATACTGCCTTACAGGCCGGAGGTCACGAAATTACACAGTCACCCTTCAGTCCGCGTTGCGCGTGCCGTGAACGCCTTCTGAACCGGTTATTTCCTACGGATACAGAATCGCCGTGCAGACCGCCCGAATAGCATTGCTCGAAGACGACCCGGTACAGGTCGAAATCCTTGGCAGCTGGCTGCGTGCCGCCGGCCATGACATTCACACCTTCATGCGCTCGCGCGACCTGATGCGCGAAGCCGTGCGGGAAAGTTACGACCTGCTGCTGATCGACTGGGAACTGCCCGATCTGCCGGGCGCCGATGTGTTGCGCTGGCTGCGCAACGAGCGCGGGCTGACGACTCCGGTCATCTTCGTCACCGCCCGGCAGGACGAGAACGACATCGTGACTGCGCTGGCAGCGGGCGCCGACGACTACATCGTCAAGCCGGCGCGACGCATGGAACTGCTCACCCGGATCGAAGCCGTGCTGCGGCGCAGCCGCCCGCCGGCCGACCAGCCGGTGATCGATGCCGCGCCCTACCAGTTCGACATGAATTCGCACACCGCCCGCCTCAACGGCGAGGTGATAGACCTGACCGAGCGCGAGTTCGAACTGGCCGTCTTCCTGTTCCGCAACGTCGGCCGCCTGGTATCGCGGGGTCATCTGCTCGAATCGCTGTGGGGCCGCAAGGGCGACGTGCCGACGCGCACCGTCGATACCCACATGTCGCGCGTGCGCTCCAAGCTCGCGCTGCGGCCGGAAAACGGCTACCGCCTCGCCTCCACCTACAACTACGGTTACCGGCTTGAGCGCGTGGCCGACGACGGCAAGCGGGCGGAAGAACAGCCGGCTGCCTGAGATGTCGGCCCACCAACGAAAAAGGAGCCTCACGGCTCCTTTTTTCTTTTCCGCCGCCGCCGCTTACTTCTGCAGCGAATCGCGGATCTGGCGCAGCAGCACGACCTCTTCCGGCGGCTCGGCCGGCGCCGCAGGTGCGGCAGGCTCTTCGCGCTTCAGCCGGTTGATCTGCTTCACCATGATGAAGATGATGAAGGCAAGGATGACGAAATTCAGCGCGACGGTGAGGAAGCTTCCCCAGGCGAACACCGGCACGCCAGCCTTCTTCAGGTCGGCCAGCGTTTCCGGCACGCCCGGCGGGATGTCCTTCAGCACGATGAAGAACTGGCTGAAATCGAGGCCGCCGAACAGCGCACCGACGATGGGCATGATCAGGTCGCCGACGACGGAGTCGACGATCTTGCCGAAGGCTGCGCCGATGATGACGCCGACCGCCAGGTCGACCACATTGCCCTTCATGGCGAAGGCTTTGAATTCGGACATGAAGCTCATGCGGTTCTCCTCTTTCGGTGGGGATGTCTGACGTATGCAGCCAGCGCGAAGATAGCACAGGCGACTGTGTGCGCTGCGCCCAGGCCGGCGCGCAGGCTTCTCTGTTACGCTCGCGGACCATCGTGCTCATCGAGTGTCCGGTCGGGCGCTGTCATCCTGAACGGTCGCCACTGCGGCCGCGGTTCGCCGTTACCTGATTCGTCTGCCATGTCCTTGCGAGTGCCCGCCCGGCGGCGGGCGCCGCGACGTGCCGGAGGTCGGCGAGCCCGGTCCGCCTGTTTCGCATGGAGAAGGCATGAAAGTACTGAAATACGCAGCATTCGCGCTGGGCGGTATTGCAGCGCTGCTGGCCGCCGTCGTGCTCTACGTCGCGATCACCTTCGATGCGGCGAAGCTCAAGGACGAACTGAAGCGTGTCGTGCAGGAGCAGAAGCAGCGCACGCTGGACATCGAAGGCGACGTCGATCTGTCCTTCTACCCCAATCTCGGTCTCCGTCTGGGTCGCACCACGCTGTCCGAGCACAGCAGTGCCGAACGTTTCGCACAGGTCGACGCGGCGCGCGTGTCGGTCGCCGTGATGCCGCTGCTGTCGGGCTCACTGGTGGTGGACGAGATCCGCATCGAAGGTGCCTACATCCAGATCACGCGGCACAAGGACGGCAGCTTCAACTTCAGCGACCTGCTGTCCGACGACAGCGACGACAGTTCGCCGGTCAGGTTCGACGTCGCCGGACTGAAGTTGTCGCGCTCGGCGCTGGCCTTCCGCGACGAGGCCTCGGGCGCCGCGCACCAGCTGGAAGAGATCGAACTGTCGCTCGGCAAGCTGGCCAATGCAGCGCGCGGCAAACTCGATCTGGCGGCGCACCTCAAGTCCACGCAGCCGGCGATCGACAGCCGCATCGTGCTGGCCGCCACCTACGACTACGACCTGCCGGCGCAGCGTTACGCGCTCGACGATCTGAACGTGAGAGTCGATGGCGAGGCGCTCGATCTGCAGGCGCTGAAGGCGACGCTGGGTGCGTCCCGCATTGCGCTGGCGGGCGAAGGACAGCTGGAGCTGCAGAAGCTGCAGCTCGATGCCGTGGCGACCCGCGATGGCGAGGCGCTGAGCGCCAAGCTGTCGGCGCCGGCAGTGCAGCTGGCGGACGGCGCATTGCGCGGCGGCGACGTCAGCGTCAGCGCGCGGCTCGAATCGAAGGCGCGCGCCGCGGATCTGGCGCTGCAGTTCAAGGGGCTGGAGGGCAGCGCGGAGGAGGTCAAGGCCAGCGGTCTGGTGCTGAACGTCGATGCGCGGATGAACGACGCCACCGTCAAGGCCTCGCTGCAGACGCCGCTGAACGTGCGTATCGATGGCCCGGCCATCGATCTGCCGGCGCTGGACGGCACCGTCGATGTCGCTCACCCGGCGTTGCCGATGAAGACGGTGAAGCTGCCGGTCAAGGGCGCGCTGCAGGCCGACGTCGGCAAGCAGACCGCGGCGCTCGACCTCGCCACCCGGCTCGACGACAGCCAGATCAAGCTGAAGCTTGGCGCCACACGGCTCGAGCCGCTGGCGCTGAATTTCGATGTCGACATCGACCGCCTCGACGTCGACCGCTACCTGCCGCCAGCAAAGGCGGATGCAAAGCCGGCCGGCAATGCGGACGACACGCCGGTCGATCTGTCGGCGCTGCGCGACCTCAACGCCAGCGGCAGCGTCAAGGTGGGCGAACTGCAGGTGTCCGGCGTGCGGATGACGAATGTGCGGCTGACCGTGAAGGCGGCCAATGGCAAGGTCGATGTCGCACCGCTGTCGGCGGCGCTCTACCGCGGCACGGCCAGCGGCGCGCTGAGCCTGAACGCGGAGGGCAATCGCATTGCGCTCAAGCAGACCCTGGCCGATATCGACATCCATCCGCTGTTGAAGGACGCGGCGGACAAGGACCTGCTGGAAGGTCGCGGCAACGTGTCGCTAGACCTGGTGACGGCCGGTGGCACGGTCGGTGCGCTGAAGAAGGCGCTCGACGGCAGCGCCTCGCTGAAGCTGCGCGACGGCGCGATCCGCGGCATCAATCTGGCGAAAAGCCTGCGCGAGGCGAAGGCGGCGCTGGGCGGTGGCGCGGCGGCGCAGAAGGCGAACGCGACCGAAAAGACCGATTTCTCGGAAATGAGCGCCAGCTTCCGCATCAAGGACGGCATCGCACGCAACGACGACCTGACGGCCAGCTCGCCCTTCCTGCGTCTGGCCGGTGCCGGCACCATCGACCTGCCGAAGTCCAGTCTCGACTACCTTGCGAAGGTGACGCTTGCGGCGACCAGCAAGGGCCAGGACGGCAAGTCAGCGGCCGAGCTCAGGGGCGTCACCGTGCCGGTGCGCCTGTACGGACCGTTCGCCAGCCTCGACTACAAGATCGAGTTCGGCGACCTGGTCAAGGACGCCGCGCGCGCCAAGGTCGAGGAACAGACGCAGAAGCTGCAGGAGAAGGCGAAGGAGAAGGTCGAGCAGCAGGTCGGCGACAAGCTGAAAGGGCTGCTCGGGCGCTGACCCCCGGCCGCGGGGCCAGCCGGTCAGCGCGCGGCGTTCAGAGCGGAATTTCCCAGCTGGCGCCGATGGCGGCGATGCCGGCACGGGCGACGATGGCGTCCTCGCTCGACTTGACGCCGGACACGCCGACGCCGCCGACGCATTCGCCATTGACGATGATCATTTCGCCGCCTTCCAGCGGCAGTACCGGCATGCGCAGCGCCGCCAGACGGCCGCTGTTCACGACGTCCTCGATCGCCTTGCTCGGCTTGCGCGCCAGCGCGCAGGTGCGGGCCTTCTCGGGGGCGATCTGGGTGCTCATCGGCGGCGCGCCGTCGAGGCGCTGCAGCCACATCAGGTTGCCGCCGTCGTCGACGATGGCAATGGTGACCGGCCAGTTGCGTTTCAGTGCTTCGGCCTCGGCGGCGGCAGCGATCTGCTTCGCGTCGTCGAGCGTGAGGGTGAGGCGGCTCTTCATTCGGTTGTCTCCGTCAGGTTCTTGGGCTGACGAGGAATCCCGGTGCGTGCGCACGCGGTACTGCGATTCCCCGGCGACGCTTGGCCGTGACGGGTGGTCCGGCGGGGCGCAGGCGCGGAAGGTTGTTCGCGCGCACTGTGCGTCAGGCTGATTCGGCTGGAGGGTGTTCCGCTCGCGGTACAGACGGGCTGTCCGCGACTGCCGGCTCTACCGGCAGCAAGGACCACATCCTACACTGTCGGCTGCCCGCAGGAGACGGGTCAGAACGCACAGAGAACAACAGAGAGGAGCATCCGCATGGCCAGCAATCTGGGTATCGATCTGTACTCGCCGAAGGAGATCGCGGAAAAGGTCGAGAACATCGGCGTCGTGAAGGCCAATCTGCCGCTGCGCACGATGGCCATGCTGGGCATCCTGGCCGGCGCCTTCATCAGCTTCGGCGCGCTCTATTTCACGCTGGTCGCCAGCGATGCGTCGCTCGGCTTCGCGCTGACCCGGGTGCTCGGCGGGCTGGCGTTCTCGCTCGGTCTGATACTGGTGGCGGTGGCCGGTGCCGAACTGTTCACCGGCAACAACTTCCTGGTCATGGCCTGGGCCGAGGGGCGCATTCCGTTCAGCCTGCTGGCGCGCAACTGGGCCATCGTCTATGTGACGAACGCGGTCGGCGCGCTGGGCATGGTGGCGCTGGTGATGCTGTCGCACCATACCGACATGAATGGTGGCGCGGTGGCCGAAGCCTATGTGAAGGTGGCGGCCGGCAAGACCGCCAGTTCCTTCACCACCGTGTTCATGAAGGGCGTCCTGTGCAATGCGCTGGTCTGCCTCGCCGTGTGGCTGGCCACCGCCGGGCGCAGCGTGACCGACAAGGTGCTGGCCATCATCTTCCCGGTGTCGGCCTTCGTCGCCGCCGGTTTCGAGCACTGCATCGCCAATATGTATTTCATCCCGATGGGGATGCTGCTGCATGCCGGCGGCGTTGTGCCGGCGGGCGTCGATCTGTCGGGCCTGAACCTGGCGGGCATGCTGTCCAACCTGCTGGCCGCGACGCTGGGCAATATCGTCGGCGGCAGCATCCTGGTGGCCGGCGTCTACTACGTCACCTTCCGCCAGCGCGGCTGAGCGCCCCCAGACCTGCCGCTTCGCGTCAGGCCCCCCGAGGGGGCAAGAAAACTCGGGAGCGGCCCAGCGTTTTCTTGAGTCAGCGCGCCGCGATCAGCGCGGCGGCCGCCTGTGCGGCGACGCGGCCTTCGTCGGTCGGCACGACCCACACTTCGATGCTGCTGTCGTCGCTGTCGATGCGCTGTACCGCGTCGCCGGCGGCGGCGTTGCGCGCACCGTCCACGCGCACGCCCATCCATGCGAGCGCGGCGCACACGTCGGCACGCAGCGTCGCGTCGTGTTCGCCGATGCCGCCACTGAAGGCGATCAGGTCGAGGCCGCCAATGCAGGCGGCCATCGCGCCGGCCTCCCGCACGATGCGGTAGGTGAACAGTTCGACCGCCTCGCGCGCCGCTGCGCCGGCGTCGGCACGCAGCCGGCGCATGTCGGCCGAGATGCCGGATACGCCGAGCAGGCCGCTCTGCCGGTACAGCAGTGACTGCAGCCGGTCGTGGTCCCAGCCCTGTTCCATCAGATAGAGCAGTACGCCGGCGTCGAGCGTGCCGCTGCGTGTGCCCATCATCAGGCCGTCCAGCGCGGAGAAGCCCATGGTGGTGGCCTGGCTGCGGCCATCGACGGCGGCGCACAGGCTGGCGCCGTTGCCGAGGTGGGCCATCAGTACGCGGCCGCTCGCGCGCGGCGAGTGCCGCTGCAGCGTGCCCATGATGTACTGGTAGGACAGGCCGTGAAAGCCGTAGCGGCGCACGCCATCGTCGTGCATCGCGCGCGGCAGCGCGAAGCGGCTCGCGACCTCCGGCAGGTCGGCGTGGAAGGCGGTGTCGAAGCAGGCGATTTGCGGCAGCGACGGGAAGGCTTCGCGGAAGGCGCGGATGCCTGCGACATTGTGCGGCTGGTGCAGCGGCGCCAGTGAATCGAGCCGGCTCAGGCGCGCGAGGATGCCGTCGGTGACGACGACGCTGTCGCGGAAGTCGCGGCCGCCATGCACGACGCGGTGCGACACCGCGTCGATGGCCGGGATGCCGGTTTCGCTGTCCAGCAGTTCGCGCAGCCCTGCCAGCGCGGCGGCGAAGGGCGCGGCACTGGCTTCAAGCGAACGCCGGCCGCGACGACCGTTCAGCGTCCAGCCCATGTCCGGCGTGCCGCCGGGCTCCAGACCCTGGATGCTGCCGGTCAGCAGGCTGGCCTGCACCTCGCCGTCGCGCAGCGGGTGAATGGAGAACTTCAGCGTGGATGAGCCGGCGTTGACGGACAGGATGGCCATCGGTGTGAGTCCGGCTCAGTGCTGAGACCACGCTTCGCGTGGGTGGTCGCGGCGTGCGTTGTGGGCGGCGAGCAGTGCCAGCAGCGCCGAGGCGACGCGGGTCATCGGTCCGTCGGCGCGGCTGGTCAGCGCGATCGGCACACGGGCGCCGAGCACCAGACCCGAACCGCTGGCGCCGCCGAGGTATTCCAGCTGCTTGGCCAGCATGTTGCCGCTTTCCAGATCCGGCACCGCGAGGATGTCTGCGTCGCCGGCGACCGGCGACTGGATATGCTTCACCTGTGCCGCGCGCGCGGAGATGGCGTTGTCGAAAGCGAGCGGACCGTCGAGCAGGCCGCCGGTGATCTGGCCGCGATCGGCCATCTTGCACAGCGCGGCCGCGTCCAGCGTCGACGGGATGTTCGGATTGACCGTTTCGACCGCCGACAGCACGGCGACCTTGGGCTGCTTCACGCCGAGGATGCGCGCGAAGTCGATCGCGTTCTGCACGATGTCCACCTTCTCGGTCAGCGACGGCCGGATGTTCAGCGCGGCGTCGGTGATCAGCAGCGGCTTGCTGTACAGCGGCACGTCGAAGCGGAACACGTGCGACATGCGGCGGCCGGTGCGCAGCGCCGGACGGGACAGCACGGCGTGAATCATCTCGTCGGTGTGCAGGCTGCCCTTCATCAGGATGTCGACCTCGCCGGCGGCCGCCATGTCGGCAGCCTTGTCTGCTGCCGCATGGCTGTGCGGTACGCCGACGATCTCTGCGGCATTGAGGTCGATCCCTGCTTCGGCGGCGAGGTGGCGGATGCGCGCTTCCGGCCCGATCAGCACCGGAATGATCAGGCCGTGGCGGGCGGAGTCCATCGCGCCGCTCAGCGACTCGACGTCACACGGGTGTACCACGCCGCAGCGCACTGGCGGAATGCCGTCGCCGAGCGCCAGCAGTTCGCGGAAGCGCGCCTCCGGATCGAACAGCCGGATCTGCGGTGCGCGCACGTGCTCCAGCCGCACCTTCTGCGTCGGCGCCAGCACGCGGGCGGTGCCGTGCAGCACACGGTCGCCTTTCTGGTTCACCACCTGGCAATCCAGTTCGACCCGCTTCTTCGCGTCGTCCTTGCCGGTGACGGTGGCGGTCACCGCCAGCGTGTCGCCGATGCGCACCGGCTTGGTGAAATGCAGCACCTGTTCGAGGTAGATGGTGCCGGGGCCCGGGAACTGCGTGCCCAGCAGCGCCGAGATCAGCGCGCCGCCCCACATGCCATGCGCAATCACGCCGTGGAACAGCGTTTCCTCGGCGTATGCCGGGTTCATGTGGGCCGGGTTGGTATCGCCGGACACCGCGGCGAAGGCCTGGATGTCGGCCAGCGTCAGCGTGCGCAGCAGGCGGGCGCTCTGGCCTATCGTCAGTTCGTCGTAGGTGATGTTCTCGATCCACTCGGGAGTCGTCGTGTCGTGCTGTGCGGTGTCCATGCGTGGGCCCTGTCGGAAGGCTGTTCAGTCGACGGCGTGATAGCCGGCATCGACGTAGAGGGTCTGCCCGGTCATGCCGGAGGCGGCGTCCGAGCACAGGAAGGTGGTCAGCCCGGCAATTTCCTCCAGCGTGACCAGACGCCCCAGCGGCGACTTGCGTATGGCGCTGTCCATCAGTTCGTCGAAGGACGCGATGCCCGAGGCGGCGCGCGTCAGGATCGGGCCGGGCGATACGGCATGCACGCGGATGCCGGCGGGGCCGAGTTCCATCGCCATGTAGCGCACCATCGATTCCAGCGCGGCCTTGACCGGCCCCATCAGGCCGTAGTTCGGCACCGCCTCGTCGGCGCCGAGATAGGACATCGTGACCAGGCTGCCGCCGGCGCTCATATGCGGCGCACACAGGCGGGCCAGCGCGGCGAAGCTGTGGCAGGAAATGTCCATCGCGCGCGCGAAGCCCGCGCTCGAACTGTCGATCACGCGGCCGTGCAGATCCTCCAGCGGCGCCCAGGCGATCGAGTGGATGACGAAATCGAGCTGGCCCAGATGGGCGATCGCGGCGGCGACCAGTGTTTCCAGGTCGCCGTCCCTCTCCACGTCGCAGGTGAACAGTGGCGAGGCGAGCTGATCGGCCAGCGGCGCAACGTAATGCGCCGCCTTGTCGTTGAGGCAGGACAGCACCAGATCGGCGCCCTGGGCACGGGCCGCCTGCGCGCAGCCCCAGGCGATGCTGCGATCGTTGGCAAGACCGACCACGAGGCCTTTCTTGCCGGACAGCGGAGGGGTGTAAGCGGTCATGAGATTGCCGGAAAAGGTTCGGATGGACGGGGAAACATTACGCGTCGAATCTTACGGAGTTCCTGTTGCACTGCACATGACTTCGGACAAGTGCGCGCGCGGTCGTTCCGTCGGTACGCCGGAGATCTTCGCTGCTGCACGGTCGCCGTCGCGTCGCCACATCGATAACGGCAGCCTGCCTGAAGGGCAGAGGGCTGCCTTGATGACGTGCGTATTCAGGGGCGTATTCGAGCGGTGGCGCGGAACCCAGCGCCGACGCGGCTCGCAGGTTGCGGTGCACAAAAAATAAGCGGCGGTGAGCGGTGCGTTTATAAGCTTGCCGTAAGGTTCGCTCCCTAGCATCCGCCACGCTGCACTCAAGGCGCCCGGGCGCGGGGCTGCCGGATACCCTCCGGCAGGCTGGATAAACCGGGTTGTTCATAAACACAGGAGGAGGAGTACCCATGGACAGTAACAGCCAAGGCTACTGGAAAGCCACGCTGGGACTGCTGACCAGGATCCTGATCATCTGGTTCGCAGTCTCGTTCGGCGCAGGCATCCTGTTCGCTGACGCACTCAACGGCATCCACCTGGGCGGCTACCCGCTCGGCTTCTGGTTCGCCCAACAGGGTTCGATCTACATCTTCATCGCGCTGATTTTCTACTACGCGAAAAAGATGGGTGACATCGACCGCCAGTTCGACGTTCACGAGGATTGATCACATGGACCTTCAAACAACCATCTACATCGTTGTCGGTCTGAGCTTCGCGCTCTACATCGGCATCGCCATCTGGGCGCGTGCCGGTTCGACCAGCGAGTTCTACGCCGCCGGCGGCAGCGTGCATCCGATCACCAACGGCATGGCAACGGCCGCCGACTGGATGTCGGCTGCGTCCTTCATCTCGATGGCCGGCCTGATTTCCAACATGGGTTACGGCGGCGGCCTGTTCCTGATGGGCTGGACCGGCGGATACGTGCTGCTGGCCATGCTGCTGGCACCGTACCTGCGCAAGTTCGGCAAGTTCACCGTGCCGCAGTTCATCGGCGACCGCTTCTACTCGAAGTCGGCGTCGACCGTCGCGGTGATCTGCCTGCTGACCGCGTCGACCACCTACATCATCGGTCAGATGACCGGCGTCGGTGTGGCGTTCTCGCGCTTCCTGAACGTGTCCAGCGACACCGGCATCTACGTTGGCCAGGCCATCGTGTTCCTGTATGCGGTGTTCGGCGGCATGAAGGGCATCACCTACACCCAGGTGGCGCAGTACATCGTGCTCATCCTGGCCTACACCATCCCGGCCATCTTCATTTCGCTGCAGTTCACCGGCAACCCGCTCCCGCAACTGGGTCTGGGCAGCACGCTGAGCGGCACCGACGTGTCGCTGCTGGCCAAGCTCGACCAGGTCGTGACCGAACTGGGCTTCGGCAAGTACACGACGACCACGGCGGGCTCGACGCTCAACATGTTCGTCTACACGCTGTCGCTGATGATCGGTACCGCCGGTCTGCCGCACGTGATCATGCGCTTCTTCACCGTTCCGACGGTCAAGGACGCACGTTCGTCGGCTGGCTGGGCGCTGGTGTTCATCGCCATCCTCTACACGACCGCTCCGGCCGTGGCCGCGATGGCCAAGATGAACCTGCACGGCACGGTCAACACCGCTGTGAAGACCAACGGCGACCTGTACGCCGTCGAGTCCAGCATCAAGAACGAAGACCGTCCGGACTGGATGAAGCGCTGGGAAAAGACCGGTCTTCTGAAGTGGGAAGACAAGAACGGCGACGGCCGCATCCAGTACTACGACGACAAGACCAAGAGCGACGAAGCCAAGGCCAAGGCCGAAGCCGCGGGCTGGAAGGGCAACGAGCTGACGGTGAACGCCGACATCATCGTGCTGGCCAACCCGGAAATCGCGCTGCTGCCGAACTGGGTGATCGCGCTGGTGGCTGCCGGTGGTCTGGCTGCCGCACTGTCGACCGCTGCCGGTCTGCTGATGGCGATTTCGTCCGCCGTGTCGCATGACCTGGTCAAGGGCGTGTTCAACCCGAACATCAGCGAGAAGGGCGAGCTGCTGGCGGGCAAGATCGCCATGGCGGTGGCCATCGTGATTTCGGGCTATCTCGGCCTGAACCCGCCGGGCTTCGCGGCAGGTACCGTGGCGCTGGCCTTCGGTATCGCGGCATCGTCGCTGTTCCCGGCCATCATGATGGGCATCTTCTCGAAGAAGATGAACAAGGAAGGCGCCATCGCCGGCATGCTGGCGGGTCTCGCGGTCACGCTGTTCTACGTGTTCGCGCACAAGGGCATCTTCTTCATCAAGGGCACGGACTTCGTCGACATGATCGGTGGCGCGAATTCCTTCTTCGGCATCACGCCGGAAGCCTTCGGTGCGGTCGGTGCGCTGGTGAACTTCATTGTCGCCTTCCTGGTCGACAAGGTGACCAAGGAGCCGCCGGAGCACATCCAGCACATGGTCGAATCCGTGCGCATCCCGCGCGGTTCGAAGGTGGTGGACGGCGCTCACTGAGTTCCGGCCGAAGCCGAGCAGGACACCGTCGCGGCCCTGCCGCGCCGGTGGTTTAATGAGAGGCCCTGCCAGCCGTTCTGGCGGGGCCTTTTCACTGATACACCCGTCGTGCCGTTGCGCGCGGCAGAGGCGGGGGAGGAGACACAGCATGGTGTTCGACATCGGCGTCGCAATGACGTGGATACTTTTTCTCGCGCTGTTCCCGATCGCCTTCTTCTGGCTGCGCCGCTGCTGGCGCATCCTGGTCAAGCGGGATTTTTCCGAGGTCGCGCTCAAGCGTGGCGAACCGCCGCCCGACGCGGCCCGCTGGGCGCCCTACGAGCTGACGATCAATGGCATCGGCGGCATCGTCATCCTGTTCGTGATCGGCGGCGTGGTCACCGGCACGCTGAGCTATGACCAATGGAGCGCCATCGCCGGCACGACGATCTGGTGCAAGTTCTTCACCAGCTTCGCGCTGGGCCGGCACGCCCACATGAACGCGACCAAGAAGGCCGCCTGAGCCACACGGCGATGAACACGCCGATCCGCTCGCAGCGCTTGATCGCGCTCTTCGCGGCCGCGTTGCTGCTGCTCAACTTTCCGCTGCTTGCATTGTGGGACGGTGATTTGAGGATCTTCGGGCTGCCCCTGTTTCCGACGGCACTCTTCATCGTCTGGGGCCTGCTCATCCTCGTGCTGGCGTGGCTGGCCGAGGACGCGGAGCACTGAGGTGCTGTCGCCCAGCCTGCTGGTCGGCGCCGCATTCGCCTATCTGATGGTGCTTTTTGCGGTCGCCTGGTACGGCGACCGGCGCGCCGCGCAGGGCCGGTCGGTCATCGGCAATGCCTGGGTCTACGCATTGTCGATGGCGGTTTACTGCACGGCGTGGACCTACTTCGGCAGTGTAGGTCGCGCGTCGACGTCCGGCGTCTGGTTCCTGCCAATCTATCTCGGGCCGACGCTGGCCATGATCATCGCGTGGATGGTGGTGCGCAAGATGATCCGCATCACCCGCAGCTACCGCATCACCTCGATCGCCGACTTCATCGCCACCCGCTATGGCAAGAGCCCGACGCTGGCCGGGCTGGTGACGTTGATCACCGTGGTGGGCATCGTGCCCTACATCGCGCTGCAGCTGAAGGCGGTGGCCAGCGGTTATGCCGTGCTCACCACGCTACCCGGCGAGATGCCGGCGCCTGCCGCACCATGGTGGCGCGACAGCACGCTCTACGTCGCACTGGTGCTGGCGGGCTTCACGATGGTGTTCGGCACCCGGCATCTCGACACCACCGAAAGGCACGAAGGCATGGTTGCCGCCATCGCCTTCGAATCGGTGGTGAAGCTGATTGCCTTCCTGTCGGTCGGCCTGTTCGTCACCTTTGCGCTGTTCGACGGGCCGGGCGACCTGTTCGCGCAGGCACTGGCGCATGACGCGCTGCGTCCGCTGCTGGCGCTGGAACAGGGCAGGCCCTTCACGTACGAACAGTGGTTTGCGCTGACCGTGCTGTCCATGCTGTCCGTGCTCTTCCTGCCGCGCCAGTTCCAGGTCATGGTGGTGGAGAACGTGGATGAACGCCACCTGCGCCGGGCAATGTGGGTATTTCCGCTTTACCTCCTGCTGATCAACCTGTTCGTGCTGCCGATCGCGCTCGCCGGTCTGCTCTATTTCGGGCCGGGCAGCACCGACGCCGAAGCCTTCGTGCTGTCCCTTCCGCTCGCCCACGGCTGGTCCGGGCTCGCGCTGTTCGCTTTCATCGGCGGACTGTCAGCGGCCACCGGCATGGTGATCGTCGAGGCGATCGCGGTGTCCACCATGGTATGCAACGATCTGGTCATGCCGCTGCTGCTGCGCACTCGCCGCTTCGGCGCCAGAGCCGGCGGTGACCTCACGCGCCTGCTGCTGTTCATCCGCCGGGCGGCCATCGTCGCCATCATGCTGTTGGGTTACGTCTATTTTCATGTCGCCGGCGAAGCCTATGCGCTGGTCAGCATCGGACTGATCAGTTTCGCTGCCGTCGCGCAATTTGCGCCAGCCGCACTGGGTGGCATGTTCTGGAAGGGCGGTACGCGCAACGGTGCGCTGGCCGGTCTGGTTGCCGGCTTCTCGCTGTGGGCGTGGACGCTGATGCTGCCCTCCATCGCTAAATCGGGCTGGCTGGACATCGGCTTCGTCACGCACGGTCCCTGGGGCACGACCTTGCTGCGACCGGAGCAGCTGTTCGGTCTGACCGGTCTGGACAACCTCACCCACTCGCTGTTCTGGAGCCTGCTGGCGAACGTCGGCGCCTACGTCTGTGCGTCGCTGTGGCGGCCGCCGTCGGCAGCGGAAGCGAGTCAGGCGCTGCTGTTCGTCGACGTGTTCGAACGGACCGAAGGCAGCCGGCCGGTGTTCTGGCGAGGGCGCGCCCAGGTGGCCGACCTGTTGCCGCTGGTCGCACGCTTTCTGGGCGCGGCGCGCGCGCAGAAGCTGTTCGAGGACTACGCCGCCGGCAGCGGTGTGGCCGGTGTAGCGCAGATCAAGCCGGACGCGCGGCTGGTGCAGTTCGTCGAAACCCAGCTCGCCGGCGCCATCGGCAGCGCGTCGGCACGCGTCATGGTGGCGTCGGTGGTGGAGGAGGAGGCGCTGGACCTCGACGACGTGATGCGCATCCTCGATGAGGCGTCGCAGCTGCGCGCCTATTCGCACGCGCTGGAGGAGAAGTCGCAATCGCTGGAGCGTGCCACCGCCGAACTGCGCGCGGCCAACGAACAGCTGAAAAGCCTGGACAGGTTGAAGGACGACTTCATGTCCTCGGTCACGCACGAACTGCGCACGCCGCTGACCTCGATCCGCGCGCTGTCCGAGCTGATGGTGGACGACCCGCAGATGGACAGTGCGCAGCGCCAGCACTTTCTTGGCATCGTGGTGGCCGAGACCGAGCGCCTGAGCCGTCTGGTCAATCAGGTGCTGGACATGGCCAAGATCGAATCCGGTCACGCCGAGTGGCACACCGCCGACGTCGATCTGCGGGCGCTGGTGGTGAAGGCGATCGAAACGACGCACGAAGTGTTCCGCGAGCGCGGAGCCGAAGTGACGCTGGATGCGCCGCCCGCCGTCCCGACGCTGCGCGCCGACCCCGATCGGCTCACCCAGGTGCTGCTCAACCTGCTGTCCAATGCCGCCAAGTTCGTGCCGCGCGGCAGCGGTCGCATCCACGTGCGCATGCGCAGCGACGACAGCGGCATCACGGTCGAGGTGCGCGACAACGGCCCCGGTGTGCCGGCGGCCGAGCACGCGCTGGTGTTCGAGAAATTCCGCCAGGGCGGCGACGGTGTGAACCGGCCGCAAGGCACCGGACTCGGCCTGCCGATCAGCCGACAGATCGTCGAGCATTTCGGCGGCAGAATGTGGCTGGAATCTGATGCAGGCCAAGGCGCCTGCTTCGCTTTCCATCTACCGTGGCAGACAGAAGAGGGCCGTAAGGCACCCGCCAATCCGACCGCAAACCCCGTGCAGGGCGGACAGCAAGGAGGAGCTCCCCAGTGAGCAGCAAGATACTGATTGCCGACGACGAGCCGAACATCCTCGTCTCGCTCGAATTCCTGATGAAGCGCGAAGGCTTCGACGTCAGCGTGGCGCGCGACGGCGTCGAGGCGCTGGCCGCCATACGCGAACAGCAGCCCGAACTGGTTCTGCTCGACGTCATGATGCCGGGCAAGACCGGCTTCGAGGTGTGCCAGGAAGTGCGTGCCGACGACGCGCTGCGCGCGGTGCGCATCCTGATGCTCACTGCCAAGGGTCGCGACACCGACGTCGCCAAGGGTCTCGCGCTCGGCGCCGACGCCTACATGACCAAACCCTTCTCCACGCGGGAACTGGTGCAGAAGGTGCGCGAGATGCTCGGATGAATCCGAACCGCCGTCCCGATCGCCGCTTCTGGCAGGTGCTGGCGGCGCTGGCCGGCCTGCTGCTGCTGTGGGCGGTGGTGACCTGTCTGCTATTGCTGTCCACGCTGGATGCTGCCGAACGCGACACCGTGCTGTCGCTGCTCGGCGGGCGCATGCCGCTGGCGCTGATGACGCTGCTGTTCGTGCTGATGCTGGCCGCGGCCGGGCTGAACCAGCTGTACCGCCGCTACATCGTCGCGCCGGCGCGACTGGTGGACGAGGCGTGCATCGTGCTCGGCACCGATGCCGAGCGCACACTGACACCGCAGGGCGACGCCGAGAACCGCGCTCTGGCCGACGTCATCGCCGGCTTTGTCGAACAGCGCGCGCGGCTGCGCGCCGACATCGCCGAACAGGTGCGCGCCGCCAGCCGCAACGTCGAACAGGAACGCAGCCGGCTCGCCGCGCTGATGTCGGAACTGACGCAGTCGGTCGTCGTGTGCAATCTCGACGGTCGCATCCTGCTCTACAACAATCGCGCGCGGCTGCAGTTCCGTGCGCTGTCCGACGCGCCGCGTCTGGCCGACGGCGCCGAACTGATCGGCCTCGGCCGCTCGATCTACACCGTGTTCGACCGCAAGCTGGTCGCTCATGCGCTGGAGAACATCGGCCAGCGCATGCAGCGCGGCGTCGCCAGCCCGTCGGCGCAGTTCGTCACCACCACGCGCGCCGGCCAGCTGCTGCGCGCGCAGATGACGCCGGTGCGCAGCGGCGACGACGGCGACAGTGCGATCAGCGGTTTCGTGCTGATGCTGGACAACATCACGCGCGACTTCGAGGAGGATTCGGAGCGCGACCGCCTGTTGCTCGGGCTGACCGAAGGCAGCCGCGCCTCGCTCGCCAACATGCAGGCGGCGATCGACATGCTCGACTACCCCGACCTCGAACCGGCCATGCGCGAGCGCTTTCACGGCGTCATCCGCGACGAGGTCGGCGCGATGAGCCGGCGCATCCGCGATCTGGCCGATGAAGCGACGCGCGGCCTGAAGGCGCGCTGGCCGCTGGAGGACATGCTGGGTGCCGATCTGGTGTCGGCGGCCACTCGCCGCATCGAGGCGGTGAAGGGCCCGCGCGTGCAGCCGGACGACATCGACGCGACGCTGTGGCTCAAGGTCGACAGCTTTTCGCTGCTGCAGGCGCTGGCCTATCTGGCCGAGCGCCTGGCCGACGAGTACGACATCCGCGTCGTCATGCTCAGACTGGCCGCCGCGCCGCAGGACAACCGCGCCCACCTCGACCTGATCTGGCAGGGCCAGACCATGAGCACCGAAACCGTGATGAGCTGGCAGATGGATGCGATGACGGCCGGCGGCGAGCGCTCGCCACTGTCGGTGCGCGACGTGGTCGAACGGCACGGCGGCGAGTTCTGGCTGGAGCGCGAGCGGGTGCGTCACCGCGCCTTTTTCCGCTTCCTGCTGCCGCTGGCCGGCGAACGCGAGCAGCTCGACGTTGCGACCTTCGTGCCGCAGGGCAGCCGGCCCGAGTACTACGACTTCGACCTGTTCCGCGCCACCGAATCCAGCCGCGAACTGGCCGACCGGCCGCTGACCGAACTGGCCTACACCGTGTTCGATACCGAAACCACCGGCCTGAACCCGGGTGAGGGCGACGAGATCATCCAGATCGGCGCCGCCCGCGTGGTCAACGGCAAGCTGCTGCGGCAGGAAAGTTTCGAACAGCTGGTCGATCCGCAGCGCGGCATTCCAGCGGCATCGATTCCGATCCACGGCATCACGCCTGACATGGTGGCCGGTCAGCCGACGATAGACCGCGTGCTGCCCGCCTTCCACACCTTTGCTCAGGACACCGTGCTGGTCGCCCACAATGCCGCCTTCGACATGCGCTTCCTGCAGCTGAAGGAGGCGCTCACCGGCGTGCGCTTCGACCAGCCTGTGCTCGACACGCTGCTGCTGTCGGCGCTGGTGCACCCCAACCAGGAATCGCATCGGCTGGAGGCGATCGCAGAACGTTTCAATATCACCGTAATCGGCCGCCACACCGCGCTCGGCGACGCCATCGTCACCGCCGAGGTCTTCCTGAAGCTGATACCGCTGCTCGCCGAGAAGGGCATCCACACGCTGGGGCAGGCGCTGGAGGCGGCGCAGGAAACGTATTACGCGCGGATCAGGTACTGATCATTCAGGCGATGCAGGACCTCGACAGTGAACATTCAGATCGCTGAAGCCAGAGAAGAGCATCTTGCGGAAATGTTCGCTTGGCTCAGGGCGGAAGAGGAGCAGTGCGGCGAAGGCTTCTACTGTCATCGAGATGTAATCGTCTCGTCATTTCAGGCTGGAGAAGTTTACTGTGCGTTCTGTGAGGGCCAGATTGCCGGATTCGTTGTGCACAATAGAAAACCGATCGGCTCTGCAATCGATCTTCTCGAAGTCAGGCCCGAGCTGCGTGGACGCGGGCTTGGCAAGTTGCTAGCTGACGACGTCACCGAACGGTTGTTTGCGATGGGCGCAGAGTTCATCGAGGTCCAGTGCGCTCCACGTAGTTCGGAGAGGTTCTGGCGGAATCGCGGCTTTACGCCGGTCACAAATGAACGTTGTTCGCAGTGGGACGCGCCGCGGCTGATCCTTTGCCGCCCGGCGGACCGAACCTCGTGTAACGCTCAAAATCGCCCCGCCTGATAGCGCTGCCCAAGCACGTTCTGCAGCGACTGCACGACGCTGAAGGCGTCCTTGAGCTGGCTGCGTTCGAAATTCGACAGTTCGTCCGGGCGCAGGAAGTTGTCGGCGTTCAGGCCGGCGGCGAGTTGGCGGGCCTGATGCTGGATGCGCAGCGTGGCGATGAATTCCAGCGCGTCGCGCAGGTCACGCGCGGCCTGTTCGCTGATTTCGCCGCTGGCGGCGGCGACGGCCAGCCGATCGTGCGTGTTGACCGCGTCGTGGCCGCCGGCCAGTGCGTAGACGCGCGCCAGGTCGACCACCGGCACGATGCCGTTGTGCTTGAGGTCCAGCGTGCCCTTGTTGTCGCCGCTGCGTATCGTCGACAGGCTGCGGAACAGGCCCAGCGGCGGCGTATGGCTCAGCGCATTGCCCACCATGTAGGCGAGGAAGATGCGATTGTCGCGCGTGTGTGCGAGCACGTCGCGGCGCAGTTCTTCGAGCAGTGCGGTCTTGCCGTAGATGGCGCGCAGATCGAAGAACACGCAGGTGAGCATGAGCGCCTTTGGCTCTGGCTGGTCCACCCATTTGCGGAAGTACTGCATCCAGCGTGCCTTGGGCTGCCGCCACTGGTCGGTCATCGCCATCATTTCGCCCGGGCAGTGGATGTAGCCGCAAGCGTCCAGACCGTCACACACCCAGGTGGCGAAGGCCTTGAAGTAGTCACCATGCAGCGCCACGTCGTAGCTGTCGTCGATCACCAGACAGTTGTCCTGGTCCGACTTGGCCGTCTGTTCGCTACGCGCCTGCGAGCCGGCGGCCACCCACACGTAGTCCACCGGCGCGGGGCCGAACTTCGCTTCGGCCAGCTGCACCAGCCGGCAGGTGATGGCGTCGGTCACCGCGGTGATGATGTGGCCGGTGCTGTAGGCGGTGGCACCGGCGGCGGCCAGATTCTGCTGCAGCTGGCGCACGCGCGAGGCGGCGGCGGCCAGGCCCTCGACCGTGGTCTGCTTGTAGATGTCGCCAGCCAGATAGACGGCAGAAGTGCTGTGCTGCTCGGTCAGGTCGGTGGCGGTGATCATGCCGGCGACGCGATCGCCGTCCATCACCGGCACATGGTGGATGTTGTGGCGCGCCATCAGCAGCAGCGCGTCGAAGGCGGGCTTGCGCACGTCCATCGTCATCGGTGCGACGGTGGCGATGTCGATCACCGGACGGTCGATGTCCAGCCCCTGGGCGACGGCGCGGTTGCGCAGGTCGCGGTCGGTCACCAGACCGTACAGATGGCCGGCTTCGTCGACGATGAGCACCGAGGACACGCGCTGTTCGCGCATCAGCTGCGCCGCCGAGCGTATGGTGGTGTCCGGCGCCAGCGTGATCGGTGTGCGCTTGACCAGGGCCCGCACTGGCGTGGTCATCAGGTTCAGGTGCGGGTCGGTGCTGCGCGTGGTCACGACTGCGGCGCCCGGCACGATGAAGGCGCGCAGCGCCGGGAGGGCGGCGCAGGCGGCGTCGATGTCGTTGGCGGCGAAGCGGGCGACCGTGGCGCCGCGATCGGCGCGCACCGTCCATGGCTCGGGCACGCGGGCGGCGGTGCCGTAACCGAACAGTTCGCCCGGCGCGAGCGCGACGCGGCCGCCGTGGTCGGCGTCGATCAGGTCGATGTGGCCGTCGAGCAGCAGGTAGAGCGCGTCGGCATCGACCGCCGCCTCGCCGTCGAGCGCGATCACGCGGGCGCTGGCGGCGAGTGCGTCGCGGGCGCTGTCGTCCAGCAAGGCAAGGGCGCGCTGCGTCGACAGCGCGTTGCGCAGGCGTGCGTCAGGGGAGTCGGTCATCGCGTTCGGAGCTCCGCAGGCAGGGCAGATAACGCAAGCATGCCTGCAATCGTCGCCGCCGCCTTGATCGCACGCAAGCCCCGGGGATGCCGGGGCCCGCCGTCAGCGTCCCGCCGGCCGCGCATCCTGTGCGCGCGCGGAGCGCTTCAGCGACAGCACCACCGAGCCGCCGATGATGACCGCCACCACGCCGAGCGACAGCAGGACCGGGATCTTCACCAGGTCGATCAGCAGCATCTTCGTGCCGACGAACACCAGCACCAGCGCCAGGCCGTACTTCAGCAGCGAGAACCGGTCGGCCATGTCGGCCAGCAGGAAGTACATCGAGCGCAGGCCGAGGATGGCGAACACATTGGACGTGAGCACGATGAAGGGGTCGGTGGTGATGGCGAATATCGCCGGAATCGAGTCCACCGCGAAGATGAGGTCGGTCAGCTCGACCAGCACCAGCACGAGGAACAGCGGCGTGACGTAGCGCACCAGGCGGCCGCCGTCCTCCTTCATGACGAAGAAGCGCTCGCCGTGCAGCTGGTCGGTCACCTTCATGTGACCGCGTATCCAGCGGATCACCGGATTCCGTTCCAGATCCGGCGAGTGTTCGGCCATGAACCACATCTTCACGCCGGTGACCAGCAGGAAGGCACCGAACACATAGAGCAGCCAGTGGAACTGGTTGATCAGCCAGACCCCGGCGAAGATCATGCCGGTACGCATGACGATCGCGCCGAGAACGCCGTAAACCAGCACGCGCTTCTGCAGCTCCAGCGGGATGTGGAAGAAGCTGAACAGCATCAGCCATACGAACACGTTGTCGATGGCCAGGGATTTCTCTATCAGATAGCCGGTGACGTACTCCAGCGCTTTCTCGTCGGCTATCTCGCGCCCGGCAGTGCCTGCCAGATAGGCCCACAGCAGGCCGGCGAAGGTCATCGATACGATGACCCAGATGCCCGACCAGACGGCCGCTTCCTTCACGCTCACGCGATGCCGCTTGCCGCCGCCGACCACGAAGAGGTCGATCGCCAGCATGACCAGGACGATGCCGAAAAAGCCCGCCCACATCCACCAGGTGCCGATTGTTTCCATGAAAAGGGAGTTCCTGTGTCGTTTCGCCCTGCGCCGCGAGTGCGACGCGCCATCCACGCGCTGGCGCGGACGGTCCGGCGAAACGGAACGACCTTTGCCATCGCGGCAAAGGTCTTGCTCGCGGACGATCGCATCGCGCGAACGTCCGCCCGGCGTGCCGGGCCCGCCTCGAAGTCGGGCGGACCGTAATGACGACACGGCGGATGGAGCTACTCCCCTTTGGGATGGGTGGATGGTAGGCGGCGGGACGGTCCGGCGGCTGTCGGCAGAGTCCTACGCGCCGGACCGGCTAGAGCACTTCCACCTCTGCGCCCGGACCTATCGTTCCGCCTGCCACCACCTCCAGATAGATGCCGAGGTCGCGGTGCCCGTAGCGCTCCATCATGGTCGCCGGAATGGTCATGTCGCGCACCGCGGTGAGCGGATTCACGCCGGTGGCGGCGCAGCGCGGGGTGCGCATGACGGCCTTCAGGCGCACGCTGCCGATGGTCAGCTCGCGATCCAGCCAGCCTGCTTCCGCCCACGGCTCCGCGCCGTCGATGTAGAGGTTGGCGCGAAAGCGCATGGGATCGATGTCCACGCCCCATTCCTCGCCGATGCGGCGCACCGTGGCGAGGTTGATCAGCGACACCGCGTTCATCATGCCGTGCGACAGCACGCTCACGTCGGTGAAGCGGAAGCCCTCGCCGGCGACGAGTGTGGGCGGGCCTTCGAAGCGGGCGCCGAGGTGGCGGGCGACGAAATCGGCGAAGCGGGCGCAGGCGGCGCTGTCGTCGAGGTCGACCTGCAGCGAGCGACCGTCCGGCGTGCGCATGGTGAGGCAGCGCGCGTCGTCGTCGAGATGGGTGGTCAGCGCGGCCAGTGCCGGGTGGTCCATCAGTGCGATGAAGTCAGTCTTCGGGCGTGGCTGGTAGCTGCCAGCATCGAAGTCCCAGCTGCCGTTGGTGAGTGCGTACAGGCGGTCCAGCGGCATGCCTTCGCCAACGCGCAGCTCGACGCGGGCGAGCGGTTCTGCGGAAAGGCCCTTTACGGGGTAACGGTAGAGCTGACGGAGCGTGATCATGGCGGCGCCCGGGGAAGTGAGGAATGAGCGGATGCTCGGCGCGCGGGCCGACACCGGCAATAAGTCGTTCACCGGATGCACCGGCGTTGTCGATTCCTGCGCGTCTGCTTCGTCGTCCGCACACACCCCTCACTCACTTGAAGGAGAGACCGACATGCGATTCATGGTGCTGATCAAGGCCGACGCGAACAGCGAGGCGGGCGTGATGCCGGACGAGGCGCTGCTGACCGAGATGGGGCGCTTCAACGAGGAACTGGTAAAGGCCGGCGTCATGCTGGGCGGCGAAGGGCTGCACCCGAGTTCGCGCGGGGCGCGCGTGCGCTTCTCGGGAGCGGCAAGAACCGTCATCGATGGCCCCTTCGCGGAGACCAAGGAGCTGATCGCCGGCTTCTGGATCTGGCGGTGCGCATCGCTGCAGGAGGCCATCGACTGGGTGAAGCGCTGTCCCAACCCGATGCCGGGCGAGTCGGAAATCGAGATCCGGCAGATTTTCGAAGCCGACGACTTCGGCGACGCGATGACGCCCGAACTGCGCGCGCAGGAGGACCGGCTGCGCGAGCAGATCGAGCGCAACCTGCCCGGCGGCTGAGTACCGACGCAGGACCGAGCCCGACACTCTATTGAAAAACAATATATCAACAGATATATTGTTAGCCATGGATACACCAACGCTCGACGATCTGCGCAGCTCCGCTTCGCGCGCCTGCGCGCTGCTGCGCGTGCTGGCGCACGAAGACCGGCTGGTGCTGCTGTGCCGGCTGGCCGAACGCGAACACACGGTGGGCGAGCTGGAGCAGGCGCTGGGCATCGTTCAGCCGACGCTGTCGCAGCAGCTCGGTGTGCTGCGGCGCGAAGGTCTGGTCGATACGCGGCGCGACGGCAAGTACATCCACTACCGCATCGCCAGCGACGACGCGCTGGCGCTCATGCAGACCCTGCACGCGCGCTTCTGCGCCCACCCTGACGGAGACACACGATGAACATCGCCTGGGACGCCTTCACGCCCTGGAGTTCACTGGCCGGCGGCGTGCTGATCGGCCTGTCGGCCGCCTTGCTGATACTGGGCAGCGGGCGGGTGGCCGGCATCAGCGGCATCGTCGGCGGTCTGCTCAAGCGGGGCGGCCCGGACACGACCTGGCGTCTGGCCTTCCTCGGTGGATTGCTGTCCGCGCCCCTGCTGTGGCGGCTGTTTGCCGCGCTGCCAGAGGCGCAGCCGGTGGCCGGCGGAGGACTGCTGGTCGTCGCCGGTCTGCTGGTCGGCATCGGCACGCGCTACGGCTCGGGCTGCACCAGCGGCCACGGTGTGTGCGGCCTGTCGCGCCTGTCGCCGCGCTCGCTGGTGGCCACGCTGGCTTTCATGGGCGCCGGTTTCGCCACTGTCTACGTCGTCCGTCACCTGCTGGGAGCCTGAACATGCAAGCGCTGATCGCACTCGTCGCCGGGCTGTTGTTCGGCATCGGCCTGCTGCTGTCCGGCATGGCCAACCCGACCAAGGTGATCGGCTTTCTCGATCTGGCCGGCAGCTGGGATCCGTCGCTGGCGCTGGTCATGGCCGGGGCCATCGGCGCCGCATTGCCCGCCTTCACGATGGCCAGAAAGCGCAGCACCGCCTGGGCGGGTTGCGCGCTGGCGCTGCCCAGCGCCACGCAGATCGACGCGCCGCTGCTGCTGGGCAGTCTGACCTTCGGTGTCGGATGGGGGCTGGCCGGCTACTGCCCGGGCCCGGCGCTGGTGTCGCTGGGTACGGGTTCGGCGCCGGCCGTGGTGTTCGTGCTGGCAATGATCGCCGGCATGGCGATCCACGCCTGGCTTACGCGGCCACGGGCGTGAGCAGGTAGTCGAACAGCGCGCGCACGCTGCGGATCTGGTTGCCGAAGGGCAGGGCGCCGCGGCCGCGGAAGAAGAGGCCGGTCTTCAGGTCACCCTTCAGCGCGGCGGCCAGCTGGTGGTCAATGCAGAACTGGCCCCAGCCGATCAGGCCGTCGCGCAGCCCGCACTGGGCGAGGCAGTCGAAACTCTTGGCGCAGCGCGACTTGGCGTGCGCCACCGCCTGCGTTCGGTCGATCAGCGACAGGTATTTCTGCAGCCAGGGCGTGCGGACCGCGCGCGCCGGCAGGCCGGCCACGCTGGTGAATTCGACCAGATCCTCGTCGCGCGCCTCGGCCAGCACGTGCTTGAAGGCGTCGTCGGCGTCACATTCCTCGGTCACCGCGAACGAAGTGCCGAACTGCACCGCCGAGGCGCCGAGCGCCTGCATGCGGCGGATGTCTTCGTGCGTGCGCAGACCGCCGGCGACGATGACCGGCACCTGCCCGTCGAGGCCGGCCTTGTGCAGCACTTCCAGCGTTTCCGGCACCACGCGTTCGAAATCGAAGCGCGGGTCGCTGGTGTCTTCGACCTTGGCCGCGCCGAGGTGGCCGGCCGCCCAGCCCGGATGTTCGAGCACCACGGCGTCAGGCGCGCGTTGCTTGCGTTCCCACTTGCGCACGATGAGCTGCACGCCGCGGGCGTCGGACAGGATGGGGATGAGCGCCGCCTTCGGGTGTTCGCGCGCCAGCTCGGGCAGATCCAGCGGCAGACCGGCGCCGACGACGATGGCGTCAATGCCGGCCTGCAGCGCGGTCTTCACGTGTTCGGCGTAGGCGCTGACGGCACGCATCACGTTCACCGCCAGCATGCCGCGACCGCCAGAAATTTCCTTCGCTGCCGCGATCTCGCGCTGCAGGGCTTCGACGTTGGCGGCGTTGATCTGCTGTTTGGCCTCGTCGCCGCGCAGGCCGCGCGTGCGTTCCATCAGGTCCGGGTGATGACGGCGCAGGTCCACCGACGAAATGGTGCCGACACCCCCCTGCTGTGCCACGGTGCCGGCCAGCCGGTGTGCCGACACGCCGACACCCATGCCGCCCTGCACGATGGGCAGCAGCGTGCGTCCGCCCAGTTTCAGCGGCTGCAGGCCGCTGCGCGCGAACTGCTCGGCATGCGGACTGACCGCCGACGTGACGGCGGAGACTTCGGAAGGGGAAAGCATCATGGTGTACGGACCGGCGTAGTGTGGGCGACACCATAGCCGGCCGTACCGGGTGCCGGCTTGAGCAAGGTCAAGCCGGTCACCCGATCACGGCGCTCGCGTCGCGGCCGAGGCTGCTCCCATCCGGAAAGTGCGCCAGACCCGCGGCCCGAGCCCCAGGTAAGGGTTCTTTGGGTGGTGGTTTATGATCCCGGCAGCCGCCGGTATCGAAGCTGGCGGACCGCAGTGGCCGTATCGCGGCCAAGGCCGCTCCCACAGGGATCGCGCCCAATCCGCGGCCGGGGCCGGGGTTCTCTGGGCGGGGTCTTGACCCCGACAGCAGCCTGCATCGAAGCCGGCAGATTGCCGCGCCCCGAGTCGCGGCCGAGGCTGCGACACGGGGCGCCGGGCGATCAGCGCATGCGACGCTTCGCGGCCAGGCCGATCATGCCGAGGCCGGCCAGCAGCATGGCGTAGGTTTCCGGTTCCGGTACCGCGCTGATCGAGAACATCGAGGTCGTGCCGGACACTTCGTTGGCCACTGCGAGGAAGAGCTTGCCGTCGTATTCGAAGGCGCTCAGGCCTTCCGGCGACAGCGAGTCGGCGTCGACGATGAAGTCGAGGAAGGTGGCGGCGGTCGGGTCGGTCACGTCGTAGATCGCGATCACGCTCTGCAGCGAACGTTCGAAGCCGATGAAGGCCAGCGTGCGGTCGCCTACTTCGAGCAGCGTCACGCCTTCCGGCTCGACGCCCTTGTTGTCGCTGCGACCGTCGTCGATCAGCGCCGGGAACTGCGCCAGCAAAAGCGCTTCGAGCTGGTTGCCGCTGTCGAACACCATGTTGCCGTTCTCGTCCAGGATGGAGAAGGAGCGGCCGCCGAAGGTGTGGATTTCGTCGTAGTCGCCGTCGCCGTCGAGGTCGCCGCCAGAGGTCGTCACCGTCAGGCGGCCCAGGTTGGCGTTCTTCTTCAGGTCGGCCGCGTTCGGAAACACGGTCGGATCGAGCACGTAGCTGCCGGAACCGACGCGGATCTCCTCGTTGAAGGCGCCGGGGATCGCGTCGTCGAGGTTGCGCGAGTCGCCCTCGTTGGCGGTGACGTAGTAGGTCTTGCCGCCGCTGCTGTAGGCGGCGATGGCATCCGGCATGTACATGCCCTTGACCGGCACCGTGCGGTAATTGCCGGTCAGCGCCGTATTGCCCGGGCCGTCGCGGTCCGAGGTGTCGATCGCGTTCTGCGGCAGGCTGAAGTCCTTCAGGCCGAGCGACTTCACGCTGGTGATCGAGTTCGTCGTCAGATCGATCATCGCCACCGCGTTCGCTTCCTGCAGCGTCACCATGGCGCTCTTGCCGTCCTTCGCCACCGCGATGTACTCGGGTTCCCAGTCGAGCGAGGGCTTGCTGCCCGGCGTGACGATGCGGCCCAGACCGCTGCTGCTGTCGTAGGCGCTGAAGCCCAGCGTCGTGACCGTATCGCGGGTAGTGTCGATGATGCTGATCGAGCCGCGTGCCTCCTGCGTGGTGGAGGCGGTCAGCGCCAGCGGTTCGCCTTCGTTGGCGGTCATGATGCGACCGTCCGGCGTGAAGGTGACCATGTCCGGCAAGGCGCCCACCGAGTAGCTGTTCAGCATGCTGCGGCTGGTCGTGTCGAAGGTGAGCACGGTGCCGGCGGCGGTCTTGACCGGTGCCGCGATGGCGAAGGCGGCCACGCCGTTGCGGACGGCGACGCTGTTCAGCTCACCCCAGGCCGTGGTGTCGATGTGCTGCACGAAGCTGCCGGTCGATGCGCTCAGGATGTCGATGCCCTTCAGGCCCGCCACCCACAGTTCGTTGTTCAGGCTGTCGAAGGCGACGATTTCCGAGGTCTGCCCGGCGACGCTGGTACCGGCGCCGTGGGTGAAGGTCCACAGCTTTTCCCAGCTGACGGCATCGGCTGCCTGGACGACCGGAACGAACAGCGCGGCAATGGCCGCGGCGGTGATTTTTCTGACCATGACGAACTCCTGTTGTTGTTGGGCGAAACGCGCCTTGCGGACGCGCAATCACAACAACAGGATGTTTCGGCAAGGTTACGCCGCGATGACATGACACAGTTTTGCAATCGGGTGCCGCCCTGCAGGCAGGGGGCACCCGATCGACGGCCTCGTCGCGGGCGAGGCCTAGCGGTACTCCGACAGCGGCGGGCAGGTACACACCAGGTTGCGGTCGCCGGCGACGTTGTCGACGCGCGCGACCGGCGGCCAGTACTTGTCGCGATCCACCGATTCGGTCGGGAAGAACGCAGCACGACGGCTGTAGGGCCGTGTCCACTCATCGGCGATCAGCAGTTCGTGCGTGTGCGGCGCGTGCTTGAGCAGGTTGTCCTCGCGGTCGGCGCGGCCGGCTTCGATGTCGGCAATCTCGGCGCGAATCTGGATCATCGCGTCGCAGAAGCGGTCGATCTCGGCGCGGTTCTCGCTCTCGGTCGGTTCTATCATCAGCGTGCCCGGCACCGGGAAGGACACGGTGGGTGCGTGGAAGCCGTAGTCCATCAGCCGCTTGGCCACGTCCTCGACGGTGATGCCGCTCGTTTCCTTCAGCGGACGCAGATCGACGATGCACTCGTGCGCGACGCGGCCATGCTTGCCGGTATAGAGCACCGGGTAGTGCGGCGCCAGCTTCTGCGCGATGTAGTTGGCGTTCAGTATCGCCACCTGGGTCGCGCGCTTCAGGCCGGCCGCGCCCATCAGTGCGATATAGGCCCAGACGATGGGCAGGATGCTGGCCGAGCCCCACGGCGCGGCGGACACCGCGCCTATGGTGCCGGCCGGACCGGCCACCGGGTTCACGCCCTGCACCACCGGGTGATCCGGCAGGAAGGGCGCGAGGTGAGGCGCCACGCCGATCGGACCCATGCCCGGGCCGCCACCGCCGTGCGGAATGCAGAAGGTCTTGTGCAGGTTCAGGTGGCACACGTCGAAGCCGATGTCGCCCGGTCGCACCAGGCCCACCATGGCGTTCATGTTGGCGCCATCCATGTAGACCTGGCCGCCGTGCGCGTGGATCAGTGCGCAGATGTCGCGCACGCCCTCCTCGAACACGCCGTGCGTGGACGGGTAGGTCATCATCAGCGCGGCCAGCCGCTCGGCGTGCTGTTCCGCCTTGGCCTTCAGGTCGGCGAAGTCGACATTGCCCAGCGTATCGCAGGCAACGACGACGACCTCCATGCCGGCCAGTACCGCGCTGGCCGGGTTGGTGCCGTGCGCAGAAGCGGGGATCAGGCATACGTTGCGGTGGCCCTGTCCGCGCGTCTGGTGGTACTTGCGTATCACCAGCAGGCCGGCGTATTCGCCCTGCGAGCCGGCATTCGGCTGGAAGGACATCGCGGCGAAGCCGGTGATCTCGCACAGCCGCTCTTCCAGTTCCTCGAACAGCTGCTGGTAGCCCTGCGCCTGCTCCAGCGGCACGAAGGGGTGGAGCGCGGCGAACAGCCGGTAGGTGACTGGCGTCATTTCGGTGGTGGAATTCAACTTCATCGTGCACGAGCCGAGCGGAATCATCGCCCGGTCGAGCGCGATGTCGCGCGCGGCCAGCCGGCGCATGTAGCGCATCATTTCGGTTTCCGAGTGATAGCGCTGGAATACCGGGTGCGTCAGGATGGCCGATTCGCGGCGCAGCTCCGCCGGGATGCAGTCGGCGACGCGGCCGTCCATCTCCGCCAGGTCGAGCACGCTGTCGGCGCGCGTGGCGAAGGTGGCGAGCAGGCGCTTCAGTTCGCTGCGGCGAGAGGTTTCGTCGAAGGCCGCCGACAGGTGGTCGGCGTCGATCACGTGCAGGTTGAAGCCGGCTTCGCGCGCCCGCGCGGCGATGCGGCGGGCGATGCCCGGCACGCGCACCTGCACGGTGTCGAAGTAGCGCTCATGCACGACGTCGAAGCCCAGCTCGCGCAGGCCCTGCGCAAACAGCACGGCCATCCGGTGCACCCGCTCGGCAATCGTGCGCAGGCCCTTGGGGCCGTGATAGACCGCGTAGAACGACGCGATGACCGCGAGCAGTACCTGCGCCGTGCAGATATTGCTGTTCGCCTTCTCGCGGCGGATGTGCTGTTCGCGCGTCTGCAGCGCCATGCGCAGCGCGGGCCGGCCGTTGGCGTCGGTCGATACGCCGATGATGCGGCCCGGCATCTGCCGCTTGTGTTCGTCGCGGCAGGCGAAGAAGGCGGCGTGCGGGCCGCCGTAACCCATCGGTACGCCGAAGCGCTGGGCGCTGCCGAACACAATGTCGGCGCCCATGCCTTCGGCGCCCGGTTCCTTCAGCAGCACCAGCGCCAGCGGATCGGCCGCGACCGCCGACAGTGCGCCGGCAGCACGCGCCGCGGCCAGCACCGGCGACGGGTCACGCAGGCGGCCGCTGGAACCCGGATAGCTCAGCAGCACGCCGAAGTACTCGCCGTCGATGCCGGCCCACGGATCGCATTGCACCACCTCGATGCCCAGCGGCTCGGCGCGCGTACGCACCACCGCCAGCGTCTGCGGGTGGGTGTCGGCGTCGACGATGAAGCGCGGCGACTTCACCTTGGAAATGCGGTGCGCCATCGTCATCGCCTCGGCGGCGGCGGTGGCTTCGTCGAGCAGCGAGGCGTTGGCCACCGGCAGACCGGTCAGGTCGATCACCATCTGCTGGAAATTCAGCAGCGCTTCCAGTCGTCCCTGCGAAATCTCCGCCTGGTAGGGCGTGTAGGCGGTGTACCAGCCCGGGTTCTCGAGCACGTTGCGCTTGATGACATTGGGCGTAATGGTGTCGTAGTAGCCCATGCCGATCAGGCTGGTGTGCAGTTCGTTGCGCGCGAACATGCGGCGCAACGCGTCGTCGACCACGCGCTCGGAGCGCGGCGCCGGCAGGTTAAGCGGCGCGTCGAGCTGGATGTCGGCGGGTATGGTCTGGGCGATCAGTTCATCCAGACTGGCGACGTCGAGCGCGGCCAGCATGACGGCGAGGTCGCGTTCGTCGGGTCCGATGTGACGGCGGATGAAGTCGCCGCGGTCTTCCAGCGCTTCGAGGGAGGGACGCTTGTCCATGGTTCAACAGTCCTTTCCGGGCCGCTTCTGGCGGTCCTTTGGTGAAGGTACCGGTCTCGCGTCATGTCGACGTCTGACCGGAGTCGAGGTTCAGCAGAAAAAAGAAGCGTCGCTGTGTGCAGTCGGGATTCAGCGCCTGTAGCGGTTCGGCACGAAGGGCATGGGTGCGACTGCGGCCGGCACCTTCTGCCCGCGCGATTCGATGAACAGCGGCGTGCCGGCCAGCTTGGCGGCGCGCTCGATATAGGCCATCGCGATCGGGCGGCCCAGCGTCGGGCTGTGGTTGCCACTGCTGATGACACCGATCTGGCGGCCGTCGGCGTCGACCACCACGGCGCCTGCGCGCTGCGGCGCGCGGCCTTCCGGCAGCAGACCGACGCGCACCCGCGCCGGCGGCGCGGCGAACTCGCCGAGGATGACCGCCGCGCCCGGGAAGCCGCCGGCGCGCACGCCGCCGGCCCGCCGCGCCGGCGCGACCGCCCAGCCTATGGCCGCCGATACCGGCGTCGTCGTCGCATCAATGTCGTTGCCGTACAGGCACATGCCGGCTTCCAGCCGCAGCGTGTCGCGCGCGCCGAGGCCGATCCAGCGCACGTGCGGATGTTCGAGCAGGCGTTCGGCGAAGACGGGACCGGTTTCGGCCGGAAGCGAAATCTCGAAGCCGTCCTCGCCGGTGTAGCCGCTACGGCTGACCCGCGCGCCGTCGTTGAATTCGCGCACGTCGAGGAAGCGCATGCCGGTCAGGTCGCCGTAGGGCTGCAGTACCGCTTCGGCGTCAGGGCCCTGCAGCGCGAGCAGCACGCGGTCGTCGCGCAGGCGCCAGGTGCAGTCGTTGCCCGGCGCGTGAGCATCGAAATGAGCGATCACGTCATCGAGGCGCGACGCGTTGCAGACCACGTGGAAGGTGTCGCCCATGCGCTGGATCATCAGGTCATCGATCAGACCGCCGGCGGTGTTGGGCAGCAGCGAATAGGTCTGGCGGCCGTCGGGCAGCGCGACGAGGTCGGCGGTGGTGAGCGATTCCAGCCAGGCGCAGGCGCCGGGGCCGCTGACCTCGATCTGCCCCATGTGGGACACGTCGAACAGGCCGGCGTGGGCGCGCGTGTGGAGGTGTTCCTGCAGGATGCCCGGGGCGTACTGGATGGGCATGTCCCAGCCGGCGAAGGCGACCATCTTCGCGCCCGCCGCCAGGTGCAGCGGATGAAACGGTGTGCGGCGCAGCGCCGCGGTGTTCGGGGTGTCCATCGTTGGATCCTTTCCTGCCGTGCGGTCGGAGGGTGACCTGCGCATGGCTTGAGTCCAGCTCGCCGGGTGGGCGGGCAAGGGCGCGCATGATGCCATGCAACAACAGTGGTCGACGCGTCGACGACGCCGATGTTGCACCTTGACGACGGAAAGTTATTAACTGAACATTCGGTCATTAAAAACCGGATGTCCTGTACGCCGTGACAACACGCCTTTCCGCCACTTTCCGGGTGCGCACACGATGAGCGTCGCAGCTCGCCGCGGGCGACCCGCGCTGGTCGATCCGGCGGCGCTGATACGCTGCGCGCTCGACCTCTTCGTCGAGCACGGCTACGCCGCCACCCGGCTGGAGGACGTGGCGCACGCGGCCGGCGTGTCCAAGGGCACGCTCTACCTCTACTTCGATTCCAAGCAAGCGCTGTTTGCCGCGGTCGTGCGCGAAGGCCTGGTGCCGGCGCTGGCCGAGGGCGAGGCGCTGGTCGCCGGCTGGACCGGTGGCGGCCCCGAGCTGATGCGCCAGCTGCTGGCCGGCTGGTGGCAGCTGATCGGCGAGACGCCGCTCGGTGGCCTGCCCAAGCTGATGGTTGCCGAGGCGCGCAACTTTCCCGATATCGCCGAGCTGTACCACCGCGAAGTGATGCAGCGCGGCTGCGCGCTGGTCGCGCGGGCGATCGACTACGGCCACGCGCGTGGCGAGTTCCGCTCGCCCGGCGACGCGCGCACCGTCGATGCGGTGATGGCGCCGCTGCTGCTGTACGTGCTGATGAAACATTCCTTCGGTTCGATTGCCGATGCCTGTTGCGGCGCTTCCGAAGCCGAAGACATCCGTTTCCGCATCGAATTTTCCATTCAGGCCCTGCTCCCATGATCAAGCTGTTCGCGTTCTGCTTCGCCGCGCTGCTGCCGGTCCTGCCGTCGGCGGCGCAGACGCCGCCGGCCGTCGGCTTCAAGCCGCTGTCCGAAATCGCCACCTATCCGCAGCGCGATGCACCGGCGCAGGCGGTGGCGCTCAACCGCACCCAGCTCGCCGCCGAACTGAGCGCGCGCGTCGCGTCCACGCACGCCGAACCGGGTGAGCACGTGAAGAAGGGTCAGGTGCTGGTTCGCCTCGATGCGCGCGACTACCAGCTCGCGCTGGAGCGTGCGCAGGCGCAGCTGCAGGCGGCGCAGGCGCGGCTGGCGCAGGCCGACGCGCAGTTGCGTCGCACGCGTGCCCTGCGTGACCAGAACTTCGTTTCGCCGGAGGCACTGACGCAGCGCGAGACCGAAGTCGAGGTGGTCCGCGCCGATGTGGCCGTCGCCGCCAACGCGGTCGATCTCGCGCGGCGCAATGTCGACAAATGCGTGCTGCGCGCGCCCTATGACGCGGTAGTGCGCACGCGCGATGCTTCGGCTGGTTCGCTGGCCGGCGTCGGCACGCTGCTGATGACGCTGGATGACGCACGGAAGGTGGAAGTGTCGGCGCGTGTGGCGCCGCGCGATCTCGATGCGCTGCGCGCCGCCCGCGAACTCGCATTCGTATCGCCCGCCGGCCGCCAGCCGCTGCGCATCGCCCGCGTCTCGCCGGCGATCGATGACGCCACCCGTACGCACGAGGTGCGTGCCGTCTTCACCGGAGAGCGTGCGCCCTCGGGTGCCGAGGGGCGGCTGGTGTGGCAGGACCCGGCACTGCATGTGCCGGGCGAACTGCTGGTGCGACGCGGTGCGGCACTCGGCGTGTTCGTCGTGCGCGAAGGCAGCGCCCGCTTCGTGCCGCTGGACGGCGCGCAGGAGGGCCGTCCGGCGCGGACCGATCTGCCGGCCGACACGCGCATCGCGGTCGACGGCCGCAACAGCCTGGTCGACGGACAGTCGCTGAAATGAAGGGCCGCATGCAGTTCTATTCGCGCTTCATCAGCAATCATCCGCTCGCCAACATCACCTTCATGGTGGTGCTGCTGCTCGGCCTGATGGCCTATCTCGGTCTGCCGCGCGAACAGGACCCGGAAATCAACTTCAACTGGGTGCAGATCACCGTGGCGCTGCCCGGCGCCTCGCCCGAGGACGTCGAGAAGCGGGTGCTGCAGCCGCTGGAGGACGCGATCCAGAACGTATCCGACATCCGCTTCATCTCGTCGGCCGCGCGCGACGGTCTGGCCGGCATCCTGGTGCGCTTCGACGAAGTGCCGGTCAGCACCTTCGACAAGCGGGTGAACGACCTGCGGCGCGAGATCCAGAACAAGGCGCGCGCCGAACTGCCGGTCGAGGCGAAGGAAGCGCAGATCATCGAGATCACCAGTTCGAACGGCTTTCCGACCGCGCAGATCCTGCTCACCGGCCGTGCCGACGACGAGGTACTGCGCGCGCTCGGCCGTGAAATGAAGACCGATCTGGAGCGGATGAAGGGCGTCGATCGTGTGTTCTCGCTCGGCCTGCACGACCCGGAACTGCGCGTCGAGTACTCGGCGCAGGCGGCACAGGCGCGCGGTCTGCTGCCGACCGACATCGCCGACGGCGTCGGCGCCTGGTTTCGCGACGTGTTCGCCGGCCGGCAGCGCGCCGGCGAGCAGGAGTGGCTGGTGCGCGTAGTCGGTCAGGATGCCGATCCCGGCTGGCTGGCCGACGTCGGCGTCGCGCCGCGAGCGCGCCCTGGCAGCATGGTGAAGCTGGACGAGGTGGCGACCGTGGTGCGCGCCCGCGCGCGGCCGACGCAGCAGGTGTCGTCCGACGGTCAGCCCGGCGTGCTGTTCTCGCTGGCCAAGAAGCCGGGCGTGAACACGCTGGCGCTGATCGAGCGCGTCAATGAATACGTCGAGCGCAAGAACGCGGTGCTGGCGGCGCAGGGGCTCAAGCTCGAACTGATGGACGACCAGACGGTGCCGACGCGCGAGGCGATCGCCATCATGGAATCGAATGCGCTGGTCGGTCTGATCATGGTCATCCTGCTGTGCTGGATCTTCCTCGGCTCGCGCATCGCGCTGCTGGTCGGCCTCGGCATCCCGTTCTCGCTGGCCGGCACCTTTGCCATCCTGCAGGCGACCGGATTCACGCTGAACATATCGGTGCTGCTGGGTGTGGTGATCGCGCTCGGCATGCTGGTCGACGACGCGGTGGTCATCGTCGAGGCCATCTATTACCGGCTGCAGCGCGGTGCGGCCACGCTGGACGCCGTCGTCGGTGGCGTGCAGGAGGTCTGGGCGCCGGTGCTTGCTTCGGTGGCGACGACGATGGCGGCCTTCCTGCCGCTGATGCTGCTGCCGGGCATCGTCGGCAAGTTCATGTTCGTCATCCCCTTCGTCGTCACGCTGGCGCTGGCGATCAGCCTGATCGAGGCGTACTGGATGCTGCCCGCTCACGTGCTGTCGATGGGCCGCACGGTCGAGCGGCCGTCGCGGCTGCAGGCCGCGCGTACCCGCTTCACCCGCGTGCTGCGCCATCGCTACGCCAAGGTGCTGGCGTTCGCGGTACGCCACTGGATCGTGCTGTGCGTGATCGTGCTGTCGCTGGTCGCCGGCGCGGTCGGTGCTATGGCGACAGGTCTGGTGCGCGTGCAGTTCTTCGCCTTCGACCCGATGCGCATCTTCTACGTGAACATCGACATGCCGGCCGGCAGCCCGCTGTCGGCGACGCTGGCGCGGGTGCAGCAGATCGAGGGCGAGGTGCGCCGCCATCTGCAGGACGGCGAGGCGCGGCGCGTGGCGGCGCTGGCCGGCGCCAAGTTCACCGACGCCGAAGCGCTGTTCGGCGACGCCTACGGCCAGGTCGTGGTTGCGCTGCTGCCGCGCGCGGACGAAGGGCGCGAGGTCGGCGCCATCGTCGATGGCATGCGTGCAGCCGTGGTCGGGCTGCCCGGCGCCGGCACCGTGAGCTTCACCCAGCTGTCCGGCGGGCCGCCGGTGCAGAAGCCGGTCAAGGTGCGCGTGCGTGGCGACGACCTGGTCGAACTGCGCGCCGCCAGTGCCGAGGTCAAACGCATTCTCGGCGCCATGGACGGCGTGCGCGACATCGTCGACGACGACATTCCGGGCCGCCCGCAGCTGGCGCTGCAGCTCGACCGCGACGCGCTGCGCGACGCCGGCCTGACCGCCGACCAGGTGGCGCGCGCGGTGCGGTTGCAGGTGGAGGGCGAAATTGTCGCCATCACCCGCGACCAGGGCGCCAAGCTCGAAGTGCGCGTCGCCGCTGCCGGCCACCCGGATGACGACGTGATGCGCGTGCTCGACGCGCCGATCGCCCTGCCCGGCGGTGCGGCCACCACCTTGCGCGCGCTGGTCGCCGCCGACACGACGCGCGGCCCCGGCGTGATCAAGCACTACAACCTGCGCCGCACGATCACGGTGGAGGCCGACCTCGACAAGGACAAGCTGAACGCGCTGCAGGTGACCGACGCGCTGAAGACGGCGTGGGAAGAAGCGCGCACGCGTTTCCCGCGCACCGACCTCGACTTCTCCGGCGAACTGGAAGACGTCGAGGAAAGCCTGCAGGCGATGAAGGTGCTGTTCCTGCTCGGCGTCGGGCTGATCTACCTGATTCTCGCGGCGCAGTTCCGCAGTTACTGGCAGCCGCTGATGATTCTGGCCACCGTGCCGCTGGCCTTCACCGGCGTCGCCGTTGGGCTGCTGGTCAGCGGTTCGCCGCTGTCGCTGTACACGCTGTACGGCGTGATCGCGCTGACCGGCATCGTCGTCAATTCGGCCATCGTGCTGATCGACGCCGCCAACGAGCGTTTGGCTGCCGGCATGAGCGTGCTGCACGCGGCGATCTACGCCGCCCGCCGCCGCGTCGTGCCCATCATCATCACCACCAGCACGACGGTCGGCGGCCTGTTCTCGCTGGCCGCCGGCATCGGCGGCTATTCGCTGCTGTGGGGGCCGGTGGCAGGCGCGATTGTCTGGGGGCTCGGTGTCGCCACCGTGCTCACGCTGTTCGTGATGCCCGCCCTCTACATCGCCTGCATGCGCCCGCGCACTGCACGCACCCGACTTCGCTCAAGTTTCTGACGCACTGCATCACGGTACAATCGCCGCTTCTTTCAGGGGACCGGAAAATGGATATCGAACAGGCGCGCTTCAATATGGTGGAACAGCAGATCCGGCCGTGGGACGTGCTGGACCAGGACATCCTCGACCTGCTGTTCGTCGTCAAGCGCGAAACCTTCGTCCCGGCGCCGCTGCGCCAGCTCGCCTTCGCCGACACCGCGATTCCGCTGGGTCACGGCGCAGCGATGCTGGAGCCGAAGATCGAGGCGCGGGTGCTGCAGGAACTGAAGCTGAAAAGCACCGACACCGTGCTCGAGATCGGTACCGGCTCGGGTTACATGGCCGCATTGCTCGGCGCCCGCGCAAGTCAGGTGACGACCGTCGAGATCGAACCGGCACTGGCCGAGCGCGCCCGCGAGAACCTGACCGCCGCTGGCGCGCTGAACGTGCGCGTCGAAGTCGGCGATGCCGCCCAGGGCTGGGCCACGCACGCGCCCTACGACGTGATCGTGGTGTCCGGCGGCCTGCCGGTGCTGCCGCAGGAGCTGGTGGCCCAGCTGCGTCCGGGTGGTCGCCTGATCGCCTTCATCGGCGAAGAGCCGCTGATGAACTGCGTGCTGGTCAGGCTGAACGCCGACGGCACGCAGTCGCAGGAAGTGCTGTTCGAAACCGTGGTGCCGACGCTGCGCAACGCGCGCGGCGCGCAGCGCTTCGTATTCTGAGGCGGGCGCGATGCAGCAACTGAGCGTGACCGACCTCGCCGCCTGGCTGGCCGACGAAAGCCGTCCCAAACCGCAGCTGCTGGACGTGCGCGAGAAGCACGAGTGGGCCATCTGCCGCATCGAGGGCAGTCAGCTGATGCCGATGAACACGGTGCCGGCGCAACTGCAGGAGCTCGACCCGGAGCGGCCGCTGGTATGCGTCTGCCACCACGGCGGCCGTTCGATGCAGGTCGCCATCTTCCTCGAACGCAACGGTTTTTCGAACGTGTTCAACCTCAGCGGCGGCGTAGACGCCTGGGCGCTGCAGGTCGACAGCACGATGGCACGGTACTGAGCAATGCGCCTTTCGCGGACGGCTGCACTGATTGCCGGCCTGCTGGCATCGACCAGCACGCTGGCGGCTGAAGATCTGCTGGCTGTTGCGCGAGCGGCGCTGGCCAACGATGCCCAGTTCCAGTCGGCGCGTGCGCAGCGCGAGGCGACTTCGGAAAAGCTGCCGCAGGCGCGCGCCGGCCTGCTGCCCAGCCTGACGCTGAACGGCACGACGCAGTGGAACGACGTCGAGATCAGCAAGCCGGTCGATCGCAGCACGCAGTACAACTCGCACAACTTCGGCTTCCAGCTGACCCAGCCGCTGTTCCGCTGGGCCAACTGGGTGCAGTTCGAGCAGGGCAAGCTGCAGGTCGCCGCCGCCGACGCCCAGCTCGCGCAGGCACGGCAGGACACTTTACTGCGCGCGGCGCAGGCCTATTTCGATCTGCTGTACGCGCAGGACGTGCTCACCTCCATCGTCGCGCAGAAGACGGCCGCCTCGGAGCAGCTCGAACTGGCGCGCAAGAGCTTCGAGGTCGGCACCGTCACCATCACCGACGTACACGAGGCGCAGTCGCGCTACGACCTGGCCACCGCGCAGGAAATCGCCGCGCGCAGCGACATCGAGGTGAAGCGGCATGCGCTGGCCGTGATCACCGGCCGCGCGCCGGAGGCGCTGCGTGGCCTGCGCAGCGAAGTCGCGTTCACGCTGCCCGAACCGGCGCGCATGGAGGAATGGGTCGATCGCGCGCAGACCGAAAGCCTGACGGTGCTGGCGCAGCTGGCGAACCAGGAAATCGCCAACCGCGAAATCGAGCGTCAGCGCGCTGGCCACTACCCGACGGTCGATCTGGTCGCGACCTACGGTCAGAACAAGACGGTGATCACCTTCGCCGGTGCACCGCTGAACAACGAGAGCACGACCGGCACCGTCGGCGTGCAGGTGTCGGTGCCGCTGTTCCAGGGCCTGGGGCAGGAATCGCGCGTGCGTGAATCGGCCCACCTGCTCGACCGCGCGCGCGCCGAAGTCGATTTCGCACGGCGCAACGCCGCGCAGCAGGCGCGCCAGGCCTGGCTGGGCGTCGCCAACGGCATCGCCCAGACCGCCGCGCTGCGTGCCGCGCAGGTGTCGTCACAGTCCTCGCTCGACGCCAACAAGCTCGGCTACGAGGTCGGCGTGCGCATCAACATCGACGTGCTGAACGCGCAGCAGCAGCTCTACGTCACCCGCCGTGACCTCGCCAAGGCACGCTATGACACGCTGCTCGCCCAGCTCCGCCTGAAAGCCGCCGCCGGCCAGCTGGCCGAGCCGGAAATCGAGGCGGTCAACGCGCTGCTGGAGTAAGGGCCGGCTGCGGCCGCCGGACGCACACCGCTGCGGACGGCGTGCGTCGATCACCCCAGCGCCGCAATCACTTCCGGCGGCGCCTGCACCAGTTCGATCAGCACACCCTCGCCGCACAGCGGGAAATCCTCGTTGCCCTTGGGGTGGATGAACACGATGTCGTGACCGGCGGCGCCGCGACGGATGCCGCCCGGCGTGAAGCGCATGCCCTGCGCGGTGAGCCATTCGACCGCGGTCGGCAGGTCGTCCACCCACAGGCCGATGTGGTTCAGCGGCGGCTCGTCCACGCGCGGCTTTTTCGAAGGATCGAGCGGCTGCATCAGGTCGACCTCGACCCGGTGCGGGCCGCTGCCCAGCACCGCGATGTCCTCGACCACGTTCTCGCGTTCCGAGGTGAAGTCACCTTCGAGGCCGAGGCCGAACAGATCTATCCACAGGCGGCGCAGCTTCAGGCGGTCGGGGCCGCCGATGGCGATCTGCTGCAGGCCGAGGATGCGGAAGGGACGGCTCATGTGTTCACTCCTGTGTTGCGTCGGTAGGACCAGATCATCATCGCGATGCCGGCGATGATCATCGGCAGGCTCAGCCACTGGCCCATCGACAGGCCACCGGCCAGCAGGCCGAGAAAGTCGTCCGGTTCGCGGCCGAATTCGGCGAGGAAGCGGAAGCCGCCGTAGCCGATCAGGAACATCGCGCTGACCGCGGCCATCGGTCGCGGACGGCGCGAGAACCACCACAGCAGCACGAACAGCCCGAGGCCCTCGCCAGCGAACTGATAGAGCTGCGATGGGTGGCGCGGCAGCATGTCCACGGTCGGGAAGATCATCGCCCACGGCACGTCGGTGACGCGGCCCACCAGTTCGGCATTCAGGAAGTTGCCGATGCGTCCGGCCGCCAGGCCCAGCGGCACCAGCGGCGCGATGAAGTCGGTGAGCTGGAAGAAGCGCCAGTCGGCACGCCGCGCAAACAGCGCGACGGCCACCAGCACGCCGAGAAAGCCGCCATGAAAGCTCATGCCGCCCGACCAGATGGCGGGGATTTCGGTCCAGTGTTCGAGGTAGTAGGCCGGCTTGTAGAACAGCACATAGCCCAGCCGCCCGCCCAGCACCACGCCCAGCACGCCATAGAACAGCAGGTCGTCGATCTGCTTCGCGTCGAGTGAGGGCGCACCGGCCGCGGCCAGCCGTTTTGCATGCACGCGGCCGAGCAGCATGAAGGCGACGAAGGCGAGCAGATACATGAGCCCGTACCAGCGCACGGCCAGCGGGCCGATCTCGAAGGCGATCGGGGAAATGGTCGGGTGGATCAGGTAGTCGTGGATGGGCACGGAAGAGGAGAGGTGGCTGTGCGGCCCGACAGTTTAACTTTGCCGGGCGGATGCGTTCGTTTCCCGGCCCGCGGCTATTTCAGCCAGCCCTTCCGCCTGAAGTACCAGAAGGGCAGGGCCACGCTCAGTGCCATCAGGCCGAGCGAGAACGGGTAACCCCAGCGCCAGCCCAGTTCGGGCATGCGCGCGAAGTTCATGCCATAGACGCTGGCGATCAGCGTCGGCGGCAGCATGGCGACCGACGCGACCGAGAAGATCTTCACCACCTTGCTCTGGTTCAGGTTGATGAAGCCGATGATGGCATCCATCAGGAAGTTGATCTTGTCGAAAATGAAGGCGGTATGGCCGTCCAGCGATTCGATGTCGCGCAGGATCTGCTTCACCTTGTCGGTCTGTGCCTTGCCGAGCCGGTGCTCGCGCATCAGCCAGGACAGGGCGCGTCGCGTGTCCATCAGATTGCGCCGTATGGTGCCGTTCAGGTCCTCGTTGCGGGCGATGCGGGTGATGCTGTCGGCCGCTGCGTCGTCCGAACCGCGCTGCTCGCCGAGCACGCTGGCGCTGACCGATTCCAGTTCGGTGTAGATGTGTTCCAGCGCATCGGCGGACTGTTCGACGTCCAGCGCGAACAGTTCGATAAGGATGTCGGTCGGCTGCGCAAGCTTGCCTGGCTGCGCGCGGTTGCGCATGCGCAGCAGGCGCATGATGGGCAGTTCGTCATCGTGCAGGCTGATCAGCATGTGCGGGCCGATGACGAAGCGCAGCGCCTCGGTCACGTACTCGTGGCCGCGCCCGATCAGGAAATCGGCGCGCAGGTTCAGATTGCCCTGTGCATCGACGAACACCCGCGCGCTCGCCTCGATGTCGGCATCGTCATCGGGCGCCTCGACGTCGATGCGGAAGCGACGTTGCAGCCACCGCTCCTCGTCGCCGTCGAGATCGAGCGCGTCTATCCATACGATGTCCTGGTCGGGCACCGCGTCGTGCAGCGCTTCGGCGGCGCGGGTGAGTCGGCCGTCCTGCAGCGTGTAAACGTGAATCATCGGCAGACATCCGGGTGGGGCGGTTCGAACCGGCAAGGGCGATACCGGCGGGCAGCGGCAAGGCGGATGTTAGCGGTCGCGACCTCCATGTCCGCAACTTTCTCCGATCAGCCCCGCGCCCCGAACAGCGCCGTGCCGATGCGCACGATGGTCGCGCCCTCGGCGATCGCCGCTTCGAGATCCTGTGACATGCCCATCGAAAGTGTGTCGAGACGGTGTCCGCGCGCGTTCAGATCGTCTTTCAGCTGCCGTAAATGGGCAAAACGGCGACGCTGGAGGGCGACATCATCGGTCGGTTCGGGAATGGCCATCAGGCCGCGCAGTGCGAGTCGCGGCAGCGCCGCGATGGCGTCGGCCAGGGCCGCGACCTCGTCCGGGGCGACACCGCTCTTCGAGGCTTCGCCGCTGACGTTGACCTGTATGCACAGGTTCAGCGGCGGCCGATGCGGGTCGCGCTGTTCGGACAGTCGCGCGGCGATCTTCTCGCGGTCCACCGAATGCACCCAGTCGAACCAGGTCGCGACCTGGCGCGTCTTGTTGCTCTGCAGCGGTCCGATGAAATGCCAGTCGAGCGCGAGGCCGGCTTCTTCGAGGCGCTGCGCCTTGTCGCAGCCTTCCTGCACGTAGTTCTCGCCGAAGGCGGTCTGACCGGCGGCATGCGCGGCGATGATGTCCGCATCCGGCTTGGTCTTGCTCACCGCCAGCAGAAGAATGTCCGCGGGGTCGCGACCGCAGGCGCGGGCGGCGTCGGCGATACGGTGGCGAATTGCTTGCAGGTTGTCTGAAATGCTCATCATAATGCCCTGAATTTCTTCGAATTATATTCGGCACAACACCCCATTCATTGCCCGAGGCCTGTCATGGACATCACCGAACTGCTCGCGTTTTCCGTCAAGAACAAGGCGTCCGACCTGCATCTCTCGGCCGGTCTGCCGCCGATGATCCGCGTGCATGGCGACGTGCGCCGGATCAATCTGCCGCCGATGGAGCACAAGGATGTGCACGGCATGATCTACGACATCATGAACGACACCCAGCGCAAGGTGTATGAAGAGCACCTTGAAGCCGACTTCTCGTTCGCGGTGCCCAACCTGGCGCGTTTCCGGGTCAATGCCTTCGTGCAGAACCGTGGCGCCGGCGCGGTGTTCCGGACCATTCCGTCCAAGGTGCTGACGCTGGAGGATCTGAAGGCGCCGAAGATATTTCAGGACATCGCCAACACGCCGCGCGGCATCGTGCTGGTGACCGGCCCGACCGGCTCCGGCAAGTCGACCACGCTGGCGGCCATGGTCGATTACATCAACGAGAACGAGTACGGCCACATCCTGACCGTCGAAGACCCGATCGAGTTCGTGCACGAATCCAAGCGCTGCCTGATCAACCAGCGCGAAGTCGGGCCGCACACGCTGAGCTTCTCGAACGCGCTGCGTTCGGCGCTGCGGGAAGACCCGGACGTGATCCTGGTCGGTGAAATGCGCGACCTCGAAACGATACGGCTGGCGCTGACCGCCGCCGAAACCGGCCACCTGGTGTTCGGCACGCTGCACACCTCCAGTGCCGCGAAAACCATAGACCGTATCGTCGACGTGTTCCCGGCCGAGGAAAAGGAAATGGTGCGGGCCATGCTTTCCGAGTCGCTGCGCGCGGTCATTTCGCAGACGCTGCTGAAGACCAAGGACGGCACCGGCCGGGTCGCCGCGCACGAAATCATGGTCGGCTCGCCGGCCATCCGCAACCTGATCCGCGAGAACAAGATCGCGCAGATGTATTCGGCCATCCAGACCGGTCAGAGCCTGGGCATGCAGACGCTGGACCAGAACCTGCAGGAACTGGTGCGTCGCAACGTCATTTCGCCGGCCGAAGCGCGCACCCGTGCGCAAAACAAGGACATGTTCGCCGGCTGAGTGCCGCGCCTGCCGCTACACTGACAACGACAACCGCCGCGGAGAGCGCAGATGGAAAGAGATCAGGCCCTCAAATTCATGTACGACCTGCTGCGCCTGATGGTGACCAAGCGCGGTTCCGACCTGTTCGTGACCGCCGGTTTTCCGCCGGCGATCAAGGTGGATGGCCGCATCGTGCCGCAGTCCAACCAGTCGCTGACGCCGCAGCACACGGCCGAACTGGCGCGCGCCATCATGAACGACCGGCAGGCGGCTGAATTCGAGGCGACCAAGGAGTGCAATTTCGCGATCTCGCCGGCCGGCATCGGCCGCTTCCGCGTCAATGCCTTCGTGCAGCAGGGCAAGATAGGCTGCGTGCTGCGCACCATCAACGCCAAGATTCCGACGCTGGACGAACTGGGCCTGCCGCCGGTGCTGAAGGACGTCGCGATGACCAAGCGCGGCCTGGTCATCTTCGTCGGCGGTACCGGCACCGGCAAGACCACCTCGCTGGCCGCGCTCGTCGACTGGCGCAACACCAACAGCTACGGCCACATCATCACGATCGAGGACCCGATCGAGTACGTGCATGACCACAAGAACTGCGTAGTGACGCAGCGCGAGGTCGGGCTCGATACCGCTGACTGGGAAATCGCACTGAAGAACACGCTGCGGCAGGCGCCGGACGTCATCCTGATGGGCGAAATCCGCGACCGCGAAACGATGGAGCACGCGATCCAGTTCGCCGAAACCGGCCACCTGTGCCTCGCCACGCTGCACGCGAACAGCTCCAACCAGGCGATCGACCGCATCATCAACTTCTTCCCCGAGAACAAGCGGGAGCAGCTGCTGATGGACCTGTCGCTGAACCTGCGGGCGATGATTTCGCAGCGTCTGGTGCCGCTGAAGGAAGGCAAGGGCCGGGCGGCGGCGATCGAGGTGATGCTGAATTCGCCGCTGATCGCCGATCACATCTTCAAGGGCAATGTCGGCGAGATCAAGGACGTGATGAAGCGCTCGCGCGAGCTGGGCATGCAGACCTTCGACCAGGCGCTGTTCGACCTCTACGAAGCCGGCCGTATCAATTACGAGGACGCGCTGCGCAACGCCGACTCGGTCAACGACCTGCGCCTGCAGATCAAGCTGAACAGCAAGGAAGCGCAGGACCGCAACCTGAACGTGACGTCGGGGCTGGATCTGGTCTGAGCAGGCGTCGGCAGGGTCAGGCGGTCGCGGTCAGAAGACCGCGACCACGACAGCTGGTCGCTTGCCCGTTCAGCGCACCACCAGCACCGCACACGGTGCGTGGTGCAGCACGTTGCTGCTGACCGATCCCATCACGATGCGCTTGGCCAGGCTCAGGCCACGCGTACCGAGGATGATCAGTTCGGCCTTCTCCTCCTCCGCAATATCGACCAGGACGTCGGCCGGTTCGCCCATCGCCAGCCGGGTGCGTGCGGTGACGCCGCGGGCCGCCAGTTCGGCCGCCACCTTGTCGAGTGCCGCGCGCGCGTGGTCGATCTCGGCCTGGTCCACTTCCACCGCCGTGCCGCGTATGCCCAGCGCGGGGCCGCGCACCACCGACACGATGACCGCATCGAGCGGACCGTTCAGTATCTGCAGCTGATCGATCGCCTTGTGCGCGTGTTTCGAGCCGTCGTAGGCCACCACCACTTTCATTGCTCTCTCCCGATAGGTGACGCACGTCGGTGCGCCGGCCTGAGCATTATTCTGGGCGGCCGTGGCGAGCGGCAATTCTCAGGAGGGAGTAATCCCTAGTGGGTAGGCGTGGCGGGCCGGCGGTTCAGCAGCCGCACTGGCGGATCACCGGGCGCACTGCCAGCAGTTCCAGCGTCTCGTCGATGCTCAGTCCGGATTCGAGCAGCGCCGCACCGTCGAAACACCAGGACAGGTCGGTGTTCGGTTCCAGCACCGCCAGGCCGGTCGTGCTGTCGAACACCTCGTGCAGCCAGAAGTTGTGTTCGCTGCGGCTGCGTACCTGATAGCGCTTGTCGCTCATGCCTGCATGCTCCGGTAGCGCAGCCAGGCCAGCCAGCCGACGAAGACGAAAGCGGCCATGCCGGCAGCCAGATGCAGCGGTTCGCCCCACAGCACCGGCACCACCAGACCGGCGGCCATCGCATTCGTCAGCGACTGCGCGAAACCCTGGCAGGACGAAACCATGCCGCGCGCCCGCGGGAACAGCTCCAGCGCCAGCAGCGACAGTATCGGCATGGCCAGCGCCTGGCCGATGTTGTACAGCGCGATCGGCAGCACCGCCCACGGCAGGCTGGCCGGCGTGAGCACGTTCAGCAGCACGTTGCCGAAGGCGGCTACCAGCATGATGGTGTAGGCCATCCTGAGCTGCAGTTGCGGCGCCATCTTGCCGGCCAGCCGGCGACCCAGCCAGGAGCCGGTCATCATGCCGGCGACGGTCGGGCCGAACAGCCAGGCGAAGCCCTGCGGCGATACGCCCAGGTGCTCCATCAGGAATACCGGCGCCGACATCACATAGAGGAAGAAACCGGCGAAGTTCATCGACACCGCGATCACCAGCGCCAGCAGGGCCGGGCGGGCGAACATGTGGGCGTAATCACGTGCCAGCTTGACCGGATGCAGGCTGCGCCGGTGATCCGGGTCCAGCGTTTCCGGCAGGCGCAGCAGGCAGAGCAGCCACATCAGCGCCGAGTAGGCGGCAAGGAACCAGAACACCGCACGCCAGCCGAACAGGCCGAACACCCAGCCGCCGATGATGGGCGCGGCCGCCGGCGCCAGCGCGAACAGCAGCTGTATCGTGCTCATCAGCCGCTGCGCCTCGGCGCCCTCGAACAGGTCGCGCACGACGGCGCGGCCGACCACCATGCCGGCGCCGGCGCACATGCCCTGCAGCGCACGGGCGATCCACAGGTGCTCGATCTGCGTGGCCAGCGCGCAGCCGACCGAAGTCAGGAAGAACATGACCAGCGACCACAGCACGACGCGCCGCCGGCCCAGCGCGTCGGCGACGGCGCCATGCCACAGCGTCATCAGCGCAAAGAAGCCGAGATAGATGGTGAGCGATTGCTGCACTTCGAGCTTGGTCGCGCCCAGATCGGCACCGATCGCCGGAAAAGCCGGCAGATAGGTGTCGATCGCGAACGGACCGATGGCGGACAGGCCCGCCAGCAGGAAGGCCAGGCTGCGCGGCGAACGACTCACTGGGCTGGGGCGGCCGCTGGCGGCGCGGCAGCCGGTACGGCTGGCAGTGCTTCGAAGGCGCGGCGTTCGACGTCCGGCATCTCCACCACGCGCACGTCGCTGACGTAGTACTGCGTCTCGCCGAAGCAGGAGGTGGGCACGCCGATGTGCTGCGCATAGTGCAGCGACACGCGCTGCCCCATGCTTTCGTTCAGTTTCTGCGCCACCTTCTCGTCACGCACCGAGAACTCGAACTTCTCGGTCAGCGTGCCGGGCATGGTGACCATCGCCAGTTCGCCTTCCCAGGTCTTGCAGAACCAGCCCTTGTTGCTGAATTTCTGTACGTAGCCGGCACGTTCGCCGGTGGAATAGCTCCAGTTCAGCACCAGCCAGGTGTAGCCACCGAACAGCGCCAGCAGCAGGGCGAGGACGGAAAAGATGCGCATGCCGTTCTCCGGGAAGGGTCGCGGGTGAAATTACAGGCCGAGCCGCTGCCAGATGGTCGAGGTCAGCCCCGCCTGGTTCAGCGTGTAGAAGTGCAGGCCCGGTGCGCCGCCGGCCAGCAGCCGCTCGCACAGCGTGGTCACGACGTCCAGGCCGTAGGCCCTGACCGATGCGGCGTCGTCACCGAAGCCTTCGAACTTGCGCTGCATCCAGCGCGGGATTTCGGCACCGCAGGCTTCCGAGAAGCGCGCGATCTTCGAGAAGTTGGCGATCGGCATGATGCCCGGGTAGATGGGCGCCTCGACGCCCATCGCGCGCGCGTCATCGACGAAGGCGAAGTAGGCGTCGGTGTTGTAGAAGTACTGGGTGATGGCCGAGTCGGCGCCGGCCTTCATCTTGCGCACGAAGTTCTGCAGGTCCTTGGCCGCGCTGCGCGCCTGCGGATGCACTTCCGGGTAGGCGGCCACTTCGATGTGGAACCAGTCGCCGGTTTCGGCGCGCACGAACTCGACCAGCTCGTTGGCGTAACGGAAATCGCCCGGATCGACCACGCCGGAGGGCAGGTCGCCGCGCAGCGCCACCATGTGGTGGATGCCTTCCTCCTTGTAGCGCTCCAGCGTCTGCCGCAGGTTGTCGCGGGTCGAACCGATGCACGACAGGTGCGGCGCCGCGTTCAGGCCTTCGGCCTTCATTTCGAGCACGGTTTCGAGCGTGCGGTCGCGCGTGGTGCCGCCGGCGCCGTAGGTGACCGAGAAGAAGGACGGGTTGAGCTGGCGCAGCTGACGGCGGGTGGCGCGCAGCTTTTCCGCACCCTCTTCGGTGGCCGGCGGGAAGAATTCGACGCTGCAGATGCGCGTGGGGTTGTCAGTCATGGTGGTCGGTCGCGTCGCGCCGGGCCGCGTACAGGAAGAACTCGCGGTTGCCGTCGCCGCCCTTGATCGGGCTGTCGAAGTAATCCAGTGCGCTGAGACCGTTTGCTTCGGCAAACGTCCGCATGCGCACCTCCAGGGCCGGGTATTGTGCCGCATCGCGCACGATGCCGCCTTTCCCCAGTGCATCCGGGCCCAGTTCGAACTGCGGCTTCACCAGCGTGAGCACGCGTCCGCCGGGCGCCAGCAGCGCCGGCCACTGCGGCAGCAGCAGCGTCAGCGAAATGAAGCTGGCGTCGCACACCAGCAGGTCGAAGCCACCGGCCGCCATATGTATACCGAGCGCGGCGGCGTCCAGCGTGCGCGCATTCAGGTGTTCGATGCAGACGATGCGCGGGTCGCCGCGCAGCCGCGGGTCGAGCTGGCCGTGGCCGACCTCGACCCCGACCACGCGTGCGGCACCGCGCTGGATCAGGCAGTCGGTGAAGCCGCCTGTGCTCTGGCCGACGTCGAGGCAGGTCAGGCCGGCGACGTCCAGCCCGGCCCGGTCCAGTGCGCCGGCCAGCTTCAGCCCGCCACGCGACACATAGCGGTCGTCGTCCGACAGCTCGACCTGCAGCTCGGCACCGTCAGGGATGTCCTGGGCCGGCTTGGTCACTACCGTCCAGCCGGCACCGACAGCGACGCGAACCCGCCCGGCCGCGATGAGCGCCTGGGCAACGGTGCGGGAACGGGCGAGGCTGCGGGCAACGAGGGTCTGGTCGGCTCTCATGGGTGTTCGACAGGGGCGGAGCGCGGATGAGAACCGAGAACGGCTGGCGCTGCAAGCTCGGCGGGGCATTTTGTCGGAGCGGGATTTTGTGGGAGGGGTCTTCTGACCCCGACAGCGGCGGAGAGTGGTGCGTGGCGCTCGATGGGGCACTGTGGGAGCGAGCTCACTCGCGATTGGGGCCTCGATCGAAGCCAGCGGCCCACGACGGCTGCGTCGCGGCCAAGGCCGCTCCCACAGGGGCCGGGCCCGATCCGGGGTCGGAGCCAGGATTTTGTGGGAGGGGTCTTCTGACCCCGACAGCAGCGGAGGGCTGTGCGCGGCGTCAGATGGGGCGCCGTGGGAGCGAGCTTGCTCGCGATTGCGGCCTTGATCGAAGCCAGCGGCCCACACGTCACCGCCCGGTCACACCTCGACTGGATCCACGTCGATATGCCAGCGCAGGCCGCGGGCGACGCGCAGGCGGTAGAGGTTGGCGACCCAGGGCAGCAGCAGCGTACGCAGGGCCGGACGGCTGCGCGATTCGACCACCAGCTGGGCGCGTTCGCGGTTGGCGCGGCGCACCATGCGCATCGGCACGACGTCGTAGATCTGCACGCCATCGACAGCCAGCGCCAGCGCGGCGCGGCGCGCCGCTTCGAGAAAGTCGAGTGCGGCCTGCAGTTCCGGCGCGTCGGCGCTCAGCATGAGTTGGAAGCCATGCGGCGGCAGGCCGAGCGCGGCGCGTTCCGCCAGCTGGCTGCGCGCGAAGCCGTCGAAATCGTGCGCCTTCAGCGCGGCGAACAAGGGGTGTTCGGGTTGCGCGGTCTGGATCAGCACCTCGCCGGCGGTGTCGGCTCGACCTGCCCGGCCGCCGACCTGCATCAGCTGGGCGAACAGCCGCTCCTGTGCGCGGAAATCGGCGGCGTGCAGCGAGGCGTCGGCGCTGATCACGCCGACCAGCGTGATGCCGGGGAAGTCGTGGCCCTTGGCCAGCAACTGGGTGCCGACCACCAGATCGACCTCGCCGCGGCGGATCAGGTCCAGCTGTTCCTGCCAGTGCTCGCGGCCGCGGACGTTGTCGCGGTCGATGCGCAGCAGACGTGCGGTCGGGAAGCGGCTGGCCAGCGTTTCTTCCAGCCGCTGGGTGCCGCGGCCATAGCCCTGGATGTCCTGGTTGCCGCATTTCGGGCAGGCCTGCGGTACCGGGCCTTCGGCGCCGCAGTGGTGACAGCGCAGCCGGCGGTCGGCGGCGTGCAGCACCAGGTTGGCGGTGCACTGCGTGCAGCCGGCGGCCCAGCCGCATGCCGGGCAGCTCAGCACCGGCGCGTAGCCGCGGCGGTTGATGAACAGCAGCGTTTGTTCGCCGCGCGCCAGCCGGCTTTCGATGGCCCGCACCATGGGCTGGCTCAGGCCGTCGGTGGCACGGAACACCCGCGTGTCGACGAGGTGCACCTCGGGCAGGCGGGCGCTGCCGGCCCGCGTGGTCAGCTTGAGCCAGCGGTAGCGGCCGTCGATCGCGTGACGCAGCGTTTCCAGCGAAGGCGTGGCACTGCCCAGCACGATGGGCACGTTCTCGTTGCGCGCGCGCCAGATGGCGACGTCGCGCGCCGAATAGCGCACGCCCTCGGTCTGGCGGAAGGAGGGGTCGTGTTCCTCGTCGAGCACGATGCAGCCCAGTCGCGGCAGCGGCGCGAACACCGCCAGCCGGGTGCCGAGCAGGATGTCCGCCTCGCCGGACTGCGCCGCCGCCCACGCCATCGCGCGGGCGCCGTCGCTCATTTCGCTGTGCATCACGTGCAGGCAGGCGCGCGGGAAGCGGGCGGCCACCCGCGCCTGCAACTGCGGTGTCAGCGCGATTTCCGGCACCAGCAGCAGGCACTGCCGGCCGGCGGCGATCTGATCCTCGATCAGTCGCAGATAAACCTCGGTCTTGCCGCTGCCGGTCACGCCGTGCAGCAGGCTGGCAGCGTAGCCGGCGGTCGATTGCAGTGCGGCCAGGGCCGCCGCCTGGTCGGCGCTCAGTACATGTGCGGCCTCGGCTGGCGCCTGCGGCAGGGCCGGCTCTATCAGCCCGTCGGCCAGCAGGCGTTCGAGGGCCACGGCGGCGCGCGATGACAGAGCGCGCAGTTCCGCCTCGTTCAGGTCGCCGGCCTCGGTCAGCGCGGTGATCAGCTTGCGGCGGACATCGCGCGCCGGCAGCGCGTCGAGCGCGGCGGTGCCGGCCGGGGTGGCACGGAAACGCCGGTTGGCCCGCTCGGCACGGCTCGCGCTGATGGCCGGCGGTGCCGCCATCGCCGCCACTTCGCCTATAGGTTGCTGATAGTAGTGGGCGACGAACTCGACCAGCGCCCGCCAGCTGGCGGGCAGCGGCGGGCTGCCGCGGTCGATGTCGAGCAGCGGCTTGATGCGCGCTGCGTCGACCTCGCCCGCTTCGCGCCAGCCCCAGGCGATGCCCCACAGTTCGCTGCGGCCGAAGGGCACGCGCACACGCTGTCCCGGTTCGGCATCGGGAAAGGCCGAGGCGTCATAGTCGAACAGCGTGGGAATCGGTCGCGAAAGCGCGACCTGCAACAGATGCGACGGCAGAATTGCTGCGGTGCTTTCCAAGCGCTGATGCGGGCTTTTAATGGATTCAGTGACTTGCGGCATGTCGTTCAACAAGACTGGGTGCTTGTGTCCGCAACGCACTCATCCGGCAAGGTTTTGAGTGCCACAAAAGCTGTGGATAACTTTGTGGGAAACTTCGTGTCCGTCCGTCACGAACCGGACATCAACGGCCACCAAATTTTCCGCCAGGCGTCAAGAAAAAAATACTTCCTTGCTTATCAGTGACTTGCGCGGAGGGCTCTTGTAGTGGACCGGCCCTTCGGCTTGTAGTCGGCCTGAGCGGCCGACTGTGCATAAGTCAACCCCTTGCGGTGGCCGAACTGTGCGGAATAAGCCGGCCGAACCTGCCGGCTGCCCCGTTCAGCCTGCCCGCACGGCCCGGCTGTGGCGATGAACTTCCTCCACCAGCGCGGCTACGTGCTCCGGCGGCGTGTGCTGCGAAATGCCGTGGCCGAGGTTGAACACGTGGCCCGGGTGATTGCCGTAGCTGTCGAGGATGCGGCGCGCCTCGCCGCGGATGCCCTCCGGGTGCGCGAACAGGGCGGTCGGGTCGAAATTGCCCTGCAGCGCCACCTTGTCGCCGACCCGCTGGCGGGCCTGTCCGATATCGGTGGTCCAGTCCAGGCCCAGCGCGTCGGCGCCTGCTTCGGCCTGTGCCTCCAGCCACTGACCGCCGCCCTTGGTAAACATGATGACCGGCACGCGCTGGCCGTCCTTTTCCCGCTTCAGGCCGGCGATGATGCGCTGCATGTAGGCGAGCGAGAATTCGCGATAGCCGTGCGCCGACAGCGCGCCGCCCCAGGAGTCGAAAATCATCACCGCCTGCGCACCGGCTTCGATCTGCGCATTCAGGTAGTCGGTCACCGCCTTCGACGTCACCGACAGCATGTGGTGCAGCAGTTCCGGGCGGTCGAGCATCAGCGTCTTCAGGTGCCGGTAGTCGTCCGAGGCGCCGCCTTCGACCATGTAGCAGGCCAGCGTCCACGGGCTGCCGGAGAAGCCGATCAGCGGTACCCGGCCGTCCAGCGCGCGGCGGATTTCACTCACGGCGTCAATGACGTAGCCCAGTTCGGCGGTCGGGTCGGGCGCGGCCAGCGCGCGGATCGCGTCTTCCGAACGCAGCGGGCGCTCGAACTTCGGGCCTTCGCCTTCGGCGAAATACAGGCCCAGACCCATCGCGTCCGGCACCGTCAGGATGTCCGAAAACAGGATGGCGGCGTCGAGCGGAAAGCGCTCCAGCGGCTGCAGCGTCACTTCGCAGGCCATGGCCGGCGACTTGCACAACTGCAGGAAGCTGCCGGCGCGACGGCGGGTGGCGCAGTACTCGGGCAGGTAGCGGCCGGCCTGGCGCATCAGCCAGATCGGCGTGTAGTCGGTGGGCTGGCGCAGCAGCGCGCGCAGGAAGGTGTCGTTGCGGAGTGCGGACATGGGAAATCCTTGAAGTACAGGGCGCAAGGATAGCCGATGCGCCCGCCTGCCTGCCCGGGCAGGCGACGATCGGGCCTATTTGCGCCAGAAACCCGGGGTGAAGATGACCAGCACGGCGAACACTTCCAGCCGGCCGAGCAGCATGGCAAAGCTGCATATCCAGGTCTGCAGGCCGGTCAGGCCTTGGTAGTTGCCGGCCGGCCCGACATCGCCGAGGCCAGGGCCGATGTTGTTGATGCAGGCAATCACGGCGGTGAAGGCGGTGATGAAATCCAGACCGGTCAGCAGCAGCGCGAACACCATCAGTGCGGCGCTCATGAAGTACAGGAAGATGAAACCGAGCACGGACTGGGCGACGTGCTCGGACACGGCGGTGCGGCCGATCATCAGCGGACGCACCGCCGCCGGATGAATCAGCTTCAGGATTTCGCGCTGGCTCTGACCGAACAGCACCAGCGTGCGCACCATCTTGATGCCGCCGCCGGTCGAGCCGGCACAGGGAATGAGACCGCCGAGAAAGAGCATGAGCAGCGGCGCGAAGATCGGCCACTGCGCGAAATCGGTGCTGGCATAGCCGCTGCCGGTGCCCAGCGATACCAGGTTGAACATGACCATGCGAGCCGAGGTGCCCACGTCGGCGTACACGCCCTCGGCGAGCAGGAAGATCGTGAGCCCGGCAAAGGCGAGCAGCATGATGGTGATGTAGGCGCGTGCTTCGGCGTCGCGCACATAGGGACCGATGGACAGCCGCCGGAAGGCCAGGAAGTGCGTTGCGAAATTGACGCCGGCCAGCAGCATGAAGAAGCTGAGCACGGCCTCGATCGCGACCGAATCGAAGGCGCCGACACTGGCATCTCGTGTCGAGAAGCCGCCCAGACCCATCGCCGAGAAGGAATGGCAGACGGCGTCGAACCAGTCCATGCCGGCCAGTCGCAGTGACAGCAGGCACACGGCGGTCATGCCGACATAGACGAGGTAGAGTGCCTTGGCGGTATCGGTAATGCGCGCGGTGAGCTTGCTGTCCTTCATCGGCCCCGGCGTTTCCGCCTTGTACAGCTGCATGCCGCCGACGCCCAGCAGCGGCAGGATGGCGACGGCGAACACGATGATGCCCATGCCGCCTATCCAGTTCAGCAGGTGACGCCACAGATTGATCGACTGCGGCGCATGGTCCAGCCCGGTCATCACCGTGGCACCGGTCGTGGTCAGGCCGGACATCGTTTCGAAGAACGCGTCGGTAAAGCTCATCGTGTCGTAGGACAGCATGAGCGGCACGGCGGCGATGGCCGACATCAGCACCCAGGACAAGGTGACCAGCAGGAAGCCGTCGCGCGGCTTCAGCTCGCGGTAGTGGCGTCGCGTCGCCATGTACAGCAGTACGCCGCCGGCCGCGCTGATTGCCATGCTGTCGATGAAATGCCACAGCATGCCGTCGTGGAACACCAGCGAGCAGGTGATCGGCGCCAGGTAGGTCAGGCTGAACACCGCCAGCAGGCGGCCCAGCACATTCAGTACGGCCAGCATCAGAGAAACCCGAATCCGACCTGGAACAGCCCCTCGACCCGTGCCACCACACGCTTGGTCGAGCAGAACACGATCACGTGGTCCTCCGGCTCGATCACCGTGTCGTGGTGCGGCATGATCACCTGCTCGTGCGTCTCGCGCACGGCCAGATCGGTCACCTCGACCCTGATCGGTTTTTCCGAGTGACGCACGATGGCGCCGATCATCGCGCCCTCGGGCAGCTTGATCTCATCGACGCGCCGACCGACCACCTTGGACGTCTTGCGGTCGCCGTGCACCACCAGTTCGAGCGCTTCGGCCGCACCGCGGCGCAGGCTGTGCACCGCCACCACGTCGCCGCGGCGCACGTGCGCCAGCAGCGAGCCGATCGACACCTGCGCCGGCGAGATGGCGATGTCGATGGCGCCCGCCTGCACCAGGTCGACGTAGGCGCGGCGGTTGATCAGCGCCACCACGCGGCGCGCGCCCATGCGCTTGGCCATCAGCGACGACATGATGTTGTTTTCGTCGTCGTTGGTCAGCGCCAGATACAGATCCATGTCGTCGACGTTCTCTGCTTCGAGCAGCATCTCGTCGGTGGTGTCGCCGGCCAGCACCAGTGTCTTGTGCAGGCTGCCGGACAGGAATTCGGCGCGCGTGCGCGAATGCTCGATCAGCTTCAGTTCGTAGCGGTTCTCCAGCGACGAAGCGAGGCGGTAGCCGATGTTGCCGCCGCCGGCGATCATGATGCGGCGCATCGGCTTGTCCAGCCGGCGCAGTTCGGCGGTGACGGCGCGGATGTGCTCGGTCGCGGCAACGCAGAACACCTCGTCGCCCGGCTCGATCACCGTGTCGCCATCCGGGATGATGGCGGTGTCGCGCCGGTAGATGGCGGCGATGCGGGCGTCGATGTCGGGCAGATGCTCGCGCAGCGCCTTGATCTGGCGGCCGACCAGCGGCCCGCCGCCGACCGCGCGCACCGCCACCATGCTCACCCGGCCCTTGCCGAACTCGATCACCTGCAGCGCTTCCGGGAAGGCGATCAGCCGCTTCAGGTAGTCGGTGACCTCCTGTTCCGGGCAGATCGAGAAATCGACGGCGAAATTGTTGTCGTCGAGCAGCTCTGGGTAGTCGGCGTAGTCGATCGAGCGCAGCCGGGCGATCCGGGTGGGCAGGTTGAACAGCGTCTGCGCGATGCGACAGGCGCACAGATTGGTCTGGTCGGACGCGGTGACCGCGATCAGCAGATCGGCGTCGTCGGCGCCGGCCTGGCGCATCACCGCCGGGCTGGCGCCATTGCCGGCCACCACGCGCAGGTCGAGACGGTCCTGCAGCGCCTGCAGGCGCGGGACGTCGGTATCGACCACGGTGATGTCGTTGGCCTCCGACACCAGGTTTTCCGCCACCGAGGAACCGACCTGTCCTGCCCCGAGAATGATGATCTTCACGCGCCTGCCCGCTGTGGAAAGTCGCGGAAGTGTAGCGTCAAGTGTGGCGGCGCAGCACGATACGCGTCAGCCGGCGCCCAGCATGCCTTCGCGCTCGATGAAGGCGATGATGGCGTCGAGGTTGTGACCGGTCTTCATGTTCGAGAACAGGAAGGGCCGCTCGCCGCGCATCTTCCTCGCGTCGCGTTCCATGACGTCGAGCGAGGCGCCGACCATCGGTGCCAGATCGATCTTGTTGATGATGAGCAGGTCCGACTTGCAGATGCCGGGGCCGCCCTTGCGCGGAATCTTGTCGCCGGCGGCGACGTCGATCACGTACAGCGTGAGGTCGGACAATTCGGGCGAGAAGGTGGCGGCCAGGTTGTCGCCGCCGGATTCGATCAGGATCACCTCCAGCCCGGAAAAGCGCGCGCTCAGACGCGCCACCGCTTCGAGGTTGATCGACGCGTCCTCGCGTATCGCCGTATGCGGGCAGCCGCCGGTCTCCACGCCGATGATGCGTTCCGGCGGCAACGCCTCGTTACGCACCAGGAACTGCGCGTCTTCCTCGGTGTAGATGTCGTTGGTGACCGCGGCGATGTTGTAGCGGTCGCGCAGCGCGCGGCACAGCGCCAGCGTGAGGGCGGTCTTGCCGGAGCCCACGGGGCCGCCGATGCCTACACGCAGCGGCGGGCGGGGAGTGGGTGGGGTCATGTTGTCAGCCTTTCATCGAAAATGCAGATCAGGATCGCCGGCTCTGCGGTCGTGCCCGGATTGTGGGAGCGGCGCCCCCGCCGCGATGCGGAGGTGGATCGAGCGCCGGCGCGTGACCGAGGCCGCATCGCGACGAGGCGTCGCTCCCACGGGAATCCGCAGCGGCACCTGGCGTGTGGTCTGGCGGTGGTCATGATCTGAACAGCCTTGAATACTGCGTTTCGTGCCGGCAACTGGCGATGGCGAGGCCGGGTGCGAAATTGCTCCAGTCCTCGCGCGGCAGGGTCAGCGCGGTCGCCACGCGCGGCGGGATCATCGCCCCGAGCGACATCAGCAGCCGCTGCCCTGCCGTCTGCCCGAGCGGGACCGCCTTGATCGCCGCCATCACCTGGTTCTCCGCCCAGGCCCAGGCCCAGGCGGTCAGCGCCGGCTCGATCGGCACGCCGAGCGCCACCGCGGCGCCCGACCACGCAGTCGGGAAGGCGACGTCGCCGATGTCCGCAAGCCGTGCCGCGACCGCGCTGCATTCCGGCAGCGCCTTCAGCAGCTGAAGGCAGGAATAGCCCATCTGCACCGTCTCGGCGCGCAGCTCGGCCGCTTCGCGGCTGGCCAGGTAGTTGTCGTTCAGATTGATCACCGCCACGACGTCGTCGGCCGTCCAGGCGCGCATCTGCTCGGCCAGCAAGGGCAGTTCGAACGAGGCGATGCCAGCGTCGAACACAGCGGCGATCCAGTCGCCGGCGTCCGCTTCGGTCCGGATGTCGCCGCAATCGACCTGCCATTCCAGCCCCTGCGAATAGCTGAAGGCGCCGACCGGCAGCGTCGGGCTGGCCAGCTGCAGCAGGCGGACCAGCGCGAGCGGATTCATGCGCCGCCCGCGAAAAGGTGCAGCCGGGCGCCGGTCTCCTCGGCGTGGGCGTGCGTGTGGTGGGCAGGGTGACCGCCGTAGGCACCGGCCTCGGGCTCGAACGGCGCCTGCGTCTCGCGCAGGTCGAGGCCCAGGCCGACCAGCATCTGCGCCAGCACGTGGTCGGCCGCCAGCCGCAGCAGACCGGGCTGCACCTCGACCGCGACGTGGCGGTTGCCGAGGTGGTAGGCGGCGCGCGCGATCAGCAGCGCGTCTGCGCTGCGTGCCTCGATCACCCGCTCCGGCGCCGAGCGCACGGCAACGACGCGCCCGTCCTTGCCGGCCAGCAGATCGCCGCCGCGCAGTATCGTGCCGCGCGGCAGGAAGAGTCCGACCTCCTCGCCCGAATCCAGGCGCGTGCGCAGCCTGCACTTGGCGCGAAGTTCGAAGCTCAGCGTCAGCGTTTCGGCCGGCACGGCGTCGGCCGGCGCGAAGGTTTCGATCAGCAGCATGTCGTATGCGGGCAGAGCCCGCGGGTTCAGAACAGGAAATAGCGCTGCGCCATCGGCAGCACTTCGGCCGGTTCGCACACCAGCCGCTCACCGTCGGCGCGCACTTCGTAGGTTTCCGGATCGACGTCGATCTGCGGCTGCCAGCCGTTCAGCACCATGTCGGACTTGCGGATGGCACGCGTGTTGCGCACCGGCTCCAGCCGTTTGGCGAGGCCCAGGTCGCGCACGGCGGGGTTGTTCAGCGCCGCCTGCGACACGAAGGTGAGCGAGGTCTTCAGGCCGCCGGCGTAGCTGCCGAACATCGGCCGGTAGTGCACCGGTTGCGGCGTCGGGATCGACGCGTTGGGGTCGCCCATCGCGGCGGCGGCGATCATGCCGCCCTTGAGGATCAGGCTGGGCTTGACGCCGAAGAAGGCCGGGCGCCACAGCACCAGATCGGCCAGCTTGCCCGGTTCGACCGAGCCGACGATGTGACCGATGCCGTGCGTGATCGCCGGGTTGATCGTGTACTTGGCGATGTAGCGGCGCACGCGAAAGTTGTCGGCCGCCGGCGAACGTCCTTCGGGATCGCTCAGCGCGCCGCGCTGGATCTTCATTTTGTGCGCCGCCTGCCAGGTGCGGATGATCACTTCGCCGACGCGGCCCATGGCCTGCGAGTCGGACGACATCATCGAGAAGGCGCCGAGGTCGTGCAGGATATCCTCTGCCGCGATCGTCTCGCGCCGGATGCGGCTTTCGGCGAAGGCGACGTCTTCGGCGATGGCGGCGTCGAGGTGGTGGCACACCATGAGCATGTCGAGGTGCTCGTCTATGGTGTTCACCGTGTACGGCATGGTCGGATTGGTCGACGACGGCAGCACGTTGGGCAGACCGGCCGCGCGCAGGATGTCCGGTGCATGGCCGCCGCCCGCACCTTCGGTGTGGAAGGTGTGGATGGTGCGGCCCTTGAAGGCGTCCATCGTCGTTTCGACGAAGCCCGACTCGTTCAGCGTGTCGGTGTGGATGGCGACCTGTATGTCCATCTCTTCGGCCACCGACAGGCAGGTGTCGATGGCCGCCGGCGTGGTGCCCCAGTCCTCGTGCAGCTTCAGGCCGATCACGCCGGCCTCGATCTGCTCGCGCAGCGGTGCCGGCTGCGATGCGTTGCCCTTGCCGAGAAAGCCGAGATTCATCGGAAAGGCGTCGGCCGCGGCCAGCATCGAGTGGATGTGCCACGGTCCCGGCGTGCAGGTGGTGGCATAGGTGCCGGTGGCCGGTCCGGTACCGCCGCCCAGCATGGTCGTGACGCCCGACATCAGCGCCTCCTCGATCTGCTGCGGGCAGATGAAGTGGATGTGGCAGTCGATGCCGCCGGCGGTGACGATCATGCCTTCGCCAGCGATGATTTCGGTGCCCGGGCCGATGACCAGCGTGACCGCCGGCTGAATGTCCGGATTGCCGGCCTTGCCGATGCCGGCGATGAAGCCGTTCTTCAGGCCGATGTCGGCCTTGACGATGCCCCAGTGGTCGACGATGAGCGCATTGGTGATGACAGTGTCCATCACCTCCGCCGCGCAGCGCTGGCTCTGGCCCATGCCGTCGCGGATCACCTTGCCGCCGCCGAACTTCACTTCCTCGCCGTAGACCGTGTAGTCGCGCTCGACCTCGATCCACAGTTCGGTGTCGGCCAGCCGCACGCGGTCGCCGGTGGTCGGGCCGAACATTTCCGCATAGGCCTGCCGGCTGATGCGCGTGCTCATGCGTCGATCAGTCCTTGAACATGCGACGCGCGGCCTTCGCGCGCCGGCGCATCATCAGCCCGCCGAGGCCGCCGATGACGGCTGCCGCGATCAGCAGCGCCACGTGATCCGGTTCGCTCATCAGGTGCAGCAGCGCGTCGCCGACGTTGCCGTGGTGCTCGCCCGGGTGGGCCCACGCGACGCTGCTCCACGCCAGTGCCAAAGTCATCAGTGCCTGCATCATTGCTGTTCTCCCTGTGTGTCGAGCGGGCCCTGTACCCGTCCCTTGAATCCGAAAACCCTGCGTTCTCCGGCCAGCGCGACCAGCGTCACTGTGCGCATCTGGCCCGGTTCGAAGCGCACCGCGGTGCCGGCCGCGATGTCGAGACGGAAGCCGCGCGCCGCGGCGCGGTCGAACAGCAGCGCGTCATTCGTTTCGGCGAAGTGGTAGTGCGATCCGACCTGCACCGGCCGGTCGCCGCTGTTGCGCACGTCCAGCGTCACCGTGGCGCGCCCTGCATTCAGTTCGATGTCGCCATCGGCGACCTGCATCTGTCCTGGAATCATCGTGTTCCTTCCCGCGCCGGTCAGCCCGAACGCGCACCAAAACGGTAATCGCGCCCGGGCTTGGTGCCATCGCTGGTCACGTCGCTGTCGCTGCGGCGATCGAGCATTTCGCGCACGAGCAGCAGGCTGACCAGCAGGTCCTCGTCGTCCGCCCGCTCCTCGATATCGGCCAGCGTGCGCGTGCGGTAATCGAGATCGGTGCGCAGCGCGTCGAGGTTCACCGATTCGCCGAGGCTGCGCCGCACGCCCAGCTTGAAGCGCGCGAGGCGGCGTGCCAGTTCCATGTCGTCGTCACTCACGGGCGGCTCTCACGGTATCGGATGATGGACGGTGACCAGCTTGGTGCCATCCGGGAAAGTGGCTTCCACCTGTATGTCCGGAATCATTTCCGCCACGCCTTCCATGACGTCGTCACGGCCGAGCAGCGTCGTGCCGTAGCTCATCAGTTCGGCCACGCTGCGGCCGTCGCGCGCGCCTTCCATGATGGCGGCGGTGATGTAGGCGACCGCTTCCGGGTAGTTGAGCCTGAGCCCGCGCGCCCGGCGGCGCTCGGCCAGCAGGGCGGCGGTGAAGATGAGCAGCTTGTCCTTCTCGCGCGGTGTCAGTTCCATTTTTCTTCTGTGTGCCCGTCAGGTGTTCCAGATGCGCGGCGTCTGCGCCGGTCGCCCGGTCATGGCCGGACGTATCAGCGCCCACAGATGCACGAACCATGCCCGCGCCGCCTGCGTGCAGTCGCCGCGGTAGCGGGCCAGCAGCAGACCGGGCAGGCGGGTGACGCCGGAGTGTCCGGACGGGGACGGCACCGCGCGACAGGCGGCGAGCAGCGTGGCGTCGGCGTCGATGCCGGCGGCGACCAGCGTGCCGAACACCGGCGCGCCAGCCAGTCCCGCCGCTGACGCGAGCAGCGGCGCGCCAGCGGCCAGCCGCGCCTGTTCCAGCCACAGCGTGCGGCCGTCGCGGGTGATGCGGGTGTCCAGTGCCAGTTCGCCGCGTTCGAAGCGCTCGCCGCTGGCGGTGCGGCCCAGGCACCACAGGTCCATGCCGATGAAGCGGCCGTCGCTCGTCAGATCGATGTGATTGCGCGCCTGCGCCCGCGCGCCGTCGAACACGATGGCGTCCTGCGGCAGCCATTCGACGACGGCGCCGGCGCCGACGCGCAGATGCAGGTCCGAGCGCGCCTGCGGTCCGGCGCTGCGGTACCACTTGGTCGCGCCCGGCGTGGTGATCAGCGCGTGCGTGCCGGGGCCGGCGTCGAGCTCGACCCGCAGTGCGTCGCCGCCGGCGATGCCGCCCGGCGGGTGCAGCAGCAGCGTGTGGCAGACCGCGTCGCCCTCCGGGTAGAGCGGCTTCTGCACGCGCAGCGGGCCGCTGTGTTCGCGCCGCGCCAGCACGGTGCGTCCGTCGAGTGCGCGGTAGCCGAGCGCGATGCGGGCCTGCCAGCCGGCGTCGCTGCCGGCGTCTGGTATCGGGGTGTGCATGAGGACGTGTCAAAAATCGCGGCACGGCCGGAACCGGCCACCGCTTTGCCGACACAAAGCACGACGTGTGCCGAACGCCGACGCCAAAGCCTACGCCGATTGCAAGGAGCTTCGATGACCCGCCCGAACCCTGTCTGCAGACTGTGCGCGCCACTGCTGGCGCTGCTGCTTCTCGGTGCCACGCCGGTTGCGGCCAGCGATGACGCACCGCCCGGCCTGCTCGACCGCGTGCCGGTGGCGGCGCGCACCGTGTTTCAGCTGTACGCGAAGAGCGAGCGCGGCACTGCCAGCGGTTCGGCGGTGATGGTCGGCCCTGGTCTGCTGGCCACCAGCTGTCACGTGCTGAACGACGCCACGCACGCAGTGGTGGTGCAGACCGGCGAGGCGCTGCAGGTTGCGCTGGTCGCCGCCGACTGGCGGCGCGACCTGTGCATCCTGAAGTCGGACATCATCAGCACGCGCGCGGCGCCGCTGATTCCGGCCAGCCAGGTGCGCAAGAAGGACGTCGTGTTCAGCCTCGGCTTCACCGGCGGCCGCTTCGCCTACGACCTGGGCGAAGTACGCCAGCTGTACGCGATGGACGGCAGCCGCGTCCTGCGCGGCAGCGCGGCCTTCGCCGCCGGCGCCTCGGGCGGCGGCCTGTTCGACGCCGAAGGGCGGCTGGTCGGCATCCTCACCTTCTACAAGCTGAGCAGCGACAAGAGCATGTTCTTTGCCATTCCGGCCGACTGGGTGCCGGAGGTGCTGGCGCGCGGCGTGCAGCCGAAGACGGCGGACGCGCGCCCGTTCTGGGCCGACGCCACCGACGCGCGCCTGCCCTTCCTGCAGGCGGTGCAGTACGAACACGAAGGTCGCTGGGACGCGCTGGCGCAGCACGCGCAGCTGTGGCTGGCGCGCGAGCCGGACGCGCCGGAGGCGCGCGATACGCTGGAACAGGCGCTGGCGCGCGCGGGTGGCGTGCCGCGCTGATCAGCGCGGGAGCTGCGCCACGTAGAGGCTGCCCTCCAGCTTCTGCACGATGCCCTTGCTGCCCAGCGGCGCCCACGTCAGTGCGTGCGCCTTCGCGTCGTAGCCGATGCGCTGCGGCGAAGCGGGTGTGCCTACAACGAGACGTCCGGCGATATCGTCGGCACCTACGCCGTCGCGGATCAGCGTAGCCTGCAGCGCCACCATGCGACCGACCGCCTGCGTGTCGTACAGGCGCAGCAGGTAGTCGCCGTAGTCGGTGGTGGCCAGCGTCAGCAGCAGCCGGCCCGCCGGGTTGTACAGCGCGCGCGACAGGTCGCCGTAGTCCGCCGCGTCCTGCAGGAAGGCGCGGTTCTGCGCCTGCAGCGCCGCCAGTCGTGCGTCGTGCGGACCGGCCAGCGCAGCGTCGAGCGCTGCCGTGTGCGTCGCCCAGTCGTTGAGTGTCGCGTCGCGCTTGTAGAAGGCGGGCAGCAGCAGCTGTTCGAGCAGCGACGGCGATTTGCCGTCGGCGAACACGGCGTTCGCCTGGCCGCTGCGCAGGGCGTTCATCGTGGCGGCCATCCAGCTCGCTTCCTGCCGGATGGCACCGCGCAGATCGAGTTCGGCGTCGCTGGCGTCGGCCAGCAGCGGCGTGAGCTGTGCTGCGTCCTTGACCGCGTCCGGCCAGCGATGCAGCCATTCGCCGAGCACCGTCAGATGCACGCGCAGGTGGCTGGTGCCGACCATCTTCTGGATCAGCGACGCGTCGGGGGCGGCCAGCAGGCGGCGCAGGAAGCCGGTCTGTGCGGCCAGGATGTCGAGCGCGCGTGCGCTGTCGTCGTTCTCCATCGCCACCGTCGCCTCGGCCAGCCTCAGGCGCAGCAGACCGGCCAGCGGACCGTAGGCGGTGAGCGGGGCGTCCGGGTGCGCCAGCATCTGCGCCTGGAAGCGCGGCTGCGCGACGAGGGTGTCGAGCCGGTCGAGTGCGGCGCGGTGCGCGTCGGACAGCGCGACGATCTGCGCTGCCTGCGCCAGCCAGCGCTCAACGCAGGCGCCGTGCGCCGGGTCGCACAGCGCCTGCGTGTCGGGCAGCGGCAAGGCATCGGCCGGCAGTTCGGGCGGCTGATACGGGCCGGCGTCGGCGCGGGCGAAGTGCGCGCGCGCGTGCGCCAGCCGCGCACGACCGAAGGCTGCACTGTCGCTGCCAGCCGGCGCGCGCAGGCCTTCGAGCAGCAGCGCGCCGTTGCCGGTTTCGTCGATGGCGGGGGGCGTATCGAGCAGGGCCTGTGCCGGCGCGCTGCGCGTGGCGTCCGGCAGCAGCCAGGCGATGGCGATCAGTGTCACCACCACGGTGGCGACTGCGGCAACGCCGATGACGAGGGCGCGCAACAGTCGCTGTGCGACCGAGCGGCGATGCGGCGTAGAGGTCTTCATCCGGTCCGGTCCCTGAATGTATGGCCGGATTCTATGCCGGTCTGGTGACGCGGGCGCCGCGCCGCCCTCAGTCGTCCAGCCCGAACAGCGCCTGGATCGCGCGCAATTCCTCGGCCGACTGTGCCAGCGCACCGACGCAGACCGGGTCCAGCTTGCCGTCGTCGGCCATGCGACGCAGTTCGGCCAGCGCGTCCTCGTTGCTCCACGGCTTCTTGTACGGTCGCTCAGAGGTCAGCGCGTCGAGGATGTCGGCAACCGCGACGATGCGCGCTTCGAGCGGGATCGCCGCGCCACGCAGACCGCGCGGGTAACCGCTGCCATCCAGCCACTCGTGGTGATGGCTGACGATGTTGCGCAGGATGGACAGATAGGGCGTTTCGGCCAGACCCGCTTCCTGCATCACTTCGTCGATCAGCTGCACGCCCAGTTCGACGTGGCCCTGCATCGTCAGCCGCTCATCCGGGGTCAGGCGGCCGGGTTTCAGCAGTACGCTGTCCGGAATGCCCACCTTGCCGATGTCGTGCAGCGGTGAGAACAGATACACGTGCTCGATGAACTCGTCGCCGACACCGAAGTGCGCGGCGACGCGCTGCGCGATCAGCCGGCTGTAGCTGGACATGCGGTCGAGATGGCGACCGGTTTCGATGTCGCGCAGATGCGCCAGCCCGCGCGCCACCTTCACCATGCCTTCGACCGCATGCGACAGGCTGAACACGTTCAGCACCGACAGCCGGCACAGCTGCACGTAGATCTGCAGTTCGTCCGGCAGGCGACCGTCGAAGGCACCCGGCTTGCGTGAATCGAAGAACAGGAAGCCGAGCAGCGTGCCCGACTGGTAGAGCGGCACTGTGTAGCTGCTGCGATAGCCGTGCGCCAGCAGCCAGGCGGTATGTTCGCCGTGCGGCAGCGGCAGCTGGGTGAAATCGTGGATGACGCGGGATTCGCGCTTGCCGGCCAGTTCGAGCAGCGACGGGACCTGTGCCAGCGGCCGCTCGTACAGCGACAGCGGATCGGTCACGTCGCTGCTGTTCACATAGGTCTTCAGCACGTCGTGGCGTGCGTCGTACAGCGTGATCGCAATGCGGTGCACCTGCGGATGGTGCTGGCGCACGCGTGCATGCAACCACTGCATCTGGGCGGTCAGCGATCCGCCGCTGTTGTCGTCTAGGGTTTCGAATGAAACCGTGTCGTTCATGGCCATGCTCCGGAATGCGCGGTGGCCCCGGGGCGCCGCGTTCTCGTTCGTCGTTTGGTCGGCCGCGCGTCGTGCTTGCGCGGACGTGCGCAGCCTACACCGGGCGCTGTGCATCTGTCATGCCGGGTGCGGGGGAACGAATGGTGTCAGCGTGCGCGCTGCAAATGATCCGGCAGGTCGATGTCGCGCAGCACACCGTCGTCGCCGGCTTCGATGAGCTGTACCGGATGCGTGCGCAGCAGTTCGCGCGCGCCGCTGTCGCCGCGCAGGGCCGCCAGCGCCGCACCGTGTGCCGCGCCGAAACCGACCGGGTGGCCGCGCTGGCCGGCGTGGGCCGCGGCGGCGATGCGCTCCGGCCGGTCGATGGCGGCAGCGACCGCGCGGATGGTGTCGACCGGCAGCCAGGGCATGTCGGCCAGCGCCACCAGCCAGCCATCGGCGCCGGCGCTGTCGCGCACCGCGTGCGCGAGCGCGCTGCCCATGCCCGCTTCGGCGTCGCGGCTTTCCAGTACACGGCAGCCGGCGTCGCGCAGCACCTCGGCCAGTACGGCGTGGCCGGGGCGGATCACCGCGATGCTGCCGGGCAATGCGGAGCACAGCGCGCGCGCGGCGTGCCAGGCGACGCTGCGACCGTCGGGCAGCGTGGCCAGCAGCTTGCTGCTGTGGCCGCTCGGATCGAAGCGCCGGCCGTAGCCGGCGGCGAGCAGGACGCCCTGGATCATTGCCTGATCGGCGGACGGCCGGGGTACGGCGTGCCGGCGCGCCGGACCGACGACGGAGGGGGGGGTCGTCTGCCCGGCGGCCGTACGCCGTTCGTGGTCGCGCCCGCCGGGGCGGGCGCGAGATTCAGTTCGGACCGAGCGTGCACGACGACAGCGTGTCGGCCGCGATGTCGAGCGCGGCCTTGGCGTCCCGCACATTCAACAGACTGTCGGCCGCGGCGCCGTTCTTCATCGCCACCAGTTCGGCGGCGATCGACACCGCGATCTCGGCCGGCGTGCGGCTGCCGATGTACAGACCGGCCGGGCCGCGCAGGCGGTCGATCTGTGCCTCGCTGAGGTCGAATTCCTTCAGCCGTTCGCGGCGCACGTCGTTGTTGCGGCGCGAGCCAAGTGCAGCGACATAGAAGGCGGGCGACTTCAGCGCCTCCATCAGCGCCAGATCGTCCAGCTTCGGGTCGTGCGTCAGCGCGATCACCGCGGTGCGCGCGTCCGGCTGCATCGCCATCACCACGTCGTCCGGCATGTCGCGCGTCAGCGTCGTGCCCGGTACCGCCCACTCTTCGCTGTATTCCTCGCGCGGGTCGCACACGGTGACCGCGAAATCGAGCGAACTGGCGATGCGCGCGAGGCTGCTCGACAGCTGGCCGGCACCGATCAGCAGCAGCCGGTAGCGGGGGCCGAACACGCTGATCAGCGTGTGGCCGTCGAAATGCAGTGCCTGGTCAGCGTGGCCGGCGTGCAGCGTGGCGCGGCCGCTGGCCAGATCGAGGCGGCGTGTGAGCAGTTCGCCGCGACCCAGGCGGGTGAGCAGTTCGTCCAGCGCGCCAGCGTCGGCCAGCGGTTCCAGCACCAGTTGCAGCGTGCCACCGCAGGGCAGCCCGAAGCGGCGTGCCTCGTCGGCGGTGACGCCGTAGCTGACCGGGTGCGCTTCGGTCGGCAGGCCGTCACGGCGCAGCCGGTAGATGAGGTCGTCCTCGATGCAGCCGCCGGACACCGAACCGACCGCGCGGCCGTCGTCGCGCAGCGCCAGCAGCGCGCCGGGCGGGCGCGGCGACGAGCCCCAGGTGCGCACCACGGTCGCCAGCATGACGCGGTGGCCGCCGCGCAACCAGTCGCGGGCGCGGGTCAGTACTTCGAGATCAAGGCTGTCCATATTTCATTCCTTCATGACGCGGGCGGCACACGTGAGCGGCCGCCCGCGGGGGCGATGCGCCGGTCAGGCCTGCAGCTGTTCGCCGATCGGCAGCGTGTGGATCACCTTGCCGGTGGCCGCACGCAGCGCGCTCGCCAGTGCCGGGGCCAGCGGCGGCACGCCCGGTTCGCCGACACCGGTGGGCGCGGCGGCCGACTTCACGATATGCACCTCGACCTTGGGCATCTCGTTGATGCGCAGCACCGGGTAGTCGTTGAAGTTGGACTGTTCGACCACGCCGTCCTTCAGCGTGATCGAGCCGGTCAGCGCGGCGGCCAGCGCGTAGCCGATGCCGCCTTCCATCTGCGCGCGCACCACGTCCGGATTCACGACGACGCCGCAATCGACGGCGCAGACCACGCGGTCGACCTTGAAGCTGCCGTCCTTCTGCACCGTCACCTCGACCACTTCGGCGACGAAGCTGTTGAACGACTCATGCACCGCGACGCCGCGACCGCGCTTCGCACCGTCGGCGGCCGGCGCCAGCGGCTTGTTCCAGCCGGCCTTGTCGGCGGCCAGCTTGAGCACGCCGGCGTGGCGCGGGTGCTTCTTCAGCAGCGCCATGCGGTAGGCGACCGGGTCCTTGCCGGCGTTCAGCGCCAGCTCGTCGATGAACAGTTCGGTCGCGTAGGCGGTATGGGTCGAGCCGACCGAACGCCACCACTGCACCGGCACCTTCACGTCGGCGTTGGTGGTGTGCAGATCCACGTTCAGATTGGGAATGGCGTAGGGCAGCGTGGAGGCGCCCTCGACCGAGGTGATGTCGACGCCGTCCTTGACCAGCATCGGTTCGAACGGCGAGCCGGCGATGATGGACTGGCCGACGATGCGCTGCTGCCAGGCGACCGGCATGCCCTTGGCGTCGAGCGCGGCGCGCACGCGGTGCAGGTAGATCGGGCGATAGAAGCCGCCGCGCATGTCGTCCTCACGGCTCCACACCAGCTTGACCGGTGCGCGGCCATTGATCGCCTTCACGATCTGCGCGGTTTCGAGCAGGTAGTCCGACTGCGGGTTGGCGCGTCGGCCGAAGCTGCCGCCGGCATACACCATGTTCAGCTTCACGCGGTCGGCTTCGATGCCCAGCGTCTTGGCGAGCGAGAACTGATCGACCGTGTGCAGCTGTTCGCCGTTCCACACCTCGCATTCGCCGTTCTCCAGCTTCATGACGCAGTTCAGCGGCTCCATCGACGCGTGCGCCAGGTAGGGGAACACGTATTCCGCCTCGATCACCTTGCCCGCCTTGGCCAGCGCGGCCTCGGCGTTGCCGTCGTTGCGTGCGTTCAGCCCGGGCGTCTTCGCGCGTTCGCGGTAGTCGGCGACGATGGCGTCGCTGCTGCCGCGGTAGGCCTGCGCCTCGTCCCATTCGACCTTCAGCGCGTCGCGGCCCTTCTTCGCGGTCCAGTAGTCGGATGCGAGCACCGCCACACCGTTCGGGATAACGACGACGTCGCTGACGCCCTTGATCGCGCGGGCCGCCTTGTCGTCGACCGACTTCACCCGGCCGCCGAAGCGCGGCGGGTGGGCGACCACGGCGACCAGCATGCCCGGCAGCTTCACGTCCTGGGTGAAGGTGGCGCGGCCGGTGGTCTTGGCGACGCTGTCCACGCGCGGTGCGCTGCGACCGATCAGCGTGAAGTCCTTCGGATTCTTCAGCTTCACGTTGGCCGGCACCGGCAGTTGCGCCGCCGCCTCGGCCAGTTCGCCGAAGCCGGCCTTGCGGCCGCTGGCGGCGTGCGACACGACGCCGTTCTTCACCGTGATCTGCGAGGCCGGCACTTTCCATTCCTTCGCTGCGGCGGCCACCAGCATGGCGCGCGCGGTGGCGCCGGCGCGGCGCATCTGTTCGTAGGAGTTGGCGATGGCGGTGCTGCCGCCGGTGCCCTGCGCCTTCCAGAACAGGTTGCTGTAGCGCTTGGCGTCGGCCGGTGCGCCCTCGACCGTCACGCGCGACCAGTCGGCATCCAGCTCCTCAGCCACCAGAGTGGCCAGGCCGGTGTACACACCCTGGCCCATTTCGAGGTGCTTGGACACCACGGTGACCGTGCCGTCGGTGCCGATGCGCAGGAAGGCGTTCGGCGAGAACTCGCCGTCCACCATCGCGCTGCCGGCGTGACCGGGACCGCCGACCTCGGCCAGTGCAACGGTCGGCGCGACGATGGCGAGTGCCAGCCCGGCGCCGCCCTTGAGGAAGCCGCGGCGGGTGGTCTGGAATGCATTCTCGATGCGGAAATTCATCTGTGCGCTCCTCAGGCCAGTGACTTGGCGGCTTCGTGGATGGCCGCGCGGATGCGGACATAGGTGGCGCAGCGGCACAGGTTGCCGCTCATCGCGGCGTCGATGTCGGCGTCGGTCGGCTTCGGATTCGAAGCGAGCAGCGCGGTGGCCGACATGATCTGGCCGGACTGGCAGTAGCCGCACTGCACGACGTCCAGCTTCTGCCAGGCGGCCTGCACCGCGGCGCCGACCTTGGCTTCGCCGACCGATTCGATGGTGGTGATCTTCTTGCCGGCGACGGCCGACAGCGGCGTTACGCAGGAGCGCGTGGCCTGGCCGTCGACATGCACCGTACAGGCGCCGCACATCGCGATGCCGCAGCCGAACTTGGTGCCGGTCATGTTCAGGCCGTCGCGCAGCGCCCACAGCAGCGGGGTGTCGTCGGGCAGGTCGACCGCGACGTCGCGGCCATTCAGATTGATCGTTGCCATGGTTGAGCCCTCATCGATGGCGGTCGGGCCGCCGGTGGTGGTTGGAATGCGCGGGCGGCGCCCGCAGTTCAAATGGAAAATCAGGCTGTCTTCAGTTGCCCGGCGATCGGCAGCGTGCGCACGCGCTGGCCGGTGGCGGCGAACACCGCGTTCACCACGGCCGGAATCGCCACCGAAGTGCCGGGTTCGCCGACGCCGCCAGGCGCTTCGGCGCTGGGCACGATGTGGACGTCGATCTGCGGCGCTTCGTTCATCCGCATCATGCGCACGTCGTGGAAATTGCTCTGCTGCACGCGGCCGTCGGCCAGCGTGATCTCGTTCCACAGCGCGGCGGTGAGGCCGAACATGATGCCGCCCTCCATCTGTGCGGCGACGGTGAGCGGATTGACCGCGAAGCCGCAGTCGATGACGCAGGTGACGCGGCGCACGCGCACTTCGTTGTCCGTGTTCACTTCGACTTCGGCGACCTGGGCGACGCGGCTGCCGAACACGTGCATCAGCGCGATGCCGCGGCCGGCGCGCGTACCGGCGGTGGCCTTCAGCGGGGTGCCCCAGCCGGACTTCTCCGCCGCCAGGTCGAGCACGGCGCGCGTGCGGGCGTCCTTGACCAGTGCGCGGCGGTAGGCCACCGGGTCCTGTCCGGCGGCAGCGGCCAGTTCGTCGATGAAGCCTTCAACCACGAAACCGTTGCGGGTCGGACCGACGCCGCGCCAGAAGGCGGTCGGCACTGCCGGCGGCTCGACCCGCTGGTACTCGACCTGCATCGCCGGAATGACGTACGGCAGTTCGACCGCACCGTCGACCGCGTCCGGATCGATGCCGTCCTTGAATGCCGGCGGGAAGAAGCGGGCCATGATGGATGAGCCGGCGACGCGGTGCGTCCACGCCACCGGCATGCCTTTCGCATCGACCGCTGCGCTGATGCGGTCGAGATAGGGCGGGCGATACATGTCGTGCTGGATGTCTTCCTCGCGCGTCCACACGACCTTGACCGGGCCGCGCACCTGCTTGCCGATGGCCACTGCCTGGGCGATGAAATCGACTTCGAGCCGGCGACCGAAACCGCCGCCCAGCAGATGGTTGTGGATGCGTACCTGCTCGGGCTTCAGGCCGGCGGTCTGCGCGGCCACCGCCTGCGCGATGCCCGGTACCTGGGTGCCGACCCAGACGTCCAGGCCATCGGCCTTCAGGTCCACCGTGCAGTTGATCGGTTCCATCGTCGCGTGCGCCAGCATGGGCTGGCGGTAAATGGCGTCAATGCGGCGGGCGCCGGTCTTCATCGCGGTCGCCGCGTCGCCGGCCCTGTGGGCGATGGCGCCCGGACCTTCGGACGACTTTTCGAGGTGAGCGAAGATCTGCGCGGTGTCGAGCTTGGCGTGTGCGCCGTCCTTCCAGCGCGGCGCACAGGCGGCGAGGCCCTGCTTGGCGGCCCACATGTGGTCGGCGACGACGGCCACCGCGTTGTCCAGCTTCACCACCTGGCGCACGCCTTTCACCTTCTGCGCGGCCGCGTCGTCGACACCGGCCAGCGTGCCGCCGAACACCGGCGAGGCGGCGACGGTGGCCACCTTCATGCCGGGCAGTACGACGTCGATGCCGAAGCGTGCGCTGCCGTTCACCTTGCCGGCGGCGTCGATGCGGCGCACCGGCTTGCCGACCAGGCGGAAGTCCTTCGGGTCCTTCAGCGTTACGGCCGTGGGCACCGGCAGCGTGGCGGCGATATCCACCAGTTCGCCGTAGCCGGCGCGGCGTCCGCCGGCTGCGTCGATCACCGTGCCGTCGCGGGTGGTGAGCCTGGCGGCGTCGGTATTCCACTTCTTCGCCGCCGCCTGGACCAGCAGCGTGCGCGCGGTCGCGCCCGCTTCGCGCATCGGTTTCCAGGCGCCGCGTATCGAGGTCGAGCCGCCGGTGATCTGGGCGCCGATGATGGGGTCGGCGTACTTCGGGTCCGGCGGCGCGTGCTCCAGCTTCACCGCGTCCAACGGCACGTCGAGTTCTTCGGCGATCAGTTGCGGGATGGCGGTGTAGGTGCCCTGGCCCATTTCGACCTTGTGCATCACCAGCGTGACCACGCCGTCGCGGCCGATGCGGATGAAGGCGTTCGGTTCGAAGCGTGCGTTCTCTGCGGCCAGCGCGCGTGCGCCCGGCAGGCTCAGTTCGATCAGCAGGCCGCCGCCGGCGGCCGCGCTCAGCTTGAGGAAGCTGCGTCGGCTCAGGCCGGTGCTGGGGGCAATGATGTTCATGGGAATACCTCCGTACTGCGGAAACCCGCGGGCGAATCAAAGGCGGCGCATCGGGGCGAGGCGTCGTCGCGCTCGTTGACCGGGGCGGGGTGTGTCCGCACTTTCGCACGACACAGTGCGAAACATAGTCGCTTTGTTTTTTTAGATCGACGGGGTAATCTTTCAAGCCATATGAAGCAGAACTTCAAACTGGAGCCCGCCATGCTGCCGGCGCTGAGCGCTTTCGAGTGCGTGGCGCGGCATGCGAGCTTCACCCGTGCGGCGGCCGAGCTGGGCGTGTCGGCGTCGGCGCTGTCACAGAGCGTGCGCACGCTGGAACAGCGGCTGGGCGTGCGACTGCTCACCCGCACGACGCGCAGCGTGTCGCTGACCGAAGAGGGCGAGCGCTTCTACGATGGCGTGCGCGTCGGGCTGGATGAACTGGGCGCGGCGCTGGACAGCCTGGCCCAGTCGCAGGGACGGGTCACCGGCACGCTGCGCATCAATATGCCGCGCCCGGCCTACCGGGTGCTGATCGCGCCGCATCTGGCCGGATTCGCGGTGCGTCATCCGGATGTGCAGCTGGAACTGGCGCTGGACGACGGGCTGGCCGACATCGTGGCCGAGCGCTTCGACGCCGGCATGCGCCTGACTGACACGATAGAGGCCGACATGGTGGCGGTGCGCATCGGCGGGCCCAACCGCATGATCACCGTCGCCGCGCCGGACTATCTGGCGCAGCGGCCGCCGCCGCAGTCGGTGGACGATCTCGGCCGCCACGAATGCGTGCGCTACCGTTACGCGTCGAGCGGTCGCACGATGCGCTGGATATTCCAGCGCGACGGCCGGCCGCTCGAGGTGGAGGTCGATGGTCGCTACATCGTCAACGACGCCGACGCCGAAATCGATCTGGCGCGCCGTGGCCTGGGCATGGTGCAGACGCTGGATTCGCTGGTGGCCGACGATCTCGCGCGCGGCACGCTGCGTGCCGTGCTGAGCGATGTCGCGATGCCGATGTCGGCGATACACCTGTATTTCCCGAGCCGGGCGCAGATGCCGGAACGCCTGCGCGCCTTCATCGATTACTTCCAGCAGGCGAACGAGGCGCGCTAGGGCCGCCTCAAGCGCTGCACTAGCGCCCGCGCAGCTTCGGCGTGCGCGCCAGCACCAGATTGGTCACCGTCAGTGCGCCGCCGGCTTTCAACACGCGGGCGACCTCGTGCAGGCTGGCGCCCGTGGTGAGCACGTCGTCGATCACCGCGACATGCAGCCCGGCGACCTCGGCGCGCAACGCGAAGGCGCCGCGTACGTTGCGCCTGCGCTGCGACCAGGCGCGATCGCGCTGCGGTGGCGTGTCGTGCAGACGCTGCAGGCCGAAGGCGTCGAAGCGCAGCCCTGCGTTCCGGGCCAGCAGGCGGCCGATCTCGACCGACTGGTTGAAGCCGCGTTCCGCCAGCCGCCGCGGGTGCAACGGCATCGCCAGCAGCAGGTCCGCCGGCGGCAGGCCCAGCGACAGCAGCGCATCGGCGAACAGCCCGGCCAGCGGCAGCTGGGCGCGGAACTTCAACGCGTGGATCAGCCCGTCCGCCGGCTCGGCGTAGGCCCACACGGCCAGCGTCGCGTCGAAGGCGGGCGGATGCTTCAGACAGCGGCCGCACACCTGTGCTGTCGGCACCGGCAGCGCGCACACCGGGCAGTGCGCCGCTGGCAGTCGCGGCAGCTCGTTGCGGCAGCCGGCACACAGCAGCGCCTTGCCGGCAGGCAGGCCGCACAGTCTGCATTCCTGCGGCAGCAGCAGGTCAAGTACCCGGCGCGCCGGACCGCCGATCACGCGCTGCAACATGAAGTGCCTGTTTTCGAAGAAAATGGCGGCTTCGCCGTTCCGGCGCATTCGCGTGCGCCCGTCTTGTACTCATGCACACCCAGGTCATCCATCTGCCGCCGTCCTCCCGTTCGCAAGCGCCCCAGCGCTGGACCACCGAACAGGTCGAGGCGCTGTACGAACTGCCGTTTGCCGATCTGATGTTCCGCGCACAGACGGTACATCGCGAGAACTTCGATGCCAATGCCATCCAGCGGTCGACGCTGCTGTCGATCAAGACCGGCGGCTGTCCGGAAGACTGCGGCTACTGCCCGCAGTCGGTGCGTTACGACACCGGCGTCGCCAGCCAGGAGCTGATGCCGATCGACGAAGTGCTCGAAGCGGCCCGTGCCGCGAAGGATGCCGGCGCCACCCGCTTCTGCATGGGCGCGGCCTGGCGTGGTCCGAAGGACCGCGATGTCGAGAAGGTGGCCGAGATGATTTCGGCGGTGAAGGGCCTCGGCCTGCAGACCTGCGCCACGCTGGGCCTGCTGCGCGAGGGCCAGGCCGAAAAGCTGAAGGAAGCCGGCCTCGACTACTACAACCACAACATCGACACCGCGCCCGACTACTACGGCGAGGTGATCGGCACGCGCACCCAGGAAGACCGTTTCGACACGCTGGAAGCGGTGCGCGAAGCGGGCATGAACGTGTGCTGCGGCGGCATCGTCGGCATGGGCGAATCGCGCCGTGCGCGCGCCGGCCTGATCGCCACGCTGGCGTCGATGGACACGCCGCCGGAATCGGTGCCGATCAACAATCTGGTCAAGGTCGAAGGCACGCCGCTGGCCGATACGCCCGACCTCGATCCGTTCGAGTTCGTGCGCACGATTGCCGCTGCCCGCATCACGATGCCGAAGAGCTACGTGCGCCTGTCGGCCGGCCGCGAGCTGATGAGCGACGAAATGCAGGCGATGTGCTTCCTCGCCGGCGCCAATTCGATCTTCTACGGCGACAAGCTGCTCACCACCGGCAATCCGCAGGCCGAGAACGATCGCCGTCTGTTCGAGCGGCTGGGTATCCGTTCGACGTGAGCGCCGCTCGGCCGCCCGAAGTCGCTCAGCCCTCCCTCGGGGAGGTGTCGCGCAGCGACAGGAGGGTCGTCTGATGCCGCAGGGGGTGGCGATGACCTCTTCAGTCCCGCCAGACTTTGCGCTCGACGCCCGTGCAGTCGCACGCGGCTTCGAGCGTGCCGCCGGTCGTTTCGACAGCGCGGCGGTGCTGCACCGGGAAGTCGCCCGCCGGATGGCCGAGCGGCTCGATCTGGTCACGCTGAAACCGCATCGCCTGCTCGATCTCGGCTGCGGCAGCGGCGCCGACCTGCAGCCCTTGCGCGCGCGCTATCCCGACGCACTGATGACCGGTCTCGACCGTTCGGCGGCGATGCTGGCACAGGCGGCTACCCGCACGCCGCGCTGGCGTCGCTGGCTGCCCGGCGTGCTGGGCGGCAGCCAGACCGCAGTCGTGCAGGCCGACATCGCGCGGCTGCCGATCGCTCCGCGCAGCCATGACATGGTGTGGTCCAACATGGCGCTGCACTGGCTGCCCGATCTGCCGGGCGCATTGCGCGAGGTGCAGCGCACGCTGCGTGTCGGCGGCCTGTTCATGTTCTCGATGCTGGGTCCGGACACGCTGCAGGAACTGCGCGCAGCGCTGGTCGAGGCCGGCCTGCACGGCCGCGTGCACCGCTTCATCGACATGCACGACGTGGGCGACATGCTGGTCGAAGCCGGCTTCGCCGAGCCGGTGATGGACATGGAGCACATCACGCTCACGTTCGCGTCGCCGGCCGACCTCTACCGCGACCTCGCCGACACCGGCAGTTTCGGCGCGCTGGCGACACGTCCGCGCGGGCTGCTGACGCCGCGCGCGAGGTCCCGGCTCGACGCGGCGCTGCTGCGCCGGCTCGACGACGGCCGTCTGCCGGCAACCATGGAAATCATCTACGGACACGCCTGGCGCGGCGAGCCGAAGCAGACCGAAGACGGTCGCGCCATCATCAAGTTCGAGCGCGGAGGTCGGCGATGAACGAGAAGTCGGCTGCCCGGCTGAGCAGCAAGCGGCGCACCTTGAAGCCGCGCAATCCGCTGGCGACGGCGGCGCTGATGCGCAAGGGCGGCGAGCACGCGCGTACTGACAAGAAGGCCGGGCGCGCCCGCCAGAAGGCGGCCTGGCTGAAGTCGCGCGACGAGTGAGCGCGACCGTCGGCACCGCGCGCCTGACGCTGCTGATGTGCGCGGCCGAGGTGCTGGGCATGACCAGCCTCGCCGCCTACCCGTCCTTCCTGACCGAACTGTCGGCACTGTGGTCGCTCAGCGGCGCCGAAGCCGGCTTCATTGGCGGTGCCTTCTTCTTTGGCTACATGGTGGCCGTGCCCTTCCTGTCCGGCGCCACCGACCGCGTCGACGCGCGTCTCGTGTTCGTGCTGTCCAACCTGCTGATGGCGCTCGGCATGGTGGGCTTCGCCTTCGCCGCGCACGGGCTGTGGAGCGCGGCCTTTTTCCAGGCGCTCAGCGGCGCCGGGCTGGCGGGCTGTTACATGCCCGGCCTGCGCGTGCTGGCCGATCGCGTGCCGCACGACGCCGGTACCCGCCACATCGCCTTCTACACGTCGAGCTTCGGCATTGGCACCAGCGCCGCGCTGCTGCTGGCCGGCGTGCTCGGCCGTCATCTCGACTGGCACATCGCGGTGGCGCTGATGGCCATCGGACCGCTGCTGGCTGCCGCGCTCGTCTGGCTGAATGTCACCCACGTCGAGCCGCCGGCCGCGCACGAGGCGCGCTGGCTGCCGCGCTTCGGCCCGGTGCTGGCGCATCCGCGCGTGCGCAGCCTGGTCAGCGGCTATGCCGTGCATTGCTGGGAACTGTTCGGCCTGCGTTCCTGGCTGGTCGCCTTCATCGCTTTCGGCTGGACGCTGTCGGCGAGCACGCCCTGGCTGACGCCGACCGAGGCGGCGGCGCTGGTCATGCTGCTCGGGCAACCGGCCAGCATACTGGGCAACGAGGCGGCCAGCCGCTTCGGACGCCAGCGCTGGATCGTCTGGATGATGATCGCCTCCGGCCTCATGTGCTGGGTCGCCGGGGCCGCGGCCGGCGGACCGTGGTGGCTGCTGCTCATCCTGCTGTCGCTGTACAACGTGACCGTGATGGCCGATTCGGCCTCGCTCACCGCAGGGCTGGTGCACGCCGCGCCGGTGGCGCAGCGCGGCGCGGCGATGGCGCTGTACTCGCTGGGCGGCTTCGGCGCCGGCTTCGTCGCGCCGCTGGTGTTCGGTGCCGCGCTCGATCTGGGTGGGGGTACGACCGAGCCACAGGCGTGGATGTTCGGTTTTGGCACGCTGGGCGCCGGTTGCCTGCTGTGGGCGATGCTCGGGCGGCGGGCGGCATAGTTCCTTCGGATCATCGATGCGGGGGCGTGCAGCCACGCGACGGTCATGCTGGCGATCTAGTCTGATGTCTTTCGGTGTCCAGGGCCCGCACGCCGCGGGTCCATGGGCTACGCTAGCCATCTCGACCGGATTTCCACATGTCATCGAAAATCGTTCGCCCGGTGCTGCCGCGCACCCTCGTTCTCGCGCTCGCCGCCGCCGGTCTGCTCAGTCAGCCGGTACTTGCCGACAGCACGCCGCAAGCGCTGCCCTTTGGTCAGGACTGGTCGAACATCGGCCTCATCGTCGGCAACGACGACTGGTCCGCGGTGCCGGGCGTCACCGGTTATCGCGGTGACAGCCTGACCGGCACCACGGCTGCCGATCCGCAGGCCATCGTCGCTGACGGCAACGGCACGCCGGTGGACGTGAATGCCAACCAGACCAATCCGGACACGTTCACCACCGGCGGTGTGACCGAATTCCATCTGGCCGATCCGGTGGTCGCGCTGACCGGTTCCGGTACCGCCGACGCGCCCTTCCTGCTGCTGTCTCTCGACACCAGCGGCCGCAGCGGCATCACCGTGCGTTACGACCTGCGCGATCTCGATGGTTCGACCGACAACGCGGTCCAGCCGGTGGCGCTGCAGTATCGCGTCGGCAACAGCGGCAACTTCATCAACGTGCCGGCCGCCTTCGTCGCCGATGCGACCGAAGGTCCGTCGCTGGCCGGCAAGGTGACGCCGGTGTCGGTGACGTTGCCGGCAGCGGCCGACAACCAGCCGCTGCTGCAGCTGCGCATCATCACGACCAATGCCGTCGGCAACGACGAATGGGTGGGCGTCGACAACATCGTGGTCGATGGCAGCAACGGCGGTGGCGTGAATCAGCCCATCGTCACCCGCTGCCCGGCGCTGAGCCTGCAGGCGGGTGAGGGCGGCGGCGTGAATGTGTCGGCCAGCGATGCCGACAGCACGGTCAATGCGCTGAGCCTGATCGGCAGCCTGCCGACCGGCATCACGCTGGGTGCGCTGACGCCCGCTGCCGGCGACGGCGCCAGCGCGTCGGCCAGCGTCACGGTCGCTGCGAGTACCTCTGCCGGCAGCTATGCCATCGGACTGCGCTTTGCCAATGACGACGCACAGACCGCCGACTGCACGGTCGACATCACCGTCGCCACGGCGGCGGCGATCACACCGATTCCGGCCATCCAGGGCAGCGGCAGCGCCAGTCCGCTGAACGGCCAGACGGTCACCACCGAGGGCGTCGTCACCGCGGTGTTCCCCGGCCTGTCCGGCTACTACCTGCAGGACGAAGCGGGCGACGGCGACGTCGCCACCTCGGACGGCATTTTCGTCTACGCGCCGGGGAATGCTGCCCAGGTCGGTCAGCGCCTGCGCCTCAGTGCTGGCGTGACCGAGTTCAATACGGTGACCGAACTGGTGTCGCCGACGGCCGTCCAGGTGCTGGGCAGCGGAGTGAGCGTGCAGCCGACCGACGTTGTGCTGCCGGAAGCGTTCGAAGGCGAGCTGGAGCGCTACGAGGGCATGCTGGTGCGCATCGTGTCGCCGCTCACCGTGTCACAGAACTACTTCCAGGGGCGCTACGGTCAGGTGACGCTGTCTGCCGATGGCCGCCTGGAAATCCCGACCAATCGCCATGCTGCGGGTACTGCCGAGGCGCTCGCGCTGCGCGACGATAATGCGCGTCGCCGCATCGTGCTCGACGACGGTTCGACTGCCCAGAATCCGAATCCCATCCCCTTCATCGGTGCCGACGACACGCTGCGCGCCGGCGATACGGTGCAGATGCTGACCGGCGTGATCGACCACGGTCTGATCACTGCCGCCAGCGACGGCCCGCGCGACTACAAGATCCACCCGACCGTCGCCCCGGTGTTCGAGCGCACGCATCCGCGCACCGCAGCGCCGGCACCGGTCGGCGGCAATGTGAAGGTGGCGAGCTTCAACGTGCTGAACTACTTCACGACGGTCGATCAGGCCGGCGCGTCGTGCTTCCCGTCGGGCACGCGCAGCGACTGCCGTGGCGCCGACAGCGCGCTCGAGTTCTCGCGCCAGCAGGCCAAGATCGTTGCCGCGCTGCGCGCCATCGATGCTGACGTGGTGGGCCTGATCGAGATCGAGAACAACGGTCAGACCGCGGTGAACAATCTGGTGTCGGCGCTTAACGCGGCCTACGGCGCCAATGTGTACGCCGCGGTCGGCATGCCGGTCGGCGGCAGCGGCGGCGATGCCATCCGCCAGGCCATGATCTACAAGCCGGCACGCGTGTCGACGGTGGGCGCGGCGATCAGCGACACGGCCGTCATACACAACCGTCCGCCGCTGGCACAGACCTTCGCAGCCACCAACGGCGAGCGCTTCAGCGTCGTCGTCAATCACTTCAAGTCGAAGTCCTGCGGCGACGCGGCCGGTGTCGAGGCCGACCAGGGCGACGGCCAGGGCTGCTGGAACCCGCTGCGCGTGCAGCAGGCTGCCGCGCTGAACGCCTTCGTGCAGCAGCTGACGACGGGCAGCGGCGCCACCGACGTGCTGGTGATCGGCGATGTGAACGCCTACTCCAAGGAGGACCCGGTCAATGCGCTGACCGCGGCCGGCATGGTGAATCTGGCCGCCGGCATCGATCTGGCCTACAGCTACACCTTCGACGGCGAGAGCGGTGCGCTCGACCACGCGCTGGCCACGCCTGCGCTGGCGGCAAAGACCAGCGGCATCGCGCACTGGCATATCAACACCGACGAGCCCTTCGTCATCGACTACAACACCGAGTTCAAGCCGCAGGACCTGTACGCGCCGCACGCCTACCGGTCGTCGGATCACGACCCGGTGGTGATCGGTCTGTCGCTGCAGAAGAAGATTGCCGGCACGGCCGGTCGTGACCGCCTGAACGGCAGCGCCGGTGACGACGTGATCACCGGTGGCGCCGGCGCGGACACGCTGACCGGTGGTGCCGGTGCAGACACCTTCGTCTATCAGTCGATGCGCGACGCGGCCGACCTCATCACCGACTTCGCGCCGGCGCAGGATGTGCTGGATCTGCGCACTCTGCTCGCAGGGCTCGGCGTCAGTGGCGATCCGCAGCAGTCCGGCCACCTGCGTCTTGTCGCGAGTGCCGCCGGCACGCTGGTGCAGATCGACAGCGACGGCTTCGCCGGCGCCGGTGTGCCGCGCACGCTGGTCACGCTGAATGGCGTGCAGCCGGGCCAACTGAGCGGCCAGAACTTCGCCAACTGAATCCCTTCCCGAAAACCTGCAGGAGACACACCATGAAAACCCACGCCCTCGTCCGTTGCCTGATGACGGCTGGCCTCGTGCTGGCGAGCGGCGCCGCCAGCGCAGCCGTCTTCGCGGACAATTTTGAAAGCGGCCTGAACGGCTGGTTCACCGCTGGCGACGTGTCCAACCCGGGTGGCTACATCGCGCTCACCACCGCCTCGCTGACCGAGGGGGATGACGCTCCGCTGCCGGCCGGCGTGTTCAATTTCTCCGGCGTCGCCGCGGTCGAGGTCGGCGTCGCCGACGGGCTGGAAAGCCGCATTGGCCTGATGCCCGGCGCGCTGGACAGTGCCGACAGCTTCGCCTACGAAGGTTCGGCGATGTGGCGCGAGCTGACGGTGAGCGCTGGCGATACGCTGCGCTTCGACTGGCTGTTCGCCACGTCCGAGCCCTATGTCGATCCGCTGCCGGATTACGCCTTCCTGCTGGTTGGCGATCAGATCATCCGCATCGCCGACACCTCAAACGCGCCGTTTCCGTCGATCACGCCCTTCCGTCGCGAAAGCAATCTGTCGACCTTCGAATACGTGTTCACGCAGTCCGGCGCGGTCCGCCTCGGCTTCGGCATCGTCGATGTCGGCGACTACACGGCGACCAGTGCGCTGGCGATCGACAGCCTGAGCATCAGGCCGGTGCCCGAGCCGTCGGGCTGGGCGCTGCTGCTCGGCGGCCTCGGCGTCATCATCGCCAGCGCCCGCCGTCGCATCTGAGCGCTCAGGCGCCGCGCGTCATCTTCCACACCGCTGCACCGATCACCACCAGCAGCACGGTGGCCCAGCCCAGGCGATCGATGTAACGGTGCAGCGTCGCCTCCATCTTTTCCCCGCCCCAGGCCATCAACCCGGCCACCAGGAAGAAGCGTGCACCGCGGCCGATGATGGAGGCCAGCGTGAAAGGCAGCAGCGCCATCGAGATGGCGCCGGCGGCGATGGTGAAAACCTTGTACGGAATCGGCGAGAAGCCGGCGACGAAAATGGCCCAGAAGCCCCAGTCACCGAACCACTGCTGCGCGGTTTCGTAGCTGGCCCAGTAGCGGCTTTCGCGCAGCCAGGGCTCGATCAGGTCGAAGGCGAAGGCGCCGATCAGGTAGCCGAACAGGCCGCCGGCCACCGATGTGAGCGTGGTGATCAGCGCGTAGAACATCGCGCGCCGCGGCGCGGCCATGCTCATCGGCGCCAGCATCACGTCGGGCGGGATCGGAAAGAAGGACGATTCGGCGAAGCTCATCGCGCCGAGAAACCAGGGCGCGCGGCGATGGCGCGCCCACTGCATGGCGCGCGTGTACAGCGGAGAGAAGATGTTCACCCGGAACGTTCCGTGAATGGATCGGGCGCCATGATACCGGCGCCCGACGGGCGGCCGGCGTGCATCCGTCTCAGGCGGCCTGCGCTTCGAGCGTGCGCCGCATGCGGCGACCGTGCCACAGGCGCAGCGCGAACAGCGTGGCCAGTACGAGGGCGTACGCGATGGGTTCGGTCAGGTCCTTTTTCACCAGCCACCAGTAGTGCGCGACACCGAGCACGCCGACCGCATAGACGGCGCGGTGCAGTCGCTGCCAGGCGCGGCCGCCGAGGCGCCGGATCATGCCGTTGGTCGAGGTGACCGCCAGCGGCAGCATGAGTACGAAGGCAGCGAACCCGAGCGTGACGAAGGGTCGCTTGACGATGTCCGCGACGATGCCCGGCCAGTCGAAGAACTGGTCCAGCCAGACATAGGTGGCGAGGTGCAGGCAGCCGTAGAAGAAGGCGTACAGCCCCAGCGTGCGGCGCAGTCGCACCAGCCAGTGCCAGCCGGTGAGCTGACGCAGAGGCGTCACCGCCAGCGTCAGCAGCAGCAGGCGCAGCGTCCAGTCGCCGGTGGCGCGCGTGATGTGCTCGATCGGATTGGCGCCCAGTGCATCACGCAGACCGCCCGCGACCAGCAGCATCAGCGGCAGCAGGCAGGCCGCCCAGACCGCACGCCAGATCCAGGCAAACTGCATGCGGTCGGGGCTGAAGGCGCGCTCGCGCATCGTCAGAACTGCTTCTTCAGATCCATGCCCGCGTACAGCGACGCGACCTGCTCGCCGTAGCCGTTGAACATGAGCGTCTTGCGCTTGGTGAATTCGCCGATGCGCCGCTCGCGTGCCTGGCTCCAGCGCGGGTGATCGACTTCCGGATTCACGTTCGAATAGAAGCCGTATTCGCGGGCGGCGGCACGGGTCCAGGAACTGACCGGCTCCTTGTCGGTGAAGCGGATCTTCACGATCGATTTCGCGCTCTTGAAGCCGTACTTCCACGGCACCACCAGGCGCATCGGTGCGCCGTTCTGGTTCGGCAGCACTTCGCCGTACAGGCCGACCGCCAGCAGCGTCAGCGGGTGCATGGCCTCCTCGATGCGCAGCCCTTCGACATAGGGCCAGTCGAGCACGGCGCTGCGCACGCCGGGCATGCTTTTCGGATCGGCCAGCGTGGTGAATTCGACGTACTTCGCGCCGCCCAGCGGCTCGACCTGCTTCAGCAGGGACGACAGCGGCAGGCCGACCCAAGGCACCACCATGGACCACGCCTCGACACAGCGAAGCCGGTAGATGCGCTCTTCCAGCGGCGCCAGCTTCAGCACGTCCTCGATCGCCAGCGTCTTCGGCTTCTGCACCATGCCTTCGATGCTCACTGTCCACGGCCGGGTCGACATGCGGTGCGCGTTGCGCGACGGGTCGCTCTTGTCGGTGCCGAATTCGTAGAAATTGCAGTAGCTGGTGATGTCCTTGTAGTCGTTCAGCTTCTCGTCGGTCGACAGCGGGCTTTTCAGCAGCGGACCCAGCGACTGACCGCCGTAGCCGGCGGCGCGCGCCTCGCCCGACAGGCCGGCACCGAGCAGCGCGGCGCCGACGCCGAGACCGGCGGCGCGGATGAAGTCGCGGCGGCTGTCGAACAGCGCACGCGGGGTGATTTCGGACGGCACGATGTCCGTCTGGCGTTTGATCAGCATGGGTACACTCCTGGCTTCATGTCTGTGCAGACCGTGTCAGGTCGCCAGACCTTACCGAAGACCGCAAATGAGCAGAAAGATTTTCGACGCACTGCACGATGCGCTGATGTGTGCCGACCCCGACGACAAATGCGCGCAGGTGGCGAGCCTGTGGCGCGACTGGCAGGCCGGTGCCGTGTTCGACCGGGCGGCAGCCCCGCCGCACGCCGTCGACGACGCTGGCCGGCCGACCCGGCCCGAACTGGTCGAACCGTCGGCACTGCGTTCGCGCCGCATCGGCAGTCGCGAAGGCCACGGCGCGATGATCCACGCCATCTGCCACATCGAATTCACCGCCATCAATCTGGCGCTCGACGCTGCCTGGCGCTTCCGTGAACTGCCGGACGACTATCTGGGCGACTGGCTGCGTGTCGCCGCCGACGAGGCGCGCCACTTCGGTCTGCTGCGTACCCACCTGCGCACGCTGGGCTACGACTATGGCGACTTTCCGGCGCACGCCGGTCTGTGGGACATGGCGCGCCGCACCGCGCACGATGCGCTGGTGCGCATGGCGCTGGTGCCGCGCGTGCTCGAAGCGCGCGGGCTGGATGCCACGCCGCCCATCATGGCCAAGCTGCGCGCGATCGGCGATCAGGCGGCGCTGGATATCCTGGACATCGTGCTGAGCGACGAAATCACCCACGTGGCGGTCGGTGACCGCTGGTTCCGTCACCTGTGCGCGCAGCGCGGACTGGCGCCGGAAGCGACCTTCCTGCGCTTGTTCAACGAGTTCGATGCGCCGCGGCTGCAGCCGCCAGTCAACGAAAAAGCCCGCCTGGCGGCGGGCTTTTCGGAGAGCGAGATCGAAACGCTGGCGAATCAGCGCAGGCCGGCTGCGTAGTCGGCCACCGCCTTGATTTCGGCGTCGGTCATCTTCACCGCGATCATGCGCATCATCTTGGCCGGGTCGTTGGCGCGTTCGCCGACGCGGAAGGTCTTCAGCTGCGCTTCGGTGTAGTCGGCGTGCTGACCGGCGATGCGCGGGTACTGAGCCGGCAGGCCGGCGCCGGCCGGGCCGTGACAGCCGGCACAGGCGGGCAGACCCTTGCTCTGGTCGCCACCGCGCCACAGCTTCTGACCCAGTTCGATGCTTTCACGCGAGCCCTTGGCTTCGCCACCGCTCGGCTTCTGGCCGGCATAGTAGGCAGCAAGGTTGCGCATGTCCTGTTCGGACAGACCGGCCACCATGCCAGCCATCACGCCATTGACGCGCTCGGCCGGCTTGCCGTCCTTGGCCTTGAAGTTCATCAGCTGCTTGTACAGGTATTCCGGGTGCTGGCCGGCGAGCTTAGGATTGGCCGGGATGGCACTGTTGCCATCGGCGCCATGACAGGCCGCACACACCTGGGTGGCGATGGTCTTGCCCGCGGCTGCGTCGGCCTTCGGGGCTGCTTTTTCTTCGGAGGCCAGCGCGCTGGCCGAAACGAGGGTCAGGGACAGGGCGAAACCAAGAGCGGTGAGGTGGCGCATGACTTTCCTTGAGCGGTGATGCCGGGCAAAGGTCCGGGAAAATTTCGGTGATACGCTAAACTCCTCATTTTACCGTGTTTTCCCGGGCGCGCATTGCGCGATTCTGATTTGTCCTCTCTCTTCCGCGGCGCCTCCTTCCATATCTCCGTTGCCAAGCCGTCTGGCCTGCCAGCGCCCATCGGCCCGGAGATCGCTTTCGCCGGGCGTTCGAACGCCGGCAAGTCCAGCGCCATCAACACGCTGGTCGGTCACACACGGCTGGCCTTCGTCAGCAAGACGCCGGGCCGCACCCAGCTGATCAACTACTTCAAGCTGGTCAAGGGCGGCTTCCTGGTCGATCTGCCGGGCTACGGCTTCGCCCAGGTGCCGGTCGAGGTGCGTCGCGCCTGGGCGGGCTTGATCGAGCGCTACCTGAAGGAGCGCGAGAGCCTGGTCGGGCTGGTGCTCATCATGGATTCCCGTCACCCGCTGACCGAACTCGACTGGAACATGATCCAGTGGTTCTCGCAGAGCGGAAAGCCGATGCACGTGCTGCTGACCAAGGCAGACAAGCTCACGCGCAGCGCACAGGCGGCCACGCTGGCCGACGTGCGTCGCCAGCTTTCGGGCATGGGTGAGCAGGTAACGGTGCAACTGTTCTCCAGCCTGAAGAAGACCGGCGTCGATGAGGTCGAGAAAGCAGTCGCGCCGTGGCTGAGCGCGGCCCTGCCACCGCCGGACACGTCCGCGGCCTGAAAAAAGAAAAAGCCCACGGCTAAAGGGGATGAAGCCGTGGGCTCGAAACGCCTCGCACGCAAGGCACCCGCTCAGGGAGGTGAAGCGGGTGACGGCTCGCACCGTCGCACGCTCTGACCGGGGCCTCTTTTTCAAAGTTCCGCTCGCTTCGTGCGCTAATTGAGTCGGCTGCGGATCGAGCGGGAGGGTGCCGCGTACTATCATCGCGGCTTCCGTTTTCGCAGGTCCAGACGATGTCCTCTTCCGCCAGCCACTTCCCCTCGACCCGCATGCGCCGCATGCGCCGCGACGACTTTTCGCGCCGCCTGATGCGCGAGAACCGCCTCAGCGCCGACGACCTCATCTATCCGGTGTTCGTACTCGACGGCCCGAGCCGCAGCGAAGCGGTGGCGTCGATGCCGGGCGTCAACCGGGTCAGTATCGATCTGCTCCTCGGCGTGGCCGAGCAGGCGGTGGTGCTGGGCGTGCCGGCGCTGGCGCTGTTCCCGGTCATCGACGCCGGTCTGAAGACCGACGATGCGGCCGAAGCGTGGAACCCGGAAGGTCTGGTGCCGCGCACCGTGCGTGCGCTGAAGCAGCGCTTTCCCGAACTGGGCGTGATCACCGACGTTGCGCTCGACCCCTACACCTCACATGGCCAGGACGGCCTGATCGACGCGTCCGGCTATGTCATGAACGACGAAACGCTGGAGGCGCTGGCCAGACAGGCGCTGTGCCACGCCCAGGCCGGCGCCGACGTGGTGGCGCCGTCCGACATGATGGACGGCCGGGTCGGCCGCATCCGCTTCGAACTGGACGCGCACCGGTTGATTCACACCCGCATCCTCGCCTATTCGGCGAAGTACGCGTCGGCCTTCTACGGCCCCTTCCGCGACGCCGTCGGTTCGGCCGGCAACCTTGGCAAGGGCAACAAGTACACCTACCAGATGGACCCGGCGAACAGCGACGAGGCGATCCGCGAAGTGGCGCTCGACATCGCCGAGGGGGCCGACATGGTGATGGTGAAGCCGGGTATGCCCTATCTCGACATCGTGCGTCGGGTGAAGGCCGAACTGGGAGTGCCGACCTACGCCTACCAGGTCAGCGGCGAGTACGCGATGCTGAAGGCGGCGGTCGCCAACGGCTGGCTGGACGAACGCGCCACCGCGATGGAGGCCTTGCTCGCCTTCAAGCGCGCCGGTGCCGACGGCGTCCTCACCTATTACGCGCTGGACGCGGCGCGCTGGCTGCAGGAGTGATGGATTTTCCTAGGTAGCTGAGCACGCCTTGGGCGCGAACAAGGAGTTTCCGTACGTCGGGCTTGAAGGTCCTGGTCAGCATGAGGGCAACGCACCGGAGTCCAGCGACCGCTCGCGAATGATGGGGTGATTTCTGTCGCGCCGATGTCTATGCTTCGCGAGTGCCGCTCTTCGCTCGACGAAGTTCACGGGAGGTCACCTCATGCTCCGGTTCATAGGATTGAACAGATCGCGCCTAAGCCGTCTGACCGCCATCGCAGGAGCACTCCTGGTGCTGCCTGCTGCAGCGTTGGGGGCGAATGTTGTCGTCGATTTCGATGATAAGGGCACTTTCCAGACTTCGAACTGGCAGAAGGATGGGGTCGCGATCACGGGTTCCAGTGCCCTCCAGTTTCTCGATCTGAATGGAATCGGCGTAGTAGGCGGTGAGGACAACACACTGGACCCCGGAGAGTCGCTTACATTCTCGTTTGCCGCACCGGTCGCGTTCGTCAGATTGAATGCTTCTGCAATCGGCAATCTAGGGGGCATTCGGTTTCACTCAGCTGTTGTACGTGCCTTCAATTCTGACGGGGCGGTGATCGGTACCGCCTCGAATGTGGAGCCCTTCCCGAGTGTGGTGATTACCGGTCTGTTTGCGTCCACTCCTCTTTCGTCGTTCTCTGTTCTCGCAACCGAGGACAGCTATCGTTTCTCAAGCGTAGAGTTCGCATATGCGGCGGCTGTACCGGAGCCGCCGCCGGCGACGCTTGTTCTGTGCGGGCTACTTACGGTATGCGGGTGGGCGTGGCTCATCAGGGGCCGAAGCGCAGCCGTGATGTAGGTGGGCTGTTCGCAGGGAATCCGGCCGATCTTGCATCGGGCCATTTCATTCGTCAGCGGTTCATGACCCAACGCATGCGATGCAGCTGCAGTGCCGACGTAAGTCGCACGTCTACGAAGGAGTGATGGGCAGCATCGCGGCTGATCCACACCGTGCGCATGCCCAGCTGCTTGGCGGTGCGCAGATTGGTCGCCGTATCCTCGACCATGATGCAGCGTGAAGCGGTGAGCCGGTAGTCGCGCAGCAGGTGCAGGAAGCCCTTCAGCCGCGGCTTCGGTGCGTAGCGCGAGTGCTCGATCGCGTGGATGCCGTCGAACAGCGAGGTCATGCCCATCACGTCGAGCACCGCTTCGGCGTAGTGCAGAGGTCCGTTGGTGAACACGATCTTGCGGCCGGGCAGGCGGCGCAGCACGTGCAGCAGCGCGCGGTCGAACACGATGCCCGGGCGCAGCGCCTCGACGTCGTGCGTGCCGCGCAGGAAGTGCGCGGGGCGGGTGCCGTGATGACGCATCAGGCCGAGCAGCGTGGCGCCGTAGCGGTGCCAGTAGTGCACGCGCAGGCGGTCTGCCTCGGCATGCTCCAGCCCCAGCTCCGTCATCAGCCAGGCGGTCATCGCCCGGTTCAGGTGCGGAAAGACGTGCGGATTGGCGTCGTGCAGCGTGTTGTCCAGATCGAAGATCCAGACCGGCTGCCTGCCGGCGTCCAGGCGTCGCGCGTGAATCGGGTCAGGGCTGATGTCTTACGCCTTCCGGGGGACGGGCCGGGCGACGCCCGGCCCAGGGGGCGGGTTCACTTGCTCTTAATCAGCGTGCCGACGCCGTCGTCGGTCAGCACTTCGAGCAGCAGCGCGTTCGGCACGCGACCGTCGATGATGTGCACGCTCTTCACGCCGCTGCGGGCTGCATCCAGCGCCGAGCCGATCTTCGGCAGCATGCCGCCGGACAGCGTGCCGTCGGCGATCATGGCGTCGACGTCGCGTGGCGTGATGCCGGTCAGCAGATTGCCTTCCTTGTCGAGCACGCCCGGCGTATTGGTGAGCAGCACGAGCTTTTCCGCCTTCAGGATTTCCGCCAGCTTGCCGGCGACCACGTCGGCGTTGATGTTGTAGCTTTCGCCGTCCGGGCCGACGCCGATCGGCGCGATCACCGGGATGAAGTCGCCGCTGTCGAGGAAGTTGATGATGGTCGGGTCGATCGACACGATGTCGCCGACCAGGCCAATGTCGAGCATTTCGTCCGGCTTGTCCTTGTTCGGCATCATCAGCTTGGTGGCGCGGATGAAGGAGCCGTCCTGACCGGTCAGGCCCACGGCCTTGCCGCCAGCCTGGTTGATCAGGTTCACGATGTCCTTGTTCACATGACCGCCGAGCACCATTTCGACGATGTCCATGGTCTCTTCGTCGGTGACGCGCATGCCCTGGATGAAGGTGCCCTGCTTGCCGACGCGCTTGAGCAGGTCGTCGATCTGCGGGCCGCCGCCATGCACCACCACCGGGTTCATGCCGACCAGCTTGAGCAGCGTCACGTCGCGTGCGAAGCCCAGTTTCAGTGCCGGATCGGTCATCGCGTTGCCACCGTATTTCACGACGATGGTGCGGTCCTGGAAGCGGCGGATATAGGGCAGCGCCTCGGACAGCACCGCGGCCTTGGCGTGCGGCGTGATACCGGAGGTGAGGTCAGAGGTCAGAGGCATTTTCCGGGCTCGGGCGAGGTGTGAGGATGAGGCCGGATTCTAGCCTTGCACCGCACAAACAAAAAGCGGACACCGGCAGGGTGTCCGCTTTTTCCGGAGTGCGAACGGCTTACTGGATGGTGAGCTTCTTCGAGGCGGCGACAACCTTCTTCGGCAGTGTCAGTTCCAGCACGCCGTCGGCGAAACGTGCCTGCGCCCTGGCTTCGTCGATGTCCTGGCCGAGCTGGAAGCTGCGCGACACCTTGCCGTAGTGGCGCTCGGAACGCAGCACGCGCTCACCCTCTTTATTCTCCACCGTGCGCTTCTTTTCGGCGCTGATCGACACCACCGACCCTTCGATGTTCACGTGGATGTCGTCCTTCGCCACGCCCGGCAGGTCGGCGTGCACGGTGTAGGCGTCCTTGTCTTCCTTCACGTCGACCTTGAGCGCCGGCACGTCGGGGTTGTTGGCGAGGTCGACCGGTTGCAGCACGAGGCCGCGAAAGTCCTTGAACAGGTTTTCAAAAGGATCCCAGCGGGTCACTTGATTCATCGTTTCGTCCTTTCCATGTCGGGTGCGGGTATCCGCGTACACCCAAACTAGGGTTGGAAAAAACCGATTTCAAGGCCGCCTGTTCAGGCGCTTGCGCTGGGTCAACATCCGTATCGCATCGCGGTTGGTCCACGAAAACACCGCGTCGAGTGCCTCGCGCCAGGGCAGCCAGCGCCAGTCGCGGTGCTCGTCCGGCGCCAGCCGGATCGGCGTGTCGCGCGGGACGCAGAGGCTGAAGGCGTGCTCGGTGTTGTGGGTGACACCGGGCGGATAGCGATGGCGCCAGATTGGATAGATTTCGAAGCGGCTGCTGTGGTGCCAGCGGTCGAAAGCCTCGGCCGGCGCGACGATGCCGGTCTCTTCCTCGACTTCGCGCCGCGCCGCCTGTTCCGGCGTTTCGCTGGCTTCGACGCTGCCTGTGACCGACTGCCAGTAGCCCGGGTGCTTCGCCCGCTCGATCAGCAGGATGTCGCCGCCGTCGCTGTGGATCAGCACCAGGACCGACTGCGGCCGCTTCATGCGCTGGCCATGAATGGGCGGGCGCGCGTGTGCGGCTGGTCGATCAGCACCCAGAACGGTGTGCCGCGGCTGCGCCACTCGTCGGCGGCGTCGTTCAGCACGGCGACCAGCGCGTCGAAATCGTCCTTGCAGCGCTCGACCGGCTTGGCGCAGTTGCTCAGATGCAGCAGGTAGCCACCGCTGGCCGGCAACCACGACAGATCGCCGAGGCAGTCGCCGAGTGCGTCGAGGTTGTGGCCGAAGGTGTCGGGGAAGCCCATCGTCTCTGCGAACAGCTGCAGCAGCGACGCCTGGTCACGGCTGTCCTTCAGGTCGAGGCCGATCAGCAGCAGGCCAGCCGGTTCGGCAAAGCGCGCGGCGCGCGCGGCGGCGGTCGGCTGCGCGGAAAAGACGCCGCTGCGGGCGGCGTCGCCCAGTCGGGCCTGCATCGAATCAGGGGGCAATGCGGACATCGTTCATTCCTTGATGCGGCGGAAGCTGCGGTAGTGATCCGCCGTGTACCAGTATTCGCCCGAACTGCGGACGTCGCCGTCGGCACCGCTGCCAGCGACGATGCGACGGGCGCCGCGGTGATTCAGGCCGGGCGTGGGCACCGTGTATTCGCGGTAATAGCCGCGCTGCTGCATTGGCAGACGGCGTTCGCGATTGTGGAACACGACGCCGTCACGGTTGTACGGGAAGGGCCCGCCCTGGCGGATCAGCGCCAGCGTCTGCGCCGCTTCAGGCGGCAGTTGCGCCAGCTCCACCTCGGGCGAGGCGAAACCGGTCAGCAACAGCCACAGGGCCAGAATCGGCGCCAGCAGTGGCGCCGGGAGCCGGCGTGTCAGGCGGGTCATCACGGGCTCAGGCGCCGGCGTCGGCCTTCGACGTGTTGCGCAGCTTGATGTGCAGTTCGCGCAACTGACGCTCGTCCACCGGGCTCGGCGCCTGGGTCAGCAGACACTGGGCGCGCTGGGTCTTGGGGAAGGCGATCACGTCGCGGATCGATTCGGCGCCGGTCATCATCGTGACGATGCGGTCCAGACCGAAAGCCAGGCCACCGTGCGGCGGCGCGCCGTACTTCAGCGCGTCGAGCAGGAAGCCGAACTTGAGCTGCTGTTCTTCCGGACCGATGTTGAGCGCCTCGAACACGGTTTCCTGTACCGCCGCCTGATGGATACGCACCGAACCGCCGCCGATCTCCCAGCCGTTCAGCGCCAGGTCGTAGGCCTTGGCCAGGCACTTGCCCGGATCGGTCTTCAGCAGCGCGACGTGCTCGTCCTTCGGGCTGGTAAAGGGGTGGTGGCAGGCATTCCAGCGCTTTTCGTCCTCGTCGTACTCGAACATCGGGAAGTCGACCACCCACAGCGGACGCCAGGCGTCTCCGGTGACATAACCCTTCTCGTGGCCGATCTTCAGGCGCAGCGCGCCGAGCGCGTCCGACACCACCTTGGCCTTGTCCGAACCGAAGAAGATCACGTCGCCGCTCTGCGCGCCGGTGCGCGCCATGATGGCGGCCAGCGATTCCGGGCTCAGGTTCTTGACGATGGGCGACTGCAGGCCTTCCTCGTTCAGCTTGGTCACGTCATTGACCTTGATGTAGGCCAGGCCCTTGGCGCCGTAGATCTTGACGAACTCGGTGTAGCCGTCGATCTCGCCACGCGACAGCGATGCACCACCCGGCACGCGCAGCGCGGTGACGCGGCAGGCGGGGTCGTTGGCCGGACCGGAGAACACCTTGAACGCGACATCCTTGACCGCGTCGGCGACGTCTACCAGTTCCAGCGTCACGCGCAGGTCCGGCTTGTCCGAACCGAAGCGGCTCATCGCCTCGGCGTAGGTCATGCGCGGGAAGGGCGCGGGCAGGTCGACCGACAGCGCTTCCTTGAAGACATAGCGGATCATGTCTTCCATCATCGCGGTGATTTCGTGCTCGGTCAGGAAGCTGGTTTCGATATCGACCTGGGTGAATTCCGGCTGGCGGTCGGCGCGCAGATCCTCGTCGCGGAAGCACTTGGTGATCTGATAGTAGCGGTCGTAGCCGGCCACCATCAGCAGCTGCTTGAACAGCTGCGGCGACTGCGGCAGCGCGAAGAACTGGCCGTCGTGTACACGGCTGGGCACCAGGTAGTCGCGCGCGCCTTCCGGCGTGCTCTTGGTCAGCATCGGCGTTTCGATGTCGATGAAGCCCTTGCCGTCGAGGAAGCGGCGGAAGGCCATCGCCGTCTTGTAGCGTAGCATCATGTTCTTCTGCATCGCCGGGCGACGCAGATCGATCACGCGGTGGGTCAGGCGCACGGTTTCCGACAGGTTGTCGTCGTCCAGCGGGAAGGGCGGCGTGACCGAGGCGTTCAGAACTTCGACTTCATGGGCCAGCACTTCGATCTCGCCCGACACCAGGTTGGCATTGGTCGTGCCTTCCGGGCGGCGGCGCACGCGGCCTGTCACTCGCAGGCAGAACTCGTTGCGCACCGACTCGGCCACTGCAAAGGTTTCCGCACGGTCCGGGTCGCACACCACCTGCACCAGACCTTCGCGGTCGCGCAGGTCGATGAAGATGACGCCGCCGTGGTCACGGCGACGGTGAGCCCAGCCGAACAGGGTGACGGTCTGGTCGAGGTAGCCCGCGTCGAGCAGGCCGCAGTATTGCGTGCGCATGGTGTGATTCCGGGAAAGTGCGGGGTCGGAAAACCCCGGTTCAGTTGTCGAGTGCGGGCACGACGGCCGCATGCGGTTTCGGTTTTCTGGTCGGCGGGACGACGCCCATCGACACGATGTACTTGAGTGCTTCATCCACCGTCATGTCGAGCTCGATCACCTCGCTGCGCGGCAGCATCAGGAAGAAGCCCGAGGTCGGGTTGGGTGTGGTCGGCACGTAGACGCTGACGTGGTCGGGCAGGTGATTGACCACGTCTCCGCCCGGCTGGCCGGTCAGGAAGGCAATGGTCCAGCTGCCCTGGCGCGGGTACTGGACCAGCAGCGCCTTGCGGAAGGCTTCGCCGGAGCTGGAGAACAGCGTGTCCGACACCTGCTTGACGCCGTTGTAGATCGACTTCACGACCGGGATGCGCGACAGCAGGCCTTCCCAGTAACGCAGCAGGCGCTGGCCGATGATGTTGTGGCCGATGACGCCGCTGACCACGATGATGAGCACGGTCAAGATGACGCCCAGGCCCGGCACGTCGAAGCCGAACAGCTGTGCCGGCCGCCACTGCCAGGGCACCAGCAGCATGGTCTGGTCCAGCGTGCCCAGTATCCAGGCCAGCACCCAGATCGTGATGGCCAGCGGAATCCAGATCAGCAGACCGGTGATGAAGTAACGCTTCATCAATGGCAGGCGCAGGAGCCGCCACAGGGCGTCGAGGGCGCGGCAGCACTGTCGCCTGAAGACGAGGACGCGCTCGACGCGGACGTGTCCGCCTTCGGCGTGGTGGTGCTGCCCGAGCCGCCGCCCTTGAAATCGGTGGCGTACCAGCCGCTGCCCTTGAGCTGGAAGCCGGCTGCGGACAGTTGCTTGGTGAAGGTCGATGCGCCGCAGGACGGGCAATCAGTCAGCGGGGCGGCGCTGATCTTCTGCATCACGTCCTTTTCAAAACCGCAGGACGAGCAGCGGTAACCGTAGATCGGCATGTCGAGCTCCAGAAAACGCGAAATTATAGACTAAGGCATTGTTGCACATGCACATTTCGCGCCAGGAAATCGCCAGCCCCACGCGTGGCCGGAGCGGGTGCGCGAAATGGACGCTGCGCTGGAGAAATGGGGCGCCCGTTCTGGGGATTCAAGTCCCGGCAGATGCCTACATCAGCCCCAGATAGGTGCGGTTGATCGTGGTGCCGAAGAACAGCGCGATCACGCCGGCGGCGGCCAGATAGGGCCCGAACGGAATCGGTACGTCACGGCCATGCGAGCGCAGCACGATCAGTGCGATGCCGACCACGGCGCCGACCAGCGACGACAGCAGGATGATCACGGGCAGCATTTGCCAGCCGAGAAAGGCACCGAGCGCGGCCAGCAGCTTGAAGTCGCCGTAACCCATGCCCTCCTTGCCGGTGGCCAGCTTGAACGCCCAGTAGACGCTCCACAGCACCAGATAGCCGGCGATTGCGCCGACGACCGCCGACTGCAGATCGGTGAAGCCGCCGAGCAGGTTGAGCAGCAGTCCGGCCCAGATCAGCGGCAGCGTGATGCTGTCCGGCAGCAACTGGGTATCGAGGTCGATGAAGGTGAGTGCGATCAGTGCCCACACCAGGGCCAGTGCGCCGATCAGCAGCAATGTTGGTCCGAACGTCCAGGCACAGGCCAGGCTCAGCAGCCCGGTCAGCAGTTCGACCAGCGGATAGCGGACGCCGATGCCGATGCCGCAGCCCCTGCACCGGCCGCGCAGCAGCAGCCACGACAGCACCGGAATGTTCTCCAGCGCACCGATGCCGTGGCCGCACTTGGGGCAGCGCGAACGCGGCGCCAGCAGCGACAGCGCGTCGAACTCCGGCGCCGGTTCGCCGCGCAGGTCGGCGCACTGCGCCGCCCACTCCCGCTCCATCATGATGGGCAGGCGGTGAATCACCACGTTCAGGAAGCTGCCGACGGCCAGCCCGAGCAGGCCGACCAGCGGCAGCAGCAGGCCGCTTTCGGCCAGCGATTCGAGTCCGCTCACGATTCGGGTTTCAGACCGACTGGGCGACCTTGAAGATCGGCAGGTACATGGCGACCACCAGACCGCCGATCAGCGTGCCGAGCACCACCATGATGATGGGTTCGAGCAGGCTGGACAGCGCATCGACCGAGTCATCGACTTCCTGTTCGAAGAAGTCGGCAACCTTGGACAGCATCGAATCGAGCTGGCCGGACTCTTCACCGATGGAGGCCATCTGGATCACCATGACCGGGAACACATTGGTGTTCTGCATCGCGACGGTCAGACTGGTGCCGGTGCTGACCTCGTTCTGGATCTGCCGCGTGGCCATCTTGTAGATGTGGTTGCCGGCCGCGCCGCCGACCGAATCGAGCGCCTCGACCAGCGGCACGCCCGCCGCAAACATCGTCGACAAGGTGCGTGCCCAACGGGCAATGGTTGCCTTGCGCAGGATTTCGCCAAGGACCGGCAGTTTGAGCGACAGACGGTCGACTGCGATCTGCAGCGGCACCGATCGCTTCAGCATGTAGAAGAATGCGCTGATCGCCGCGAAAGCTCCGCCGAAGATGAGCCACGAGTACTCGACGAAGGCGTCCGATATCGCGATGACGAACAGCGTCGGCGCCGGCAGATCGGCGCCGAAGCTCGAGAAAACCTTCTTGAACTCCGGAATGACGAAAATCATGATCACCGCGGTGATCACGATGGCCACCACGATGACCGCGATCGGGTAGAACATCGCCGACTTGATCTTGCCCTTGATCGCCAGGATCTTCTCGCGATACGTGGCGAGGCGATCGAGCAGGCCGTCGAGAATACCGGCCTGCTCACCTGCGGCAACGAGGTTGCAGAACAGCTGGTCGAAATGCTGCGGATACTTGCGGAAAGCCTGGTTCAGGCTGGAGCCGGACTCGACTTCGAGCCGGATGTCGCCGAGCAGCTTCGATACCGCCCGGTTGCCGGCGCCCTTGCCGACGATGTCGAAGGCCTGCAGCAGCGGCACACCGGCCTTCATCATCGTCGCCAGTTGCCGCGTGAACAGCGTGATGTCCTTTTCGGTCACCTTGCCGCCGCGGCCGAAGCTGCGTTTCTTGACCTTGGTGACCAGGATGCCCTGGCGACGCAGCGTGGCCTGGACCATGGCTTCGCCACCGGCACGCATCTCTCCGCGCACCAGCTTGCCGCTCTTGTCCTTGCCTTCCCAATTGAAGACCGTTTCCTTGGAACCGCTGTCCTTGCGTACGGGGCGGGTTGCGGTGGCCAAATCAAGCTCCTTGCGGGATAAGTCCGCTCATGCGGCGACGCCGCGCGCGGCGTCGCTCATTCGTTGGTGCAGGCGAGCACTTCGGCCAGCGAAGTGACGCCCTGCCTGACCTTCAGCAGACCGGACTGGCGCAGGTCCTTGACGCCCTCGCGGCGTGCCTGCGCGGCAATGTCGATCGAATTGCCGTTGGTCATGATGATATGCGCAATCTCGTCGGAGATCGGCATCACCTGATAGATGCCGACCCGACCCTTGTAGCCGCTGCCCTTGCAGCGCTCGCAGCCGACCGGTGCATAGGGTTGCCAGCTGCCGTCGAGGTCCGCTTCGGTGAATCCCGCTTCCAGCAGCGCTTCGACCGGAATGTCCATCGGCTGCTTGCAGGAGCATAGCCGGCGCGCCAGCCGCTGCGCAGTGATCAAAATGACACTGGACGCAATGTTGAACGCGGCGATGCCCATGTTGCGCATGCGATCCAGCGTGGTCGGCGCGTCGTTGGTGTGCAGCGTCGACAGCACCAGGTGACCGGTCTGTGCCGCCTTGATCGAAATTTCGGCCGTTTCGAGGTCGCGTATTTCGCCGACCATGATCACGTCCGGATCCTGCCGCAGGAAGGACTTTAGTGCGGCGGCGAAGGTGAGGCCGGCCTTGTCATTGACATTGACCTGGTTGATGCCCGGCAGGTTGATTTCGGCCGGATCTTCGGCGGTCGAAATGTTCACGCCCGGCTTGTTCAGGATGTTCAGACAGGTGTATAGCGACACCGTCTTGCCGGAACCGGTGGGACCGGTCACCAGAATCATGCCGTAGGGGCGCTCGATCGCATGCATCAGCGAGGCGCGCTGTTCGGGCTCGTAACCGAGCGCGTCGATGCCCAGCATGGCCGAACTCGGGTCGAGGATACGCATGACGATCTTCTCGCCGTGCAGTGTCGGCAGGGTACTGACACGGAAGTCGATCGCCTTGGTCTTGGACAGCACGAATTTCATCCGGCCGTCCTGCGGCACCCGCTTCTCCGAAATGTCCAGCCGGGAAATGACCTTGATGCGCGATGCGATCTTCTCGCGCAGCACCAGCGGCGGCTGGGTGATCTCGCGCAACACCCCGTCCGTGCGATAGCGGATGCGGTAGTACTTCTCGTAGGGCTCGAAGTGGACGTCCGAGGCGCCCTCGTTGATCGCGTCCAGAAGTATCTTCTGGATGAAGCGCACCACCGGCGCATCGTCGATTTCGACCTGGGCGTCGTTGCTGGCGGCGGCATCTTCCTCCGGCGCCATCTCACCGTCGAAGTCGAAGTCGACCGAAGCAATCGATTCCAGGGCCTTCTCGACGGTTTCCGACAGCTTGTCGACGAGGGTCGCGAGCTTGTCGGTTTCGACGACGACCGGGTCCACGGCCAGGCCGGTCTGGAAGCGGATTTCGTCGATGGCGCGCAGATTCGACGGATCGGCGATCGCCACCGCCAGCCGGTTGCCGCGCTTCTTCAGCGCCAGCACGCGGTGGGTGCGCATCAGCTTCTTGTCGATCGCGTCCGCCGGGAACTGGTCCGGGTCGTACTGCGCGAGGTCCAGCAGCGGATAGCCGAAGGTTTCCGACGCGAAAGCGGCTGCGTCGCGGGCACTCATCTTGCCGCTGGCGACCAGTTGCGCGATGAAACCGTGGCCGGATTGCGCGCCTTCGCGCGTCAGGTTCTCGGCCTCGGTCTCGGTCAGCCGCCCGCTCTGCGCCAGCGCGCGGGCAAGACCCGACAGTGCATTCTTAGCGGTGGCGGCCATGGCGCGTTAGGGGGAATGTGCGAGCGGTGTTGAAGTGTCGTCTTCGATGATGACGATTCAGGCTTGATCTGTAAACGGTTTGTGGTCGGCGCATCTTGAGCCCCGGCTCAGGCTGCGTCCTGTGGTTTGAACAGGCGCACGCTACGCACCATGCGGTCCTCGGTGTGCAGGATTTCCATCGCGACATTGCCGATGCGCACCGACAGACCGGATTCCGGAATGTCCTGCAGATGTTCGAGCAGCAGGCCGTTCAAGGTCTTCGGGCCATCCAGCGGCAGGGTCAGCCCGAGCTTGCCGTTCAGCTCGCGCAGACTGCGCCCGCCATCGACGATGACGCTGTTGTCACCGTTCCAGCTCAGCGACTGTCCGCTGCCCGGTACGCCGGTGGTGAACTTGCCGACGATTTCCTCGATGATGTCTTCCAGCGTGACCAGCCCTTCGACCTCGCCGTATTCGTTCACCACCAGCGCCAGACGCTGCCTGTTCTCCTGGAAGAACTGCAGCTGGCTGTAAAGCGGTGTCGCCGACGGCACGAAGTAGGGCCGGGTCAGCAGGCCGCGGATTTCGTCCTGATCCAGTTCGCCGGCCGACAGCGCGCTGACCACCCGCCGCTGCGGCAGCACGCCGAGCACCCGGTCGAGGTCGCCTTCGAACACCGGCACCCGACCGTGATGGCTGGTGGCGATCTGGTGCTGGATCACTTCGAGCGGCTGCTCGAGGTCGATCGCCTCGATCTGGTTGCGCGGCGTCATCACGTCCTCGACCGTCACGTCCTCCAGTTCGAACAGATTGATCAGGATGCGCCGGTGGGCGGCCGGGATGAAGTGGCCCGATTCCGTCATCAGCGCGCGCAATTCCTCGGCCGACAGCGTCTGCCCCTCGTCCGTGTTGCCCGGCTGCAGCCGCGTGATGCGCAGCAGCGCCGACACGAACAGGTTCACCGTCCATACCACCGGATAGAACACCTTGAGCAGCGGCGTCAGCACGAAGGCCACCACCGGCGCGATCGCGTTCGCGTAGCCCGCGCCCACGACCTTCGGCGTAATTTCCGAGAACACCAGGATCATGAAGGTGATCAGCAGCGTGCCCAGCCCCAGCGCCAGTTCGCCCTCGCCGAACAGGTCGATCGCGATGACGCCAGTCAGCGTTGCCGCGGCGGCATTGACCAGGTTGTTGAACAGCAGGATGACGCCGAGCAGCTTGTCCGTCTGCCCCAGTAGGTCGAGGGCGCGTTGCGCGCCGCGCGAACCGTTCTGGGCAGCCGCCTTCAGGCGGAAGCGGTTGGAGGCCATCATCGCCGTCTCGGCCATCGAGAAGAAGCCGGACAGCACGAGCAGCACACCCAGCACGATCAGCTGGGTGGAAAGTGGGATCGAATCCATCGGTCAGGCGCGGCCGAGCACGACCTCGAGCACGAATTGCGTACCTATATAGGCGAGCAGCAGGACGAAGAAGCCGCCGAGCGTCCACCGCAGCGCCAGCCGACCGCGCCAGCCGCGGAAATGACGGCCGGCCAGCAGCGTGCCGAAAACCACCCATGCAAGTATGGCGAACACCGTCTTGTGGCTGAACGCGAGCGGTTTGCCGAACACCTGTTCGGAGAAGGCAATGCCGGTAATGAGCGTGGCGCTCAGCAGCACGAAGGCGATGGTGATGAGGCGGAACAGCAGGCCTTCCATCACCAGCAGCGGCGGCATGTTCTCCAGCAGACGGATCAGGCGGCCGCGGTGCAGGTTGCGCTCGACCGCCGACATCAGCATCGCGTGCAGTGCCGCCAACGTGAACAGGCTGTAGGCGGTCATCGCCATGACGAAGTGGGCGCGGAAAAGCAGATTGTCGGCGTTGCCGATGTCGTGCCGGCCGGGCCAGATCACCGGTACCGCTGCGCACAGCGCTGCGGCAGGGAGGGCCAGCATGTGCAGACCGTCGAGTCGCGATGACAGGCTTTCGATCCAGTAGAACACCAGCGCCAGCCAGGTCATCACCGCCAGTGCGTCTCCCGCACCGAAGCGCATGCGGCCCTCAGGGAAGATCTGCAGCGACAGCACCGCGGCGTGCACCAGCAGTGCCGCGGCCAGTGCCGCCGGCCGCACACCGCCGGCCGCGGCGTGTGCGCCTGCTCGCGCCGGGCGCATGAACCAGAAGGCGAGCGCAGCGTAGAGGGCGGAAGGAAGCAGTTCGATTAGAATCATTGGCTTCAGTTTAACCCAAGGCGCACGCCGCTCTTTCATGCTGGATAACCTCACCCAACGGCTCGCCAAGGTCGTCAAGACGCTGCGTGGACAGGCGCGACTGACCGACGAGAACATTTCGGACATGCTGCGCGAAGTGCGCATGGCGCTGCTCGAGGCGGACGTCGCCCTGCCGGTGGTGAAGGAACTGGTCACCCGCATCCGTGAAAAGGCGGTCGGCCAGGAAGTCGTCGGCTCCCTGACGCCGGGCCAGGCGCTGGTGGGCGTGGTGCACGACGAACTGGCGGCGCTGATGGGCGGCGCCACCGCCAGCCTCAACTTTGCGACGCAGCCGCCGGCCATCGTGCTGATGGCCGGCCTGCAGGGCGCCGGCAAGACCACCACGGTCGGCAAGCTGGCCAAGTGGTTGAAGGAAACGCAGAAGAAGAAGGTGCTGACGGTGTCCTGCGACGTCTATCGTCCGGCCGCCATCGAACAGCTGCGCACCGTCACTGGGCAGGCCGGAGCGGAGTTCTTCCCGTCGACGCCGGACCAGAAGCCGGTCGACATCGCCCGCGCCGCTGTCGAATTCGCGAAGACGCGCTATTTCGACGTGCTGCTGGTCGATACCGCCGGCCGGCTGGCGATCGACCAGGCGATGATGGATGAAATCCGCGCGCTGCATCAGGCGCTGAATCCGATCGAAACGCTGTTCGTCGTCGATGCGATGCTGGGTCAGGACGCGGTCAACACCGCCAAGGCGTTCAAGGACGCGCTGCCGCTGACCGGCGTCGTGCTGACCAAGCTCGACGGCGATGCACGCGGTGGCGCCGCGCTGTCGGTGCGCCACGTCACCGGCGCGCCGCTGAAATTCGCCGGCGTCGGCGAAAAGCTGACCGGGCTCGAGGAATTCCATCCGCAGCGCATGGCGTCGCGCATTCTCGGTATGGGCGACATCATGGGCCTGGTCGAGGAAGCGCGTCGCCAGGTCGACGAGGACCAGGCCAAGGAATTCGCGCAGAAGCTGAAGAGCGGCAAGGGCTTCGACCTGAACGACTTCAAGACGCAGATCGCGCAGATGCGCAAGATGGGCGGCCTGTCGGCGCTGATGGACAAGCTGCCGGCGCAGTTCGCCGGTGCCGCCCAGCAACTGCAGGGCGGTCAGGACGAGAAGGCGATCCGTCGCATCGAAGGCATCATCAACTCGATGACGCCGGCCGAACGCACCAAGCCCGAACTGATCAAGGCCAACCGCAAGCGTCGCATCGCGGCGGGTTCGGGTACCTCGGTGCAGGAGGTAAACCGCCTGCTGAACCAGTTCGAGCAGACGCAGAAGATGATGAAGCAGTTCTCCAAGGGCGGCATGCAGAAGCTGATGCGCGGAATGAAGGGCATGCTGCCCGGCATGCGCTGAGCCGCCGACGATCCGATGGCGCGTCCGCTGGTCTGCGTAGTCGACGACGACGCCGCGATGCGGCGGGCGCTGTGCCAGGCGCTGACCGGGGTCGATGCGGACGTGCAGGGATTTTCCGGCGCCGGCGTGCTGCTGCAGGACCGCGAGGCGCTGGGGCGCGCCGCCTGCGTGCTGCTGAACGCGTCGCTGCGCGGCATCAGCGGGCTCGATCTGCAGTCCAGCCTGCGCGTGGTCGGCAATCGGGCGCCGGTGATCTTCGTGTCCGGCCCGTGCGACGTGACCGTTGCGGTACGTGCCTTGCGGGCCGGCGCACTCGATTTCATGCTGATGCCGATCGAAGCAGCGGTGCTGCGCTTGCGGGTCACCGAGGCGCTGGTCCGCGCGAGTTCGGCGGACGCGCGGCGTCAGCGCGTGCAGCAGGTCGCCGACGCCCTGGCGAACCTCACCGCACGTGAGCGCGAGGTGCTCGATCGCGTCGTGCGCGGGCTGCCGAACACAGGCATCGCCGCCGAACTGGGCATCAGTGCGAAGACGGTGGAGCAGCACCGCGCCCGCGTGATGGACAAGATGCGCGCCGGGTCGCTGGCCGAACTGGTCGCGCGCGTGACCGAATGGCGGGTGCTGTCCGAGTCGGTCTGATCAGGGATTACTGGCCGACGTGATGGCTGGCCACGACCAGTGGCGTTCCCAGGCGCCGCGCACCATGTTCGGATACTCCGCCTTGCCCAGGCTGCCGTTGTAGCGGCCGAGCGCGCGGAAGAGGTTGCCCTTCTCGATGTCGAGATAGTGACGGAGGATGGTGCAGCCGAAGCGCAGATTGGTGCGCAGATGGAAAAGATTGCTTTCTTCGCTGCCGATCAGCTTCACCCAGAACGGCATCACCTGCATGTAGCCGCGCGCTCCCGCGCTGGATACCGCGTACTTGCGGAAACCGCTCTCGACCTGGATCAGGCCCAGCACCAGTTGCGGGTCCAGGCCGGCGCGCGTGGCTTCGTAATGCACCGTCTTCAGGAATTCCATGCGCCCGGCCTCGTCCGGCATGCGCTTGGCCAGTCGCTCCGACATCGTGCCGAGCCACAACTGCTTCTGTGGCGATGAGAACGCCGGCAGGTCGGGGGCCGCGCGGTCGCTGATGGCCAGATGCAGCGCCGCGCGCACGCTGTCGGCCAGCGGTTCGTACTGCTGCGACGCGCGCGCGCCGCCGGCCGTCAGGGCCAGCGTCAGCACGAAGGTCGCAGCCAGCCGCTTCATGGTCAGACCGGCTCGCCGATCAGCGCGCGCACGGCATCCGGCGCCACCTTCTGCGCCGCCGCGTCGCGCCGGTTCTGGTACTCGATCACGCCTTCCTTCAGGCCGCGCTCGCCGACCGTGATCCGGTGCGGCACGCCGATCAGTTCCCAGTCGGCGAACATGACGCCCGGGCGCTCGTCGCGGTCATCGAGGATGACGTCAAAGCCCGCCTCGCTCAGTTCGTCGTAAAGCTGAGTGGCGGTGGCGCGCACCTGTTCCGACTTGCTCCAGCCGACCGGGCAGATGACCACTTCGAAGGGCGCGATGGATTGCGGCCAGATGATGCCGCGCTCGTCGTGGTTCTGCTCGATGGCGGCGCCGACCAGACGGGTCACGCCAATGCCGTAGCAGCCCATGACCATGATGCGCGGTTTGCCGGTTTCGTCGAGATAGGTGCAGTTCATCGCTTCCGAATATTTGGTGCCGAGGAAGAACACGTGACCGACCTCGATGCCGCGCTGTATCGACAGCCGGCCCTTGCCGTCCGGCGACGGGTCGCCCTCGACCACGTTGCGGAGGTCCGCCACCGCCTCGGGCTCCGGCAGGTCGCGTCCCCAGTTCACGCCGGTCAGGTGGGTGTCCACCTCGTTCGCGCCGGTGACGAAATCGCTCATGTTGGCCACCGTCAGGTCGGCGATTACGTGTACCGGCTTCTTCAGTCCGACCGGGCCCAGATAGCCCGGCTTGCAGCCGAAATGCTCGACGATCTCGGCTTCGGTCGCGAAACGGAAGCCGTCCTTCAGGCCGGCCAGCTTCGACGCCTTCACCTCGTTCAGTTCGTGATCGCCGCGCAGCATCAGCAGCCACAGTTCGGTCTTGCCTTCCTTATCGGTCGCCAGCACGACCGACTTGACCGTGCGTTCGAGCGGCAGGCCGAGCAGGGTGGCGACGTCCTCGCAGCGCACGGTGCCCGGCGTGGGGGCTTTTTCCAGCGCCTGGGTCGGCGCTGCGCGGTCGGCGATCAGCGCTGACGCCTGCGCCAGTTCGATGTTGGCGGCGTAGTCGGAATCCGGGCACCAGGCGATCAGGTCCTCGCCGGTGTCGGCGATCACCTGGAACTCGTGACTGCGCGAGCCGCCGATGGCGCCGGTGTCGGCGGCGACGGCGCGGAATTCGAGGCCCAGGCGACGGAAGATGCGCATGTAGGCGTCGAACATGATGTCGTAGCTGCGGCCGGCGGCTTCTTCGTCACGGTCGAAGGAGTAGGCGTCCTTCATCGTGAATTCGCGGCCGCGCATCACGCCGAAGCGCGGCCGGCGTTCGTCGCGGAACTTGGTCTGGATGTGATAGAAATTCTTCGGCAACTGGCGCCAGCTGTGGATTTCGGCGCGAGCGATGTCGGTCACCACCTCTTCCGACGTCGGCTGGATGATGAAGTCGCGGTCGTGCCTGTCCTTCACCCGCAGCATTTCCGGCCCCATCTTGTCCCAGCGGCCGGTTTCCTGCCACAGCTCGGCCGGCTGTATCAGCGGCATCAGCAGTTCGATGGCGCCGGCGCTGTTCATCTCGTCGCGGATGATGCCCTCGATCTTGCGGATCACCCGCAGCCCCATCGGCATGTAGTTGTAGATGCCGCCGGCGAGCTTGCGGATCATGCCGGCGCGGGTCATGAGCTTGTGCGACACGACCTCGGCGTCCGAGGGGGCTTCCTTGAGCGTGGAAATGAAGAATTTGCTGGCGTACATGGAGGGAGTGGAATCCGCTGCGGATCAGGCAATAAACCTCCGATTCTAGCCGTTTCGCGCGGATCGGCCCGCGCCAGGTCGTTTGCTTCAATTCGGCGGCGAAATGTGGAAGAATCCACGGAAAATCTTACACAGCAGGTTCAACCATGCTCGACCGGGAAGGGTACCGCCCGAACGTCGGCATCATTCTGATCAACGGGCGCAACGAGGTCTTCTGGGGCAAGCGCATAGGCGAGCACGCCTGGCAGTTTCCCCAGGGGGGCATCAACCACGGCGAATCGCCGGAGCAGGCGATGTATCGCGAGCTCTGGGAAGAGCTGGGGCTGCGTCCGCAGCATGTGCGCATCGTCGGTCGCACGCGCGACTGGCTGCGCTACGACGTGCCGCGCAATTGGGTGCGACGCGAATGGCGCAGCGCCTACCGCGGCCAGAAGCAGATCTGGTATCTGCTGCGCATGGTCGGTCGCGACTGCGATGTCTGCCTGCGCGCCACCGACCACCCGGAATTCGATGCCTGGCGCTGGAGCGACTACTGGATTCCGCTCGACTCGGTGATCGAGTTCAAGCGTCAGGTCTACCAGCAGGCGCTCACCGAACTTGCGCGTCTGGCTTTTCGTCCACCGCGTCCGCGTGGTGCGATGCGGCAGCCCGACGGCGACGACGCCGGCGAACACGCGCTTCCGGGCCCTGGTGCGCTGCAGGATCCGCTGCACTCGTCTTCCTGACCTCACCCCTCAGTCGATCCGCCGTCCTTGAAGCGGCGCAATGCCTGCTTATACTGGGTCTAAGTCGCGCCGTTTCTTCGCCTGTTGCCGGCGCGGCCCTGCCCTCCGGGGCATCCCTCACCCATTGTTGAAGGAGGCGTCCATGCAACTCAAGGGTTCGAAGACCGAGGACAATCTGAAGTGCGCGTTTGCCGGAGAGTCGCAGGCGAATCGCCGCTATCTGTACTTTGCGGCCAAGGCCGATGTCGAGGGACAGAACGACGTCGCCGCCGTCTTTCGTTCCACGGCCGAGGGCGAAACGGGTCACGCACACGGGCACCTGGAATATCTCGAAGCCTGTGGCGATCCCGCGACCGGTCTCCCGATCGGCGGTACGCGTGACAACCTGAAGGCGTCGATAGCCGGCGAGACGCACGAGTACACCGACATGTATCCGGGCATGGCCAAGACCGCTCGCGACGAGGGGTTTGAGGAAATTGCCGACTGGTTCGAGACGCTGGCCAAGGCCGAGCGCTCGCACGCCAATCGTTTCCAGAAGGCGCTCGACGGCTTGCTCGACTGAGTGCGCGCCGGCCGCGGGCCGGCAGCGCTCCGCTACGGTGGGCGCGGGCGTTGCCGGCGTCCACCGCCCCGTGCGTCGACCGGAGGATGTGCGATGACCGTTCGCGAAGGCAGTCTGGAGCCACCGAAGCGCCACCCGATAGACTGGAAAAGTGCCGCCTACTACGACGAGGCGGCGCTGATGCAGGAACTCGAACGCACGTACGACATCTGCCACGGCTGCCGCCGGTGCGTGAATCTGTGCACCGCCTTCCCCAAGCTGTTCGACCTGATCGACGAAGGCGACAGCGGTGAAGTGGATGCGATTCCGAAGCAGCGGTACTGGGAGGTGGTGGACCAGTGCTATCTGTGCGACATGTGCTTCATGACCAAGTGTCCGTACGTGCCGCCGCATCAGTGGAATCTCGACTTCCCGCACCTCATGTTGCGCGCCAAGGCGATCAAGTTCAGGAAGGGCGAGACGCGCTTCCGCGACCGCCTGCTCACCAGCACCGATGCCATCGGCAAGCTCGCCGCCATTCCGGTGGTGGCGCAGACCGTCAATGCGGTGAACGGCAATGGTGCTGCGCGTTCGCTGATGCAGCGGGTGCTCGGCGTACACAAGGATCGCCAGCTGCCGCCTTACGCGCCGCGTCGCTTCCGCGGCATTGCCGAGCCGGCGGACGGTTTCGCCGTGCGCGACGGACAGCGCACGCCCGGAAAGGTGGCGGTGTTCTCGACGTGCTACATCAACTACAACGAACCGGGCATCGGCGTCGATCTGCTCAAGTTGCTGGCGCACAACGAAATCCCCTCCGTTCTGGTCGAGAAGGAAGCCTGCTGTGGCATGCCCAAGCTCGAACTGGGCGATCTGGAGCAGGTGGAGGCACTGAAGGCGATCAACATTCCGCCACTCGCACGCCTCGCGCGTGAAGGGTGGGCCATCCTGGCGCCGGTGCCATCGTGCACGCTCATGTTCAAGCAGGAACTGCCGCTGATGTTTCCCGACGATGCCGATGTGCGCGCGGTGGCCGATGCGATGTTCGATCCGTTCGAGTACTTCGTACTGCGGCATAAAGACGGGTTGCTGAAGAGCGATTTCAGGCGCGAACTCGGTCGCGTGTCCTATCACATCCCCTGCCACTCGCGTGTGCAGAACGTCGGCCAGAAGACGCGCGAGATGCTGCAACGGGTGCCCGGCACGCAGGTCAGCACGGTCGAGCGCTGCGCGGGTCACGACGGCACCTGGGGCGTGAAAGAGGAGTTCTTCGATCTGTCGATGAAGATCGGCAGGCCGGTGTTCCGGCAGATGCAGGGCGGCGACCCTGACTTCGTCAGCTCGGACTGCCCGATCGCCGGCCGCCACATCATGCAGGGCATCGCCGACAGTCAGGGCGGCACGCGCGCGCAGAAGGCGCATCCGCTGACCTTGTTGTGCATTGCCTATGGACTGGGCTGAGGGAGGGTGATAGATGCCGGCAATCGCACGCGACAGTCTGATGAGCCTCGAGCAGTATGCGCGCGAGCGCCCGCAGTTCCGGGCCCGTGTGATCGCGCACAAGCGTGAGCGCACGCTGCATCTGGGCGAGCACGTGACGTTGCTGTTCGAGGACGAACTGACCGTCCGCTATCAGGTGCAGGAAATGCTGCGGATCGAACGCACTTTCGAGGAGGCGGGCATTCTCGACGAACTGGGCGCTTACAATCCCCTCATCCCCGATGGCAGCAACTTCAAGGCCACGATGTTGATCGAGTATCCGGACGAGCAGCAGCGAACGCAGAACCTCGCCCGACTGATCGGCATCGAGGACACCGTGTGGATGCAGGTCGATGGATTCCCTCCGGTGTCCGCGATCGCCGACGAGGATCTTGAGCGCGAGAACGCGGTCAAGACCTCGGCGGTGCATTTTCTGCGCTTTGAACTGACTGCCGAAATGAAACGCGCGCTCGTCGAGGGCGCGGCCCTGTCGGTCGGCGTCGACCATCCGCACTACAGTGCGGGCGTTACGCCTGTGCCGGCGGCGCTGCGAACATCGCTGTGCGCTGACCTGGTGAACTGAAATGCCGTTTTTCCCCGTTGGCCGGTTGCTGTCCGGCCTCATCTTTCTTGCAGGTGTTTCCGCGGTCCATGCGCAGATCACCGACTGGCAGAAGCCTGAGCCCTTCCGTGGTGAAACTGTCGATCCGGCGGCCAAGGTGACCGAGGACGATTACGAAGTCCCTCCGCTGCCGGAGAATGTCGAGTGGCAGGAGTTCTATCTGAATGCCTCGACGCGCAACCGCTACTACATCGCGCGCGAGCCGCTGACTGTCGGCAAGGACGGCGCCATCCGCTACATATCCCGCGTTGTCGCGCCGAGCGGGACCGAGAACATCGCGGCTGAGGCGCTGCGCTGCGGTACAGGTGAGCGCAGGATGTATGCAAACCTGCGTTCGAACCGCGAGTGGGCGCCGACGCGCGGCAGCCGCTGGCTTCCGATCGGCGGCGGAAACCGCCTGAACTCCTACCCCTTCATGCTGTATTCGGACTACATGTGCGCGGATGGCTTCGCGCTGCAGCCGAAGAAGGTGCTCGAAATGCTGGCCAACAGTTTCAATGCACGCACCGGTACGCCGCTGACCGGCTATCGTTGAACATTCCGACTTTCATCGACGATCTCCATGCTCGACCGCCTGATTACCGAACTTGATCGCGCTCTGCGCACACTGGCCGCGCCTGCGCGCACCGGACGGCCGCTGCCCGGCGGTGAGCTGCCTGAGGCCGAACTCGACGAGACGCAGCGCAGTCAGGTCGGCGCGCTGATGCGCATCAACCACGTCGGTGAGATCTGCGCCCAGGCCCTCTACCAGGGGCAGGCCCTGACCTGCCGTGAGCCCGCCGTGCGCGACGCCCTGCGCCGTGCGGCTGTCGAGGAAACCGAGCACCTGAGCTGGACAGCTTCGCGCATGGCTGAACTGGGCAGCCGTCCCAGCCTGCTCAACCCGCTGTGGTACGGCGGCGCGCTGATGATGGGGGTTGCGGCCGGGCTGGTCGGCGACAAGTGGAATCTGGGCTTCCTTGCCGAAACCGAGAAGCAGGTCGAAGCACACCTGCAGGGGCACCTTGACCGCCTGCCGCCGGCCGACCAGAAATCCTGGCGGATACTGGAACAGATGCGCCAGGACGAGCGCGAACATGCGCACACGGCCGAGCGGCTCGGCGCTGCGCAACTCCCGGCGCCCGTCCGACTAGCGATGCGGGCCGCCTCCCGGGTCATGACCGGCGTCGCCTATTACGTCTGAGCGAGGGGCGTCAGGCGCCGGTTTCGATGATCTCCCACGTGTGTTCCATCTTCGCGGTCTTGCCGATCATGATGGACGCGGAGCAGTACTTCTCGGCCGAGAGGTGAATCGCGCGCTCGACCACCTCGGGTTTCAGGCCGCGACCACTGATCTTGAAATGAAAGCCGATGCGGGTGAATACCTTGGGGTCTTCGCTCGCGCGATCCGCCTTCAGAGCAACTTCGCAACCGGTGACCTGCTGGCGGCTCTTCTTCAGGATGAGCATGACGTCGAATGCAGTGCAGCCGCCGGTGCCCGCCAGCAGCAGTTCCATCGGGCGCGCCGCCAGGTTGCGGCCGCCTGCTTCGGGTGCGCCATCCATATTGATCATGTGTCCCGAGCCGGTCTCGGCCAGGAAGCTCATGTTGTCCACCCACTTCACCACACAGTCCATTACGCACTCCCTTCAGTGATGCGCGATTGTAATCAGGTGTCGGGCGGCGCGCGGCCCATGGGGATTGGTGCGCTGCGGTAGCCGGTTTGCGGGCGACGGTGCGGTGAGCGGTGTTCCTGGCTTGGGTTCTGATCGATGGCCGCAGGTATCTCTTTTATCCACATGATTTGAATGGTTGTTTGTGTGGCAGGCGTTGGCGGGTAGTGCGGGAATGGCAGGCGCACCGTCTTTGTGCGATGCAAAAAATTCTTGCCTTTGCGTTGAGCGTGATCAATAATCAGGACAGGTTTCGCGGGCGTCGTTCAATGCGATGTCTGCCGCAGGTGTCTCCTCCACCCTCCTCCTTTGGTGTGGATTCAGCGCGACTCCCAGGAGTCGCGCTTTTTTTGTTGTCTATCAGGGATTGACACGCTCGAACTCGCGAGTTAAATTCGCGGGCTTTTGGGCGATCTCGCCCAGAATCACAGGACGTTCGAGATGAAAACCTTTTCAGCCAAGCCGCATGAAGTCGTGCGCGACTGGTACGTTGTCGATGCCTCTGACAAGGTACTCGGGCGCCTCGCCAGTGAGATCGCACGCCGTCTGCGCGGCAAGCACAAGCCTGTCTTCACCCCGCACGTGGACACCGGTGACTACATCGTCGTCGTGAATGTCGAGAAGCTGCGTGTGACCGGTGACAAGGCGCAGGACAAGAAGTACTACCGCCATTCGGGTTACCCGGGCGGTATCTACGAAACCAATTTCACCAAGCTGCAGCAGCGCTTCCCGGCGCGCGTGCTTGAGAAGGCCGTCAAGGGCATGCTGCCCAAGGGTCCGCTCGGTTACGCGATGATCAAGAAGCTGAAGTGCTACGCCGGCGCAGAGCATCCGCACGCCGCGCAGCAGCCCAAGGCTCTGGACATCTGAGGACGGAACGGTCATGGCATTCAAAGTTGATTATTACTATGGCACCGGCCGTCGCAAGACCGCGGTTGCCCGCGTGTTCCTGCGTCCGGGCAAGGGCGCTTTCGTCGTCAATGACAAGCCGGTGGACGAGTTCTTCTCGCGCGAAACCGGCCGCATGGTCGTTCGTCAGCCGCTCGAACTGACCGAACACGTCAGCACCTTCGACATTCTCGTGAATGTCACCGGCGGTGGCGAATCGGGTCAGGCTGGTGCAGTGCGTCACGGCATCACCCGCGCGCTGATCGATTACGACGCGACGCTGAAGCCGGCGCTGAGCAAGGCTGGTTTCGTCACCCGCGATGCCCGTGAAGTCGAGCGTAAGAAGGTCGGCTTCCACAAGGCGCGTCGTCGCAAGCAGTTCTCGAAGCGCTGATACACCGCGCTCCGGCGCACGGAAAGAGCCGCCTTCGGGCGGCTTTTTTCATTTCTGGCATCATTCCGCTTTTTCCGTGATCGATCCGGATGGATCGGCACGGGTCGGCGCAGGAGGGATCGAAGTGGGTATCAAGGCGGGTATCGTTGGCGGAACCGGCTACACCGGGGTCGAATTGCTGCGCCTGTTGGCGCGCCACCCCGAGGTCGAGCTGTCGGCCATCACTTCGCGCGGCGATGCGGGTCGTCCGGTAGCGGACATGTTTCCCAGCCTGCGCGGTCATGTCGATCTCGCTTTTTCGGACCCGGCCCAGGCTGGACTGGAGAACTGCGACGTCGTCTTCTTTGCCACGCCGAACGGCATCGCGATGCAGCAGGTGCCTGCGCTACTCGAAGCCGGGGTGAAAGTGGTCGATCTGGCCGCGGATTTCCGGTTGAAGGACGAAGCGGCGTGGGAAAAGTGGTACGGCATGCCGCATGCGTGCCCTGACGTACTGAAGACCGCGATCTACGGCTTGCCGGAAGTCAATCGTGAGCAGGTGCGCACGGCGCGGCTGGTGGCCAATCCCGGCTGCTATCCGACGGCGGTGCAACTCGGATTCATTCCGCTGATCGAGGCGGGCGTCATCGACCGCGCGACGCTGATCGCCGATGCGAAGTCGGGTGTGTCCGGTGCGGGGCGCAAGGCCGAGGTGCACACCTTGTTCGCGGAGGCTGGGGACAACTTCAAGGCTTACGGTGTCGGTGGGCACCGGCATCTGCCCGAAATACGCCAGGGGCTGGCCGCCGTGGCCGGTGCCGACGTGGGCCTGACTTTCGTACCTCATTTGACCCCATTGATTCGTGGCATCCATGCGACGCTTTATGCGCGACTGACCAAGGACTGCGACTTGCAGGCCCTGTTCGAGAACCGCTATCGCGGCGAGCGCTTCGTTGATGTGCTGCCCGCCGGCAGTCATCCGGAGACACGTTCGGTGCGTGCGTCGAACACCTGCCGGATCGCGGTTCATCGTCCGCAGGGCGGCGACACGGTCGTGGTCTTGTCGGTGATCGACAACCTGGTCAAGGGCGCCGCCGGGCAGGCGGTGCAGAACATGAATCTGATGTTCGGGTTCGACGAGTCGTGTGGGCTAGAACTCGTTCCGGTCTTGCCCTGAGGGCGCGCCGCTGGCGCTTCCGCCACGGTATCGCCGCGCGGCAGGTGGCGATCCGTTCGCACGCGCCCTGGTGGCTCAAGCTTTTAGTCGCGGCCGGCGTCATGGCGTTGGCGCTGGCGGCTGCCCGCGGAATCTACGACGCCGGTCGAGGCTGGGTCGGGCTGGACGTCGATGACATGCAAGCCGAGGTCGTCTCATTGCGTGAGCGTCTGGCGGTCATGGATGCCGAGCTTGCGAGCATGCGACAGCAGGCAGACTCGGCACACAGCAGCCTGCAGATCGAACGCACGGCACAGGAACAGCTGGCCGCCCGGATACGCTCGCTGGAGAGCGAGAACGCACGCTTGCGGGAAGACGCTCTGATTTTCGAAAGCCTGGCCGGGGCGGGTTCCAGCGGTATCGAGCAGGGTTTCAAGATCAACCGGCTGGTGCTGGAGCCGGACGGAGAGGCCGGGCGGTACCGCTATCGGATGCTCATCGTCCGCCAGGGAGGGAAGGCCGACGTCGACACGAAGGGTACTTACCAGATCGTGGCGTCGATTGACCGTGCCGGTCAGGGTGCTACCATCACTTTCCCGCCGGATTCGGGTGCCGAGAATAGCCGGCTGACTTTCCGGCATTTCCAGCGTGTCGACGGCGTGCTCGCCGTACCGAAGGAGGCGAGGTTGCTCTCCATCGAGGCTCGCTTCCTGCAGGATGGACAGATCAGGGCAAGAGCGACCGCATCCTTGTGACGGTTGCCGGAATCGGAGGGGACATGTTCGGCAAGAAGCCTGAGAAACCCAGCAAGCGCATCGACAGCCTGATTGGTGCAGGCACGCGTGTGAATGGCGACATCCATTTCCGCGGCGGCCTGCGCGTCGATGGCGAGGTGATCGGCAACGTACGTGCCGATGACAACGCGCCGAGTACGCTGGTGCTGAGCGAGCATGCGCGTATCGAAGGTGCGGTGACCGTCACGCATGCGATGATCAACGGGACCGTGCAAGGTCCTATCGTGTCGACCGAGTTTCTGGAACTGCAGCCGCAGGCACGAATTTCCGGTGACGTGGTCTACAACCGTCTGGAGGTGCACCTCGGCGCCATCGTCAAGGGGCAACTCGAACATCAGGAGACTGCGCCGCGCGCGGTCGAATTGAAGCTGGCCAGCGGAAGCTGATGCCGGCGAAGCGTCAACCAGGAGTACATACTCATGAATGCAGTGACTGAAATGCCCCTTCCGCTGGTCTTTTCCGAGAGCGCAGCGAACAAGGTTAAGGAACTGATCCTCGAAGAGGGCAACCCGGATCTGAAGCTGCGTGTTTTCGTGTCCGGTGGTGGCTGTTCCGGCTTCCAGTACGGTTTCACTTTTGACGAAGTGACCAACGAGGACGACACCGCGCTCGAGAAGAATGGCGTGACGCTGCTGATCGACCCGATGAGCTACCAGTATCTCGTCGGCGCAGAGATCGACTACAGCGAAGGCCTCGAAGGTGCGCAGTTCGTGATCAAGAACCCGAACGCGACCTCGACCTGCGGCTGCGGATCGTCTTTCTCGGTCTGATCGACCGCTGCCTCAGGCGGGCCAGATCGCGCCGAGCACGCGCTGGCCGCGTGCCCCGGTCACCTCCGGCAGGTTGCCCGTCTCGCGGTTCAGCGTGCGCTGCGCCAGCCACGCGAATGCCAGCGCCTCCACCTGCTCGGGTGGTACGCCTTCATCGGCCGTACTCCGCACAGGGCAGCCGACGTGTAAGGCGAGTCGCTGCAGCAGGTGACGATTGAACGCGCCCCCGCCGCACACCGCGACATCGTCCGGGCGAAAACCCGCGGTGTTCAGCGCGTCGGCTACCGACTGTGCGGTCAGTTCCGCCAGCGTGGCCTGGACGTCCTCGTCGCGGATGTGCTCCGGCAGCAGTCCGAGCAGCCACTCAAGATTGAATTGCTCGCGCCCGCAACTTTTCGGCGGCGGCGCGGCGAAGAAGGGGTGCGCAAGCAGTCTCCCAAGCGATGCCGCGTCGACCTGGCCGCTCGCCGCCCAGGCGCCGTCCCTGTCGTAGTCAAGGCCGCGACGATGCGCGATCCAGGCATCCATCAGCACATTCGCAGGGCCGCAGTCGAAACCGCGCACGGGCCGGGCGGATTCCAGTAGCGTCAGGTTAGCCATTCCGCCCAGATTCAGTACTGCGCGCGCCCGGTCCGTTGATCCGAACAGACTCGCGTGGAACGCAGGGACGAGAGGCGCGCCCTGTCCGCCGGCGGCCAGGTCGCGCGCGCGGAAATCCGACACCACGCAAATACCCGTCTCCTCGGCGAGGATGGCCGGTGCGTTCAGCTGAACGGTGTAGCCGTGAGCCGGCATGTGGCGGACGGTCTGTCCGTGGCAGCCTATGGCCTTGATTGAAGCAGCCGCAGCGCCTGTCTGGTTCAGCAGTGTGCGGACCAGCCCTGCATAGACGTGCGCCAATTCGATCGCCGCGATCTGCGACCGGTGTATTTCGTCGTCGCCGCTTGAGCAGAGCGTCTGCAGTTCTTCCCGCAAGGCGGTTGGAAAGGCCCGGTGCGCATGTCCCGCCACCTGCGGGCGCGGGGAGGCCAGGTCCGCAAGCACCGCATCTACCCCGTCCAGACTGGTGCCCGACATCAGCCCGATGTACAGCGAGCTCATCGGCTCATCCTTCTGTCCGCCGACCCGCTTGCGCTAACATCGAGCGCTTTGTCGGTCGTCGCGTGGCAACTGCCTGCGCGAGGCGCGTGTATTCGGGGTTCGGTCATGGTTGAAGTGGAACAGGCGTTGGCGTTGATCAAGCGGGGGGTCGAAGAACTGCTCCCCGAAGCGGATCTGGTCGAGAAACTCAAGTCGGGGCGACCGCTTCGCATCAAGGCGGGGTTCGATCCTACCGCACCGGACCTGCACCTCGGTCACACCGTGCTGCTGAACAAGCTGAAGCACTTCCAGGACCTCGGTCACCAGATCCTGTTCCTGATTGGCGACTTTACAGGCGCGATCGGCGATCCGTCGGGCAAGAACGTGACCCGCCCGCCGCTGTCGCCGGAACAGGTGCTGCAGAACGCGGAAACCTACCGCGAACAGGTGGGCAAGATCCTCGACCCGTCCCGCATGGAGGTCGTGTTCAACTCGACCTGGATGAATCAGCTCGGCGCCGACGGCATGATCCGGCTGGCGTCGCGGCACACGGTTGCCCGCATGCTCGAGCGCGACGATTTCGCCAAGCGCTACGCCGGCAACCAACCGATCGCCATCCACGAATTCCTCTATCCCTTGTGTCAGGGCTACGACTCGGTTGCGCTGAAGGCGGATGTCGAGCTCGGCGGCACGGATCAGCGCTTCAATCTGCTGATGGGGCGCGAACTGCAGAAGCAGTACGGCCAGGCGCAACAGGTCGTGCTGATGATGCCGCTGCTGGAGGGGCTGGATGGCGTCAACAAGATGTCGAAGTCACTGGGCAACTACATTGGCGTGTCCGAGCCGCCGAACGAAATCTTCGGCAAGGTCATGTCGGTGTCCGACGAACTGATGTGGCGTTACTACGAACTGCTGTCCTTCCGCGGTCTCGACGAGATCGCGGGCCTGCGTGCTGCAGTCTCCGCGGGGCGCAATCCGCGAGACGTGAAAGTGATGCTGGCGCAGGAACTCGTCGGCCGTTTTCATGGCGCGGCGGCAGCGGCGGCAGCGCTGGTCGACTTCGAATCGCGTTTCCGTCAGGGCGGCATCCCCGAAGACCTCGAGGAGGTGGTGCTCGAAAGTGCGGGTGCAGGTATCGGCATCGCACAGGCGTTGAAGGCGGCCGGGCTCACCGCCACCACCTCCGAGGCCCTGCGCATGATCGATCAGGGCGGGGTCCGGCTCGATGGCGACAAGGTTTCCGATCGCGGACTCGTGCTCGCGGCAGGTACAACGGTCGTGGCGCAGGTGGGCAAGCGAAAATTTTCTCGCCTCATCGTGCGCTGAGACGCGCACGTCTCGGGCTTGATTTTTCGGGATGTTTTTATTCAATTGTACTTTCCCGTAGCCGCATGAAAGAGGTGCGCCAAAAAAACTTAAAAAATCTTTGGCGAAAGTGTTGACCACCTCGAAATTATCCGTAGAATGCGCACCTCTCGTTGCTCAGCAGCGAACGTTCTTTAACAAAACAAACAGCCGATAGGTGTGGGCACGGCATGGTTGTAACGGCGAGCAGCTGTCG
>NZ_JBBUKV010000014.1:0-4538 GCF_038066675.1 Methyloversatilis sp. NSM2
TCCACCTGCTCGTCCCGAGGTGCCCCTCGGGAGGTAAAGACAATACAAGGAGGGGTCTTCTGACCCCGACAGCGGCCTGTATCGAAGTCTGTGGACAGCAGCGGCCGCATCGCGAGCAAGCTCGCTCCCACGAAAGCACTCCCGGACCGCTGCCGGAGCCGCGTTCTCGTGGGAGCGAGCTTGCTCGCGATGCGGCGGTCGATCAGCCCTCAGCGGTTCACAGCCGATACGAATCCAGCACTTCCTGTGCCGCGCGGAAGGCTTCGCCGGCGGCCGGGACACCTGCGTACACCGCACAATGCAGCAGCGTTTCGCGGATTTCCTCGACCGTGCAGCCATTGTTCAGCGCGCCGCGCACGTGGCCCTTCAGCTCGTGCGGGCTCTTCAGCGCAGTCAGTGCGGCCAGCGTCACCAGACTGCGGGTGCGGCGGTCCAGACCATCGCGGTTCCACACCGCACCCCAGGCGTGCTCGTTGATGAAGTCCTGCAGGGGCTGATTGAATTCTGTGGCGTTGCCGAGGGCACGGTCGACGAAATCGTCGCCCATGACTTCGCGGCGTACCTGCACGCCCGGTTTTTTCTGTTCGCTCACGGCGTGACGGCTCCGGTCAGGTGTGTCTTCACTTGCCGGCCGGTGCGGCCTGCTTCATGTCTTCTTCGCACTTGCGCATGAAGGAGTTCTTCGCTGCGCCGGCGAGCGGCTTGCCGTCCTTGCTCAGCGCACGCGCTTCGCAGTCGGTCTTGTGCATCGCTTCGCGGTGGCATTTCTGCATGAAGGAGGACTTGGCGGCGCCGACCAGCGGCTTGCCGTTCTTGTCGATGGCGGCGGCTTCGCACTTCGAGTCGGCGGCGGCGTTCGGGTTGGCGTCGGCGGCCAGAGCGCTGCCACAGGCGAGCAGGGCGGTCAGTGCGGCGATGATCATCTTGTTCATGTCGATCTCTCCCGTTGGGTAGGTGCGATGGCGTATCGCCCGTACATGATGAACAAAGCGGCGCCGCTCGGCAAAGTCCGGGGTCTGTTGACCTTGAATCGCGGGCCGCGCGCGCATCCCGATGCGCCCGGATCAAGGCGGGCCGACGCCGGCTGACTGGCCGTCAGGCCCTAGCCTGCCGGTATCCGCACGCCGGGTGCCTTGAGCCAGTCGAAGGTGCGCGCCATCTCGGCCGGGCTGACGTCGTTCACCTGCGAGTCGGCGAACACGTCGTCGCCGGCCAGCCAGTCCGCTTCCGATTCCGGTGCGGCGAGCGCCAGCATCAGCGCGTGATTCAGTTCGTACGACGCCCAGCTGCAGCCGGCGTCGCGCAGCGCAGACTGCAGCGCGTTCTGCACCAGGCTGCGCACCATGCGGTGGGCGACCGAATACGGAATGTCGTCGATCTCGCCGCAGGCTGCGCGGTCGCAGGCGGTGCGGTCGTGCGACGCGTGGCCGCGACAGGCGAGCGGGCGCACCGCGTAGATCGCACAGGCGCCGTCGTCGTCGATGAAGGGACAGGTTGCCCGCAGCGCGACGCGATCGTCGGCATCGGCGTCACGCGTGTCGTCGTCGGCGGCGGCGAGACGACGGACCAGCCGGGCACAAACCGCCGGGTCGGCTTCGCGCAGATGGCGTGCGATGTGCAGCACCTCGGGCGCGGTGGCGGTGACGCGCACCGTACAGCAGGTCGAGCAACCGCGGTCGCAGGCGACCGGCGCACCGGCGTCCATCCGCGCCTGCAGCGCCTGTTCGAAGTTGTCGAAGGCGTCGCCCAGCAACTGCGCGAGCAGTGCGTCGTCGTCGCGTTGCGACGCCAGGATTTGTGAAAAGGTCGCGTGACGTGCGCGGAAGAAGCGCAGGTTGTCGTCGTCGGCGGTCATGGCGTGCGCACTCCGGGCGGATAGGGTCTGCGTGCCACTTTACGAAGGCGGACGGCGCGCCGGTTTGATGCAGCGCAAACGGGATGCGCGTGCAGCGGGACGTTCACATTGGCTGAGCAAGCGGGCGTGTTCGCGCTGGCGGCGGGGCTCGAAGTCCGCGGCCCGCTGAGGCCCTGTCGCGGCCAGGGCCACTCCCACAAGAAGGGGGCGCGAGCGCGGCCGTCAGCCGCCTACGGTGAGCCTCAGCAGCAGCCCGATTACCGCGCAGGCTCCGATCACATGGATCACGTTCGCCTTGAAGCGGAACAGCGCGACGGCGGCGCCAAGGGCGATCAGGGCCGACATCCAATCGAAGCTGCCGGCGAAGCCGTGCGGCCACAGCACGTGATAGCCGAAGAACAGCGCGAGGTTGAGGATGACGCCGACCACGGCGGCGGTGATCGCGGTCAGCGGCGCGGTGAATTTGAGGTCGTCGTGCGTCGATTCGACCAGCGGTCCGCCGGCGAGGATGAACAGGAAGGAAGGCAGGAAGGTGAACCAGGTCACCAGGGACGCCGCGACAGCGCCGGCGAGGAAGAGGCTGTCGGGGCCGAACACCGCCTTCACGTATCCGCCAACGAAACCCACGAAGGCCACCACCATGATGAGCGGGCCGGGCGTGGTTTCGCCGAGCGCCAGCCCGTCGATCATCTGCACCGGCGTCAGCCAGCCGTAGTGGCCGACCGCGCCCTGATAGACGTAGGGCAGCACCGCGTAGGCGCCGCCGAAGGTGAGCAGCGCGGCCTTGGTGAAGAACCAGCCCATCTGCGTCAGCGTGTGCGACCAGCCGAGCACGCCCGCCAGCAGGCCCATCGGCACCGCCCAGAGCAATGCGCCGACGATGGCGACGCGCGCCAGCCGCGTCCAGCGGAAGCGCGCGTGTTCCGGCGTCGGCGTGTCGTCGTCGATCAACGCCGGCCCGTAGGAGGCGTGTTTTGCCCCGTGTCCGCCGCCGGTGCGGAAGGTTGTCGGTGCGATGCGGCCGCCGATGTAGCCGATCAGTGCGGCGCCGGCGACGATGGCGGGGAAGGGAATGTCGAGCGCGAAGATGGCGAGGAAGGACGCGGCGGCGATCGCCCACAGCGTTCGGTTCTTCAGCGCCCGGCCACCGATGCGCCAGGCCGCCTGCACGACGATGGCGGTGACCGCCGGCTTGATCCCGTAGAACAGACCGGCCACCAGTGGCACGTCACCGAAGGCGATGTACACCCACGACAGCGCGATCAGGAGGAACAACGACGGCAGCACGAACAGCGCGCCGGCGACGATGCCGCCCCAGCTGCGATGCATCAGCCAGCCGATATAGGTCGCGAGCTGCTGCGCCTCCGGGCCCGGCAGCACCATGCAGTAGTTCAGCGCGTGCAGGAAGCGGCGTTCGGAAATCCAGCGCCGGTTCTCGACCAGCTCCTGATGCATGATCGAAATCTGGCCGGCCGGTCCGCCAAAACTGATGAAACCCAGCTTGAGCCAGAACATGAAGGCTTCGCGGAAAGGAACGCTGGCGGGTCGGGGCGCGGTCATCGGCGGCAGAGGGTGCGGGCGGGCACGGAATGTCGATCAGGTGCGCATTCTGCCCTGCGGACGCCGCCCTGCAATGTCTGGTTGCTGGCCCGCATCTTGCAGGTAGCGATCGACGCGTTGTCTGCCGTGACGTAGAGGAGCGTTCCGGCAATCGGCCGCTGGTCGGCGACGGGTCACATTACCTACTACTCGAAAACAAAGGAGTCACCATGAAATCTTCGCTGATGACCGCGTGCTGCGCCGCCGTGCTGCTTGCAGGCTGTTCCAGCCTGACGTCGCCGACGGCCGCCCGCGACAACTCGACGGAGACCCACAAGAATTACTGGGCCAAGTACGAACACTCCCGCAGCTCGATGCCCCCGTCGTCCGAATCCAAGCCTCTCTTTGGCGGTGGCGGCACGTCCGACGAAAAAACGGTCGCCGCTTCGCGTGCCGCGCGCATGGGGCCTGGCTGCACCGAACCCGGCACCGACAGCACGCTCAAGCTGATCGCCCAGCTGGAAGCCTCCGGCAAGGCGGCAGGCAACGGACAGGTCGATGCCAATGTCGTCCGCCTGGCCGAGCGCGCGCAGATGCTGTCCTTCCTGCGCGAATCGCTGTACCGCACCTGCGAGCGCCTTGCCGCAGGCCAGATCACCAAGGAGGAGGCGGCAGCAGCCAATGACAAGGTGATGAATTCGGTGCACGCCATCATCGAAACCGACCGCGACCTGGCGCGCAAGTCGGCGGCGGATGCATTGAAAGGACTGACGCCGGAGCAGATCAAGGCGCTGCAGTAAGCGGCGCCCGCAGCATTTCGCAAAGCGTCCGGACCGTGTCGCGGTCCGGATGCGACGAGACGCCGGTGAGACAGTTGACCGGTCGACCTGTCTCGCCTGTATCAAGCCTCTTCGCCATCACTGCCCGTTCGCTGTCGCGAGCTTGCCCGCGACAGCGGCCTGAAGCGGCGTCGTTGCCTGTGATGACCGCTGCGCTGCGGCCAAGGCCGCTCCCGCAAGGATCGCTCGCGATCCGTCACCGGAGCCGAGCTTGTGTAGGAGCGGTCCTCTGACCGCGACGCGGCGGTTTAATGGAGCACTGCGCGAGGTCACGGGCCGCAGTCGCGGTCAGAAGACCGCTCCTG
>NZ_JBBUKV010000015.1:0-1497 GCF_038066675.1 Methyloversatilis sp. NSM2
TCTGACCGCGACGCGGCGGTTTAATGGAGCACTGCGCGAGGTCACGGGCCGCAGTCGCGGTCAGAAGACCGCTCCTGCGGGCCCCGCGCCCGCACGGTTCTTACCTCACACCTTCTGGTAGATCTCCGCGCCCGACTTCACGAACTCGACCGCCTTCACTTCCATGCCCTTCGCGAGCGCTTCGTCCTCGTTGAGACCCTGCTTGGCGGCGAAGTCGCGCACGTCCTGCGTGATCTTCATCGAACAGAAGTGCGGGCCGCACATCGAGCAGAAGTGCGCCACCTTGGCCGACTCCTTCGGCAGCGTCTCGTCGTGGAAGCTCTTCGCCTTGTCCGGATCCAGACCCAGGTTGAACTGGTCGTCCCAGCGGAACTCGTAGCGCGCCTTCGACAGCGCGTTGTCGCGGATCTGCGCGCCCGGGTGACCCTTGGCGAGGTCGGCGGCGTGGGCGGCGAGCTTGTAGGTGATGATGCCTTCCTTCACATCGTCCTTGTCCGGCAGCCCCAGGTGCTCCTTCGGCGTCACGTAGCAGAGCATGGCCGTGCCGTACCAGCCGATCTGCGCCGCACCGATGCCGCTCGTGATGTGGTCGTAACCGGGGGCGATGTCGGTGGTCAGCGGGCCCAGCGTGTAGAAGGGCGCTTCCTTGCAGTACTCCAGCTGCAGGTCCATGTTCTCCTTGATGAGATGCATGGGCACGTGACCCGGACCTTCGATCATCACCTGCACGTCGTGCTTCCAGGCGATGTCGGTGAGTTCGCCCAGCGTCTTGAGCTCACCCAGCTGCGCGTCGTCGTTGGCATCGTAGATCGAACCCGGACGCAGACCGTCGCCCAGCGAGAAGGCCACGTCGTAGGCCTTCATGATTTCGCAGATCTCTTCGAAGTGCGTGTAGAGGAAGCTCTCCTTGTGGTGAGCCAGACACCACTTGGCCATGATGGAGCCGCCACGGCTGACGATACCGGTCATCCGGTTGGCGGTCATCGGCACGTAGCGCAGCAAGACACCTGCGTGGATGGTGAAGTAATCCACCCCCTGTTCGGCCTGCTCGATCAGCGTGTCCTTGAAGATTTCCCAGGTGAGCTCTTCGGCGCGCCCGTCGACCTTCTCCAGCGCCTGGTAGATGGGCACGGTGCCGATGGGCACCGGGCTGTTGCGGATGATCCACTCGCGGGTTTCGTGGATGTTCTTGCCGGTCGACAGATCCATCACCGTGTCACCACCCCAGCGGATGGCCCAGGTCATCTTGTCGACTTCCTCGTTGATCGAGGAGCCGAGGGCGGAGTTGCCGATGTTGGCGTTGATCTTCACCAGGAAGTTGCGGCCGATGATCATCGGCTCGCTCTCCGGGTGATTGATGTTGTTCGGGATGATGGCGCGGCCGCGGGCGACTTCGTCGCGGACGAACTCGGGGGTGATCTCCGCGGGGATCGACGCGCCGAAGCTCTGGCCCGGGTGCTGGCGGGTGAGCAGCTTGGCCATCTTCTCGCCGGTCGG
>NZ_JBBUKV010000016.1:0-102792 GCF_038066675.1 Methyloversatilis sp. NSM2
TCCGCGGGGATCGACGCGCCGAAGCTCTGGCCCGGGTGCTGGCGGGTGAGCAGCTTGGCCATCTTCTCGCCGGTCGGACCGGTCGCGCGCAGACTCTCGACGTAGGCGGCGCGGTTCATGTTCTCGCGAATGGCGATGAACTCCATCTCCGGCGTGATGATGCCCTGACGGGCGTAGTGCATCTGGGTCACGTTGCGGCCGGCCTTGGCGCGGCGCGGGTGGCGGTGCAGGCCGGGGAAGCGCAGGTCGTCGAGCGCGGCATCGGCGGCACGGATGCGGCCGAACTCGGAAGAGAGGTCGGTGAGCTGCTCGGTGTCGCCGCGTTCTTCGATCCAGCGGGCGCGCAGCGCGGGCAGGCCACGGCGGATGTCGATCGAGGCCTTGGGGTCGGTGTAGGGGCCCGAGCAGTCGTAGACGAAGACCGGCGGGTTCTTCTCGCCACCGAAGCCGGTGGGCGTATCGGCCTGCGAGATCTCGCGCATCGGCACGCGGATGTCCGGGCGGGAGCCTTCGATGTGGATCTTGCGCGAATTGGGCAGCGGCGCGATCGCCGCTTCGTCGACGTGCGCCTGGTCGGCGAGGAAGGTGTCTTTGGCGTTCATTGAAACTCCTGTTCTTGCTGCAGTCCGGTTTTTCTTCGACTAGGTATGCGAGGGGTGCGTCTACCGCACCTCGTCGGTACGACAACGCAAGTTCCAGGCCACGCGACGTGGCCCGACCGTCGTGCCCGTAAGCCCCAGCCTGCGGCGCGTGCGCCGGCTGTCTCAACTATCTCACCACCGCCCCCTTCGATGTCGAGACAGCTGTCGCAGCTTTCAGGCGTCTCACCCGTACAGCTGTCGCAGCCCTCCGCGATCTCGTAGGCATACCACCAGTGTCCATGCGGGTTTGCGGGCAATTGCTTCAGTGGCATGAATGCTGCCTTAAGCCCTCCGACGGTGACCCGAACATGCAGGCGCCGCATTCAACCAGGACCAATCAACAGCATCACCTAGGAGGGGAACATGACAAGAACTGGACGCAAGTCGCTGAACAGCACCTTTACCCAAACCCGCAAGCTCACGGCTGGCGCTGCCGCCGTGGCTGCACTCTGTGTGATGTCGACGCCGGCGATGGCCGACATCGTCATTGGCGAATTCGGTGGTACCAAACTGTCGATGTTCGGCATCATCGACGTCGGCATGCTCTATAACAGCGATGCGAACGCGACCGGTGACAGCAAGACGTCGATGGAAACCAGCGGTCTGCGTCAAACGGTCATCGGCTTCAAGGGTGAGCGCGAGCTCGACGTGAACCTGACCGCCTTCTTCAACCTCGAATCGCACTTCGACACCAACAACGGTTTCCTGCACGGCACCGGCGACGCATCGGGCACCGGCCCCGGCGGCATCAACACCCCGCTGTTCCGTCGTCAGGCCAACCTGGGTGTGCGCGGTGACTGGGGTAGCCTGACCCTCGGCCGTCAGTACGGCCCGGCGCTGCTGGCCCACATCGGTACCGAACCGCGCGCGTTCAAGGAACAGTTCTCCAACCTGTACGCCTGGGCCTACGGTCAGCTGTTCACGACCTTCAACCCGAACAACGGCAGCGGTCGCAACACGAACAACGACGTCGGCATCTTCATGAACAACGCCGTGCAGTACCGCAACACCTGGGGTCCGGTCACCATGGGTGTGCTGTATTCCTTCGGCGGTCAGGCCGGCGACTTCAAGGACAATAGCGCCTACGCGCTGGGTCTGACCTACAACGGTCCGATCACGCTGTCCGGTTCCTACCAGGCCTTCCACGACGAGCAGTCCGGCAAGAAGGTGGTCGATCACACCTCGCTCGGCTTCGCCATTCCGTTCGGCGACTTCACCTGGAAGAACAACTGGATGAACGCCAAGAACGACAACACGGCGGGCAACCAGCTGTTCGACGTCAATGGCTTCGGTACCGGTCTGGACTGGAAGTGGAGCGCCAAGAACTCGGCTACGCTCGCCTTCTATCTGAACAAGGACGACGCCAACAAGAGCGATGAAACCAAGTTCATCGTGATCAGCAATGACTACCAGTGGCGCCCCGACACCACGCTTTACATTCAGGCCGCCTTCGCCGATGCCGACCCGGGCGCAACGCTGCGCACCAGCATCGTCGCAGCGGGCGTGACGGCGGGTGAGAAGAGCACGCTGCTCAACGTCGGTCTGAACTTCATGTTCTAAGGCGCTCGCGTCTGCAGCAAACGGCGGCAGGGTGTGGAAACCCGCCGCCGCATTCTAAAAACCAAGGAGACCTGATCGATGAATTCGATTCGCAAGCAGTTCCGCCTGACCGCATCCGCCGCCGCCGTAGCCGCTGCGTCGATGCTGTCGGTGTTTGCAGTGAGCCCGGCCGTTGCGCAGAGCGGCCCCGGCTTCGAAGATCCGAACAACTGGCCGCAATACCACCGCACCAGCAACGCCTGGCGCTTCAGCCCGCTGAACCAGATCAACCGTGACAACGTGAAGAAGCTCAAGGTGGCGTGGATCCACCAGCCGGGCACCATCACGCACGGTCTGCAGGCCACGCCCATCGTGATCGACGGCGTGATGTACTCGATCTCGGCCAACAACAACGTGTGGGCCATCGACGCGGCCACCGGCAAGACCATCTGGCAATACGCACCCAAGCTCGACAAGATCGTCGACCAGGTGTTCTACGGTGCGGCCAGCCGCGGCGTGACCGTGGGCCGCGGCAAGGTGTACGTCGGCACGCTGGACGGCCGCTTCATCGCGCTCGACCAGAAGACGGGCAAGGAAGTGTGGTCGACCCAGCTCACCGATCCGAAGAACCAGTACGGCGCACTGTTCTCGGCGCCGCCGCAGCTGGCCGGCAACGTGCTGTTCGGCGGCACCACCGGCGGCGACCAGCCGATCTCGGGCAAGATCTACGCGGTGAACGCCGACACCGGCAAGCCGGTGTGGACCTTCGACGTGATCAAGAACGATCCGAAGAGCTGGCCGGGTGAAAGCGGCAAGGTCGGCGGCGGCAGCGCCTGGATGCCGGGCACCTACGACGCCAAGACCGACACCATCTACATCGGTACGTCGAACGCCGCACCCGACTACTACAACTACGATCGCAAGGGCGACAACCTCTACACCGCCACGCTGCTCGCGCTCGATCCGAAGACCGGCAAGGTGAAGTGGCACCGTCAGGAAGTGCCGAACGATTCGTGGGATTACGACTCGGCCTACGAGGCGCTGGTGGTGCAGAAGGACGGCAAGGACGTCATCGTGCACCTGAACAAGGGCGGCTTCGTGTTCGTGATGGACAAGAAGGACGGCAAGCTCGAGAACGTGTGGCAGTTCGCCGAGAACGTGAACTGGGTCAAGGGCATCGACCCGAAGACCGGCGCACTGATCGATCCGATCTACCCGGAAGTCGACAAGGTGAAGACCTTCTGCCCGAATCTGCTCGGCGCGCGCAGCTGGAACCACGGTGCCTACAACCCGGGCACCGGCCTGTGGTACTCGCACGCGATGGAAGTGTGCAACGAAGTGGTCGCCGGCAAGGACGATCCGGACAACCTGAAGGCCGTGTCCTCGCTGTCGCTGGGTATCGAATCGATCAAGCTGGTGTCGCCGCCGAACAGCAAGCCGCACGGCCGTCTGGATGCGCGTGACCCGATCACCGGCAAGCGCAAGTGGTCGATCAAGTACGACCTGCCGCCGCTGTCGTCGGTGCTGACCACCGCCGGTGGCCTGGTATTCACCGGCGACATGGAAGGCAAGATCTACGGCTACGACGCCGACACCGGCAAGGAACTGTGGACCTTCAACGCCGGCTCCGGCCTGCGTGGCGGCCCGGTCAGCTACTCGGTCAAGGGCAAGCAGTACATCGTCTTCCCGACCGGTCTCGGTTCGCATGCCCCGGGCTTCCTGGCCGGTGCCTTCCCGCAGATCAAGGATCTGCCGGGCGGCGCGGCGATGGTGGCCTTCACGCTGGAGTAAGGAAGTAAGTGCGTCACCCACCCCGTCGTGCGGACACACGGCGGGGTGTTGTAAGTCTCCTCATTTACGGGCGGTAACGGGAGTGACCGCCTGTCTTTTTTTGTGCAGACTCCCTCGTCGCATACCCAGATTCAACCCTCCCGTCGTCCCGCGCGTTGAGCCTGCAGACAGGTTCGAGCGGATGGCGCATCCCGGTCTCGGGACGGGTGGGTTCAATGTGCGCATGAAAATCAGAACCATTGTTTCAACCGGGCAGGAAAGCAGAACCATGACTACACGCAAGCTCAGCGGCACGACCCGTGCCTTCTCCATCTCCGCCGGTCTTCGGACGGTCGTTTTTGCGGGCAGCGCACTCGTGCTGCAGACCCTCAGCGCGCCGGTGCTCGCCAATGCCGAAGCTGCCGCCGAAGCGCTGCCGCAACCGTCGTTCGAACTGACCGACCCCGAGCGCATCGCCGCCGGCAAGAAGCGTTTCAACAAGACCTGTGCCGGCTATTGCCACGGCTCCGAAGGCGTCGGCGGGCGCGCTCCCGACTTCAAGGGCCGCAAGGATCTGCCGGACGCCGAGGCCTTCAAGACGATTTTCCATGGTCGTCGCGGCTCCGACATCATGCCGCCCTGGGGCCAGGCCTTCTCGCCGGACCAGATCTGGGAACTGGTTGCCTACATCAAGTTCCTCGGCACGCAGTGATCGCCGGCGTTCACGGAACGCGAGAGCCTGTGGAAGCGGTCGCCGAATCTGCGGACGGTTTTCCGACAGCGCGCGGCATCCAGGACTGCGGCCCGCAAGCGCCGCGTCGCGGCCAAGGCCGCTCCCACAGGGGTCGCCTCTGATCCGTGACCGAGGCCCAGGTCGGGATTCTGTGGGAGGGGTCTTCTGACCCCGACTGCGGCCAATGCCGAAGCCGGCGGCCAGCAATCGCCGCGTCGCGGCCAAGGCCGCTCCCACTGGAGCACGCGCGCCAACTCGGACGTCATGCGGAAGCGGTCCTCTGACGCATGAAGCAGTGAGGCCTCACTCATCCAGATGCAAAAGAAAAGGGGCGCCTGATGCGCCCCTTTTCTCGTCCGTGCCGCGGACTCAGCCGTTCTCGATCATCCGCTCCTCACCGTCCAGATAGTTCGGTGCGACGATGCGCAGCCGTGCCATCTTGCGGTAGAAGGTGGCGCGCGACATGCCCAGCTGGCGCGCCGTTTCGGTCACCCGCCAGTGGTTGCGACGCAGCGCGTCGAGCATCTTCTGGCGCAGCTGCAGGCAGGCCTCGTTCAGCGGCTCGCCGTCGCGCAGTTCGCACGGATCGGGTACTGCACCGCCGACGCTGCGCGGTGCGGCAGGCTGCGAGGACGCGGCCGTGGGCGTCTGCTGCGCCGGTTGCGGAATCTGCTGCTGCGGTGGCGGCTGCAGCGTGGCGCGCGGGCTGTGGTTGTTGGTGCGCAGTTCCTGCGGGAAATGCTCGATCGTGACCTGAGTGCCGTCGGCGATCGCGCAGGCGTAGCGGATGGCGTGGCGCAGCTGGCGGATGTTGCCCGGCCAGTCGTAGCTCAGCAGCCGCGACATCGTCTCTTCCGCTATGCGCAGTTCCTCGCGGCCCATCGCCGCACATTCCTCGCGCAGCACCAGCTGTATCAGCTCGCGCTTGTCCTCGCGGTTGCGCAGCGGCGGCAGCATGAAGCTGGCGCCGTTGAGGCGGTAGAACAGATCTTCGCGGAAGCGTCCCTGGCGCACCAGCTCGGGCAGGTCCTGGTGGGTGGCGCAGACGACGTGCAGATTCACCGGCGTCGGCTGCTCGGCGCCCAGCGGCACCACTTCGCCTTCGGCCAGCACGCGGAGCAGGCGGCTCTGCAGCGACAGCGGCATGTCGCCGATTTCGTCGAGGAAGAGGGTGCCTCCGTCCGACTGCAGGATCTTGCCCTTGGCGCCCTTGCTGCGGGCGCCGGTGAAGGCGCCGTCGCGGTAGCCGAACAGTTCACTCTCGATCAGGCTTTCCGGAATGGCTGCGCAGTTCAGCGCCACGAAGGGCTGCTTCGCGCGGTCGCTGAAGTCGTGGATGGCGCGCGCGAACGCTTCCTTGCCGGTGCCGGTCTCGCCCAGCAGCATGACCGGGATGTCGCGGTTGGCCACCTTCACTGCGCAGGCCACGTTGGACTTGACCCGCGGATCGCCCAGCGCCAGGTGACGGAAGCCACGCGGTGCGGTCACGTCGTCGGCGGTGATGACCGGCTTGGCCTGCGTGACCTGGGCCAGGGAGCGCGCGTTCGGCGCGCGCAGCACGGCGAACAGGCGCCGCCCGGTGGCCATCATGCGCAGCGGGAAGGGCGTGCCCGGGCTGGCGTGCGCCGACACCATGATGTCGCTGGCGGTGCACTCGAACAGGTCGTGCAGGAACTCGGCGTGGCGACCGTTGTGATTGATCAGCTCCTGGCGGGCGCGGCGGTTGCCGCCGACGATGCGGCCGTCGTCGTCGAAGGCGATCAGGTAGTCGGTCTCGACCGGCATGAATTCGGCGACCTGGCCGAGCTGCAGTGTCCAGTAGGTGCGCAGGCTGTAGTGCGCGTAGGCGTCCTCGATCAGGCGCGCCTTGTCGCACACCATGCGGAACACCAGCAGCTGGCTTTCGCGGGCGTCCGGCGAATACAGCGCCGAGGCATCGAGCACGGCGATCGGCTCGTCCTGCAGCCCGAGTATCGGTGCCGAACTGCAGGTGAATTGCGTGTTGTGCGAACGGAAGTGCTCACCACGGTGGACCAGCGTGGGCTGACGGTCGGCCAGCGTGGTGCCGACGCCGCAGGTGCCCTCGTGTTCTTCCGCCCAGCAGGTGCCGTTGCGGAAGCCTTCGTCCTTGAACTCCTTCTCCAGCGCCGGCACGGTGCGGTAATCGACAGTGACGCCGGTGGCGTCGGTCAGCAGCACGCAGTAGTTGGCCGGCAGCAGTTCGTGGTGCAGCCGCTCCACGCCCTCACGGGCGATGCGCATGAAGGTTTCGATGCGCTCGCGGTGTTCGCGCAGCTCGTAGGCGGTGACCACCTTGGGAACTGAGGACAGACCCGGATCGATCGAGTGCTTGTTGAGCGACCTGCGCCAGGAGCGCGCAAGGCGCTCATAGGCCGGGTCGGTTTGAGTCGGGCGCGTTCGTCCTTCGACGATGTTCATCACGCGTCCGACATGATCGGCGATTTCTCGTCCTTGTCTCATGTCCGTCTCCTCCTAGGTGGACTTCTCGGTACCCCCGTCACCGGCGTGTGCCGTGTGCGGGATGGTTTCCCTTTTTGTTGCGTGAGGTTAGGCCCTGCGGCGTCCGAAAGCAACGCGACGAATGTCTCCAAAACGTGAGACAGCTGTCTCACTGCGCCGGATGTCCGGCGTCTCACGCCTGGGCGTCTCGTCCGGCTGATTGCGGTGCGTATGACGAAGGCGTCCGCAGACTGCTTACGAATCATCGGCTTGAGCGGACGCGCCCGACGATGGACGGGGCGCTGGCACGACAGATGCAATGAGGGCTCAAACCTCGTTCAGGAGTCGCATCGTCGTGTCGCCCAGTTCTTCCCCCCCGGTCAGCGTCGGCATCATTGCCAACCCGGCATCGGGCAGGGACATCCGTCGTCTGACCTCACGCGCCTCGGTATTCCCGAACGCCGAGAAGGCCAGCATGATCGTGCGCGCCATCGCCGGCCTCGAAGCGGCCGGTGTCGAGCACGTGCTGCTCATGCCGGACAAGGGCTCGATCTCCGGCCTGGTGTATCGCGCGCTCGGCCTCGACGGCCGGTCGACCGAAGGGCAGCGCGTGCGCTTCCTCGACATGACCGTGTCCGAATCGATCGACGACACGCTGCATGCCACCGAGGCGATGTGCGCGGCGGGTGTGTCCGCCATCATCGTGCTCGGCGGCGACGGCACTCACCGCGCGGTGGCCAAGCGCTGCGGCCAGGTGCCGCTGCTGGCGCTGTCCACCGGCACCAACAACGCGTTTCCGGAAATGCGCGAAGCCACGGTGGCCGGGCTGGCCGCTGGCCTGATCGCCACCGGCGCGGTGCCGGCAGCGGCCGGCCTGCGTCGCAACAAGGTGCTGCGCGTGCGCTGCGACGACCGCGACGACATCGCGCTGGTCGACGCCTGTTTCACCGGCCATGAGTACGTCGGCTCGCGCGCCGTCTGGGACAGCGCGCTGGTCGAGGAACTGTTCGTCACCTTCGCCGCCGCCGACGGCATCGGTCTGTCGGCCATCGCCGGGCAACTCGAACCGGTCACGCGCGCAGCAGCACATGGCCTGCATGTGCGCTGCGCGCCGACCGGCGACACGCCGCGCCGCGTCCATGCGGCGATCGCGCCCGGCCTGGTGGCCGAAGTCGGCGTGCGCGACTACACGCATCTGTCACCGCACGAACCGGTGGTGCTGACCGGTCGCAGCGGAACCATCGCGCTCGATGGTGAGCGCGAGATCGAGTTCCACACCGGCAGCCGCATCGAAATCAGTCTTGACCCGAACGGCCCGCAGACCATAGACGTCGCCGCCACGCTCACCCATGCCGCGCAGCACCGCTTGCTGCGCCACTACGCGGGAGGTGCCGCATGACGCGCGCGCTCCCCTTCATCGCTCTCCACGGAGCCGGCGCCAACGACGGCGCCGCACTCCGCCCCAGGCTCGATCAGCCATCCGCCCGCAGCTGCCGGAGAACCGCGGGTATTTCTGTCCACAACAAAGAGGAGCACTCATGACCAGTCCTTTGAACAGGGAAGCCCTTCTGCAGGCTTACCGGACCATGCGCACCATCCGCGATTTCGAGGAGCGCGTGCACGTCGATTTCGCCACCGGCGAAATCCCCGGTTTCGTCCATCTGTATGCAGGCGAGGAAGCTTCGGCGACCGGCATCTGCATGCACCTCAACCGCAACGACTACATCGCCTCGACCCACCGCGGTCACGGCCACTGCATCGCCAAGGGTGTTGATCCCGTCGGCATGATGGCCGAGATCTGGGGCAAGGCCACCGGCACATGCAAGGGCAAGGGCGGCTCGATGCACATCGCCGACCTCGAGGTGGGCATGCTCGGCGCCAACGGCATCGTCGGTGGCGGTGGCCCGCTGATCTGCGGTACCGCACTGGCGTCCAAGATCCGCGGCGAGAACAACGTCGGCGTGTGCTTCTTCGGTGACGGCGCATCCAACCAGGGCACCATTTTCGAAGCGATGAACCTCGCTTCGGTGTGGAAGCTGCCGGTCATCTTCGTGGCCGAGAACAACGGTTACGCCGAAGCGACCTCCAGCACCTTCTCGGTGGCTGTCGAGAACATCGCCGACCGCGCCAGTGCCTTCGGCATGCCGGGCGTCATCGTCGACGGCTTCGATTTCTTCGCGGTGTACGAAGCGGCCGGCGAGGCGATCAAGCGTGCCCGCGAGGGCGGCGGTCCGACCCTGCTCGAAGTGAAGCTGTCGCGCTACTACGGCCACTTCGAAGGCGACCAGCAGACCTACCGCGCACCGGGCGAAGTGCAGAAGCTGCGCGAAACCAAGGACTGCCTGATGCAGTTCGCCAAGCGCGTGACTTCGCGCGGCGAACTGACCATGGCTGACATCGAAGCCATCGACCGCGAAGTGAAGACGATGATCGACGACTCGGTGGTGAAGGCGAAGTCGGATCCGCTGCCGCCGCCCGAGGCCCTGATGGCCGACGTCTACATCTCTTACTGAACCCGCGCCATACGCCGACAGGAGAAAACAGAATGGCAAGAAAGATTACTTACCAGCAGGCCATCAACGAGGCGCTGGATCAGGAAATGTCGCGTGACCCGAGCGTCATCATCATGGGTGAGGACGTCGCCGGTGGCGAAGGCTCGCCCGGCGAGAACGACGCCTGGGGCGGCGTGCTCGGCGTGACCAAGGGGCTGTACGCGAAGCATCCGGGCCGCGTGCTCGACACCCCGATCTCGGAATCGGGTTATGTCGGCGCCGCCGTCGGTGCGGCCTGCAACGGCCTGCGTCCGGTCGCCGAGCTGATGTTCATCGACTTCATGGGCGTCTGCTTCGACCAGATCTTCAACCAGGCTGCCAAGTTCAAGTACATGTTCGGCGGCAAGGCCAAGACCCCGGTCGTCATCCGCGCGATGTATGGCGCCGGCTTCCGCGCCGCCGCCCAGCACTCGCAGTGCCTGTACAACGTGTTCACGCACATCCCCGGCCTGAAGGTGGTCATCCCGTCGAACCCGTACGACGCGAAGGGTCTGCTGATCCAGTCGATCCGCGACAACGACCCGGTCATCTTCCTGGAGCACAAGGCGCTCTACACGATGGAAGGCGACGTGCCGGCCGAGAGCTACATCGTCCCCTTCGGCGAAGCCGCCGTGGTGCAGGAAGGCGATGACGTGACCATCGTCGCGATGGGCCGCATGGTCCATTACGCGAAGGAAGCCGCCGGCAACCTGCGCAAGAAGGGCATCCAGTGCGAAATCATCGATCCGCGCACGACCTCGCCGCTCGACACCGACACGATTCTGGAAAGCGTCGAGCGCACCGGCCGCCTGGTCGTCGTCGATGAGTCCAACCCGCGCTGCAGCATGGCGTCCGACATTTCCAGCTTCGTTGCACAGGAAGCTTTCGGCGCACTGAAGGCGCCGATCCAGATGGTGACTGCACCGCACGTTCCGGTGCCGTTCGCCGCTTCGCTTGAAGATCTTTACATCCCCAGTCCGGCACGCATCGAAGAAGCCGTGATGAAGGTCAAGGAGTATCGCTGATGTCCGCAATCCATACCGTCACCATGCCCAAGTGGGGCCTTTCCATGCAGGAGGGGAAGGTCAACCTGTGGCTGAAGGAAGTCGGTGACACGATAGACCCGGGTGAGGAAATCATCGAGGTCGAGAGCGAGAAGATTTCCGGCGCCGTCGAGGCGTCGGTGTCCGGCGTGCTGCGCCGTCAGGTCGCCCAGCCGGACGAAGTGCTGCCGGTCGGCGCGCTGCTCGGCATCGTCGCCGACAAGGGCGCGTCCGATGCCGACATCGACGCGGTGATCGCCCGCTTCCAGGCCGAGTTCGTGCCGCCGTCCGCCGATGACGCTGACTCCGGTCCGCAGACGCAGACGGTCAAGGTCGGCAATGTCGAGGTGCGCTACCTCAAGCTGGGCGAGGACGTGGCCGGCAAGGACCCGCTGCTGCTGGTCCACGGCTTCGGTGGCGATCTGAACAACTGGCTGTTCAACCACTCGCCGCTGTCCGAGTCGCGTGCGGTGTATGCGCTCGACCTGCCGGGTCACGGCAGCACCACCAAGGTGACCGGCATCGCCTCGCTCGACGGTCTGGCTGAAGTCGTCATCGGCTTCATGGACGCAGTCGGTCTCGAGTGCGCCCACCTGGCCGGCCACTCGATGGGCGGCGGCGTCTGCCTGGCGATCGCCAAGCGCGCGCCGAACAAGGTGAAGTCGCTGTCGCTGATCGCCAGCGCCGGTCTGGGCAACGAGATCAACGGTGCCTACATCGACGGCTTCGTCGCCGCCGCTTCGCGCAACGCGCTGAAGCCGGTGCTGGCGCAGCTGTATTCCGACGAGTCGCTGGTCACCCGCTCGATGATCGACGACATGCTCAAGTTCAAGCGCCTCGAAGGCGTCGACAGCGCGCTCGCCACGCTGGCCGGCGGCCTGTTCGCCGGCGGCCGTCAGGCCGAGCAGCTTGCTTCGGCCGCGGCCGGCAAGCCGACGCTGGTGATCTGGGGCGAAAACGACCGTGTCATCCCGTCCTCTCACGCCACGGCGATCCCGGGCGCGACCGTGAAGGTGATGCCGGGCCAGGGCCACATGGTCCAGCTCGAAGCGGCAGGCGAAGTGAACAAGCTGATCGGCGAGTTCATCGGCTGATGCACCACCGGCCGCCGCAGCCTCTCCTGCGGCGGCCATTTTTACGGATTCCATCATGAGCACAGCTGTTGCAGGCGAAGGCCTGCGCGGACGCGACAAGCTCGCCCGCATTCCGGTCAAGGTGCGCGAGGATGTCGCCTCGCCGACCAAGCCCGCCTGGCTGCGCGGCCGCGACCAGGACACGCCGGCGGTGCGCGCGCTGCAGGGCGTGCTGCGCGAACACGCGCTGCACACCGTGTGCGAGGAAGCGGCCTGCCCGAACATCGGCGAGTGCTTTGGCCGCGGCACGGCGACCTTCATGATTCTCGGCGCCATCTGCACGCGCCGCTGCCCCTTCTGCGACGTGTCGCACGGCCGGCCGCTGCCGCCCGATGCCGACGAACCGCAGCGCCTGGCGCGCACGGTGGCGGCGATGAAGCTGCGCTACGTGGTCATCACCTCGGTGGACCGCGACGACCTGCGCGATGGCGGCGCGGCGCATTTCGCGCAGTGCATGGCCGACATCCGCGCATTGAGCCCCGACATCACGATCGAGGTGCTCACCCCCGATTTCCGCGGCCGCGAGGCGGCCGCACTGGACGCGCTGGCGGTGTCGCCGCCGGACGTGTTCAACCACAACATGGAAACCGTGCCCCGCCTCTACCGCGAGGTCAGGCCGGGCGCGAACTACGAAGGTTCGCTCAGGCTGCTGCGCGACTTCGGCCAGCGCTTCCCCGGCGTGCCGACCAAGACCGGCCTGATGCTGGGGCTCGGCGAAACCGAGGCGGAAGTGGTCGAGGTGATGCGCGACCTGCGCGCGCACGGCTGCGACCTGCTGACGCTGGGCCAGTACCTGCGACCGTCGCCGGCCCATCTGCCGGTGATCGAGTACATCACGCCGGAGCGCTTCGATGCGCTGCGTGCCATCGCGCTCGAACTGGGTTTCAGCGAAGTCGCCGCCGGCCCGCTGGTGCGCTCGTCCTACCGCGCCGACGTGCTGCACGCCGCGCATGAGCACCATGGCTGACGCCAGCGCCCACACCGTCATCGTGAACGGCCAGCACGAGCCGCTCGACGATGCGCGCACGGTGGGCGATCTGCTCGACCGCATGGCCTTGCGCGGCAAGCGCATCGCGGTCGAGCGCAACGGCGAAATCGTGCCGCGCAGCGTGTTCGACCATGCGGCGCTGAGCCCGGGCGACCGCGTCGAAATCGTCATCGCCGTCGGAGGCGGCTAGACCATGAATTCACCCGCTGCTACACCGCTGACCGATCCGCTCGTGATCGGCGGCCAGCCCTTTGCGTCGCGCCTGCTGGTCGGTACTGGCAAGTACCGCACGCTGGACGAAACCGCCCGTGCGCTCGACGCCAGCGGCGCCGACATCGTCACCGTGGCGATCCGGCGCACGCCGCTGAACCGCAACAACGGCGAACCCGGCCTGCTCGACGTGCTGCCCACCGGGCGCTACACGCTGCTGCCCAATTCGGCCGGCTGCTACACCGCCGACGACGCGGTGCGCACGCTGCGCCTGGCGCGCGAACTGCTCGACGGCCACGACCTGATCAAGCTCGAAGTGCTGGGCGATCCGAAGTCGCTGTACCCCAACATGCCGGAAACGCTGCGCGCCGCCGAAACGCTGATCCGCGACGGCTTCCGCGTCATGGTCTATTGCTCGGACGACCCGATACAGGCGCGCGTGCTGGAAAGCATGGGCTGTGTGGCCATCATGCCGCTGGCCAGCCTGATCGGCTCCGGCATGGGCATCCTGAACCCGTGGAACATCGGAATCATCATCAACGACGCCAAGGTGCCGGTCATCGTCGATGCCGGCATCGGTACCGCGTCGGACGCCGCGGTGGCGATGGAACTGGGCTGCGACGGGGTGCTGATGAACACCGCCATCGCGCACGCGCGCGACCCGGTGCGCATGGCCGCGGCGATGCGCCACGGCGTCATCGCCGGCCGTGAGGCCTTCCTCGCCGGCCGCATGGAAAAGCTGCCTTACCGGGCCGCGGCCTCGTCGCCGCAGACCGGCCTCATCCAATAAACATAAGGGAGGAATCACCATGTCTGCATCGAAGAAGCGCCGTGTCGCGCTGGTCACCGGCGCCTCGCGCGGCATCGGCGCGGCGATTGCGCAGCGGCTGGCACGCGACGGCTTTCACGTCGTCGTTCATTACGCCCACGGTGCCGCAGAGGCGCGCGACGTGTGCGCGGCGATCGAACGCGCAGGCGGCAGCGCCACGCTGCTGCAGGCCGATCTGTCGATGTCCGACGGGCCGCAGTATCTGGCGGACACGCTGACCGAACCGCATATCGACGTGCTGGTGAACAACGCCGGCATCGCGCCCTTCGAGGCGATCGAGGACATGAGCGAAGGCAGTTACGACCGCCTGTCGAACGTGAACATGCGCTCGCTGTTCTTCGTCACCAAATACCTGTTGCCCAAGCTGCGCGATGGCGGTCGCATCGTGAACCTGTCCAGCATCGTCGCCCGCACTGCCTTTCCTGGCATTCCGGCCTACTCGGCGACCAAGGGCTTCGTCGATGTGCTGACGCTGCAACTGGCGGCGTCGCTCGGCGAGCGCGGCATCACGGTCAATGCGGTGGCGCCCGGCGTGATCGAGACGCGGCTCACCACCGGTCTGCTGGAGAATGGCGGCGCGGAGGCGGTGCAGTCGATGCAGGCACTGGCCGGCGTCGGCACGCCCGACCGCGTGGCCGGCGTCGTGTCCTTCCTGGTCGGCCCGGATGGCGCATGGACCACCGGTCAGGTGATCGACGTCAGCGGCGGGACGAAGCTCTAATTAGGAGCTGGGGGCTAGGGGCTAGGGGCTAGGGGCTAGGTGTTTGGGGCTGGGGGCGCAGTTTCTGCGCCAGCCAGCCCAGCCACTCGTGCAGTGCCCAGCCGGACTGCTGCAGCGCGCGCGACGATGGGATGAAGTCGCTGAATTCCCATGTGCCGGGGCGGCGGATCATCGTTGGCGCAGCGACCGGGTCCAGTCCGGCACGACGGAATTCCTCCATCGAACGACGCATGTGCATCGCATGCGTCACCAGTGCGACGCGGGTGATCCCGGCGTCGCGCAGCAGCAGCGCCGACAGCCGCGCGTTGTCGGCGGTGTCGCGCGAGGCCGATTCGACCCAGCGCACGTCCACGCCGAAGTCGCTCATCGCTTCGCGCATCAGTTCGCCTTCCGGGCGTCCGTCCCACACCACGCCGCCGCTGACCAGCACCGGCAGGCCGGTGCGCTTCGCCAGCCGCGCACCGGCGCGCACGCGCTCCAGCGCCCAGCCATTCACCGTCTGTCCGTCATAGTCCACCAGGTTGTCGGCGGTGCCTGCACCGAGTACGACGATGGCGCCGGCTCCGGTCAATGGCTGTGCCGCGCCGCTGTAATAGGTGCTGCGCTCCAGCCATCCGGCCAGCGCCGGCAGGCACAACGCATACAGCGTCAGTACACCGGTGGCGGCCAGCGTCATGCCGGCCCGGCGGTGGCGGCGCATCAGCAGCAGGCCGAGCACGGCCATCAGCAGCAGGCTGGTCGGCGGCAGCAGCAACACCGCCACGGTCTTCTTCAGCAGGAACAGCAAGGAACTCGGCATGGGCGCGTGCCAGTGAAAAAGCCTTATTATCCGGGCCAACACGCCGCACGGCGGCGTTGCATGCACGCAGCGACGCGCCGGACGCGCGCGCAGACCACACGGAGCGGGGATTTGATCGATCTGTCGGCAATCGGCTGGAAGGAAGCAGCGCTGGTCGCGCTCGTCATTCTTGCCGGCTACATGGGCTATGCGCTGGTGCGCCTGTCCATGCTCAACGCCCGCCGCACCGCCGAAGCCGCACCGCCGCCCGTACCCGAGGCTCCCGTGCCACCCCCACCGGTGGACCTGCAGGCCGAACTCGACATGCTGCTCGATGCCCGGCTGGCGCCGCTGATGCAGGCGCTGGAAACCCGGCTCGACCTGATCGAGGACAGGCTGGACGGCGTCAGCCGCCGGCTCGAAACCGTCAATCAGCTGCCGCCGGTCGCGCCGCAGTACAGCGAGGCGCTGTCACTGGCGGCGCGCGGCCTCAGTGCCGAGGACATCGCGGAGCAGTGCGACATGTCGGTCGGCGAGGCCGAACTGGTACGTACGCTGGCGCAGAGCCGTGGCATGGGAGACAGGACATGAGTGCGACCGACAGCGTGACCGTGCGCGGCAACGACGAACAGGAGGCGGCCGAACAGCGCAGTGCGCTGCTGCGCCGGGTGATCGTTGCCGGCGGCCTGATCGCGATGCTGATCGGCGGACTGGCCCTGTTCGACGCCAGCCGCCGCGCCCCGGAGACCGACGACGAACCGGTGGCCGCGGTCACGCCGCCGCCCGCCGAGACGCCGGCGGCCGAGGAGGCCACCGCCCTGCCGACGCTGCCGCCCGCCGAGACGCCGGCGGCCGAGGAGGCCACCGCCCTGCCGACGCTGCCGCCCGAGGAAACGCCGGCGGTCGACGCGACGACGGCGTCCATGCAGGACGCGCCGCCGCCGCCGCCGCTGCCCGATGCCGCCACCGATGCGCAGCCTGCGCCGGCTGCGCAGCCGGAACCGGCGGTGCCCGAATCGACCGCGCGCCCGGGTGCTCCGATGCCGCCCCGTGCCGCGCCCTCCGCTGCAGCGCCCCCTGCCGCGGCGCCGTCCAGGCCGGCCGCCGCGCCGGCCGACGCCGCGCCGCAGCCGGCACCGGCCATCGCCCGTTCGCCGGCGGTCGCCGGCTCCGGTTATGTCGTGCAGGTGGGCGTGTTCAGCAACGTCGCCAACGCCGAAGAGATCCGCGCCCGGCTTGCGCTGAACGGCATTCCGTCGCAGATCGAGGCGCGCGTGCACATCGGGCCGTTCAAGTCGCGCGCCGAGGCCGACCAGGCACGGCAGCGCCTGCGCGCGCTCGGCATGGACAGCGGGCCGCCGACCGCGCTGCGGCCGGCCTCGGCGCCGCGCTGAGTGCCGACGCCCCCGTCGCCACCGAATCCGCGATAATCCGGCGACGTCCGGCACACTGGCCTTCCGCGGCCGGTATGCCGCGCAGCATTCACCCACAACGCTTCCGGAGACTTCACATGTCGCGCACCATTGTTTCGACCCCCGACGCACCCGCCGCGATCGGCACCTATTCGCAGGCGGTCAAGGTGGGCAACACCGTCTACATGTCGGGCCAGATCGGCCTCGATCCGGCCACCATGACCATGGCCGACGGCATCGACGCGCAGATCGCCCGCGTGTTCGACAACCTGAAGGCGGTCGCCGCGGCGGCCGGCGCCACGCTGGATAACGCGGTCAAGGTGAACGTGTTCCTGACCGACCTCGGCAACTTCGCCAAGGTGAATGAGGCGATGACCCGCTACTTCAACCAGCCCTTCCCGGCGCGTGCCGCGGTCGGCGTGGCGGCGCTGCCACGTGGTGCGCTGGTCGAGGTCGATGCGGTGCTGGTGATCGACTGACACTGCTTGGCCAGGCCTGTCCCGGCCGTCCTGCCCTCCGCATGAGTACCCGCAGCGAAGCGCTTTCGGCCGCGCTCGACAAGATGGGCCTCGGCTCGGATGCCGCGCTCGTCCTGCATTTCCCGCTGCGCTACGAGGACGAGACGCGCATCACGCCGGTGGCGCTGGCGCGCGCCGGCCAGCCGGTGCAGGTCGAGGTCGAGGTGACGCAGGCGGAAGTGAAGTTCCGGCCGCGCCGCCAGTTGGTGGTGACCGCCGCCGACGACAGCGGCACCGTCACGCTGCGCTTCTTCAACTTCTATCCGTCGCAGCAGAAACAGCTGGCACCCGGCAAGCGGGTGCGCCTGTTCGGCGACATCAACCCCGGCTTCTTCGGCGCCGAAATGCTGCACCCTCGGGTGCGCAACGTCGGCGACGACACACCGCTGCCGGACCGGCTGACGCCGGTCTATCCGGCCACCGCGGGCCTGTCGCAGGCCAGCCTGCGCCGCGCCATCGACGACGCGCTGGAGCGCACCGATCTCGCCGACAGCCTGCCCGACGCGCTGCGCCGCCACTACGCGCTGGTGCCTTTCGGCGCCGCGGTGCAGGCACTGCACCGGCCACGGCCGGGCGAATCGCTGCGCGACCTCGACGAGCGGCTGGCGCCGGCCTGGCGCCGCATCAAGTTCGACGAGCTGCTGGCGCAGCAACTGAGCCTGAAGCGCGCGCACGCCGCCCGGCGCAGCCGCGACGCGCCGGTGCTGCCGCAGCCCGCGCAGACCGACGGTTCGCTGATAGACCGCTTCCTGCAGCAGCTGCCGTTCGCGCTGACCGGCGCGCAGGCGCGCGCCTGGGCGGAGATCGCCGCCGACCTGTCGCAGCCGTATCCGATGCAGCGGCTGCTGCAGGGTGACGTCGGCTCCGGCAAGACCGTGGTGGCGGCGCTGGCCTGTCTGCGTGCGGTCGAGGCCGGCTACCAGGCGGCCTTCATGGCGCCGACCGAAATCCTCGCCGAGCAGCACTTCCGCAAGCTGGCCGACTGGCTGGCGCCGCTTGGCATACAGGTGGCCTGGCTGTCCGGCAGCCTGAAGGCGCGCGACAAGCGGGCGATGAAGGAGGCCATCGCCAGCGGCGCGGCGCCGATCGCGGTCGGCACGCACGCGCTGATCGAGGACGCGGTCGATTTCGCGCGCCTGGGCGTCGCGGTGGTCGACGAACAGCACCGCTTCGGCGTGCGCCAGCGGCTCGCGCTGCGTGCCAAGGCGGGCGACGTGAGCCCGCACCAGCTGATGATGAGCGCGACACCGATCCCGCGCACGCTGGCGATGAGCTATTACGCCGACCTCGACGTGTCGGTGATCGACGAACTGCCGCCCGGCCGCACGCCGGTGCTGACCAAGCTCATTTCGGCGGCCCGCCGCGAGCAGGTGATCGAGCGCGTGCGCGACGCCTGTGCCGCCGGCGCCCAGGCCTACTGGGTGTGCCCGCTGATCGAGGAATCGGAAACGCTGCAGCTGCAGACCGCGATCGACACCCACGCGCAACTGCTGGCCGCCTGCCCGGAACTGAAGGTGGGGTTGGTGCATGGCCGCATGAAACCGGACGAGAAGGCGGCGGTGATGGCGGGCTTCGTCGCCGGCGACACGCATCTGCTGGTCGCCACCACGGTGATCGAGGTCGGTGTCGACGTGCCCAATGCCAGCCTGATGGTGATCGAGCACGCCGAGCGCTTCGGTCTGTCGCAGCTGCACCAGCTGCGCGGCCGGGTCGGCCGTGGCAGCCGTGAATCGGCCTGCGTGCTGCTGTACGAGGGGCCGCTGTCGCAGACCGCGCGTGAGCGGCTGCGCGTCATCCACGCCTATACCGACGGTTTCATGATCGCCGCCGAGGACCTGAAGCTGCGCGGCCCCGGTGAGTTCATCGGCAGCCGCCAGTCCGGCCAGCCGCTGCTGCGCTTTGCCGATCTGGTGATCGACGAGACGCTGGTCGAACTGGCGCGCGAAGCGGCCGACACGCTGCTGCGCGATCACGTCGCGGCCGCCGACCGTCATCTGGAACGCTGGCTGGCCGGGCGCGAGGATCTGCTGAAGGCGTAAAAAAGGGAGGGCCTGAGCCCTCCCGATGTCCCGCGTGCGGGGCCCGGTCAATGTCCGGTCCCTGCCTCACAGCGCGTTCATCCGCGTGCGACGCATGGATCGGGTGTCGACCGATCCCGGCAGCGACGTTCAGACGCGGCTGCGACGGCGCGCGATCATGCCCAGCAGGCCGAGGCCGGCGAGGAACATGGCGTAGCTTTCCGGTTCCGGCACCGCGGTGATCTGCAGCAGCGTGTCGTTGCCGCTGTTCGGATGCTGGATGTTCACATAGGCGACGTTGGGGTTGAACTTGTCGAAGTACAGGCCCGTCGGTTCGGCACCTTCGGTCGACAGCGAGGCCCAGCGGCTCAGCGATTCGGCGACGCCGTCGCGATCGGCATCCTGTGCGAACCAGATGTCGGCACGACCGCCCGGCTGGTCTTCGATGATGTAGATGTTGCCGTTGGCATCGATTGCGATGTTGTCCGGGTTGGTGAATTCGCTGCCGACGGCGGCACCGGTGACTGAACTGAAAGTCGCCCGGCTGGCGAACAGCTTCATTTCGTTGGTCGCCAGATTGAGCGAATACACCTCGTGGGTGGTCGTGGTGGCGATGTAGAGCACTTCGTCGCCATTGGCCAGCACCTGCATCTCCAGGTCCTCGGGGCGCTGGTAGTTGGTGCCGCCGACCATGTCGGCTGCGGCACGGCCATCCATCGAGAAGGTGCCGCCACCGACGTTCACCATGGCGTTCACGGTGCCGGCCAGCGGGGTGCCGGTCGCGGTGGTGATGGCTTCCCAGCTGGCGGCGCCGACGGCGTTGGCGTTGTTGCCGCCATTGGCCTTCAGCACGAAGGTCTGGCCCTTGTCGAAGTAGCTGTCACCGGTGGTCGCGCCCGGTGCGGCCGACACGTACTTGTAGATCGAGCCGCCGTTGAATTCGTCGATGAAGTAGAAGCTCTTGTTCTTGTCGAACGCACCGCCTTCGTGCGACACGCGCGGCACCACGTTGCGGTGGATGAAGCTGGCGCTGGAGGTGTCGGCCAGCGGATTGGTCACTTCGAACAGACGACCGTAGGGGCTGCCGCTGCCCCACGACTCTTCGGCGGTCAGGTAGGTGCCCCACGGCGTCCAGCGCGAGAAATCGCCAGCCACGAAGCCCTGGGTGCCGGACTGCACGATGGTCTTGGTGATGCCGGTCCACAGGTCGGTGCGTTGCACGCCACCGGCGCCGGTTTCGAACGGCATGAACAGGTAGCGACCGGCATCGGCGCCGTTCTCGTTGGCGGTGATCATGTCCCAGTTGCCGCTGTTCGACTGGCCGTTGGCGAGCTGCGTGACGCGGTCGGCCAGTACCTTCTGCGAGAACAACGGCGAGGACAGCTGCAGCGGCGCGCTTTCCGGCAGCGAGCCGGCGGCGACGTTGCCGGGCAGGGCGGTGAAGTTGTCGAAGTAGGTGTTGTCGGCCGCAGAAGCCTGCTGGGCGGAAACGCCCATCAGGCCAATGGCGGCGGCTATGGCGAGCTTGCGGGGCTGCATTGTCGGACTCCCTGATTGAATGAACGCCTTGCAGAAGACAAGGTGAGGTTCAGGGTAGCCAGCGCGCGTTCAAATCCCGTGATGCAGATCGGCCGGCGCGCTGCGCCGAACGGCGCATGATTTGTTAACCGTTCTTAATGCGCTGGCCGGCGATCCGTGATGCAGGTCGGCCGGCGCTTCAGTCGGCGCGGCTGCGCACACGTATCGGTTCGCGTATGGCCTGGGCGGCAAGCAGGCGACTGAGCGCGGCGATCGCGGTATCGGTCAGTTCGTGGCCGCGCGACAGCACCATCATGCCGTTCGTGCAGCGTACGTCTTCGTCCACCACCCAGCCCGGCACCAGGTCGCGCACGCGCGCCGCGCGGTGGTGGTTCACCTCGCTGCGGAAGTCGGCCAGTGCCCTGACGATGTAGTCGGGCACCGGCGGCTGCACGGTGCGCAGCACTTCGCGCGGGCTGCGCGCCGCTTTGGTACGCGACCAGTCGCGCTCAAGTTCGAGCGCCGCGCGCAGCAGCGGCGCCCCGCGGATCACTTCGAGCGGCGCATCGGGCGGCGGGTTGTCCGACTGGTAGCGGATGATCTCGGCGGCCAGGTCCAGCCGCGGAATGGCGGCCACGAGCCGGCTCGCCACCTCGGGGTGTTCGCGCAGCAGCTTCTTTTCGTCGGGGCCGAGATGACGTTGCGCGGCATCGGCCTGCATCAGTTCGGGCGGTATGCCGACGCAGCCGAGCTGGCTCAGCGCAGCGGCGATGCTGTAAATCCAGCCGTCCGACCAGTCCAGCCGCGACAGCGCGTGCTGCACTGCCGAGTGCGCGAAGGTGGCGCGCTGGAAGGCCCAGGGCGCCACCATGGCGAGCACTTCAGTCAGCGTATTCACCGCCGCGGTGAGCGTGGTTTCGAGCAGTTCGCGCTCGGCCCGCATGCGGTTGTAGTGACGCACGGCGTCGTCCAGCGCAGCGATCAGCACGTCGGACGGGCAGGGCTTGCACAGGTAGCGGAAGATGGCGCCGCGATTGATGGCGGCGATCGACGACTCGACGTCGGCCTGACCGGTGAGCAGGATGCGCACGGCATCGGGCGCCTGTTCGCGCGCTTGTGCGAGGAAGGTGGCGCCATCCATGCCCGGCATGCGCATGTCCGACACGATGACGGCGAAGGGCTCGCCGAGTTGGATGGCGTCGAGCCCGGCAGTGCCGCCATTGGCGGTTACCACGTCGAATCGGCTGTGCAGCGTCCGTTCCATCGCGGCCAGCAGGTTCGGTTCGTCATCGACGCAGAGCACGCGTGGCAGGGTGTCTTCAGTCATCGTCATGGTCCGTGGTGAGTGCTGCGTTATAGGCCTGCCACTGCGGCCACTGATCGATCACGCCGGCGCGTTCGAGATAGGCGAGGTCCGGCGTCTGGCCGTTGGCCAGTGCGACCGCGACGTGCACGGTGCCGGCCAGACCGAAGCCGGTGGCGGCTGCGCGATCCGGGTGGGTGTGCCGCGCGACGGCGTCGACGATGTCCATCGGCAGGCCCCACAGGCCCAGCAGATAGGCGCCGACCGCGGCGTGCAGCGGTGTGTCGCAGACGGTGGTGGCGTCCTGCATCGTTTCGCTGCGCAGCGGCTCCACCAGCAGGCCGATGCGCGCCAGCAGCGCGGCCGTGGCGGCGACGCCGCCGCGGCGGCCGGCGGTGATGCGGTCGGCCAGGCAGGACGCCTGCAGCGCGCGTCGCTGCAGGTGATCGACGAAAGGATCGGTCGCGGCGTCGGCGAACACCTGCGAGGCGAGCACGAGCAGCCGCACCTGATCGATGCCGAGACGGGTGATGGCGTCGTTGATGCTGGTGATGCGCGCGCCCAGCGTGAAGTAGGCGGAACCGGCCAGTTGCATGATGCGCGCGCTGAGGGCGGGGTCGCTGCTCAGCAGGCGGGCGACGTGACGGCTGTCGCTGGCCGGATCGGCAAGCAGCCGGGTCAGCTCGGCAAAGATGCGCGGCGCGCTGGGCAACCGGTTCACGCGACCGATCACGTCGATCACCGAGGCGTCGCGGAACATCGCGCGCAGCGCCAGCGCCGCCTCTACCGCGGCCAGCAGCACCGCGTTGTCGCAGGGCTTGGATACGAACTGGTGGGCGACGTCGAGCATGCGCAGCGTCGACGCGGTGTCGCACTGGCCGGACAGGATGATGCGCAGCGTGCCCGGCCAGCGGTCGCGCACGGCGCCGAGCAGTGCGGCGCCGTCCATGAAGGGCATGCGCATGTCGGACACGACGACGTCGGCCGGCTCGGTTTCCAGCGCGTCGAGCGCCGCCTGGCCGCTGGTGAAGAAGCGGCACGCCCAGTCGGTTTCGCGCATCACCAGCGTGCGCTCGATGCCGGCCAGCACGCGGCTTTCGTCGTCTACGAACACTACCTGCATGACGCTGCCTCGTCGTTGTCGATGCACAGCGGCAAGCGCATCGTGAAGCGGGTGCCACGACCGACGTCCGATTCGCACAGGATTTCGCCGCCGTGCTGGTCGACCACAGTGGTGTAGACCATGGCCAGACCCTGTCCGGTGCCCTTGCCGACCGGCTTGGTCGTGAAGAAGGGTTCGAAGATGCGTTCGCGTATGTCCGGCGGGATGCCGGGGCCGTCGTCGGCGACACTGAGGTCGATGTGCCGGTCGCCGAAGCGTGTCGCCGTGATCCGGATCAGTCCCTTGTCGCGCACGCCCTCGGACAGCGTTTCGGCAATGGCGTGCGCGGCGTTCACGACCAGGTTCAGCAGCGCCTGACCGATCAGGTCACGTCGGCAAGGCAGGTCCGGCAGGTCGTCATCGACCTGCGTCTCGATCTCGGCCACATACTTCCATTCGCTGCGGGCGACGGTGACCGTGGTTGCGATGACCTCGCGGATGTCCACCGCGACCTTGTCGACGCCCGACGGATGCGAGAAGGCCTTCATCGCGCTGACGATGCGCGCGATGTGTTCCAGCCCCTCCTTCGACTGGGCGAGCGCGTCCGGGATCTGCCGGCGCAGGTAGTCGAGCTTGGTGCGGCGAAGGGTGGCGTCGAAGTCCGTCAGCAGCGCGGGGTCGGAGTCGCCGGCACGCAGGGCGGCGATGACCGCGACGCTGCGGTCGGCCAGCGCCAGCAGCGAGGTGGTGGCCATGTCGATGAAGCTCATGTTGTCGGCCACGTACTGCGTCGGGGTGTTGATCTCGTGCGCGATGCCGGCGGCCAGCTGGCCGATCGATTCCATCTTCTGCGACTGCAGGAGCTGCGTCTGCGTCTGTCGCAGCTCGCCCAGCGTTTTCTGCAGCGCCTGTCTTTCCTGCTCAAGTTCACCGGTCTTGCGGGCGACCACGTTGGCCAGGCTGATGTTCTGTTCGAGCAGCGCGAACGGCGAGTTGCGCATGCCTTCGTCCTGCTGGGCGAGGCGCCGCTTCAGTGCGTCTATCGTCTTGTCGCGCGCGAGCAGCTTGTGCTCCAGTTCGCTCAGGCGCGCCTCGATATCGGATTGTGGCAGGCTGGGCATGTCTATCCTCCGATCGCCACGGCGGTCAGCGTCTGATTCACGTGCAGGCCGTTGTACTGCTCGCCATAGGTGTAGAAGCCGAACAGCCGGTTGGCTGCCATCAGGCTGCTCATGTCGCCATCGATCGCTGTCTGCTCGAACTCCAGCCGACGCAGTATGCAGTCGCAGCCGAGCACCAGTGCCGGATCGGGCACCGTGCGGTGCAGCTCGGCCATCGCGTCGGCGACCGTCTGCAAGGGGTCGAGTACATGGCCGATGGATACGACGAGACCTTCGTCGATGGCGCAGTAGCAGGACAGCGACAGGTCATCGTTCACCTTCTGGATCGATCGCACATAGGCATCGCCGCCGAGCTGCAGCACCAGAGGATGGCGCGAGAACACCGCGGGCGTCAGCGCCTCGATGCGCTGATCTATCGCTTCAGCATAGGCGGTGGCGGCGGGTTCGCCATTCATTTCATGAATGATGCGCCGCTCGGGGTCGGCGCTCGTGATGACCAGCTCCGTGTCGCCGGCCGCGAAATGCTGGGTCTTGATGGTAGCCACCGGATGGGTGGTCTCGAACAGCGTGAACACTGCGGCATCGCTCAGGAAGAGGCCATCCGTGTAGACGTAGGTGTGTTCGAACTTCAGGTTGTCGCCGGCCGAACCGCCGATCAGCGGCAGGTTGCCGACGTGCTGGTAGAGCGCGGCGACCAGCCTTTCCTCGGCCATCGACAGGCCATCCACCAGCAGCATGCCGAAGCGGTTCAGATCGGGTGTCGCGTCCGACCGGGCGCGGATGTCCTCGGCGATGCAGCTCACCTGGTCGACGTAGGCGGCCAGCGGGGTCACCGGATAGGTGCGCAGGCGCAGTCCGCCGCCCGAAAAGGTGACGCCGATGATGCCCGAGCGCTGGAAGCCTGCCGGGCCGAAGTGGCCGGACGAGGTGCAGCCGACCGTCGGGCACCTGTAGGTCCGCGCCAGTTCGCGACCCAGCGCCGCGAGGTCGAAATCCGGCGAGCAGAAGAACAGCAGTCCGTCCTTGTCGGTGCTGCCGGTCTGTGCCGCCAGTTCGGCCACCGCGCGGACCGGATCGGCCGACGCGCTGGCGCCGTAGCAGGTGTTGATCGCCATGGAGCCCTCCGTCGACCTTGTGCACAGGGTCAACGGCCGGCGCTCTGGAGGGCTTTAGATGCCGATTGTGTCGGGTTGTCAGCGGTTGGCGTGGGTGGCGGTGAAGACCGCGACGAACACTTCGCGCAGGAAGAGGCTCAGCGACGTGATCAGCGCCAGCATGGCGAGCACGAAGAAGCCGGCCAGCAGATCGGCCAGCACCACCGTGAACAGCACGCCGAAGAAGGCGCAGGACACGACCAGACAGACCATCAGCGCCGAGGCGACGGCAAACAGGATGGCCAGATAGACCAGCTTCGCACGCCGCGACAGCAGTTCGAGCTCGGTGGCATTGCTCATCGTTTCGTCTTCGCATTGCTGGCCACCGCGCGCCAGCACGACGCGGCGGCGGTCGATGATGCGACCGAGCCGGTTGTTCAGCGTGGTGATCAGCGTGGCGATGGCGGTGAGCAGAAACACCGGGGCCACGGCGAGGCCGATGGCATGGGTGATCGCGTCGATCGAGGTCTGCAGCACCATGGCAGGGCCTTACGGAATCTTGAAATCGAGTTCGAACTTCGCACCGGCGTCGATGGCCAGCGTCTTCGTGAGCCAGGGCATCGTTGCCTTCAGCGTGGCCGGCAGCGTCCACGGCGGATTGACGATGAACAGTCCGCTGCCGTGCATGCCGAAACCGTCGGCCGACGGTGTGCGCGTGGTCAGCGACACGTGCAGCCAGGCGTCTATCTTCATGCGCTTGAGCTTGGCCGGCAGGTCGCGCGACTCCATGCGCTGCAGCTGCGGGTACCACAGGCAGTAGGTGCCGGTCGGAAAGCGGGTGACTGCGTCGCGCAGCGTTTCGAAGGCGTAGCGGTAGTCCTCGCGCATTTCGTAGGGCGGGTCGATCAGCACCAGCGCGCGCCGCGGCGGCGGCGGCAGCAGCGACCTGAGGTTGGAAAAACCGTCCAGCTTCTCGATGCGCACGCTGCGGCCGGCGTCGGCGAAGGCGGCGTTGAGCAGCTTGTTGTCGGTCGTGTGCAGTTCGAACAGCTTCATCCGGTCGTGCTCGCGCAGCAGGGCGCGCGCGATCATCGGCGAACCGGGATAGGCGCGCAGCGCCTCGCCTTCATTGAAGGCGCGCACGACGTCGACATAGGTGCCGAGCGCCGCCGGCAGGTCGGGCGCGGCCCACAGCTTGCCGATGCCCTCGGCGTACTCGGCGTTCTTTGCCGCGTAGCCGCTGTCCAGCGCATAGCCGCCGGCGCCGGCATGCGTGTCGATGTACCAGTAGGGTTTGTCCTTCTGGTTCAGGTACTGCAGCAGTTCGACCAGTACGAAGTGCTTCAGTACGTCGGCCGGATTGCCGGCGTGGAAGGCGTGGCGGTAGCTGAGCATGGTGTGTCGATGTATGGGCGAGCGCGAGTATACGCTGCGCCGCCGACGCTCAGGCGGCGATGGCCGGGCTGCCGCTCTCCGCCAGGTGTGCGCGGTTGCGTCCGTTCCGCTTGGCGATGTACAGGGCCTGGTCGGCGGCCCGCATCAGATCCGTCGGCGAGTGGCCGTGTCGCGGGTAGAGGGCGACGCCGATCGAGACGGTCAGCGTGCCGAGCGCGTTGCCATGAAAGCTCAGTTCGAGGTTCTCGACGGCGGCCCGCAGCATTTCGGCGCGGGCAAGCGCGGCGTCGCGGTCGGCTTCCGGCAGCACCAGCGTGAATTCCTCGCCGCCGTAGCGCGCGGCGATGTCCGATTCGCGCGCATGGTCGCGCAGCAGCCGGCCGACCGTGCGCAGCACGGCGTCGCCGGCTTCGTGGCCGTGCCTGTCGTTGAACTGCTTGAAGTGATCGACGTCGATCATGAATACCGCGACCGGCAGGTTCTTGCGCTGCGCACGCGCGCATTCGCGCGCCAGCGATTCCTCGAGGTAGCGCCGGTTGGACAGGCCGGTCAGCGCGTCGCGCACCGACTGCTGGCGCAGCGTCTCGCGCAGCTGCAGGTTGCCTATGGACAGTGCCACCTGCTCCAGCGTCTGCGCCAGCTGTTCTTCGCTGAGCGCGTGCTCGTGACCGCGGCCATGCAGGCTGATCAGACCGATCACCTCGCCGTGCGCGGTGATCGGCAGGCAGCGGCTGCCGGCGTTCTCGGGGGCGTGCAGGTGAGCGCAGCGGGTGGGTGCTTCGGTATCCGGTTGCGTGTAGGGCTGGCCGCGGCGCAGGCCCCAGCAGTCACCCGGTTCGAAGAATTCGTCGTTCGGAATGTCGCCCCACTGGCAGGCCAGTCGCAACTGGTTGCGCGATGCGGCGGTCAGGTAGAGCGCGCCGGCCGGTATTGCGAAGACCTGGGGCAGGTAGTGGTCGAGCAGCGCCATCGCCTCGTCCATGTCGCGTGACGACTGCAGGAAGCGCCCGAGTTCGGACAGCGCATTACTGTGCGCGCTCTGCCGTGCCGTGCTGTCCAGTGCGTCGGCGAGCGCATGGTTGCGCGACTGCAGTTCCGCTTCCGCCTGCGCGCTGCTGCGTGCCGAATTGCGTATCAGCCAGGCGACCAGTACGACCAGCAGCACGCTGATCGCGGTCGAAATTGTGAAGGTGAGATAGGCGTGGCGGATGGCTTCGGCCTGGCGGGCGAAATGCACGTCGAGGATGGCCTGTTCGGCGGTGCGGTAGTCGTCCATCAGCCGACGCACCCGTTCCATCCGCTCGCGGCCGTGACCTTCGGCCACGCGCTGCAGTGCGGCCTCACGGTCTCCCTGAATGTAAAGCGTCGCCTTCTCGTCCAGTTCGGCCAGCTTGTCGTCGATGGCCTGGTCCAGTTCCGGCACGCGGCGCGCGTGTGCCGGGTCTTCGGACATCAGCCGCGACACCTCGCCGCGTACGCGTTGCAGTGTGGTCAGGGCGCTGTGATAGGGCTGCAGGAAGCGCCGGTCACCGGTCAGCAGGTAGCCGCGCAGGCTGGACTCCGCTTCGAGCAGCGTTTCCAGCAGCACGCGGCTGGTGCGCAGCCGGTTCTGTACGTGTTCGACCGGGGTCTTGGCCTCGACCAGGGTGTCCATGCTCTGCAACACCCAGGCCGAGTTGCCGGCGATGACCAGCAGGCAGAATATCCAGATGACGCCGCGTCGGCGCAGGCTGGATCGAAGCAGGCTGGACAAGACGCGGGGGTCCGGTTGGCGGCGCTCAGACCACGAAGCGGCCGACGTTGTCCTGCAACTGGCCGGCCAGCACTTCGAGTCCGTGTGTCTGGCCGTCGGCGCGACGGGTGATGTCGGCGTTCTGCTCGGCCATGCCGGCGATGCGTTCGACGCCCTGCGCCACCGACTGGCTGGCGCTGCTCTGCTCGCGCGTCGCGGCGGCGATTTCCTTCATCGCCGCAGCGGTGCGTTCGCTCTGTTCGCTGATCACGCGCAACACCTCGCCCGCTTCGGTGGCCAGCGTCACGCCGGCGCCGACCTGACCGCTGACCTCGCCGATGCGGCGTACCACCTTGTCGGCGTCCGCCTGCACGCTGCTCACCATGTTGGCGATCTCCTGCGTCGACGCGGCAGTGCGCTCGGCCAGCTTGCGCACCTCGTCGGCGACGACCGCAAAGCCGCGGCCGGATTCGCCGGCGCGCGCCGCTTCGATTGCCGCGTTGAGCGCCAGCAGATTGGTCTGTTCGGCGATTTCCTGAATGATGCGGCCGACGTTCGAAATTTCCCGCGTGCGGCCGGCCAGATCGGTCACCGCCGACGAGGCGTCGCCGATCTCGGCGGCGATGCGCTGCATGCCCTCGACCATGCTGGACAGCTTCTGTTCGCCCTGGTTGGCGGCATTGCGCGCCTCGCGGGTGATACCGTCGGCGACACCGGCGCTGTCGGCCACGTGCGTAATGCTGACCGACAGTTCCTCGATGGCGGCGGCCAGGCCGGCGGCCGCACTGCTCTGCTCGGTCGAACCATTCACCACTTCGCTCGATCCGGCGCGCAGTTCGCGCGCCGCATTGCCGACCGCCCGCGCTGCCTCGGCGGTGGCGGTGATCAACGCGGCGGTCTTGCGCGTCGCCTCGTTCATCTGGATCGAAATCAGGTCGAGTTCGTTGTGCGTCTCGCCGCTCACCACATCCAGGCGCTGGCTGAAGTCGCCGTTGCCGAGGCGGGTCATCGCCGCCGACACCTTGTTCAGGCGACTGAGGCGGCTGCGTGCCAGCCACCAGGTCAGGCCGGCGAACATCAGCGCCGAGACGACGCAGATGCCGATCAGCAGATTGCGCAGCTGGATGTTCGAGCGCGTGAATTCCTCGACGTGAGCGCCGGACGACACGATCCAGCCCCAGTTGTCCGACAGGCGGTAGGCCGCGATCTTCGGCGCCAGCGAGCCGTCTTCCCTCGGCCAGTCGTAGATGTGGTCGCCGTTCTTCTTGCTGATCTGTTCGCCGATGATGCGGGTCAGCGTGTCGTTGCCGATTTCCTTCACCGTCTTGCCGGCATGCACCGGATGGAACAGCATGGTCGAGTCACCGGCGCTTTCGCCCGGTCGGAGCACGTGGATATAGCCAGTCTCGCCGACGCGGATGGACTTCAGCGATTCGAACAGTTGATCGATGCCCTGCTGCACGTCGACGCGTGCGGACAGTGCGCCGACCACGCGACCGGCGGCGTCCTTGATCGGTTCGAGCGAGGAAATGTAGAAGCGCCCGTTGCGCATCACGACGCCCTGGTAGCTGTCGCCCTTGAGCAGCGCCGCGGTATCCGGTCCGCTCTTGATCGCGACGCCGGCCTGCGAACGGCCCTCGGCGTCCTTGAGCAGCGTCGCCACGCGGACGAATTCGTCGCCGACGCGCACCATCACGGCCGGATCGGCGCCGATCAGGTCGCGCGTCGATTTCATCCGGGCTTCGTCGCCGTTCAGTACGTTGCCGCCCGCACGCGCCACGCGCACCGCCGGGTACTTGCCCATGGCCACCGTGTCGTCGTCGATGGTGACCGTGCCCAGCGCTCCCCTCAGGGCGGCCATGCCCTTGGCGGCGTTGGCGAGCGCGTTCTCGTAGCTCAAGTCGAGCAGTTTTGCCGTCGCGTCGGCCTGATCGCCGAGGGCGCTCTGGGTCTGCTCCATCGCAGCGCGATTGCTCGATACCGACACGACCGCAATCAGTGCGACAAAAATGACCGCGCAGAGCAGGCCGATCGATATCGAGAGCTGGCTGACAACCGACATACGGTTGAATGAAATCATGGCTCGTCTCCTGTGCATCCGTGCTGGGCGGAATGCCCAGCCGAACGATTCATCGTGTCTGGATTACGGCACGATTGTTAAAAACTGGAGCGTCAAGTCACTGATTCGATTCGACAGCCGGCCGCAGCGAGGCGCGCGAGCACCCCGTCGGGGCCTGCAAGGTGGGAGGCGCCGAAGGCGGCAAAGACGCCGCCGACATGGATTTCCGGCAGCAGCCGCTCGGCGAAGCGGGCGTTGCGCGCGCCGAGCAGGGACTGCATGAACAGCCGGGCATGCTCGCGCAGCGCCAGGTCTTCGGACATCAGCCCGCTGTTGATGCGCGACAGTTCGCCCACCTCGCCGGCCAGCCAGGCGACGGTCATCGGCTCGATGGCGGCCTGCAGGCGGTCGTGCCGGCGCGCGGCGTCGATCAGCAGCGCGATCTGGGTCTTCTCCGGCAGCAGCGCGATGGCGTCGATCTGTTCCTGCACCTGCTCCAGCGGCCGCACGGCCACCTTCTGCGCGCGCGCCAGCGTGATCAGTGCTTCGTCGAGCGACGGTTGCTGTGCGGCCACCGGCTGCAGCAGCGTCAGCAGCGCCGCCCACGGGCGCAGGCGCACCGCGACTCGCGGATCGACGCCGTGCAGTGCCAGCATTTTCTCGATGCGCGGCCACTTCGCCCGGCCGACCCGGCGCGGCAGGTCGTCGCTGCCGTAGACGCTGGCCGCTTGGTAGATGGATACCGCCTCGGCGTCGGTCACCAGTTCCGGCATGAAAAGACGGGCCTCGGCAATGCGCGCGCGCAGTGGTGACGCACGCGCCAGCACGCGCGGATCGCCACTGTGCAGCGTGCCGTAAAGGTGGCTCACCGGCGCGTCGCCGCTGCGCACCGCCCACAGCAGCCCGCGCGAATAATCCGCTTCCGCCGCGCGCAGTCGCGACGGCAGGGCGGCGAGCGCGGCCAGCTGCAGCAGGAAGCGGCGGCGATCCATTGTTTACAGCACCCAGGCGCCGCGGATGGCGGCAATGCCGTGCGCACCGCAGTCCTGGGCGCGCGCAAGATGGCTGTCGTCGAGGCCGCCGATGGCGAACACCGGCAGCGGGCTGCCGGCGATCAGCGCCGCAAGGCCGTCCCAGCCCAGGGTGTCGCCCTCGGGGTGGCTGGCGGTCGGCAGCACCGAACCGGCGACCGCGTAGTCCAGGCCCAGGCGAACCGCCTGCGCCAGCTCGTCCGCCGTGTGGCAGGAGGCGCCGACCCACTCGAAATCGGGCCGCACGGCAAGCCCCGCCAGCTGGGCGGCCTTCAGGTGCACGCCGTCGGCGCCCAGTTCCTTCGCCATTTCGACGTTGCCATTCAGCACCGCCGGGCAGCCGTGCTCGTGCGCAATCCGTATCGCCTCTCGCGCGAAGCCGAGCGCCGGGGAGTCAAGCACCGGCTCGCGGATCTGCAGCAGCAGTCGGCCGCGGCGGCAGGCCTGGTGGATCGCGTCGAGCTGGGCGGCAGCGCCGATCTGGAAGGCGTGCGTCACCGCCATCCGCGACGGCAGGCGCAGCGATTTCATGACCGGGCCGTTGGCCGGCAGCATCGGCGACACGGTGAGCGCATCGGCGGACTGCCAGGCCAGCGCACTGTGCACGTGGTCATGCACGCGGCCGCTCCAGCGCTCGACGCGGAAGAAATGCAGCCGCACGTGCGCGTGCTCGTACTCGTGTGTCAGCGTGATCCACGGCGTGCAGTGTTCGACGTGGATGCCCAGTTCCTCGTCCAGTTCGCGCTTCAGCGCGTCGACCGGCGCCTCGCCCTTTTCCACCTTGCCGCCCGGAAACTCCCAGTAGCCCGGGTAGAAGGTGCCGGGCGCGCGCTGGCCGAGCAGGAACTCCCGGCTGTGCGGTCCGTCGCGGAAGATGACGGCGGCCGCCACGGCCACCTGCTTGCGTTCGCTCATTACTTGCCCCGCGCGGCGTGCTGGCCGGCCCAGTCGCGCGCGAACTGCCAGGCGACGCGGCCGCTGCGGGCGCCGCGTTCGAGCGACCACAGCAGTGCGGCGCTGCGCGCGGCTTCGATGTCGGCCGCGCTCAGGCCGAATCTCTTGAGCCAGTGGTTCACGATGTTCAGGTAGGCGTCCTGGTCGAAGGGGTAGAAGGACAGCCACAGCCCGAAACGTTCGGACAGCGACACCTTTTCCTCGATTGCCTCGCCCGGGTGCACTTCGCCGTCGACGTGCTTCGCCTCCCGGTTCTCCGAGAAGTACTCGGGCATCAGGTGGCGGCGATTGGAGGTTGCGTAGATGAGCACGTTGTCGAGCACCGCCGACACCGAGCCGTCGAGGATGCTCTTCAGCGCCTTGTAGCCGGGTTCGCCGGATTCGAAGGACAGGTCGTCGCAGTAGATGATGAAGCGCTCGGGCCGGCTGGCGATCAGGTCGGTGATGTCCGGCAGGTCGGTCAGATCGTCGCGGTCGACCTCGATCAGACGCAGGCCCTTCTTCGCGTATTCGTTCAGCAGCGCCTTCACCAGCGAGCTCTTCCCGGTGCCGCGGGCGCCGGTCAGCAGCACGTTGTTGGCCGGTTTGCCATCGACGAACTGCTGCGTGTTGGCCTTGATGCGCGCCTTCTGCACGTCGATGTCGCGCAGGTCGGTCAGGCGGAGCTTGTGCGGATGGGCGACCGCTTCCAGACGGCCACGGCCGTTGCTGCGACGCCAGCGGAAGGCGATCGCCTTCCAGTCCGGTTCGACCGGTGCCGGCGGCAGGATCTGCTCCAGCCGGTCGAACAGCGCGTGCGCGCGCGCAATCAGGCTTTCGAAACCATCACGGTTGTTCACGGTCACCCTCCTTGTTGCCGGACGGGGTGGTGCCGTTGTCGTCGGCGGAGTCCTTTTCCTTCTTGGGCAGGGTCCACCACAGGATGAACAGGAAAAGCGCCAGCGCGGTGCCGGCTTCAAGCAGGAATAACCACATGGGAATGAAGCTTTCGTTGTCGTCGCACCCGCCTCTCGGGCGGGTGCTCGTTATCATTGCGCACTCGGCGCTCGCGGGCGCACCAATCTAAATAAATCCCGATGTTCCAGCAAATCCGCCTGCGCAGCGCAGGTGTCCTGATGTGTGTGTCTTTGCTGCTGGCGGCCTGTGCCGGCACGCCGAAGCCGGCGCCCCGCGTGGAGCCGGCGCCGGTCGCAGCCCCGGTGTGTCCGCCTGCGCCGCAGCCCGTTCCGCAGAGCTGTCCGGCGTGCCCGGCTTGCGCCGCCTGCCCGGTGTGCCCGCCGCCGCCGGCTCCCGAGGCGAAGCCGCTGCCACCGAAGCTGGTGGCAGCCGAGTGGGCCGCGCTCGAAGGCTGGAGCGACGACGACCTGCGCGAATCCCTGCCGGCGCTGCGCGCGTCGTGCAGCGCGGTGGCGAACAAGCCAGGCTGGGCGGAGCCCTGCGCCGCGCTGGTCATGCTCGATGCGACAGACCGCGCCGCGGTGCGTGCGTTCTACGAATCCTTCTTCCGCCCCTGGCAACTGCTCAATGGCGACGGCAGCGACCAGGGTCTGGTCACCGGCTATTACGAACCGCTGCTGAAAGCCAACCGCACGCGCGGCGGCGCATACAAGTACGCGATCCACGGCGTGCCGGACGACTTGCTGGTGATCGATCTTGCCAGCGTGCATCCGGATCTGAAGAACATGCGGCTGCGCGGCCGCCTCGACGGGCGCAAGGTCGTACCCTACTGGACGCGCGCCGAACTGGATGCCCGCGCCGCTGAACTGGACCGCAAGGCGCTGTTCTGGGCAGCCGATGCGATCGACGTGTTCTTCCTGCAGGTGCAGGGTTCGGGCCAGGTCGAATTGCCGGACGGCAGCCGGGTGCGCGTCGGTTATGCCGACCAGAACGGCCACCCCTACCAGTCCATCGGTCGCTGGCTGGTGGATCAGGGCGAACTGAAGCTCGAACAGGCGTCGATGCAGGGCATACGCGAGTGGGCGCGCGCCAATCCGTCGCGTGTCGCGACGATGATGGCGGCCAATCCGAGCTATGTGTTCTTCCGCGAACTGCCGATAGGCAAGCAGGCGCCCGGCCTGCCCGAAGGCCCGCTCGGTGCGCTCGGCGTGCCGATCGCGGGTGGTCGCGTCATCGCGATCGATCCGCGCAGCGTGCCGCTTGGCGCGCCGGTGTGGCTGGATACCACGCGCCCGAACAGCAGCCAGCCGCTGCGCCGGCTCATGATGGCGCAGGACACCGGCGGCGCCATCAAGGGCGGCGTACGCGCAGACTTCTTCTGGGGTTTCGGCCCGGAAGCCGGCGCCCTGGCGGGGAAGATGAAGCAGCAGGGCCGGATGTGGGTGCTGCTGCCGAATGGCGTGACGCCGGGTAACTGAGCGGACCGCAGCAAGGGTTTCTGTGAGAGCGAGCTTGCTCGCGATGGCGGCCTGGATCGAAGCCCGCGGCCGGTCGAAGCCGTATCGCGACCAGAGGTCGCTCCACAAGAAAACACGCCCCCGATCGCGGCCGGAGTAAGACCCTCAGCCCAAGGTCGTATCGAGCACCATCATCACCATGAAGCCCGCCATCAACCCCAGCGTGGCCGCTTTCTCGTGGCCGTTGCGGTGGGTTTCCGGGATGACTTCGTGCGACACGACGAAAATCATCGCGCCGGCGGCGAGGCCGAGCCCGCCGGGGTAGAACAGCGCGAAGCTGCTGGACAGCCCGACGCCGATCAGCGCGCCCAGCGGTTCCATGAAACCACTCAGCGCGGCGATGCCCACCGCCTTCAGCGGCGACATGCCGACCGCGCGCAGCGCGACCGCGACGGCCAGGCCCTCCGGAATGTCCTGTATTGCAATCGCGGTCGACAGCGGCAGGCCGACCGCCATGTCCGCCTGCGAGAAGGACACGCCCATCGCCATGCCTTCCGGCAGGTTGTGCAATGCGATGGCATTGACGAACAGCCAGACGCGGCCCATCCGCGTTTCCGGGCCGCAACTGCCGCAGTGCTCGTGCTCGTGCGGCGTCATCGCGTCGAGCATCATCATCAGCCAGACGCCGAGTGCCATGCCGGTGACCACCACCGCTGCGCCCAGGCTGCGTGAGCCGGTCAGGTCTTCGCCGGCGGCCAGGCCGGGCACGATGAGCGAGAAGGAGGAGGCGGCCAGCATCATGCCGGCGCCGAAGCCGAGCAGCACGTCGGAACCGCGCTGGCCGAGCGAGCGCAGGCCCAGCGCCGGTGCTGCACCGATGGCGGTGGCGGCGAAGCCGGCCAGTCCGGCCAGCAGGCCCAGATGCATGGCCTGCGGTGCGCGCGAGTCGGCGAAGGCCCAGGACAGCAGGGCCAGCACCGCGGCCAGCCCTATCATCAGCAGGAACTGCAACGCCGGGTCGAGACGCATCCACGGAAAGAGCGGGCCGGGGCGCGGTGCGCCCGGCGAGGTGGCGGGGGTCGGGTCCATGGCGGTCATCGCGAAGGCGTGTTCGTGCACTGCATCATAAATGCGCCCCTCAGGCGCGCGCCTCAAGATTCGCTGGATCGTGAGGCGCGTCTGCGCCGGCGACGTGGTCGACCACGATGCTGCCGACGATGTCGCCCTCGACATTGACTACCGTGCGGACCGCATCGAGCAGCCGGTCTATCGGCAGCAGGATGGCGATCGCCTCGGCCGGCAGCCCGACCGACTGCAGCACCATCACCATCGTGACCATGCCGGCACTCGGGATGCCCGGTGCGCCGACCGCAGCCAGCATGGACATCACGCAGACGACGATCTGCTGGCCGGCGCTCAGTTCGATGCCGACCAGGCTGGCAATGAACAGCGCTGCGGCCGCCTCGTACAGCGCCGTGCCATCCATGTTCATCGTCGTGCCGACCGGCACGACGAAGCCGACGGTGGCCGGGCGCACGCCGAAGTTCGTCTGCGTCACGCGCATCGTGATCGGCATCGTTGCAGAACTGGAGCTGGTGGCCAGCGCGGTCAGGAAGGATTCGCGACCGCCGCGCCACAGCGCCAGCGGTGTGACGCGGGTGATCAGCCACAGCAGGCCGGGCAGCACGACGACGCCGTGGAACAGCGTGGTGCCGAGCACGACCGAGACGAAGCGCGCCATCGTTTCCAGCAGCGCCAGATCCTGTGTCGCGATCAGTCTGGCCAGCAGCGCGGCGATGCCCCAGGGGGCCAGTTTCATGATGGCGCCGACGATGCGCAGCGACAGGTCCTGCATCTCCTCCATGCCGCGATTGATGATCGGGTAGCGGTCGCCGGCCTGCACCAGCGCGATGCCGAGGATGAGCGCGAACACCACCAGCGCGACGATGTCGCCGCCGGCCAGTGCGGAGAACGGGTTCTTGAACAGACCGGTCAGGAACTGCTGGACGAAGTCGGGAAACGGCAGCTGCTTGGCCTGAAAGCCGGCCAGCGCGTCGGCGAACATGTCAAGGTGCATGCCGGCGCCGGGCTTGAATACATTGGCCGCCGTGATGCCCAGAATGACGGCGATGGTGACGGTGAGCAGGTAGAACAGCAGCGTGGTCACCCAGACGCGGCGGATGTTGCCGTGCTCGCGCAGGTGGGCCACACCGACGACGATGGACGAGAACACCAGCGGCACCAGCACCATCTTCAGCAGCGCGATGAAGATGCCGCCGATCAGCCCGGCGAGGTAAAGCCCCTGCACGCGTGTCGTGGCATTGTCCGGCTGCGCGCCGAGGGCGAGGCCAAGACCGACGCCGACCAGCGCGCCGATCAGGATCTGCGTGTTCATCGTCAGCCGCATGCGCATTTTCTCCGCGATTTTTCCCGACCATACCATTGGCGCCCACCGATGAAACCAAGTGCGTGGGCCGAAGTCGGAAGCGCAGCCAGCATTTGAGCCTGCCGACCGGAGCCCGCTATGAGAACAACGATCGCCGCCCTCGGATTCGCCTTTACCGCCTGTTCGGCGCAGGCGATGAATATCGCCACCGCTATCCAGACGACCGTGCGGGTGCAGGCGGAACAGCCGGACGGCTCCATTTCGATCGGCAGCGGCGTCGTACTGCCGGGGCAGCGGGTGGCGACCGCCTGTCACGTGATCGCCGGCGCGAAGTCGCTGAAGGCCAGTTATCAGTACGTGGCGAAGCCGGCCAGCGTGCTGCGCCGCGACGACTGGCGCGACCTGTGCGTGCTGTCGGTGCCGGAACTGGCGGCCCCGGCGGCCAAGATCGCCCGTGCCGGTGACCTGAAGCCGGGTGACCGGCTGCTTGGCTTCAATGGCGCCTACGGCGTGGATGTGCGTCTGCTGGTCGGCGCGCTGGACAAGACCTTCGACATGGACGGCGCGCCGGTGATGCAGGTGAGCGTGCCATTCGCGATCGGTGACAGCGGCGGCGGCCTGTTCAACGTGGCCGGCGAACTGGTCGGCATCCTCGCCTTCGTCGCGAAGACCGCCGGCGAGGAGCGCTACGCGATCCCGATCGAATGGCTGGAGGCCGATATCGACGCCGCGCGCACGGTACCGTTCTGGAGGGCCGCGCCGGCCGACATGCCGGACTTCCTGCGGCCACGGGAACGCTGATTGCACGCGATCGCGGCCGCGGTTTCGACCGCCGGCGCGTGCCCGGTTGCCCATCGCCGTTGGCGCCGCGCCTGCAGAATCCGTCGTCGCTGCTAAGCTCGCGACCAACTCACCGAACTCCGTCCATCGTGTCCCGCAAAAGCTATCGTCCCGTGGCCGCCGCGCCCGAAGCCGCCATCCGCCTGCGTGGCGTGCGGCAGAACAATCTGAAGAACCTCGACGTCGACTTTCCGCTCGGCAAGCTCACGGTCGTGACCGGCGTGTCCGGTTCCGGCAAGTCCTCGCTGGTGTTCGACACGCTGTATGCCGAAGGCCAGCGCCGCTACGTCGAAACCTTCTCGCCCTACGCGCGGCAGTTCCTCGACCGCATGGACGCGCCTCAGGTGGACCGCATCGAAGGCGTGCCGCCGGCCATCGCGATCGACCAGACCAACCAGGTGCGCACTTCGCGTTCGACGGTCGGCACGATGACCGAACTGAACGATCACCTGAAACTGCTGTTTGCCCGGGTGGCCACGCTGCACTGCCGCTGCTGCGGCAAGCCGGTGCAGGCCGACAGCGCCGACCGCATCGCACACCGGATCGCCGAACGTGCCGCAGCCGCCGGTGATCCGCGGCTGGCGGTGACCGCGCCGGTCACCGTGCCCGACAACTTCACCGACGCCGAAGTGCAGGGCTGGCTGGAGCGCCAGGGCTACACCCGCATCCACGCGCGCGAAGGCAATGTGCTGCAGGTCGTGCAGGACCGTTTCCGCGCCGGCAATGCCGGCGAATCGCGCATCGCCGAGGCGGTCGAGGCGGCGCTGAAGCTCGGTCACGGCCGCATGCACGTGCAGCTGCTGGACAGCGAGGGCGGCGAGCGCTGGGCCTTCTCGAACACGCTGCACTGCGCCGACTGCGACATCGCCTACAGCCCGGCCATGCCGGCCACCTTCTCGTTCAATTCGCCGATTGGCGCCTGCGAAACCTGCCGCGGTTTCGGCCGCGTCATCGGCATCGATTTCGGCCTGGTCATTCCGGACGGCCGCAAGACCTTGCGCGGCGGTGCGGTGAAGCCCTGGCAGACCGAGTCCTACAACGAGTGCCAGACCGACCTGGAAAAGCTGGCGCCGAAGTACGGTGTGCCGCTCGATGTACCGTTCAACGAGCTGTCGCCTGAACACCGCCAGTGGGTGCTCGAAGGCGACCCGAAATGGAAGAGCTGGCAGAAGTCCTGGCCGGGTACCTGGTATGGCGTGCGTCACTTCTTCGAGTGGCTGGAAACCAAGGCCTACAAGATGCACATCCGGGTGCTGCTGTCGCGCTACCGGGCCTATACGCCGTGCCCGGCCTGCGGCGGCAGCCGGCTCAAGCCGGACGCGGCGCTGTGGAAGATAGAAGGCCAGTCGATACATGACCTGATGCGTTGGCCGGTGGTGAAGCTGCGCGCGATGATGGACGCGCTGGTCCTGCCGCCGCCGCTGGATTCGGCCACCGAAGAACTGATGGCGGAAATCCGTACCCGGCTCGGCTATCTGTGCACGGTCGGCCTGGGCTATCTGAACCTCGACCGGCAGTCGCGCACGCTGTCCGGCGGCGAGGTGCAGCGCATCAACCTGACGACCGCGCTCGGCACGTCGCTGGTGAACACGCTGTTCGTGCTGGACGAGCCGTCGATCGGCCTGCATCCGCGCGACATGGAGCGGGTGATCGGCGTGATGCAGCGACTGAAGGACGCCGGCAACACGCTGGTGGTGGTCGAGCACGACCCGCAGATCATGCGTCACGCCGACCGCCTGCTCGACATCGGCCCGGGTGCCGGCACGCGCGGCGGGCACATCGTGTTCGACGGCGCGCCGGCCGCGATGGCCGGCGCCGACACGCTGACCGCTGACTATCTGGCCGGCCGCCGCAAGGTGGACGCCGCGCTCGGCAGCCGCCGGGCGGTCGATGCCGTCACGCCGCGCCTGCTGCTGCGCGGCGCGCGTGCGCACAATCTGAAGAACGTCGACATCGCGATTCCGCTCGGCCGCCTGGTCGCGGTGACCGGCGTGTCCGGCTCCGGCAAGTCCACGCTGATCCAGGACGTGCTGCACCCGGCGCTGCTGAAGCATTACGGCCGGCCGACCGAAGCGGCCGGCGAACACGACGCACTCGAAGGGCTGGAACATATCGCCGACGTGGTGATGGTGGACCAGTCGCCGATCGGCAAGAGCGCGCGCTCCAACCCGGTCACCCACGTCGGCGCTTTCGACCCGATGCGCGAACTGTTCGCGCTGCAGGCCGAGGCGAAGCAGCGCGGCTACACCGCCGGCACCTTCTCGTTCAACGCCGGCAAGGGCCGTTGCCCGACCTGCGGCGGCACCGGTTTCGAACACGTCGAAATGCAGTTCCTGTCCGACGTGTACCTGCGCTGCCCGGACTGCGACGGCAGCCGCTACCGCGCCGAAGTGCGTGAGATCCGGCTCGACGGGCGCAGCATTTCCGACGTGCTGGCGATGACGGTGCGCGACGCGCGCGACTGGCTGTCCGAACTGGCCACGCACGAGCGCACGCTGAAGCGCCACGTCGACGCGGCGGTGAACGGCCTGCAGGCGCTGATCGACGTCGGTCTGGACTACGTGACACTGGGCCAGCCGGTGCCCACGCTGTCCGGCGGCGAGGCGCAGCGGCTGAAGCTGGCCGGCTTCCTGGCCGAGGCGGCGAACGTGAAAGGCGCCAAGGGCGCGAAGAAAGGTTCTGCAGAGGGCGGAAAGCTTTTCCTGCTTGATGAGCCGACCACCGGCCTGCACTTCGACGACATCGCACGCCTGCTCGGCGCCTTTGCCAAGCTGCTCGACGCCGGCCACACGGTGCTGGTGATCGAGCACAACCTCGACGTGATCGCGGCGGCCGACTGGCTGATCGACCTCGGTCCCGAGGCGGGCGAGGACGGCGGCCAGCTCGTGTTCGAAGGCACGCCGGCGCAGATCATCGGCTGCGCTGCATCGCATACCGGGCGCGCGCTGGCCGAGTACCGGCTGGCGGATACCTTCTCGCAGGCCGCGCACGAGGTGGCGCCGGTCGAGCAGCAGGACGCGGCGCACAGCGCATTGCGCGCCCGCGCCGCGAACAGCATCGTCGTGCACCGTGCACGCGAGCACAACCTGAAGAACATCGAGGTCGACATTCCGCGCGAGCGCTTCACCGTGGTGACCGGCGTGTCCGGCTCCGGCAAATCGACGCTGGCTTTCGACATCGTGTTCGGCGAGGGGCAGCGGCGCTACCTCGAGTCGCTGAACGCCTACGCACGCCAGTTCGTGCAGCCGGAGAGCAAGCCCGACGTCGACGGCGTGTTCGGCATTCCGCCGGCGGTGGCGATCGCGCAGCGCACCAGCCGCGGCGGTCGCAAGAGCACGGTGGCCACGCAGACCGAGATCTACCACTTCCTGCGCCTGATGTACGTGAAGCTGGGCGTGCAGCACTGCCCGGACTGCGGCTGTGCGATCGCGCCGCAGAGCGAGGACGCGATGGTGGCGCGCATCCTGCGCGAGCGGCGCGGCCAGCATATCGGCCTGCTGGCGCCGCTGGTGATCAACCGCAAGGGCTACTACACCGAACTGGCGCGCTGGGCGAAGTCGCACGGCCATACCCATCTGCGGGTCGATGGCGAATTCCTGCCGACCTCGCCCTGGCCGCGGCTGGACCGCTTCAAGGAACACACGATAGAACTGCCGATCCGCGATTTCGTCGTGAACGAGCGTGACGAGCGCACGCTGCGCGACGCGGTGCGGCAGGCGCTGGAACACGGCAAGGGCGTGCTGCACCTGATGTCGCCGCTGGACCGCCTCGGTCAGCCGGACGCGCCGCTGCCGACCGTCGAGGTGTACTCGACCCAGCGCGCCTGCCCGAGCTGCGGTACCGGTTTCGCCGAGCTCGACCCGCGCCTGTTCTCGTTCAACTCCAAGCACGGCTGGTGTCCGAAGTGCATGGGCACCGGCCTCAAGCTGCAGGGTTTCGACGCCGAACAGACCGGCGAGGAAGCGACCTGGAACGAGTGGCAGGAAGGGGAACCGGAAGAATGTCCGGCCTGCCACGGCGAGCGGCTGAATCCGGTCGCGCGCAACGTGAAGCTGTTCGGCCAGTCCATCGCGCAGCTGAGTGCGCAGCCGGTGTCGGCGCTGCAGACCGCCATCGCCGGCTGGTCGCTCGAAGGCCGCGAGGGCGAGATCGCGCGCGACGTGATCGCGGAGCTGAACAGCCGGCTGCACTTCCTCAGCGAAGTCGGCCTCGGCTATCTGTCGCTGGACCGCGCCGCGCCCACGCTGTCCGGCGGCGAGGCGCAGCGCATCCGCCTCGCGGCCCAGCTCGGCTCGAATCTGCGCGGCGTCTGCTACGTGCTGGACGAACCCACCATAGGCCTGCATCCGCGCGACAACCAGGTACTGCTCGACACGCTGGTGAAGCTGCGCGACAAGGGCAACACGCTGCTGGTGGTCGAGCACGACGAGGACACGATCTTGCGCGCCGACCACGTGATCGACCTCGGCCCGGGCGCCGGCCGGCTCGGCGGCGAGGTGATCGCCGAAGGCCACGCCAGCGATCTGGCAAAGCAGCCGGAATCCATCACCGGCCGCTTCCTCGCCCGCCCGCTGGATCACAGCTTCAGGGCGCGCCGGCCGGTCACCGACGACACGCCGTCGCTGCTGGTGCGCGGCGCCACGCTGCACAACCTGAAAGGCATGGACGTGCAGGTGCCGCTCGGTCGGCTGGTGGTGATGACCGGTGTGTCCGGCTCCGGCAAGTCCTCACTTGCGCGCGACGTGCTGCGCGATGGCGTGGCTGCGCGGCTGAACGACCCCAAGGCCACACTGACCGGCTGCGCCGACATCGAAGGCTGGGGCGCGCTTGGCCGCGTGCTCGAAGTCGACCAGACGCCGATCGGCAAGACGCCGCGCTCCTGCCCGGCCACCTACATCGGCTTCTGGGACCAGATACGAAAGCTGTACGCCGACACCCAGGACGCGCGCGAGCGCGGCTTCACCGCTGCGCGCTTCTCGTTCAACACCGGCCCCGGACGCTGCCCGGTGTGCGAGGGGCAGGGCCTGCGGCAGATCGAAATGTCCTTCCTGCCGGACGTGCGCGTGCTGTGCGAGGCCTGCAACGGCGCGCGCTTCAACTCGGAAACGCGCGCCGTCATCTGGCGCGGCAAGAGCATTGCGGACGTGCTGGCGATGAGCGTGGACGAGGCAGTCGAATTCTTCGCTGTCCATCGCAAGCTCGCCGACACGCTGAAGCTGATGCAGGAGGTGGGGCTGGGCTATCTGACGCTGGGCCAGCACAGCCCGACGCTGTCCGGTGGCGAGGCGCAGCGCATGAAGCTGGTGACCGAACTGGCGAAGTCGCCGGCCGACGCCAGCGACCCTGCCAACGCGCGGCGCGGCCGCGGCAATCCGCACACGCTTTACGTGCTGGACGAGCCGACCACCGGCCTGCACATGGCCGACATCGCCAAGCTGATCGGCGTGCTGCACAGGCTGGTCGATGCCGGCCATTCGGTCGTGGTGATCGAGCACGACCTCGACCTGATGGCCGAGGCGGACTGGATCATCGATCTCGGCCCGGAAGGCGGCGACGGCGGGGGGCGCGTGGTGGCGGCCGGTGCGCCGGCCGATCTGCTGGCGCACGCTGCCACATCGCACACGGCTCGCGAACTGGCGCGTTTCCGCGCCGCGCGGCATCGCTGACAGCTCGCACCGTTTCCTTGTCGATCGGCCACTCGGGCAGGTGACGTCGGCCGCCGCCGCCGCCCGGCTTCGCCGATTCCTACAAGCCGGGCGACGGCCGGCAACCAGAATGCAGGGTGTGACAGCGGGTCTGGAGTCTGGCGCGCGTCCGGTAACGATTTGAAGCATGTCGATTACACGTGGCAGTCTGCGCCCAGCCCTCCGCACCCGTTGAAATCACTGTTTATTACGCGGAGACACGACGATGAAAAAGATGATGATGACTGCCGCTCTGGCCCTGTCCGCACTGTCGGCGCTGGCCGCCGACGTCGGTGTGTCGATCTCGATCGGACAGCCTGGCTTCTATGGCCATATCGACATCGGTGACTATTACCCGCGCCCGCGTCTGATCTACCCGCAGCCGGTGGTCATCGTGTCCGGCCCGCATCTGCCGCCGCCGGTCTATATGCACGTGCCGCCGGGCCATGCCAAGAACTGGCGCAAGTACTGCGGTCGTTACGAGGCCTGTGGGCGGCCGGTCTATTTCGTGCAGGACAGCTGGTACAACGACGTCTATGTGCCGCGCTACCGCGAGCGCCACGCTTACCGCGAGGTGCGCCACGATCACCACGACGGGCATCGGCATTACGATCGGCACGACCGCGACGATCACCGCCGTGGCGGCTACGACGACCATCGCGGTGGCAAGCACGACAAACACGACAAGGGCGGTCGCGGGCACGGTGGCCCGGGCAACGGAAACGGCAATGGCCGGGGGCGCGACTGATTTGCTGCAGGGGCACACTGTTCGACCCGGGAGCACTGTGTCCCGGGCGACAGGGATATTTTCCCGATATAGCCGGGAAAATATCCCAATTTGTCACGCTTCTGAGTGGCTTCCGGGAAACTTTCCCGGGTGAGGGCTAGACTTCGAATACTGCAGCGCAACACGCTGCGGACCCCATTCTGGCACACCGAAAAAGGAGAACACACCATGAAGAGCGCTCACCTGCTGGCTACCCTGCTCATCACTGCGGGCATCGCCGCCCCCGCATTCGCGGAACATCACATGCCGAAGACCTCGGCAGGCCTCGAAAAGTGCATGAAGGCGGCACTGAAGGCCAAGACCGGTCAGATCGTCAAGGTCGAACTGAAGAAGGAAGCGGGCGAAGGTTACATCTACGAATTCGATATCGAGACGCCTGATGGCAAGGCCTGGGATGTCGAGTGCGCAGGCAAGTCGGGCAAGGTGGTCGAGGTCGAGGAAGAAGTGACCAAGGATCACCCGAAGTTCGCCGGCGCCAAGGTGAACGAGGCTGCGGCCCGTGAGATCGCGCTGAAGAAGGTGCCGGGCGAGATCGTCGAGGTCGAGTACGAAATCGAACCGGACGGCAAGGGTTCTTACGAGTTCGACATCAAGACTGCCGACGGCAAGGAAGTGAAGCTGGAAGTCGATACCGAATCCGGCGAAGTGGTGTCGCAGTCGGACGAGAAGTGGCAGATCGGCAAGGAGTGATGCCGGTCGGCAGGTCCGCGGCGCGGACCTGAGAGACAGGGCGGTCACGACCGCCCTGTTTTTTTGCCCTGCAACGGGGCGTGCTGCCTCTCAAAGGCGCCGGAAGTGCGCCCAAGTGGTGCATCAATGCACCTGAAAAGTGATTTTCAATCAATTGCTTAACTTCCAGAGTTCGTTGCCGTTCTGAGCTGTAATCCACCAGAACGGAGCGACCGATGTACTGTCCGCAATCCTTGCTTCCACACATGCGCAGCGTGCTCGCCTGCGAGCGTGAACTGTCCGAACTGCGCTTCACCTGGCGACTGATAGAGACCACGGCCAAGATGGTCTGCCCGGCCGAGGCCAAGACCATCCTGCCGGCCATGGCCAGCACCCGCGAGGCCTTCGGGCGGCTGGAAACCGAACTGGTTCGCGCGCTGGCTGCCGAGAACGTCAACAAGGTGGTGCTGCAGATGCGCGCACGGGCGCGCGCGGTCGTCGATGTGGTGGTGCGCAATCTGTATGAGCGCACGGCCGACGTCGGCTTTCTCGCGACTGACGACGACATCCGCAGTTTCCTTCGCGCCGGCGCGAACGGCCGTGAGCGGCTGGAGGCACGTCTGCACGAGTACATCCGAAAGTACTCGGTGTACGACGCCATCTTCGTGCTCGATCTGCGCGGTGAGGTACGTGCTGCCATCGGCGCGTCGGCCGAAGCGATGGCCGGCGATCCGTCGCTGCTCGAACGCGCGCTCGCGGCACCGGGTTACATCGAACACTTCGGGCGCTGCGCGCTGTTGCCGGGACGCGAGCGCGCGCTGGTGTACGCGCGACGCATCGACGACACCGACGGGCGGGCGCTGGGCGTGCTTTGTCTGTCCTTCCGCTTCGACGACGAAATGGCCGGCATCTTCCGTACCTTCCGTCGCCCGCGCGATCGGGCGGTCATGCTGCTGCTCGATGCCGGCGGACACGTCATTGCCAGCAGCGATCCCGACCACGTGCCGCTGGGCCGCACACCGGAGGCCGCGACCGGCGCCGACGGTGCGCTGATCGACTTCGGCGGTCGCGAGTACATCGCCTGCACCTGCGAGGCGACTGGCTACCAGGGCTACGCGGGCCCTGGCTGGCGCGGTCATGTCATGGTGCCGGCCGAATCGGCCTTTCGCGAAGAGGCGGTCGCGCTGCAAGGGGCGGGGGCACAGTCGTCCGGCCTGAACTGCGGCGAACTGGCAGCCATCGAGGCGCAGGCGGGGGCGATCAAGGACGCGCTGAACCGGGTCGTCTGGAATGGACAGGTGATGGCCGGCGGACGTCGTGGCGATTCGCTGAAGCTGAAGTCCATGCTGCAGCAGATCAGCGAAACCGGCGAGCGCATGCGCGCAGTGTTCTCGCGTGCGCTGGCTGCACTGTCCGACACCATCATGTCGTCGACGCTGCAGGATCTGCAGTTCGTGTCGCGGCTGATGATGGACGTGATGGACCGCAATCTTTACGAGCGCGCCAACGACTGCCGCTGGTGGGCGCTGGCGCCGGCCTTGCGCGAGGCGCTCGCCAGCGGTCGCGGCGGCCCATCGCTCGGCGCACTGCTTGACGACATCAACCGGCTCTACACGGTGTATGACCGGCTCTTCGTATATGGCGCGGACGGGCGCATCGTCGCGTCCAGCACGCTGTCCGGCGCGGCGGACGACACCATCGGCCGGCAGGTCGACGGGCGTGTCGTTGATGCGGTGAACCGGCTGACCAGCACGCAGAGCTATGCCGTGTCGCCATTCGAGGCCAGTCCGCTGCATCGCGACGCGCCGACCTACATCTACCACGCGGCCATCCGCGCGCCGGCCGACGACACGCGCGTGGTCGGCGGCATCGGCATCGTGTTCGAATCGGCGCGCGAGTTCAGGGCCATGCTGAGTGAACTGCTGCCGGCGCGCGACGGCGTGTGGGCGGCCTTCTGCGAGCGCGATGGCCGCGTTGTCGCCAGCACGCGACCGGATCTCGCGCCGGGAAGCCGGCTGGATCTGGGCGAGCTCGCGGTCGGTCTAGACGCCGGCTCCAGTCGCCACGCGCTGATCGATTTCGATGGCGTGCGCCATATGGCCGGTGTCGCGCTGTCGGCGGGCTATCGCGAATACAAGACGACCGGTGATTACCGTAACGATCTGGTCGCCGTCGTCGCTCTGGCGCTGCCGGAGGCCTCCGCGACTGCCCGCGACACGGACGCCGGCCCGGGTGAAACGGAAAGCGGCGTCCGCCCCGGCGAGGGCGAAGAGTTCGCGGTGTTCCGCCTCGACGACCGGCATCTCGCGGTGAGTGCGGCCCGGGTGCTGGAGGCCGCCGACATCGATCGCGTGCGCCGGATCGGCAGTGGCGAAGGACTGGTGGCCGGCGTGCTGCCGCTCGACGATGCGGGCGGGCTGGAACACGTGCCGGTGGTCAATCTGCGGGTGTTCTTCGACCTGCCGCGCGCAGACGGCCGCGGTCACGTCGTCGTCACGCACTGTGCGCGTGGTCGCCTCGGGCTGGTGGTGGACGATCTGATCAGCGTGACCGAGTGCGGTCCGAACGACATCCGGCCGGTTCCCGAGATGGTCGCCGGGCGCTTCCGCTGGCTCGACCGTCTCATCATCACCGGCCGCGACCGCCCGCTGGTGTCCGCACTCGACCTCGACGCGCTCTACGACATGCTGCGCGACCAGGTCCGTGGCGAGCTGTCGGACGCCGACTGCATGCTGCAGGACGAAGTGCTGAGCGCCTGATCGCGGCAGCTGGACGAAAAAAAGCCCGATCCGCGGATCGGGCTTTTCTCTGCAACCGGAGTGGTGGTGATGGGGGGACTTGAACCCTCGACCTACGGATTATGAATCCGTCGCTCTAACCAGCTGAGCTACATCACCACGCGAAAGGACGCGGATTGTCGTTTAGACACCGGTACTTGTCAAGGACGGCGCAGCGGCCGGACAATCGCGGGTTGATTTCTCCTGGATGGGTTCGCACTGATGCAGCGGGACCTTGAATTCGATGTCGTGGTGGTTGGCGCCGGCCTGCCCGGACTCGCGCTGTGCGCGGCCTTGCGCCGTTCGCAGCTGTCGGTGGCGCTGGTCGAGGGGCGCATGCCCGAGTGGCCGGTCGGTGGCTGGGATGCGCGGGTGTATGCGGTCAGCCCGTCGAGCGCGCGCTTTCTTGATGCGGTCGGCGCCTGGGCGCATCTGGACAGCGGCCGCCTGCAGCCGATGACGCGCATCGAGGTGTTCGGCGACCGCGGAGCGCGGCTCGACTTTTCCGCCTTCGACGTCGGGGTCGGCGAACTGGCGTGGATCGCCGAATCCAGCCTGATCGCCCGCGAACTGTGGGAAGGCGTCAAGCGGCAGGCCAACGTGACCCTGCTGTGTCCGGCGCGGCCGCTGTCGCTGACCGTTGCCGACGGTCGCTCGCGGCTGGCGCTGGAGGATGGCCGGGTACTCGACGCCGCGCTGGTGGTCGGGGCCGATGGCGTCAATTCCTGGGTGCGCGCGCAATCGGGGCTGGAGGCGCGCTTCACCGATTACGAGGAACTGGGCGTCGTCGCCAACTTCCGCTGCGAGAAACCGCATCTGGGCACCGCCTGGCAGTGGTTCAGGCCTGACGGCGTGCTCGCCTTCCTGCCGCTGCCCGATCAGCACATGTCCATGGTGTGGTCCGCGCCGGAAGCGACCGCGCGCGAATTGCTGCAATACGACGCCGCTACGCTGGCAACACAGGTAGCCGCTGCCGGCGATCACGTGCTCGGTGCGCTCGAAGTGGTGACGCCGGCAGCCGGGTTTCCGCTGCGGCTGATGCAGGTGCCCAAGGTGGTCGCGCCCGGCGTGGCGCTGGTCGGCGACGCGGCGCATGCGATCCATCCGCTGTCCGGTCACGGCGTCAATCTGGGGTTTGCCGATGTGCGCGTGCTGGCCGAAGTGCTGGCCGGCGCCGACCGCAGCGTGCTCGGCGACGTGCGGCTGCTGCGCCGTTACGAACGCAAGCGGGCGGAAGAGGTGAATGCGATGCAGCTCACCACGCACGCGCTGCACGAGCTGTTCCGGCCGCAGTGGCCGGCGCTGTCCTGGCTGCGCAACAGCGGACTGAACCTGACCCGGCGCCTGCCTGTCGTAAGGAATGCGCTGGTACGCTACGCACTCGGCTGAGTACTCACAACCGGCGCGCAACGATGCGCGCCCTCACAAGGAAACTACATGTCCATCAAGCACACCGCAGCGCTGCTGTGCGCACTGGCTGCATCGACCGCCTGGGCGGGGCCGGAAGACACGATCAAGGCTGCAGTCGAGTCCACGCTGGGCGCCGGTGCCAAGGTCGAAGGCGTGACCAAGACGCCGTATCTGGGTCTGTATGAAGTGCGCGTCGGCGGAGAAATTCTCTACACCGACGAGAAGGCCAACTACCTCATCCTCGGCGAAATCCTCGACGCGAAGACGCGCCAGAACATCACCCAGGCCCGCGTGAACCAGCTGTCGGCGATCAACTTCGCCGAGCTGCCGCTGGACGTCGCGATCAAGCAGGTGCGCGGCAACGGCAAGCGCGTCATCGCCACTTTCGAAGACCCGAACTGCGGCTACTGCAAGAAGCTGGCGAAGGAACTGCTGACGCTGAACGACGTGACCGTCTACACCTTCCTGACGCCGGTGCTTGGCCCGGATTCGCAGAAGAAGTCGGAAGCGATCTGGTGTGCCGGTGACCGCCAGAAGGCGTGGAGCGACTGGATGACGGCCAATGTCGCGCCGGCCGCCGCAACGGCCGCGTGTGACACCGCCGGTCTGCAGAAGTCGGTTGCGCTGGGTGAAAAGTATCGCGTGCGCGGCACGCCGACCATCTTCCTCAGCAATGGCGAGCGCATTCCCGGCTACGTGCCGGTGGCGCAACTCGAAAAGCGCATGGCGGGTGTGAAGTAAGGTCCGTTTGCGCGTGAAAGGGCGCCGCCGGCGTCCTTTCTTTCAGAAGTGCGCGTTACTGCACCGTGCAGGACGCGTCTGAATCGCTGCCCAGGCCAGTGCTGCCATTCATCCCGGCCGGACCTGGACGGGCCGCGGTGGACGAGGGCAGCGACTCGTTCAGACCCGGATTTTCGGGCAGCGGCTGCGGCGCCGACTTGCTGCTCGACACGACGCCGGCTTGGCCGACTTCGAAGGTCTTGCTGCCGGCGTCGTTCTTCACTTCGATACTGCCCTCCTCGACGTCGAACACCAGCGCCGGCTCGCCCGACTTGCCGTCCTTCGCTTCTTCCAGCGCCTTGAGGCAGGCCGGATCGTCCTTCGTATTCTCGTCGCACAGCAGCATGCCGAAGCGCGTGCCGCGTATACCTATGGTGGCGGTGACCGTGCTCGCGCGATAGCCCTCGCGGTTGCGTTTGCCGATCAGGCCGGTCACCGCACGCAGGCCGCCTTTCACCAGGCTGTACAGCAGGCTGTCCTTTTCCGGCTTCGCCTCGTCGAAGGCGTAGCCGTCGATCTTCACCTGGCTGCGTGGCTTCAGCGCGAGCGACGAGCCGTCACCGAATTCGATGCGCGCCACCGTGGTCTTTTCGGTGGTGATGACGTCGCCGCTGTAGATCGACGAATCGCGACCGAGGATGCGCGTCTTGTTGTCGGCGGTCTGCACGTACATCGTGCCGGACAGATAGCTCACGCGGCCGGCGGCCGGCGTCGGCGTGGTCTGCGCAGCCAGCGGCGCGGCGACGAATGCCGCTGCCAGCATGAGCATTCGGGGGTTGGGAATGCGGGCGTTCATTGACGGACTCCTTAACGGCACTGCAGGCGGCTGGCGCGGAAGTCGCGCAGCGGCTGGTCGAACTGCGGGCCCGACGCGGTGGCGATGTCGCTCAGTGCATCCACGCTCGCGACATTGATCGGCGCGCTGATTTGCGGCGGCGTCGACGGCAGCACGATGCGCGGCGGCTGGAACACTTCCGGCAGCAGCGTGGTGGCGATCACTTGCACCTGCGGCTGTGTCACGGCCGGTTCCGACGTGACGGCAAAACTGATGTTGAACACGGCCGTGCCGCTGCCCAGGCTCAGCGTGAAGCGGGCGCTGTCGGTGCCGTTGAAGCCAGCGTTCGCCGTATAGATCCAGCCGGCGGCTTCTCCACTGACCGTGCCGTTCTGCGGCAGACCGGTCAGCACGGCGCCCGAGCGCAGACTGAAGCTGAATGGCGTGCCGCCCTGCGCGGCGTAACTGCGGTTGATCACCGGCTGTGATGTCGGCGAGAAGCTCAGCGTGCCGGCGCCGCCGATGCGGTCGAAGATGTCCGGAGGCAGGTCGCCGCCCAGTTCCATCGTCGCGTCGGCACCGATGACGAAGCTGCCGGCACCGGTATTCGCGATGCCGCCAGTCAGGCCCAGATTGCCCGAACTGGCGCTCACTTCACCGAAGTTCGACAGCAGCACGCCGATGTTCGAGCTGCCACCACCCACGGTACCTTCGAGCGTGCCGCGGTTCACCAGACTGCCGCTGCCACCGACCGCGGCGTTGCTGCCCACGCCGAGCGACGCGCCGCTGGCGACGATGAGTTGCGCGCCGCTGCTCATGTTGAGCCGGGTGCCGGCATCGATCAGCCCGCTGTCGGCGATCGTCAGGCGTGCACCCGCGAGGTTGAGCGATGCGCCGTCCAGCAGCGCATCGCCATTGACGATCACACTGCGGCCGGCGCCGCCGATCGAACCAGAGGTCCAGACGAGGTTCTCGGCAACGGTCAGCGTGCCGGTGCCGCCGATGTTGCCGGCCAGATCAAGCGTGCCGAAGCTGGCGTTGCTGTTGAAATTGACCAGCGTATTGCCGCTGACGCGCGTGGTGCCGCCGACCGAATAGACGCCGTTGACGTTGAACAGGCCGCCGGAGAAAGCGGTGAATTCGACGTCGCCGCCACCGGTGATCGACGAACCCGGACCGAAGTCGCGGAAGGCGTCGCGGAAGCGCAGCGTGGCACCGGCGTTGACCGTGTAGTCGCCGCTGTCGGCGCCGGGACCGGACAGGTCGGTGTCGTGAGCGAGCACCGACAGCGTGCCGCTGCGCACCTGCACGTTGCCGTCGTTGGCGAAGATCATGCCGCCGCCGCTGCCGAACTCGACCGTGCGGTTGGCATCGACGACGATGCTGCCGGTATTGTTCAGCCGTGTCGTCGTCAGGTTGCCGCTGCTGCCCGGCAGCACGTTCAGCGTGCCGTTGTTGGTGAACAGATTTCCGGTCAGCGTGCCACCGGCGTAGTTCAGCGTACCGGCGTTGTTCAGTGCGGCGCCGAAGTTCAGCGTGCCCCCGGTCAACGACAAGGTGCCGCCATTCAGGATCGTGGTCGGCGCGTTCAGCGTGCCACCGGTCAGCGTCAGTGAGTTGGCGTCGCCTATGGTCAGACCGGCCAGGGTGAGGGCCGGGTTCGCGTTCAGCACGACGTCGGCGCCGCCGGCGAGGTTGATGAACACCAGATCGTTCAGGCCGGGCAACACGTCACCGGTCCAGTTGGCCGCATCCAGCCAGTTCGACGTGCCGGCCCCACCGTCCCAGCAGATGCCGATGGCGCAGTTGGTGAAGCCCAGGCGGACCGTCGACGCGGTCCGTGTCAGCGAGTAGTTGCCGCTGGGTGCAGACAGCGCCAGCGACGACGCCTCCAGCGTGCCGCCGGCCGTCACCATCGCCAGCCCCATGCTCTCGGACGGTTGGGCGCCATTGATCGCCTGGATCGCCAGCACGCCGTCGAGCAATGTATTGCCCCGCACATCGAGTACGTCGTACTGGCCGGCGGCCGTGCCGGCGAATTCCGCTTCGATGCGGCCCAGCTCGTCCTGCTGCAGTCCGCCGATCACGGTTAGCGTGCCGACTGCGCCGGCGCCGCCCGGCTGCAGTACGCCCCGGTTGGTCAGCAGTGCACCGCCGAGGTCCAGCGTACCGTTGCCGGCGATGATGCCGCCGTTGCTCAGGGCCCCGGTAACGATGCGCGCCCCCGCTGCGATGTCCATCCGGCCGCTCAGTGTGGAGAGCGCGGACAGGTCGAGCGTGCCGCTGTCGGCGCGATAGCTCCCGCCCTGGTCGACCAGCCGGACGAAACTGGCGAAGCCGCTGCGACCCGTGCCGCTTGTCTTGGCAATTGTGCCGCTGTTGTTGAAGTTGCCGCCGGAGCCCGAGTTCTCGGTGATGTCGCCGTCGGTGGTGAAGTTGAAGCGACCGCTGTTGTTGAAGGTTGTGCTGTCGTTGATCAGCAGCTGGCGACCTTCGCTGGCGTAGTTCACGGTGCCCATGTTGTTGACGGTGACGCCGCTCAGCGTCAGGTGGCCGCCGTTGGTGTGCGCGCGCAGCGTGGCGATCGTGCCGGCCAGCAGATTCAGTTCGCCGCCACCGGATATGCTGGCGGCGCTGTCCCAGTTCATCGTGCCGGCGATGTCCAGCGCGCTGTTCCGGGCCAGGTTGAGCGTGCCGCCCGACAGATTCAATGCGCCCTGAATGCGGGCGCCGGACAGATTGACCGTCGCGCCGCCGAAGTTGGCGATGCCGTTCAGCGTGGCGCCGGTGGCGAAGGTGTGCGTGCCGGCGTTGAAGCGCACATTGCTGCCGACGATGTTGAAGACGCCGGCGTGGTTGCCGCCAGTCTGCAGCAGCAGGCTGCCGGTGCCCGAGTCGACCGTCCCGCCGTCGAGATTGTTGAAGCGGACGAAGCTGGCGAAACCACTGCTGCCCGAACCGCCGGTCTTGGCGAGCGTTCCGCTGTTGTTGAAATTGCCGCCGAAGCCCGAGTTTTCGGTGACGTCGCCGTCCGTCGTGAAGTTGAAGCGACCGCTGTTGTTGAAGGTCGTGCCGTCGTTGATCAGCAGCTGGCGACCTTCGCTGGCGTAGTTCACGGTGCCCATGTTGTTGACGGTGACGCCGCTTAGCGTCAGGTGACCACCGTTCGTGTGGGCGCGCAACGTGGTGCTGGATCCTGCCAGCAGATTCAGCGTGCCACCGCTGATCGTCGCACTGGCGTCCCAGCGCATCGCGCCATCGACGTTCAGTGCCGTGCCTGCCGCCTGGTTGATCGTGCCGCCTTGCAGATTGAGCTGACCGTCCACTGTGGCGCCGGACAGATTGACCGTCGCGCCACCGAAGTTGGCGATGCCGTTCAGCGTGGAGCCGGTGGCGAAGGTGTGCGCGCCACCGTTGAACCGCACATTGCTGCCGACGATGTTGAAGGCGCCGGCATGATCGCCGCCGGTCTGCAGCAGCAGGCTGCCGGTGCCCGAGTCGACCGTCCCGCCGTCGAGATTGTTGAAGCGGACGAAGCTGGTGAAAGCGCTGTTGCCGCTGCCGCCGGTCTTGGCGACGGTGCCGCTGTTGTTGAAGTTGCCGCCGAAGCCCGAGTTTTCGGTGACGTCGCCGTCCGTCGTGAAGTTGAAGCGACCGCTGTTGTTGAAGGTCGTGCCGTCGTTGATCAGCAGCTGGCGGCCTTCGCTGGCGTAATTCACCGTTCCCGCGTTGTTTATGGTGATGCCGCTGAGCGTCAGGTGGCCGCCGTTGGTGTTCGCGTTCAGTGTCGCGGTCGAACCGCCGAGCAGGTTGAGCGTGCCGCCGGCAAGCGTGGCGGCGCTGGTCCAGTTCAGCGTGCCGCCGAAATCGACGGCGACGTCGTTGCCGAGCGTGACACGCGCACCGCCACCGAGCGTGAGATTGCCGCCCAGAGTCGAATCGAGGCTGGCCAGCGTCAGCGACGCTCCGTTGATCGTCAGGTGGTTGCCGGCGCTCGTATTCAGGCCGGCGATGGTGTGCGAGCCGCTGTTCAGCAGCACGCTGCTGCCACCACCGAGCGCAATGAATACCAGATCGTTCACGCCGGGCAGCACGTCGCCGGTCCAGTTGGCCGCGTCGGTCCACAGATTGGTGCCGGCGCCGCCGTCCCAGCAGATGCCGCCGCACACGAGCGCGTTGTAGCTGAGACGGAGGGCATTGCCGGCAATCGAGGTCGCGTAGCCGGCGTCGGGCAGCGTCACCGTGGCGAAGCTGTTGCTCACACCAGCGCCGGTGGTGATCAGGTCGATGGCCACCGTTTCGCGAACGTAGCCCGGCGCTTCCGATACGACCAGTGCGCCGCCGAGCGTGGCGCTGCCACTGACGGCCAGCTGGTCGTACTCGCCGGCCGCGTTGCCGCCGATGGCCATCAGCAAGCGCCCGCCGCTGCCCTGAACGAAGTGGCCGGTCACCCGCATCGTGCCGTGCGTGTAGACACCGTTGAACAGATCGCCGACATGCAGCGTGCCGTCGTTGCGCAGTGTGTTGCCGGCCCCCACGTCTATCGTGCCGAAACCTTCGATCAGCCCGCCGGCGGCGTTGGTGAAGCCGCCAATGCGGCGCAGGGTCGCGCCGCTGTCGATGAAGGTGACGCCGTTGTGCGTGAGGCTGCCGCCGAACTCGAGCAGCGCGCCGGCGAACACGTCGATCTGACCGTTGTGCGTGAAACTGCCGCCGCCCGGGGCGCCGGCGTAGCCGATGCCGAAGCGCAGGCTGCCGCTGGCGACGTCGATCCGGCCGTTGTTGGTCACGACTGCATAGTTCGCCGTGCCGCCGGGGATGCCGAGGGTGCCGATGCTGGTTTCGCCGCCGCCGTTCTTGCTGATCGTGCCAGTGGCGAGGTTGTTCAGCGTCAGCGTGCCGACGCCGACCGAGCGGTCGCCGAAGCTGAAGTTGCCGGTGATGTCGACCAGCCCCGCGTTATCGACGCGAGCGTTGCCGACGACGTCGATGTGGCCTTCCTGCCAGGCCAGCGTGCCGAAGTTGCTGAGTGAACCGGCGCCGAAGCGCTTGTAGCTGGTGCCCTGTACGTCGTCGCTGCCGGTGGTGCTGAGGGTCAGCGTGGCCCCATTGGCGATGACGAGGTTGCCGGTCAGGGTGCCGCGCGTCCAGCCGCTCTGTCCGGTGAGTGTGGCGCTGCCGCTGCCAGCGAAGGTGCCGCCGTTCCAGTTGTAGCGGCCGATGGCCGATGCCGCATTCACCGTCAGCGTGCCGCCGGACTGCGTCACGTTCGCCGCCTGGAAGCCGGCCTGGGCAATCGCCTGGGCGTTGCCGGCCAGTTCGAGATTGGCGATCGAGGTCGGCGCGGTCATCGTGAAGCGGGCCGAGTCCTGCACGCGCACGGTGAAGCTGCCGTCGGCGATCGCCGGTGCGGTCGACGCCGCGGTGGCCACCGCCGATTCGATGAATTCGATGCGACCGCCGCCGTCGAACTGGCCGGTCGTGTCGAGCAGGTAGCTCGCGCTGCCGCCATAGCGCACGGTGGCACCGAGCGCGACGTCGATGACGCCGGCGTTGGTCGCGCCGCCGGTCAGCGTCATCGATCCGCTCGCGTTACGGACGGTCGCACCCTGGCGGACGTCGACGCGTCGGGTCGAACTGCGCGTGCCGGCTGCGTATTCGAAGGTCGACCCGGCAGCGAAGATGGAACTGCCGCTGCCGACCATGTCGCCACCGGTCCAGCTCGATCCGGCGCCGGTGAAGGTGACCGCGCCGCTGCCGCCGAAGCTGCCGGCGGACAGCAGCAGACGGGCGATCGAGGTCTGTGCGTTGGCGGTGAAGCTGCCGCCGCCGATGACCAGATCGCCGGCCAGCGCGGACGCCGCCTGTCCCGAGGTGCCGCCACTCAGCGTCAGGGCGCCGCCGCTCAGCGTGAGCGTGTTGCCGACTGTCGTCGTCAGCGACGCAATGGTGTGTGTGCCGCCGGTGAGCTGCACATTGACGCCGTTTTCGAGGTCGATGAACACCAGGTCGGTGGTGCCGGGCAGCAGATCGGTCGTCCAGTTCGCGGCGTCCGTCCACAGCAGTGTGCCGGCGCCGCCGTCCCAGCAGACGCCGCCGCAGATCGCGCCGGCATAGCTGAGCACGTGGCGGTTGCCGACCGTCAGCGTGCTGTAGCCGGAAGGCAGCGTGACGCTGGCGAAGCTGCCGCTCAGTGTGTTGGCGCTGACGATGTCGGTCTGCAGCGCTGCCGGCTGGTAGCCGGCCAGCTGAGTGACCGCCAGCGTGCCGCCCAGCGTGGCCGCGCCACTGACGATCAGCGCGTCAGTGCCGGCGCTGCCGCGCTCGATCTGCAGTGTGCCGTCGGCGCCCTGCACGTACTGCCCGGTGATGCGCAGCGTGCCGACGGTGTCCGCGCCGCCCGGCGCGACGACGCCTCGATTGAGCAGACCGGTGCTGCCGACGATCAGCGTGCCGTGGCCGGCGATGGTGCCGGTGCTGGTCAGTGCGCTGCCGCTGGTACTGAAGCTGGTGCCGGACAGCAGTTGCAGCACACCCGGGTTGTTCGTGAAACCGTCGGCCATGACAGCGCCCTGCGCCACGGTGAAGCTGCCGGTGTTGACGAAGCGGATCGGGCTCCAGAAATTGAAGGTGCCGTTGCCCTGCTTCACCAGCGTGCCGGCATTGACGAAGCTGCCGGCGCTGCCGCTCTGGTACCAGGCGCCGCCATTGGTGTTGCTGGCGGTATCGATGTACAGCGTCGCGCCGGCGGCATTGGTGAAGGTGGCGTTATCGCCGAGATAGAAATAGCCGCCCGGCTTGTAGAGGCTGCTGTTGCCGGAGGCGTTGGTATGCACCATGGAGCGGCCGTTGAGACCGAACGAGTTGCCGCCGGAGAGCTGCAGCACGCCGCTCACGGTCAGCGTGCCACTGCCGCTGACATCGCCACCGGTCCATTCGTAGCGACCCGTCAGCGCGTTGTCGCCGCTGCCGGCGAGATAGCCGCCGCTCTGCCGCACGGTGATACCGAGGTCAAGGCCGTCGGCCAGCATCAGCGTTCCGCCACTGATCATCAGCGGACCGCTGCCGGAGAAGGTCGCTGCCGCGCCCGCGTTGGCCGTTACCGTGGTTCCCGGGGCGGTGACGATTTCAAGGCTGCCGTTGGCGCCGATGACGTGGTGGCCTGCGAGCAGATGAGCCGGCGCGGTCGTGCTGATCACACCGAGCGTGACGCGTCCCTGTTCGATCTGCAGCGTACCGTTCTGCGTCAGCGCGGCCAGGCCGAAGCTGCCGAAGTCGAGGCGACCGCTGCCCGACTTGATCAGCGTGCCGGTATTCACGAAGCTTCCGGCGCTGCCGGAGTCGTGGTCGATGTACATGACGCTGCTGCTGCCGGCCACGTCCAGCCGCAGTACGCCGCTGTTACGGAACACGGCGCCGTTTTCGAGATTGAAGCCGCTGGCTGACGTGTTGGCGATGCGGCTGTCGCCGCTCGCATTGACGTGGTCGAGCAGCGTGCCGTCGCGCAGATAGACCGTCGTGTTGCCGGTCTGCAGGAAGCGGCCGCGTTGCGTCAGCGTGCCGCCGCCGTTGATCGTGCCACCGGTCCAGCTCAGGTCGCCGGTCACCTCGGCGGCGTTGGCGCTGCCGATGGACAGCGTGCCGCTGCTCAGTTCGACGTCGGCGGCGACCGTCGTGCCATGACCCAGCACCAGCGTGCCGCCGCCGACGGCCAGAACGCCATTGCCATTGACGGCGAAGCCGCTGGCGGTGGTCGTGCTCCCGGCGCGCACCAGCACGCGTGCGCCGTCGGCGATGGCCATGCTGCCGCCGAGCGCGATCGATGTGCCACCGAACTCCACCGTGCCGGCGTTCACCGCGAAGCTGCCGCTCTGGTTGAAGGCGAGGGAGCCGTAACTGCCGAAGTCGACGCGACCTTCGCCGCTCTTGACCAGGGTGCCGGCGTTCTCGAAGCGACCGCCGCTGCCCGCGTCGTGGTCGATGTACATGATGCTGCCGGCGCCGGCGGTATCCAGCGTGAGCACGCCGGTATTGCGGAATACGGCACCGTTCTCGACGTTGAAACCGCTGCTCGACGCGTTGGCAATGCGGCTGTCGCCGGCGGTGTTCGTGTGCAGCATCTGCAGGCCGTCGCGCAGATAGACCGTGGTGTTGCCGCTCTGGATGAATGCGCCATTCAGCGTCAGCGTACCCGCGGTAGCCAGATCGGCCGCCCGCACGGTGCCGCTGTTCCAGATGAAGTCGTCGTTCATCGTTGCCGAGCCGGTCAGTGACAGCGTGCCGGATGCCTGCGTATAGGCCACGTCGATGCGCGCGCCATCGGCCAGCGTCAACGTACCGGACTCGTGCAGCAACTGACCGTCACCGGAGAAACGTGCCGTGGCGCTGATCGTGCTGGTGTGCGAACCGGTGAGCTGCAGCGCGGTACCGTCCGCCAGAGCGGTGTTGCCGGACAGCAGATGGCCGCTGCCGCCCTGGACGATGATGCTGCCCTGCTGGAGGTTGAGCTGACCGGCCTGTTGCAGGCGGGTCGGGTTGTAGATGTAGAGGGCGCCGCTGCCGGTCTTGTTCAGCGTGCCCTGGTTGTGCAAGGTCCCGCCTGCGCCGCTGCTGTAGTAGGTGCCGAAGTTGCCGCCGCTGGTATCCACCGTCAGCACGGCGCCTGCGGCATTGCGCAGTTCGCTGGTTCCGCTGAGGTAGAAATAGCCGCCCGTCTTGGCGATGCGGCTGTTGCCGCTGGCATTGGTGTGTACCAGCGTCGTGTCGTTCAGTCCGAAGGAGTTGCTGCCGCCGCCCACGTTCAGTACGCCACTCAGCGTGAAGGTGCCGCCGCCGCCGATGTTGCCGCCGGTCCAGTCGAGATCGCCGCTTGCTGCGGTCGAGCCGGCAACGTTCAGGGTGCCGCCGCTGAGCGCAACGTCGGAGCTCAGGCTGCTCAGGTTCAGGTTCAAGGTACCCGACACCACCTCGATCCGCGTCTGTCCCTGGTCGGCGTTCAGATTGGCGGTGTGGCCAGCCACTCGCAGCAGCGACGAAGGCAGCGCAAGTGCCGCGTTGTAGTTGACCGTGCCGCCGCGGATGTCGATCGCGTCGAACGCCAGCCCGGCGCCGGCGAAGGTGCTGGTGCCGTTGTTCTGCACGAAGCTTGCGACGTGACCGGCACTGTTCGCGACGAACTGGCTGCTGCTGTTCAGCGTGATCAGATCAAGGTCGAGCGGCCCCTGTGCAGTGAGCCGGCTGCTGCCGTTGAGCGTCAGGCTGCCGGTGACGCGGGTGAGTCCGGCGACGGTGAGGGTGCCGCCGTTCATCGTCAGATTCTCTTCCGACAGCAGCGAGCCGACGGACCAGTCGCCGCTCGATATCGTGATCGTCGGCGTCACGCCGACGCGGTCCGCGATGACGGTCTGTGTCGGGTCGTTGGGCGCCACGCCGAGTGACCAGTTGGTACCGGTGGCCCAGTCGCCACTTGCATTGCTGATCCACTCGTTGATGCCGGTCAGTGCCGAACCGATACCCAGCAGGAAATTGCCGTTGCCGTAGTAGCTGCCATAGCCGAAGCCGGCCGGCACGTCGAGCGATGCGAACTGCGAACTGCCGACGCGCGAGCCGAAACGCAGCACGCGGAACGCCTCAGTGCTGCCCGGGGTGAATCCATTCACGTGCGTGGCCTGCAGCGTACCTCCGAAGGTGAGGCCGCCCGAGACATCTACGGCACCGTACTCGCTGCCGCGCGTGCGCCCGCCAATGTCGATACGCAGCGTGCTGTCCTGCGTCAGCACCAGATTGCCGCTCAGGTTCAGCACGCCGCCCTCGGCGAATATCGTTCCGGTATTGGTCAGCGTGCGTCCGCTGGCGTCGAAGGTGCCGGCGCCGCGCAGCAGGCCCGTGCTGATGAAGCTGTCGCCCGCGTGGAAGCGACCGCCGGCCAGGCGCAGCGTGCCCGTGTTGGTCCACACGTCCGTGCTGGCCCAGCTGTTCAGCGAAATTTCCTTGCCGGCGGTGTTCGCGGAAATGGTGCCGGCGTTGGAGCCGTTGTTGCCGAAGTAGATGTGACCGCCGTTGGAGCCGGCGACGGTGACGCCGGCGCCGATGGACAGCGAGTAGGAGCCGGAGCCATAGCCGAGGTAGTTCGCCGCGCGCACGGCGTTGTGTGACCCGCCGAAGAGGACGGAGCCGTTGCCACCGATGGACCAGGCACCCGAGGTGCCGCGCAGGAAGGTCGAGTTGCCGCTGGAGGCGAGAGTGACTTCGGCGTTGTCCAGCGTGAGTGCGCCGACGATGTTCAGGTCGCCGTTGTTGGCGATGGTCATGCGGCCGCTGTCGGCGACGCCGGCGACATTGGCGAGGGTGACGTTGGCAAGCGCCGCGCCGTTGCTGCCGCCGAAGGACGAACCGGAGAAGCCGGCGTAGCCGGTGTTGAGCGCGCCGCCGTCGGCGTTGTTGATGCGCACGACGCCACCGGAAATGGTGCCGCCGGAGGCGAGGGCGCCGGTCGCGCCGTTGAGCAGCAGAGTCGAGTTGGCGTTGTTGAGCGTGCCGACGAGGTTGAGCGCGCCGCGGTCGGCGTCGGCCGGGCGGACGAGGGTGTTGAAGGAGGCAGTATTGAAGGAGCCGCCGAGGAAGAGGATGCCGGAATCGAGCCTGAGGGAGCCGGAGCTGGACCAGGTGTCTGCGGTGGTGAGGATGCCGCCGTTGGCACGCAGGGTGCCGGAGTTGTTCCAGGTATCGGTGGTGGCCCAGCTCTGGACGAGGATTTCCTTGCCGGCGGTGTTCGCGGAAATGGTGCCGGCGTTGGAGCCGTTGTTGCCGAAATAGATGTGGCCGCCGTTGGAGCCGGCGACGGTGACACCGGCGCCGATGGACAGCGAGTAGGAGCCGGAGCCATAGCCGAGGTAGTTCGCTGCGCGCACGGCGTTGTGCGACCCGCCGAAGAGGATGGAGCCGTTGCCACCGATGGACCAGGCGCCCGAGGTGCCGCGCAGGAAGGTCGAGTTGCCGTCGGAGGCGAGAGTGACTTCGGCGTTGTCCAGCGTGAGTGCGCCGACGATGTTCAGGTCGCCGTTGTTGGCGATGGTCATGCGGCCGCTGTCGGCGACGCCGGCGACATTGGCGAGGGTGACGTTGGCAAGCGCCGCGCCGTTGCTGCCGCCGAAGGACGAACCGGAGAAGCCGGCGTAGCCGGTGTTGAGCGCGCCGCCGTCGGCGTTGTTGATGCGCACGACGCCACCGGAAATGGTGCCGCCGGAGGCGAGGGCGCCGGTCGCGCCGTTGAGCAGCAGAGTCGAGTTGGCGTTGTTGAGCGTGCCGACGAGGTTGAGCGCGCCGCGGTCGGCATCGGCCGGGCGGACGAGGGTGTTGAAGGAGGCAGTATTGAAGGAGCCGCCGAGGAAGAGGATGCCGGAATCGAGCCTGAGGGTGCCGGAGCTGGACCAGGTGTCTGCGGTGGTGAGGATGCCGCCGTTGGCACGCAGGGTGCCGGAGTTGTTCCAGGTATCGGTGGTGGCCCAGCTCTGGACGAGGATTTCATTGCCGGCGGTGTTCGCGGAAATGGTGCCGGCGTTGGAGCCATTGTTGCCGAAGTAGATGTGGCCGCCGTTGGAGCCGGCGACGGTGACGCCGGCGCCGATGGACAGCGAGTAGGAGCCGGAGCCATAGCCGAGGTAGTTCGCCGCACGCACGGCGTTGTGTGACCCGCCGAAGAGGACGGAGCCGTTGCCACCGATGGACCAAGCACCCGAGGTGCCGCGCAGGAAGGTCGAGTTGCCGTCGGAGGCGAGAGTGACTTCGGCGTTGTCCAGCGTGAGTGCGCCGACGATGTTCAGGTCGCCGTTGTTGGCGATGGTCATGCGGCCGCTGTCGGCGACGCCGGCGACATTGGCGAGGGTGACGTTGGCAAGCGCCGCGCCGTTGCTGCCGCCGAAGGACGAACCGGAGAAGCCGGCGTAGCCGGTGTTGAGCGCGCCGCCGTCGGCGTTGTTGATGCGCACGACGCCACCGGAAATGGTGCCGCCGGAGGCGAGGGCGCCGGTCGCGCCGTTGAGCAGCAGAGTCGAGTTGGCGTTGTTGAGCGTGCCGACGAGGTTGAGCGCGCCGCGGTCGGCATCGGCCGGGCGGACGAGGGTGTTGAAGGAGGCAGTATTGAAGGAGCCGCCGAGGAAGAGGATGCCGGAATCGAGCCTGAGGGTGCCGGAGCTGGACCAGGTGTCTGCGGTGGTGAGGATGCCGCCGTTGGCACGCAGGGTGCCGGAGTTGTTCCAGGTATCGGTGGTGGCCCAGCTCTGGACGAGGATTTCCTTGCCGGCGGTGTTCGCGGAAATGGTGCCGGCGTTGGAGCCATTGTTGCCGAAGTAGATGTGGCCGCCGTTGGAGCCGGCGACGGTGACGCCGGCGCCGATGGACAGCGAGTAGGAGCCGGAGCCATAGCCGAGGTAGTTCGCTGCGCGCACGGCGTTGTGCGACCCGCCGAAGAGGACGGAGCCGTTGCCACCGATGGACCAGGCGCCCGAGGTGCCGCGCAGGAAGGTCGAGTTGCCGTCGGAGGCGAGGGTGATTTCGGCGTTGTTCAGCGTGAGCGCGCCGACGATGTTCAGGTCGCCGTTGTTGGCGATCAGTACCTTGCCGGCATCCGCAGCGCTGCCCAGTCGCGACAGCGTGACATTCGACAGCGTGCCGCCGGTCGCCCTCAGTTGCGATCCCAGCATCAGCTGAAGCGCACTCAGCGTGCCGCCGCTCATCGCGCTGCCGCTGCCCGCGGTGATCAGGCGGCCACCGGCAATGGTGCCGCCGCTCAGTGTCAGGGCGCCGGTTTCCAGCTGGGTGCCGATGTTCAGCGTGCCGCCCGACATGGTCAGGCGGCCGTTGATGACCGAGTCGTCGACCAGCGTCAGCGTGCTGCCGCTGATGACGATGTTCTCGTTCGAATAAAGACTGTTGACGACGAAGTTGCTGGCCGGCGAGGTGTTGCGCACGGTGACGGTCAGGTCGCCTGCCTGATCGATCACCACGTCGTTCTGTGCGCCCGGAATGAAGCCGCCAGCCCAGTTCGACGCGACGTCCCAGAAGCCGGAGGACTGCGCTATCCAGGTGCTGGCGATGCTGCCGGTGGCGAAGCTGATGGCGTTCGAGAAACTGGTGGCGGTGAGGCCCAGTGTGCCGCTGTCCACAGTGTCGAACGTGCCGCTGAGGCAGCCGTCGGCACCGCAGGACAGCACGGTGTAGCGATCCTGCGCGCCGAAGCTCAGGCCGTTGGCCGGTGCGAGGCGCAGGTCGCCGTCGAGTGCGGCGTTGCCGCTGACGACCAGGTGGTCCTGCTCGGCCGCGAGCGTGCCCAGCACGTCGGCCTCGATGATGCCGCTGGCGGTCTGGGCATAGTGGCCGGTGAGGGTCAGCGTGCCGGCTGCGCCGTTGCCCCCCGGGCGCAGCGTGCCGGCGTTGGTCAGCGTGGCGCCGCCGAGATTGATCGTGCCGCTGCCCTGGACGACGCCGTCGTTCTGCAGCGCGCCGGCGATCAGCGTGGCACCGTTGAACACATCCAGCGTGCCGGCATTGACCGGGAAGGCGCTGGCGGTGAGCACGCCTTCCTCGACCCGCAGCGTGCCGCTGTTGGTCAGCGGCATCGCCAGCGTCACGGCAGCGGTGCCGGTCTTGCGCAGCAGGCCGGCGTTGTCGATGCGCCCGCTGCCACTGAAGGTGAAGCCGGTACCGCCAGCGATCTCGAACTCGCCGGACGCGAGTACGGACAGGCGGCCGCCGTCCTGGATCTGCAGAGCGCTGGTAGCCGAGGTCGTCCGCGCGGTGCCGGCGATTTCCAGCGTTCGTGTCAGTGTCTTGGCGCTGGTGGTCAGGAAGCGACTGCTGCCATTCAGGCGCGTGACGCCGCTGCCGCCCATGCTGCCGCTGCTCCAGTCGAATCCGGTGTTCACGCTCAGTGTGCCGACACCATTGATCGATCCGGAGGTGAAGCTCAGCAGACCCGACCCGTTGATCGCGCTGTTGCCGCTGGTGCTCAGCGTCGCGCCGGACAGCTCGAACAGACCACTGCCGATGCTCGCCGATTCGCCGCTATTCAGTGTCAGCAGGCCGGAGTCCGCACGCACGCGTGCGCTGCCGGTGGACGAGAACACGGCGCCGGCGATGCTGCTGCCCGCCGTATTGCCGTAGATCGACAGCACGCCGCTGCCTGCGGTGAAATTGCCGCGCAGGTCGAGGTAGCGGATGTAGGCGACGCCGCTGCCGGCGGACTTCGATACGGTGCCGAGGGCGACGATGCCGCCGCTGCCGCCATTGCTGGTCGAGCGCTCTATCCGTACGTCGTCGCCGAGGGTGAGCGTATGTCCGGCGGCGATTTCAAGGGTGCGGTTGAGCGTGCGAACGGGATTGCCGGTGAGGCTGGCCGAGGTGACCAGGCGCGTCGTGCCGCTGCCGGCCATGATGCCGCCGGTCCAGTCGAAACCCGAGGCGATGGTGAGCGTGCCGGCGCCGTCCACCGTACCGGCCACCTGGCGGAAAGTGCCACTGCCGACGATGGATGCGTTGCCAGCGGTCGACAGCGTGGCACCGTGCAGTTCAAGACTGCCGGCGGAAACGGTGGCCACCTGTCCGATGGTCAGCGTGAACAGGCCCGAGTCGAGGCGCAGCGAACCACTGCCGCTGGTCGAGAACGCGGTGCCGTCCAGGCTGGTTCCCTGCGTGTTGCCGGTCAGCGACAGGATGCCGCTGCTGGCCGACAGATTGCCGCTGATGTCGAGGTAGTTCAACGACGCCGTACCGGTGCCGGCGGACTTCGTGAACAGACCCAGTGCGACGATGCCGCCGCTGCCTCCGCTGCTGGTCGAGCGGTTCAGCGCGACGCCGTCGCCGACGGCCAGCGTGCGGCCGGCCGCAATCTCCAGCGTGCGGTTGACGGTGCGCGTACCGCTGCCGGACAGCGTCACGTCGCGCAGCAGGCGCGTGGTGCCGCTGCCGCTCATCGATCCGCCCCCAGTCCAGTCGAAGACCGACGCGATCGACAGCACCGCGCTGCCGGCCAGCGTTCCGCCACCTGACAGCAGCAGGCGGCCGTCACCGGTGAAGGCGCTGTCGGTATCGACGCTCACCATGCCCGAATCGAGATGCAGCTGTCCTTCGCCATTGAGGTCGAAGCTGCCGGCCAGGCGGTTGCCGACATTGCCGTCGGCGCGCAGCGTCAGTTCGGTACCGGCGCCGAGCACGATATCGCCGTCGGCATCGGCGCTGAACAGTGCGCTGCCGCCGTTGCCCGACGCCAGATAGATGAGGCCGTTGCTGGCGGAAGTGCCCAGCGACCCGCCAGCGGCGACGTGCAGATGACCGCCATTGTTCAACTGCAGGTAATAGCCGCTGGTGTTGCCGAAGACCAGACTGCCGGTGACGTCAAGCCGGCGGCCGAGGTACTTGTAGGCACTGGTGTTGTCTATCGTGCCGTTGCCGCCGACGGTGGTCGTGCCGCTGCCGGTCATCGTGCCGCCAGCCCAGGTGAAGGCGCCACCGATGTCTACGTTGCCGCTGCCGCCGAGCGTGCCGCCTTCCATGCGGAAGGCGGAATCGATGGTCAGTGCGTGATTGGCGTTGAACGTGGCGCCGCCGCTGAGGCGCAGCCGGCCACTGCCGTCGAAGCGGGTTGTGGCACCGGTGCCGATCACGCCGGAATCGAGGTGCAGATCGCCGCTGCCGCCCAGTTCGAAGCTGCCGGCGATGCGGTTGCCGCTGTTGCCGTCACTGCGCAGCGTCATGTCGAAGCCGCTTGCCGCATCGAGGCGCGCGCCGTCGTCCGCGCTGAAGGTGGCGGTGCCGCCGCTGCCCGCCGCCATGTAGATCAGGCCGCTGGCAGCCGTGGTGAACAGGCGCCCGGTGGCCCCGAGGTGCAGCGTGCCGCCGTTGTTGATCTGCAGGTAGTAACCGCTGCTGTTGCCGAATTCCAGATTGCCGGCGATGACCAGGCGACGCGACAGATATTTGTAGGCCGAGGTGTTGTCGATGACCGCAGTGCCACTGACAGTGGTGGTGCCGCTGCCCGCCAGCGTGCCACCGGCCCAGGTCATCGGACCGCTGATCAGCAGATTGCCGCTTCCGCCCAGCGTGCCGCCCTCGAAGCGGAACTGCGTCGAAATGGTCGACGCGTGATCGATGCTCAAGGTCGTGCCACCGCTGATGCGCAGCAGGCCGGTGCCGCCGAAGCTGCTGGTGGCGGAGGTCGTGAATACGCCGGAATCGATGTGCAGCGCGCCGTCGCCATCGAGTACGAACTGCCCGCCCAGCGTGTTGCCGGCGTTGCCGTCGCTGCGCAGCGTGAGCGTGGTGCCGGTGCCGACCGTGATCGCGGAACCGGCGGCGGCAGAGAACGCCGCGTTGCCGCCGCTGCCTGCCTGCATGTAGATGAGGCCGCTGCTGCTGGTCGACAGCCGTCCGCCGGCCGCCAGATGCAGTGAGCCGCCGTTCTCTATGCGCAGGTCGTAGCCGGTCGAATTGCCGAAGGTGAGATTGCCGGACACTTCGATCCTGCGGCTTACGTACTTGTAGGCCGAGGTGTTGTCGATGACGGCGTCGCCGGTCAGGCGGGTGGTGCCGCTGCCGCCGAAGCGGCCGCCGCGCCAGTCGAAATCACTGGCGATAATCAGCGTGCCGCTGCCGTTGATTGCCCCGCCGCCGCTCATGCGCAGCAGGCCGTCACCGCCGAAGGTCGCGTTGCCGTCGACATTGAAGGCGCCGCTGTCCAGGTGCAGCACGCCGGCGCCGTCGAGATCGAAGGAGCCTGACAGCTGGTTGCCACTGCTGCTGTCGCTGCGCAGCGTCAGCAGGGTGCCGTCAGCGACGTCGATGCGACCGCCGGCATCGGCGCTCAACGTAGCCGTGCCGCCGGTGCCGGCCTGCATGTAGATGAAGCCGTTCGTCGTGCCGGTGGCGAGCGTGCCGGTCGAACCGATGTGCAGACGCCCGCCGTTGCCGATGCGCAGGTCATAGCCGGTCGGGTTGTCCAGCGTCAGCCTGCCGTCGATGCGCAACGTGCGCTGCAGGTAGCGGTAGGCGCTGCTGTTGTCGATCAGGCCATTGCTGCTCAGCACCGTGCTGCCGCTGCCGTCCATGCTGCCGCCACGCCAGTCGAACAGCGTACCGACCGTGAGTAGGTGGCTGCCGCCGATCACGCCGGAGTTCGCCAGACGCAGCGAGCCACTGCCGCTGATGGTCGTATCGGCACCGGTGTTTATCCGACCGGCCGCCAGCAGCAGCACGCCGTTGCCGGTGGTGGTGAAGCTGCCGGCGATGAGGTTGCCGGCGGCGCCGTCGGAAGACAGGTTGAACGTGCTGCCGTCGCCCAGACTCAGGCTGGCGCCGCTTTCCGCACTGAATGTGGCGGTGCCGGCCGACGCGGTCAGGCGCAGGAAGCCGTTGGCGCTGGCGGTACCGACGCTGCCGCCGGCACTGATGTTCAGTCGCCCGCCATCGCGCACGTACAGGTCGTAACCGGCGCTGTTGGCGAATTCGAGCTGGCCGGTCACGTCGAGCCGGCGATCGAGGTAGCGGTAGGCGGCGCTGTTGTCGATCAGGCCGCTGCCGGTCAGCGTCGTGGTGGCGCCGCTCAGCATCTGACCGCCTTGCCACAGCAGGTCGCCCAGCGTCAGCGCGGAATTGCCGCCGAGGTTGGCGGCCAGCGTCAGGCGTCCGCTGATCGACGATGCGGCGCCATTGAAGGTGAGCGTGCCCGATGACGCGCTGTAGTCGCCGTCGATGTGCGTGCCGTCGGCCGCGTTGAAGGTAACGCCGCCAGTGACAGTGCCCGCTTCGATGTCGATGCCGGCGCCCGAGTTGTAGCTGCTGCCGCGCAGGTCCACGGTCGAACTGCTGCCGGCGCGGATCAGGATGCCGCCGCCTGCCGCCTGCAGCACCGGCAGGATGATGTCGGCGCGCTGGTCGCCGATGGCGCTGCCATTGCTGTAGCCGGTCTGCATCGTGATGCTGCCGTCGCCCTGGGTGACGATGCGCAGGCCTGCGCCATGCCAGCCGCCGGTGACCAGGTCGATGCCGGCGCTGGCGCCGCCTTCTCCCGCGCCGAGGTTGCGCGTTTCGATCAGCAGACTGCTGCCTTCGGCCAGCGTGAGCTGGCCCGCCGTTTCGCCGGCGGCATTGCCGCTGCCGGTGTAGCTGAACTGCGAGGTGCCCACCGTCACCGAACGTTGAGCGCGCAGGATGATGTCGGTGGTCTTGCTCTGTTCCTCGATTTCGCTTTCGTAGATTACCGTCGGGCCCAGCGCCTCGGCGGTGAGGGTGCCTGGCGCGCCGCCGTTGAAGGTCAGGCTGCCATCGTTCGATCCGTCGCCGCTGCCACCCTGGATCACCATCGCCAGCGGGTCGAGCAGCAGCACGCCGTTGCGGCCGCGTGCCGCCGAGGTGTCGGTGCGCCCGCGATAGAGCAGGGCGACCTTGCCCGAAACCTCGACCTGGCCGCCATTGCCGCCGCGCTCGCCGCCGCGCGCCCAGATGTTGCCGTGGAAGGCGGTGGCCTGGTCGGCCCACACCACCACCTTGCCGCCATCGCCCTCGAACAGCGCGTCGGCCAGCAGGCGGGCGCCGCCGCCGATCCAGCTCACCTGGGCGTTGCGCACCTGCGGATTGGCGCCCTGCCAGTCGCCGCCGACCAGCACTGAGCCGCCGCCGGTGTCGCCGGATGTGTCCAGCGTGGCGGTGCCACCGACCAGCACGGTGTCGGCGGTGACTTCGATGTGGCCGCCCTTGCCGGCGGCTTCGCTCGTCGTCGCGACGGGCGCCGGGCCGGACCCGGTCACGGGCAGTTCGATATCCTCGGCCGTGCTTGCCGGGGCCGGTGCAGGAGCGGCAGCGACGGGCAGCGTGCCAGTGGCGCGCAGCGTGCCGTCGACGCTTGCCTTCTGCGTGGCCGCGATATCGATTCGGCCGCCCTGGGTGCCGCTGGCCTCGACCAGGGCGCCGGCCTCGATCTTCACCTCCGGTGCGGCGATATCGATGTCGCCGCCAGCGCCGTCGGCGGTCTTTGCTGTCGTTTCCGACTGTGCGGTCAGCGTGACCGACTTCGACCCGCGCAGCACGATGCGGCCGTCGGCGGTGCGGTGCGCACCGGTGGCGCTGATCTTGCCGGCCTGCGTCAGCGCGGCACCGAACATGCCGACGTTGCCGCCACGGGCGATCAGCTGACCGAGGTTGATCGCCTCGCCGCCCGCCTCGACCCGCACCCGCAGTGCGGGCTGATGCGGGTCGGCGATTTCTACGCTCTTGCCGGCGGCGAGCACGATATCGCCGTTGTCGGCGGTGATCAGGCCGGTGTTCTCGATGTCGGTGGCTATCAGCAGCAACGGGCCGCCGGTGGTCTTCAGCGTGCCTTCGTTGCGCAGCTTGCCGGCCGCGCCTTCGGCGTTGAACTTCAGGCGCCCGGCGGTGAAGTCCTCGTTGCTGATGTTCAGCGTCGAGGCGACCAGCCCTGCGGTGTCGACCTTGGCGCCGGCGCCGAACAGCACGCCGTTCGGGTTGATCAAGAAGACGCGCCCGTTGGCGATCAGATTGCCCAGTATCTGCGACGGATCCTGCCCGACCACGCGGTTGAGCACGGTGGCGGTCGAGTGCGGCTGGATGAAGCGGGTGGTTTCACCCGGCTGGATGGAGAACTGCTTCCAGTTGATGATGGCGCGGTCGCTGGCCGTGATGTTCAGCGTGCTGCCCTGGGTCTGGATCCCGACCTGGCCCTGCACGATCTGGTGTCCGGTCGGATTGGCGATGACCAGGCCGGGCAGCGCTGCGGCCATGGCTGCAACCAGTCGGCGCAGCGCGCGACCGCCACTGTTCTTGCCGCGCGCACAGGTTTCTTCCGGTACCGGCACATAGCTGCGGTGTTCGTCGGAGAAAACCAGTCTGTAGCGACCCTTGTTCATTTCGGCCTCAAGTTCTTCTGAAACGGGCCGTGAACAGGATGCGCGTGTGTTCGCGACGCAAGGTCCGGTGCCCGTGCTGCTGCTGCTTTGTGTCGCGCAGGCAGACGTTGCATGCGCGAGTTTTCGCGATTCGGGGTGTTTCGCCGGAACCGGCCGCATGCCACCGGGAGGTGGCTTTCAGGCGGTCAGAAGTTCAGGCTGAACGTTGCGTGCACGCGGTGGCTTCCGGAGTCGTATCTTCCTGCTCCGTCAATAAGTTGAGCGTAGTCGATCCGCCCAGATAGCCACGTGGAAAAGTTGACGCGTAGCCCCACGCCCGCCGAAAAAACTGCCTGACTTGCGTCTTCTCCGGCCAGCGGCCGCACGCGATAGAGGTGGGCGGTGTCGGCGAACAGCACGCCGCGCATCACCCAGGTGTCGTGCACCCAGGCCGGCGTATCGAGATCGGCACTGACACGCCAGCCGCGGTCGTCGGCGAGCACGCGCTCGCGCAGACCGCGCACCGAATCGGCGCCGCCGATACCGAACTGTTCGCCCGAAACCAGCTCGTCGTTCGTGTATTGCGCCTGTGCCTGCAGACGCACGCGCCAGTCCCGGGACAGCAGCTGCAGCCAGGAGGCGCCGGCCCGGATCACCGCGAAGCGCGCGTTGGCGCCGCCGCGCGAGGCGGCGAAATCGCTGTCGCGGCCATGTTCGCCACCGGGCAGGTTGCGCGCATAGCTGACGTTCAGGCCCGCTTCGCGCAGATCGTTGCGCCAGTTTCCGCTCCACGACAGGCTGACCGGATGGGTGATCACCCGCGGCACCAGACTGCCCGGCACATTCTCCAGGACGAAGCTGCTGTCGAAATCGCGCCAGTCGGCCGCCAGGCTGACGCGCTGCGTCAGCTCCCCATCGCGTGGCAGGTGCCAGTTGTAGCGGGCGGAAAAGATGCGGCCGGCGCCGGACACGCTGGCCGTTGAATTCAGCACCTGCACCTGGCCCGAATTCACGCTCGAGTAACCGGCGACCAGATCGATCGAATTGCCGCTGCTATACAGCGGAATGCGGTAGCCAAGGCCGAAGATGGTGACTTCGGACGGCTTCTCTATCGAAGTCGTGTACTGGAAGGTCGCCACATGGTCGCGGTTGAACAGGTTGGCGTGCTGCAGCCCGATGGCGACGCGGTGGGTGCCGGTCGATGGCGTGCCGCTGTTGTCCACGGTGACGAAGCGGCGCAGCGGCTTGTCGTCGGCCACGGAAATCGTCGCCGCGATCTCGCCCGGCTTGCGGCCGGACTTGAAGGTCACATCGGTCTGCTTCGACGAATTCTCGTTGGCCAGCGACAACTGGCGCGCCACGTCGGTCGTGTTCGGCATGCGGCCGTCGGCCAGAGCGGGCAGGCTGGCGCGGATGTTCTGTTCGTCGTGGTGTTTGGCGCCCTGCAGCGTGATTTCGGTCAGCTTGGGTTCCAGAACTTCCAGCACGACGGTGCCGCCACTCAGTTCCTGTTCCGGAATGCTGACCTGGGCTGCGCCGAAGCCGCGCTGGTGGTAGGCGGCCTGCAGTGCGGCGCGCGCCGCTTCGAGCTGTCCGAAGCCGACTTCGGCGCCGGTATAGGGCGACAGCATGGCGTCGATTTCCCCCGGCCGGAAAACCGTTCCGCCGGCCAGCGAGTAGGCGCGCACCTCGAAGCGGGGGCCGTCGGCACTCTCCTCGGCGCGCGCGTCGGCGAACGACAACTGGACTGCACAGATGCACAGCAGGAGGGAAAGTCTGGGCGACACCGAGGACCCCGTCGATCTTCAAGTTCTTGTATTCGACGGAGTTTAGTGTGTTTGTATGTCTTTAGCAGTAGGCCGAACAGTCTAAGGCCTGGTCCAGTTTGCCCAGCAGCTCGGCGTCCGCGAGGGCCAGCCGGTCCCGCGCTTCGCGGGCGGCCTCAGTCGAGCCGCTGCGCGCCAGCGCCAGTGCCTGATGGAAGAGCACGTCCGGGTGGTCCGGCGACAGCATGCGGGCGCGCTGCAGCGCCTCGTTTGCCTCGACCGGCCGCTGGTCGCGCAGCAGCGCAACGCCGGCCTGATGCCAGGCGTCGGCGTTGTCCGGTTCGGCGCGTGTCCATTCCAGCGCCAGATCGGCGGCGGACTGCCAGCGCGACAGCGCGCCGAGTCGCGCCACCCGCAGGAACCAGGGCTGTTCCGCGTCCGGCCGCTCCCACAGCGCCAGCCCGGATATCGGCGCGATGTCGGATTCGGGCTGCTTGCGCAGCCGGTGGATCAGATCGGCCGGCATCGCGAAGTAGCCACCCGAGTGGCCGGAGGCGAGAAACGTGGTGATGCCGATCAGGCGACCGTCGGCGTCGAACAGCCCGCCGCCACTGCCGCCGAGCGCGAAACCGCTGGACGTTTCGAACACCGCACTGCCGTCGTGCGGATGCAGCGTTGCCACCCGCCCCGGTGCGAAGAAGGCTTCTATCCCTCCCGAGTAGCCGTAGTAGAACGACTTCTCGCCGGGTCTGACCGACGCCGCGTCGCGCAGCGCGACGGTGCGCAGCGGCATCGGCGAGGTGCGCAGCAGACAGAGGTCGTTCGCCATGTCCACTTTCTGGCCGAACACTGGAAACACCAGCGCGCCCTTGGCAACCTCGACGCGCACGCCCTGACGCGTGACGTGACAGTTGGTGACGACCTCGTTCTCCGCCACCACGACCCCCGAACCGAAGAAACCCTTGCCTGCCTCATTGGCAACGCGCACTTGCACCACGCTGATCGACAGGCCGGTATAGAAGGCGGATCCGAATTCGCTGGCCGAACCGCCGGCGTGGGCGTTCAGGGCCAGCAGACAGCAGGAGGAGGCGAGCAGGCGGCGCATGGCGGGCTCCATCGACGGGGTTGTGTGAACAGCCGTCTTGGGAGCGCGCTACAGGCGCGAAAGTTCAGCTGCCGCCGACCGCTTCACCGGTCATGAAGAAGGCGCCGCCGGCGACGTGATGCAGCGTGCGCAGCGCGTCGTCATCGAAGTGCCAGCGCCCGTTGCGGAACACGCGGCTGTCCGCGCGCGCTGCCACCACCTCGCCGATGAACAGGTCGTAGCGGTCCTGGTTGCGGGCTTCCGGCACGACCTTGCATTCGAGCCAGGCGACGCAGCCGCCGACCAGTGGCGCGGCGATCTGCGTCGCCGGGAAGCTGGGCAGGTCCAGCGCGGCGAACTTGTCCGTATCGCGGCCGCTGTCGTTTCCGGCCGCGACCGTGGCGTCGAGCAGCGCACGTGGCGGCACGTTGATCGCGAACTCGCCCGACGCGCTGATCAGCTCACGCGTGAAGGTCGATTTGTCGATCACGACGACGATCTTGGGCGGGTCGAAATCGAGCGGCATGCACCACGCCGCCGCCATCACGTTGCGGCGCGCGCCGGCTGCGCTGCTCACCAGCACGGTGGGGCCGTGGTTGAGCAGCCGGTAAGCCTGCGGAAGGGGGACGTCCTGGATGGGCATGGAGCAGGGGAGCGCTGCCGCGCTCCCCGGAAGGATCAGGTGCGACGGCGGGCCGCAGCAAGCAGCGCGAGCAGGCCGAGGCCGCCCATCATCGACGCCCAGGTCGAGGGTTCGGGTACGGCCGCCGCGAAAGTGCGGAAGGTGTAGTCGAAGTTGGGGAAGCCTGCATAGCCCGAGGTCGCGAACGTCTGTCCGTTCGGATAGGGGTTCAGCGTGCTGCCCGCCAGACCCAATGCGGACGGGCCGGAGAAGACCAGGAAGTAGGTGTCCCCCGGCGTAACTGTTACAGGCGTCCAGAACACGTCCACCCAGCCCGGACCAAGACCGAGTGCCGAGCCGCCGGCCAGCAGGCTGCCGCCCTGGTTCGGCAGCTTGCTCCACAGTTCGATGGTCACGTTCGCCGACTCCTCCGGGCTGGCGAGGAGGAGGTAGATCCCGGCGCCGGACACGTTGTCTGCCATCTGCTTGAAGGACTGCGCCAGTCCGCTCTGGCCGAAGGTTGCTATCAGGTTGTTGCGCTCTGGCGATTCCTGGTCGGTCACATTGGGGATCACGGCGAGCGCCGGCAGCGCGGTGGCAAACAGAGTTGCGGCGAAGAGGCTGCGTATCGATTTCATCGGGACACTCCCTGCACGAAGGTTGTCGTCACCCGTCGCGAGCCGGACCGGCCGACGGATTCAAAAATGTCAAAAACTGTTAGCAAGCGGTGTGCCTGCATCGCTGCATCGGCACGCATCGGGGCGCAGCGCGCCTTGCAGGCGATCCGGTCCTTGGGCGGGTCGAGCCGGATGTAAAAAAAACCGACGCTGCGTCGGGGGCCGCCGCCGGGTTGCCCCGACCTCAACGGCTCCAGCTGTCCTTCAATGTGACGGCCCGGTTGAACACCGGGCGGCCTTCGACCGAATCGACCCGGTCGGCGACGAAGTAGCCGTGACGTTCGAACTGGAACTTGTCGTCGGCCGCGGCGGTGGCCAGGCCGGGTTCGACAAAGGCTTGTACCGATTTCACCGAGTCCGGATTCATCACGGTCAGGAAGTCGCGGCCGCCGGCGTCCGGGTGCGCTTCGGTGAACAGCCGGTCGTACAGCCTTACTTCGGTCGCCAGTCCTTCGGCCACGCTGACCCAGGTGATGACGCCCTTCACCTTGACGCTGTCGGCGCCCGGCGTGCCGCTCTTCGTATCCGGCACGATGGTCGCCAGCACCGCGGTGATGCGGCCGTCGGCGTCCTTCTCGCAACCGGTGCATTCGATCACGTAGCCGTACTTGAGCCGCGCCTTGTTACCCGGGAACAGGCGGTGGTAGCCCTTGGGCGCCTCTTCCATGAAGTCTTCGCGCTCTATCCACACTTCCCGCGTCAGGTTGAAGCTGCGCGTGCCGCGTTCCGGGTGGTGCGGATGCACCGGTGCGGAGCAGGGCTCGGCCTCCTTGCCGGCGAACAGTGCGTCCCAGTTGGTGAGCTTGAGCTTGAGCGGATCAAGCACCGCCATCGCGCGGGCGGCGCGGCCGTCGAGGTCGTCGCGCAGCGCGCCTTCCAGCGTCGAATAGTCGATCCACGAATCGGCCTTGGACACGCCGATGCGCTCGGCGAACAGCTGCAGCGCCTCCGGCGTGTAGCCACGGCGGCGCAGGCCGACGATGGTGGGCATGCGCGGGTCGTCCCAGCCGCTGACATGCTTTTCGGTGACCAGCTGCATCAGCTTGCGCTTGCTGGTGACGACATAGGTCAGGTTGAGCCGTGCGAATTCGTACTGCTTGGGCAGCGGGTGAGCCAGCAGACCGCCTTCGGCCAGACGTTCCAGCACCCAGTCATAGAACGGCCGCTGGTCTTCGAACTCCAGCGTGCAGATCGAGTGGGTGATGCCCTCGACTGCGTCTTCCAGCGGGTGGGCGTAGGTGTACATCGGGTAGATGCACCACTTGTCGCCGGTGTTGTGGTGGTGCGCATGCTTGATCCGGTAGATGGCCGGGTCGCGCATATTGATGTTGGGGCTGGCCATGTCGATCTTCGCGCGCAGCACCATGGCGCCGTCCGGGTGCTTACCGTCGCGCATCTCGCGGAACAGCGCCAGCGATTCGTCGGCCGGACGATTGCGCCACGGTGAATCCTTGCCTGGCTCGGTCAGTGTGCCTCGGTTGGCGCGCATCTCGTCCGGCGTCTGCTGGTCGATGTAGGCGTGGCCGGCGGTGATCAGGTATTCCGCCGCGCGGTACATGAAGTCGAAGTAGTCGCTGGCGAAATAGAGCTGCGAAGCGCCGAAGGCGTCCCAGCCGAAGCCCAGCCACTGCACCGCTTCCTTGATCGATTCGACGTACTCGACGCTTTCCTTTTCCGGATTGGTGTCGTCGAAGCGCATGTGGCAGACGCCGCCGTAATCGCGCGCCAGGCCGAAATTCAGGCAGATGGACTTGGCGTGGCCGACGTGCAGATAGCCGTTCGGCTCGGGCGGGAAGCGCGTGCGGATCTTCGCCGGATCCGGTTCGCCGGAGGCGTGATGGGCGGCGTCGCCCGGGCTGCGCGCCCAGCGGCGGCTGGCGTAGGTGCCGTTGGCCAGATCCTTCTCGATGACGGCACGCAGGAAATTGGAAGCCGGTGCGGGAGCGTTGCGTTCGGACATGGTGGGCAGCAGAGTCTGGGGATCGGTGTCTTTGCCAAGGCATGAGCGGAAGCCGGCAGGCTGTCCGCTCGATGCTTGGGCCAGACCGCGGTCTGGCGAAAGAACACGATTCTAGCTGCTTGCTGGCGAAATTCAGGCTTGACAGCTTTTCGCGGCTTGCCTATGGTCGAGACCATGCTCTCGCACCAGACCCAACTGCTGTCCCTCTCCTCGACGCTGCTCGCGTCGGGTCTGCTGCTGCGCCCCGCGCGCACATAAAACTCCCCCCTCCTGTCGTGCAGTACCTGCCTCCGGTCGATGGACCGGGAGGTGAATTCCGTTTTTCCGGAGCGTTCCCGTCATGTTCGAGCTGTTTCAAACCGTCCCGATGCTGCGACTGCGCAGCGGTTGTCAGGCCAGGAAACCCGTGGCCGCCTGACAGCCCCGCATTCCGGCCACGCATCCTTCCCATTTGCCGGAGCACATCATGTTGAAGCAGCCGAATACGAAGTACCGTCCCGTTACCCCGATCGCGCTCGCCGATCGCCAGTGGCCTTCGAAAACCCTCACGCGCGCACCGATCTGGATGTCGACCGACCTGCGCGACGGCAACCAGGCCCTGTTCGAGCCGATGAACGGCGAACGCAAGATGCGCATGTTCAAGATGCTGGTGGACATCGGCTTCAAGCAGATCGAGGTCGCCTTTCCGTCGGCGTCCGACACCGACTTCAGCTTCGTGCGCACGCTGATCGAAGGCGGCCACATCCCGGACGACGTGACCATCGAGGTGCTGACCCAGGCGCGGCCGCACCTGATCGAACGCACCATCGAATCCTTGCGCGGCGCGAAGCGCGCCATCGTGCATGTCTACAACGCGACTTCGCCCACCTTCCGCCGCGTCGTGTTCGACATGAGCCGCGACGAAGTGAAGCAGCTCGCGGTCGACAGCACCCTGCTCATCAAGCGCCTCACTGATGCCCGCCCGGAAACCGAATGGGTGTTCCAGTACAGCCCGGAAACCTTCACCGCCACCGAGCTCGACTTCGCGAAAGAGGTGTGCGATGCCGTGGTCGAGGCCTGGGGCGGCACGCCTGAGCGGCCGGTCATCCTGAACCTGCCGGCGACGGTGGAGGTGGCCACGCCCAATCACTACGCCGACCAGATCGAGTGGATGCACCGCAATCTTGCCAAGCGCGAGTCGGTCATCCTCAGCGTGCATCCGCACAACGACCGCGGCACCGCAGTCGCGGCGGCCGAACTGGCGGTGATGGCGGGCGCCGACCGGATCGAGGGCTGCCTGTTCGGCCACGGCGAACGGACCGGCAATGTCGACCTCGTGACACTGGCGCTCAACCTCTACACCCAGGGTGTCGATCCGGGCCTCGATTTCTCGCGCATCAACGACATCGCGCGCACGGTCGAACAGTGCACGCAGATTCCGGTGCACGCCCGCCATCCTTACGCCGGTGACCTCGTGTTCACCGCGTTCTCCGGCTCGCATCAGGACGCGATCCGCAAGGGTCTCGCCGCGCAGCAGCCGGACGCGCTCTGGGAAGTGCCTTATCTGCCGGTCGATCCGGCCGACGTCGGTCGCACCTATGATTCGATCATTCGCGTGAACAGCCAGTCGGGCAAGGGCGGTGTGGCCTTCCTGCTCGAAAGCGAATATGGCGTCACCTTGCCGCGTCGCCTTCAGGTCGAGTTCAGTACGGCAGTGCAGCAGCTCACCGACACCAGCGGGCAGGAAGTGCGCGCTGCTGACATCTGGAAGCTGTTCGCGCAGCAGTACTTCGAACCGGCAGTTCCGTTCGAGTACGTCACCCATCATTTGAGCGAGATCGGCGACGAGCAGGGCATCGAACTGGTGGTGAAGGTCGAGGGCGTCGAACGCACGCTGTCGGGCCGCGGCAACGGCCCGATCGCTGCCGTGATCGAGGCACTCAAGGTGCCCGTCCGCCTGCACGACTACGAGGAGCGCGCGATCGGCCACGGCGCCGACGCGGCGGCGGTGGCCTTCGCCGAATTCGTCATCGACGGGCTGCCCGGCAGCACCTTCGGCGCCGGCATGCACCGGAATATCGTGACGGCGTCGGTGCTGGCCATCCTGAGCGGGCTCAACCGCGCCTGCACCAAGCTCGATCCGGCGGCGCGCCGCGACTTCCTCGCTTCGACCCGACCGCCGGCGCTGGCCTGATCGTCGGCCTCAGTCACGGCGGCCGCAGATTCTGGGCCGCCAGTTGTCCCGCCAGTGGCCGGCGAGCAGGCGGGCGATGACCGCGCCAAAGCAAAGGCCGCTGCCGCCGCAGGCGAGCACGGCGACATCCGGCAGGCCGGCCACACTGCCGGCGCCGATGCCGCCGAGCAGGCCGGCCAGCGGCGGCAGATAGGCCAGCATCACGGCGCGCAGCGGCGCGTCGTCGTCGACGCCGAGTGCAATGAGGTCGCCGGGCCGCAGCGAGGCGGCCTGCGCAGCAGGCAGTTCGAGCTGGTGCAGGGTGTTCGGCGCGCTGCCACAGACCGTTTGCGAGCGACAGCCGCTGCAGGCCGCCGCGCTGTCGACGCCGACGGTGACGCGGGTGCCGTCGACCTGCACCACCCGGGTATCCCTGACCGTCATGTCTCTTCCCTCCCGCCGGGTGTCTCGCAATCCTCGTGCCAGCCGCCGTGCGGTGATCCGCTTGCCGCCGCCGACGCCGGTCCAGCGCGCCTTCGGTACGTTTCGTCTCTGCCGGGGCGCGGGTGCGGTCCTGTGCTGTTTGCGACAAGTCCGACAAGCGCTGTCGAGGCACCGTTTTGTGACGCCTTGCACCAAAGCGGACGCGCCCGCTGGCCGATCGCCCGTCCCGTTTCCAAGTACCTGCCCGCAAACGGCTTTCCTACGCGCTGTTACGCGGGCGTCTTACGACTGACCGCTTTGTGACACTGGGTACGCGCCTTGCTTGATGCTGCTAGGCGTGGAGAAGCGCATGCGGATTTCCGCCGTGGCCGGCTGTACTGCCGACCGTTCCCCGACAATAAGAAAAGACGCAGGGGCCACTGAATGGAAGGGCGTACCGGCTCGACCGGAATCGCCTCGGGAAGCAATCGGGGGCTGTCATGACTGCGAACGGCATCGAGACGAATGCGCGCGCGAATGTTGAACTGGTGACGGTGTACGAGCTGAGCAAGATACTCAGCTCGTCTCTGGACGTAACGAAGACCCTGCGCGAAGCACTGAACGTGCTGTCGCACTACCTCGACTTCAGACGCATGATGATTGCGCTTGTCGAGGACGACGGCGAGGCGCTTAGCCTCGCTGCGGCTGTCGGCCTGTCGGTCAAGGAATGGTCGAGCGGGCGCTACCGGTCGGGCGAGGGCATCATCGGCCGCGTGTTCGCCTCCGGCTCGCCTGTCGTGGTGCCGGACATTTCGGTCGAACCGCTGTTCCTGAACCGCACCGGCGCGCTCGATGATGCCGGCGACGAAGCCATTGCCTTCATCGGCGTACCGATACGCGCAGGCGCCGACATGCTGGGTGTGCTGTGTGCCGACCGCGTCGTATCGCGCCGCGGCGGCTTCGGAAGCGATGTGCGCGTGCTGTCGATGGCGGCCAATCTGATGGGGCAGTCGGTGGCCCTGCAGCGCGTGGTGACCGACGAGCACGAACGTCTGCTGCACCAGGCCAAGCAGGCGCGGCGTGAGGCGCCGCGTGGCCGCTTCAAGCTAGACAACGTGGTTGGCACCTCGCCGCGCATGCAGCAGGTGTTCGCTGAGGCGCATCAGGTTGCGCCGTCGCGGTCGACCGTGCTGTTACGCGGCGAAAGCGGCACCGGCAAGGAAGTGATTGCCCGCGCCATTCACGAACTGTCCACACGCAAGTCCGGCCCCTTCATCAAGCTCAATTGCGCGGCGCTGTCCGAGTCGCTGCTCGAATCGGAACTGTTCGGTCACGAGAAGGGCTCCTTCACCGGTGCCACCGGCGAACGCAAGGGCCGTTTCGAACTGGCCGACGGCGGCACGCTCTTCCTCGACGAGATCGGCGACATTTCGCCGGCTTTCCAGACCAAGCTGCTGCGCGTGCTGCAGGAGCGCGAGTTCGAGCGCGTCGGCGGCAGCAAGCCGATCAAGGTCGATGTGCGGCTGATTTGCGCGACCAACCGCAACCTCGAAAAGATGGTGGCGGCAGGCACCTTCCGCGCCGACCTGTACTTCCGCATCAATGTGGTGAGCATTTTCCTGCCGGCGCTGCGCGAGCGGCGCGAGGACATTCCGGCACTGACGCAGCACTTCCTGGAGCGCTTCAACCGCGAGAACGACCGCAACATGAAGCTGACCCAGGGTGGGCAGGCGGTGATGATGCACTGTTACTGGCCGGGCAATGTGCGCGAGCTGGAGAACTGCATCGAGCGCACCGCGACGATGGCGCATCACGACGCGATCGAGGCGTCGGACTTCCCCTGTTCGGTCAATCGCTGCCTGACGCAGGTGCTGCATTTCGTGAAGAAGGACGACGCGGTGTCGCCGGTGGCCAACGAGTCCGCCGACCGCGATGCCGAGTCCTGTAGCCCGCCGGGCGACGCGGCGCCGGTGTCGCGCCCGGCGCCGTCCGATGACAAGCCGGACGGCGAACGCGACCGTCTCGTGTGGGCGATGGAACAGTGCGGCTGGGTGCAGGCCAAGGCCGCCCGCCTGCTCAATATCACGCCGCGGCAGATGGGCTATGCGCTGAAGAAGTACGACATCGAGGTGCGGCGCTTCTGACGGGGCAGCGAGGCGTACGCCCCGCTGCCCGATCACCACTCGTTGCGCATGCCCCAAGGGTGGGAGCCGGGCACCAATTCAGCGGTGATGCCCTTCTTCGCGATGTCCTCCAGCGTGCGGTAGAAGGTCGCCTCGTGCATCAGTGTGCCGCCCTTCGAATAGAGCGCCACGTACTTCGACGGCATGTCGACCTCGACCGTGAAGTTGCCGCCGGCGTCCTGCACGCTGCGCGCGTTGCCGTTCCAGTCGATGAAGTATCCGGTTTCCGACGTCATGACCGCTGCTCCCTTCACGCCAGCGCCGGATCTTCCAGCACCGCGGTGGCGCTGACGGTCACGTTGTTCTTCGTCGCATCGGTGTAGGGGCACACCTTGAGCGCGCGCTCCACCAGCGAATCGGCGGTCGGCTGGTCGATGCCATGCAGGACGGCGGTAAAGCGGATGGCCATGCGGTAGGCCTCCTCGAAGTTCTTGAACAGCGACACCTCGGCTTCGACCATGCAGCCCTTCACCGGCAGTCGGTCGGCGCGGACGATGTGGCGTACCGAATTCTCGAAACAGGCGGCATAGGCGGCGGCGAACAGCTGTTCCGGATTGACGCCCTGCTTCTTGCCGCCCATTTCCGCCGGTGCGGCGAGGTCCAGCTTCAACAGGCCGTCTTCGCTCTGCACGCGGCCATTGCGGCCACCCTGGCTGAAGACGCGGGTTTTGTAGATGAGGTCCATGACAGCTCCCGGTGTGGATGGTCGGTATCGTCAGCTCGAACAGCTGACGGTCAGTCCGTCCGCCCAGTCGGGCGGCGGCGCGGTGTAGTGCGCGTACTGCGGACGTTCGTCGAAGGGGCGGCGCAGGCAGTCGAGCAGCGCCCGCACCTCGCCGAAATCGCCGTCGCGGGCGCGCCGGATCGCCGACTCGGCCATCCAGTTGCGCAGCACGTAGCACGGGTTGGTGGCGAGCATGGCGGGCTGGCGCAGCGCATCGACGCTGCATTCGCCGGCCAGCCGTGCGCGCCAGCCGAGCAGCCAGGCGTCGCAGGCTTCGCGATCGACGAACAGGTCGCGCAGCGGCGCGTCGCGCGCTGCGCGATCCTCGCGTTCAACGCTGCCGGGCAGGCGACTCAGGGCACGGAAGAAGAGGGTGTAATCGACACGCTGCAGTTGCAGCAGACCGAGCGTTGCACCGATGAAGTCGTCGTCACCTCGCTGCGCAGTGGCGAAACCGAGGCGTTGCCTCATCAGGGCGCCGAAGCGCGCGTCGAAGGCCGGCTGGAAGTGGTCGTCGACCAGCGCACGCGTTCGGTCCGGATGGCCGATCAGCGGACCGAAGGCATCGGCCAGCACATAGAGGTTCCACTGTGCGATGCGCGGCTGGGTGCGGAAGGCGTAGCGCCCCCAGGTGTCGGAGTGATTGCAGATGCGACCGGCATCGAAGGTGTCCATGAAGGCGAACGGCCCGTAGTCCAGCGTCAGCCCCAGCGCCGACATGTTGTCGGTGTTCATCACGCCGTGCATGAAGCCGATCGCCTGCCAGTGCGCGACCAGCTCGCCGGTGCGCTGCGCGATGTCGGCCAGCAGCGCGGCACAAGGCTGCGACGTATCGCGCAGCTGCGGCCGGAAGTGATCGATCACGTGGTCGGCCAGCGTGCGCAGCGAGGCGACGTCGTCTTCCGCCGTGAAGTGCTCGAAGCTGCCGAAGCGCACGAAGCTCGGCGCAACGCGGGTGACGACGGCGGCGGTTTCCGTCTGCTCGCGCTGTACCGGCAGCGGCGATCCGATCACGCACAGTGCGCGGGTGGTCGGCACGCCGAGCGCGGCCATCGCTTCCGAACAGAGGAATTCGCGGATCGACGAGCGCAGCACAGCGCGGCCATCGGAAAAGCGCGAGTAGGGCGTCGGGCCGGCGCCCTTCAGCTGCAGTTCCAGCCGGCCGTGCGGTGTATCGACGTCGCCGAGCAGATGGGCGCGGCCGTCGCCCAGACGACCCGACCAGCTGCCGAACTGGTGGCCACCGTAGACCGCGGCCAGCGGCTCCGCGCCATCGGGCAGGCGGTTGCCGGAGAACAGTTCGACGAATTCGGGGCGCATCGTCTCGGCCGGATCGAGTCCGATCAATGCCGCAACGTCCGCGCTGGCGGCAACCAGATGCGGCGACGGCAGCGGTGCCGGCGCCAGCCGCGTGTGGAAGGCGTCCGGCAGGCGGGCATAGCGGCTGCCCAGGCGCAGCGATTCGAGCGCGGACAGCGGAGGTCGGGACAGGGGCGCGTTCATGAGTGCATTCCGCAATGATCACGACGCGCAGCAAGAATCGGGCAAGCGACGGACGGACGACGGCGCGGTGCGGCAGTGGCTCCTGGCGTGCCGGGTCGCGGTGTCGGTCGATTGCGTGCGGCGCTGTTGCAACTGCGACAAACGCGACGCGCCTGTCGTGCCGACGCCAGCAACAGCCGACGTGCGGCGGTGTCGTCGGTGGTGGCGCGATGCTTGCTGACCCCGTGCATCTGATGTTCGAAGGAGTGATCCCATGCTCGATACCCTCATCGTCGGTGCCGGACTGTGCGGCCTCGAGATCGCCCGCCGGCTCGAAGCGGCCGGACGCAGCGTGCTGCTGGTCGAGGCACGGCCGCGCGCCGGCGGGCGCGTGGATACGGTCCCCGCAACAGCGGGGGCGGCTGCCCTCGATCTCGGCCCCGGCTGGTACTGGCCGCAGTCGCAGCCGCGCATGGTCAGGCTGATCGCGGATCTGGGGCTGGAAACCTTTCCGCAGCATGACGAGGGCGTCGTGCTGCATCTGCAGCAGCCGGACGGCAATCCGGAAGCGCTCGGCAGCGAGGCGATACACAATGGCGCGCGGCGGCTGGTCGGAGGCATGGCGGCGCTGACCGGTGCCTTGCTGCGCCGGCTGTCGCACGACCGTCTGCGCACCGGCTGCACGGTCCGCCGGCTGGTCGCACGCAGCGACCGCGTCGAGGTGCACTGCACCGGGGGCGGTGAGTCTTTCGTCATCGCGGCGCGCAGCGTCGTGCTCGCGCTGCCGCCGCGGCTGGCGGCGGAACAGATCGTGTTCGAGCCGGCGCTCGACGCGCCGCTGCGTCAGGCGATGCAGGACCAGCCGACCTGGATGGCGGCGCAGGCCAAGGCCTTCGTACGTTGTGATCGCGCGCACTGGCGCAGCGACGGACTTTCCGGCAACGCCTTCGTGTCGCATCCGCAGGCGGTACTCGGCGAGGTGTTCGATGCCTGCGACGGCACCGGAGAGGCGGCTGCGCTGGGCGGCTTTGTCGCACTGTCGCCGGCCCTGCGCGCGGCCAGCGCACCGGCGCTCGAACTGATGGTGCGCAGTCAGTTCGCGCAGCTGTTCGGCCCGACGGTGGAAGCGGGCGACCTGCATCTGCGCGACTGGGCCCGCGAGCCGATGACATGCAGCGCGCTCGATCTGGCCGAGCACGGCGGGCATCCGGAGGACGACGTGCCGCTGCTTGCCGCACCGCACTGGTCAGGCCGCCTGCACCTGGCCGGCAGCGAGACGGCCACCCGCGGCGCCGGCTATCTCGAGGGCGCTCTGGATGCCGCGGCGCGGGTGGCGGCACGCCTCATCGCCGCGTCGCCTTCGCTGCCACCTTCGCCGGCCAACGACGGCAGCGTTGCCGAATTCGTCGACTGGGTGGGCGCGCTGCGCAATCAGGCCGGCGAGCTGTACCGGCAGAGCGTGGTGCGCGCACTGAGCGCACAGCGCAGCATCGACATGACGCACGCCGTGCTGTGTGCGGTTGTCGACCACGTGTATGCCGAGGCGCTGCGCCGGCTCGAAACGCTGGACTTCGACCTGAGCGAGGTCGCCATCGAGCGCGGCCGCTGTGCGCTGACGCCATCGCTGCTGGCGCCCTTCTCCGGCTTCAGCGACGGGCTGGTGGGCGAGGCGCTGCAGCACAACCGTACGTCCTGTGCGCTTTCCAACTTTCCGGACGAACACGCGCCGTCGCCCGACTACGTCGCGCGCATCCGCCACGACCTCGCGCTCGCCTGGCGCGCATTCGCCCAGTCGCTGAACCAGATGCTGGTCGACCGCATGCCGGTGCGTGGCTGACGCCGCTTTGTGTGCTTTGTCGCAAGCGTAGGTTTCCGACCACCGGACGAATCCTGTCCGGATCGCGCCAAGTCAATGAATCGAATGACGAAATCACTTTGGCACGGAAATGGCTATCCCTCGTTTGCCAGCCCACATCGCGCGTCAGCAGAACAAGGAGTAGGTCATGGAAAGTGCAGCAGCGAGCTATGTCAGCCTGGCTGACCTGAAGTCCAGCCACAACGTGCTGGCCACCCCGGCGGAAGCGCCGGCTCACGTCGGCTGTGGCACCTCCGGCGGCGAAGGCAAGGCCAGTTGCGGAACGTCCGCCGGGCCCGACGACATGCCGGCCCACGTGTGGGAGAAGGTGAAGAACCACCCCTGTTATTCGGAAGAGGCGCATCACCACTACGCCCGCATGCACGTGGCGGTGGCGCCGGCCTGCAACATCCAGTGCAACTACTGCAACCGCAAGTACGACTGTTCGAACGAGTCGCGCCCGGGCGTCGTGTCGCAGAAGCTGACGCCGGAACAGGCGGTCAAGAAGGTGGTCGCGGTGGCCAGCGAGATTCCGCAGATGACGGTGCTCGGCGTGGCCGGTCCCGGCGACTCGCTGGCCAACCCGAAGAAGACCTTCGATACCTTCCGCATGCTCCAGGAGCAGGCACCTGACATCAAGCTCTGTCTGTCGACCAACGGTCTGGCGCTGCCCGATCTGGTCGACGAGATCTGCAAGTACAACATCGACCACGTGACCATCACGATCAACATGGTCGATCCGGAGATCGGCGCCAAGATCTACCCGTGGATCTTCTGGGATCACAAGCGCATCACCGGCGTCGAGGCCTCGCGCATCCTGCACGAGCAGCAGATGAAGGGGCTGGAGATGCTGACCGCCCGCGGCGTGCTCACCAAGATCAACTCGGTGCTCATCCCGGGCATCAATGACGCACACATGATCGAGGTGAACAAGGCGGTCAAGGCGCGCGGCGCCTTCCTGCACAACATCATGCCGCTCATTTCCGAAGCCGAGCACGGCACCGTGTTCGGCCTGACCGGCCAGCGCGGCCCCACGGCGCAGGAGCTGAAGGCGGTGCAGGACGCCTGCATGGGTGGCGCCAACCTGATGCGCCACTGCCGCCAGTGCCGCGCCGACGCGGTCGGCCTGCTGGGCGAGGACCGCAGCGAGGAATTCACGCTCGACAAGATCGAAGAGATGGAAGTGGTCTATGACCTCGACCGCCGCCGTACCTACCAGGAGCGCGTCGAAGCCGAGCGTCAGGCGCAGCACGCTGCCAAGGTCGAGGCGCTGGCCGCGACCGAAGGCAACGAGGCGGCGAAGGACATCAAGGTGCTGGTCGCCGTCGCCACGACGGGTGGCGGCCGGGTGAACCAGCACTTCGGTCATGCCGACGAATTCCAGATCTTCGAGGTGTCGGCGGGCGAAGCGCTGTTCGTCGGTCACCGTCGGGTCGACCTGTACTGCCAGGGCGGCTACGGCGAGGACGAACAGCTGCCCTCCATCGTCAATGCGATCAACGACTGCCACGCCGTGCTGGTTTCGAAGATCGGCGCCTGCCCGCGCGACGAACTGAAGGGCGCGGGCATCGAGCCGGTCGACGCCTATGCCGACGAGTTCATCGAGAAGGCCGCGCTGTCGTGGTTCGCCGACTACACCGGCCGGGTTGCACGCGGCGAGATCGCGCACGCCGAGCGCGGCGACGCATCGATCCGCCAGGGCGCCTTCACCGCAGCCGCCTGACGTTTCCGGATGGACCGCGGCGAAGGCCGCGGTCCGAACGAAAGGAGAGAACCATGTCTTTGAAGATCATTGCCAACCTCTGTACGGGCTGTTCGGCCTGTGAGCCGGAATGCCCGAACGAGGCGATCAGCGAGCTCAAGAACCTGTTTGTCATCGATCCCGACAAATGCACCGAATGCGAAGGCGATTACGACACCCCGCAGTGCGTCGCGGTGTGCCCGATCGACGACTGCATCCTCCCACTCCAGACCCAGGCTGCCTGAGGACAACATGACCCAACTGACCCTGACGCCGGCTGCGGCGAAATTCATCCAGCGCATGGTGCGCTTTTCCGGCGAACCGGAAGGTGCCGGCTTCCGCCTGCTGGTCAGCGCCGGCGGCTGCTCCGGCCTGAACTCCGAGTTCACGGTCGTGGCGGCACCACTGAGCGGCGACTCGGTGGTCGAGGCCTCCGGCGTGCGGCTTTTCCTGCCGGCCGAGTCGCGCCTGCTGCTCGAAGGCGTGACCGTCGATTTCGCCGACACGCCGACCAAGAGCGGGCTCACCTTCATCAACCCGAACCAGGCGCCGTGCGCATGCAGCAGCAGCGCACCGGCCGGCGCACCGGGCGTGCAGCAGCATGCACACGGTCACGGCCACGGCCACGCGATGCCCGGCGTCGCGACGGTCGGCCTCGACAGCATCCGTCGCGGTTGAGGAGGCGGTCATGCAGGCGATCGATGCCCACGACGATCTGGCCGATCCCGGCCTCGCCGTGCTCGGTCGCGGGCTGCCACCCGAGGCCGAAGCGCTGATCGCGCGCGCCGGCCAGATCCGCAACCGCGTTGCCGAAGCGCAGGCCTTGCTCGACGAGGCGCACGCACTCGCGCCTTCGCACCCGGCGACGCTGATCGCGCTCTATCGCTTCCACTTCTATGGCAACCGGCTGCGCGCGGCGCGCGACGTCGGCGAGCGCGCCATCGCCTGTGCGGCGGCGGCGCTCGGTCTGCCGGCGGACTGGCGGCGAGTCGAGGCCGACGCGCGCTTTCGCGCGCTGGAGCCGATGCCGCGCTTCTGGCTGTTCTCGCTCAAGGGCTACGCCTATCTGAGCGCGCGTCTGGGCGAACTCGACGTCGGTCGCGCCGCGCTGGCCAGGCTGGCGGTGATGGATCCGGAGGACAAGGTCGGTCACCGGGTGATCGGCGACGTGCTTGCGCGCATGGGACGCGACGACCTCGGTTACGAGGACTGCCCGGACATCGCGACAGCGCTTGGAGCCGCGCCATGATGAGCACGCTGCCGCAGGCCTCGTACGACCCGTCGGACGATATTCCGCCGCTGGCCTGGAGCGGCGACGATCTCGACTGTTCGCTCTGCGACGCCGAACTGCTCGGTGCCCGCTGCGAGCGCGGGCGCGCCTGCGTGCAGGACCGCTACGCCAAGCGCATCGACCGCTTCTTCCGCTGGAATCCCGAGCTCAGCAATACCTTCCTGCATCACCCTTATTTTGAAGTGCGCGCCATCGCCTGCCGCCGTGCCGACGTGTTCCGCCTGCAGTCGCTGATCGACGACGAGGACGAGACGGTGCGCCTGTCGGTGGCGGTGCGCCTGCCGCTGGCGCAGGTGGTGAAGCTGCGCGACGACCCGCATCGCGAAGTGCGCATCCGCGTCGCCATGCGGCTCGAAGGGCGAGAACTGCTCGCCATGGCCGGCGACGAGGACTACTACGTGCGCAAGCTGGTGGCGCAGCGCCTGCCGGCAGCACTGCTGCCGCGCATGCTCGACGACAGCGATCCCGAGGTCAGGCTGGAGGCGGTGCGACGGCTGGACATGCCGGCGCTGCTGCGCATGTGCGACGACCCTGAGATATCGATACGCAAGGAGGTGGCGCAGCGGCTGCCGACGGCCCAGCTCTACCGCATGGCGCACGACCCCGCCTGGGAGGTGCGCTGGCTGGTGGCCGGCCGCGCCGGCCGTGCGCTTGCGCTGCAGATGTCGGCCGGCGACGAGGAAGCGGATGTGCGCGCCGAAGCGTGCGCGCGCCTGAACGAACTGGATCGGGAACAAGGAGATCGACATGGGTGACATCAGTCGCGACAGCGATACCGTCGAACTGACCGCGCCGCCGATATTCAAGTACGGCGAGCGCGTGGTGAGCCGCTACACGATACGCAACGACGGCACCTATTGCGGCAAGGACATCGGCGAGGTGCTGGCGAAGAAGGGCGACGTCGGCTTCGTCACGTCGATCGGCACCTTCCTGCAGCAGTACTACATCTACGCCGTCGAGTTCCTCGGCACCGGCCACCGGGTTGGCATGCGCGGGCGCGAACTGGTGTCGCTCGACAACCTGCCGCCGCACGTGGTCGAGGTGCTGGGCGAGCGCGTCCATCAACTGGCAGCCATCAAGGTGGGAGGCGACGGTGTTTGAATTGCGCGAACCGAAGTTCCGCTGGGGTCAGCGCGTCGCCGCGACGATAGACCTGTTCAACGATGGCTCCCATCCCGAGGTGCCGCTGGACGCACTGCTGGTGGCAGAGGGGGCGGCCGGCGAGGTGGTGCAGATCGGCCACCACGAAGAAGCCAACATTCCGATCTACATGGTCGAATTCGCCGACGGTCCGAGCGGCGTCGATGGCGCGCCGCGCCCCTGCGTGATCGGCGTGCTGGAAGAGGAGATCGCGCCGGTCTGACCGGTGCGCGCGCGATGAACGTCCATGCCCTGAGCCCGCTCCGCAACGCGCCGGCGCCCGGCCGCAGCGTGGTCGTCGCCGAGACCGAACTGCTGCGCCGGCGCGTGCTGCGCGCGCTGGCGGCACGCGAGCGCTATCGCTACGTGCATCCGGCACTGCACGACACCGACGACGGCTGGATCATCACCAGCCCCTGTTGCTCGCGCAATGTCGACCCCGAGGGCGGAACGATAGATATCGCGCGCATCCGCCACGAGGACGCGAGCTGGGTGCTCTATGCCTGCGACCATCTGCTCGGTGGCTGGGTGCAGCACTCGCGCTCGAACAGCCTGGACCGCCTGCTCGACCTCATCGTGCACGACCCGCACCGGGTGTTCTGGCCATGATCTACCTCGACCACAACGCGACCACACCGCCGCTGCCCGAGGTGATCGAGGCGGTCACCGAGTGCCTGCGCGATGGCTGGGGCAATCCGTCGTCCAAGCACGGCTTTGGTCAGCGCGCGAAGTCGGCGCTGGCGGCCGCGCGCGCCGAGGTGGCGGCGCTGGCCGGCGCGCAGCCGGTCGAGGTGGTGTTCACCAGCGGCGCCACCGAGGCGAACAACCAGGTGCTCGCCGGCGCGCTGTCGCGCCCCGGTGTGCCGCCGCGCGTGCTGCTGTCGGCGGTCGAGCACGCCGGCTTCCTGAAGGCGGCGCAACGCATGCGCGACTTCGGTGTTGAGGTCGAACTGCTGCCGGTGGATGGGCGCGGCGTGCTGCGCCTCGACGCACTGCACGCCGCGCTCGAACGCCCGGCCGCGCTGCTGTCGGTGATGGCGGCGAACAACGAGACCGGCGTGCTGCAGCCGGTGGTCGAGGTGGCCGCCGCCGCGCGCGCGGCCGCCGTGCCACTGCATGTGGATGCCACCCAGCAGGCCGGCCGCCTGCCGCTGGATTTCGCCGGCTGGGGCGTGGACCTGATGTCGATGTCCGCCCACAAGTTCGGCGGACCCAAGGGCTGCGGCGCGCTCGTCGTTCGCAAGGGACTGAGCTGGCCGGCGCTGCTGCCGGGCCAGCAGGAGCGCGGCCGCCGCGGCGGCACCGAGAACATGCCGGGCATCGCCGGCTTTGCCGTCGCGGCGCGTCAGGCGCGCGCGACGATGCAGGCCGAAACGCTGCGCCTGGGCGCGCTGCGCGACGCGCTCGAAGACGCGCTGCGCGAAACGCTGACCGGCCTGACGGTGTTCGGCGAAGGCGCGCCGCGCCTGCCCAACACGCTTTTCATCGCCGTTGCCGGCCAGTCGGCCGACCGTTTGCTGGGCCGGCTGGAGCGCGAAGGCATCCTCGCCGCATCGGGGGCAGCCTGTTCGTCCGGCGGCAGCGAGCCGTCGCACGTGCTGGCCGCGATGGGCGTGCCGCCGGCGCTCGCACGCGAGGCGATCCGCCTGTCGCTGGGTCGCGATACCGACGGCGAACACCTCGCCCGCGTCGTCCATGTACTGCGCAGTCTGCAATCCGAAACGGCCGCCGCGGCGGCCTGAAGTCGACACGTCACCACGAGGAAGTCCGCCATGAAAGTCATGATCCGCAAGAGCAGCAAGGGCGAACTGTCGCTCTACGTGCCGAAGAAGGACCTGGAAGAACCCATCGTGCAGATGGAGCGCCCGGACATGTGGGGCGGCCAGATCACGCTCGCCAACGGGTGGACGCTGGACCTGCCCGAGATGGCCGCCGACACCCGGCTGCCGATCACAGTGGAGGCCCGCCTGACCGGCGGACGCGAGTGACGTGGCGCTGAGTGCAGATCAGTTGGGCGAGATCGCCCGCATCGCGCTGGCGGCACCGACGCTGGGCGAGGCCATTGCCGGCGTGCGCCTCGCTCTGCCCGGCGTCCGCGCCTCGGCGGTCGACGCATTCGACATGCGCGGCGAGAAGCCCGCGCTGCGCATCGGCGACCGCGATCTTTTCCTGATGCACAGCGACGGACATTGCTGGTCGGTTACGCCCGACCCGCTGGCAGCGCACGGCATCGTGCTGACCCAGCACACCTGAACCGGGAGATGAACATGGACAGCGACTGGATACCGCTTTCACTCGCCGACGTCGGCGAACGCGAAGCTCAGCTGGTGGAGCAGGTGATGCGTTCCGGCCGGCTGTCGGGCGGCCCGATGGTGGAAGCTTTCGAGTCGGTGTTCGCCGACCTGCACGGGCGCCGCTACGCGGTGGCCGTGTCGAGCGGCATGGCAGGTGCCTGGATGGCGCTGCGCGCGCTCGGCATCGGCCCGGGCGACGAAGTGATCGCCAGCGCCTACAGCTGGCACCACATCGCGCACGCCATCGTGCATGCGGGTGCCACGCCGGTGCTGGCCGACATCGACTACTGGTCCGGTGCGGTGGCGCCGGAATCGGTGCTGACGCGCATCACGCCGAACACGCGCGCCATCATCGGCAACAACTGCAACGGCCATCCGGCCGCGTGGAAGCCGCTGCGCGACATTGCCGACGCGCATGGGCTGGCGCTGATCGAGGATTCGACCGAAGCGATCGGCTCGCGCTACCTCGGCGAACTGGTCGGCACCTTCGGCGACCTGTCCATCTTCGACTTCTCGCAACCGCTGGCGCTGAACTGCGGCGAGGGCGGCATGGTGCTGACCGACGACGCACGTCTGGCCAGCGAACTGCGCTACCTGCGTGCGCACGGGCTGAGCGATCGCAACTCGGTGTCGGTCGGCAGCCGCGTGCCCTTCTCGGCCAACATGAGTGACGTCACCGCGGCCATCGGCATCGCCCAGGCTGAGCGCATCGACGAGATCCACGCGCGGCGCAAGCAGGTCGAGGTCTGGTACCACGAACAGATGCAGACCTTCGAGGGCATCAAGCCGCCCTATCTGGCGCAGGACGTCGATGAGGTGCACTGGATGCTCTACGTCGTGCATCTGGGCAAGCGCTTCACCGCCAGCGCGCGCGCGCAGCTGATCGAGGATCTCGATACCGAAGCGATCGAGGCGGCCGCCTACAGCCGGCCGCTGCACCAGCAGTTCCATTACCAGAGCTACGGCTACAAGCGCGGCCAGCTCGCCAACACCGACCGCATCGCCGACCGCTCGCTGGCCTTGCCCTTCCACGGCTTCATCGAGCAGGACGAAGTGCGCTTCGTGGTGAAGACGCTGAAGGACGCGGCCACCAACGTCGGCGCCGGTGCCGCCATCTACTGAACCGCGTTACGAGGACGAGTCATGACATCCCCCCTGACCCAATTGCCCGCCGAGATCGAAGCAGGGCTGCGCGCCGGTCGCGTCGTGCCCTATCTGGGCCCCGGCATGCTGTCGCTGGTGCCGCAGTACGCGGTGCCCGGCACGCCGGAGGCGCTGGTCGCGCTGCTCACCGCCAAAGTGACCGTGCCGCACAAGATACGCAGCCGGCTGACCCAGGCTGCGCAGTTCATCGAGAACTTCAAGCACCGCAAGACGGTGGTCGATCTGATGAACAACGCCTTCGCCGCAGCCCCCTCGGCCTCGCCGCTGCATGCCTGGCTGGCGAGTCTGAATCTGCCGCTCATCGTCGACACCTGGTACGACGAGGCGATGTCGACCGCGCTGCACGAAGCCGGCGTCAAGTGGGGCGAAGTGCAGGGACTGTCGCAGTCCGAACATTTCGGTAACTGGACCGGCTGGTATGACCGCGACGGCAATCCGCTGCCCGATCGCGCGCCCGACTGGGCGACGCTGCTGTACAAGCCGATCGGCTCGACCAGCCCGGCGGGCAACTACCTCGTGTCGGATTCGGACTATGTCGAAGTACTGACCGAGATCGACATCCAGACGCCGATCCCGCAGGAGGTGCAGGCGCTGCGCAGCGGCCGCAGCTTCCTCTTCCTCGGTTGCCGCTTCAACGATCAGCTCACCCGCTCGTTCGCGCGCCAGATCATGAAGCGCTCCAGCGATCGCCACTGGGCGCTGCTGCCCGACGAGCCGACGCGCATGGAAGCGAAGTTCCTGGCCGAACAGAACATCACGCGCATCGCGCTGCCGCTGGACAGCCTCGCCGCCTTGCCGGCGCAGGCGGCCTGACCCGATTCACCCACCGACAAGGAGATAACGCCATGCCACAGCTCACCATCATGCCGTCCGGAAAGGCGCTCGACGTCGCTCCCGGAACCACCCTGCTTGCCGCCATCCTGTCCGCCGGCGAGAAGCTGATCAGCAAGTGCGGCGGCCAGGCGCAGTGCGGCGCCTGTCACATCGCGGTCAACGAGGGCCGCAAGAGCCTGTCGAAGACGACCCGTGCAGAGAACGAGAAGCTCGACGCGCTGGTCGGCGTCAGCTCGAAATCGCGCCTGGCCTGTCAGGCGCAGATGGGCGAAGAGAACGTGACGGTCGAGCTGCTCAGCTTCGTCTGATCGCGTCCACGCCACCCCGACAAGAACCGGACAACGGGAAGAACATCATCATGAGTTACGACGCAATCAAGGCCGATCGCGGCCTCTGTACCGGCAACCGCCTCGGCGCTGCCGGCAAGTGCAACGGCCAGACCTTCCAGTGCGAGTGCGGCCATATCGGCTGCCGCCAGACCTACGACGACAGCTGCACCAATCAGGCCTTCTCGGCCGGCTGGCGCTGCGTCAAGTGCGGCGCCGTGGGCAAGATGACACGGCTGAACTACGAGTACCGCATCGGCGCCTGAGCCCGGAGCGCACGGAACCATGACCGAAGCGCTGTTCAGCGCCGCTTCGCTGGCCATGCTGGACGAGGCCTGCAGCGGCGTGCTCATCCTCGGCGAAGGGCTGGAGCGCGACGAGTTCCTGTCGTCGCGTCTGACCCGCGCCGAGGTGGGCCGCCTGCTGCTGATCATCGCCCGTCTGATGGATGGCCTGCCGATGGAAGCCAGCCGCCGTCTGCCGGAGATCGACTGGGCCGGCTGGTCGCTGCTGGCGCGCACCTTGCCCGACCAGGGGCCGGCCAGCGACGACACGCTGTGGTTCGCCCTCACTTCGCTGGTGCCGGCCACGCTGATGTGGCTGCGGCTCTACCGCCAGCGCGAACCGGCGCTGTTTGCGTTCGCCGGCTGAGGTGCGTGCCGTTCAGGCGGGGAAGTCGACCACCTGCGGCTCTTCGTCACCGATGACGATGCAGGCGCGCAGCAGACGGCCGTCGGCGCTCCAGCTGTATTCGTGACGCATTTCGGTTTCACCGTAGACCTTCTTCTCGGCGCGCACGATGCGACCGGCTGCGTCGTAGTCGACCTGGAACCAGGTATTGCGGTTGCGCAGCGCATCCGGCTGCAGTTCTTCGGCGAACTGCAGCGGCAGTTTCACGCCGCGGTAGGTGAGGAAGTAGCGGCTGGTCGTCGAGGGCGAAGGGGGGAGCGATGGCGAGGACATGGGTGAGCGGATGTCGATGACAGTGAAACAGTTGATCGTGGCCTTGCAGGGGCTGCCGGCCGACGCCACCGTGCTGCTCGAAGGTGACGACGGCTACTCCCCGCTCGGTGCGCTGGAACTGCTGGGCAACGGTGGCGTGCTGCCCGACGAGGTGGTGCTGCAGCCAGACATGACGCCGGACTGAGCGGCGTCGCCGCCCGAGCGAACTGTCTTCATTCCGGCGGGCGGCACGATCGCAGTCCGCCGGCAGCACAGCCCTCCGACGTTTCACGCAGCCGTGCCGCGGCGTCCGGCGTCAGCCCTATCCAGCGGTCCACTGCCGGCGGATCGAAACCGACCCGCCGCTCCGCGCCCACCTGCAGCAGAGGCCGCCGTATCAGCAGCGGCTCGGCCAGCAACATCGCCAGCGCCTCTGCGCGGCCGAGCGATTCGGGCCGCACTTCGCCACTCTTCACGCGTGGCGCAGCGCGGTTGAACCAGTCGGCCACCGGCAAGGGGTCGAGGAAGTCGAGCAAGGACTCCGCCGTCCATGGCTCGGTCAGCAGGCTGCGCACCGTCAGCAGATGGCCGGCATCGAGCAGCCACTGCTTCTGCCGCGCGTTGCCGGTACAGCCCGGCTTCTCAAAGAAGACGACGTGAGCCATGTCAGCGATCCGTCAATGTCAGGCGGTGAGCGGCGATGCGCCGGACGAGCGGGTGGCCCTGCAGAGCCGTCCCGCCACTGGCGGCGGAGCGAACGTGGGCGCTTTCACCTCAGACCGGACGGTTCTCGTACAGATTGCGCACCGGGCCCATCAGCTTCAGGCCATCTTCGTAGCTGATCTCCGGGAACTTGCCGGTGAACTTCATCGCGGCGTCGACGACCGCGTCCAGCTTGCCGGCGGTGTCGAGCTTCTTCAGGTCGTTCTTCTCCAGATAGAGCAGTTCGAGCGTCTCGTTGTAGACGGTCGCTTCATCGATCGGCAGCACGTAGAAGGTCGCGCCGCCGTACTGCACCTGGTACTTCTTCGACAGATCGATGTTGTCGCAGAACAGGAAGTACTTGCCTTGCGGCGACAGCGCGTCGCCCAGCACCTCGGCCAGCATCTTCAGGTACTCGAAGGACAGCAGGAAGCAGGTCAGGAAGGCGATGTGCGTTTCGCCCTCATGCGCGGCGGCCATCACCTGGTCACTGCTGATCTCGGGCGGACGGGCCTCGTCTGCGAACTGCTGCGCGAACTTCAGTGCGATGTCGCCGCGGAAGCCGACACGGCCCGGCTTGTGCGTCGGACCCTTGAATACGGCGTTGAGCAGCCGCTTCTCGTTTTCCAGTGCGGCAAAGGCGGAGCTAGCGATGGTGATGCTCATGGTGATTCCCCTGATCGTTGCGGATGAAATCCGCGGTCTTGAAAAAGGCCTGCTCCAGTTGCATGCGCAGTTCGCCGTCGCTCACCACTTCGTGCAGGGCGGCGCGCATGCAGTTCATCCACGCGTCGCGTTCGGCTGGGCCGATCGCGAATGCGAGGTGCTTGCGTCGCAGACGCGGATGGCCACGTTCGACCGAGTAGCGCTGCGGACCGCCCATCCATTCGACGAGGTAATTCACCAGCACGCGCTTGACGTCGGTCAGGTCGACACCGTGCATGGCGCGTATGCCCTGTGCGTCCGGGCGTTCGCTCATGTGTGCATAGAAGCGCTCGACCAACTGAACGATCGCCGCTTCGCCGCCGATGCGGGCGAAGTGCGGGTTCTGCGTACCTGCGGTCGAACTGACCGAAGGCGCGACGGCTGGAACGACGGGTTCTTGCGTGGACATGGACGTGTCTTTGCTGGGCGGATGCGTGACCACAGCAAGTGCCGTACCCGTTGCGTCTTCTCTGTCCGGCATCACGGCGGACTGCGCGCCGGAACGCCCGCTGGCGCGCCCGATGACGCATGGACCACAGAGGAGAGGGAAGCCTGTGTCGGCTCTGTCGCAGCCCGGTCAATCCTCACAGCGCTGGGCTGATTGTCGCGTTTGTCGTACCGCCCGCCGACCCATCGAAACGCTGATCTGAATCTCTGAAACGACGTCTGTAAGCCGTTTATCGAGAATGCATCGGGAATGGCACGGCTGTTGCTGAACAGGCCATGCACCGACCATGACTTGCCGCCAATGGCTGACCACGAAGACCAACAATGGGCACAAGGGGCTGCATCCGGTGGCGCGGTACGTGGCCAATGATCACTTGGTCAGCGGCAATCAACTGTTCATCGACTCAGGAGAATCAAACATGGCATCTCTCAGACAAATCGCCTTCTACGGCAAGGGCGGCATCGGCAAGTCGACCACCTCCCAGAACACCCTGGCCGCTCTGGCCGAAATGGGTCAGAAGATCCTCATCGTCGGCTGCGACCCGAAGGCCGACTCGACCCGCCTGATCCTGCACGCAAAGGCACAGGACACCATCCTGTCGCTGGCCGCCGAAGCCGGTTCGGTCGAGGACCTGGAGCTCGAGGACGTCATGAAGATCGGCTACCGCGACATCCGCTGTGTCGAATCCGGTGGCCCGGAACCCGGCGTCGGCTGCGCCGGTCGCGGTGTCATCACCTCGATCAACTTCCTCGAGGAGAACGGCGCCTATGACGGCGTCGACTACGTGTCCTACGACGTGCTGGGCGACGTCGTGTGCGGTGGCTTCGCGATGCCGATTCGCGAAAACAAGGCGCAGGAAATCTACATCGTCATGTCCGGCGAAATGATGGCCATGTACGCCGCCAACAACATCTCCAAGGGCATTCTGAAGTATGCCAATTCGGGTGGCGTGCGTCTGGGCGGCCTGGTGTGCAACGAGCGCCAGACCGACAAGGAACTGGAACTGGCCGAATCGCTGGCCAAGATGCTGGGTTCCAAGCTGATCCACTTCGTGCCGCGCGACAACATCGTCCAGCACGCCGAACTGCGTCGCATGACGGTGCTCGAGTACGCGCCGGATTCCAAGCAGGCCAACGAGTACCGCGACCTGGCGCAGAAGGTTCACGCCAACGCCGGCAACGGCACCATCCCGACGCCGATCACGATGGACCAGCTCGAAGACCTGCTGATGGAGCACGGGATCATGAAGCAGGTCGACGAATCGGAAGTCGGCAAGGCCGCCGCTGCCGCCTGAGCACCCGAGAGTCGAGGGTCGGGAGCCGCGGGCGTCGCCCGCAGGCTCCCGGCCTCCGCCGGCGACAACCGTGGTTCTCTACCCTCAGCTCTCGACAAGGAGTGATCAAATGAGCATGACCATAGACGAAAAGAAGGCCCAGAACGCAGCGCTGATCGAAGAAGTGCTGAAGGCCTATCCCGAGAAGACCGCGAAGAAGCGCGCCAAGCACCTCAACGTGCACGAAGAAGGCAAGCCCGACTGCGGCGTGAAGTCGAACATCAAGTCGCTGCCCGGCGTGATGACCATCCGCGGCTGTGCTTACGCAGGTTCAAAGGGCGTGGTGTGGGGCCCGATCAAGGACATGATCCACATCTCGCACGGCCCGGTCGGCTGCGGCCAGTACTCGTGGGCGGCTCGCCGCAACTACTACATCGGCGTCACCGGTGTGGATACCTTCGTCACGATGCAGTTCACCTCCGATTTCCAGGAGAAGGACATCGTGTTCGGCGGCGACAAGAAGCTGGAAGTCATCATGGACGAGATCCAGCAGCTGTTCCCGCTCAACAAGGGCATTTCGGTGCAGTCCGAGTGCCCGATCGGCCTGATCGGCGACGACATCGAAGCGGTGTCGAAGAAGAAGTCGAAGGAGTACGCCGGCCACACCATCGTGCCGGTGCGCTGCGAGGGCTTCCGCGGCGTCAGCCAGTCGCTGGGTCACCACATCGCCAACGACGCGATCCGCGACTGGGTGTTCGACAAGACCGAGGACAAGCGCCCGGACTTCGTGTCGACCCCGTACGACGTGGCCATCATCGGTGACTACAACATCGGTGGCGACGCCTGGTCGAGCCGCATCCTGCTGGAAGAGATGGGTCTGCGCGTGATCGCCCAGTGGTCCGGCGACGGCACCATCGCCGAGCTGGAGAACACGCCGAAAGCCAAGCTCAACGTGCTGCACTGCTACCGCTCGATGAACTACATCTCGCGGCACATGGAAGAGAAGTACGGCATTCCCTGGGTGGAATACAACTTCTTCGGCCCGTCCAAGATCGAGGAGTCGCTGCGCGAGATCGCCTCACACTTCGACGACAAGATCAAGGAGAACACCGAGAAGGTGATCGCCAAGTACAAGCCGCTGATGCAGGCGGTGATCGACAAGTACCGTCCGCGCCTGGAAGGCAAGAAGGTGATGCTGTTCGTTGGCGGTCTGCGCCCGCGTCACGTCATCGGTGCCTATGAGGATCTGGGCATGGAAGTGGTCGGCACCGGCTACGAATTCGGCCACAACGACGACTATCAGCGCACCACGCACTACGTCAAGGACGGCACGCTGATCTATGACGACGTCACCGGCTACGAATTCGAGAAGTTCGTCGAGAAGGTGAAGCCCGACCTGGTCGGTTCCGGCATCAAGGAAAAGTACGTGTTCCAGAAGATGGGCGTGCCCTTCCGTCAGATGCACAGCTGGGACTACTCCGGTCCGTACCACGGCTACGACGGCTTCGCCATCTTTGCCCGCGACATGGACATGGCGATCAGCTCGCCGATCTGGGGCCTGACCAAGGCTCCGTGGAAGAAGTAAGCGCAGTGCAACGTAGGGTGGGTTGAGGGCACCGAAACCCACCGTTCCCGACATCCGTGTCGCAGGGCGGGGCGCAGCCCCTGCCCACCCTACACTCAGGAGTGTTCAACATGCCTCAATCAGCCGACAAGATCCTCGACCACGAACTGCTGTTCCGCGAACCGGAATACCAGCAGATGCTGGCGGACAAGAAGTCCCAGTTCGAGTTCAACCACGCCGACGCCAAGATCCAGGAGATCGTCGAGTGGACCAAGACCGAGGACTACAAGCAGAAGAACTTCGCCCGTGAGGCGCTCACGGTCAATCCGGCCAAGGCCTGCCAGCCGCTGGGTGCCGTCTATGTCGCCAACGGCTTCCACAAGACGCTGTCCTTCGTGCATGGCTCGCAAGGCTGTGTCGCCTACTACCGTTCGCACTTCTCGCGTCACTTCAAGGAGCCGACCTCCTGCGTGTCGTCGTCGATGACCGAGGACGCGGCGGTGTTCGGCGGCCTGAACAACATGATCGACGGCCTGGCCAACTCGTACAACCTGTACAAGCCGGACATGATCGCGGTGTCGACCACCTGCATGGCGGAAGTGATCGGTGACGACCTGAACGCCTTCATCAAGACCTCGAAGGAAAAGGGCAGCGTGCCGGCCGAGTTCGACGTGCCGTTCGCTCACACGCCGGCCTTCGTCGGCAGCCACATCACCGGCTACGACAACGCGCTGCTCGGCATCCTGCGTCACTTCTGGGACGGCAAGGCCGACACCGCCGCCAAGCTCGAGCGCAAGGCGGATGAGTCGATCAACTTCATCTTCGGCTTCGACGGCTTCGTCGTCGGCAACATGAAGGAAATGAAGCGCATCCTCGACCTGTTCGAGATCGACTACAACATCCTGTGCGATCCGTCCGAGGTCTGGAATACGCCGACCGACGGCGAATTCCGCATGTACGAGGGCGGCACTACCAAGGAAACGGTCGAGCGCGCGATCAACGCCAAGGCCACGGTCATCTTCCAGGAGTTCTGCTGCGAGAAGACCGCGAAGTTCATCGCCGAGCATGGTCAGGAGGTGGTGCTGCTGAACAGCCCGATCGGCGTCGCCGGCACCGACAAGTTCCTGATGGAACTGTCGCGCCTCACCGGCAAGCCCATCCCCGAAGTGCTGGAGAAGGAGCGCGGTTACCTGGTTGACGCGATGGCCGATTCGCAGGCTCACCTGCACGGCAAGCGCTACGCGATGTACGGCGATCCGGACATGATGCTGGGCCTGACCGAGTTCCTGCTGGAACTGGGTGCCGAGCCGGCACACATCCTGGCCACCAACGGCGAGAAGGAATGGGAGGCACGTGTGCAGAAGGTGCTGGACGCCTCGCCCTACGGCGCCGGCTGCAAGGTGTATCCGAAGCGCGACCTGTGGCACATGCGTTCGCTGCTCTACACGGAGCCGGTCGACTTCCTGATCGGCAACACCTACGGCAAGTACCTGGAGCGTGACACCGGCACTCCGCTGATCCGCATGGTGTTCCCGATCTTCGATCGTCACCACTACCATCGCTACCCGATCTGGGGCTACGAAGGCGGCATGCGCGTGCTGGTGATGCTGCTCGACGAGTTCTTCGAGTCGATCGACGTGAACACCATCGTTCCGGGCAAGACCGACTACTCGTACGACATCATCCGCTGATACAGCGTCCTCTCACGCCGCGCCTGCACGCATCGTGCCGGCGCGGCGTCTTTTTTGGGGCAGGGTGTGCAGGCATCGGCCCGGGCTCCGGCAGCAGGTCTGGCGCTTTCCTTGTGGGAGCGGCCTTGGCCGCGATACTGCCTTGGCACGTCGCCGGCTCCGATTCAGGCCGCAATCGCGAGCAAGCTCGCTCCCACAGACGCAGGCTCTGACCGCGGACAGCGAGTGTTCTTGTGGGAGCGGCCTTGGCCGCGACTGGGCCGTCGCGGTCCGCAGGCTTGAATGCAGGGTGCCGTCGGGATCAGAAGACCCTTCCCACAGAACCCTGCCCAGGCTCGGGCAGCCGGTCGGGCGCGTTCGTTGTGGGAGCAGCCTTGGCCGCGACTGGGGCGTCGCCGATCCGCGGGCTTGAATGCAGGGTGCCGTCGGGGTCAGAAGACTCCTCCCACAGAACCTCCGCCCAGGCTTGGGCAGCAGGTCGGGCGCGTTCCTTGTGGGAGCGGCCTTGGCCGCGACTGGGGGCGGGGGGGGGGGGGGGGGGGGGGGGGGAAGAGGGGAGGGGGGGGGGGATACACACACACCAAACAAAAGAAAACACGCAACAACCACCACCACCCCCCCCCCCCCCCCCCCCCCCCCCCCCCCCCCCCCCCCCCAAACAAAACCCTCCCCCCTAGATGTAGAGTCAGGTCTCGTGGGCTCGGAGATGTGTATAAGAGACAGCAACGGCATCTCGCGCACCTGCTGCGGGCTCATGTAGGC
>NZ_JBBUKV010000017.1:0-465246 GCF_038066675.1 Methyloversatilis sp. NSM2
TTGTGCTAGTGGGTGGTTTTTTTTTTTTTTGGGGTTCTCTTTTGTTCTCGTGTGTTTTTTTTTTCCCCCCCCCCCCCCCCCCGACGCCCTGTTGCGCTCAGATGCTCAGACCGAACTCGGGAGCGATGAGCTTGAGCCAGCCGTCGACACGTTCGGCCGTCAGTTCGGGCTGGATGTCCTGGTCGATGGCCAGGCCGACGAACTTGTCGTCGATGACCGACTGGGACTCGGTGAAGTCGTAGCCGTCGGTGGGCCAGGCGCCGACGATCTTTGCACCCGCGTCCTTGAAGAAGTCGTACAGCAGGATCAGACCGTCGACGAACTCGTGACCGTAGGTGTCCTGGTCGCCGAGGCCGAACAGCGCCACCGTCTTGCCGGCGAAGCTGGTGCCTTTGAACTTGATTAGCGCCTCGGCCCAGCTCTCGTCGTCGCATTCCGCCTCGATGCCAGGCAGCAGGCCGTCGCCCAGCGTCGGCGTGCCGAGGATCAGGTAATCGTAGGCGAGCAGGTCGTCCACCGTCGCCTTGTTGATGTTGACCGGCTCGGCCATCGTGTCGTCGTCGAAGCGCTTCTTGATCTGCTTCGCGATCTTGCGCGTGCTGCCGCTGTTGGTGCCGAAGAAAAGTCCGATGCGTGCCATGACAGATCCATTCAGTTGAGTGTTGCGGGGGAGGTGTATGCGGCGTCCATGCCGCGGAAGATGGCGCAGCGCTGGAATACCTCCAGCGTTGGCGCGCAGGCCTTGTGCTGACAGTACTTCGCCGCCAGCTTGGCCAGACCCTTGATGTCGCGGCCGGAGGCGTCGGGAAACAGCACGGCCAGTGCCTCGACCATGCCGTCGTCCAGCGCGAGCCCGAACTGCGTTGCCATCACCTGCCAGATGCGACGGCGTGCCGCTTCGTCCGGCGCGTGGTAGCGGATAAGCGCGATGCAGCGCGACACGATGGCTTCGTCGATGTCGTCCACCCGGTTGGTGGTCAGGAAGAGCAGGCCGTTGAAGTACTCGAGCACGCGCAGGAACACGCCGACGACCGCATTCATCGTCATGTCGTCCTCGCGCCGCTTGATATAGACGTCGGCCTCGTCGATCAGCATCACCGCGCCCCAGCGCTGGGCGCGCGTCAGCGCTTGCTTGAGCGCGCCTTCCATCTGCGCGACATTCAGCCCGAGCTGGCCGGAGTGCACGCGGTAGAGCGGCCGGCGGATGATTTCCGAGTACACCTCGGCGGTCAGCGTCTTGCCCACGCCCGGAGGCCCTGCGCACAGCACGGTGGTGCCGCCCGACTTGCCGGCCACGATGTCGTCCATCAGCACGTCCATCTCGGCGGTCAGGATATCGATCAGGTCGGTCTGTTCCGGCGGCAGCACCAGCTTCTGCTTCAGTGCGGGCTGGTAGGCATAGGGCGCCATGTCGTCGACGTGCACCCACAGATGCTGGTGCAGGTCGAGGTGGAACATGAGCACATAGGGATGCACCGGCAGCTGCGAGAACAGACCTTCGGGCATTGCATCGCGCGACGCTTCGACCTCGTCTTCCGCCTCGTAGCGGTTGCTCTTGGCCGCCTTGCGCAGATAGGGGCCAAGGATGTCGCCCGGTGCTTCGAGCAGCAGCGTGCGTGCCGGCAGGATGGCTTCGTCATTGACCAGGCGCGCCGTGCCGCCGCTGGCCGACAGCACGACCTGATCCTTGCGAGACCAGTCGGTGTCGCGGTGGGTGGCACTCGGGTCTTCTGCGTGGAAACCGGTGCCGGTAGCCGAGAACTGTTCGCCGTAGCGCGCGCGCCACTCGATGTAGCGTGCGGTCACCGTGTCGCAGGCGGCGATCAGCGCCGGCGTTTCCTTCAGGAAGCCCTTGGCCGCCAGCACTTCGCCCACCGTCTTGCCGGTGATGTCGGCGCCGTAGATGCGGATGACCGAGGTAGCCAGCGTCGCCTTCACATTGGCCTTCAGCTCGATGAATACCTTGCCCGTCTCTTCGTTGTTGGCCGGCGTGTAGTCGAGCCGGCTCACCACCCAGGGCAGCGGCCGGGTGACCTGGTTGGCGGTGAACAGCCAGCCGCGGATGGCACCGTCGGCCAGATGGCGGGCGAGCGCCGGCACCAGCTGTTCCAGGTCGTTGCTGTCGAAGCGGCGGCCGTCGCCTTCCAGCGCGTCGGCCAGCGTGGTCAGCGCGGTCGCGCGCTCCAGCATGGCCGGGCCGGCGTCGGCGTAGAGCCGGCCGAGGAAGCGCAGCGCGTCGATGGACAGCCGCGACACCGGCACCTCGACCCTGTCGCAGTACTGCAGCTGGTCGCGCAGGCTGGCCAGATCGGGAAAGGCGTCGGCCATCGACTCGATCTGCGGCGCCTCTATCGTCACCTTCATCGCCGCGCCCTCAGCGGGTGACGACCGGAATTTCCAGCGCCGCGCGCCGGCCGAGCTGGGCGTCTACCTTGCGCCGCACGTTCTCGACCTTGAGCGGACGCAGCAGCGTGCTCTGTGCGCCGGCCGCCAGCGCCTGACGGACAGCGTCGTCGTCGGCATCGCTGCAGACGATCAGGATGCGCACCTGCGGCAGCACCGCGCGCAGGCGCGTCACCGCGTCGGCGGCCAGCAGTCCGGCGCCGAGCAGCACCAGGTCGGGCGGTGTCGCCGCGGCCACCGTGAGTGCCGACGCGAGGTCGGCGAACACATGGGTTTCCATCTCGTCGGCCAGCATGAACTGCAAGGCGGTGCCGACCACGTCGTCGTCATCGACCACGAACACGCGCTTGTTCTCGACTGCGCGCTGACTGTCTACGCCGATCTGCATGAGGACTCTCCCTGTCTGTCGTCTTCCCGGTCCGAGCAAGCTTCGTTCCAAACGCGGCATGGCTTTCGCTTCTCAGCCTTCGTCATTCATTCGAAGGAGGTCGCAATGGGCGTACTGATCAAGACGACGATGGACGGACGGCGGGTCGAGGTGATCGAGGGCGTGGTCTGTCTGGAGGGCAAGCCGGAGGCGGGCGGGCTGGTTCCGCTGTCCGAACATCCGAACCGCCAGGCCATCGCGAAAGCGGTGCCGGGCGCCACCCATGTGGCCGGGCGCATTCCGCTCACGCTGGAGGAAGCACAGGTCGCGCAGGACGCGCTGACCGAGGCGCATCGCAGTTTCGACGCCAGCCCGATGGGCATCGCCAAGCGGTTGCAGTCGGCCATCCACAACAAGGCGCGCATGGAGGGCATCGAGTAGTGCTGGCGTCGTGGCGGTCCGCCAAACCCGACATTGCCTGTCGCAAAACGACCAGCCTTTGTCGGGCCGGGTTGCCCTCCGGCGACCCGGCGGACCGCAGATGACTGATTTCCGGGGACCTCTGCGCCGTGCGCCTGCTCTGGCATCAATCCTGCTGAGTGAGCTCCGACAGCGCCTTGCGCGCCGACCCTGACAGGAAGGAAGGTGGGCCATGGATGCACGCGTATCGGCAAAGATCCAGGACGTGTTCGAAGAACCTGCCTGCGAGCACAACCAGAACAAGTCGGCCAAGGAAAAGAAGAAGGGCTGTACCAAGCAGCTGTCGCCCGGTGCGGCCGCCGGCGGCTGTGCCTTCGACGGCGCCAAGGTCGCGCTGCAGCCCATCGTCGATGTGGCCCACCTGGTGCACGGGCCGATCGCCTGCGAGGGCAATTCCTGGGACAACCGCAATTCCTCGTCCAGCACCTCGCAGCTCTACCGCACCGGCTTCACCACCGACATCAACGAACTGGATGTCATCTACGGCGGCGAGAAGCGGCTGTTCAAGTCGGTCAAGGAAATCATCGAGAAGTACGACCCGCCGGCGGTGTTCGTCTACCAGACCTGTGTCACCGCGCTGATCGGCGACGACATCGAAGCGGTGTGCAAGAAGGCGTCGGAGAAGTTCGGCAAGCCGGTCATCCCGGTCAATTCGCCGGGCTTCGTCGGGCCGAAGAACCTCGGAAACAAGCTGGGCGCCGAAGCGCTGCTCGATTACGTGATCGGCACCGAAGAGCCGGACTTCGTCACGCCCTACGACATCAACATCATCGGCGAGTACAACCTGGCCGGCGAGCTGTGGCAGGTGAAGCCGCTGCTCGACGCGCTCGGTGTGCGCATCCTGTCCTGTATCTCGGGCGACGGCCGCTACAAGGAAGTCGCCTACAGTCACCGCGCCAAGGCGGCGATGATGGTGTGCTCGAAGTCGATGATCAATATCGCGCGCAAGATGGACGAGCGCTACGACATCCCCTTCTTCGAAGGTTCCTTCTACGGCATCGGCGACATGTCGGAAACGTTGCGCGAAATCGCCCGCCTGCTGGTCGAGAAGGGCGCGCCGGAGGAGCTGAAGGTACGTACCGAAGCGCTGATCGCGGTCGAGGAGAAGCGCGCCTTCGAGCGTATCGCCGCCTATCGCCCGCGGCTCGAAGGCAAGAAGGTGCTGCTGATCACCGGCGGCGTGAAAAGCTGGTCGGTGGTGGCCGCGCTGCAGGAGGCCGGTCTGGAAATCGTCGGCACCAGCGTCAAGAAATCGACCAAGGAAGACAAGGAAAAGATCAAGGAGCTGATGGGGCAGGACGCGCACATGATCGACGACATGACGCCGCGCGAGATGTACGCAATGCTGAAGGACGCCAAGGCCGACATCATGCTATCCGGCGGGCGCAGCCAGTTCATCGCGCTGAAGGCCAAGATGCCCTGGCTGGACATCAACCAGGAACGCCACCACGCCTACGCTGGCTACGAAGGCATGGTCGATCTGGTGCGCGAGATCGACAAGGCGCTGTACAACCCGATCTGGGAACAGGTGCGCCGTCCGGCGCCCTGGGACGTGGCGGTCGCCTGAGGATCACGCCATGGCCACCGTCATCGAATCGAAGAAGGCCTGCACGGTCAATCCGCTCAAGATGAGCCAGCCGCTGGGCGCGTGCTACGCCTTCATGGGCCTGGGCAACTGCATGCCCATGATGCATGGCTCGCAGGGCTGCACCTCGTTCGGCCTGGTACTGCTGGTTCGCCACTTCAAGGAGGCGATCCCGATGCAGACCACGGCGATGAACGAGGTGAGCACCATACTCGGCGGGCTGGAGAACATCGAACAGGCGGTGCTGAACATCAAGAAGCGCGCCAATCCCTCCATCATCGCCATTGCCTCGACCGGGCTGACCGAAACCAAGGGCGACGATGTCGACGGCTATCTGAACCTGATCCGCCGCAAGCACGGCGAGGCGCTGACCGGTACCGAAATCGTCTACGTGTCGACGCCGGACTATGTCGGCGCCTTCGAGGACGGTTGGGGCAAGGCGGTGCTGGCCGTGATCGACGCCTTCGCCCAGCCCTGCGATCGCGACGCCGGCCTGGTGAACCTGCTGCCGGGCGCACACCTGACGCCGGCCGACATCGAGGAACTGCGCGAAACCATCGAAGCCTTCGACCTGCGCGTGCAGGTGCTGCCGGACATTTCCGGTTCGCTCGACGGTCACATTCCGGACAATTTCACGCCGACCACACTGGGCGGCACCCGTGTCGACACGCTGCGCCGGGTCGGCGCAGCGGCCGCCACCCTCGCCATCGGCGCGCGCATGGACGCCGCTGCGGCGGCGATCGAGGAACGCTGCGGCGTGCCCTTCCGCGTGTTCGACCGGCTGACCGGACTGGCCGCGGTAGACGACTTCCTGCAGTACCTGTCCGAACTGTCCGGCCGTCCGGTGCCGCCGAAATACCGCCGTGCGCGTACCCAGCTGCTGGACGTGATGCTGGACGCCCACTTCTGGGTCGGCGGCAGGAAGATGGCTATCGGTGCCGAACCGGACCTGCTCTACGCACTGGCGACCACCGCCGCCGAAATGGGCGCCGAAGTGGTGGCGGCCGTCAGCACCACGCCGTCGCGCGTGCTCGAAGCCGTGCCCTGTGCCGAAGTGCTGCTCGGTGATCTCGAGGATCTGGAAATGCGCGCCAAGGCCGCCGGCGCCGAACTGCTGATCACGCATGCGCATGGCCGGCAGCCGGCGGCGCGACTGGGCATTCCGCTTCTGCGCGAGGGCCTGCCGATGTTCGACCGGCTGGGCGCGGCGCACGTACTGCGTGTCGGCTACCGCGGCACGCGCGAACTGATACTCGGCTGGGCCAACACCTTCCTCGCCGACGAGCACGTGAACACGCCTGAGGACTGGCCGCTGCCGCAGGAGAGCATCGTCGCGGCGAGCGAGGTCAGCCAGGCCTCCGCCTGCAGCAGCGGCGGCTGCGGCTGCGCATCGTCCGCCGAAATTCCTGAAACCGTTGCGTCCGGCACCTGAGCCGGTCGCCCATCCACCGAGGAGCAGCGCATGAAGATCGCCTTCGCCACCCAGGACAAGCAGCGCATCGACGCGCACTTCGGCTGGGCCAAACACCTCGCCGTGTACGAGATCGACAAGGCCGGCTACCACCACGTCGAGGACTTCGACTTCGGCGGCAAGCTGGACGAGGACGGCGACGAGGACAAGCTCGCGCCCAAGCTGGAGGCGATCAAGGACGTCGCCATCGTCTATGTCGCCGCCATCGGCGGCTCGGCCGCCGCGCGCGTGGTCGCCAGCAAGATCCACCCGATCAAGGTGAATCAGCCGGAACCCATCATGGACATTCTGGACAAGCTGCAGGAAGTGCTGCGCGGCACGCCGCCGCCGTGGCTGCGCAAGGCGCTGCAGAAGGACGAAGCACGCAGTTTCGATTTTGAAGACGAGGTGGAAGAACATGGCTGAAACACTGGAACTGAGCGCTGAGGACAGCGAAGCGCTGGCATCACCCTTCCTGAGCGAACTGATCAAGCAGTACCGCGCGCAGGACATGCACGGCGCCTGGGAAGGCAAGAGCGACGCGCAGCTGCTCGAACCCTACATCCTGAGCGCCGAGGCGCGCCGCGCGCTGCCCATCATGGGCGACCCGGACCCGGAAACGCTGTGGCGCATCGAGCTGTTCTACAACGCGGTCGGGCTGTCGATCGAGCGTGCCACCAAGGTGATGGTGACGCCGATGATGAAGATGTCGCACGAGGGCTTCGGCCGCATGGTGCTGATCGCCGGTCGCCTGATCGCGGTGAACAAGCAGCTGCGCGATGCCCACCGCTTCGGCTTTCCGACCTACGCGAAGCTGGCCGAGGCGGGGCAGAAGTTCGTCGACGAGGGCGTCGGCATGGTGAACAAGTACAACGAAGTCGCCAACTGGGGCTGAGGACGAAGCGATGGAAGACGTCGACGCACTGAAGACACGGGTGAAGAAACTCAACGCGCAGGCAACGCAGGCCAAGATGGACCTGCACGACCTGTCGGAAGAACTGCCGACCAACTGGGAGAAGATCCTCGAAGTCGCGCAGGTCGCCTACGACGCGCACCGGTCGCTGATGGCTGCGCGCAAGGAACTGGCGGCCGCGACCGCCTGAGGAAGGACGCATCATGGCTGCATTTTCCGTCACGCTGCCCAGCGGCGAAATCTGGACGCCGAAGTTCGTGTCCAGTCTGAACCAGGACACCTGTATCGGCTGCGCGCGCTGCGTGAAGGTCTGTGCCAACGACGTGCTGCAACTCGCCGGTATCACCGAGGACGGCGACATCGTCGTAGTCGATCCGGACAACGAGGATGACGACGAGGAGTACGAGCGCAAGGTGATGACCATCTCGCGCCAGGTGAACTGCGTGGGCTGTCAGGCCTGTTCCAAGGTCTGTCCGAAGAAGTGCTACACGCACGCGCCGGTCGAGGTGTGAGCGCGGGACGACGGTGATGCCTACGCTCTTTCCGACCGCACCGCTGCGACCGGCCTGGCCACTGCCGGCCGCACCCGGCGGCTTCCGCGGCCTGCTGCTGAAGCTGGCGCGCCGGCCCGACGATCTGGTGCCTCAGGTGCTCGCCGGTGTGATCGGTCGCAGCTGGACGCAGCGCGGGCTGCAGTGCCTGCCGCTGTATGGCGTGGACGTGTCCGACACCCGGCGCCTGCTGGCGCGCCATTTCCCCGGCGCCGAGTGGCTGCCGGCGCTGCACGCGACAACGCCCGCCGAGTTCGCCGAGGCGATCGAGATGGAGGACGTGGTGGCGCTGCTGCGCGAGCATCTGTCCATCGACGATCAGGATCACCTGTGGCTTGCGCATGCGGTGGCCACCGGCTGCCTCGGCGCCGACCACCTGTGGCAGGACATGGACCTGACCTCGCGCGCCATGCTGTCCGAACTGATGCACGGCCGCTTCACCTCGCTGGCCGAACGCAATACGCAGGACATGAAGTGGAAGAAATTTCTCTACAAGCAGCTGTGCGAGCGCGAACAGATCCGCGTCTGCAAGGCACCCAGCTGCGGCGTGTGCACCGACTACGCGGTGTGCTTCGGTCCGGAAGAGTAACTACGTCCTACGCTGAGCCCGATGCCGAATGGTGAGCATCGAAGCAGACTCCACGCATCTGGGCGGAGCTATGCCTTCACCAGCTGTGCAGCCTTGGGATCGTAGATGTAGCCGGTGATGCTGCCATCCCTGATGCGTGCCACGGCCTCGTCAATCACGAAGAGCGGAACCAGGAACCACTCCTCCGGCTGCACTGGGCGGCCAAAACGGTCCTGAATCGTGATGTCCAGCCGCACAGGGGCGAAAAGCCGGTGGAAGAGGTTCTCCATTCGTGTGCGGTTGATGCCCGCGAGCTTGTAGGTCGCCACCACTTCGACCTTCGCCAGCAGGTAGGTCGCCTCGTTTTCGGCATGGGCGATGCGCGCTTCGACGTTCCCGCCGGTCACGCCGATCTTGTGGATCAGATCGCGGTGCTGCGCGACATACGGATGGTCCGAGTCCGAGCGCAGGACATAAATGGTTCCGCTTTCAACATCGTCGGCTTCCAGTTCGCCCCCGAAGGACAGTTGTCCCGTCTCCGGCGAAACCAGCCGGCGCGCGGCAGGGTCGTTGTAGAACGCACGCTGAAGCGATCGCAGCAGCAGATTGCTTTCCGTACCGTTGGCGAAGATCAGGCGCAGCCGGCGATCTACTTCGCGAGCTGTGGTTTTCAGTGGGTCGCCGACGTCGGCGACGTACACGGTCACGCCGTCGAGAACGAAGAAGTCCCCGGCCTCGATCGAGCGATTGCCTGCCGTGATGGGCTGGGATTGGCGCAGGCCGGTCTTGATCTCGGTTGCCGCGCGTTCGAACAAGGGGCGGAAGGTTTCGAAGTCTTCGCACGGTTTGCGGTCCGCAATCTCCTCGGCCGCGCGCTTGTCCGCGCTCGTGCGAACGTGGCGCAGCACGGTGATGTCCTCGGCTTCCGGCGCACCGGCCAACTCGGCGGCCAACTGATCGACGTTGTAAGCCGCCCCAGGCTCCGCCACAACAGCAGCACCTGACAGCAAGCGCTGATGATCCAGCGGCTCCAGCAGCGCCCGACAGTCCGGCAACGCTCGCAGACGGTCCAGCCGCACGGCGTACAGCCGCTCGAAGATGTCGCGATCCTCGCCGTGCTGCGGCGGACGGCCATGCTTTTCGACAAATCGCTGAATCTCTTCAAAGCCGGCAATGACGCGCTCGTCACTGGCCGGGCGCCCCGTGGCTTTCTCGGAAGGGGCGAACTCGGCCAACTCGTCCGCGAGTTCGTCCAGATCAGACTTGCGCATACCGACCTTCCGCTCTGAAGCGCATGAACGCAGCCGCACCCTCTGCCAGGTGCTTTTCCCAGGCATCGGACGCCGTAACGGCAGGAACGCGACCGCGCTCCTTCTTGAATTCAAGCGCGCGTTTGGCAATTACATAAGCGTCCTCGGGAGTGATGGAGGTGCGCTTCGCCGAAATGGCCGCGGCGACCTGTTTCAAACTCTCCTCGCTCATGGCCTTGGCCAGGATGGCGTAGGCCTCACCGAACGGGTTGATCCGGTCGATCAGATCAATATCCAGTTCGCGCACGTCCATCGCGAATCGGCGCACGCCGTCGATCAGCGCGGTGTTGGGCGACGGGTCGTCGACGCTGGCCTCATTGAAACCGGTCACCAACTGCTTGGCCTGCTGCGTCAGGTTCAGCGCGGCAACGGCGTGCTGGCGCACCGCTTCCTGATCCTCCGCATCCAGTTCCGGATACTTGTCCTTGATGATCTTGCCCATGCGGACCTGGGTCAGCTCCTCGGGCACCAGCTCCTCGTCGAACAGTCCTCGCTCAATGGTGTTTTTGTCCTGCACAAAGGCCGCGATGACCTCGTTCAGATCTTCCCGGCAAATACGTGTGGCTTCCTTGCTCTTGGGTTCGGCCAGGCCCTTGATCTCGATCTGGAAGTGACCGGTCTGCCCGTTGAACCCGACGTTGCACTTGTCAGAGTCGTATCCGTTCTCGCCGTAGTCGAAGCCTGGCACCGGGCCGGTGTCGGGGTTCTTGGGCTTGAACTCGAAGCGGGGCGCCAGCACTTGCTCCATCAGCAAGCTGGCGGCAATGGCCTTCAAGGTGTCATTGATGGCCTCGGTGACAGCTTGTTCGGTCGCGTCCGGCTCAGCGATAAGGTTGGTGAAGCGCGCGCGGGTCTTGCCCGGTGCGTCACGGGTGGCCCGCCCGATGATCTGCACGATCTCGGTCAGGCTGGCGCGGTAGCCGACGGTCAGCGCGTGCTCGCACCAGATCCAGTCGAAGCCCTCTTTGGCCATGCCCAGGGCGATGATGATGTCCACATGGTCGCGGTTGTTCTTCTGCGTCGGGTCTTTCAGCGCGGCGGAAACGCGGTCGCGCTTGCCCGCATCGTCATCGACCAGATCGGCAATGCGCAGCACGCGACCGTCCGCCATCTTCACTAGCTGGAAACCGGTCGCGGCATCCGCGCCCTGCCATTCACCCAGCGCCTGAAAGATGTGCTCCACCTCCTTGATCTTGTCCTTCGTGCTCTCACGCGAATTGACGTTGGGGATGTGGATGATGGTCTTCTCCGCCGGGTCCAGCACCTTCAGGATGTCGTCGACGTATGGGCCGCTGTAGAAGAAATAGCCGATGTCGAGCCGCTTCAGGTATTCGTAGCCGTTCAGTTGTTCGTAATAGGTGTACGTGACGGTATCGAACTTGGCTTCATCGCTCGGGGCCAGCACCGCCTCGGCGTCGCCACGGAAGTACGAACCGGTCATGGCAACAATGTGCGTGCGCTCACGCGCGATGAATTGTCCGAGGTGTGCGCCCAGCTTGTTGTCGGGGTTGCTGGAAACGTGGTGGAACTCGTCCACCGCAATCAGGCGGTCGTCAAAGGCTTCCACGCCAAAAGCGTCCACCGCAAAGCGGAAGGTGGCATGGGTACAGACCAACACCTGATCCGGGCTCTGAAGAAATGCGCCCAGCGACTGAACCTTGCCGCCGTTGTCGTTGCCCGGCGCGTTGCAGAGATTCCACTTCGGTTCGACATGCCAATCGGCCCAGAAGCCGTACTTCGATAGCGGTTCGTCGTTGAAGCTGGCGCCGATGGAGCGTTCGGGCACCACGATGATGGCCTGCTTCAAGCCCTGGTTCGCCAGCTTATCCAGCGCCACAAACATCAGCGCCCGGCTCTTGCCAGATGCGGGAGGCGACTTGATCAACAGGTACTGCTCGCCGCGCTTCTCGTAAGCGCGCTCCTGCATCGGGCGCATGCCTAGGGCGTTGGCTTTGGCGGATACGCCGCTGCTCGCGTAGGTGACCGAAACAGAAGGAACACTTTTTGATCGGCCAGGGTCGCTGCCCAGTGCTTTCATCAGAATACGCCCCACTCGCGTCCACTAGTCATGCGAAAAAGACCACCAATTGCGGCACTCCTTTTAGCCCACTGATTCCTTGTTGCTTTAGATCCAATCGACATCTCGAAGAAACCCGGCTTCGTTCGCTCAAAGAGCAGATGCTCGTTGTCATATGCGGCTGGTCCGCCTACATTTGGAATCGGAAGTACAAGCTTGTCCATTTTGTTATCGCTGTAGGTCAAAGAAAACACCTCTCCTTGACCATGGTTAAAGCTGATCTGCACATCTCCGATATGCGTATTCTCGGGGACTGCCGTTGCAGCGAAACCGAAGAACACCCTCGAAAGTCGCTTCATCATTAGTTGATTGCCGGGTAAATTCGGGCCGCGATTCTTCGTAATGTTCCAGGCGTCAATCCAGAAGTGTTTGCACACGCGAAGTTTTTGAAGGTCTTTAGTGGACAGCCCACTACGCCCGGTATCCGTACTTGCTACATCGTCCTCCGTTGGTGCGGGCGACATCAAGTTCTCCCTACGTTCGAAGAGCTGGGTATAGCTCGACAGGAGAGATGCATTGAGTGGCTCTGAAACGTCCCACGCTCCTGTAAACCACGTATGCATGGCATTGATTGCAGCGACAGAAGACGGCTCGGACGGTTGCAATCGGTTCACACTGATCACAAGACCTGCTTCCACACCACGAAGCAGGCCCGACCTAGACATGTTGCCTGACCCTGCGAGCGCATAGTCTCGCTGTGCGGTCCGTATCAGAAAAGCTTTTGGGTGAAAGGGTACTTTTGGCGCTCCTCCGTGATTAAGGCAAAACCCGGCGTCATAGATACGGATAGAAGAGTTGGGCAGAGACATCAAGGAACCGAGAGCAATTGGTTCAGTGCGACAGTAGTCAAAGGAGGTAATCCACCTTTTCGGAAGTGCATCCCAAGCACCGCCAAGCGAAGTCGACATGCTCTTGAGTAGTTCATGAGCGCCGCTGGTTGTTATATAGGCTACGGCCACGTCAAGTTGTGCCACTCCCCCGCTTTGCAAGACGGCGCGCAGTGCATCCAAGGTGGTGCGAGTGGTGGGTTGAGCTATGAAATCAGCTTGGGTCATGCGTAACTCCGTGAGTCAAAAACTCTCAGCTTGCGAATGCGGTGCTCTACTGATTTGAGTAGAGGGCGAACATCTTTTCTAGTCGCTCCGTATCGTTGCGAAACCTGCGACCGATATAAATCCGCTCAAGCACCTCGTCGTTATGCTCATGCGCCATACGCAGGTTCGAAGGCATGGATTCTTGGTCGTAAAGATCGGCTGTAGTGGCTGGGAAATGCACCTCTCGTGCAAGCAAAATATCTTCTGCACACCGCGTGAGATCTGCTTTGTTTTTCTCAGTCAACATGGGGATAGGGAATGTATTCCATCCCAAAGTGTTCGAGTATCGATAGTCTGTCTTCAGTTTTCCACAGACAGAGGCGACCCAAACCAAATGAAGTCGAGAAGCGATAAGCGCCAAGCACCAAAGGGGAGCGTCATATAGTGCGAATGCACTGTCGGCAACGATCGATGTTGCGTCAAGTAGCCCAACAGGAAGGTACGGACGATGTTCAGAGCTATGACGCGGGACGATCAATGTTGACTGCCTAGCTTTTCCTTGAATCTGCACAAACCTGTACGGCGCTCTCGCGTAGTCGCGTGTTGAGCTTGCCTTACTTGCAAGGCGCATATCCCTTACAGCGTCAAGACGTTTGGCCACTGTAGGAGAAAGGAGGGCATCCTTCCATTGATCTTGTTCGATCCAAAGGCAATAGCGGAGCTTTCCTTGGATGAAGTCCTCGGACCCCACAAAGCGTCTCAAGTACTTAAAAAAAATAGAATCGTGGTCAGCTAAAGAAATTTTCTCATCGTAAGAGATGAGGAGGTGGCCACCATCGCGTGGCATATTTCCAAATAGCATTGAGGCCCGGTCTGATGGGGTATCACGCCGAGCTTCAACAACCAGGTTTGGCCCATCCACGAGATATGGGTTGATGTTGGTACATATGCGCTCCATAACGGCATCGCCCTCGCCGGGTGTGTAGAGTCGCCGCCTTGCTCTAGACTTGTTTGAAATCCCGACGATGATCACGATCACTCCGGCATTGTTGCTAGCCAAGTTCGACCATTTGAACGAGGTGTGCGCAAAGTCGATTGAGTGACCAGTCGCGAAGATCTTGGGCCACAAGATAGGTACTTGCTGACCTTGGCACACCGAGTTCGTGACAACAAATGCTGAAGCCGCACTTGTCTCTAGACCGTAGTCCGCTGCCTTCATTAACCAAGCGGCAACATAGTCCAACGATTTCCAGCCTTCGACACGACCATCGAACACAGCGGCGAGATCGAACTTTTGCTCATCCGATTGGAGTTTATTGCCGAGATATGGAGGATTGCCACAAAGGTATGTCTCTCCACCTTCATTTTCAAAATCAATTTCAGCTTGATTAAAAGGCGCGTCGAACAGGTCATTTGCCTGCAACTTCACACCAGTTCCCGTGGGCGGACAAACGCTCGACCAGTCAAGTCGGAGCGAATTTCCGCAAGTAATCCAGTTCTCATTGCGCAAAGGTAAAAACTCTGCCAAAGCTAACCTCTGCCCCCGATACAGCACATCGCACTGATATTCGGCGATGATCAACGCAAGGCGAGCGATCTCTGCGGGGAAGTCGCGCAATTCGATCCCACGAAAATTCGTGAGTGGGATGTCCGACGCGCGATCCGCCTCGCCACGCCGTCGGTTGATCTCGGCTTCGATGGCGCGCATCTCTTTGTAGGCAATCACGAGGAAGTTGCCCGAGCCGCAGGCGGGGTCGAACACACGTATCTTGGCCATGCGCTTGCGCAGGTTCAGCAGCGTGCGCGGGTTGTCACCCGCCTCTTCCAGCTTGGTGCGCAGGTCGTCAAGAAACAGCGGGTTGAGCACCTTGAGGATGTTGGGCACGCTGGTGTAGTGCATGCCCAGCTCGCCGCGCTCCTCGTCCTCGGCCACGGCCTGGATCATCGAGCCGAAGATATCGGGGTTGATCTTGGTCCAGTCCAGTCCTCCAACGTGCAACAGGTACGAACGCGCGATCCGGCTGAAGCGGGGCACGTCGTCGTTGCCGGAGAACAGCTGCCCGTTGACGTAGGGGAAGTGCTCCGCCCAGCGGGGAATGCCGGCTTCGGCTCGGTCCTCGGCCCGCGTGTTCATGGCACGGAACAGGGTGCTGATGACTTCGTGGGTGTTGGACGAGTCCTTGGCGCTCATCTGTGCCACGGTCTCGGTGAAGCCCTTGCCGACGAAGATGTTGGTGTCTTCAGCGAAGAAACAGAAGATGAGCCGCGCCATGAAGTGGTTCATGTCGTGGCGGCGCTCTGCCTGGCTCCAGGCGGGGTTGTCCTTCAAGAGTTCGAGGTAGAGCCGGTTCAGGCGGCTGGTCGCCCGGATGTCGAAGGCGTTTTCACTGATCTGCCGGACAGTGGTGATGCCCGCCAGCGGCAGGAAGAAACCGAAGTGGTCCGGGAAGTCTTTGAAGGCGCAGGCAACCGTGTCGCCGCTGATCAGGTCTTCGGCCTCGAAGTCCGCGCCGTCGGTGGCCAGGATGAACCGGGCCTTGGCCTTGGTGCTGGCCGGGCTGGCTTTGAGCGCGGCCAGCGATTGCGTGACCTGCCCTGCATCGCAAGTCAGGATGTGGATGTTGTTGGTTTGGAGAACACCGCCCAAGTCGGACTTGTTGGACGCGCCGGCGCGCAGTCGCTTGAGGGTCGTTTCCTTGTTGCCGAAGGCTTCAAGGAAGGCGTACGGAAACTCGGCAGGATCAAAGGGCCGCTCCGCAAGGTCCGTAATCGCTTGTTCGATTTCTACGGCGTTCATGGGCGTGTAGTTCCCGCTCCGGGCGAGGTCGCCAGCGTGCTTTCGTTATGTGGGGTGTTCATTTCTTGTCGTGCCGTGCAGCCGCTTTCAATTTGGCCGTCTTCCCGGTGCGCGCGTCCCCCTGTAGAGCGGGGGCATCCATAGGTTCGCTCGAACCGTTTTTCAGACTGTTGCGGCTGTCGCGACGAAGTTGTTCCAGCTTGACCTGTCGCAAGCGGTCCTGCTCCTGCATGAGACGAAGCGCTTCTCGCACAACCTCACTTGCCGAGGTATACATGCCGGAACTGACCTTTGCTCGCACCATCTCTTCCAGTTGGGGCGTGAGGTTCACGTTCATGCCCATTGGCTGAAACCTAAAAAATGGGAGGCACGAATATATCAGGCGATGTCAAAGCCTGACATTTCCAGAGGTGCGATGGAGGTGTGCTGACATGCCCGTGGGCGCTCCGAGAGGCGTGCACCGGATATCTACATTGCACGGCGACAGGTCGGAACCGCACCTCGGCATTCCGATAACCCTGTCCTCATGGCGGCTCCCAGAGTCAGTCTCCTAGCCTCGATTCGATGGTGCCGTTGGGGACGATCGTTCAGTCCACGCGACAAGGCCTGGCCGGCATCGTGTCTCGCACTTCTTCGCCGGCGGCGACATCTTCGGCGGACCGCGCGATCTTGCGGGCGATCAGGGCCAAGGCGTCGCCCACGTGCACACCTTGGGGTAGCTCGACCGCTAGCGCTGTGCGGCATCGACGTATCGGAAACACGCCGCCTGCTGGCGCGCCGCCATGCTGTCCGAACTGATGCACGGCCGCTTCACCTCGCTGGCCGAGCGCAATACGCAGGACATGAAGTGGAAGAAATTCCTCTACAAGCAGCTGTGCGAGCGTGAGCAGATCCGCGTCTGCAAGGCGCCCAGCTGCGGCGTGTGCACCGACTACGCGGTGTGCTTCGGTCCGGAGGACTGAGTACCTGACCACTGTGGTAGTTGGAAGCGAGGCGGTCGCGCTGCACAGGCTGCATCGCGAGCAAGCTCGCTCCCACGACAGCGCGCCCGAGGGGCTTCCAGGGAGGGTTCTCGGGAGCGAGCGTGTTCGCGATAGCGGCCGGCTGAGGCCGCCCAGGACTGCCGGCACCGCCTCTACTTCACCTTCGCCCGCTCCGCCGCCGAGTAGTTGCTGAAGTGCCCTTCGCGCGCCGCCGCCGCGCGGCCGGCCGCGATGATGGCTTTGCTGCGGCCCGGCGGTTGGGGTGCCGACAGCAGCTTGTCCACCTGATCGCTGCCGCAGGCCGGGCAGACGATCTGCGTGTCGCTTCGCACCAGGCGTTCGAAGGTCTTGTCGCATTTGCGACAGTGAAAGTCGTGCAGAGGCATGGCGGGTCTCCGTTTCGGTATCGATATCCGCTAAAAGCAAGAACAGGTCCGGGGCGGGCGGCTTGGCACCGGTCTTGCACGGAGTCGTCGTCAGACGGAGAAGCGACAGTGCAGACAGAACTCGATTGGTCGGCCTACGACAGCTACGGCGCCGGCGACGCCTATGCGCAACTGCCGGCGCAGGGTGGCAGCTTCGGCAAGGCGGCGTCGGTGTGCATCGGCAACCGCCAGTGCCAGCGCGACGGCAACGGCGTCATGTGCCCGAGCTTCCGCGTCACCGGCGATCCGGTGCATTCGACCTTCCACCGCGCACAGACGCTGAAGGCGGCGCTGAACGGCGAACTGGGCACGCATCCTTTCGTCGGCGCCGAACTGGCGGCGGCGATGGATCTGTGCGTCGGCTGCAAGGGCTGCAAGCGGGAGTGCCCGAACGGAACCGACATGGCACTGCTGCGCACGGAGGCGCGCGCCCAGCGCTGGCGGGCGCAGGGGCGGGTGCCGCTGCGCGAGCGGCTGTTCGCCACGCTGCCGCGCTGGCTCGGGCTGATGCGCGGGCTGCAGCGGCCGTGGCAGCTCGCCACTACAGTGCCCGGGATGGGGGCGCTGATCGAACGCGTGAGCGGCATTGCCCGCCGGCGTTCGCTGCCGCGCATCGCGGCGCGGCCCTTTCTCGCGCCGCACACGCTGCCGGCTTACGGTGCGGAGGGCGGGCGCGAGGTGGCGCTGCTGGTCGACACCTTCTCCAATCGCATCGATCCGGCGATCGCCGAAGCGGCGGTCGATGTGCTGGTGGCCGCCGGCTGTCGCGTGCATGTGGTGCGTCCTGCCGCCGGCGAAGCGCCGCTGTGCTGCGGCCGCACCTGGCTGTCGCAGGGCCTGGTCGCCGACGCACGACGCGAAGCCGGCCGTCTGCTCGACGCACTGGCGCCGCTGGTCGAACGCGGCATGCCGGTGATCGGGCTGGAGCCGTCCTGTCTGCTGATGCTGCGCGACGAGTATCACGCGCTGGGCCTCGGTGAGCGCGTGGCACCGGTGGCGAAGGCGGCGCTGCTGTTCGAGGAGTTCATCGCCCGCGAGCACGACGCCAAACGGCTGGCGCTTGACCTGCAGCTGCCGGCGGGCACGCGCGCCGCAGTGCACGGCCACTGTCACCAGAAGGCCTTCGGCGCGATGAAGGCGATGCGCAAGGTGCTTGGACTGGTGCGCGGGCTGGACAGCCATTTCATCGAATCCGGCTGTTGCGGCATGGCCGGCAGTTTCGGCTTCGAGGCGGAACATCACGACATGTCGATGCGCATGGCCGAGCTGGCGCTGCTGCCGGCGGTGCGCGCGCTCGAGGCCGACGCGCTGCTGATCGCCAATGGCAGCAGCTGCCGCCACCAGATACGCGACGGCGCGCAGCGCGAGGGCGAGCACATCGCCTGCGTGCTGCAGCGTGCGCTGCGCGCGCCTTGAGCCGGTGATGAGCCGACGATGAGTGCCTGGCCGGAAGAACTGCGCACCGTGCGTTGCCGGCTGCGCAAGCCGCAGCCCGGCGACGCGCCGGCGCTGTTCGCCGGCATCAGCGGCGATGCCGAGGTGACGCGCTATCTTGGCTGGACCACGCATACCGAACTGACGCAGACGCGCCGGCAGATTTCGCACGAGCTCGCGCGCTGGCAGCGCGACGTCGCCCGCAGCTGGGTGCTGCTGGCCGACGACGGCGAGGCCGGCGGGCTGTTCCAGCTGATCGGCCAGGGCCACGCGCTGCGCCTGGGCTTCGCGCTGGCGCGCCGTCTGTGGGGGCAGGGGCTGGCTTGCGAGGTGCTGCAGGCGCTGGTGGAGGAAGCATTCAGTCATGCGGCGGTGTGCCGCGTGGATGCCGTCTGCGATGCCGACAACGAACGTTCGTCGCGCACGCTGGCGCGCGCCGGCCTGCCGCTGGAGGCGCGGCTCGGCCGCTATATCCTGCACCCCAATCTGTCGCCCGAGCCGCGCGACGTGCTGCTTCATGCGAAAGTGCGCAGATGAATCCTTCACTGACCGAAAAGCCGTTCGCGCCGTCGTGCGAGCGCAACCGCGACGTCATTCTCGAACGCCTGCGCGTGCATTTCGCCGGGCATCGTCAGGTACTGGAGATCGGCAGCGGAACCGGCCAGCACGCGGTGCATTTCGCCGCTGCACTGCCGTACCTGCAGTGGCAGTGCAGCGAGCGCGCCGACGCGCTGCCCGGTCTGCGCATGTGGCTGGACGAGGCGGCGCTGCCGAACACGCCGCCGCCGTTCGAACTCGACGTCTGCGGCCGCTGGCCGGTCGCGCATTTCGATGCGGTGTTCACCGCCAACACGCTGCACATCATGGCCTGGCACGAAGTCGAGAAGATGTTCGCCGCGCTGCCGACGGTGCTCGCGCCGTCGGCCACGCTTGTCATCTACGGCCCGTTCAACTACGGCGGCCGTTTCACCAGCGACAGCAACGCGGCCTTCGATCGCTCGCTGCGCGAGGGTGCGCCGCATCGCGGCATACGCGACTTCGAAACGGTGGAGGCGCTGGCGCGGCTGGCCGGGCTGTCGCTGCGTGCCGACGAGGAGATGCCGGCCAACAACCGCTGTCTGGTGTTTGCGCGCTGATCAGCGTGCGCCGGTGCTGCCGTCGAGCAGCGAGGCGATCACTTCGCCGCCGAGACCGTGCGTCGGATCCAGACGGCCGATGTGCTCGACCAGCGCGCGCGCATCGTCGCTGCGACCGCTGCGCAGGCAGATGAAAGCCAGCGCCTTCAGGCTAAACAGCCAGAAGCGCGCCGGGCCGGTGGCGGCGAAATCGGCGTCGCCGGGCTGCACGCGACGCCAGTCGGCGTCCAGCCCGGCCTGCCGGCCGGCCACCGTGATGCCGCGGGTGGCGGCCTTCTCGGCCAGATCGAACTGCCGGCGACCGGCGTGGAACTTGTACAGCAGGTAGTACACCGGCAGACATTCCGGTGCGCTCGCCTGCGCCGTCCACAGCAGCGCCTCGATGCGCTGCGGCGGCGCGCCGGCCGCCTCGTCGAACAGGCGGCGCACCGACTGCGGCACCGTGCCGCCGAAGTACTCGTCCGACGTTTCGCCGGTAAACAGATTCACCAGACCATCTCCGGTGCCAAGAGGCGCTCGACCGGCGCGCCGCCGAGCAGGTGGCTGTCGAAGATTTCGCCGACGTCGTCCTTGCTCACGTTCGAGTACATCACCGCGTCCGGATAGACCACGACATTGATGCCCTGGTCGCACGGGCCAAGGCAGCCGGAGTAGGTGATGGCGACGCGGTCGAAGCAGTTGCGCTTCTGCAGTTCCGCCCAGAAGGTCTGCAGCACCTCGGTGCCGCCCTTGTGCGCACAGGAGCCGCGCGGGTGGCCCGGCGGGCGTTGCTGCGAACAGACGAAAACGTGTTTCTGCGGCTTCGGCATGGTGCGGTTCTCCGGATGGGGGTCAGGCGGTGAGGCGGGCGATCCAGCGTTCGATCTCGCCGAGATGGGCCGCGTCGTCGTGCTCGAAGGCGCGCGCCATCTTGCGCAGGCCGGGGTCGGGCGCGAGGATGGCCATCATTGCGTAGTAGCTGTGGCTGCGCCGCTTCAGGTCCAGCGCACGTTCAAGCGCCATGTGCAGGTCGAGCATTTCGTCGCTGATCACCTTCACGGCGGTGCGCGGCTTCTCGATCTCGATCGGCCGGATGCGCGGCAGGTTGGCGGCCACCGGCAGCGGCTTGCCGGACAGCGCCTCGTGCGCCTCCATGCGCGCCAGCTCGGCCAGATTGTGGAAGAAGGCTTCGAGCTCGGTGTCGCCCGCATCGAGCGCGTGCCGAGCAGCCTTTTCGTAATGCAGCGCCGCTTCGCTTTCGAGCGCGTTGACGCTGGCAAGGAACATGTCGCTGTCGTGCATGGTGTGTCCTCCCGCTCAGGCGACCGAGGGCAGCGTGGCGCGCAGGCTGTCGAGCGACACGCGCTGCTGACCGTCCGCTTCCTGGAACACCTTGAACACCTTTTCCTGCGCCGGTGTGGATTTCACGAAGTCCTCATAGGCGCGCGACAGCAGGCCGCGGTAGCGCGCATAGACCACGCCCTCGTCGCCGTCGGCCAGACCTTTCTCGCTGCGCAGGTACTGGTAGAAGCGCTTCAGGATGTGCAGGCGGTTCACGTTGACGACACCCTGGTCGAAGGGCAGCGCAAAGAACTCGAGGAAATCTTCGGCCGACGACAGCTTGGCCAGGCGCTGGGTCAGATCATCCATGACGGGTCACTCCTATGTGTGCGGCGGCCGCGTGGGTGCTGCCGTCGAAAGCGGGTTGGGAACAGGTGTCGTCGCAGTCGCTGCAGATGCCCTGGGCGGTGCTGCGCTCGCCGGCCAGGCGCACGACGTCGCGCTCGAGGTCGGCGATGCGTTCGAGCAGGCAGGCGATGGCCTTGCCCACCGGGTCCGGCATCTGGTGGTGGTCGAGATCGATGCCGCCGGCGGTGATGCGGCGCTGGCTCTTCGGCAGCACCATGCGGCCGGGGATGCCCACCACGGTCATGCCGGGCGTCACGTCCTCGATCACCACCGAGTTGGCGGCGACGCGCGCGCGCTCGCCGACGGTGATCGGTCCAAGTATCTTGGCGCCGGCGCCGACCACGACGCCGTCGCTCAGCGTCGGGTGACGCTTGCCCGGATTCCAGGTCGTGCCGCCCAGCGTGACGCCGTGGTACAGCGTCACGTCGTCGCCGATCTCCGCCGTCTCGCCGATCACGACACAGGCGCCGTGGTCGATGAAGAAACGGCGGCCGATGCGCGCGCCCGGGTGGATGTCGACATTGGTGAGCAGGCGCGACAGGAAGGACAGCAGGCGAGGCAGGTAGCGCAGACCGCGCCGCCACATCGCGTGCGCGAAGCGGTGCGCCACCAGCGCCTGTATGCCCGGATAGATGGTGAGCAGTTCGAGCTTGTTGCGCGCCGCCGGGTCGCGGTCGAACACGCAGTTCACGTCCTCGCGCAGCATCGCGAACAGCCCGGGTACGGCTGCTGGGGCCGGCGACAGCGCGCCCGCCGTGCCCTGTTCGCCGCTCATGACGCCTCCGGCAGCGGCTGCGCCGCTTCGAGGTAGAAGGCCTTCAGTTGCGTGGCATCCGGCGACTGCTTGTTGGCCGTCGCGTAGGCGCGGATGCGCTCGATGATGTGCGCGACCTCCACGTCGGACGGATACAGCCCGAGCCGCGCACAGGCTTCCAGCACGGCGTGCGAGCCCGAATGCTTGCCCAGCACCAGACGATGGGCGCGCCCCAGTTCGGCCGGGTCGAAGCTCTGGTAGTTGCGCGGATTCTTGATCAGGCCATCGACGTGGATGCCGGACTCATGCGTGAACACGGCGTCGCCGACGATGCTCTTGTTGGCGGCGATGGCGCGCCCGGAGGCACGTTCGACCAGGCGCGAGATCGGCAGCAGCGACTGCGACGAGACGCCACTGTCGATGCCGTGGATGTGGCGCAGCGCCATCACCACCTCTTCCAGCGGCGCGTTGCCGGCGCGTTCGCCGAGGCCATTCACTGTCGTGTTGGCGTGCGTCGCGCCAGCGCGGAAGGCGGCCAGCGTGTTGGCGGTGGCCAGGCCGAGGTCGTTGTGCGCGTGCATCTCGATTTCGAGATCGACCGCCCGGCGCAGCTGCGACACCAGCACATAGGTGCCGAAGGGGTCGAGTATGCCCAGCGTGTCGGCGATGCGGATGCGGCGTGCGCCGGCCATCTGCGCCTCTTCCGCGACGCGACAGAGGAAGTCGATGTCGCCGCGCGATGCGTCTTCCATGCCGACGCTCACCTCGACGCCGGCATCGAGTGCGCGCTCGACGTGCGGACGGATCTGCTCGATTACCCAGTCGCGGTTGCGCCGCAGCTTGCCGGCGATCTGCAGGTCCGACACCGGCAGCGACATATGCACGATGTCCACCGGGCAGCGCAGCGCGGCTTTGAGGTCGCTGTCCGTCATGCGCGCCCACACCATCAGTCGCGCGTTCAGGCCGAGTGTCGCGATGCGTTCGATCACGTCGATCTCGGCAGCGCCCATGGCCGGGATGCCGATTTCCATCTCCGGTACACCGGCCTGATCGAGGGCGTCCGCAATCGCGCACTTCTCGTCGGCGGTGAAGGCCACGCCGGCCGTCTGCTCGCCGTCGCGCAGCGTGGTGTCGTTGATGATGAATGCGGCTGCCATGTCGTCGGACCTCCTGCAGAGCATTCAGCAAGCGCTGTGCCACGGTAATGGCGGGATGCAAGTGATTGATGTTGATGGAGGTTTCGCGCGTGTCACGATGTCGCGCATGCGACATGTCCGTCGCCCGTGGCGAGGCTGTCGTGAATGTCCCGTTTGCAACAGGTGCTCTGCCTTGGGTTTTCGATACAGGCTGCGATGCGGCCGTTGCGGTCCGCCGGCTTCGATCCAGGCTGCTGTCGGGGTCGGAAGACCCCTCCCACAGAACCCTCGCCCGTGCCGTCGACAGGGAATATTTTGTGGGAGCGGCCTTGGCCGCGATGCGGCCGCTGCGGTTCGTCTGCTTCGATCCAGGCTGCTGTCGGGGTCGGAAGACCCTTCCCACAGAACCCTCGCTCGTGCCACCGACAGGGCATGCTTTTGTGGGAGCGGCCTTGGCCGCGATGCGGCCGCTGCGGTTCGTCTGCTTCGATCCAGGCTGCTATCGGGGTCGGAAGACCCTTCCCACAGAACCCTCGCTCGTGCCACCGACAGGGCATGCCTTTGTGGGAGCGGCCTTGGCCGCGATGCGGCCGCTGAGGTTCGCCGGCTTCGATCCAGGCTGCTGTCGGGGTCAGAAGACCCCTCCCACAGAACCCTTGCTGGCAGGGGGCTGCTTACTCGCGCGCGAGGTTGCGCGTGTGCAGCGGCAGTTCGATGGTGACGTCGGCGCTGCCGAGGCGGGCGCAGCAGGCGAGGCGGGAGGCGGGCTGAACGCCCCAGGCGTCGTCGAGCTGATCTTCCTCGTCGTCGTCCGCTTCGTTGAGCGAGGCGGCGCCGGCGCGCACATAGACGTGGCAGGTCGAACAGGCGGCGACCTTCTCGCAGGCGTGCTCGATCGCGATGTCGTGCGCCAGCAGCGCGTCGCAGATCGAGGTGCCGGCGGCAACCTCGATGCGGGCGCCGTCCGGGCATAGCTGCGGATGCGGCAGTACGGTGAGCGTGCTCACGATTGCAGCTCCGACACGCGGGTGCCCGACAGTGCGCGCCGTATGCCGGCGTTCATGCGCAGGCCGGCGAACTCGGTGGTGGCGGCATTCAGCGCCTCGCTCAGCAGCTTGAGCTTCGTGCTGTCGTCGCCGGCTTCGAGCGCCTCGGCCAGTGCATACATCGCGGCCTGTATGGCGACGAACTCGTCGTGCGTCAGCAGTGCGTGACCATCCTCGGCCAGTGCCGCCTCGGTGGCGTCGACCAGACGGCGCGCCTCGACCTGCGCCTCGCGCAGCATGCGTGCGGCCATGTCGCTGTCGGCCTTGCCGTAGGCGTCGATCAGCATGTCGGCGATCTGCGCGTCGCTCAGCCCGTAAGAGGGCTTGACCTCGATATGGGATTCCACACCGCTGGTCTGTTCGCGCGCCGACACCGACAGCAGGCCGTCGGCGTCGATCTGGAAGGTAATGCGGATGCGCGCCGCGCCGGCCACCATGGGCGGGATGCCGCGCAATTCGAAACGCGCCAGAGAGCGGCAATCGCTCACCAGTTCGCGCTCGCCCTGCACGACATGGATGGCCATCGCGGTCTGCCCGTCCTTGTAGGTGGTGAATTCCTGTGCGCGTGCCGCCGGTATCGTCGAGTTGCGCGGAATCACCTTCTCGACCAGGCCACCCATCGTTTCCAGACCGAGCGACAGCGGGCATACGTCGAGCAGCAGCCAGCTTTCCTCGCCGGCCGGTTTGTTGCCGGCCAGCACGTCGGCCTGAATGGCGGCACCGATGGCCACCACCTGATCGGGGTCGAGATCGGTCAGCGGCTCCTGACCGAACAGCTTGCGTACCGCGGCGCGCACCTGCGGCATCCGTGTCGAGCCGCCGACCATCACCACGCCGTCGACCTCGTCGGCGGCGACCCCGGCATCGCGCAGGGCGCGGCGCACCGGCGCCATGCTGCGTACTACCAGGTCGCCGGTGAGCAGTTCGAACTGCTCGCGCGACAGGTCGAAGGAGAAGCAGCGACCGTCGTCGAGCGTCAGTGAAATCTTTGTTACCGGGGCACTCGACAGCGCTTCCTTGGCGCTACGCGCCCGCGCCAGCATCATGCGCGTTTCGCCGGCGGAAGGCGCTGCGAGTGCCAGTTGCTGCCGCAGCCAGTCGGCGATCCGGTGGTCGAAGTCGTCGCCGCCGAGCGCGGCATCACCCGCGGTCGCCAGCACTTCGAACATGCCCTGGGACAGCTTCAGGACCGATATGTCGAACGTGCCGCCGCCCAGGTCGTAAATCGCGAAAGTGCCGTGTGCGGCACGATCGAGACCGTATGCGATGGCGGCTGCAGTAGGTTCGTTGAGCAGGCGCAGCACGTTGAGGCCGGCCAGACGCGCCGCGTCCTTGGTGGCCTGGCGCTGCGCGTCGTCGAAATAGGCCGGTACGGTGATGACGGCGCCGACCAGATCGCCGCCGAGCGAGGCCTCAGCCCGGTCGCGCAGGGTGCGCAGGATTTCGGCCGACACCTCGACCGGGGAGCGCACGCCAGCGCGGGTGTCGAGGCTGACCATGCCCGGCGTGTCGACCAGTGCATAGGGCGTGGCGGACGCGTCGATGTCGGCCAGCGAGCGACCCATGAAGCGCTTGACCGAAACGATGGTGTTGCAGGGGTCTTCGGTCTGCGCCGACTGCGCCGCGTGTCCGACCACGATGCCGTCCTCGACATAGCGCACCACGGACGGCAGCAGCATGCGGCCGTCGTCGTCCGGCAGCACGCGGGACAGCCCGCTGGCGACGGTCGCGACCAGCGAGTTCGTGGTGCCCAGGTCGATGCCCACGGCCAGCCTGTGCTGGTGGGGGGCGGCGCTCATGCCCGGTTCGGCGATCTGCAGCAGGGCCATGTTGGCGTACTCCGGTGTGCGTGGTGCGAGCTCAGACGCCGAAGCTTTCGCCGCAGCCGCAGGCCGACTTCACGTTGGGGTTGTTGAACTTGAAACCTTCGTTCAGGCCTTCGCGGACGAAATCGAGTTCGGTGCCGTCGAGGAAGGGCAGACTTTTCGGGTCGACCAGCAGCGTGACGCCGTGGCTGGCGAACTGGATGTCTTCCGGCTGCAGCGCGTCGGCGAACTCGATCGCGTAGGCGAGGCCGGAACAGCCACTGGTCTTGACCGCGAGACGCAGGCCGACGCCCTGTCCGCGCTTGACCAGACTTTTCTGCACGTGGCGCGCGGCCGCTTCACTGAGCGTGATGGTCATGTCCGTCACCTCACATCGAGAAGGAGCTGCCGCAGCCGCAGGACGAGGTCGCGTTCGGGTTGCGGATGACGAAGCGCGAGCCTTCCAGACCGTCCTCGAAGTCGATCTCGGCGCCCATCAGGTACTGCATGCTCATCGGATCGACCAGCAGCGTGACGCCGTCGGTGACGATGGGCGTGTCGTCCTCGTTGACGCCTTCCTCGAAGGCGAAACCGTACTGGAAGCCGGAACAGCCACCGCCGGTGACATAGACGCGTAGCTTCAGCGCCGGGTTGCCTTCTTCGGCGATCAGGTCGGCGACCTTTGCCGCGGCGGCTTCGCAGAACTTGATCGGCGAGGGCAGGGGCAGGGTGGTGGCCGGGGCGACGGTACTTTCGGCAAGCGAACTCATGGCGTGTCCTTTCAGGCGGCTTCGACGGTGTCGGGGGCGGTCTGCCGGGTGCGGTAGTCGGCCACGGCGGCCTTGATCGCGTCCTCGGCGAGGATGGAGCAGTGGATCTTCACCGGCGGCAGCGCCAGTTCTTCGGCGATTTCGGTGTTCTTGATCGCCAGTGCCTCGTCCAGCGTCTTGCCCTTGACCCACTCGGTCACGAGCGAGCTCGATGCGATGGCCGAGCCGCAGCCGTAGGTCTTGAACTTGGCGTCCTCGATGATGCCGTTGGCGCCGACCTTGATCTGCAGCCGCATCACGTCGCCGCAGGCCGGGGCGCCGACCATGCCGGTGCCGACGCCTTCGTCGTCCGCCGCATAGGACCCGACGTTGCGCGGGTTGTCGTAGTGATCGAGCACCTTGTCGCTGTATGCCATGGTGGTTCTCCGCAAAGTCAGTGTGGAAGGGTGACCTTCAGTGGGCAGCCCACTGGACGGTCGACAGATCGATACCGGCGCTGTGCATGTCCCACAGCGGCGACAGTTCGCGCAGCTTGCGCACCGCGGTCGACACCTGCTCGATTGCCGAGTCCACCTCCTGCTGCGTGGTGAAGCGGCCGATCGAGAAGCGGATGGAGCTGTGCGCCAGTTCGTCGCTGCGGCCCATCGCGCGCAGCACGTAGGACGGTTCCAGGCTGGCCGAGGTACAGGCCGAACCGGACGACACCGCGATGTCCTTCATGCCCATCAGCAGCGATTCGCCTTCGACGAAGTTGAAGCTGATGTTCAGGTTGTGCGGTACGCGACGTTCCATGTCGCCATTGACGAACACCTGGTCGAGCGTGCTCAGCCCGTTCAGCAGGCGGTCGCGCAGCATGCGGATGCGTTCGTTCTCGGCGCCCATGTTCTCGCGCGTGAGCCAGTAGGCTTCGCCCATGCCGACGATCTGGTGTGTCGGCAGCGTGCCCGAGCGCATGCCCCGCTCGTGGCCGCCGCCGTGGATGATGGCGTCGATGCGCACGCGCGGCTTGCGGCACACGTAGAGCGCGCCGATGCCTTTCGGGCCGTAGGTCTTGTGCGCCGACAGCGACATCATGTCGACCGGCAGTTCGTCCAGGTCGAAGGCCACCTTGCCGGTGGCCTGCGCGCCATCGACGTGGAACAGCACGCCCTTCTCACGGCAGATCGCGCCCAGCGCGGCGATGTCCTGGATGACGCCGGTCTCGTTGTTCACGTACATGACCGAGGCGAGCACGGTGTCGGGCCGCAGCGCGGCGCGGAAGGCCTCGATGTCGAGCAGGCCGTTCTCCTGCACGTCGAGCAGTGTCACTTCGCAGCCGCTGCGTTCCAGTTCGCGCACCGTGTCGAGCACCGACTTGTGCTCGGTCTTCAGGGTCACCACGTGCCTGCCGCGGTCGGCGTGGAACTGCATCGCGCCCTTGATCGCCAGGTTGTTCGACTCGGTCGCGCCAGAGGTCCAGACGATTTCGCGCGGATCGGCACCGATCAGCGCGGCCACCTGTTCGCGCGCCAGTTCGACGGCTTCCTCCGCCGCCCAGCCATAGGCGTGCGAGCGGCTGGCCGGATTGCCGAAGTTGTCGAACAGCCAGGGCATCATCTTGCCCACCACACGCGGGTCGACCGGGGTGGTGGCGGCGTAGTCCAGATAGATCGGGCGATTCATGTCGGCTTCTCCTGCATGAGGGGGTTGCATCCCTCTCAGCAAGTTGCGGGCCGGTTTTGAAAATTGATCTGGATCAACCACTTGTGGATTTTCGACCGACGCATGTCCGGCTGTCGCGACAGCGCCTGTCGAGTTTGTCGCGTTGCCGACGCGGTCGCCGCGCACGCATGCATGCGCACGTGTACGCGCGGGGGCGGGTCGCGTGCGATCACAACAGCAGCGGCTCGCCGCGCCGGGCACTCACCACCCGTGACGACGTCATCTGGCACAGCGCATGCATTGAGGCCGGTCAGGAGGTCGCCATGAGCGAAGTGTTGATGACCCTGATCGGCCTGGTGCTGGTCAATAACGTGGTGCTGGTCCGCTTTCTCGGACTGTGCCCCTTCATGGGCGTGTCGAAGAAGATCGACAGCGCCTTCGGCATGGGTCTGGCCACCACCTTCGTGATGACGCTGTCGGCGATGGCCGCCTGGGCGCTCGAACACGCCTTGCTGCTGCCTTTCGGGCTCGGCTACCTGCGCATCCTCGCCTACATCGTGGTCATCGCCGCCGTCGTGCAGTTCGTCGAAATGGCCATGCACAAGACGCTGCCCGACCTGCACCGCGTGCTCGGCATCTATCTGCCGCTGATCACCACCAACTGTGCGGTGCTCGGCATTCCGCTGCTCAACGCGCAGGCCGGTCATGGCCTCGGCATGAGCGTGCTCGGCGGCTTCGGCTCGGGTGCCGGCTTCACGCTGGTGATGATCCTGTTCGCCGGCCTGCGCGAACGACTGGCGCTGATGCGCGTGCCGCAGACCTTCGCCGGACCGCCGGTCGCTTTCATCACGGCCAGCCTGCTGGCGCTGGCTTTCATGGGTTTCACCGGCCTGGTGCCGGCAGGCGGCGGCTGATGCGCCGCACCGAACGGGAGGTAGCGCGATGGAACAGATGATTACCGCGGTCATGAGTCTGACTGCGATCGGCTCCGGGCTCGGCATCGTGCTCGGTGTGGCGGCCCGGCGCTTTGCCGTCGAAGGCGACAGCCGGGTGAAGGAGGTCGAGGACATGCTGCCGGCCGCCAACTGCGGCCAGTGCGGCTTTCCGGGCTGCGCCGGTGCGGCCGAGGCCATCGTCGCCGGCACCGCGTCGCCGACCTGCTGCCCGCCGGGCGGCAAGGTGGTGGCGCTGGCCATCGCCGAGCACCTGGGCATCGCGCTCGACGCCGACGAGGTCGATGACGTGCCCTTGATCGCGGTGATCGAGGACGCGCTGTGCATAGGCTGTACCAAGTGCTACCGGCTGTGTCCGTCGGACGCCATCATCGGCGCGATGAAGCAGTTGCACGGCGTGTTCGAGGACGCCTGCACCGGTTGCAACCAGTGCGCCGAGAAGTGCCCGACCGGCGCCATCACGATGCAGCCGCTGCCGCTGACGGTGGGTACCTGGGTGATGCCGAAACCGGCGCTGGCGGCCTGAGCCATGGCACACATCGTCATTCCGCCGATACGCCGCCTGCTCCAGCGCTGGGGCGTGCATCCTGACAGCCATAAGTTTCCCGCGGCGACACTGGATATCGTCGACGCTGGACTGCCGCCGGCGCTGGTGATCCCGCTGTCGCAGCACTCCGGTGCACCGGCCCGGCCGGTGGTGAAGATCGGCGACACCGTGTTGCGCGGCCAGCTGATCGCAGAAGCCGGAGGGCGCATTTCGGCGCCGCTGCACGCACCGACCTCCGGCGTCATCACCGCCATCGGCGAAGCCTCGATGGCGCATCCGGCCGGTCTGGGGGGGCCGGCAATCACGCTGCATCCCGACGGGCTGGATCAATGGACGGAGCGGCACGCCGAGCCCTACCCGATCACGCTGGCGCCGGACGAGATAACGCGCCGCGTTGCCGCAGCGGGCATCGTCGGTCTCGGCGGCGCTAGCTTTCCGTCGGCGGTCAAGCTGGAGCTGGGACGGCGCAGCCAGATCGACACCGTCATCCTGAACGGCAGCGAATGCGAGCCCTATCTGTCCTGCGACGACCGGCTGATGCAGGAATGCGCGGCCGACATCATCGAGGGCGCACGCCTGATCATGCGATCGACCGGCGCACAGCGCGTGCTGGTGGGCATCGAGGACAACAAGCCGGAGGCGATTGCGGCGATGAAGGTGGCCGCCCACCCCTTCCCCGAGGTGTCGGTGGTGCGCATTCCCAGCCGCTACCCGATGGGCGCTGACCGCCAGCTTATCCAGACGCTGACCGGCATCGAGGCGCCGGCCGACGGTCGCGCCGCCGACGTCGGCATCGTCGTGCACAACGTGGGCACCGCCTACGCCGTGCAGCGCGCGCTGCGCTACGGCGAGCCACTGACCGAACGCGTGGTCACCGTGGCTGGCGGCGCGGTGACGGCGCCGCGCAATCTGCGTGTGCGTCTGGGTACGCCGCTGTCCTGGCTGTTCGAACGCTGCGGCGGTCTGCGTGGCGCGCCGGCGCGGGTGGTGGTCGGCGGTCCGATGATGGGCGTCGGCGTGCCGGACATCGACACGCCGGTGGTCAAGGGATCGAGCGGCGCGCTGGCGCTGACTGCCGCCGAGGTCGGCGAGCGCGAACCGAGCGCCTGCATACGCTGCGGCAGCTGCGTGAGTGCCTGTCCGGTCGGGCTGATGCCGCTGGACATGGCGGCGCTCATCCACGCCAACGAACTGGGCCGCGCCGAGGACATCGGCCTGGGCGACTGCCTCACCTGCGGTGCCTGCGGCTTCGTTTGCCCGTCGCGCATTCCGCTGGTGCAGTACTTCAACCACGGCAAGGGCGAGCTGTGGGCGCGTGAGCGCGAGGGCCGCAAGCTCGACCGGGTGCGTGAACTGACCGAGGCGCGCGCTGCCCGCGTCGAGCAGGAAGCGCGCGAGAAGGCCGAGGCACACGCCCGGCGCAAGGCCGAACGCACGGCGGCGGCGGCCGCCGCCGAAGCGGCCCGCAAGGAGACCACCGCATGAACACCCCCATACATGCGTCACCGCATGCGGTGGCTTCGCGCACCAGCGGCCAGATCATGGGCCTGGTCATGCTGGCGCTGCTGCCGGCCACGCTGGCCGGCTTCTGGCAGTTCGGCTGGCCGGCCTTCTGCCTGTGGGCCGTGACCGTGCTGTCCTGCGTGCTGTCGGAGGCGCTGTGCCTGCGCTGGGCCGGGCGGCGCGTCATGCCGGTGCTGTTCGACGGCTCGGCGGCACTGACCGGGTGGCTGCTGGCGTTGTCGATGCCGCCGTGGGCGCCCTGGTGGCTGGGCGCGTTGGGCGGCGTCATCGCCATCGTGATCGCCAAGCAGGTGTTCGGCGGTCTCGGCTGTAACGTGTTCAACCCGGCCATGGTCGGGCGCACCGTGCTGCTGGTGTCCTTCCCGGTGCTGATGACGCAGTGGGTCAATCCGCAGATGCTGAGCCAGGGTACAGATCTGATGCAGGCGGTGCACATCGGCCTGTCAGGTGGCGTGCCCGACGCCTACACCAGCGCTTCGCTGCTCGGCAACGTGAAGACGGAGCTGGGACGCGGCACGGTACTGGCCGAGGCGATGTCCGGCTTCGCCACCGCTCAGGGCGCGTCCGGCGAACGCGCCGGCAGCCTCGGCGAGACCGCGTCGCTGTGGGTGCTGCTGGGCGGACTGTTCCTGGTGGCCAAACGCGTGATCGGCCTGCGCATACCGCTCGGTTTCCTGGCCGGCCTGTGCCTGCCGGCGGCGATCGCACATGGCATTGCGCCCGACCACTATCTGCCGCCGCTGGCCCACCTGCTGTCGGGCGGCGCGATGCTCGGCGCCTTCTTCATCGCGACCGACTACGTCACCTCGCCCAGCGCACCGTTCGGGCAGTGGATATTCGCCCTCGGCGCCGGCCTGCTGACCTGGCTGATCCGCACCTGGGGCGGCTATCCCGAGGGCGTGGGTTTCGCCGTGCTGCTGATGAATGCGGTGACCCCGGTGTTCGACCTGTGGGCGCGGCCACGCATATTCGGCCGCAGCATCCGTGGCAAGTCGCTGCCGGCGCGACGCGTGCAGGAGCTTCCGCGATGAGCGAACGACGCCTACCCGATACCGTCTGGTTTCCCGGCCTGTCGCTCGGTGTGGTGATGCTGGTGACCACCGCGGTGCTCGCGTTCAGTCACAGCGCGACCGCCGAGCGCATCGAACAGGCGGCTGCCGACGACACCCGTCAGCAGCTGGAACAGATCCTGCCGGCCGGCTACGCGGACAACAATCTGCTGACCGATACGCAGCAGCTGGCCGGCCCCGACGGCGCTGCGCTGACCGTGCATCGGGCGCGCAAGGGCGGCGCGCTGCGGGCGGTGCTGTACGAAATGTCGGGCAACGGCTATGGCGGCCGCATCGTGCTGCTGATGGCGGTCGACGTCGACGGCCGCGTGGTCGGCGTGCGCGTGACCAAGCACACCGAGACGCCGGGTCTGGGCGACAAGATAGAAGTCGCACGCAACGACTGGATACGCTCCTTCGACGGCAAGTCGCTGCAGCAGCCGGAGCCGGCCCGCTGGGCGGTGAAGAAGGACGGTGGCGTGTTCGACCAGTTCGCCGGCGCGACCATCACGCCGCGTGCGGTGGTCGGTACGGTCAGGAAGGGACTTGAATTCTTCGCCGCACACCGGGCCGAGCTGATCGGCGACGCGGCGCCCGCCGGAGGAGGACAGTGATGAGCGACAGCCCGAACGTGAAGGCCGTCATGCGTGACGGCGTATGGGACAACAACGCGGTGCTCGGCCAGATGCTGGGCCTGTGCCCGACCATGGCGGTGACCAGCAGCGCGACCAACGGACTCGGCATGGGGCTGGCGACGACCGCCGTGCTGCTGATGTCGAACGTGCTCATCTCGTCGCTGCGGCACTGGGTCAGCGACGAGGTCCGCATCCCGGTGTTCATCGTGCTCATCGCCGGCATGGTGACGCTGGTCGATCTGTGTCTGAACGCCTGGTTCCACGACCTGTACAAGGTGCTCGGCATCTTCATCGCGCTCATCGTCGTGAACTGCGCGGTGCTCGGTCGGGCCGAGGCCTTTGCGTCGCGTCACGCGGTGGCGCTGTCGGCGTTCGACGGGCTGGCCACCGGGCTGGGCTTCACGCTGGCGCTGACGCTGATGGGCGCGGTGCGCGAGGTGACCGGTGCCGGCACGCTGTTCGCGGGCGCGTCGCTGCTGCTCGGTCCGCAGTTCGCCTTTCTCGAAACGAAGGTGGCGGACGCCGGGGCGCTGTTCATGATCCTGCCGCCCGGCGGCTTCCTCGTGCTGGGGCTGCTGATCGCCGCGCGGCGCCGTCTGCAGCACTGGTCGGAATCGCGGCAGCCGGCTGGCGTGCCGGCGCCGGCTGCGCAATGACGACTGGATGAGGGCGACGCGATGAAGATAGGCGTGGCGTGGGTCGGGCCGACCGACCGTGTGTGGATGCAGGTGGAGGTGCCGGACGGCTGCACGGTGTCCGAAGGCATCCTGCGCTCCGGAATACTCGAACGCTGTCCGGACATCGACATCGACAGGGCCAAGGTGGGCGTGTTCGGCAAGGTGGTGAAGAAGGACGCTGCGCTGCGACCGGGCGACCGCATCGAAATCTATCGCCCCATCATCTGCGACCCGGAAACGGTGCCGCGGCGCAACGGTGCCGATGACGACGATGACGAATGAAGCCGTGCGCGCACGCAGCCGCGTGCGTGATTACCACCGTCGCACCATCCACCGCTTTGCCGGCTACGCTGCCGGCCCGGAAACGCTGGACTGGGATGCGCAGCCATCACCGTTCCGCCACTACGAAGGCGCGCCGCGGGTGGCGTTGCCGCTGGCCACCGACGACGACAGTCCGGTCACCGCCCGCTTGCGTCTGGACTGGCGCATGCTCGACACCGGTCTGCCGCCCTTGCCCTGCACGTTGTCCGCACTGGGTGCGCTGCTGCATCTGGCTCTCGGCCTGACCGCCTGGAAGTCGACCGGGCCCGACCGCTGGGCGGTGCGCGCCAATCCGTCCAGCGGCAATCTGCACCCGGTCGAGGGCTGGCTGTTCGCAGTCGGCGTGCCGGGGCTGGAGGATGGCCTCTGGCACTACCTGCCCGAAGTGCACGCGCTGGAACTGCGCGCCGCCTTCGAGCCCGGTGGCGCGCCCGGCCTGCACCTCGCGCTCAGTTCGGTCATGTGGCGCGAGGCATGGAAGTACGGCGAACGCGCCTTCCGCTACTGCCAGCTCGACGTCGGCCACGCGACGGCCGCACTGCGCAACGCGGCGGCCGTGCTCGGCTGGTCGCTCGCCGTGCAGCCGGTACGCGTTGATCTGCTGGCGGCTGCATTGGGGCTGGATCGCCTGCCCGATTTCCCGGCGCGGCGTGACCAGGCCACCGAAGTGGAAGAGGCCGAACTGCTGTTCGGGGTCGGCATCGGCCATCTGCCCGGGCCGCTGCCGGTGCGCACGGTCGAGCGCTGGCACGGGCGCGCGAGCACGATAGACGCGCATCCGATGTACCGCTGGCCGGTGATCGACGACATCGCCGAGGCGACGCGCGATGCGCTGCCGCGCGGTGAGCTGCCGGCGCAGTCGCGCGCGGTGGCGGCGCCGTGCGGCCGCTCGGTCGGTCATGTGCTGCTCGGCCGGCGCAGTGCGCAGCGTTTCGACGGCCGACACATGATGACGCGCGACGAATTCGACGGCGTGCTGGAGCGTCTTCGGCCCTGCCGCGCCGCACCCTGGGACGCACTGCCCGACGAGCGCCGGATCGATCTGCTGCTGTTCGTGCACCGGGTCGCGGGGGTAGCGCCCGGCGTCTATCTGCTGCCGCGCGGTCCGGCGGACGGTGGCGTGCTGCCGCTGCTGGCGCCGCTGTATCCGCTGACGCCGGTCGACGGACTGCGCAGCGACCTGCGACTGCTCGCGACGATGGCGCCGGCCGCGCTGGCCCGGCTGGCGCGCAGCCTGCACTGCCATCAGGACATCGCATCGACCTCGTGTTTCGCGCTCGGCATGCTGTGCGAATTCGATGCCGCACTTGAAGCATCGCCGGCCGCCTACCGCGCGCTGCACCGTCAGGCCGGCCTGATCGGCCAGCAGCTCTATGCCGAAGCCGAAGCGCTGGGGCTGCGCGGCACCGGCATCGGTTGCTTCTTCGACGACGCGGTGCACGAGCTGCTCGGCCTCGAAGACGAGCGCTTCCGAACGATCTATCACTTCACGATGGGGCGTGCCATCGACGACGCTCGCATCGAAACCACGCCTGCCTACGCGGGCGCCGAACAGGAGCCGATGGCCGCATGAGGTCCGTCAGGACGTCGGCGCATCGGCCGGAGGGCTGAACAGTGAGCACGACCTACCGCCGCATTTCCGCCGCTCAGGCGGCCGACGTGATCGCCCGCCACCGCAGCGGCCGGCTGCCGGCGCTGGCGCTGTTCGATACGCGCGACCGCGCCAGTTTCGAGCGCAGCCACATCGACGGCGCACGCCACCTGAGCGACGCCGTGTTCGGCGATGTGCTGCAGACCGTGGCGCGGCCGACGCCGGTGCTCATCTACTGCTATCACGGCAACGCGAGCCAGAGCTGGGCCGAGCGCTTCAGCGATTTCCGCTACGCCGAGGTGTACAGCGTCGATGGTGGCCACGCGCCGCTGGCCAATGCGCTCGACCGGCTGGCGGTCGGCCGCGACGGCTGTGCGCTGCCGCCGGACGCATCGCCGGCGCTGCGCGCGCTGATCGAATCGAATGGCTTCGACCCGCGCAATCTCGATGGCGCGATCGCGCACGGACTGACGCCGCTGATGCGCGCCGCGCTCGACGGCGAGGCGGCACTGGTGGACGAACTGCTGGCGGCCGGCGCCGACGTCGGCTGCCGCAACGCCGACGGCAACAACGCGCTGTGGCTGGCCTGTGTCGGCGGCAACGTCGATGTCGTGCGCGCGCTGGCCGGCGCCGGCATAGACCTCGACAACCGCAACGACACCGGTGCCACCACGCTGATGTACTGCGCGTCGAGCGGCAGGCACGCGATGCTGGCCCTGTTGCTCGATCTGGGGGCGGACCCGCTGCTGCGCACCGACGACGACTATCTCGCCGCCGATCTTGCCTCGACCGTCGAATGCCTGCAGCTGCTGCGGCACACCGTCGCATGAGCACCCCGACCAAGGCAGCTCCCGGCGTCACCGCACGACGCCTGCGCGCGCCTTCATTCCAACCCAGCCGAAGCAAGGACTCCCGATGACTCCGGGCACGCTCCAGACGGTCGGCACTGCGCTGTTCGCGGTCGCCGTCGCACACACCTTCCTGACCCGGTATTTCGAGCACCTCGCACATCTGCAGCCCGGTCGCGCCGGCATCTGGCATCTGCTCGGCGAGGTCGAAGTGGTGTTCGGCTTCTGGGCCTTCGTGCTGCTGGCCTTCATGGCGCTCACCGGTGGTGCCGGCAGTGCGGCCGGCTATCTGGAAGCGCTGGACTACACCGAGCCGGCCTTCGTGTTCGTCATCATGGTGGTGGCGGCCAGCCGGCCGGTGCTCGAACTGTGCAAGGCGGGCGCTCGCATGCTGGCGCGCTACATCCCGGCGCCCGACAGCGTCGCCTTCCATTTCGTCTGCCTGTCCGTGCTTCCGCTGCTCGGCTCCTTCATCACCGAGCCGGCGGCGATGACGCTGGCGGCGCTGATGCTGCGCGACAACGTCTACAGCCGGAAGATTTCGCACCGCCTGAAGTACGTCACCCTGGGCGCGCTGTTCGTGAATGTGTCGATCGGCGGCACGCTCACGCATTTCGCCGCGCCGCCGGTGCTGATGGTGGCCGGCAAGTGGAACTGGGACATGTGGTACATGCTCGGCCACTTCGGCTGGAAGTCGGCGATCGCCGTGTTCGTCAACGCCGGCGTGGCAACGCTGCTGTTCGCGCGCGAGCTGAAGTCGCTGCATGTGGATACGCGCAACAGCGACCGCACCGTGCCGCGCTCACTGATGCTTCTGCACGTGTTGTTTCTCGCCGGCATCGTTTACTTCGCGCACCATCCGGTGGTGTTCGTCGGACTGTTCCTGCTCTTCCTCGGTGTGGCCGAGGCCTACCGGCACTACCACGACCGGCTGATGCTGCGCGAGGGTCTGATGGTGGGCTTCTTCCTCGCCGGCCTGGTCACGCTGGGGGCGCTGCAGCAGGGGTGGCTGCAGGCCGCGCTGACCGGCATGGACAGCACGGCGCTCTACTTCGGCGCCACCGCGCTGACCGCGATCACCGACAACGCCGCACTGACCTACCTCGGTTCGCTGGTCGAGGGCACGGACGAGGCCTTCAAGTACTCGCTGGTAGCCGGTGCCGTGACCGGCGGTGGGCTGACGGTGATCGCCAACGCGCCCAATCCGGCCGGTTTCGCGATCCTGCGCGGCCATTTCGACGACGAGGCGATCAATCCCCTGGGCCTGTTCGTGACCGCGCTGCCGCCGACCATCGTCGCCATCCTGGCTTTCCAGCTGCTCTGAGCGTGCCGGCTCAGGAGTCCGCCGCTTCGGTCTCGCCTTCGCTGCGCTGCAGCCGGTAACTGAGCTTGGGCCGCGACATGCCGAGCCGGCGCGCGGCGCGGGCGATATTGCCGCCCTCCTGATCGACGCAGGCCTTCATCAGCTGCTGTTCCAGCTCCTCCAGCGGAATGCCGCTGCGCAGGATCTGCTCCACCAGATGTTCGCGCACCGTGTCGCCGCAGCCTTCTTCCAGCTTGCCGCAGGCGGAAATGCCGGATTCGCGTGCCAGCACCGCTTCCAGAGACAGGAAGAGGTGGTGCGCCTCGATCCAGCCCTGCTGCGGCGCCAGCACCACGCCACGCTCGATCACGTTTTCCAGTTCGCGCACATTGCCCGGCCAGTGGTGGGCGTGCAGCGCCTGGAAGCCCTTGTCCGACACGCCCTGCACATGCTTGCCGTGGGCCCGGTTGAATTTCGCCACCAGCGTATCGACCAGCAGGCGCAGGTCGGCCAGCCGGTCGCGCAGCGGCGGGATGTGTATCGGATATACATGCACCCGGTAGTACAGGTCGGGCCGGAAGCGGCCTTCCTTCACCGCCTGCGCCAGATCGACGTTGGTGGCGGCCACCACGCGCACATTCACCTTGCGCGTGCGCTCGTCGCCGAGCCGCTCGATCTCGCCTTCCTGCAGCGCGCGCAGCAGCTTGGCCTGGGCGGCGAGCGGCATTTCGCCGATCTCGTCGAGGAACAGCGTGCCGCCTTCGGCGCGCTCGAACTTGCCGGCGCGTGAGGCGTGGGCGCCGGTGAAGGCGCCCTTCTCGACGCCGAACAGTTCGGATTCGATCAGGTCGTTCGGGATGGCGGCGCAATTGACCGCGACGAAGGGCGCGTCCTTGCGCGGACTCATCTGGTGCAGCACGCGGGCGAAGCGTTCCTTGCCGACGCCGGTCTCGCCCAGCAGCAGCACGGTCACCGTGGTGCCGGCGGCGCGCAGCATCAGTTCATAGGCGCGGCGGAAGCTGGCCGAACTGCCGATCAGGTCGGGCGGGGTCGGCGCATCGACCTTGTCGTCGCGCTGGGCGACACCGGCCCAGGCGGCCGGGGGCAGGTGGGCGATGCGGTTCTCCGGCTCGAAATAGCGGGCGTACTGTTCGCCGTCCTCCCATTCCTCGACCGGCTTGCCGACGATGCGGCAGTGGTTGGCGCCACAGCAGGCGCACTCGGTTTCCTTGTACAGCACCATGCGGCCCATGAAGGCCGAGGTGTAGCCCGAGGCGTAGCCGATCTGCATCCAGCACACCGGGTCGGCGGCCTGACCGAATTCGCGCAGATGGAATTCGGCTTCCCACGAGTGCTCCCACAGGAATTCGCCGTCGAACTCGCCGCTGCGCACATCGATATGGATGTGCACCGGCGTCACCTGCACGCTGCCTTCCAGCATGTGCAACTGCGGGCCGACGAAGAAGGATTCGATCGGGTTCTGGTCCGGCCGTATCGTGCGCGCCAGTTCGGCGTCGCGCATGCCGGATTCGTAGCCCATGCGGGTCAGGATGCGGCGCGCCGATTCCGGCCCGACCGACCTGATGAGCTGCGCGCGCAGCGCCGACATGGCGACGCAATGCATCAGCAGCATGCGGTTTTCCGCCAGCCAGATCAGTCCGTCGTCGGCCGAGAACCTGACCAGCCGACGCAGATCGCTGTTGTGCGGGTATTTGATCGTACCCATTGCCCGTGCCTCCTCCAGACCGGTGCCGGTCACGCCAGGCCGGCGTGCCGATGTTGCGCCGCAGCGCCTGTTCGACCTCCTGCGAGCCGGTCCGGCTTCTTCCGTGATGCCGGGTGACCCGAGTGGCCGGTCTTCTTCCGCCTGACGCGTTCATCAGTTGGTGAACACCTCTTCGGGTGCTTCATCAACTCATCAAGCAGTGGACGAGAGGACTGTACTCTCGCCCGCCCAAAACCGCCAAATATCGAGATTTTTGTTGATTATCGAGTATGGCACGCTTCTTGGATAGGAGAGGGTGCGGCTGACGGCTGCATCCGGTGTTTCGGCAAGGGCTCTCCTGCTTCCTGCCTTTCCGAACCGCTGGTGCGCCGCAGCACGCACCACACAACAAAGGAGGACGGAGAAATGCCGATGACGGGCGTGCTGCGCCCGGGTCATGTCGCGCTACGCGTGACGGACCTGGAAGCCGCGGTAAAGCATTACGGGCAGGTACTGGGCCTGATCGAGACCGGGCGGGATGCTCAGGGTCGGGTGTATTTCAAGGCCTGGGACGAACACGACCACCACAGCGTGGTGCTGCGCAAGGCGGATGCTCCGGGCATGGACTACATGGGTTTCCGCGTTGACAGCGAGGACACGCTGGACAGGCTGGCCGCCGAAGTCGAAGGCAGCCGTCTGGCGACCGACCTGCAATGGATACCGGCCGGCGAACATCTGCATACCGGCCGCCGCTTCCGCTTCACGGTGCCGACCGGGCACGCGATCGAACTGTTCGCGACCAAGGACAAGGTGGGCAACGGCCTGCCGGACGTGAACCCGGACCCGTGGCCGGACGGCCTGGTGGGCATGCAGCCGACCCGCTTCGACCATTGCCTGCTGTACGGCGACGACGTCGATGGCGTGGTGAAGCTGTTCACCGAGGTGCTGGGCTTCACCATCGCCGAACAGGTGATGGCCGGTGACGTGATGGTGGGCGTGTTCCTGACCTGTTCAACGAAACCGCACGACATCGCCTTCATCCGCAACCCGGAGAAGGGTCGCTTCCACCACTGCTCCTTCATTCTCGACACCTGGAACGACGTGCTGCGCGCGGCGGACCTGATCTCGAAGCACGACGTGTCGCTGGACATCGGGCCGACGCGGCACGGCATCACGCGCGGCGCGACCATCTATTTCTTCGACCCGTCGGGCAACCGCAACGAAGTGTTCGCTGGCGGCTACATCTATTACCCGGACAAGCCGGTCATCACGTGGATGGTGGAAGACCTCGGGCGGGCGATCTTCTATCACGACCGCAAGCTGAACGAGGCCTTCCTCAACGTGCACACCTGAGGTGAGCGTCATGGCGTCGGCATTCGATCCCTTCCGCAAGTTCGTGCGTGTCACTGGCGAGCGTGACGACGGCTTCGTCGAGTTCGATTTCGCACTCGGCGAGCCGGAGTTGTTCGCCGAAATGATGCTCACGCGCGCCGCTTTCGACGAATTCTGCGCGGCGCAGGACGTGGTCGTGCTCGATGGCGCCGGCGGTCAGCCCGGCAGCGATGCCGGTCCGCACTCGCCGCTGTCGGCACGACTCGACGATGTACTGAACAGCGACTCGCGGTGAGCGCGGGTACGACGGAACAAGAACACACCAGAGGAGACAGGCATGCAGATCGATCTGCGTACCGTATCAATCAAGCCGCAGCGACAGACCTACGGGCATATCGCGCGGCGCTTCGGCGACAAGCCCGCATCGCGCTATCAGGAAGGCACTTTCGACCTGCAGCCGACCGCCAACTTCCACTACCGCCCGACCTGGGACCCGGACCGCGAAATCTTCGACGCCTCGCGCACCCGGCTCACGATGAAGGACTGGTACGCGTTCAAGGACCCTCGCCAGTACTACTACGGCGCCTGGACGCTGGCGCGCGCGCGCCAGCAGGACACCGCCGAATCGAACTTCGACTTCGTCGAGTCGCGCAACCTCGGTGCGCTGCTGACCGAGGACGTGCGCCGGCTGGCGCTCGACATGCTGCTGCCGCTGCGTCATGTGGCCTGGGGCGCCAACATGAACAACTCGTCCATCTGCGCCTACGGCTACGGCACGGCGATCACCCAGCCCTGCATGTTCCACGCGATGGACAACCTGGCCATCGCCCAGTACCTGACGCGCATCGGCCTGCTGCTCGGCGACACCTCGTCGCTGGCCACGGCGAAGGAACACTGGCTGTACGCCGCCGACTGGCAGGGCTTGCGCCGCTATGTCGAGGACTGCCTGGTGGTGCAGGACTGGTTCGAGCTGTTCATCGCGCAGAACCTGGTGCTCGACGGTCTCGTGTACCCGCTGTTCTACAAGACCCTGGTCGAGGATGAACTGTCGCTGCGCGGCGGCACCGCGGTCGCCATGCTCACGCAGTTCATGACCGAGTGGTACGCCGAGACCGCGAAGTGGGTCGATGCGCAGATCAAGACCGCCTGCGCCGAATCGCCCGACAACGCGGCGCTGGTGCGCGGCTGGGTCAGCGCCTGGCAGGCGCGCGCGCTGGAGGCCGTGACGCCGCTGGCGCAAAGCGCGCTCGGTGAGCGTGCCGGCGCGGCGGTCGACGATCTCGCCACGCAGTTCGCGGCCCGCGTCGCCAAGTGCGGCGTGCCGGCCTGAGGTCGCGCCATGTCCAAGGTATTCATCGCGCTGCAGACCAACGACGACACGCGTCCGATCATCGAATCCATCCTCGCCGACAACCCGCACGCGGTGCCGGTCGAGTCGCCGGCGATGATCAAGATCGACGCTGAAGGTCACCTGACGGTGAAGCGCGAGTCGATCTCCGAACTGATCGGCCGCGACTTCGACCTGCAGGAACTGCACACGCACCTGATATCGCTGTCCGGCCATATCGACGAAAGCGACGACGAATTCACGCTGCACTGGAACGACTGAGTCATACCCGAGGGAGAACGCGGGACACGGACGGCCCACCGCAGAGGCCGCACCCGCTCCGTCATTGAGGAGAAGTACAGATGGACATGCAGGTACCGAAGAAGAAGCTGGGCCTGAAGGAACGTTACACGCTGATGACCCGTGATCTGGCGTGGGACACCACCTATCAGCCGAAGGAGAAGGTGTATCCGTACGCCGACTACGAAGGCATCAAGATCCACGACTGGGACAAGTGGGAAGACCCGTTCCGGCTGACTATGGACGCCTACTGGAAGTACCAGGCGGAGAAGGAGCGCAAGCTGTACGCCATCATCGACGCCTACAGCCAGAGCAACGGCCACCTCGGCGTGACCGACGCGCGCTACCTGAACGCGATCAAGATCTTCCTGACCGCGGTGACGCCGCTCGAGCACATGGCGCATCGTGGCTTCGCCCACGTCGGCCGCGCCTTCCCCGGCGCCGGTGCGCGCGTCGCCTGCCAGATGCAGGCGATCGACGAAATGCGCCACGCGCAGACGCAGATCCATTCGCTGTCGAATTACAACAAGTACTACAACGGCTTCCACGACGCGCCGCACATGTTCGACCGCGTCTGGTACCTGTCGGTCCCGAAGAGCTTCTTCGACGACGCGATCACCGCCGGTCCGTTCGAATTCATCGTGTCGATCGGCTTCTCCTTCGAGTACGTGCTGACCAATCTGCTGTTCGTGCCTTTCGTGTCGGGTGCGGCCTACAACGGCGACATGGGCACCATGACCTTCGGCTTCTCGGCGCAGTCGGACGAAGCGCGTCACATGACGCTGGGGCTGGAGTGCATCAAGTTCATCCTCGAGCAGGACCCGGCCAACCTGCCCATCATGCAGCGCTGGATAGACAAGTGGTGCTGGCGCGGCGTGCGCCTGCTGTCCATCGTCGCGATGATGATGGACTACATGCTGCCCAAGCGCGTCATGAGCTGGAAGGAAGCCTGGGAAATCTATTTCGAGGAGAACGGCGGCGCGCTGTTCAAGGACCTCGCCCGCTACGGCATCAAGATGCCGGCCTGCGCCGAACAGATCCGCCAGGAGAAGGAGCACCTGTCGCACCAGGTGTGGTCAGCTTTCTACAACTACAGCGGCGCCACCGACTTCCACACCTGGATGCCGACCGAAGAAGAAATGCAGTGGCTGTCGCAGAAGTACCCGGACACCTTCGACAAGTACTACCGGCCGCGCTTCGAGTTCTGGCGCGAACAGCAGGAAAAGGGCAACCGTTTCTACAACAAGACGCTGCCCATGCTGTGTCAGACCTGCCAGATTCCGATGCTGTTCACCGAGCCTGGCGACCCGACGAAGATCTGCTACCGCGAGCGCAGCTACAAGGGCAACAAGTACCACTTCTGCTCCGACCACTGCCAGCACATCTTCGACAACGAGCCGGAGAAGTACGTACAGGCCTGGCTGCCGGTGCACCAGATCTACCAGGGTAACTGCTTCCCGGAGGGCACCGACCCGACTGCGCCCGGCTTCGATCCGCTGGCCGCGGTGCTGGAGTACTACCGGCTCAACGTCGGTCACGATAACGGCGAGTTCGAAGGTTCGGAAGACCATCGCAACTTCGAAGCCTGGCGCGGCATGGCCAAGCGCAACGACTGAGGGGGACGAAGACATGCAAGTCGCTGCAGTGAAGGATTACGTCGGCGTGCCGCGCGACGTGGTCGACAACTTCCACGGCAACCAGCTCGTGTACGTCGGCTGGGACGATCACCTGATGTTCTGCGCGCCGCTGACCTTTCCTTTCCCGCCCACCATGCGCTTCGGCGACATCGTCGAGAAGGTGCTGCCCGGCGCCTACGGCTATCACCCGGACTGGGCCAGGATCGACTGGTCGAAGGTGGAGTGGATGAAGTCCGGCGAGCCGTGGGTGCCGCATTTCAACCGCACGCTGGCGGAGAACGGCATCGGCCACAAGGACGCCATCCGCTTCCGCACGCCTGGCCTGACCGGCATCAAGGGATCGTGCAGCTGATGGCTTACGCGCTGACCATAGAACCGCTCGGCCAGACGCTTGAGGTCGAGGACGACCAGACGGTACTGGATGCCTGCCTGCGGGCAGGCATCTGGCTGCCGCATGCCTGTTGTCACGGTCTGTGCGCCACCTGCAAGGTGCAGGTGACCGACGGCGAGGTGGACCACGGCGAGGCGTCCGACTTCGCGCTGATGGATTTCGAGCGCGAGGAGGGCAAGACCCTGGCCTGCTGCGCACGGCTGCAGAGCGACGTGACGATAGAGGCGGACATCGACGAGGAGCCGGACGCGCGCAACATTCCGGTCGAGGATTTCAACGGCACGGTGACCCGCATCGAACAGCTCACGCCGACGATCAAGGGGCTGTTCATCCGGCTCGACCGGCCGATCGACTTCCAGGCCGGCCAGTACATCAATCTGGACATCGGCGCCGAAGCCGGCATGAGTCGCGCGTTCTCGCTGGCCAATGCACCGTCGAACGGCAACGAAGTCGAGCTGAACATCCGCATCGTGCCCGGCGGCCGCGGCACCACCTGGATACACGAGTCGCTGCAGGCGGGCGACCGGGTGAAGCTGTCCGGTCCCTACGGCCGCTTCTTCGTGCGCGAGTCCGCGGCCAAGCCGCTCATTTTCATGGCCGGCGGCTCCGGGCTGTCGAGCCCGCGGTCAATGATTCTCGACCTGCTGGCCAAGGGCTACGCGCAGCCGATCACGCTGGTGTACGGCGCGCGCAACCGCGCCGAGCTGTACTACCACGACGACTTCGTCGCACTGGCGGCGGCGCACGCGAACTTCAGTTACGTGCCCGCGCTGTCGGACGAACCGGCGGGCAGCGACTGGGCGGGCTTCCGCGGTTACGCACACGAGGCGGCGCTGGCCCACTTCCGCGAGGACTTCCGTGGCCACCAGGCCTATCTGTGCGGACCGCCGGTCATGATCGACGCCTGCATCAACGCACTGATGCAGGGGCGGCTGTTCGAGCGCGACATCCACACCGAGAAGTTCTTCTCGGCGGCCGACGCGCAGCAGGTACGCAGCCCGCTGTTCAGGAAGATCTGATCGTGGGGCGTTCGTACAGCATCGTGCTCGAAGGCATCGGCCGCGAGTATCTGTGTGCGGACACGCAGAACGCGCTGCGCGGCATGGAGGCGCTGGGCGGCCGTGGCATCCCGGTCGGCTGCCGCCAGGGCGGCTGCGGCGTGTGCAAGGTGGAGGTGCTGTCCGGCACCTATACCGCCGGCGTGATGAGCCGCAGCGCGATCAGCGAGGACGACGAGCGCCGCCAGTGCGTGCTTGCCTGTCGCATCTATCCGACCAGTGACCTGAAGCTGAAGGTGGTCGGCAAGATGGCGCGCAGTGTCGAGGCGCTGAAGCAGGAGGCGGCGGAAAAGGGCTGACGGGGCGAGTCCTTGTGGGAGCGCGCTTGCTCGCGAAAGGGCCGCTGCACGCCGCGTGCGTCGATCGCCGCCGAGATCGCGAGCAAGCTCGCTCCCACAAGAGGCTTGCTCGTGCCGCCGACAAGGAGTGCTTCTTGTGGGAGCGGCCTTGGCCGCGACGGGGCGGTTGGGATCCGGCTGCGCCCGCCGTCAGCGCCCGTTCGCAACCTTGCGGCTTGCCGATTCCTGCGCGAACTCGGGGACGGCGGACACCGTGTGGAAGGCCCGCCAGATGTGCCCGGACAGCAGGCGGCAGGCTTCGTCGACGTCGCGCGCAATGGCCGCCTTGAAAATCTGTTCGTGCTCTTCATGCACGTCCTGCGGCACCGGCCGGTTCAGCACCGAGATGCGGCGATAACGCTCGGACTGGCGGTAGAGGATGGCCAGGAAGTGGCGTATCCAGCGCGAGTTGCAGGCGCCGATCAGCGTTTCGTGGAACACCCGGTTGCGGTCTTCCCACTCGTTCACGCTGCCATCCAGGTCGCCGGCCAGCTTTTCCTCGGCCCGGGTGAGCAGGTGGAAGGCGCTGACCAGATTGCCTTCCCACGCTTCGTCGCCGTTCTCGATGCTCTGCCGCAGCGCCTCGCTCTCCAGCATGACGCGGGTGCGCGTGATGTCCTCGAGGTCGGCCAGCGAAATTGGCGCCACGCGAAAGCCGCGCTGACCCTGTGCCACGACGAGTGAATCGCTCACCAGCAGCGCCAGCGCCTCGCGAAGCGTGCCGGCGCCCACCTCGTACTCGTCCTTCAGGTGCTCGACGCGAAGCTTCGCGCCGGGTGCGTGGCGACCTTCGATGATGTCGCGCCGCAACTGCCGGTAGGCGCCATCGACCAGTGTCTTCGGCTCGTAGGCGTCGCCGTTGACCTGGAAGTCGCCGGTAATCAGCTGATCCATTTGATGTTTCCCTGAATGCCCACGCGGGTTGTGGCGGGCATGTCGCCATTCTAGTTCCGAACTTTCTCCGTGAAAAGCCAAAAATCTCGAGAAAAAACGTTGACGTCGAGATAATCGTTTTATATCGTTAAGTCCATCGAATATCGATGAGCATGAGGTCGCGATACAGCGGCCCCGCGGAGGAGACGACATGGACGTGGCAGCACGGCAATCGACAGTGGGCTGGGAGGCGGCATCGGCGGCGGTCAGCGCCGCGGTGGCGCACGCGGCGTCCGTGGGCGCCTGCGTTAACGCGGCGGTGGTCGATCGCGCCGGCCAGCTCGTGTCCTTCCTCCGCATGCCGGGCGCGCCGCTGCACTCGGTCGATATCGCGATCGACAAGGCCTATACCGCCGCCAGCTTCGGTCTGCCGACCGGCGACTGGGCGGCAGCCCTCTCTTCCCATTCCGACGCGGTCCGCCAGGGGCTGCCGCTGCGCCCGCGCATGGTCATGTTCGGCGGCGGCCTGCCGCTGGTGGTGGCCGGCGAGCGCATCGGCGGCATCGGCATTTCCGGCGGTTCCGAAGCGCAGGACGAAGACTGCGCCCGCGCCGCACTCGCTGCGCTCGATTTGACCCCGGCGCGCTGACGCGCCGCTCCCACAAGAAAGAGATCGATGAAACAGATCAGCCACTTCATCAACGGCGAGTTCGTCGCCGGCCGCGAAGGCCGCCGCTTCGACAAGCGCTCGCCGCTGGACAACCGCGTCATCGCCTCGGTCAGCGAAGCCGGGCGCGACGAGGTGAATGCCGCGGTCGCCGCAGCGCGTGCCGCGCTCGAAGGCCCGTGGGGCCGCATGACGGTGACCGAGCGCACCGAACTGCTGTACGCGGTCGCCAATGAAATCAACCGCCGTTTCGACGACTTCGTCGCCGCGGAAGTGGCCGACACCGGCAAGCCGGTCAGCCTGGCCAGCCACCTCGACATCCCGCGCGGTGCCGCCAACTTCACGATCTTCGCCGACGTGGTCAAGAACGTGCCAGGCGAGTTCTTCGAAATGGCGACCCCGGACGGCCGAGGCGCGATCAATTACGCGCTGCGCAAGCCGGTCGGCGTGGTCGGCGTCGTGTGTCCGTGGAACCTGCCGCTGCTGCTGATGACCTGGAAGGTGGGTCCGGCGCTGGCCTGCGGCAACACCGTGGTGGTAAAGCCGTCGGAAGAGACGCCGCAGACCGCGACCCTGCTCGGTGAGGTAATGAACGCGGTCGGCGTGCCGGCCGGCGTCTACAACGTGGTGCATGGTTTCGGCCCGGATTCGGCCGGCGAATTCCTGACCACCCACCCGGGCGTCAATGCCATCACCTTCACCGGCGAGACGCGCACCGGCGAAGCCATCATGAAGGCGGCCGCCGGCGGCGCCCGGCCGGTATCGCTGGAAATGGGCGGCAAGAACCCGGCCATCGTGTTCGCCGACTGCGACTTCGATGCCGCCATCGCCGGCACGCTGCGCTCGGCCTTCGCCAACTGCGGTCAGGTCTGCCTCGGGACCGAACGCGTCTATGTCGAGCGCCCGATCTTCGAGCGCTTCGTTGCCGCGTTGAAGCAGGGCGCCGAGGCGCTGGTCATGGGTCGGCCGGAGAATGACGCCACCGGCATGGGGCCGCTGATCTCCGCCGAGCACAGACAGAAGGTGCTGTCCTACTACCGCCGCGCGGTGGAAGAGGGCGCCACCGTCGTCACCGGCGGCGGCGTACCGGACATGCCGGGCGAACTGGCCGACGGCGCCTGGGTGCAACCGACCATCTGGACCGGTCTGCCCGAAACCGCCGCCGTCGTGCGCGAGGAAATCTTCGGCCCCTGCTGCCACATCGCGCCCTTCGACCGCGAAGAGGATGCGATCCGCATGGCCAACGACACCAACTACGGCCTCGCCGCCTCGGTGTGGACCACCGACATCACCCGTGGCCATCGCGTCGCCGCCGCGCTCGACACCGGTCTGGTGTGGGTGAACTCCTGGTTCCTGCGCGACCTGCGCACGCCTTTCGGCGGCGCCAAGCAGTCGGGTATCGGCCGCGAAGGCGGCGTGCATTCGCTCGAGTTCTACACCGAGCTGAAGAACGTATGCGTGAAGCTGTGAGGACTGACGACATGAATGCACCGCTCAACCCCGAAGTCGCCCGCAGCATCGTCGCCGCCGGCATCACCACCAACTATCACGACCTGGGCAGCGGCTTTCCGGTGCTGATGCTGCACGGCTCCGGCCCCGGTGTCAGTGCCTGGGCGAACTGGCGACTGGTCATGCCGTCTCTGGCCGAACGCGCCCGCGTGATCGCGCCGGACATGGCCGGCTTCGGCTACACCGAGCGCCGCCCGGATCTCCGCTACGACATGGACACCTGGGTCGCCCAGGCCATCGGCATGCTGGACGCGCTCGGCATCGAACAGGCCGATCTGGTCGGCAACAGCTTCGGTGGCGGTCTGGCACTCCAGGTCGCCATCCGTCACCCGCACCGCATCCGCCGCCTGGTGCTCATGGGCAGCGTCGGCGTGCGCTTCGACATCACGCCGGCGCTCGACGCGGTGTGGGGTTACACGCCGTCGATCGAAACGATGCGCGGCCTGCTCGACCTGTTCGCCTACGACCGCTCGCTGGCCAACGACGACCTGGCGAAGCTGCGCTACGAGGCGACCATCCGCCCGGGCTTCCAGGAATCCTTCGCCGCCATGTTCCCGGCACCGCGCCAGCGCTGGGTCGATGCGATGGCCAGCCGCGCGGAAGACATCAAGGCGCTGCCGCACGAAACACTGGTGATCCACGGCCGCGAAGACCTGGTCATCCCGCTCGATACCTCGCTCACGCTGGCGCAGTGGATACCGAACGCGCAACTGCACGTGTACGGCAAGTGCGGCCACTGGACGCAGATCGAGCACGCGGCCCGCTTCGCGCGCCTGGTGGGCGACTTCCTAAACGAATGAGACCCCCACGCTCACTCCGCTCGCTGCCCCCCAAGGGGGCTGCGCTCGCCCTTGGGGCGGCCCGGCGGGCGGCGCGGCGCGGTCAATAACGATACGGAGCAGATGATGATGCAAGCCGACAAGATCCAGCAGTACGGCGACGAGCTGTACGCCGCGCTCACGACCCGCGAAACGGTGGCACCGCTGACCAGCCGCGAGCCGGACATCACGATCGAGGATGCCTACCACATCCAGCAGCGCATGATTTCGCGCCGGCTGGATGCGGGCGAGCGCATCGTCGGCAAGAAGATCGGCGTCACCTCGAAAGTCGTGCAGAACATGCTGAACGTGCACCAGCCGGACTTCGGCTACCTGCTTGACGGCATGATCTACAACGAGGGCGAATCGATTGCCGCGAACTCGCTGATCCAGCCACGCGCCGAAGGCGAGATCGCCTTCATCCTGAAGCACGACATCATGGGCCCCGGCGTTACCGGCGCCGACGTGCTGCGCGCCACCGAGTGCGTGATGCCCTGTTTCGAGATCGTCGATTCGCGCATCACCGACTGGAAGATCCGCATCCAGGACACGGTGGCCGACAACGCCTCCTGCGGCGTGTTCGTGCTCGGCGACCGCGCGGTGTCGCCGCGCAATCTCGACCTCGGCCTGTGCGGCATGGTGCTGGAGCTGAACGGCGACATCGTCGGCACCGGCGCCGGTGCAGCCGCCCTCGGCCATCCGGTCAATGCCGTGGTCTGGCTCGCCAACACGCTGGGCCGTCTCGGCATTCCGCTCAAGGCGGGCGAAGTGATCCTGTCCGGATCGCTCGCCGCCCTCATTCCGGTCAAGGCGGGCGACAGCCTGCGCATCGCCATCGGCGGCCTCGGCGGCTGTTCGGTGCGTTTCGTCTAGGACCGACGCCATGGCACGCATCGCGCCCCTGCCGATCGAGTCTACGCCGGACATGGCGGCCGACTTCGCCTTCTTCGAGCGCACGCTCGGCTTCGTGCCGAACAGCCTGCGCACGATGGCGTACCGGCCGGCGCTGGCGAAGGGCCTGATCGCGCTGAGCCGCGGTGTGTACGACCCGGCGGGCGAGGTCGATCTGGGCTTCAAGCGCCTGATCGGTCACGTCGCCAGCATGGCGGCCGGCTGCCTTTACTGCCGTGCGCACACTGCCACCAGTGCGCTGCGCCACGGTGTGGCCGCGGAAAAGATGGCGGCCATCGCCGACTACCGCAGCAGCCCGCTTTTCTCCGACGCCGAACGCGTGGCGCTCGATTTCGCGCTGGCCGCGGCGAGCCAGCCGAACGACGTGACGGACGAACTGTTCGCCGGCCTGCGTGCGCACTGGAACGAGGGCCAGATCGTCGAGCTGCTCGGCGTGATCGCGCTCTTCGGCTTCTTCAATCGCTGGAACGATTCCCTGGCAACGACGCTTGAGTCCGAGCCCCTTCAAACCGCTGGCAGCGTGCTCGCGAACACCGGCTGGTCGGCCGGCAAGCACGCCGCCGGAGACGAGGACATCCCCGCATGAACAAGATCAAATGCGCGCTGATCGGGCCCGGCAACATCGGCACCGATCTGCTCTACAAGCTGAAGCGCAGCCCGGTACTGGAACCGGTCTGGATGGTCGGCATCGACCCGGCGTCGGAAGGTCTGGCGCGTGCGCGCGACATGGGCATCAAGACCACCAGCGATGGCGTCGACGGCCTGCTGCCGCACGTGAAGGCGGACGGCATCCAGATCGCCTTCGACGCGACCAGTGCCTACGTGCATGCAGAGAACTCGCGCAAGCTCAATGCGCTGGGCGTGATGATGATCGACCTCACGCCAGCGGCCATCGGCCCCTTCTGTGTGCCACCGGTGAACCTGAAGGAACACGTCGGCAAGCGCGAGATGAACGTGAACATGGTCACCTGCGGTGGCCAGGCCACCATCCCCATGGTGGCGGCGGTGAGTCGCGTGCAGCCGGTGAGCTACGGAGAGATCGTCGCCACCGTGTCCAGCCGCTCGGTCGGTCCGGGTACGCGCAAGAACATCGACGAATTCACCCGCACCACCTCGGGCGCCATCGAGCGTGTCGGCGGCGCGGCGAAGGGCAAGGCCATCATCGTGATCAATCCGGCCGAGCCGCCGCTGATCATGCGCGACACCATCCACTGCATTACCGAATCGGCGCCGCGCGCGGCCGAGATCGAGGAATCGGTGCAGGACATGATCCGCCAGGTGCAGGCCTACGTGCCGGGCTACCGCCTGGTCAATGGCCCGGTGATCGACATGGACACCCACCGCGTATCCATCTTCATGGAAGTCGCCGGCCTCGGCGACTACCTGCCGAAGTACGCCGGCAATCTCGACATCATGACCGCCGCCGCCGCGCGCACGGCCGAGATGTTCGCCGAAGAAATCCTGAACGGCTCGCTCTCGCTCGAGCCCGTCCCCGCTTGAGCGCAAAGGACACGACCATGAATCTCAAGGGCAAGAAGGTCACGCTGCACGACAACACGCTGCGCGACGGCATGCATCCGAAGCGTCACCAGATCACGCTGGACCAGATGCTGGCGGTCGCGCGCGGCCTCGACGAGGCGGGCATGCCGCTGATCGAGGTGACGCACGGCGACGGCCTCGGTGGCGCCTCGGTCAATTACGGCTTTCCGCTGCACACCGACGAGGAGTACCTCTCCACCGTCATTCCGGCGATGAAGAACACCAAGGTGTCGGCGCTGCTGCTGCCGGGAATCGGCACCGTCGATCACCTGCGCATGGCACACGAACTGGGTGTGCACACGATACGCGTTGCCACCCACTGCACCGAAGCCGACGTGTCGGAACAGCACATCGGTCTGGCGCGCAAGCTGGACATGGACACCGTGGGCTTCCTGATGATGGCCCACATGATCGAGCCGGACAAACTGGTCGCGCAGGCGAAGCTGATGGAAAGCTACGGCGCCAACTGCGTGTATGTGACCGACTCCGCCGGTTACATGCTGCCGGACGACGTGACGGCGCGCGTGAGCGCGGTGCGCCAGGCGCTGAAGCCTGAAACCGAGATCGGCTTCCACGGCCATCACAACATGTCGATGGGCGTGTCGAATTCGCTGGCCGCGATCGAGGCCGGTGCGAACCGCATCGACGGCTCGACCAACGGTCTGGGCGCCGGCGCCGGCAACACGCCGCTGGAGGTGTTCGTCGCGGTGGCCAACCGGATGGGCATCGAAACCGGCGTCGATCTGTACCGCATCATGGACGTGGCGGAAGACCTGGTGCTGCCGATGATGGAACACCTGGTGCGCATCGACCGCGACTCGCTGACGCTGGGCTATGCCGGCGTCTATTCCTCCTTCCTGCTGTTCGCCAAGCGCGCCGGTGCCAAGTACGGCATCGCGCCGCGCGACATCCTGATGGAGCTGGGTCGCCGCGGCATGGTGGGCGGTCAGGAGGACATGATCGAGGACACCGCGATCACGATGGCGCGCGAGCGGGCGACCGCGGCGGCGGAGGGCTGAACGATGAACCTCGACCGCACCACCATTGCGCTGCTCGCCGAGCGCCTCGAAAACTGCGAGCTGGAAGCCCGCGACACCACCAAGATCACCGACGACCACCCGGACATGGACTGGGAGGACGCCTATGCGGTGCAGGACGCGATACGCGCCCGCAAGCTGGCGCGCGGCGCACGCATCGTCGGCCTGAAGGCGGGGCTCACCTCACGCGCCAAGATGAAGCAGATGGGCGTCGAAGACCCGGTGTTCGGCTTCCTGGTCGATGACTTCGCGGTCGCCGACGGCGGCGACATCGACACCAAGAAGCTCATCCACCCCAAGGTCGAGCCGGAGATCGCCTTCGTCACCAAGGCGCCGCTGCGGGGCCCGGGCTGCCACATCGCCGCGGTGCTCGCCGCCACCGACTTCGTGGTGCCGGCGATCGAAATCATCGATTCGCGCTACCGCGACTTCAAGTTCGACCTGAAGAGCGTGGTCGCCGACAACTGCTCGTCGTCGCGCTTCGTGGTCGGCGGTACCGCCACGCCGGTCGAAGGCCTGGACCTGCGCACGCTGGGCGTCGTGCTTGAGAAGAACGGCCAGCCGGTGGCGCTCGGCGCCGGTGCAGCAGTGCTCGGCCACCCGGCGGCGGCGATCGCGATGCTGGCCAACATGCTCGGCCGGCGCGGCGAGGAGATCCCGGCCGGCACGCTCATCCTGTCCGGTGGCATCACCGAGGCGGTCGCCGTTGCGGCCGGCGACAGCGTGAGCCTGCGCATCCAGTCACTCGGTTCGACCAGCGTCCGCTTCGTCTGACCGCCCTTCGCCCATCAGGAGAAACGAACCATGCCATTCGCACAGATCAACCTGATCGAAGGCCGGACCGAGGACCAGAAGCGCGCCGTCATCGAGAAGGTGACGCAGGCGCTGGTCGAGGCGGTCGGCGCACCGCGTGAAACGGTGCGCGTGATGATCGTCGAGGTGCCGAAGTCCCACTGGGGCATCGGCGGCGTCAGCGCAAAGGACCTCGGGCGCTAGCCGCGCACCGCCACACGACTCAGCCCAATCGACGACCCGGCCGCAGAGCCGGGCAAGGAGGAGAAATACATGAACCATCACGGATTCAGGGCGCTGGCCGTCTGCGCTGCGCTCGCTTCGTTCGCCACCGGCTGCACCCAGGCGCCCGATCTGTCGGCGGCGCGTGCCGAGGCGCAGAAGCCGGTGCAGCGTTACGACGCCATCCAGGCGCTGGCCGCGCACGGCGAGAAGGTCGCGGCCGGCACCCGCAGCGGCGCGGTGCTGGTGTCGTCAGACGGCGGCCGCAGCTGGAATCGGCAGCCCATCGCCGGGCCGTCGTCGATCACCGGCATGGACGTGTGCCCGGACGGCCGCTTCATCGCCATCGATTTCTACCGGAAGCTGTGGACGGCCGACGCCCAGCTGTCCGCCTGGACCGCGCAGCCGCTGGAAGCGCCGCACACCGCGCTGGCCGTGCACTGCGACCGTCAGGGCCGCTGGTGGGTCGCCGGCACCGGCGCGCTCATCGTGCGCAGCGATGACCAGGGCAAGAGCTGGGTCAAGACCGACCTGCAGGAAGACCTGCAGATCACCACGGTGCAGATGGTCGACGAACTGAACGGATTCGCCACTGGCGAGTTCGGCACCGTGGTGGTCACGACGGACGGCGGTCACACCTGGGCCAAGCGCGGTGCGCTGCCCGAGGAGTTCTACCCGTACGCCGCGCTGTTCGTGTCGGCCAGCGAAGGCTGGGTCAGCGGTCTGGCCGGGCAGGTCGTGCACACCACAGACGGCGGACTGACCTGGGCGCCGCAGATGAATCGGGCCGGCGCACCGCTGTATCGCATCTTCGTGCACGCGGGCGCACCGCACGCGGTCGGCGCCGGTGGCGCGGTGGTGCGTCTGCAGGGCGAGGAATGGGTGGCCGTGGCCTACCCGGACGCCCGGCCGGTCCCGCTCGCGGCCGGCACCTCGGTCGCCGCGAACAACACCCTTCTGATCGGCGGGCCTGGCGGCCTGCTGCGTGCCGTCGCCGACGGCGGCTCATCCAAACCCGGAGCAGCGAAATGATCGCCCCGATCCGCAAGTCCATCACCCACTCGCTGCACAAGGCCGAAGAGTGGATCTTCGCCAACCCGAAGATCGTGCTCAGCCTGATCTTCCTGGCAACGCTGGTGTTCGCCGCCGCGCTGCCCAAGCTGCGCATCTATTCCGACTTCTCGGATCTGCTGCCGCAGGAGCACAGCTACATCCAGACCTACAACCGCATCAAGGAGAACTTCGGCGGCGCCAACATGATCGTGATGGCGATCGAGGTCGAGCAGGGCACGATCTTCAACAACGACACGCTGAAACTTGTGCATGAAGCCACGCAGGGCGTGGACAACCTGCCCAGCGTGAACCACAACCTGGTGTCCTCGCTGACCCACCGTACCGCGCGCAAGGTGTTCCTGTCGCCCGAGGGCAGCTTCGTGTCGCAGCCCTACTACGACCCGGCGAAGACCTATTCGGCGGACGAACTTGCGCAGATGCAGCGCGACGTGATCGCCAATCCCAACCTGTTCGGTCTGATGGTGTCGCCGGATTTCAAGGCGGCGCTGATCAAGGCGCAGCTCAACGAGAGCGAGCTCGACTACGTCGAAACCTTCGCCGCGCTGCAGAAGGTGCGCGACACGCTGGCGCGCGACGGCCACAAGGTGCACGTGACCGGCAATCCGGTGCTGACCGGCTGGGTCTATACCTACCTCGACCAGATCGTGCAGATCCTGGCGTGGACGCTGGCGCTGCTGGCAACGCTGCTGATCGTGTATTTCCGCCGCCTCTATGGCATCGCGCTGCCGCTGCTGGGCATCGCGCTGTCGTCGATCTGGGGCCTGGGCTTCATGGCCATGGCCGGCATCAACCTCGAACCGCTGTCGCTGCCCATTCCCTTCCTGATCGCCGCCCGCGCCACTTCGCACGGCGTGCAACTGGTGGTGCGCTACTACGAGGAACTGGCCATCGTGAAGAACGGCAAGCAGGCCGCGCGCAACGCGCTGGATGCGCTGTTCCGCCCTGGTTCTCTGGCCATCATCGTCGACGCGGTGGGCATCGCGGTGCTGGTGCTGGGTGCCGCGCCCTTCAACTACAAGCTCGGCCTGGCCGCCGGCTTCTGGGGTTTCTCGGTCATCTTCACGGTGCACTTCATGGTGCCGCTGGCACTGACCGTGCTGCCGCAGCCGAAGACGATGGAGAACGCCAACGAGGGCGTGCGCAACTTCCTCGGCAACGCGATGGCGCGTACCGGCGGCACTGACGGCGGCGCGCGCGCCATCCTGTTCGCGTCGCTGGCCTGCGTCGTCGTCGGCAGCTGGTACGTGGCCAAGGTGCAGCTCGGCGAGTCCGAACCCGGCAGCCCGCTGCTCAACCGCGACCACGACTACAACGTGTCGACGGCGGCCATCAACACGCTGTTCCCCGGTTCGGAAGAGCTGCACATCGTCGCCCGTACCGAAGAGAAGGGCGGCATCAAGCGGCCCGAGGTGATGCACGCGATCGAGCGCTTCCAGGCGCACATGCTGTCCGACCCGACGCTGGGCGGCGCGCGTGCGTTGCCGGGCGTGGTGCGCGTGGTGAACCAGCTCACTCACAACGACGATCCGCGCTGGGCGCAGATACCGGACAACGCCGACGAGGTGGGCGGCCTGATGTTCGCCTATATGGCGTCCAGCCCGATTCCGGGGGCGCTGAAGGAGTACATCAACCCGGACGAGAACGAAGCCAACATGGTGTTCTTCTACAAGGACCACCAGGCGGAAACCATCAACCGGGTGGTCGCGCTCGCCGAAGAGGGCAAGGCGCGCATCGAGGCCGAGGTGCCGGGCCTGAAGATAGAGCTGGGTGGCGGCATCATCGGCGTCACCGCAGCGGCCAACCAGGCGCTGCACACCGACCACATGATCATCATTCCGGCGGTGATGCTGCTGGCCTTCCTCCTGGTGATGGCCTACTACCAGTCGCTGCACGCTGGCTGGCTGATGGTGCTGCCCATGCTGTTCGCCACCGTCATGACCTATGCCTACATGGGCTGGGCCGACATCGGCATCAGCGTGAACACGGTGCCGGTGATCGCGGTCGGCGTCGGCGTCGGCATCGACTACGCGGTGTACTTCATGGACCGCATCCGCGAGGAAATGGCGGTCACCCGCAACATCCATCGCGCCGTCGTCAATGCGGTCGCCACCACCGGCTACGCCGTGTCATTCACCGCCGCGACGCTGATCGCCGGTGTCGTCATGTGGATCTTCATGTCCGACCTGCGCTTCCAGTCGGATGCCGCTGTCCTGCTGTCCTTCATGCTGGTCGTCAATGCGCTGGCCGCGATGCTCATCGTGCCTGCCTGGTGCGTGGTGTTCCGCCCGCACTTCGTGGTTGCCACCCACTACGACGAGGACGGTGTGCTGGAAGAGGACGACGCGCCGCGGGACGTTGCCCGTGCAGCCGCCTGATCAAACGCTTCAACCCTCCGGGCGGATGTCCGTCCGCCCGGCAAAACAGAGAGAGTCAGCAGTGCGATAGCAGGACAAACAGGAGGAGGACAAGGTGGACACATACAAGAAGAGGAGCCACCTCGCGGCCCGTGTCGGGCTGGGAGGGGCACTGTGCGCACTCGCCGCACTGAACGCGATGGCGCAGGACAACCTGCCGGACCTGGGCAGCAGCCAGGACAAGTGGAAGGTCGACGTCTATTACGAGAACGACACCCGTTTTCGCGGCAAGGACAACACCAACCGCACTGTCGGTCTTTCGAAGTTCCGCAACACGCTGCAGATCGAGGCGGACAAGGCGCTCGGCAACGGCTGGGAGTTCCATGGCGTGCTGCGGGGCACCTTCGACGGCGTCTATCGCATCAACGACGACCAATACGGCAAGGAGGCCGGCGGCGCCATTAACCTGGACACCACCGATCCGGCCGGTGCCTTCGGCGGCACGCGCTCGACGCCGCACGGTCAGGGCGTGGTCGGTGACAACGGCCTGATCGACACGCCCTCCTTCGGCTTCGATCTGAACCGCAACCCGAACGACGGCCTGCGCGTGCTCGGCGATCGCTGGCACGATGTGGAGGGCGGAGCCGCCTTCGGCGTGCCGGTGCGTCCCTGCGACTACGACAGCCGCGGTTGTACCGACTTCGGTGGCTATGGCGACAAGAAGCGGTCGGAACTGGAGTCACCCGAGTTCAATTCGCGTCTGGATTTCATCCGCGAAGCCTATGTGAAGAAGACCTTCGCGCTCGATGATCAGCGCTCGATCTTCCTCAAGATCGGCAAGCAGCAGGTGGTGTGGGGCCGCACCGACCTGTTCCGCGTGCTCGACGTGATCAACCCGGTCGATTACTCGCGAAACAACATCTATGACGAGCTGGAAGACATCCGCATTCCGATGTGGATGGTCCAGGCCGAGTACCGCATGGGCGGCAGTGAAACCATGCAGGAGCGCAACCTGCAGGTGGTGTGGAACTTCGACCAGTTCCGCGCCAACAACCTCGGCCAGTGCGGCACGGCCAACGTCATCCTCGACGCCGGCTGCTTCTTCCGTGGCATGAAGAACCTGTGGGACAACGGCGGCACGGTGGCCAACTTCGCCAACATTCCGGGCGTGCCTGGCTCCTATCTCGCGACCGACTTCGGCCCCGGCCAGATCGGTCTGGCCGACGTGCATCTGCCGGGCTGGAAGCTGAAGAACACGCAACTGGGCGTGAAGTACGAAGGCGTGACCCAGAGCGGTCTGTCCTTCTCGCTGAACGCACTGACCTACCGCTCGCAGCTCCCAAGCCTGCGCGGTGGGCGCCGCGGCACCAACGGTTTCACCGGCGAGTTCCGTGACTCTTGGCCCTACCTGATCTCTTTCGACATGCACTTCCCGCGCGTGAACCTGATCGGCGGTTCGATGGACTTCGAGTGGGAAGCTGCCAACGCGGCGGTGCGCGTCGAGGCGGCGCTGACCGACGGCGAGGAATTCGCCAACACGTCCAAGCCGGAGCTTTACTCGAAGAACAACGTGTTCCGTGCGGTCATCGGTGTCGACCGGCCGACCTTCATCCCCTTCATCAATCCGCGTCGCACGACGCTCATTTCCGGTCAGCTGTTCTACCAGCACATCTTCAACCACGACGACCAACGCGGCCCGATGGGCGGCCGCATCGGCATCCCGGACTGGGAGGACAACGTGATCGGCACGCTGCTGATCAAGGCCTTCCTGAAGAACGACCGTCTGAGCCCGCAGATCATCTTCGCGCATGACTTCCGCGCGCAGGCGACGGTGGCCGCTCCGCAGGTCGAATGGCTGCTCAGCGACAACCTGAAGTTCGCCATCGGCGCCAACGTGAAACTGGGCAGTGACAACGATCGCTACAAGTACGACGACTGCCGCGCCTGCAATCCGTGGCCGCCCTTCACCTCGGGCAATTACGGCGGCGATCCGACCCAGGCCTTCTCGCGCGGCCTCGCCGGCCTCGAACCTCTCGGCCGCTTCCGCGCCGGCCCGATCGGTGCCGCGTGGGCCGAGGACGAGATCTACGCAACCCTTCGCTACAAGTTCTGACCTTCCACCGCAGTGCCGGGGCGTGCGCCCCGGCTTCACAGGAGACGCACGCAATGAACAAGCTACTCGCCGCCGGCCTGCTCGCAGCCGGACTGTGCACCCAGGCCTTCGCCGCCAGCGAAGCCGATGTCGAAACCGCCTTCGAGCCGTACAAGAAGGGCTTCCCGACCTTCCCTGGTCTCAGTGCCGGCATGACCATCAACAAGGACAACGTCGACCAGTTCAAGGACGCGCTGGACGCCGGCATGTACATGGTGATCAAGAACGGCTGGTACCAGATCAAGGTCGGTGAAACGCTGAGCTTCCCCAACCCCAAGGGCTATGTCGAAGCGACCCGCAAGAATCTGAACAAGACCAAGCTGGGCGCCAAGACCGGCGAGATCGAAGGCTTTGCCGGTGGCCGCCCCTTCCCGGAAGAGCCGAGCACCTCGGACCCGCGCGCCGGCGAGAAGGTGGCCTGGAACTTCAAGTACGGCGCCAACTGGGGCGACAACGCCGCCATCCACCCGTTCTACTGGAAGTACCGCAACATGACGACCGGCCAGCTCGAACGGACGCTGAAGTTCAATTTCTTCTTCCTGAACTTCAAGCACCGCACCGACCACGCGCCGACGCCCGAGGTATCGCCGAACGCGGCCAATCTCTACCGCGCCATCTACGCCCAGGTGCTGGAACCGCAGGATCTGAAGAACACCCAGCTGCTGATACAGAAGTACGAAGACGACACCAAGTTCGACGACGCCTACCTCTACCTGGGCTTCCAGCGTCGCGTGCGCCGCCTGGCGGCAGGCCAGGTGACCGACTCCTTCCTCGGCTCCGACCTGATGATCGAGGACTTCGAGGGGTATGAGAGCCGCGTGTCCGACATGCAGTGGAAGTTCGTCGGCACGAAGAACCTGCTGATGCCCTACTACAAGCACAACGACATGAAGCTGTCGGACGAATTCAAGGAAGAGGACGGCTACAAGTACGTGAGCTTCACCGGTCAGGGCGAATGCTTCCCCGACATCACCTGGCAGCTGCGCAAGGTGCACGTCGTCGAGGCGGTGCCGGTCAACAGCAACCACCCGGTCGGCAAGCGCATCATGCATTTCGACGCGCAGGTCTATGGCGCGTCGCGCACGCTGGTGTACGACCGCAAGGGCGAGCTGTGGAAGAGCTGGACCATCGGCAAGGCGCACCCGGACTTCCACCTGCCGATCAACAAGGGCACTGGTGTTGCGCTCGACGATTCCTTCTCGATGGTGGACGTGCAGGCCAAGCACTGCACGACCGGCCAGTTCAAGGGCAAGGTCGATCCCAAGCTGAGCCCGGCCAACCTGTTCCAGGTGCAGAACATGCGCGGCGGCAACTGAAGCCTGCCCCCGTCACGCCTGTCCGCGTGACGCCAACGATGATGTGAGCAGTACTCCTCGTTCCCGCTCGTCGGGAAGCGCCCCGCCCCGGTACCCCCCGCGGCGGGGCTTTTTTTCGCCGCTGTCGGGTGCGTCTGTCGTGGTGCCGCGGCACTTCTCCATATGCGGAAATGCGGATTTCACAAATCCGGAAGTGCAGTCCGGAGTGCGCGGTGAATGCCGCGCTGATATTTGTAATCGGCATCGAATCAATGGCTTGCGCTGAAGGATGAGCTTGGCACGCTCGTTGCAAAACCGGAGTCGGCGTGGCCTGACGGCCGCGCACGACAAGAACATCCGGAGGAAGAATGCAGCACAGTCCCTGCGCCGCGCTTTGGTCGCGCGCCCATGCCGAAGGCGTCCGCACATGAGCGCGCCGAACATCCCGGTCGTCGTCACCCGCCACGCGCGGGTCGCCGACGACATCGTCCACATCGTGCTCGAATCGCCGGCGGGCACGCCGCTGCCGGCCTTCGCGGCCGGTGCCCACATCGACGTCGAACTGCCGAATGGCCTGGTGCGCCAGTACTCGCTGCTCGGCGACCCGGCGCAGGGGCGGCAGTACGAACTGGGCGTGCTGCGCGAAGCGACCGGCCGCGGCGGTTCGCGCAGCGCGCACGACGACCTGCACGCCGGCATGCACATCCGCATCGGCGCACCGCGCAACCTGTTCGCGCTGCTGCCGGCGCGCCGTTCGCTGCTGTTCGCCGGTGGCATCGGCATCACGCCGATGCTGGCGATGGCGCAGCAGCTGGCGCACGGCCAGTCCGACTTCACGCTGCACTACTGCGCTCGCTCGCCGGCGCGCGCCGCCTTCCTCGACCGGCTGCGCGATGCACCCTGGGCCGACCGCGTGCGCCTGCATTTCGACGACGGCGATGCGCGGCAGAAGCTTGATGCCGCGGCCGTGCTGGCCGCGCCCTCAGCCGACACGCACCTGTACGTATGCGGGCCGACGGGTTTCATGGATCACGTGATCGGCAGCGCACGCGCGGCCGGCTGGGCCGACGCCAACATCCACGCTGAATCTTTCGCCGCGACCGACGGCGCGCGCAGCGGCGACCAGGCCTTCGCCGTGCAGCTCGCGCGCAGCGGTCGCGTCGTGCCGGTGGCCGCCGGGCAGACGGTGGCGGCGGCACTGGCCGCGCATGACGTCGAGGTGCCGCTGTCCTGCGAACAGGGTATCTGCGGCACCTGTGTCACCCGCGTGCTGGCCGGCGAACCGGATCACCGCGACATGTACTTCAGCGACGCGGAGAGGGCGGCGAACGACTGCTTCACGCCCTGCTGTTCGCGCTCGAAATCCGCCGTGCTGGTGCTCGATCTCTGATCGGAGCCCGCCGGCCTGCAGGACCGTCCGGTGTCCGCCGGGCGCATTACGACAAGACGGAGGAGACAACAGAATGGAAACGAAAGCACTGGAAAAGAAGGTCGAGTTCCTGACGGACTGCTGGTATGTCGCCGCGCTGTCGAGCGAGGTACCGGCCGACGGCATGTTCCACCGCCGGATACTCGACACCTCGGTGCTCATCTACCGCAAGGCGGATGGCTCGCCGGTCGCGCTGCACGACCGCTGCCCGCACCGGTTCGCGCCGCTGCACCTGGGCAAGCGCATCGGCGACGATGTGGTGTGCGCCTATCACGCGCTGCGCTTCGACTGCAGCGGCGCGTGCACCCACAACCCGCACGGCAACGGCCTGATCCCGAAGGCGGCCAAGGTGCGCAGCTTTCCGCTGCTGGAGAAGTACGGCTTCGTGTGGATCTGGATGGGCGACGCCGCACTGGCCGACCCGGCGAAGCTGCCGGACTTCGGGCCGCTCGACGAGGGGCATCCGAACGCGCTGGCGCACACCTATATGCGCATGGACGTGAACTACGAGCTCATCATCGATAACGTGATGGATCTGAGCCACATCGACCATGTGCACAGCGAAATCATCAGTACCCGCGGCCAGCTGTCGCCGCTGGTGCCGGCGGTGAAAGAGGGTGCGGACAGCGTGAACGCCCGCTGGGAGTGGAGCCAGCAGCCGGCCATGCTCATTTTCGCGAACTTCCTGCCGGATCCTGCCGCGCCCGCCCGGCACTTCTTCGACATCACCTGGACGCCGCCGGCCAACATCCAGCTCACGGTGGCGGCGGTGCAGGACGACGGCCCGCTGACGCTGGAGCACTGCACCGGGCAGTACGACCTGCACACGTGCACGCCGGAATCGGCGACGACCACCCATTACTACTTCGCCACCCGGCGCAATCACGACGTCGACAACGCCGAGTACAACGCGATGAAGATACGCGCCATGCACGCCGCCTTCGAAAACGAGGACGGCCCGGTCATCCAGGCGACGCAGGACGAAATGGGCACCACCGATTTCTTCTCGCTGAACCCGGTCTTGATGAGCAACGACATCGCCGCGGTGCGCGTGCGCAAGCTGCTGAAGAAGCTGATCGAGGCCGAACGCAACGGCACGCTGCGCGCGGTGGGCTGACGCGGGGTGCCTCGCGGTCACGGCTGGAAATTGCCGCGGGTCGCCCTCATCTGCCCGGAACGACTTTTCGGTCGTCACGATTCCGTGTCATCGTGGCGGCCGAAATTCATTGCGGAGAAGAGCGTGACCGAATTGCTGGCCCAGTATGGGCTGTGGCTGATTTTTCTGGTGGTGCTGGCGGAACAGCTGGGCCTGCCGATACCGGCGATGCCGCTGGTGATGCTGGCCGGCGCGCGGGTGGCGGATGAGCCGATGTACGGCGTGTTCGCGCTGCTGGTGGCGGTGGCCGCGTCCTCGCTCGGCGACCTTGCGTGGTACGTCGCCGGCAGACTGCAGGGCCACCGCGTGCTGCGTCTGCTGTGCCGCATTTCGCTGTCGCCCGATACCTGCGTGCGGCAGAGCGAATCCACCTTCACCCGCTACGGCATCGCGACGCTGGTGATCGCCAAGTTCGTGCCGGGGCTGTCGACGATTGCGCCGCCGCTGGCTGGCGCGCTGGGCATGCGGCCGTCGGCCTTCATGCTGTTCAACACTGCTGGCGCCGTGCTGTGGGCGGGCGCCGCGCTGGTGATCGGCCTGCTGTTCGCGACGCAGATCGAGGCGGTGCTCGATGCGTTGGCCGAACTGGGTGCCTACGCGGCGGCCCTTGTCGGCGTGCTGTTGGCGCTCTACATCGGCTGGCGCTGGATCGAGCGTCGTCGGGCGCTGCGTCAGCTGCAGTCGGAGCGACTGGCGCCGGAAGAACTGCTTGCCATGCTCGACCGCGGCGACGCGGTCACGGTGGTCGATGTGCGCTCTGGCCTCATCGTCGATGCCGAGCCGGTGCGCATTCCCGGCGCGCTGAGCATCACGCTGGAGCAGATCGACGCACACGCGCACCGTCTGCCGAAGGACGGCGTGCTGGTGACCTACTGCGCCTGCCCGAACGACGTGTCGGCGGTGCGCGCGGCACTGAAGCTGCACGCGGCCGGCCTGCGCCATGCCCGACCGCTGCGCGGCGGGATAGAAGGATGGCAGGCGGCGGGGTATCGGGTGGAAGTGATGGGGGCATCGGCGCTGTCTGACGGCCGCGTGCTTGCTGGCGACAGCAGCCTTTGAAACGAAGCTACGGTTCGCGACAGCCCTGTCGCGGCCAAGGCCGCTCCCACGGTGCGTGCGCCTGATCCGTGGTCGGAGCCGGGGTTCTGTGGGAGGGGTCTTCTGACCCCGACAGCAGCGTGAATCGAAGCCGGCGGAGTGCCACGGCCGCATCGCGGCCAAGGCCGCTCCCACGGGAACAGACCTGATTTGCCGCTACGGCCAGGCTTTTGTGGGAGCGAGCTTGCTCGCGATGGCGGCCTGAAGCGAAGCCGGCGGCCCGTTGATGCTGCATCGCGACCAGAGGTTGCTCCCACAAGAGCCGAGCCTGCTCGACCATCGGCGCGGCATCAGCCAGCCCCTGCTTCCCGCTTCTTCGCGCGGTATTCGAACTGCCCCCGCCTCAATCCGAGCAGGCGGGCGGCTGCCGACAGATTGCCGCCGGTGCGCGTCATCGCGTGGTCGAGCAGGCGCTGTTCGAGTTCGTCGAAGCGAAGACCGGCGTCGACCAGCGAGGCGATGTGCGCATCAATGCCGTCCGGCGGCGTGCCGGTCGATGGCGCCGACGCATCGGCGGCGCGCGTCAGCCGGCCACCGGCCGACAGGTTGAACATCGGCTGGGTCAGCCGCTCGCCGCCGGAAAAGAGATGCTGCACGTCGAGGTTGCCGCCGTCGTCGGCGAGGATGACCGCGCGCTCGACGATGTTCTCCAGTTCGCGCACATTGCCCGGCCAGTCGTAGGCCCACAGTGCTTCGGCCGCGCGCTGGGTGAGGCCGGCGATGTGCTTGCCGAAGCGCTTCGCGTAGCGTTCGACGAACACGTTGAGCATTAGCGCGATGTCCTCGCGCCGTTCGCGCAGCGGCGGTATCTCGATCGGGAACACGTTGAGGCGGAAGAACAGGTCCTCGCGGAAGCGGCCGGCGGCGACCTCGGCGCGCAGGTCACGGTTGGCGGCGGCGACGATGCGCACGTCAACCGGCCGCACGCGGGTGTCGCCGACGCGCTCGACCTCGCCTTCCTGCAGCGCGCGCAGCAGCTTGCCCTGGGCCGGCATGGGCAGGCTGCTGATCTCGTCGAGGAAAAGGGTGCCGCCGTGTGCGCGCTCGAACTTGCCCGGCCGTGACGCGTGCGCGCCGGTGAAGGCGCCGCGCTCGACGCCGAACAGTTCGGCCTCCACCAGTTCGGCCGGGATGGCGGCGCAGTTCACACCGACGAAAGGTCCTTTTGCGCGTGGACCGATGGCGTGCAGGGTTTTCGAAAAGCGCTCCTTGCCGACACCGCTTTCGCCCAGCAGCAGCACGGTGGCGTCGGTCGGCGCGACGCGGCGTATCAGGTGGGCGACGGCGTTGAAGCCGGCCGAGGCACCGACCAGATCGGGCAGGCTCGTCGTCGCGGCGGTGTCGACCGGGGCGTGGCGTCCGCGTGGCGCCGACACGAAGTCCTCGATGCGCAGGAAGCTCAGGTCGTCGGCGCTGTCCTCGCACTCCTCCAGCGGGCGGCCGATCACGCGGCAGCGCGCGTGACCCATGGCGACGCATTCCAGCTCGCGCCACAGGATGGGGCGACCCATCATCGTCGTCGTGAAGCCGCTGGCATAGCCGGTCATCATCCAGCAGGCGGGCGAACCACTGACGCCGAAGTGCTGCAGATGCGCCTCCGCTTCCCACGAGGACTGCCAGTAGTAATCGCCCCAGAACTCGCCGCTGTCGGTGTTGAACTGCATGCGATCCACAGCCTGGTTGCGCACGAAGCCTTCGATCTCGCGCAGCCGCGGGCCGAGCGCCAGCGTGCGCGTCAGGTCGCCGCCCTCGGCTTCGCGGAGGCAGCGCGCGTCGTCCACGCCCTGCTGGTAACCGATGCGGGTGAACAGTTCACGGGTGCGATCCAGTCCCAGCCGTTCCACCAGTTCGTGGCGCAGTGTGGCCACCGATGCGCCGTGCATCAGCAGCATGCGCTGGCCGAACAGCAGGATGTGGCCGCTGTCCGGCGCGAAATGGACGTTCTTCGCCAGCGTGCGGTCGTCGATGGTGTCGGTGATGGCGGTCAGCGGACCGTGGGAAGAGCGGGGCATGGCGGATTCCAGTCGTCGGTTTGCCGGATATGCCGCAGGTGACCGCGGGCCCGGTTTCGCCAAATCATGAAATCGCTGTCAAAAAATGTCGAGATTTTTATTGAATCTTCGAATAAACAGGTGCTTGCCTCAAAGCCTTCCGCTGGTATGGCGATTGCACTGTCAGCGTGCCCGGTCACGAGCCGGGCCACGATAAACGGATGGAGGATGGAAATATGCCGATGACCGGCGTGCTGCGCCCGGGTCATGTCGCGCTACGCGTGACCGACCTGGAGGCCGCGGTAAAGCATTACGGGCAGGTACTGGGCCTGATCGAGACCGGGCGGGATGCCCAGGGTCGGGTGTATTTCAAGGCCTGGGACGAACACGACCACCACAGTGTGGTGCTGCGCGCGGCGGAGGCGCCGGGCATGGACTACATGGGCTTCCGTGTGGACAGCGAGGCGACGCTGGACAGTCTGGCGGCGGCGGTCGAAGGCAGCCGTCTGGCGACCGACCTGCAATGGATACCGGCCGGCGAACATCTGCATACCGGCCGCCGCTTCCGCTTCACGGTGCCGACCGGGCACGCGATCGAACTGTTCGCGACCAAGGACAAGGTGGGCAACGGCCTGCCGGACGTGAATCCGGACCCCTGGCCCGATGGCCTGATCGGCATGCAGCCGACCCGCTTCGACCACTGCCTGCTGTACGGCGACGATGTGGATGGGGTGGTGAAGCTGTTCACCGAGGTGCTGGGTTTCAGGATCGCCGAACAGGTGATGGCGGGCGACCTGATGGTGGGCGTGTTCCTGACCTGCTCGACCAAGCCGCACGACATCGCCTTCATCCGCAATCCGGAGAAGGGCCGCTTCCACCACTGCTCCTTCATCCTGGATACGTGGAACGACGTGCTGCGGGCGGCGGACCTGATCTCGAAGAACGATGTGTCACTGGACATCGGTCCGACGCGGCACGGCATCACGCGCGGCGCGACGATCTACTTCTTCGATCCGTCGGGCAACCGCAACGAGGTGTTCGCCGGCGGCTACATCCATTACCCGGACAAGCCGGTCATTACGTGGAAGGTGGAAGACCTCGGGCGCGCGATCTTCTATCACGACCGCAAGCTGAACGAGGCCTTCCTGAACGTGCACACCTGAGCGGTCGCTATCGCCGCTCCGGCCGGTCGGTCAGGCCCTGGATGTCGCGCCGGGGATAGCCCTCGGCGCGTATCCGCGTCCATACCGCACGCTTCTCTTCCGCCGTCATGAATACCCAGTTCGCCACTTCCATGACGGTGCGGCCGCAGCCGCGGCACACTTCATCGAACAGCGTGCTGCAGATGGCGACGCAGGGGGTATCGGGCTCGTCGGCCGGCGGCAGTTCGCTCATCACATCAGGCCGGCGACGAAGGCGTCGAGCTTGCGCGCGTCGACGTCGAAGCGGCGGATGCCGTCCGACAGCTTTTCGACTGCCATCGCGTCCTCGTTGTGCAGCCAGCGGTAGGCCCTTTCGTCGAGCACGACGCGTTCGGCCGGTGTCGTGCGCGTCGGGTCGAGTCGGCGCTCCAGTTCGCCCGGCAGGGCGGCCATCTGGTCCAGCAGGTCGGGGGCGATGGTGAGCAGGTCGCAGCCGGCCAGCGCCTCGACCTGACCCACCTTGCGGAAACTCGCGCCCATCACCTCGGTGTGGTAGCCGTGCTGCTTGTAGTAGTTGTAGATGCGAGTGACCGAAGCGACGCCCGGATCCTGCTCCAGCGAAATGTCGGTCACCTTCTGCTGCGCGCAGTACCAGTCGTAGATGCGGCCGACGAAAGGCGAGATCAGCGTGACGCCGGCGTCGGCGCAGGCAATGGCCTGGGCCATGCCGAACAGTAGCGTCAGGTTGCAGTGGATGCCGTCGCGTTCGAGCTTTTCCGCCGCGCGTATGCCTTCCCAGGTGCTGGCGACCTTGATCAGCACACGGCTGCGCGAAATGCCGGCCGCCTCGTACAGTGCGATCAGGTGGCGCGCCTTGGCGATGCTGGCTTCCGTGTCGAAGCTGAGGCGTGGATCGACCTCGGTCGACACCCGGCCGGGCACGTGCTTCAGGATTTCGCAGCCGAAGGCGACGAACAGCCGGTCTATCGCGCCGGACAGATCCTCACCGGCGGCTTTCGCCTGCGCCAGCGCGCCGTCGAGCAGCGGACGGTAGCGGGCATCCTGCGCCGACTTCAGCAGCAGCGACGGGTTGGTGGTCGCGTCCTGCGGCTTCAGCCGGGCGATGGATTCGATGTCGCCCGTGTCGGCGACGACAATGGAATGCTGTTTCAGCGATTCGAGATGGGTGGTCATGGGGGGCTCCGTCGGGGTCCTGGTCCGGTGCGATGTTCACGTGTGCCCGGAGTGTATTGCGAGTCGGCCGTCGCCGCGTGCATTTGGCGAAGCGTGCCGCTTGGGGTACGCATGCCGCTTGGCGTATCGTTCCGGTTCCCGCACGTACGAGACAGCGAGTCCGATGACGTTGATGCCCGGCAGTTTCCGTAACCGCCTTGCGCTGCTGTGTGGCGGCCTGGCGCTGATCGTGGGTCTACCGGCCTATCTGTACATCAACCACGTCTATGCGGAGCAGTTGCTGAACGAGCGCGGCCACGCGATACACGAACTGGCGACCGCGATGTCCGCGGTGCTGGCCGAAAGCCTGAACGAGCGCCGCCGCGAGATCGAACTGCTGTCCGACACCCGACTGTTCCGTCGCGAACCGCTGGACGACAGCGCCTTTCGCGGCAGCCTGGAGCGGCTGCAGAACTCCTATCCGCAGTATTCGTGGATAGGCGTTGCCGATCTCGACGGCGTGGTGCAGGCGGCCACGCACGATCTGCTGCTCGGGCAGAACGTGGCGCAGAGGCCGTGGTTTGCCGGCGGGCTCGACGGGGTTTTCGTCGGCGATCTGCACGAGGCCCTGTTGCTGGCCAAGCTGCTGCCGAAGAAGGGAGCCGGCCCGATGCGCTTCATCGACATCGCGGTGCCGGTGTCCGGTGAGGATGGTCAGGTGCGCGGCGTACTGGCCGCCCATGTGCATTGGGACTGGGCAGGCTCCGTACTGCGGGTGCTGCGGCCGAGCAACGCCGAGCGCGTGGGCATGGACATCCTCATCGTCAACGGGCAGGGCGACGTGATCTATCCGGAGGACAGTCGACTCGCCGTGCCGCAACCGAGCGGTCGCCCGACGCGTCCGGGTTTCTTCATCGACAACTGGTCGAGCACCACCGCCTACGTAACCTCGATGGCACCGGTGCGCGAGATCATCCAGACCAGTCCGCTGGGCTGGCAGGTCGTCATCCGCCAGCCGCTCGACCGCGTGATGGAAGACGTGGTGGCGCTGCGCAAGGTGGTGCTGGGGTTTGCGCTGCTCGCGGTGGCCATCCTGCTGCTGCTGTCGTGGGTGGTGGCGTCGCGACTGAGCCAGCCGCTGGAGCGGCTGGCGACGCTGGCGCGCCGGATCGAGAAGGGCGACGAGGGGGTCACGCTCGAAGTGGGCGCCGGATCGGTCGAACTGCGGCATCTGGTCGACGCGCTGCGCGGCATGGCGGCAACCCTGATACAGCGGCGCGAGGCGCTGGAGGCGAGCAACCGCGACCTCGAACACAAGGTGATCGAGCGCACCGCCGAACTGGCGCGCCTGAACGACGAACTGCGCGATCAGGCGCGGCGGGACGCACTGACCGGTCTGCCCAACCGGCTGGCAGCGAACGAACGCCTGCGCGACGAATTCGTCCGCATGCGGCGGTCGCGCAAGGGCTATGCGGTGCTGGTGGCCGATATCGATCACTTCAAGCGCATCAACGACGGTCATGGCCATCCGGCTGGCGACGCGGTGCTGCGCCACGTCGCGGTGGTGCTCAAGGCGGCGCTGCGGGAGAGCGATTTCGTCGCCCGTTTCGGCGGCGAGGAGTTTCTGCTGCTGCTGCCCGCCACGTCTCTGGACGACGCATGTCGCGTCGGCGAGAAGGTCAGGCGGGCGGTCGAGATGTCGCCCACCGCGGCGGTCGGCGTCGTCACGATGAGCATAGGCCTTGCGATGGCGCAGCCCGATCACGAGGACGAGGACGCCGCCGTCCGCCTCGCCGACGCCATGCTTTACGAGGCGAAGCGCGCCGGCCGCAACCGCCTGGTCAGCGAACAGGCGCAGACGGCCGACGGCTGATCCGGCCGGTCATTGTTCGCGCGCTCTTGAAATCGAAACATCCCGCCACTACTATTAGCACTCGTTGGCAGTGAGTGCTAACACAGCGGTGCGCTGTGTCGCATCGCCCCGAATATCGTCAAACGTCGCGACTGGGTTCGCGCCTTCAATCTCAAGGAGTCATTGCATGAAAATCCGTCCGTTGCACGACCGCGTGCTGGTCAAGCGTCTGGAAGAGGAGCGCAAGACCGCTTCGGGCATCGTGATTCCCGACGCAGCCGCTGAAAAGCCGGATCAGGGCGAAATCATCGCCGTCGGCGCCGGCAAGATCCTGGACGACGGCAAGGTCCGCCCGATGGCCGTCAAGGCCGGCGATCGCGTGCTGTTCGGCAAGTATTCCGGTCAGTCGGTCAAGGTCGATGGCGAGGAATTCCTCGTCATGCGTGAAGAAGACATCATGGGCGTGGTCGAGGCCTGATCGCCTCCTTTGTCCTGAATTTCTGAAATTTCAAGGAGTTAGATATGCCCGCAAAAGAGGTACGTTTTGGTGATTCCGCCCGTGAACGCATGGTTGCCGGCGTCAATGTGCTGGCCAATGCAGTCAAGGTGACCCTGGGCCCGAAGGGCCGCAACGTGGTGCTGGAGCGCTCGTTCGGCGCCCCGACCGTGACCAAGGACGGCGTGTCGGTCGCCAAGGAAATCGAACTGAAGGACAAGTTCGAGAACATGGGCGCCCAGATGGTCAAGGAAGTCGCTTCCAAGACCTCGGACGTCGCCGGTGACGGCACCACCACCGCCACCGTGCTGGCCCAGGCCATCGTGCGCGAAGGCATGAAGTACGTGGCTGCCGGCATGAACCCGATGGACCTGAAGCGCGGCATCGACAAGGCCGTGACCGGCATCATCGGCGAGCTGAAGAAGATTTCGAAGCCCTGCTCGACCAGCAAGGAAATCGCCCAGGTCGGCTCGATCTCGGCCAACTCGGACACCTCGGTCGGTGCCCGCATCGCCGAAGCGATGGACAAGGTCGGCAAGGAAGGCGTCATCACCGTCGAAGACGGCAAGTCGCTGAACGACGAGCTGGAAGTGGTCGAGGGCATGCAGTTCGACCGCGGCTACCTGTCGCCGTACTTCATCAACAACCCGGACCGCCAGATCGCCGTTCTGGACAGCCCCTTCGTGCTGCTGCACGACAAGAAGATCAGCAACATCCGTGATCTGCTGCCGGTGCTGGAACAGGTTGCCAAGGCCGGTCGTCCGCTGCTGATCATCGCCGAAGACATCGAAGGCGAAGCGCTGGCCACCCTGGTGGTGAACAACATCCGCGGCATCCTGAAGACCGTCGCCGTCAAGGCTCCGGGCTTCGGCGACCGTCGCAAGGCCATGCTGGAAGACATCGCCATCCTGACCGGCGGCACCGTGATCGCCGAAGAAGTCGGCCTGTCGCTGGAAAAGGCCACGCTGCAGGACCTCGGCCAGGCCAAGCGCATCGAAGTGGGCAAGGAAGAAACGACCATCATCGACGGCGCCGGTACCGAAGACGCGATCACCGCACGTGTTGCCAACATCAACACCCAGATCGACGCCGCCACGTCGGACTACGACCGCGAGAAGCTGCAGGAACGCAAGGCCAAGCTGGCCGGCGGTGTTGCGCTGATCAAGGTTGGTGCCGCGACCGAAGTCGAAATGAAGGAAAAGAAGGCACGCGTCGAAGACGCGCTGCACGCCACCCGCGCTGCCGTTGAAGAAGGCATCGTGGCCGGCGGCGGCGTCGCCCTGGTGCGCGCGCTGCAGAACCTCGGTGACCTGCGCGGCGACAACGCCGACCAGGACGCCGGCATCAAGCTGATCATGCGCGCTGCCGAAGAGCCGCTGCGCCAGATCGTCGCCAACGCCGGCGACGAGCCGAGCGTGGTCGTGGCCAAGGTGAAGGAAGGCAAGGGCAATTTCGGCTACAACGCCGCCTCGGGCGAGTACGGCGACATGGTCGAAATGGGCGTGCTGGATCCGACCAAGGTTACCCGCACCGCACTGCAGAACGCCGCTTCGGTTGCTTCGCTGATGCTCACCACCGACTGCATGGTGGCCGAGCTGGCCGAAGACAAGCCGGCTGCCGGCGGCATGCCGGGCGGCATGGGTGGCATGGGCGGCATGGGCATGGACATGTAATGTCCGCTCCGGTCGCCGAGAGGCGATCGGGCCCGGTCTGCCAGACCACGGAAAGCCCGCACTTCGGTGCGGGCTTTTTTCGTCCACGGGCTGCAGTCGCGACGGATGTGCGACGGCGCAACGAGTGCGACTGCGGGAGCGATTCGGACGGACGCCCGAAAAATGGGTGGGGAGCACCCCGTGCAGGGGAAGGGTGCTCCCCGGGGCGCGCCGGACTGACCGGTTTGCCCCCGAGGACCAAAAGAAGAACAGCGCTGCGCAGACTATTCTTGAGCGCTTACATCTCCCTTACACTGGTGTCCGGTGGGGTTATTCAAACCCCGAACCCGAATGCGAACGCAGAAGACGTTCATGGAGGAGGCGGCCGCAAGGCTGATTTGCTATGCATATCCTGCTTGCCGAGGACGATCCGGTCATTTCCGATGCGGTGGTGCGCGCCTTGCGCCGCGCCGGTTACGCGGTGGACAGCGTGGCCACCGGCAGTGAAGCCGATGCGGCGCTGCATGGACAGGGCTTCGATCTGGCCATCATCGACATCGGCCTGCCCAAGCTGTCCGGCATCGAGGTGATCAAGCGCATGCGCGCGCGCAAGTGCACGACGCCGGTACTGATACTGACCGCGCAGGACGGCATCGACGACCGCGTGCGCGGGCTCGATGCCGGCGCCGACGACTACATGTGCAAACCTTTCGCACTGCCCGAGCTCGAGGCGCGCGTGCGCGCGCTGACGCGGCGCGGCACCGGCATGCCCACCCGCATCGAGATCGGCAGCCTCGCCTACGATCAGACGGATCACGTGGCCAGCGTCAATGGCCAGGCGATCGAACTGTCGGCGCGCGAGACCGCGTTGCTGGAGGTGCTGCTGCTGCGCGCCGGCCGGCTGGTCAACAAGGAACAGCTGGTCGACCATCTGTGCGGCTGGGGCGAAGAGGTGAGCAACAACGCCATCGAGGTCTATGTTCACAGGCTGCGCAAGAAGATCGAGCACAGCGGCCTGCGCATCGTGACGCTGCGCGGCCTGGGCTACTGCCTGGAAAGACCGGATGCCGTCGCGTGACAAGCTGAAGAACCGTCGCGGTAAATCCGGCGAAAGGACTGGTGAGTACAACTCGCTGTTCGGCGAAATCCTCGACTGGATGCTCGCGCCGCTGATGTTCGTGTGGCCGATCAGCATCGCCATCATCCACAACGTGGCGGACGACATCGCGCACGCGCCCTATGACAAGGTGCTCGGCGACAGCGTCTACGAACTGAGCCGGCAGGTGCGTTTCACGCCGGTCGGCGCCATCTTCGTCAAGCCGCCGCAGATGCGCGATCTGTTCCATATCGACGGCGAAGACATCATCTACTACCAGGTGCTCGGCGGTGCCGGCGAACTGCTGGCCGGTGACAGCGAAGTGCCGGACGTACCGGACGACAAGCCGTGGAAGCCGGGCGAGCTCTATTTCCGCGGCGGCCGCGTGAATAACGAGGACGTGCGCATCGCCTACATGTTCCAGCCGGTCACCACCATTCCCGGTTCCTACGTGACGGTGCAGGTGGCCGAGACGCTGAACAAGCGCGAAGCACTGACCTCGCGCATCCTGTCCGGTGTGCTGCTGCCGCAGTTCGTCATCATTCCGATCGCCGTCGTGCTGGTCTATTTCGGTCTGGGCCGCGGGCTGTGGCCGTTGAAGCGGCTGCAGGCGGTGATCGAGAAGCGGCGGCCGACCGACCTGTCACCGATCGACGTGCGTCGCGTACCGGAAGAACTGCGTCCGCTGATCAATGCGCTGAACGACATGATGCTGCGGCTGGAGGTGAATCTCGCCGCACAGCAGCGCTTCATCGCCGACGCTGCGCACCAGATGCGCACCCCGCTGACCGGGCTGAAGAGCCAGGCAGAACTGGCGCTGCTCGAAAACGATCCGGCACAGATCCGTGCCTGCATGGAGCAGATACTGGTCAGCGCCACTGGCGCAGGGCACCTGATCAATCAGCTCCTTGCGCTGGCGCGCGCCGAAGCGAGCACGGAGAAGGTGCATGCGATCGAGCGGGTGGAGCTGAACACGCTGTTCGAATCGCTGATTGCAGACTGGGTGCCGGCGGCGCGCAGGCGTCATATCGACCTCGGCTTCGAGCGGGCGCACGTCCCGCTGCATGTTGATGCCAATCCGGTCCTGCTCGGCGAAATGTTCAAGAACCTCATCGACAACGCGATCAAGTACACGTCCTACGGCGGGGTTGTCACCGTGCGACTGAAGGCGGACATCCGCGCCATCCTGGAAATCGAGGACACCGGGCCCGGCATTCCGGTCGAGGACAGACAGCGGGTGTTCGAGCGCTTCTATCGCGTGCTCGGCACGCAGGTCGAGGGCTCCGGGCTTGGCCTGCCCATCGTGCGCGAGATCGCGGAACTGCACCGCGCGGAGGTCGAACTGCTCGATGCGCCCGGCAATGGCGGGCTTATCGTGCGCGTGTCCTTTCCGCGCGTGGTGGAACCGGTGCCGAACGACGTCGCGGCGCTGCCGTGGCCGGTGTGAGGGCAGGCATGGACACGCTGGATATCGGACTGCGCGCGGTCGTCGTCCTGAAGGGGCTCAACGAAATCGTGCTGCTGACGCTGATCGGTCAGGCGGCGCTTTACCTGCTCGCAGGCAGCCGTCGTCACGGCAACCTGATCTACGGCGCATTCAATCAGGTCGGCGCACGCGTTTTCCGTCTGTTCCGTTACGTCACGCCGCGCTTCGTGCCTGACCGCCACCTGCCTTTCGTGGCTTTCCTCGGCTTGTTGCTGATTGAACTCGTGCTCATCATCGCCAAGATATCGCTGGTTGCCGAAACGATGCTGCGCGCGCAATGATCGACGCAAAACCTTTGACAGAAACGCGATCAGATACTAATATCACTGGCTCTTTGGCCAAGTAGCTCAGTTGGTAGAGCAGCGGATTGAAAATCCGCGTGTCGGTGGTTCGATTCCGCCCTTGGCCACCAGAATTCAAGACGCGCTCTCTGCGCGCAAACAAAAAGGGCCTGACGGCCCTTTTTGTTTTTCTCCCTCCGGAAACGTTACGCGCTCATGCGGCGTTCCGCGCCCTGTATTTTCCGCGCATCTCCTCGAGCAACTGGTCGTACAGCGGCTGCATGAACGGCGGCAGATGTGCCATCAGTTCCTTACGGTAGATGACCGACGGCACGCGCTTGCCACGGTGCTCCACCGCCTGGCCGATCAGGTGGATGCGGAAGCCAAGTGCACTCAGATGCCGGGCGAGTCGCGCCTCGGTCAGCGTGAAAAGATGTTCGATGTCGTGCAACTCCGCGGCGGCAAGCAGGCCGAGGTAGAGGCCGACCGGGATGTAGGGGAAGCGGGGCTGGTCCCGCGTTCCCATGTCCTCTTCCGAAATGGCGATCGGACCGCTGCTGTCGCCCTTACGCTTGCGGTAGTCCGACAGTACAGCGAGGCGGGAGATCTCCACCATGCGCCGGCGGTCGACGCGAGCCGGGTCGATGATGCTCCGGTCGATTGCCGTTTCGCAAAGATGTTCGAACGGGAGCGGTTTCGCGAGGTCGTCCGGGTCTGTCTGCACCAGCCGCACACAGCCGACGATGCGGCCACTTGCCTGGGCGCGCAACGCGATCTGCAGCGCGTGCGCGTCGAAGCTGTCGGTCTCCTCGAGGTCGGGGTTGGTGGCTTCGTAGCCGAGTTCCTGGCAGTACACCGCGTGCCGGACACGATAGACCTCGTGCTTCATCGCCTCATCGACCGCGGCTTCCACCGCGAAGTACTTGGCGAAGTTTTCCTTGAGGTTTCCGACTTCAAGCAGAAACATGATGTTGTCCGACCGTGTATGACGCCGCGGGTGCATCCCGCGTGCGTGGCCTGCTGACCTTTACTGTAGTTTCTTCAGGTATTCCTTGTCGAACACCTTGTCGGGTATGTCGCGCAACTGCATCGACGCGTACTCGAGCGTCGATTGTTCGCCCTGTTTCAGTGCGTCCTGCATGACCAGACGGGTCGGGCGGAGTTTGCCGCCCAGCGTCTTGTATTCATCATAGATGCAGGTCTTCAGCAGCTTGTCCGACAGGGAATAGAACTCGGCCTTGTGAGGTGCGTTGTTCGATGTGCGCACCCAGAGCAGCACGCGCGAGTAGGTGACGCCGCGATCGACCGCCGTCAGTTCGAGCACGTGGTGGTCATGACCATCGAGCTTCTCGGTGCGCAGCAGCTTGGGCGTGTAGTCGCCCGAGAAGTTGGCGCGAGCCAGGTCACCGTTGGCGACCTGGCCGGTCAGACGCTGGGCCAGCGAAAGGCGTACCGGCTGCGACACGGTGGGCAGGAACACCCAAAGGTCGCGCGCCTTCATCAGCAGGATCTGACCGCGCTCGGAAGCCGGCTCGACCGTCTGCACGATGGTGTTCTCGTTGCCCTTGGACAGGATGCGGTACTTGCGGAATTCTTCGCCGCTGGACGTGGTCGAGGTGACGCTGACCTCGACCTGGAAGGGCTCCCGCGGGAAGCGGATGGTGTCGGCCTTTTCAAGTATACTCGCGGCATCTTGGGCAAAGGCGGACGGCGCGATGCAGAACGGTGCCGCAAGAGCTGCAACAGTTGCAAGGATCCGCGCGAACGTCTTGCGCCGGTGCGACGATGGGCCGGTGGTGGTGGCTTCGCGCACGCCGAGCGGGGTGTTCGGAACATTCATTTTTTTGTCTCCAGCACCGGGCGCATGACCCGTCTTCTGAACCGGGCTTCCTGATGAACAACGTCGTCCAGATCCGGAATGTGAGCCGCAGCTACATGCTCGGCGGACAGCAGGTCAATGCGTTGAAGAATATCACGCTGGATATCGAGGACGGCGTGTTCATTGCCATTGCCGGCCCCTCCGGCAGTGGCAAGTCGACCCTGCTGAACCTGATCGGTTGCATCGATACACCGACTTCGGGGCAGATCCTGATCAACGGTCAGGACGTGTCGGGGCAGACGCCGGACGAACTGGCCAGTCTGCGCGCGCGCACCATCGGTTTCATCTTCCAGACCTTCAATCTGCTGCCGGTCCTGTCGGCCTACGAGAACGTCGAGTATCCGCTGCTGCAGTTGCCGGAGGTCAGCAGGGACGAGCGCGCGAAGCGGGTGAAGTACTTTCTCGACATCGTCGGCCTGGGCCCGAAGATGCATCATCGACCCAACCAGTTGTCAGGCGGACAGCGCCAGCGTGTGGCGATTGCCCGTGCGCTGGCCGTGCAGCCGGCAATCGTGCTGGCCGACGAGCCGACCGCCAACCTCGACCGCAAGACCGGCGATTCGATACTCGAGCTGATGCGCGAGATCAACCGCACGATGAAGACCACTTTCATCTTCTCCACTCACGACAAGCGCGTGATGTCGATGGCCGACCGTCTGGTACGCATCGAGGACGGCGAACTGACCGCGCTCGGCGTACAGAAATCACCGGGTGAATGGGCCTACGTCAAACCCCCGAAATCCGCCACTCTGCAGGCTGCTTCATGACGCACTTCGATTTACTTTCCGCCTTGCGCCGCCTGCCCCTGGCAGCGCTGACGCTGGCAATCCTGCTCGTTGCCCGGCCCGCGCTGGCGGCCGATCCGCTCGATGACCTGTTCGTCGAACCGGCGCCCGAAGCAGCCAGCGATGCGCAGGGCAAGCCGAAGGCCGATGAGGAGGCCTCGTCGTCGATGTCGGGCTGGCGCGGCTTCAGCCAATTCGAACTGGCGCGTACGGTGGCTGGCGACAGCCACTGGTCGAAGGCGCGCTGGCGCAACGAACTCGGCCGCAGCGGCAGTTTCGGTCAGGGCATCAAGTGGAAGGCCGTGGGCCGCGTCGATTACGACTTTGCCTACGGTTGGGAGAGCGACTTCTACCCGGCCGCCGTACGCGACGACCGGCGCAGCGAATTTGCGTGGCGCGAGGTCTATCTCGACATGCCGGTCGGCGACGTCGAACTGCGCCTTGGTCGCCAGCACATCGTGTGGGGCGAAATGGTCGGCCTGTTCTTCGCCGACGTGGTGTCGGCGCGTGACATGCGCGAATTCTTCACGCAGGAATTCGACCAGCAGCGCATCCCGCAGTGGGCGGCACGCGCCGAGTACTTCAAGAACGACTGGCGCGCCGAGCTGATCTGGGTGCCCTACGTGAGCGTCGACAACATCGGCCGCTTCGGCGGCGATTTCTACCTGACGCAACCCGACCTGCAGGGCATCAGCGCGACCTATGACGCGCAGGTGCGACCGGATCGCAAGCTGAGCAACTCGAACTACGGCCTCCGAGTCGGTACCCTGGTACAGGGCTGGGATCTGGCTGCCTTCTACTACCGTAGCCTGGACGTGAATCCGACCTTCAGTCGTCGATTCGTCGCCCCGACTGCGGTGGTCTACACGCCGCGACACGACTGGATTCATCAGTATGGTGCAACGCTGACCAAGGACTTCGGCAGCTTTCTGCTGAAGGCCGAAGCGGTGCTGACCTACGATCGCTACCTCCCTGTGTCGCCGCTGTCGGCACGGCCCGACGGACTGGTCCGTCAGGACATGGTCGATTACGCGATCGGCATCGATATTCCCTTCATGTCGGAGTCGCGGCTCAATCTCCAGTACTTCGAGCGCGCCCACATGGACAAGGCGCCAGACCTGCTGGCGAGCCGGCGCGAGAACGGCATGGCGGTGCTGTACAACCACAAGTTCGACGAGCGGCTCGAAGGCGAACTGCTGTGGGTGCAGTCGCTGGTACGCAACGACTACATGTTCCGCCCCAAGCTGATCTGGCGCGTGCAGTCCAACTGGCGCGCGCAGTTCGGTGCGGATCTGTTCGGCGGCAATTCCAATGGCTATTTCGGGCGTTTCGGCAACTCGGACCGCTACTACGGCGAGCTGCGCTACTCCTTCTGATTCGGGCGGAGGTGCCACATGCGAGTGCTGATCACGGGCGGTGCCGGCTTCATCGGCTCACACACGGCGGACGCGCTGCTGGCCGCCGGCCACAGCGTGCGTGCGCTGGACATTCTCGATCCGCAGATACATGGCGAAAGCCGCCAACGGCCGGCCTATCTCGCGCCTGAGGTGGAACTGCAGGTCGGTGACGTCTGCAATGCCGACGACGTCGCGCGCGCGCTCGACGGCATCGACTCGGTCTACCACTTCGCTGCGCTGACCGGCGTTGGCCAGAGCATGTACGACATGACCCATTACGCGCGGGTCAATGGGCTGGGTACGACCACCCTGATCGAGGGCATCGTAAAGGGTGGCCATGTGCTGAAGCGGCTGGTGCTGTCTTCGTCGCGTGCGATCTACGGCGAGGGTGCCTATGTCTGCCGTGAGCACGGCGCCCAGTTTCCGGGTGCTCGCTCGCGCGAGCGCCTGCAGGCGGGCAAGTTCGCGATGCCCTGCCCGGTTTGCGGCGATGATCTCGACGCGGTACCGACGCCGGAAGACAAGGTGTCAGAGCCGTTCTCGGTCTATGCGATCACCAAGAAGCATCAGGAAGATTACGTGCGCTACGCGGCGAACACGTTCGGTATTCCGGCGGTCGTGCTGCGTTACTTCAACGTTTTCGGCTCGCGTCAGTCGCTGAAGAATCCCTACACCGGCGTGGTATCGATCTTCTATTCGCGCATCTGCGCCGGTCAGCCGATCTCGGTGTACGAGGGCGGCCTGCCGGTGCGCGATTTCGTGCATGTGTCCGACGTGGTTGCGGCGAATATGCGTGCGCTGGTCGCCGACGTGGCGCCGGGCTCCGTCTTCAACGTCGGCGCCGGCGAGGCGAGCACGATCGCCGACATCGCCAACGCGCTCGCACGTGCAGTCGGCAAGCCGGTAACGATGGAGGACAAGGGCGAGTTCCGTGTCGGCGACATCTTCGGGTGCGTTGCCGATCTGGCGCACTCGCGCGCAGTGCTCGGTTACGAGCCGGCGCGTACGCTTGATCAGGGCATGGCGGAGTTCGCCGCTTGGGCGGGCGGGCAGCCATCGGAGGATCGCTATCAGCAGACCGTCGCCGAACTGACGCGCTTCGGCCTGTTCGGTCGTGCCGAGGGCGCCTGATGTCGACCCGCCGCCGCGTTCTGTTCGTGGCGGAGGCGGTATCTCTTGCGCATGTCGCCCGGCCGGTCGTGCTGGCATCGGGTCTCGCGGCGCAGCATGATGTGTCGGTCGCGTCCGCACCGGCCTTCGATCTGTGCTTTCGCAGAACGGACCTTCGCAGGCTCGGGCTGGAGAGTATTCCGGCCAAGCTCTTTCTCGATCGCCTCGCGGCCGGTGCGCCGCTGTACACTCGTGCCGAGCTCGAGCGCTATGTCGAGGCCGACATCGCGTTGCTGCAGCGCGAACGTCCCGATGTGGTGATCGGCGATTTCCGTCTGTCGCTGAGCGTTTCGGCGAGGCTTGTCGGCATCCCCTACTTCGCGCTGTGCAACGCACACTGGAGTCCCTGGTCGGCGCATTCACGGTTCCCCTTGCCTGACATCACCCTGACCCGGGTGCTCGGACCTGCGCTGGCAGAGCCGATTTTCCGGCTCGCGCAGCCACTCGCCTTCCGGCTGCACGCCGGGCCGCTCAACGCGGTACGCAGAAAGCATGGCCTGAGCGGCTTTCCCGATGTGCGCCATGCCTACACCGACGGTGATCTGACGCTGTACGCCGACACGCCGGGCCTGGTGCCGGCGCGTCCGGACTGTCCGCCCAACCACCATTTCATCGGGCCCATCATCTGGTCGCCCTCGATGCCGCTGCCGGACTGGTGGACGTCGATGCCGTCCGGGCCGCTTGCCTATGTCACGCTGGGTTCCACCGGGCGGGTCGATCTGCTGCCGGAGGTATTTCGCGCGCTGGCCGATGTGCAGGTCAATGCGATGACGGCCACGGCGGGGCGCTCCGACGTGGCTTCGCCCGGACCGCACTGTTTCGTTGCCGACTATCTGCCAGGGCTCGAAGCCGCTGCGCGCGCCGATTTCGTCATCTGCAATGGCGGAAGTGCGACGGTCTATCAGGCCTTGTCGACCGGCACGCCGGTCATCGGTCTGTGTTCGAACATGGATCAGTTCCTCACCATGTCGCGTGTGGTCGATGCCGGGGCGGGGATTTCATTGCGTGCGGGCAGCGCGAACTATGAACAGTTGCGGACGGCACTCGGGCGCATGGTCGGGGATGACGGTGCAGGTTTCAGGCGGGCCGCAAAAGCGGTTCAGCAGGACTTCGCCAGTTTCAATACCCGCTCGATTCTGAACGGGCTGGTTGTATCCGCATAGCGGGGTTCTGGCCGGGCAGCGACGGGTTTGGAACGTGCGCTTTCGAACGCGCAAAAGAAAAACGGGAGCTTTCGCTCCCGTTTTTCATGCTGCTTCGACTACCTGAATCAGACCTTGCGGCGACGGGCCAGAGCCAGACCACCGAGTGCCAGGCCGGCCAGAGCCAGCGTGCCCGGCTCAGGGATACCTTGCACCGGACCGTTGAAGTCGGTCTGGAAGATGATGTCCGGGCCGGCTGCAACGCAACCCGTCGGGCCGCAAACCGTGCCACCGTTCACCGCACCGATGTTCGGCACTTGGCCGGCGATGATGGCCGACGGATCAACCGACTGGAACGGCAGGTTCTGGCTGATGTTGGTCACCAGGAAGGAGATCAGCTCTTCATTCCAGAAATCCGTGTCGATGAAGTTCGGCAGAACGGTCAGCAGATCGAATTCCGGCGTGGCGCCCGAACCCGTCACCGACGGGGTGCCGGACAGCGGCGAAGTGCCGTTGAGCGGCTGGCCATCGCTGCCCACCGTGCCCAGGGCACCAGTGTTCGCGTTGAAGTTGGACACCGAACCTGCAGCGCCCGGAGCGATCGTGCCGTCGAACACCAGCGTGCCGGTGTTGAAGCCGGTGCCGGCCGCGTAGTTGGCAGCGGCGTCGGAATCCAGATCCTTCACATAGACGCGGAAGTAGTTGTTGGTCTGGACCTTGGCGAAGTCGAACACGGCGATGTTGGCGCCCGGCACGCTCACGGCGGTGGTCACGACTTCCTGGTAGGCCAGTTCGAACGTGATTTCGTACTTGCCGGCGGTGCTGCCGGAACCGTTGTACAGGCCGCTAGCAGCGGCACCGGTGCCGCCCTGCAGTACGGCCAGACGGCCTTGCGAGAACACGTTGAAGCCGTAGCCCATGCCACCGTTCATGCCTTCGACGGTGCCACCAGCCGGGTTGTTGATGAAGTTGACGAAGGCTTGGTTGCCGCCTTGCGCCAGAACCGGGGACGGTGCCCAGTCGAAAGCGGTGATGCCGTTCACGTTGCCGTTCGGCGTGGTGATCGAAACCGGGGCAGCGTGCGCGGCAGCGAAAGTGCCTGCCAGTGCCACTGCAACTGCAATTTGCTTGAACTTGATCATTTCATTGACTCCGTTTGTTGGCTTGGGAGAACCACGGTTGGCTATAAGCAATCGGCGGGCCAGTTTTCTTCGTGTGTTTTAGTTTGTTGAATATAAACAAGAAAAATCTGTGTCTTGGGTGGCTGTGGCGGTTGGCGGACGTGCCCTGCCGCCGCGTGTAAAGTTCACCGACATTCTGGTTTCAAGACTCTTCGTGGTTCTGCAACCGTTCGAGGGGCAGGCGCAGTGAGCGGCCGGGGATGTTTCGGCTGCGACCGATGCGGCACGCCCAGACCGCGCGTTCCACGTCCTCTTCCGGCAGCAGGCTGCCCAGTCTTTGCGCCAGATCGTCGGCGCGGGCGAGCGCTTCGCCGTTCTCCGTGAATCGCCGCCCCGCCCGTGCGTACTGGTTGAAGATGAGCGGCGTCATCTCGGGCTGTGACTGGAGCCCCAGCTTTTCCACTGTCAGCCAGAGCCGTTGCATGGCGCGGCCGGTAGCGACGTAATCGTCGATGCGGTCTGGGCGGGTTGGCGCGATCATGAAGGCGTGAGCAGAGCACGCGATGCCTGGAATCAGGTCGAGTTGCAGCCGTGGTGCGAAAGTGCCGAAGAGCCACCTGTTAAAGAATTCGACGCGGCTCCAGCTCGCCATGACGAAACGCATCAGCTTGCCGGTGAGCGGGTCGACGCCGACAGCTGCTTCGGGGATGCGGTCCTCGCTGAAACGCGCGCCCCACTCGATCACGCGGCTGTGAGTCTGGAAGGCTTCCGGAATGGTCAGGCGGATCTGCGCGCTGTCGAAATTCAGCTTGGCGATGCGCAGGCGATCCCGGAATCCGCCGAACCAGACGATACGGTAGGGAAACACGGCTGCTTCGAGCGCCTGCCGCTCCTCGTCCGCCAACGGTCGGCTGCCCATTGCACGGCGCTGTACGGAGCGCGTCGTTATGCACGGGAGCAGCGGGTCGGGCGCGACTGCCGGGTCGGCGACCAGCCGGATGTCGAAGTGCAGATGAGTGTCCGGCGTGTCCGGCCGGCGAGCTATATCGGCGCGAAGGCCGTGGGCTGTTGCTGCAATGGACAATGTTTCCAGCATCGCGCCGACCGCAATCTGGCTGGCGTGCCCTTCGAGGTCATACACGCACCAGTGTCGGGTGTCGAAACCATGCACCCGCACGTGATCGTCGGCGAGCACCTCGAAACGCCAGATCTGGGTGTTGTCGCCGCTTGGCGCCCAGCGCGCGAGGTCGAGGATCTTGTCTACGGTGCGCATTCGTTTCTCCAGTGAGCTGCGTGTTCAGCGGGCGTTGATTTGTTTCAGCAACTGGCGCCGACCGAGTGCAAGAATGAGCCGCTGCAGCGGGTGCCGGTTTCCACCCGGGCGCCAGGTGCGCACCATCCGGTTGCGGTAGGCGTCGAACTGCAACGCCCACGGTGCCGCCCGGACTTCGCCGCGGCCAAGCAGAAGCTTGACCGTTTCCGCCGCAGCGACGCCCGCGCACAGATTGCACCCGATCATCGTCGACGGGCCTTTGCGTCCTGCGAGGTCGATGCGCCAGGGCTCGACCAGATAGGGGCGATGCAGTCCGGCGGGGGCAAGGCCGACCAGGAATCTCAGCGCCTGTTCGGTCTCGTCGTGGCCCTCCAGCTGGAAGTAGTCCTCGAAACTCATGCCGCGCGGCGAAAAAACGAGCAATCCGGTGCCCATCCCGAGCGGGGCTGCCGTCACCGCCGGGATGCCCAGGCGGTGGCAGGCTGCGAAGGTGGACCTGCGGGCGGAGAAGGCGAAGAAATCGAGGCCGTCTACATAGACATCGCAGCCCTGCAGGAAGGCGTCCGGCTGCTCCGGTGCCACGCCTTCCGGAAAGCACGTTATGTCGGCCTCGGGATTGATGTCGCGCGCCTGTTCGGCCAGCACCTCGATCTTGGGCCGATCGACCGTGCTCATCATGGCGCCGACCTGCCGGTTGAAATTGTGTACACCGAAGGTGTCGAAATCGGCGATGCGGAATCGTCCGATGCCGAGCCGGGCCAGCGTCAGCAGGTGGGCGCCGCCGACACCGCCGAGGCCGGCGATGGCGACCGTGCTGCGCCGAAGTCGGGCCTGTTCGGCCTCGGTGAACCAGCCGAGGTTGCGGCTGAAGGCCTCGTCGTAACTGAAAGCAGAGCTCATGGCGTCGCCTTGTATGTCCGTTGGCTGCGGGGCATGCTTCCGGGACATCGGATGGTGAGGTAAAAACTGTTATGCTGGCAATACCTTAGCATCTGAAGTCTTGAATTCGCATGAAGTTTTGGCTGCTCGACCTTTGGCTTGCGATGCGCAGCGTGCTCCGCCAGGGGCGACGCACGCTGATTGCCATCGGCGCGGTGAGCTTCGGTGTGATTGCGATGATCCTGTCGGCCGGGTTCATCGAGTGGTTGATGGAGGGAATGCGCGAATCCACCATCAAGTCGCAGCTGGGCCACGTCCAGGTGGTGCGACCAGGGTATGTGGAACGAGGCACCTCCGATCCCTTCGGATTCGTGATCGATGGTGAGGACGCGGCGCAGCGCAAGGTCGAGCAGGGTGAGGGCGTCAAGGTCGTGGCGCCACGTCTCAGTTTCAACGGCCTCGCCAGCAAGGGCGACAACACGCTGGCCTTCCTCGGCCAGGGCGTCTCGGCAAAGGCGGAAGCGGTGCTGTCGAGTTCGGTCACGATATCGCGCGGGCGCAACCTGTCGCCCGACGGCGTCAACGAAATGATCATGGGGCGGGGGCTGGCAGCCAATCTGGGCGTCACCGTCGGCGACACCGTGGTGCTGATGACGACGACCGCCGCTGGCAACGTCAATGCAGTCGAGGCGCCGGTCGTCGGCATCTTCATCTCCGTCAGCAAGGAATACGATGATTCGGCGTTGCGCATGCCGCTGGCGCTGGCGCAGCAACTGGTGCGGGTGAATGGCGCGCAGCAATGGCTGGTGCTGCTCGACGACACCGACAAGACCGACGCCAAGCTGGCCGAACTGGGCAAGGTGCTGCCGGCCGCGAACTTCGAACTGGTGCCCTGGTATCGCCTGTCCGACTTCTACAACAAGACGCGCGATCTGTTTGCCAGCCAGGTCAACGTCGTGCAGTTCATCATCCTGATGATCATCGTGCTCAGCATTTCCAACACGCTGTCGATGAGCGTGATGGAGCGCGTCAGCGAGATCGGGACCTGCATGGCGCTGGGCCTGACGCGGGCGCGCATACGGCGCATCTTCATGTCGGAGGGCGTGATGCTCGGTCTGGTCGGCGGCGGGCTCGGGGTGGTCATCGGCTGTGCGCTGGCGCTGGCGATCTCGGCGGTCGGCATTCCGCTGCCGCCGCCGCCCGGCATGGAGCAGGGGTTCGACGGCGAGATCCGGCTGACTTTCGGCATCGTCGCCAAGGCACTGGCGATTGCCGTGGTCAGTGCCTTCGTGTCCAGCCTTTACCCTGCCTGGCGAGCGTCGCGCATGAATATCGTCGACGCACTGCGGCAGAGTCGCTGAACGCCATGTTCAAGCTCGCGCTCCGCAACATACTCCGGCAGAAATCGCGGACAGCGATGACTCTGGCCGCCATCGTCTTTGGCGTTGCCGGACTGATACTGAGCGGCGGCTTCGTCGCCGATGTGCTGACGCAGCTGGGCGAAGCGACCATACACAGCCAGCTCGGCCACGTGCAGGTCTTCCGCAGCGGCTTCTACGAGCAGGGTGCGCGTTCGCCCGAGAAGTTCATGATCGACGACGCCGACAAGGTCGCCGAGTTTGCTGCCCGCATGCCGGAGGCGGATGCAGTGCTGCAGCGCGTCAATTTCACTGGCCTGCTGAACAACGGCAAGGCGGACTGGGCGGTCATGGGCGAGGGTGTGGAGCCGGACAAGGAAAACCGGCTCGGCACCTTCGTCCGGATCACCGCTGGCCGGGCGCTGCGCGACAGCGACACCGGCGGCATCCTGATCGGCGATGGCGTCGCCAAGGCCCTGGCACTGGCGCCGGGCGACACCGTCACGCTGATCATGAACACTGCCGACGGCGCATTGAACACGACCGAATTTGCGGTGGTCGGGGTTTTCCAGAGCTTTTCGAAAGATTTCGACGCCCGTGCCGTAAGGATTCCCATCGCGGCGGCTCGAAATCTGGTTGCGCGTGATGGCTCCAACGCCATCGTGCTGCTGCTGCACCGGACAGCGGACACCTGGCGGGTGAAGGATCTGCTGGTGCCCAAGCTGGCGTCGCTGGGATTCGACATCCGCGACTGGGTGCAGCTTTCGGATTTCTATTCGAAGACCGTGGAGCTCTACCGCACCCAGTTCGGCGTGCTGCAATGGATCGTGCTGATCATGGTGCTGCTGAGCGTCTTCAATACTGTAAACATGAGTGTCTTCGAGCGCGTCGGTGAATTCGGAACGCTGATGGCGCTCGGAAATTCGCGAGGATACGTATTCCGGCTCGTGCTCGCCGAAAATGCCCTGCTCGGTCTGACCGGCGCGGCGATCGGCGTGGTAGTGGGGGTGCTCGTCGCGCTGGCGATCAGCGAGGTGGGCATTCCGATGCCGCCGCCGCCGAACTCGAACGTGGGGTACACGGCGTCGATACGTGTGCTGCCCGAAACCGTGCTGCTGGCCTTCACGGTGGGATTGGGCGCGACCGTGGTGGCGGCCTTGCTGCCGGCACGCAAGGTTTCGCGTACGCCCATCGTCGATGCGTTGCGGTACAACATCTGACCGGTCGTGACGCATTAGAGCGCGCGTCCGGATGCGTTGGCTATGATTCGCGGCTTGTCTGGCTGCTGTCCTGTGGAGGATGCAATGTTGAGTTCTGACCGTCTAATGTCCGCACTGCGCGTGCTTGCGCTGCTGCTCGTGCCGCTTGCCTTCACGGCCTGCTCGTCGTCGCCCTATCCGGCCGCGCCGACTCAGGCTTACAGCGACGACTACAACTACATCCTGGGTCCCGGTGACTCGGTGAACATCGTCGTCTGGCGCAATCCCGAAATCTCGTCCACGGTCACCATCCGCCCGGACGGCAAGATCACCGGCACCCTGTTCGAGGATCTGCCGGCTGCCGGCCGCGATCCCACGACGCTGGCGCGAGAGATCGAGCAGGTGTTGTCGAAGTACATCCGTGACCCCATCGTGACGGTCATCGTGGCCGGCGGCATCGGTCCCTACAGCGAGCAGATCCGCGTGATCGGCGAGGCGGCCAAGCCGCAGGCGCTGGCCTACAAGCAGAAGATGACGCTGCTCGACGTGATGATCGCGGTTGGCGGCATCACCGAATTCGCCGACGGCAACGCGGCCACCATTCTGCGCACCTCCGAGGGCGACAAGCAGTACAACGTGCGCCTGAAAGACCTGGTCCGCCGCGGCGACGTGACGGCCAATGTCGACGTCAAGCCGGGTGACATTCTCATCATTCCGCAGAGCTGGTTCTGAGCAGCTCAGTCATGAGGCGTCCGCCGGAAGGATCGTGTAGCTGTGGATGATTTTCTGCGCCAGTTTTCTGGCTATCTCAGGTCGGCGTGGGGCTATCGCTGGATAGGGCTGCTGGTCGCCTGGGTGGTCGGCATCATCGGCATGGGCGTGGTGCTCGTGCTGCCGGACCAATACCAGGCGTCGGCGAAGATCTATGTCGACACCCAGTCCATCCTGCGTCCGCTGATGTCAGGCCTCGCCGTTCAGCCCAATCTCGACCAGCAGATCAACATGCTGAGCCGCACGCTGATCAGCCGGCCGAACATCGAGAAGCTGATTCGCATGGCTGACCTCGATCTGGAGGCCAAGACCAAGACCGAACGCGAAAAGCTGATCGACGATCTGATTGCCAGCGTGAAGCTCACCAGTTCCGGCCGCGACAACCTCTACATCGTGTCCTATCGCGATCAGAAGCCGGCGCGGGCGCAGAAGGTGGTGCAGGCCATGGTGACACTGTTCGTCGAATCCGGCCTCGGCAGCAAGCGACAGGATGCGGACCAGGCGCGCAAGTTCATCGAAGAGCAGATCAAGGCCTACGAGGCCAAGCTTCTGGAGGCGGAAAACCGGCTGAAGGAGTTCAAGCTCAAGAACCTCGAGCGACCGGGCGGTGGACAGAAGGACTACTTCGGCAGCCTGGGCGAGGTGCAGGCCCAGCTCAATCAGGCGCAGCTCGACCTGCGTGAGGCGACCAATTCGCGCGACGCGCTGAAGCGCCAGCTGCTGGGTGAGGAACCGACCATCAGTGCCGACAATTCGGCCATGACCTTCGCGCCCTCCGGCCCGGGGGGGCCGTCGACCGCCGAGATCGACATGCGCATCTCCGGCATGAAGAACGAGGTCGAAGGCCTGCTGCAGCGCTACACCGACAAGCACCCGGACATTCTTCAACTGCGCGCGCGCATCCGCAATCTCGAGGATGAGCGCAAGCAGATCATCGAAAAGCACGCGGCCGAAGCGGCCAAGGAGGCCGCAAGCAAGCCGGCGGACGCCAAGCCCGAAGCGAAGCCCGCGGCGACCGGCGGTGCGCAGATGCCCAATCCGGTCTACCAGCAGATCAAGGTCGCACTGGCTTCGGCCGAGGCCTCGGTTGCCTCGCTGAGCGCGCGGGTCGGCGAGTATCAGACGCGTCTCGACGCATTGAAGCAGTCGTCGCGACTGGTGCCGGAACTGGAAGCGGAGTTCAGCCAGCTCAACCGCGACTACGAGGTGCATCGGACCAATTACAACAACCTGGTATCGCGCCGCGAATCGGCCTCGATTTCGGAAGAGATGGACGCGACCGGCGTGGCGGAATTCCGTCTGATCGAGCCGCCGCGTGTCGATCCCAAGCCGGCGGCGCCCAACCGGCTCATCCTGCTGACCGTCGTGCTGGCAGCGGCCATCGTCGTCGGTGGTGCAGCATCGTTCGCCGTATCGCAACTGCGACCGGTGTTCCACGACGGCAGGATGCTGGCCGAGGTGGCCGGCGTACCGGTGCTGGGTTCGGTGTCCATGCTGCTCGCGAACGAGCGCAAGCGTTACGAGCGTCGCCGCAGCGTCGTGTTCTTCGGCGGTCTTGGCGGGCTGGTGGCCGCCTATGTGGCGATGCTGGCTTTCGTGTCGCTCGTGATGCGCAGCGCCTGAGGATAGATCATGAGCATCATCGAACAAGCAATCGAACGAATGGCCCACCTGAAGCGGGCGGGCGTCGATATCGGCGAGGAACCGGCAGCGGCGCCCGAGGCGCCGCCAGCGGCTGCGCCTGTTCTCGCGCCCGCTCCTGCGGCGGTACCTGCCGCCGCCGTACCGCCGGCGGGTGAAGTCGCCGCGCCGGTGCAGGTGGCGAGCGGAACGTCCATTGATTCATCCCGCTACGTCGAACTCGATCTGGCGCGGCTCGACGGGATGGGTCTGGTCGTGCCGTCGGCGCCGCGTTCGCAGATCGCCGAAGAATTCCGCGTGATCAAGCGCCCCATTCTGGCCAACGCCCACGGCAAGGGTGCCGCGCCGGTCGATAACGGCAACCTCATCATGGTGACCAGTTCGGTGCCGGGTGAGGGCAAGAGCTTCAATTCGATCAACCTCGCGATGAGCATCGCGATGGAACTGGACAACCGTGTCCTGCTGGTCGATGCCGACGTGGCGCGCCCCTCCATCCTGAACCTGCTCGGTCTGCCGCCCGCTAAGGGCCTGATGGACGTGCTGCTCGACGAGGACGTCGGTCTGCCCGACGTGCTGCTCCGTACCAATGTCGAGAAGCTCACGCTGCTGCCGGCAGGCATGCCGCACAAGAACGCGACCGAACTGCTGGCCAGCGGTGCGATGCGTTCGCTGCTGGTCGAACTGGCGCACCGCTATCCGGACCGCATCATCATTTTCGATTCGCCGCCGCTGATGGTGACGACCGAGGCGCCGGTGCTTGCGCAATCGATGGGGCAACTGGTCATGGTGGTCGAGGCCGGGCGCACCACGCACGCGATGGTGAAGCAGGCGCTGGCCAAGGTACAGGGCTGCCCGGTCAAGATGCTGGTGTTGAACAAGGCGCGCTATGCCCGTACCGATGGCTACTACGGTTACTACGGTTACGGTTACGGCTACGGCTCCGAAACCGGTTATCGCGACGCGGCCAAGGCGGGTTGAATGAGGACAGGACGACCGATGCTTCGCCCGATCTCCCTGGCCATCCTGGGCATCGCCAGCGGTTTCGGTTCGGCGCATGCCGAAGGCTGGCGCCTGTCGACCAGCGCGTCGGTACAGATGATCGTGTCCGACAACATCAACTTCTCGCCGGTTGCGCCGTCGAGCGACGTGCTGACCGAAGTCACGCCGACCGTCGATCTGCGACGCAGCAGTCCGCGCCTGAAGCTCAATGCCAATTACTCGCCGCGGATGATGTATTACGCGGACGACACCTTCCCGTCGCGCATCGCGAACAACATGAGCGCGAACGGATCGTTCGAGGTCGTCGACGACCTCTTCTTCCTCGACGCCAAGGCGAGTCAGACGCAGCGTCGGCGATCGGTGTTCAACGCCCAGCCCAACCTGCTGAACAGCACGCTGGGCGATTCGACCGAGACGCGGGTGTTCTCGCTGTCGCCGTCGATGCGCGGCACGGTCCGGCTCGGCGACATCGCGACATGGAAATCCAGCTACACCATCGCGCGCAGTGAATCGTCGCGCCGCGAGGGCGCACTGACCACCCGCACGTTCTCCGGCACGCTGCAGGGCGCTCCGGCGACGCTGAGCTGGAAGGGCGTGCTCAGTTCGCGCGTGACCGACTCGGGCAATGCCAACAACAGCGAACGCGAGAGCATCGTCGGTTCGCTGATCTACAAACCGGATGTCCAGATCGAACTGACCGGCCGCTACGGCTACGAAAAGTCGACGATAGGCAATCGGCGGGACGGCGCCACCTATGGCGGCGGCCTGGACTGGCGTCCGTCGCAGCGCACGGCTCTGTCGCTTGATTACGACGAGCGGCCGTACGGCAGTACCGCCAACTACAAGCTGTCGCATCGTCTGCCCAGGACAGCTTTCAACGCGGCCTACACGCGCAACATCGTGAGCCGGATCGACACCTTGCTCGAAGGTTCGGGCCTCGAAGATCTTTACGAGACGCTGGCCTTCGTCGAGCCCTACGCGAGCATCGCCGATCCGGAAGAGCGGCGCGATGCGATCCGTGCCGATGCGCTGGCCGGGCGTATCCCGGGCTACGGTTCGCTCGATTCGCCCATCCTGACCGACCGCGAATACCGGCGCTCGCGCTGGTCGCTCGGCGTGGTGCATACCGGTGCCCGCAACACGCTGTCGTTCACGATGTACCAGTCGACCAACGACAGCGGAATCGGCTCCGTCGGCGGATCCCTGGTCGGCGATTTTGCCGAGGCTTCGGTCATTGTCCAGAAGGGCTGGACCATCGGTCTGTCGCATCGGCTCTCGCCAGTCAGCTCGCTGAACTTTTCGCTGAACTCTTTCGACACCAGTGGTCGTGTGACCTCCCGCACGACGACCGAGCGCAACGTCTTCAATGCGACTTATTCCACGGCGCTCGGTGCCTACACCAGCGGCTCCATTGGTCTGCGCATGATGCGTGGCACAGTCGCCGCCGGCGATGTAGACGAAAATGCACTGATCGCCACGGTGAGTACGCGCTTCTTCTGACGCGGGCGCCGTGATGCGCAGGCTGCCGAACCGTGCAGCGCCACCGAAGCCCTGAGGGGCGGGTACCCAACGATCGAGATCCATGTACGAGTCTTTCTACGGTCTTTCCGGCAAGCCTTTCCAGCTCAATCCCGATCCGTCGTTCTTCTTCGGCAGCAAGGGCCACCGGCGCGCGCTCGCCTACCTCGAGTACGGGCTGCATCAGAGCGAGGGCTTCATCGTCATTACCGGCGAGATCGGCGCCGGCAAGACCACGCTGGTGCGCAGCCTGCTGCAGAAGCTTGATTCGAAGAAGGTGGTGGCGGCGCAGCTGGTCAGCACCCACCTCGACGCCGAGGACACGCTGCGCCTCGTGGCCGCGGCCTTCGGCCTGCCGAACAAGCAGCTGAAGAAGGCCGACCTGCTGCTGTCGATCGAAATGTTCCTGCTGTCGCTGACCGCTGCTGGCAAGCGCGCACTGCTCATCGTCGATGAGGCGCAGAACCTGACGCCGCGCGCGGTCGAGGAACTGCGCATGCTGTCGAACTTCCAGCTCGGCGAGCACGCGTTGCTGCAGAGCTTCCTGGTCGGTCAGCCGGAATTCCGTGAAACGATGCAGAGCCCGCACATGGAGCAGCTGCGTCAGCGGGTGATCGCGTCCTACCACCTCGGGCCGATGGACGCGGCCGAAACCGAGGCCTATATCGAGCACCGCCTGAAGCACGTCGGCTGGCGCGGGTCCCCGGCTTTCCAGGCCGGCGCGCACGAAGCGATCTTCAAGGCGACCGAGGGTGTGCCGCGACGCATCAATACGCTATGCGACCGCCTGATGCTGGCCGGCTTCCTCGGCGGTGCGACAGCCTTCACCGCGCAGGACGTTGCCGGTGTGGTCAGCGAAATCAAGGACGAAGCGGGCGACGCCGCGGCTGCCGCCGCGATGGCCAAGCGGCCGGACGGCCCGATGCCGTCCGACACGGCGGCGCACGCCGCTTTCAACGGCGCCGGGCTGCGAGGTTCGCCGGCGCTGTTCGATCTCGACATGTCGCAGTTCCGACTCGACGCCGACTCGGCGCAGCGGGTGCGCGACTACGTGAACGCGCATCAGGCGGGCAATCTCGAAGAACGACTGTCACGGATGGAGCGTACGCTCGAACAGACACTGGCCCTGCTGTATGAAATCGCCGAGCGCTCGACCGAGCAGGCGGACAAGGAGGCGGAATGAGCGCTGCCCAGGTGATCGCTCCGGTGCTGTGCGTCGTCGGCGCACGGCCGAACTACATGAAGATGGCGCCCATACTGCGCGCCTTCGACGAGCACGTGCCGACGATTCCGTGGGTGCTGGTGCATACCGGCCAGCACTACGATCACGCGATGAACGAGCGCCTGTTCAGCGGGCTTCGTCTGCCGACGCCACACCACAATCTCGAAGTCGGCTCCGGTACGCACGCGGTGCAGACCGCCGAGATCATGAAACGCTTCGAACCGCTGGTCGATGAACTCAAGCCGTCCTGCGTGCTGGTCGTGGGCGACGTCAATTCGACGCTGGCCTGCGCGCTGGTGGCGGTGAAGAAGCACGTGCCGGTGGTGCATGTCGAAGCCGGACTGCGCAGCGGCGACCGCGCGATGCCGGAGGAAATCAACCGCATCCTCGTCGATCGCATTTCCGACCGTCTGTACACGACCGAGCGCAGCGCGCTCGGTAATCTGACTGGCGAAGGCGTCGACGCCTCGTGGGTGCATTTCGCCGGCAACGTGATGATCGATTCGCTGCTGTCCAGCCGCGCGCTGGCGGTGCCGCCGGCGAAGACACTGGCCGAGCACGACATCGACCCGGCGCTGATCGCCGACGGCCGCTACGGTGTCGTGACGCTGCATCGTCCGAGCAATGTGGACGATCCCGAACAACTGAAGCGTCTGGCCGCGATGCTGACGCAGGCGGCGGCACGGCTGCCGCTGCTGTTCGCGATCCATCCGCGCACGCGCGGCAATCTGGAGAAGTTCGGCCTCGGTGCGCTGCTCGACAATCCGCGCATCGCATTGCTGCCGCCGCTCGGCTATCTCGAAATGCTCGGCCTGATGAGTGGTGCGACCGTCATGATCACCGACTCCGGCGGTCTGCAGGAAGAGACGACGGCGCTGTCGGTGCCCTGCCTGACCTTGCGCGAGAACACCGAGCGACCGATCACGGTGGAGCAGGGCACGAACACCGTCATCGGCGCCGACGAGGCGCTGTTCGTGCGCAGCCTCGACGACATCCTCGCCACCGGCGGCAAGCGCGGTCGCGTGCCCGAATACTGGGACGGCAATGCCGCACAGCGCATCGCCGCCGACCTGCACGACTGGCTGCTGCAGCGGAGCGCGCACTGACATGAGCGCCCGGACCGATATCCGCAACGCTTTTACCGTCGACGTCGAGGATTACTTCCAGGTGTCGGCGCTGGCACCCTATATCGAGCGCAGCCGCTGGGATTCGATCGAATGCCGCGTCGAGCGCAATGTCGAGCGCATCCTTGCGCTGCTTGCTGACAGCGGCAACCGGGCTACCTTCTTTACGCTGGGCTGGATTGCCGAGCGCCATCCGGACATGGTCCGGCGCATCGCCGCTGCCGGGCACGAGATTGCCAGCCACGGCACCGCCCATCTGCGTGCGACCGAACAGTCGCCGGCCGAATTCCTCGACGACATCACGCGCGCCAAGAAGGTGCTGGAAGACATTACTGGCGCCGAAGTCCGCGGCTACCGCGCGCCCAGTTTCTCGATCGGCCACACCAATCCGTGGGCACTCGACTGTGTCGCGCAGGCTGGCTACCGCTACAGCTCCAGCATCTACCCGGTCAAGCACGACCACTACGGCATGCCGGACGCACCGCGCTTCCCGTTCGCGTCGCGCGACGGTCTGATGGAAGTGCCGGTCACCACCGTGCGCATGGGCAGCCGCAATCTGCCGGCGGGAGGTGGCGGCTACTTCCGTCTGCTGCCCTATGCCACCTCGCGCTGGCTGCTGAGCCAGGTGAACAAGCGCGACGGCAAGCCGGCGATGTTCTACTGCCATCCGTGGGAGATCGACGCCGACCAGCCGCGCGTGCAGGGCGTGGATGCCAAGTCGCGCTTCCGCCACTACATCAACCTGCACCGCACCGAGGGCCGTCTTGCCCGCCTGATGCGTGATTTCCGCTGGGGCCGGATGGACGAAGTGTTTCCGGAGATCGCCCGTGCGGCCTGAGGCGGAGTTCATGACTGCAGTCACCGTGCGCGCCCCGGCCGACGCCGATCGCGCGAACTGGAATGCCTTCGTCGAAGCCTGCCCGACGGCAAGCTTCTTTCACTTGTTCGAGTGGCGCGACATCATGCGCGACGTGTTCGGTCACGCGACGCACTACCTGCTGGCTGAGCGTGGCGGTCGCATCTGCGGCGTGCTGCCGCTGGCCCAGGTGAAGAGCCGGCTGTTCGGCCACTCGCTGGTATCGCTGCCCTTCGGGGTCTATGGCGGTGTTGCGGCGGATGACGACGAAGCGGCGCTGGCGCTCGAAGCCGAAGCGCAGCGCATCGCGCAGTCGCTCGGCGTCGATCACCTCGAATTCCGCAACGTCGAGGCGCGCCATTCCGACTGGCCGACCGAAGACCTGTACGTCACCTTCCGCAAGCAGATTTCGCCGGACGTCGAAGAGAACATGAAAGCCATCCCGCGCAAGCAGCGCGCGATGGTGCGCAAGGGCATCAACAACGGCCTGAAGGCGGTGTTCGACGCCGACAACAGCCGTTTCTTCGAGCTGTATTCCGACAACGTGCATCGCCACGGCACGCCGGCGATGTCGCGCCGCTACTTCGACACGCTGCGCCGCACCTTCGGCGAGCGCTGTTCGGTCATGACGGTCGAAGGGCCGGACGGCGCGCTGCTCAGCAGCGTCATGAGCTTCTATTTCCGCGACGAAATCCTGCCCTACTACGCCGGCGACGCGGTGGCGGCGCGCGACCTCGCGGCGAACGACTTCAAGTACTGGGAACTGATGCGCCACGCCTGCGAGCGCGGCATCCGCGTGTTCGACTACGGTCGCAGCAAGCAGGGCACCGGTTCCTATTCGTTCAAGAAGAACTGGGGCTTCGAACCGACGCCGCTGCATTACGAGTACTGTCTGTACAAGCGCGACAGCCTGCCGCGCAACAACCCGTCGAACCCGAAGTACAGGCTGATGATCGAAGTGTGGCGCCGCATGCCGCGCAGCTTCGCGAACACGATCGGGCCCTTCATCGTCCGCAATCTGGGCTGACCGGCGTGGAGCCGCTGCTCTTCCTCGCCCATCGGCTGCCCTTTCCGCCCAACAAGGGCGACAAGATCCGCTCCTTCCACCTGCTGAAGCATCTGGCGCGTCGCCATGCGCTGCACGTCGGCACCTTCGTCGACGACCCGGCCGACCTGCCTCACCTGCCCGAACTGGCGGCGATGTGCGTGCAACTGCACACCGAAACCATCGCCCCGCGCAGCCGCAAACTGCTGTCGCTGCGCGCGCTGGCGACCGGCGAAGCGCTCAGCGTCGTCTACTACCGGTCGGCAGCGATGCAGCGCTGGGTCGATGACACCATCGCTCGTCACGGCATCACCAAGGCCGTCGTGTTCTGCTCGACCATGGCGCAGTACCTCGACCGCCATCCGCAGGTGCACCGCATCGTCGATCTGGTCGATGTCGATTCGGCCAAGTGGTCCGAGTACGCGCCGCGCCACCGCTGGCCGATGTCCTGGCTGTACCGGCGCGAAGCGCGCACGCTGCTCGATTTCGAGGCGGGCGTGGTTGCCGCCGCCGACCGCAGCCTGCTGGTTACGCCAGCCGAGGTGGCGCTGTTCGAATCGCTGGCGCCCGCGCTGAAGGGGCGCGTCGAGGCGCTGCCTAACGGCGTCGATGTCGACTTCTTCAACCCGGCGAACGCCGGCGCGAACCCGTACGCCTCGGGCGTGAAGCCGGTCGTGTTTACCGGTGCGATGGATTACTGGCCCAATATCGACGCCGCCTGCTGGTTCGCCAACGAGGTGATGCCGCGCATCCGTGCCGTCGAGCCGGCCGCGCATTTCTTCGTCGTCGGCATGAATCCGGCGCCTGCCGTGCGCGAACTGGAGAAGACCGGCTTCGTCACGGTGACCGGCCGCGTCGACAACGTGCGCCCCTGGGTCGCCCACGCTGCCTGCGCGGTGGCGCCGCTGCGCGTCGCGCGCGGCATCCAGAACAAGGTGCTGGAAGCGATGGCGCTGGCGCGGCCGGTGGTCGTCTGGCATACGCTGTCGGCCAGCCTCGACGCACAGCCGGGGCGCGATTTCCTCGCCGCCGACGCGGCCAGCTACGCCGAGCGCGTGCTGGCATTGTTCGATCCTGCTTACGCGCAGGCGATCGGCCAGGCTGCGCGTGCCCGGATCGAACGGGTCTACCGCTGGGACAGCGCGCTGGCCGCGCTCGATGCCTGGCTCGATGCGCCTGCTCCGGCGCGTTCAACCCAACACGGAAGCACACCCGATGTACAACCCGACGTCCTCCATGCCCGCGGCTGATACCGGACGCAGTGCTGCGTCCTGGCGGACGGCCGGGCCGGTATTCCTGCTGCTGTTCGCACTGCTGCTGTGGCTCTACTGGGGTACCGCCGTATCGATGGCGGAAATCTGGTGGCGATCGGAAACCTTCGCGCACGGCCTCATCGTGCCGCCCATCTTCCTCTGGCTGGTGTGGCGCAAGCGGGCGGCGCTGGCGGCACACGTGCCGCAGCCCAGCGCGTGGGGGCTGGCCGCGCTGGCCGCGTCGCTGGCTGGCTGGCTGGTGGCCGACGTCGCCGGCGTGCAGGTGGTGCGCCAGCTGGCCTTCGTCGCCAGCATTCCGTCGCTGGTCGTCGCCGTTCTCGGCTGGCGTGTCGCCTGGGTCATCGCCTACCCGCTGGCCTTCCTTTTCCTCGGCGTACCGATGGGCGAAGGCCTGATGGTGCCGCTGATGAACTACACGGCCGACTTCACCGTCGCGTCGCTGCAACTGCTCGGCTTCCCGGTCTATCGCGAAGGTACCTTCTTCGAACTGCCGTCCGGCAGCTGGTCGGTGATCGAGGCCTGCAGCGGACTGCGTTACCTGATCGCGTCGCTGACCGTCGGCGCGCTGTTCGCCTACCTGAGCTATCGCACGCTGTGGCGTCGCGCCGCCTTCATCGTCGCGTCCTTCGTCGTGCCCATCATTGCCAACGGCTTCCGCGCGTTGATGATCGTGCTGCTCGCGCACTATTCGGACATGAAGCTGGCGACTGGTGTAGACCACATCATCTACGGCTGGGTGTTCTTCGGCGTCATCATGCTGCTGCTGTTCTGGGTCGGCTCGTTCTGGCAGGAGAAGGAAGCCGACGATGTCGCACCCGACGCCGGCTCGGTCGCGCTGCGGCCGGTATCGATGCTGCGCACCGCGCTGACGGCGGCTGCGGCGGCGCTCGTGCTGCTGCTGCCGCCGCTCTACGCGGCGCAACTGGCGCAGCGCGAACTGCCAGCGTCGCCGCAACTGGCGCTGCCGGCCGAACCGGGCGACGGCTGGGCGCTCGATGCCCGACCGGCGCTGACCGACTGGCGGCCCACCTTCCAGAACCCGGACCGCGAGCGCTCCGTGCAGTACCGTCGCGGCGACGAGGTCGTGGCCGTTCACCTGGCCTGGTACGGTCGCCAGCGACAGGACGCCGAACTGATCAATTCGCGCAACTTCATGATCCGGCAGGAGCACGACACGTGGTCCAACGTCGGCGAGCGCGTGATCGACACGTCGGCGCACCCGGTGCGCGAGACGCGCCTGCGATCGACCGCGCTGCGCCTGCTGATTCACGACTGGTTTGTCGTCGGCGGTGAGCCCACCGTCAGCAGCGTGCGCGCCAAGCTCATGTTCGCCCGGTCCTTGCTGCTCGACGGCGAGGACAGCGGCTACGCCGTGGTGCTGTGGACGCCGCAGCAGGGCGAGGATCCGGCGGCGCGCGCGCGGCTGGCCGCATTCGCCGCCGTGATCGAACCGCACCTGGGCAAGGCGACTGCGCCGTGAAGCGGGTCGTTCACGTGGTGCATCATTTCGGCACCGGCGGCATGGAGAACGGGATGGTGAACCTGTTCAACAACTTTCCGCCAGGTGATTTCGAGCACCACGTGGTCTGTCTGCAGGGCTACTCGCACTTCGTCGAGCGCATCCGCGACGGGAGGGTCACCTTCCACGACGTGAAGAAGGCACCGGGCAAGGACCCGGCGCACTACCTGCGACTGTGGAAGATGCTGCGTGCGCTGCGTCCCGACATCCTGCACACGCGCAATCTGTCGGCGCTGGAAGCGGTGCTGATCGGCTGGCTGGCCGGCGTGCCGGTGCGCATCCACGGCGAGCACGGACGCGACGTGTTCGACCTCGACGGCAGCAACACGCGCTACAACCGGCTGCGCCGGCTGGTGCGTCCCTTCGTCCACCGCTATCTGACGGTCAGTCGCGATCTGCAGAACTGGCTGCGCGAAGCCATCGGCGTCGATGCAGCGCGCGTTACGCAGATCTACAACGGGGTGGACAAGCAGCGCTTCCGGCCGCGTGTCGATGCCTCACGGAATGTCTTGCCCGAGACCTTTCGCGGTGACGCCTTCGTGATTGGCAGCGTCGGCCGCATGGTCGGCGTGAAGGACTACCCGACCCTGGTGCGCGCTTTCATCGACGCTGCGCGGCAGCCGGGTGGCGAGCGCCTGCGCCTGGTCATCGTCGGCGACGGCGGCGAGCGCGCCGGCTGCCAGGCGCTGCTGGACGAAGCCGGAGTGGCCGACCGCGCCTGGCTCACTGGCGAGCGCAAGGACATTCCGGAGCTGATGCAGGCCTTCGACCTGTTCGTGCTGCCGTCGCTGGGCGAAGGCATTTCCAACACCATCCTCGAAGCGATGGCCTGTGGTCTGCCCATCGTGTCCACTGCGGTCGGCGGCACGCCGGAACTGGTGGACGACGGCATCAACGGTCGGCTGTTCGTGCCCGGCGACGTCGCGGCGCTGTCGGCCTGCGTGCAGGAATACGCATCCGATGCGGCGCTGCGGGATGCGCACGGAAGTGCATCACGGCAGAAAATCGAGGCCTCCTTTAGCATTGAAGCCATGGTTGCCGCGTATCGCGACGCCTATCTTGCGCTGTCCGCGAAGCAAGGTCGCCCCGGCAGCTCCACCACCTGACAGGATTTCCCGCATGTGCGGTTTCGTTGGCATTTTCGACACGCGCAACCGGCGTGATGTAGGTCGCGACGTGCTGCACCGGATGAACGAGGCACAGCATCACCGCGGTCCGGACGAGGGCGATCTGCATCTCGAACCCGGCGTCGGTCTCGGTCACCGCCGGCTGTCCATCATCGACGTGGCGAGCGGTCAGCAGCCGCTGGCCAACGAGGACGGTTCGGTCATCGTCGTGTTCAACGGCGAGATCTACAACTTCCAGTCGCTGATTCCGGAGCTGACCGCGCTCGGCCACACCTTCCGCACGCGCAGCGACACCGAAGTGATCGTGCACGCCTGGGAGCAGTGGGGCGAAGCCTGCGTCGAGCGTTTCCGCGGCATGTTCGCGTTCGCGCTGTTCGATCGCAATCAGGACGTGCTTTTACTCGCGCGCGACCGCCTTGGCGTGAAGCCGCTGTTCTATTCGCTGCTGCCTGACGGCCAGCTCATCTTCGGCTCCGAGCTGAAGGCGCTGACCGCGCACGGCGGCCTGAATCTCGATCTCGATCCGCTGGCGGTCGAAGAGTATTTCGCGCTCGGCTACGTGGCTGACCCGCGCACCATCTACCGCCACGCCTTCAAGCTGGAACCGGCACACAGCCTGCGCATCCGCCGCGGCGAGACGCCGCCGGCGCCGCGCCGCTACTGGGACGTCGACTTCGGCCAGGTCGAACAGATCGACGAGGTGCAGGCCGAGGAAGAACTGATCCGCCGGCTGCGCGAATCGGTCAGCCTGCGCATGATTTCCGAAGTGCCGCTGGGCGCCTTCCTGTCCGGCGGCGTCGATTCGTCGGCGGTGGTCGCGATGATGGCGCAGTCCTCCGACACGCCGGTGAACACCTGTGCGATCGCCTTCGACGATCCGGCCTTCGACGAATCGAAGTTCGCACAGCAGGTGGCCGACCGCTACCGCACCAACCACCGCGTCGAAATGGTGGCGTCCGACGACTTCGACCTGATCGACACGCTGGCCTGGCTGTATGACGAGCCCTATGCCGACAGTTCTGCGCTGCCGACCTACCGCGTGTGCCAGCTGGCGCGCAAGCACGTGACCGTGGCGCTGTCCGGCGACGGCGGCGACGAAAGCTTCGGCGGCTATCGCCGCTATCGCATGCACCTGATGGAAGAGCGCCTGCGTTCGCGCCTGCCGCTGGGCGTGCGCAAGCCGCTGTTCGGCACGCTGGGCCAGATCTATCCGAAGGCCGACTGGGCGCCGCGTGTGTTCCGCGCCAAGAGCACCTTCGAATCGCTGGCGCGCACTTCGGTGGAAGCCTATTTCCACTCGGTGTCCATCCTGCGCGATCCGATGCGCGCCCAGCTGTTCAGTCCGCGGATGAAGGCGGCGCTCGGTGGCTACAACGCGGTCGAGGTGTTCCACCGCCACGCGGCGCGCCATACCTCGGACGAACCGCTGTCGCTGGTGCAGTACCTTGATCTGAACACCTATCTGGTCGGCGACATCAACACCAAGGTCGATCGCGCCAGCATGGCGCATTCGCTCGAAGTGCGCGAACCGCTGATGGACCATCCGCTGGTCGAATGGCTGGCTACGCTGCCGGCCTCGCTGAAGATACGTGGGCAGGAAGGCAAGTACCTGCTGAAGAAATCGCTCGAACCGCATCTGCCGCACGACATCATGTACCGGCCGAAGATGGGCTTTTCGGTGCCGCTGGCACGCTGGTTCCGTGGCCCGCTGAAACAGCGCGTGCGCGATGCCGTGCTCGGCAGCCGTCTGGCCGACACCGGCTGGTTCAACCGCCCCTATCTCGAACACCTGGTCGACGCGCACCAGTCCGGCCTGCGCGACTACAGCGCGTCGCTGTGGACCCTGCTCATGTTCGACGCCTTCCTGCGCAACCAGGAAGCGTCGGCCATCCGTGCCGCCGCCTGAAAGAGACACCGATACCGATGCGCATCCTGCACGTACTGGATCACTCGATTCCGCTGCACAGCGGCTACACCTTCCGCACCGCCGCCATCCTGCGCGAGCAGCGCAAGCTCGGCTGGGACACGCACCACGTCACCAGCGTCAAACACACCGCGCCCGGCCCGCTGGTCGAGGAAGTCGATGGCCTCACCTTCCACCGCACGCCGTGGACGCCTGGCCCGATCGACCGTGTGCCGGTGTTGCGCGAGCGCGCACAGATGCGCGCGCTGGAAAAGCGTCTGCTCGAGGTGGCGACTGAACTGAAGCCGGACGTGATCCACGCGCATTCGCCGGTACTGAATGCCTTTCCGGCGCTGCTGGTCGGGCGCCGGCTGGATATTCCGGTCGTTTATGAAATCCGCGCCTTCTGGGAGGACGCGGCGGTCGACCACGGCACTACCACCGAAGGCAGCCTGCGCTACCGGGCGACGCGCGCGATGGAAACGCGCGCCGTGCATACGGTCGATGCGGTGACGACGATCTGCGAGGGCCTGCGGCGTGACCTGGTCGCGCGTGGCGTGCCGGAGTCGAAGATCACCGTCATCCCGAACGCGGTGGACATCGACAATTTCGCCTTCGGCGTGCCCGGCGACGATGCGCTGCGCGCCGAACTGGGTCTGACCGGCAAGCGGGTGCTCGGCTTCATCGGCTCCTTCTACGCCTACGAAGGTCTGGACCTGCTGCTGCGCGCGCTGCCGGCCATCCTTCAGCAGGCACCGGATGTCGCGCTGCTGCTGACCGGCGGTGGTCCGCAGGAAGAGAACCTGAAGAAGATGACGCAGGAACTCGGCCTGCAGGACCACGTGAAATTCACCGGTCGCGTGCCGCACGCCCAGGTGCAGCGCTACTACAGCCTGGTCGACGTGCTGGTCTATCCGCGCCATTCGATGCGTCTGACCGATTTGGTGACGCCGCTCAAGCCGCTTGAAGCGATGGCCCAGGGCCTGCTGCTGGTGGCGTCCGACGTTGGCGGTCACAAGGAGCTGATCCGCGACGGCGAGACCGGCATGCTGTTCCGTGCCGGCGACGCAGATGATCTGGCGCGCAGCGTGCTGCGTCTGCTGTCCATGCAGGACCGCTGGCCGCAGTTGCGTGAGGCGGGCCGTCGTTATGTCGAAACCGAACGCAACTGGACGAACTCGGTCGCGCGCTATCGCGACGTCTATGGCCGGCTGACCGGCCGTGCCGCTGCATGACGCAGGACGGGCCGCACATCGTCGTATTCTCGACGCTGTTCCCGAACAGTGCGCAGCCGCAGGCGGGCGTGTTCATCCGTGAGCGCATGTTCCGCGTAGGCGCACAGCTGCCGCTGACCGTGGTCGCGCCGGTGCCCTGGTTTCCGTTCCAGTCGCTGCTGCGTCTGATCCGGCCGCACTTCCGGCCAGACGTGCCGCGGGTCGAGGTGCAGCAGGGCGTCACGGTGCTGCATCCGCGCTTCCTGTCGGTGCCCGGCCTGTTCAAGAATCTCGACGGCGTGCTGCTGGCGCTCGGCGCGCGCGGCACGCTGGCGCGTCTGCGGCGCGAAGGGAAGCTGGATGTGCTCGACGCCCACTTCGGGTATCCCGATGGTCATGCGGCCAGTCTGCTGGCGCGCTGGCTGCGCGTGCCGTTCACGATCACGCTGCGCGGCACGGAAACCCGACACGCACGTACGCCGGGGCTGCGCGAACGCCTGCACGCCGCGCTCGAACGCGCCGACCGCGTGTTTTCGGTCTCCTCGTCGCTGGCTGACATCGCCGTCGGTCTGGGCATTGCCCGCGACAAGCTGCAGGTGGTGGGCAATGGCGTCGATACGCGCAAGTTCCATCCGGTCGACCGCGACGAGGCGCGGCGCGCGCTGGGCATTCCGGCCGACGCCACGGTGCTGATCAGCGTCGGCGGCCTGACCGAGCGCAAGGGCTTCCACCGTGTGATCGAGCTGCTGCCGGCGCTGCGCCGCGAAGTGCCGAAGCTGCAGTTGCTGGTTATCGGTGGCGCCAGCGCCGAAGGTGACTGGGGGCCGCAGCTCAGGCAACAGGTGCGCGAACTCGGGCTGGAGGACTGCGTGCGCTTTCTCGGCACGATGCCGCCGGAGGCGCTCAAGCAGCCGCTGTCGGCGGCCGATGTGTTCGTACTGGCGACGCGCAATGAAGGTTGGGCCAATGTGTTTCTCGAAGCGATGGCCTGCCGGCTGCCGGTCGTGACGACCGATGTCGGCGGCAATCGCGAAGTCGTCTGTCGCGACGAACTGGGTACCGTCGTACCCTTCGGCGACGCGGCCGCGTTGCAGACCGCGCTGTCCGCCGCGCTCGCGCGCGACTGGGACCGGGATGCCATCCTGGCCTATGCGCGGGACAATGAATGGGATGGACGCGTGGCCGCGCTGGTCACCGCGTTCAGGGCGCTGTACCGCAGCGGAGCGGTCGCCGCCACCGACGAAGGAGTCAGACGAGTTGGCTGAAGCATCGAAATGGGCGCACGTGCGCGAGCAGATCGAGTACCGGACCCTGCTCGCGTCCAAGTGGTGCGTGCAGCGCCTGCCGCGCGCAGCGGGCGCGCGCCGTCACGTGTTTGTCGCCGGCATGCAGCGTTCGGGCACCAATATGCTGATGGACCTGATCGAGCGCAGCATGCTGACCGACGTCTATCACGAGCGCGACCCGCGCGCTTTCGACAACTACATGATGCGCGAGCTGCCGGTGATCCGTCGGCTGGTCGAGCAGTCGCGCGCGCCGCACTTCGTCATCAAGTGCCTGTGCGAACTCGATCGCCTGCCGGCGCTGATGAGCGAGTTCCAGCCGTCGAAGGCCCTGTGGATCGTCCGCGAGTACCGTGACGCGGTGAATTCGGCGCTGGTGTCCTTCGGCCGCTTTTCGCAGCAGATCGACCGCATCGTGCGCGGCAAGGCCGATGGCGAGTGGTTCGCCGGCGGCATGTCGGACGACACGCTGCGTCTGGTGCGCGAGCTGTGGCGTCCCGACATGAATGAGGCGACCGCTGCCGCGCTGATCTGGTATTTCCGCAACCTGCTGTTCTTCCAGATGAAGCTGGACCGCAATCCGCGGGTGAAGCTGCTGTCCTACGAATCGCTGGTGACCCGTCCGGTCGAGGAGTGCGAAGCCGCCTTCCGCTTCATCGACCTGCCGTTCACACCCTTCATCACGCGCAAGGTGTTCGCCAGTTCGATCAGCAAGAAGGCGCCGCCGCCGGTCGAACCGGCCGTTGCCCAGCTGTGCGACGAACTGATGGCGCGCTTTGCCGCCGTGCGGGGGACGCATGCCTGATCTGCGCACCCGTCTGGTGTCTGGCCTCGTCTTTCCGCTGCAGGAAAGACTGAAGAAGCACAGCACGGTCGCTGACCGCCGCGCGATGGAGGATAGCCAGTGGTGGCCGCGCGAGCGGCTGGAAGCGCTGCGCGTGCAGCGGCTGCGCGCGCTGCTGACGCATGCGGCTGCACACGTTCCCTACTACCGCGACCTGTTCGCGCGCATCGGCTTCGATCCTGCTGCGATGTCCAGCCTGACCGATCTGCAGCGCCTGCCCTTCCTCGACAAGCCGCTGATCCGTGCCCACACCGATGCGCTGAAGGCCGATGACGCACGTGGTCTGGCGCGTTTCAACACCGGCGGGTCGAGCGGCGTGCCGCTCATCTTCTACATCGGTCTCGAACGCGTCAGCCGCGACGTCGCCGCCAAATGGCGGGCCACCCGCTGGTGGGGCGTCGATATCGGTGACCCGGAGATCGTGCTGTGGGGCAGCCCGATCGAACTGGGCGCGCAGGACCGCGTGCGTCTGCTGCGCGATCGCCTGATGCGTACCCGGCTGCTGCCGGCTTTCGAAATGTCCGACGCGAAGGTCGATGGCTTCATCGACGAAATTCGCACGCTGCGGCCGAGGATGCTGTTCGGCTATCCGTCGGCGTTCGCCCACATCGCCCGCCACGCGCAACGACAGGGTGTGCGCATGGACGATCTCGGCATCAAGGTGGTGTTCGTCACGTCGGAGCGGCTGTACGACCACCAGCGCACGCTGATCGAGCAGAGTTTCGGCGCGCCGGTGGCCAACGGCTACGGCGGGCGTGACGCCGGCTTCATCGCCCACCAGTGTCCGTCCGGCTCGCTGCACATCACGGCCGAGGACCTCATCGTAGAAATCGTCGACCGCGAAGGTCGGGTGCTGCCGCCGGGCGAGTCCGGCGAGATTGTCGTCACCCATCTGGCCACCCGTGATTTCCCCTTCGTGCGCTACCGCACCGGCGACGTCGGTGTACTGGCGGCGCCAGACGATGCGCCCTGTGCCTGCGGCCGCACGCTGCCGGTACTGAAGGAAGTGCAGGGCCGCAGTACCGACTTCATCGTTGCCCGGGACGGCACGGTGATGCACGGTCTGGCCTTGATCTACATCGTGCGCGACATGCCCGGCGTGGCCGGCTTCCGCATCGAGCAGGAAAGCCTCGATCTCACCCGCGTCAAGGTGGTCACCGAGCCCGGCTTCCCGGCCGACGGCGATGCACGCATCCGTGTCGGCATGAAGGCGCGGCTCGGCGAATCGGTCGAGGTCGTGGTCGAGCACGTCGCGCAGATCGCGGCCGAAGGCTCGGGCAAGTTCCGCTACGTCGTCAGCAAGGTGGCTGCATGATCGAGGTGACGCGCCGTGCGTGACATCGTCGTCACCATTGCCGTATTCGGCATGCTGCCCTTCATCCTGCGCTCGCCGTGGATAGGCATCCTTGTATTCACTTGGCTCAGCCTGATGAACCCGCACCGGCTGGCCTATGGTTTTTCGCTGAGCTTTCCGTTCGCGATGATCGTGGCGCTGACCACGCTGGTGTCGCTGATGTTCTCGAAAGAGATCAAGAAGATCATCTGGACGCGGGAGAGCATCATTCTCGCGATGTTCGTCATCTGGATGTGCATCACGACGACGCAGGCGATCTACCCGGCCGACGCGCAGATCCAGTTGGACAAGGTGCTGAAGATCCAGCTGATGATTTTCGTCGCCCTGATGATGATGCGCAGTTTCGACCGCATCGAGGCGCTGGTCTGGGTGTCGGCAGCGTCCATCGGCTTCTACGGCTTCAAGGGCGGCATCTTCACCATCCTGCGCGGCGGCGTGTTCCGCGTGCAGGGTCCGCAAGGCACCTTCATCGGCGGCAATAACGAGATCGGTCTGGCGCTGGCGATGACGGTGCCGCTGCTCTACTTCATGCGTTCGCGGGCGGCCAATCCGCTGCTCAAGGCCTTCCTGACCACCTGGGTGGTGCTGACCGCCTTTGCGGCGATCGGCACGCAATCGCGTGGCGCGCTGCTGGGCATGGCGTCGATGACGGTCTTTATCTGGCTGAACAGTCGCAAGAAGATACAAACCGCCATCCTGCTGGCCGTGACCGGCTACGCGATCGCCAACTTCATGCCTCAGTCCTGGTACGACCGCATGGGTACGATCGAGACGCACGAGGAGGACAAGTCTGCACAGGGGCGGGTCAACGCCTGGTGGACCAGCTTCAACATGGCGAACGACCGCATTTTCGGCGGCGGTTTCGAGTGCTGGAAGCGACAGGTATTCGCGATGTATGCACCTGATCCGACGAACGTGCGCGACGTTCACAGCGTCGTGTTCGAAGTGCTGGGCGAACACGGTTACATCGGGCTCGGGCTGTTCTTTGCCCTGGGGCTGTGCACCTGGCTCAGTGCAGGCTGGAGCGCCCGCCGGGCGCGCAAGATGCCCGACATCGCCTGGGTGGCGGACATGATGCGCATGGTCCAGGTGAGTCTCATCGCCTACGCGACCGCCGGCCTCTTCCTCGGTCTGGCCTATTTCGATTACTACTACACCCTCATCGTGATCGTCGTCGCCACGACCTGGCTGATCCGCCGGCGCATCGCAGGCCTGCCCGACGCCGACTGGGCCCGCGCGCGGCCGGCCGGTCTGTTCGCCGGTGGCCGCATTCCACGGCTGTGGCCCTGGAAGCCGAAACCGCAACCGGCCCAGCCCGGTGCTCCGGGTTGAGAACGGGAGTCCCTGCATGGATCTGATGGAGGCCTGGCGCACCCTGCGCCGACGTCTGAACAGACGCGCGATCGGCGAAGCGCAACTGATGAAGCGCTATCAGAAGGTGCACGGGCGCCCATTCGACCCGGCACGCGTCGAGCGCTTCACCGAAAAGGTGCTGCAGCGCATGCTGGTCGTGAACAGGCACGGCAATGCACTCTATTCACGCCTCAGCGACAAGTTCGCGGTGCGCGACTATGTGCGCGAGAAGGTTGGCGACGCTCATCTGGTCGATCTGATCTGGTCGGGCACCGACCCGCGGCGCATTCCTTTCGACCGCCTGCCGCCGAAGTGCGTCATCAAGACGAACAATGGCTCCGGCGGCAACATCCTGATCGACGGCGCGTTCGACCGCGATGAAATCATCGCGCGGCTGACGGAGTGGCTGGGCAAGGACTACTACTGGATCGACCACGAGTATCACTACGCGAAGATCAAGCCGCGCGTCGTGATCGAGGCCTATCTCGACGATGGTCAGGAAAACGGCCCTCTGGATTACAAGCTGTGGTGTTTCGACGGCGTGCCGCAGCTCGTGCAGGTCGACGACTGCCGGCATGGCATCAACGCCTTCTACGATCGCGACTGGACATTGCTGCCCTTCCGCTACCGCGACAACCAGAAGGACTTCGACATGCCGCGCCCGGCCAATCTCGACCGGCTGCTCGAAGTCGGCGCCCGTCTCGCCGAAGGTTTCGATTTCGTCCGCGTCGATCTGTACAACGTGCACGGACAGGTCTATTTCGGCGAAATGACCTTCACGCCGCTGGGTGGTCGCATGCGCTTCCGTCCGGACGAATGGGACCTGACCGTCGGGCGCTTCTGGCAACAGGCGAACTGATCAGCGGCTCGGTATCAGCGTTTCAGGTCGCGCGTGTGTTCCACCGTCTGCCGCATCACCGCCGCCCAAGAGAAATCCCGATGTGCCCGCGTTTCGGCACGGGCGGCGCAGGCCGCACCGAAGCCGGTTGCCGGGTCGAGCAGCGTGAACAGCGCTTCAGTCACCGCGGGCAGTGAATTGCCGTCGCAGCGCAGGCCGGTTTCGCCGTCGAGCACGGCCGAGCCGGTGCCGCCGGCCATGCCGGTCAGCGAGGTCCGGCCGCAGGCCGCCGCCTCGATATAGACCATGCCGAAACCTTCGGTGTCGGCACCGATGTCGCGGTTGGGCATCGCGAACAGGTCGCTTGCCGCGTACCACAGCGGCAGATCGTCGGCGCTGACGCCGCCGAGCAGGTGGATGCGTTCCGGCATTTCCGACGCGGCGCGGATGCCGGCAAGATACTCGGCGTCCTCGCCCTTGCCGATCACCGCGTGATGCACGTCCAGCCCGCGGCGCACCAGTTCCGGCACCGACTGCATCACGTAGTCGAAACCCTTGCGCCGCGACAGCCGGCCGACCGACAGGATGAGTTTGGCTTCCGGCTTCAGGCCGAGCGAGGCGCGCAGCTTCGAGCCATCCAGCCCCGGGCGGAAGCGCTCGGTGTCCACACCCGGATTGATGATGACCACACGTTCAGGCTGCACGCCCATGTCGAGCAGAAGACCGCGGGTGAATTCGCTGTTGGCGATCACCAGCTGCGCGCCGCAATACGCCTCGCGCATCGCCTTGACCCGACGCGGCTGGCGCCAGGTGGTGATTTCCTCGCCGTGCGCGTAGATGACGACCGGCAGACGCAGCAATCTGCCTGCGCGCACGGCGACCAGACCTTCGGGCAGCACGCGGCCAGCGTGGATCTGGGTGACCGGATGACGCCAGCCCACGCTCAGCGTCTTCAGGAAGAACTCCAGATAGACCGGAAGGGATTCCGGCCTCAGCCACGGATAGCGCTTGAGCCCGAGACGATGGATGGTGTTCGGGCTGGCGCGGTCGTGCTCTTCCGCACCCGGCACGTCGGCGGTCAGGATGTGCGTGCCGGCGCCGCCCATGCGGCGGTACACCTCGTCGAACCACACCGCCGTCCCGCCCTTGGTGGGCTGGAACAGTTCGGTGATGACCAGGAATCGTGCGTCGGGCGTGTTCATCGCCTCACCCGTCCAGTCGCGCATTCGGATGCGCGGCCAGCCAGTGTTCGAGCATCATCAGCACCCAGATCATCACGCCATAGTAGGAGGCGTGTTCGCTGCGGTGGCGCTCCAGCAGATGCTTGACGAAGGCGGGCTGCACGACGCCGCGCTGCGCCAGCGCGTCCAGCGCGTCGTGTGCCATGCGGCTGAGCTGCGGGTCCTGCTGCATCCACAGGCCGAAGGGCAGACCGAAGCCGTGCTTGGATTTGGTGATCGTCGCCTGCGGCAGGAAGTCCTTCAGTGCGTCCTTGAAGAACCAGCGCAGCTGGCCATTGCGCACCTTGTAGTCGGCCGGCAGCATGGCCGAGAAGTCCAGCAGCCGCTCGTCGAGCAGCGGGTAATGCACCTCGATGTCGGCCAGTTCGCACATGCGCGACACCTTGCGCAGATCGCTGTCGGCCAGCGTCTGCTTCAGGTCCAGATGCATCATGCGGTTGACCATCGCCTGCGATCGCGTGCGGCCGTACACCTCGCGCGCGATCGCGCGCGGGTGATCCGGGTCGATGCCGCGCAGCAGCCGCTCGGGCAGGATGCGCGATGCACCCTCGCGTTCGACGTGGTTGAACACTTCCATCCGGTCCGGCAGCGGAATGCTCGCGCGCTGCACGTAGTTGCGACCCTTGCGCAGCACGCCGACCGCCAGCGCGTCGGGCAGATGGCCGAGCACGCCATTCAGCAGCGCGCGCAGCGGCGCCGGCATACGGCCGTAGCGCTCGAACACTTCCTGATCTGCATAGCGCGCATTGCCGCCGAAGATCTCGTCGCCACCGTCGCCGGCCAGCATCAGCGTGCGGCCGTCGGCGCGCGCCATGCGGGCGCAGAAATAGGTCGGCACCGCCGAAGCGTTGCCGAAGGGTTCGTCGTAGATGGCGGCGATCTTCGGGATCGCTTCGGCAACGTCGGCCGGGGTGACGTAGTACTCGTGGGCGGTGCAGCCGAAATGACCGGCGGCGATGCGCGCAAATTCCATCTCGTCGAAGCCGTCGGCGTCGAAGCCAATGGAATAGGTGTCTGGGCCTCGACCGGCAACACGGGCCATCATGCCGGCGACGGTCGAACTGTCGGTGCCGCCGCTGAGAAAGGCGCCGACGCTGTCGCGGGTGGTCGCGTCGCGCACCGACGCTTCGAGCAGTTCGCGGAACTGCGCCGCGTAGCGGGCGTAGTCGTCGGGCGTGTCGTCGGCGTAGGGCATGCTCCAGTAGAAGCCGGTGCGCAGAGCGCCGTCGCGCAGATGCACGTATTGCGCCGGCAGCAGCTTGAATACGTCGCGGTAGATGGTGGCCGGCGCCGGCACCATGTGGCAGTAGAGGTAGTCGTACAGCGACTGCGGATCGATCGCCGGGCGCACCGCCGGGTGCGCGGTCACCGCGTCGGTCGTTGCACCGAACACCAGCGTGCTGCCGCGCAGCGCGTAGCACAGCTCCTGCGCGCCGACGCGATCGATGGCGAGCAGTGCTTCGTGCCGTGCGCCGTCGACCAACGCGAGCGAGAAGCGTCCGTGCAGCGATTCGAGCAATGCCGGGCCGCGCTCGCGCCAGGCCTGCAGCAGGGACTGCGCCATGCCGGTGTGCGCGGCGCGCGCGGCCAGCTCGGCGTCCGCCCACGACGGCTTGCCGGCCAGCGCCAGCAGCAGGTCGCCGTCCTTGCACACTTCCGTATCGCCGGGACGGGCGCGCACCGCCACCGCGGCGCGGCCGCCGAGACGGAACTGCACGCCGGCATCGGACAGACCACCGAGCCGCTCGGCCATGCTGCCGATCAGCCCGGTGCGATCGTCGAGCGGTGCATTGGGCGGATTCGGGCCGTCAAGCCAGCCGCAGATCTTGCTCATCGTTCTTCCTTTTCAGTGCGGACGCACTCGCTGGTGCCGTTTGCGCGGTACGTCTTCATCGTTGTGCTCCAACCAGGCGGTCATACAGCCGGCTGTATCCCTGTGCGACGCTGTTAAGCGAGAACTGCTCTTCGGCGATGCGCCGGCCGTTCTCGCCCAAGGCGCGGCCGGCCGGTGACAGGCCGCTGCAGACGGCCAGCGCCAGCGCCTGCGGATCATCCGGCGAATAGGTGTAACCGGTGCGGCCATGCTGCACCAGATCGCGGGTGCCGCTCACGTCGGCCGCGACGCAGGGCAGGCCGCTGGCCATCGCTTCCAGTACCACGTTGGGCAGGCCTTCGCGATGCGACGGCAGCACCAGCAGGTCGGCGGCGCGCAGATAGCGCTCGACGTCGGCACTGCGCGGCCGCAGCATGAAACGCTGTGGCGCCTGCCTGCCGAGTGCGTTGAGGCGGGCGATCAGTTCGCCGTTCGGGTCCTCACGGCTCTGCGGGCCGACGGCGACCAGCAGCGCGCCGGTGCCGAAGGCGTCCTGCTGCACCCACTGCGTGGCCAGCCATTCGATGTTCTTGCGCGCGTCCATCACACCGGCGTACAGCGCCACCGGCACGTCGGCCGGCAGCCCGAGCTCACTGCGCAGCGCCGTGCGGGCGTCGGCGTCGGCCGGGTGAAAGAGTGCGGTGTCAACGCCGTTCGGCAGATAGTGAATGCGCTCGGCCGGCAGTCCGCAGTCGTTGAATTCGCGTACCAGATCGCGGCTGATCGCGACGCAGGCGTCGACCTGCCGCAGCAGCGCTCGGTGCAGCCGACCGCTCAGCGTGCGGCCGATGTCGTGCAGATCGTCGTTGGCCAGACTGGCCTTGACGATGGACTTCAGACCGGCGGCACGGGCCAGCGGACCGACGATGGCGTTCGTGTAATAGGCGCCATGGCTGTGCAGCACGTCGAACTCGTGGCGGCGGCGCCATACATAGGCGCACAGATTGGCCCACAGCCGCAGTTCGCGATGCTTCACGCCGCGCCCGGCATACAGGCGGGTGACCGGGAAGCCATCCACCGTGTCGTGCTCGGGCAGGTCGCGCCAGCGTACCGTCACGAATTCGACATGATGGCCGATCCTCCGCAACTGCCGCGCCAGCATCAGCGCCTGCTGCGCCGCGCCGCTGAACTCGGGCGGGAAATAGGTCGAGTACATGAGCACGCGCAGCGGCCGCGCCGCAGCCAGACTGGCGGGCGTGAGGTCCTGCTGGGACGGTGTGCTCGATGCGCTGTGCAGGCTCATGCGGGCCGGAGGCGGTCGGGTGCGTAATGGGCGCCTACTGTAGCCGAGCCTGTGCCCCGGCGACGAGGGAAGATGCCGCACTGCAGGGTGTTCGCCCGGTCAGCTGTCGTGCCGCGCCCGCCACGCCGCGAGGTTGATCAGCCCCCATACGCGGTGGGCGGCGCCTACGTCTCCGGCGATGAAGCGATCGCGCCAGCGGACCACTTCTGCCGGATCGAGGCCGGTTCGTTCGATGGCGCCCGCGTCGCCCAGATGGCGTCGCACCATGCGATGGTCGTGGCCGCGCAGCAGCGCGACGAGGTCGATATTGAAGCCGCGCTTCGGTGTATCCCAGATCGCCTCGGGCACGTGCCGCGCCAGCAGGTCGCGCAACAGCCGTTTTTCGCGTCCTGCCTGCCAGCACCACGCCTCCGGCATCGCTTGCAGCAGGCGGCTGACGTCGGCGGCGCCGAACGGGTGCTCGACACGCAAGCCGGTCGCCAGCGCGGCCTGACGGATGCGGTCGTCCGGCTGCGCCTCGCCCTGCAGCACCGACAGGCGCTGCAGATGCGAACTGCCGGCCAGCGCCTCGTGCTCGCGGTAGAAGCGGGTACCGGACAGATCAGCCGCGCGACCGGTCAGGCGGGCGATGTCGGCGGTGTTGAAGCCGTTCCAGCGGATGAACAGGTCCTGCGCCACGTCGAAGCGGAACATCCGCGCGTAGCCGTCGATCAGCGGCAGTGCCTGCACGGTGCCGGCGATGGCGCGGCGCAGCGGCGCCGGGACGCGGGCCACGTGATCGTGGGCGATGCGTCGCCAGCGCGCCGGCATCAGTCCGGCCAGTGCTTCGGCGCCGGTGCCGTCGAGCGCGCGGTCGGACTGCTGCGCGCATGCCTCGTACAGCAGCCGCGTCGGCATGCCGGCGGGGTCGCAGTAGGGCTGTTCGGCCTGCGCGTGCGCCCGCTCGAACACGGCTTCCAGTGCGTCGAGGTCGGGGCGCAGCACGTGGTGGCGCAGGCCGAGGTGGCCGGCGATGCGCGCCGCGGTGGCGGATTCGTCCAGCGTTGCGTCGTCGAAGCCGACCGACCACGCCTCGATCGCGTGACCGCCGTGCCGGGCCAGTGCGCACAGCAGGGCCGAATCGACGCCGCCGCTGAGGAAGGCGGCCGGCGCGCGCGCGCCGTCCAGCCGGCGAGCGATGGCGGCCAGCAGACGGTCGTGGATGTCGTCGCAGGCGGCGTCGTAGCTGGCCGGCAAAGGCGGCGCTGCCGCATGCGGCAGCGCGCGTACGCCGCCGCTGTCGAACAACAGCGCCGCACCCGCTTCGAGCGCATAGACGCCGTCATGAATCGTGTTCGGCGCAGCGATGTCGAGAAAGCGCAGGAACTCGTCGAGCCCGCGCGGCGACATGCCGGGCCGGGTCGGTAGTTGTGCGAGCAGGGTGTCGAGACCGGTGGCGAAATGCAGGCAGCCCTGCGCGTCACGGTGCCAGAACAGCGACACCGAGCCGGCCGGGTCGCGCGCCAGCAGCAGGCGGCGTTGTGCGCGGTCGCAGGCCGCCAGCGCGTAACGGCCGTCGGCGTCCGGAGCGACGCCGTCACGCAGCGGGTCGTTCAGCGTCTGGCCGCGGAACAGCTCGCCGGCGAGATGCAGATCCGCCGCTGCCGCTGGCGGCCGGGACCATTCCGGCGACAGCGTCAGTTGGCCGCTGCGCGGATCGAAACGTCCGTGCGCTGTCGCGTTCATGCCGATACCGCCCGGAGCCACTGACGCAGCGCGGTCAGCGGGTGACCGGCGGACAGCGATTGCCGCGCCAGCGAGCGCAGTTCGCGCCGGCGCAGCGCATCGATGCGCGCCTTGAGATGCTGTGCCTGCGGCCATTGCGCGAGGCGTCCAAGCACGTCGATGTAGGCATGCTGCATCGCCGTGGTGTCGCGCGACAGATTGCTGTCATGACGGCGGCGCAGCAGCGCCAGGCCCGGATGCCACAGCAGCGGGACACGTGCGGCGCAGCGCAGCCACAGGTCGAGATCCTCGACCAGCGCGAGCGAGCTGTCGAAACCGCCGAGCGCCTCGAAGGCGTGGCGTCGCATCACGACGCTGCCGGTAGTGACGAAGTCGGCGTCGAGCAGCTTGTCGAGCGGATCGATCACCCGCGCCGCGTCGCCAAAGAAATTGGTGTCCAGACCGCCCTGCTCGAACAGCGTCCGTGCGTGTGGCCGAGTCGTGCCGTCGCCGGCGTCGTCGAACTGGCGGCAGTCGCCGAACACCATCGCCGCATCGGGCGTCGCTTCCAGCAGCGCGAGTCGCGCTGGCAGGCTGTCGGCCGGCCACAGGTCGTCGGCGTCGAGGAAGGCGACGAACTCGCCGCTGCTCGCGGCTACGCCGGCATTGCGTGCGGCGGCGGGTCCGGGCGCCGGGCTGTCGATGACGCGGGCACCGGCTGCGCGGGCGATGTCCGCGGTGTCGTCGCTGCAGTGGTTGGCGACGACGATGATGTCGGGTGCGGAAGACAGCGGCTGGGCCTGCACGCTGGCGACCGCATCGGCGATCCAGCGGGCCGCGTTATGCGCCGGGATGACGACGCTCAGCATGGCAGCGTCAGACCGGGCGGCCGGTCAGCATGGCCAGCGCCAGCGACAGGATGAGGCGGCCGCGCGCCAGCGGTGCCAGTGCGAAGGCCTGTGCGAGATCGCGCAGCGCGGCCGCGCGCTCGCCGTCGCGGTAGCGCCACTTGGCATAGTCGGCCAGCACGCTGGCACGGCAGCTGCGCCAGAAGGCGGACTGCTGCGCCACAGGCAGCAGCGCGCGGTTCTTGTCCAGGCAGTCGAGGGCGCCGCGGCGCATCGCCTCGCGGTTGCGGCTGACGCTGCCGGGATTGCGCGTCACCACGACCTGCAGATCGGGCAGGCAGGCGTAGCGGCCGGCGGCGGCGAGGCGCACCCACTGATCGGTGTCCTCGGCGCCGCGCAGACGGGCGTCGAAGCCGCCGGTGCGCTCGAGCAGCCCGCGCCTGACCATTACCGACGACGCGCCGCCGGCCACCGCCGAGTGGCCGCCGAGTATGCGTGCCACGAGGTTCTCGGCATCCGGCGGACAGCCCCATTCGCCGACCTTGACGCCCTCCGGCGACTGCAGTTCGGTAGCGTGCGAGCAGAAGCCGATGTCGGGTTCCGCGTCGAGCAGTGCAACCTGCTGCGCGAGCTTGTGCGGGCGCCACCAGTCGTCGCTGTCGAGAAAGGCGATGAATTCGCCGCGTGCGGCGGCAATGCCGGTGTTGCGCGCGGCCGACATGCCGGCGTTGTCCTGACGGATCACGCGCAGCGCGTCGCCGCGGCGGGCGAGCAGGGTGGGCGTGTCGTCGGTGCTGCCGTCGTCTACGACGATCAGTTCGAAATCGGTGAAGGTCTGCGCCTGTACCGAATCGATCGCGCGGTCAATGCACCAGGCGCAGTTGTACGCCGGCATGACGATGCTGACGCGCGGCGTGCTCATGCGCCGGTGTCGTAGCCGAGGCGGGTCTGCATCGGCGCGATGCGGTCGAGGATGCGCTCGATCAGTTCCGGGTTCTGCTGCTTCCACTTCGCCTTCGCCGGCTTGCCCTTGACGATGCTGGTCGGCCGCTGGTCCAGCGTGCGGCAGCGCTGTTCGATGTCCGTCGTGAAATCGAGGTCGAGCCGCGCATAGACGTCGCGGAACATGTCGACCGGCCGCTCGAACAGGTCCTCGTAGCGCAGATGTATCCAGCGGTCGGCCGGCAGCGCGGCTGCGGCGTCGAGCGCGAGCTGGTTGGCGCTGATCCACTGGAAGGCGCACACCTCCTCGATCGGCGCGTGGTTGTAGGCCTGCCAGCCGGGCGCGAGGAAGAAGGCCCAGTCGGTGTACTCGCCGCCATTGATCGCCACCGGCTCCGGGAAATCGCCGAGGAACTGCGACAGATGGAAGTCGCCGTCGGTGCGGCCGAGGCGCCAGCCATCGATCATCGAACTGATGTTGTCGCGGCCGTCGCGCTGGATGAACACGAACTTCGCTTCCGGGAACAGCGCGTGCAGATAGCCGATGCGCATCACGTTGATGCAGGTCTTGTCGAGCACGCGGCCACCGCCCAGCCGGCGGTAGAAGAAGCGCAGCGCGGCGTCGCGGTGTTCGGGCTTCGCGTGTTCGGCGCCGGCGGCTTCCGAATGCCAGCCGTTGTTGAGCGGACCGTACAGCTCGTTCCAGAACTGCGGGATTTCGAAACCGAGGTTCACCAGCTGTTTCGACGCGCCTATGGTTTCGAAGGTGACCGTGGTGCCGGAACGCGAACAGCCGACCAGGAAGACCGGCGGCTGCGGCGTCGGGCGGGTCAGGTCCCACCACAGGCCGCGCGCGTCGCGCTGCAGTTCGACGATGTTCTTGGCGACGATGTCGGGATCGCGCAGCTTGGCCAGTTTGTTCAGCATCGGGGTCCGTTCAGCGATTCTTCAGCGCGCCGTGCAACTCGCCGAGCGAGGCGGCCAGACGCACGAGATAGTGACGGCGGCGGTCGGACGACAGCGAGGTCGCCAGTGCGCCGAGATAGCCCAGCGCCTTGCGCAGCATGTAGGCGGCCGGCCGGATGCCTTCGACGTGGGCGACCGACGACGAGCGGATGAAGGCCTTGCGCACGACATAGCCGGTGCGCAGTCGCGCGCCATCGACATAGTGGTACTGGATCATGTCGGGTACGTACACGAGACGTGCGCCCATCGCCAGCCCGCGGGTCACCCAGTCGAAGTCCTCGGCGCCACCGAGGTCGTGTCCTTGCGGGCCCAGTTCGGTCGAGAAGCGGCCGATGCGGGTCGCCCACTCGGTTCGCACCGCCAGATTGCCGCCGCCGGGCACCGCCCTGCCAACCGGTACTTCCATGCCTTCGTCGCCGAGATCGAAGCGCGGCACCGGCAGCGGATAGACGCGGTAGGGCCCGGTATCGCGTGCCCATGCCGGCTCGCTGCCGTCCCAGTCGGGCAGGATGCGGCCGCACAGCAGGGCGGCATCCGGATGGCGGTCGAACGCCGCGCACACCGCCTCGATATAGCCTGCATCGACGCGGTGGTCGTCGTCGACGAAGGCGATGCAGTCGCTGTCGATGCGTGTCAGCGCGCGGTTCAGCGCGTGCGACTTGCCTGGCGTTGGCTCGCGGTCGGCGAGCAGTGGCAGGCCGTGCTGGCGCGTTGCCAGCCAGGCCAGCGTGTCGTCGCTGCAGGCGTTTGCCATGACCATGATGCGCACCGTCCAGCCCGCTGGCCGGCGTGCCGCGTCGAGCGAAGCCAGCGCCTTTGCCAGCAGCGTGCGGCGGTTATGCGTGCAGATCAGTATGGTCAGTGACGGCATTGCGCAGCGCGAAGCCTCAGGCGGCGCTGCCTTGCGGCGCGCCGCTGCGGCCGCGGCGGCGGTAGCCGCGCAGCATGCCGAAGGTGTGCGCCGCGTTCATGCCCTGGCGCAGTGCGCCGGGTTGAGCGGTCACCCACATGCGCAGCCAGCGTGCCGTGTGCGACAGCAGCTGCCGCAGCAGGAAGGGCGGTACCCCGAACAGTTCCTTCGGCGCGCGTTCCATCCGGTGTTCGCCGAAGCGCAGGCCGCCGCGGTAATGCAGACGCAGGAAGTAGCTGCGTTTCAGGCGCCATGTTTCGACGAAATGGTCGACCACCATGTCCGGCCGATAGCGCAGCTTCAGCTTGCGTTCGAGCAGGGCGCGGAACATGACCGCGTCGGATCCGCCGCCTATCACGTTGCCGACGCGGTCGAAGCGCTTGTCGAAGCGCAGGGTCGGGTCGTCGCGGAAGATGCGCATGTCGTAGGCGACGTTGGCGGTCCACACCGGCGTCGTGTCGTCCTTGATCCAGAACGCATCCGGGCCGTGATTCACCTCGGCGAGGAAGCCGAGCAGATTGTTCTCCAGCCAGCGCGGGCGCTGGCCCGGCGCGAAGCTCACCTCGACGCGGCCGCCGGCGCAGTGGGCGCCTTCTTCGCGGATGGCGTGCCGCGCCGCCTCGACCAGCCCGGGATGCGGCAGTTCGTCGTCGTCCACGTAGATCAGGATGTCACTGTCCATCGCTTCGGCCAGGCCGCGGTTGCGCGCTGGCACGATGCCCTGGGTCGATTCGGTCACGTAGCGCAGCGGCACGCCCGGCTGGGCGGCCAGACGTTCGAGCACGGCCAGCGTGTCGTCGCTGCTGTTGTTGTTGATGACGAGGATTTCGAACGGCTCGGCACACTGCTGCGCGCGCATCGCGGCAACCAGCGCCTCCAGCCGGTCCGAGCGGTTGTAGGTACAGAAGGCGAAACTGATCATGACGACTTGCTCCGGGTATCTGCCGCATTCGGGCGGCGCCGGGTGTTCAGCAACAGGCGGTGCAGCGGCAGCGGCAGCAGGGCGGGCAACATGTAGAGCCAGTCCTTTGCGCCGCCATAGCCGCTCTTCATGACGGCGCGGAACAGTGGACGCGCGGTCAGCAGGTCGCCCTTCCAGTAGCTGGTGTAGGCGCGGTGCAGCAGTTCGCCGTCGGTGATGTCGCGTACCTTGTGCCGGCCCAGACGGTCGGCAATGTCCGGGTTGGCGGCGAGAAACTTGCGCTGCGCGCGCAGGTGGTTGAAGGCGATGCGCGAGCGGTTCTTGGTGATCTGCTCGCCGTCGTGGAAGTGGTAGAAGGCCAGCACCTCGGGGACACGCACCAGAGGCAGCACGCTGCCCAGCCGCAGCCACAGGTCGTAATCCATGCACGAACTGAGCGCGGTGTCGAAGGCGCCGTGGCGGCGTATCGCCGCCATGCCGAGCATGGCGCCATGGATGGGCCAGCGGCAGCCGCCGAGCAGTGCTTCGACCTTGTCCGGTGTCTCGTAGTCGGGCGGCACGAAGGGCTTGCTGCCCTCGCGGCCGACGCCGATGTTCTGCCAGCCGCAGTAGGCGAGTGCTTCGTCTTCGCGGCCGGCCAGCGCGGCCGACATGCGTTCGAGGAATTCCGGGTGCCAGGTGTCGTCCGAGTCGAGGAAGGCCAGCAGGCGACCGCGTGCCCGCGCCAGCCCGGTATTGCGCGCGGCGGCGGCGCCGGCGTTCGTCTGTTGCAGCGGCACGATGCGCGGGTCAGCGTTGGCCAGCGCCTGCATGACCTGCCAGGAGTCGTCGCGCGAGCCATCGTCGACGATGATCAGTTCCCAGTCGCCGCGCGTCTGCGCCTGAACGCTGGCCACGCTCTGGGCGAGGTGACGGGCGCCGTTGTAGCACGGCATGACGATGGAGATGGCAGGCGTCACGCCGCGCTGCTCCGCTGGGCTGAAGGCGGCAGGGTTGCGGAAGGGGCGAGGGACGGTCGGACGGCGGTGGTCACGGTAGGTGGGCGGATGCGCGAAACTCTTGAGCGTCCCGGAATGCTAGCAGCGCTTGCCGATAACGGCGCTGGTATACGTCACGGCCCGTGCCGGTGACCTCGACGCCCCAGGCGGGCGCCCCCTCCGACATCAGTTGTGCGGCCATGTCGCGGTTCACCGCTACCGCGTAGTGCGAGCCGTCGTAGGTGTTGTCGGTGCGGGCTGTCCGCTCGCCGGGCAGCGAAAAGTCGATCAGGCGCGGGAAGTGCCCGGCGGTCGCGTACAGCGCGTCGAGATAGCCGTCGAGCAGGCCGTTGCGCTCCATTTCGTCGATGCGCCAGGCGCTGACCGGCGGCACGTAGGCGAGCACGCGGGCGTCCGGAAAGCGCTTCGCCAGTTCGCCGTACAGGCGCGAGTTGGCGCTGTCGAACGGAATCGACTGGCGGCGCCGGGCGTCGTTGCGCTGCAGGCCTTCCGCGCTGCGGAAGCGCGCCGGGTCGAAGGCGGGGGCATCGGCGCGGATGACGCAGTCGAAATTGCGGTCGTAGTAGCGCGGCGTGCCGGGCTGTGTCAGCGCCTGCCAGGACAGCGCGAGGCTGCCGGCCGACAGGTAGTCGGCCAGCACGCCGGGCGGCGCGCGCAGTTCGCGGACGAAATCGGGAATCGACGGCGGATCACGCCCTTCGCGCAGGAAGTTGAAGCCATCGACGCCGACCACGACGAGCTTCGGCCGCATGCCGAGATGGCGCAGGTAGTCGGCGTAGGCGATGAATTCCTCGATCTGCCCGCTCGCGAAGGACAGGTTGAAGCAGCGGTGCGGCGCGAAGGCGTCACCCGGCATCAGCGTGCCGCGTGAGCTGCCGAAGATCAGGCAGTCGTAATCGGCCATCCGGCGCTGCAGCAGGTTGATCTTGGACAGGCGTTCGTTGAAATGCGGATTGACGCCAGTGAAGCGGTTGCCGCCGAAATGCCACAGCGGGTCGACCGCCGCATTGATGGCGAAGGCGATGGCGCAGACTGCCGCCGCGCTGAGTGCCGTCAGGGCCATGTAGCGGCGGAAGGAAATCAGCGGTCGGCTCATGCGCGTCAGAACTGGAAGTAGAGAAATTCGCTGACGCGATTCAGGTGCAGCAGCGCGAAGCCGAAGGCGCAGCCGGCGCAGATTGCCGTCAGCCGGGTCGGCCGCCAGGCGATCCTCGATGCCTGTGCGTGTTCGAGCGCGGGCTCGAAGCGCGCCATGATCTGCTGTGAATTGGGCGCCAGCCAGACGATGGCGAGCAGGCCGGCGATCCAGAACGGCGCGTGACCGGACGGATCGAAGGCAGTCACCGGCACGCCCTGTGTCGCGCTCAGTCCGATTGCCTTCAGCGCGGCGGTCAGCTGCCAGGCCAGCGGCCAGTTGGCGGGCACCTGCAAGGCTGCCTCGCCGCGCATCGCGGCCATCATCCGCCAGGCGGCATCGAAGTCGCTGGCGCGGAAGAACACCCAGGCCAGCACCACGGCGACGAAGGTGAGTGCCGCGCCGGCGAGGCGTTCAGCGCTGCCGGCCGGGCGGCAGGACAGGCGCGCGCGCAGTGCCCGCCAGCCGTGGTTCACGCACAGATAGAGCCCGTGCAGCGCGCCCCAGACGACGAAGGTCCAGCCGGCGCCATGCCACAGACCGCCCAGCACCATGGTGAGCAGCAGGTTGACGTAGCGGCGCAGCGGCCCTCGCCGGTTGCCGCCCAGCGCGAAGTACAGGTAATCGCGCAGGAAGCGCGACAGCGTCATGTGCCAGCGCCGCCAGAACTCGATCATGTTGGCCGCCTTGTAGGGCGAATCGAAATTCAGCGGCAGGCGCACGCCGAACATGCGCGACAGGCCGATCGCCATGTCGGAGTAGCCGGAGAAGTCGAAGTAGAGCTGCAGCGTGTAGGCCAGTGCGCCGCACCAGGCTTCGATGATGCCGGGCTGCACGCCATTGCCGGCGGCCGAAAAAACCGGCGCCACGTACACCGCAACGCCGTCGGCCAGCACTACTTTCTTGAACAGCCCGATGACGAACATCGTGCCGCCGACGGCGACGTTCTCCCAGCTGAAGCGGTAGGTCGCCGCAGCGGCGAACTGCGGCATCATTTCCTTGTGATGCAGTACCGGCCCGGCGATCAGGTGCGGAAACCAGGTCACGAACAGGCCGTAGTGGATGGGGTTGCGTTCCTTCACTTCGCCGCGGAAGGCGTCGACCAGGAAGGCGATCTGGGTGAAGGTGAAGAAGGACACGCCCAGCGGCAGCACGACGTGTTCGAGCTGCCAGCCGAAGTCACCGACCGCGTTCGCGCTGTTCACGACGAAGTTCGCGTACTTGAACCAGCCCAGCAGCGCCAGGTCGGCGACGATGCCCAGCCACAGCAGACGCTTTGCGCGTGCCATCGCGCCGGCCGCATGCGCCGACGAGATGGCGGAACCGACCGTGAAATTGAAGGCGATCGAGGCGAGCAGCAGCAGGACGTGTATTGGCTCCCACCAGCCGTAGAAGGCGAGCGACGCGATGAACAGCCAGCCGGCGGCGATGCGGCGGTTCGCGCGAGCGAGCAGGAAGAAACCGGAGAAGCTCAACGGCAGGAATACAAGCAGGAATTCCCACGAGTTGAACAGCATCCCGGCTCAGCCTTTTCTATGCAGAAGCCGGCGCATCGTCGCCGGCCAGCCTACGTCGTTGGTGCCGGCCGCCAGCTTGCGCATGAAGCTGCCGCTGTTGTCCGAGTTGTACAGCGTCAGGCGGCGCAGGCTGTAGGGGTCACCGTCGCGCAGCGCCCAGCCGGTGCGCGTGGTGCAGGCGCCGGCATAACCCGCGTCGCGTACGGCTGCGGCACAGCGTGCGTCCCAGGCGCCGTAGGGGTAGGCGAAGCTGCGCACCTGCGCGCCGGTGATGTCTTCCAGCGCTGCGCGTGAATCGCGCAGCTCGTTCGCCAATGCGTTGTCGTCGAGCGCCGGCAGGCGCAGGTGATTCACCGTGTGCGAGCCGATCTCGATGCCCGATTCCGCGAGGGCACGCAATTGCGCGCGGTCGAGCAGTGTCAGCGGAGGGCGGTTCGTCGAGCTCCAGCGTGGCGCTTCGCCGATCGAACCGGTCACGATGAAGCAGGTGGCACGCATCTGCCGTTCGCGCAGCAGATCGAAGGCGGCCAGATTGTCCGCATAGCCGTCGTCGAAGGTGATGACGGCGACCCGGCCCTGCCAGCGCGATGGCTCGGCCAGCAGTTCGCCCATGGTCGGCGTCGCCCAGCCACCTGCCTGCAGGATGTCCATCTGCGCGCGGAACTGCTGCATGGACGCCGCCCACGGCCAGTCCGGCCGGCCGCTTCCCGCAGCCACCGAGTGGTACATCAGCATGACGGGGCCGTGCCCACCGGCCCGGCGCAGCAGCAGGCGCGAGACCGGATCGCTCATTTGCGCGGCTCCGCACGCAGGAAGGGAATCTTTGCCTTCCACTTCTGCTGCTCGCCGGCAAGCGCTGCGATCGGCAGGAACAGGAAACACAGCCCGTAGACGGCCGCGCTGCAGCCGCCGACGACGATCAGGTGCAGCAGTTCCGGCAGGTTCTGCGCGTAGTGCTCGACCGGCAACGCGACGGCGACCATCAATGCGGCCAACAGCAGCGCCGGCGTCAGCGCGCCGAGCAGTTCGCGCCAGCGGGTGCCCAGGCAGCGCGACGCCAGCCAGTACATATGCGTCGCGTTGTAGGCGGCGACCACGATCAGCGCCGCCGCGACGCCGTTCAGTCCGTACTCGAGGCCCGCCAGCGTGGCGCCCCCGGTCAGCAGCAGCAACGCGATCTGCACCTTCAGTTCACGGTGCAGCCAGTTGCGCGCGGCCAGCACGGCCCCGCACAGGTTGGCGATCATCAGGAAGGGGCTGGCAATGGCCAGCAGCGACAGCGGACCGGCGGCTTCGATCCAGCGGGCACCGTACAGCACGTTCATCATCGGAGCGGCCAACAGGTGCAGCAGCACATAGAAGGGCGCCGCATAGACGGCGACCAGACGGATGCTGTGCAGGAACATGTGGCGCGATTTCGCGTCGTCGTGCTGTTCGCGTGCCAGTGCCCGGAACAGCACCTGGTAGACCGAGCCGACGATGAACATATTGGGCATGCGCACCAGACTGTCGGACTTGTTGAACAGACCGACCGCGCTCATGCCCAGCGTGCGGCCGAGCACGAAGTTCGACGCCTGGTTGCGCAGATAGACCACGATGTCGTTCACCGACACCAGGAAGCCGTAGCGTGCCAGTTCGCGCCCGCGCGAAAACTCGAAGCTCAGGCCCGGCCGCCAGCGCGCGATCAGCGACAGCGCCAGCGCGTTGGTGAAGGAGCCGGCGAGCCCGCCGAGCACCAGACTCCACACGCTCCAGCCGGCAAAGGCCAGCCCGATGCTGGTGCCGCTGGCCACGAACAGCGTGAGCACGCGGGCGACGGTTTGCGCCTTGAAGCGCATTTCACGGTGCAGAATGCTGTTCGGCAGATTGACCAGCGGCCGCGTGATGAAGGTGAGCGCCGACACGCGCAGCAGCTGCTCGTACAGCGGTGTGTCGTACCAGCGGGCGAACCAGGGCGCGGCGCAGAAGAACACCGCGTAGATCGCTATGCCGATCAGCAGCTGCAGCGTGAACACCACGTCGTAGTCGTGCTTCGTGGCCTCCTTGGCGCGCACCAGCGCCTGACCCATGCCGCCGCCCGACACGAAACCGGCCAGGCCGGTGAACACCTGTATCGTCACCAGCATGCCGAACTCGGCCGGCGCGAGCAGGCGCGCCAGCACGATGCCGAAGGCGAAGGTGAGTATCTGGATGCTGGTGTTGCCCAGGAAGAGCCAACCGACGCTGTGTCTGAAGCTGTGACTGGCGGCCATGCGGGCGAATGAAGGGGCAGGTTCCGGAAGATCCGCCTCTGCGGCGGGAGTGAGCGCGAAAGTATCGCATCAGACGGAGTCGATGCCTTGCACACCCTGTCACGCCGTGGCGCAGGCCAGCGTTGCCGGTCTGAAGCCAAGCGTTAGCTGCGTCGCTGTTCGCGCCGCGCTTCGCGTGGTCTACTGTTCGACCTTGTGACCCACCGGAGAGACCTTGCATGCTTCCGTCGATCCTGCGATCCCCAAACTCCCGTCGCTGGCGGCACCTTGTCTGGATGCTCCCGCTGTTCGTGTTCGCTGCAGATGTCTCAGCGCGCAGAAATGAGACCACCAACTGGACGGAGCAGGACTTTGCGCTGTATCCGCCGTTCTGTCGCGCACGCATCGAACGCGAGCCGAAGGAACTGGTGGATTACTGGACCCAGCGGCTGGGCCCGAAGAACTACCTGCACATCCACCACTTCTGTTTCGGCCTGAAGGCGCTGAATCTGGCTTACGCCAATCTGAACAACAAGCAGCAGCGCGAGTTCATGGCCAATGCGGTGGTCGGCAACTTCAACTACATCGTCGACAGCACGGAAAGAACCTTCTACCTGCGACCGGACGCCTACGTGAATCTCGGCCGCGGCCACCAGCTCCGCGGGGAGTACGACATTGCACGGCAGAAGTTCTACGAGGCGCTCAAGCTCAATCCAAAGCTGGTCGACGCCTGGGTCGCGATGAGTGACATGTACTACCAGGCGGGCAAGAAGTCGGATGCGCTGTCGGTGCTGCTGCAGGCGAGTGAGTACTGCGGCGAGAACAAGAAGATAGACCTGCGCATCGCCGAGATGCGTGCGGCCGGAATCAAGCCGGCGGCGGTCGAGGTGGTGTCCGTTCCCAAGCCCAAGCCGGCGGAAGCGCCGCCGGCCGCAGAGGGCGCAGCGGCGCCGGAAGCGGCGCCGGAAGCGGCGCCGGCCGCCGAGTCGGCGCCCGCGGCGGAGCCGGGCGCGGCGACTGCTCCCGCGGCTGAGCCGGCGCCCGCAGCGGCCGAGTAAGCGTTCTCAGTCGGCGCGCAGCCGCCTGAGCAGCAGCGCCAGATGGCCTGCCCGCGGTGCCAGGCGCAGCGAACGGATGAAATCTCGCCAGAAACCGGGCGCGGCACCCTGCGTCGCCCAGCAGCGGTCGAACAGGGCATTGCCGAGTGCGCGCCCGAGCAGCCGGCCCTGTTCGGCTTGCAGCACCGGCTGCAGTCGCTCGAACAGCGCGCGTTTCATTTTTACGTCGTGCTCGTGCATGCGGCTGGCCAACGCGGCCTGTGAAAAATAGCTCTGACCGTCGCGCCGCCACTGGTAGAGCGGCTGATCGACCAGCGCACAGCGCAGCCCACGTGCAGCGGCCTCGATCGCCCACGCCGATTCGGGCCAGTGGTCGTTGTCCATCGGGCTGATGGAATCCAGTGCAGTGCGCCGGAACACCGGGTGCTGGAACGAAGCCGGCACGCCGAGCAGCAGCGACGCAAACAAGCGACCATCAAAGGTGATGACACCTCTGTCGTCTCCGGCGCGGGCGCTCGCGAGGCGCAGTGCTCGTCGTGTCGCACTCCGCTGTCGCAGATTGACGTCGTCCGCCTCGTCGCCGAACGCGTCCACCCCGATGAAGGCCACGTCGGCTTCACGCAGCGCCGCTGCGGCGGCGGACAGGGCTTCCGGCGCCAGCCTGTCGTCGTCGTCGAGCTGCGCGATCAGTTCGCCGCGGGCGGCTGCGAAGCCGCTGTTGCGCGCGGCGGCGACACCGCGCGGCTGTTCGTGACGGACCAGGCGCAGCCGCGGGCCGACGATGGTTTCCAGCTCGGCGGCGTCGATCGGCGGCGTCGAGCCGTCGTCGACCACCACCACTTCCCAGTCGGTGCAGGTCTGCGCGGCGATCGAGGCGAGCGCCTCGCGCAGCAGTCCGGGCCGGTTGTGCGTCGGTATCACCACCGACACGAGCGGCGCGGCGCTGTCCGTGATCGCGCTCATGTCCGCCAGGCGGCGACGCGATGGCGCAGCGCCTGCCGCCACTCGCCACGCTGTCGCGCCAGCATCGCGGTGCCGATGCAGGCGTCGCGCAGGGCGCGCCGGGCCGCCGGCAGTGCCGCGGTCATGTCTGCTGCGCGCAGATGGGCGCACAGTTCCTCTAGCGCCTGGATGTCGCCGCGCGCCTGCTCATAGCGGTCGCCCGAGGTGTTGTTCGCATGCTGGCGGTAACTCACCAGCGTTTCCGCCTGATAGAGGATGGGGGCGTGTGCGGCCGTGCGCAGCCACAGGCTGTAGTCGTCGGCCCAGAAGCCGCGCTGCGGCAGGAAGCCGCCGGCTGCTTCGTAGGCGCTGCGGCGGATCATCACCAGCGAGGCACTGAGGATGAAGTTGCCGCGCAGCAGTGCGTCGAGGATGCGACCGCTGCCGCGCAGGCCATAGCCCGAGCCGGTGGCGGCCAGCAGCTTGCCGTCGGCGTCGATGCGCCGGTGATCACAGTAGGTGGCACCCGCTTCCGGAAAGCGCTGCATCAGATCGACCTGGCGCGCCAGCTTGTCGGCATCCCACACGTCGTCCTGGTCGATGAAGGCGATCAGTTCGCCACCGGCAGCGGCGGCGCCGGTGCGACGCGCGTGCGCCTGGCCGTGATTGGTCTGCGACACCAGCGTAATCCGGTCGCCGTAGTGCTGCAGCAGCGCAGCGCTGCCATCGGTCGAGCCGTCATCGACGACGACGACGCGCGCCGCCGGCAGGCTCTGCGCGAGCACCGAATCGAGGGCTTCGGCCAGATGTGCTGCGCCGTTGAACACCGGCATGACGACGCTGATCGACGGCGCATCCATGGCAGCTCAGCGTTGCGGTCGCGCCACGAAGGCGAACTGCTGCGGCTTGAATTCGGCCAGCCAGCGGTCGAACAGGCGGAAGGTGAGGCGGCGCAGCGGTGACGGCGACCACCACGATTCGTTGATGCCCACTGCGGTGTCCACCCGGTAGCCGCAGTCCTCGATCATGCGCAGCGCGCTCTTGCGGGTGAAGAAACGCAGATGGGTGCGGTCGCGCACGCCGCGGCCTTCGTAGCGGAAATCGCGTTCGAACAGCATGTGCTCGACGTTCTCGACGTGCAGCAGATTGGGCAGCGAAATGATGACGACGCCGTCCGGCGTGAGCCAGCGCTGCGCCAGTTCCAGCGTCTGCCACGGCGATTCCATGTGCTCGAGCACGTCGTTGAACACGATGGCGTCGAAGTGGGCGTCCGGCAGAGCGCAGCCTGCCGCCATCGGCTCGGCGAGCACCCGGTCGAGCCGGGTCGCTGCCAGCGCGGCGGCGTCGGCGGCCGGCTCCATGCCCCATACCTCGATGTCGCGTACCTGTTTCAGCGCGTGGCCGAAGGCGCCGGTGTGGCAGCCGACGTCGAGCAGCCGGCGGGCGCCTGCGGGCACGAAGCGCTGCATTTCGCTGCGCGGGGAATCGGGGTAGCGCTGGATGTCGCTCACGGATCAGAAGTCGAAATAGATGAAACGCTGCGTGCTGCCGCCGAAAACTACCACACACAGTATCGCGGCCGCATAGACGCCACCGCGCAGCAGCGGCGTCACCCGCGACCAGCGGTCGAGGCCGCTGGCGCAGGCGCTGACGATGCGCGACTCCAGCAGCACCAGGACGCAGGTGAGCGCGGTCAGCAGCCAGACATAGCTGCGCACCGCCGGTGGACTGGCGTCGCTGCCGGCCAGCCCGGCCATGCGCGCGCAGATGTCGAAGGCCTGTGTGGTCGATCCGGCACGGAAGAACACCCAGGTGACCCAGACGACGACCATGCTGCAGCCCCAGGCGAGCACGGCGTAAGCGATCTGCCCTGCCGGCGCCTGCGGCTTCGGCAGCCAGGGCTGGACGACGCGGTGCGCCACCAGCCAGGCGCCGTGCAGGAAACCCCAGATGACGAAGGTCCAGGCGGCACCGTGCCACAGCCCGCCGAGCACCATGGTGATCATCAGGTTGGCCAGCGTGCGCGCGTAGCCGGCGCGGTTGCCGCCGAGCGACACATAGAGGTAATCGCGCAGCCAGCGCGACAGCGTGATGTGCCAGCGCTGCCAGAATTCCTGCGGGCTGCGGCTGATGTAGGGGTAGCGGAAATTGCGCGGCAGATCGACGCCGAAGCCGCGCGCCAGACCGATCGCCATTTCGCTGTAGCCGGAGAAGTCGAAGTAGATCTGCAGCGCGAAGGCGGTGACCGCCAGCCACGCGGTGGCAGTGTCCAGCCGCGACGGGTCGGCCCACAGTTCGTCGGCCAGGCCGGCGAAGTTGTCGGCGAACAGTATCTTCTTGATCAGCCCGCCCATGAAGATGAGCGCACCCACCTTGAGGTCACGCGCCTGCAGCGGCCCCAGGCGCTCCAGCTGCTCGACCAGTTCGGAGGCGCGCAGGATGGGGCCGGCCACCATGTGCGGGAAGAAGCTGATGTACAGCCACCACGAGCGGAAGGAAATGCGCGTGGTCCATTCGCCGCGGTACACGTCGATCATCACCGACAGCATGTGGAAGGTGTAGAAGCTGATGCCCAGCGGCAGCGCCCAGTGCGTCCAGTGGCTGTCGAGGCCGGTGTCGGTATGGCCGGCGAAGGCGGCGACGGCGATCGCCGTGTCGATCAGCATGCCCAGGTACTTGATGCCGCCGAGCAGCGCCAGATTTAGCACCAGCGCGATCACCAGCGTGCGCTTGCTGCGTGTGCGCGACAGTGCGCTGTAGAACAGGTAGTTGATGCTGACCGACAGCACCAGCAGGATGAGGTAGGCCGGTTTCCACGACGCGTAGAAGATGAGGCTGCCGGCCAGCAGCACGACCGCGCGCTGCGGCTGCGTGCGGCACAGGCCGTAGATCGCCAGCAGCGCGGCAAGGAAGACGAAGAAGACGGGCTGGCTGAAGATCATCGTGCGGTGTCCTTGCGCCAGGCGTCGCCCAGGGCGGCGCTGTACAGGCGGGCGCCGCCGTCGTTCAGGTGACCGGGGTCGGCGAAGTGGTCGGGTTCGAGGGCCGGCACATCGACCTGGAGCCAGCGCGCGCCGAGCGCTTCCAGCGCCGGTGTGACGCTGGCGTAGGGGCCGGGCGCGGCGCCGGGGCCGAAGGCCGATTCGCGGCCGAACAGCGGGGTGGCGATCAGGTGCACGCGTACGCCTGCCCTGACCAGGCGGTCGACCAGCTTGTGCATCGCATCGACCATGCGCGGATCGGGTGGCGCACGTGTGCCCGCCTCCTGCGCCATCAGCTGTTCGCGGTTCTGGAAGCGGCCCTTGAAACCGGCGCGGTAGCCCATGTTCTGCGCGGCGCTGCCGCCCACCGGCTCGACCTCGCCGACCGTCGCCTCGGCGAAGCGCAGCAGTTTGTCCGGTTCGCGCAGTTGCCGCAGATTGCCGCTGTAATACCAGGTACGCAGCAGCGAACCGAACAGCTCGGCATGAAAGCCGCCGTCGAGCAGCGCGTCGCGCTCGGCCAGAAAGCCGTAGTAGCCGAGCGAGTCCTCGTGCTGGAACAGCGTTTCGTCCAGCGTGATCAGTACGTCACTGGGTCGGGCGCCGGCTTCGAGCAGACGGTCGGCCACGCCGTGCAGCACCAGTGCGTTGGCACCCGGCATGCCGAGGTTGAAGGCGCGCACACCGGCGGGCGATCCGGCCGCGGCGAGCAGGGCGTCGGGCGCGATGCCGTTATCGGCGCGGCTGTTGCCGAGCACCAGCAACGACGGCTGGGCGTGTTCGACAAAATCGATCTTGTCGGTGGCGCGGCCGACCGCGAACACGGCGCGGTAGCGCTGCAGCACCGCGTCGCTGTGCAGTGCCAGTTCGAAGCAGGCCAGCAGGGCCAGCGCAATCCATGCTGCCGGGCCCAGCGCGGCAGTCCATCCTCTGTTCATCGGGACACCCAGGCGCGAAGTTGATCTATCCATCCGGCGGCCGGCGCGCGCGTGCCTTCGCCCTCGACGCTGAGCGTGCGGCGGCTGCCGTCGGCCAGCGTGACGGTCGCCTCGACCGCCAGCCGGTCGTGCGGGTAACGCAGCGCCAGCCGGCGGCCCGGCAGCGAAATGTCGGCGACGATGCCATCCGCCTGTTCGACCACCGTGGCGTCCAGCGGCGGCAGTGCGCCCAGACTCGGGCGCAGCACGACCAGGAAGCGGTCTTCGAGCGCCGGCGCCGCGGGCGAGATTTCCAGCCGCCAGGCGCCCGGATCGAGGTCGGACGGGCCGCGCGCGATGTTGGCGGCCAGCGTGCCGTTCTCATCGAAATTGAGTCCGTCGACGAAGAACTCGAAGCCCTTGCCGCCGATCGGCACGATGCGCGCGTCGCGCGGGTAGAGCACCTCGCCCTCCAGCCGCGGCAGGCCGGCGACCTGCATCACCGGCGCGCGTTCGATCACGAAGCGCCGACCGTCGATGCGCGGCGCCTCGGCGCTGTGCAGCAGCCAGCGCTTGGTGAATTCGGCGCGCGTCGCTTCCAGCGTGTCCTGCACGACCAGCATGTCGGCCGCGCGGTCGTAGATGAAGATGCGCCAGGCGCGCTCGACCCGCCGTGTGCGGTGGTGGAAGCTGTGGGCGCCGGTCTGTGCGCTGGTGTAGGCGGCTGTGATGTCGGCCAGCGCGATCAGCAGGCCGTCCTGTTCGACCACGCGCACCATGCGGCCGGTGTGGAAGTCGTCGTACTTGCTGCGCCAGTCTTCGAGGTCCATCGGCGCGGCGTGCAGGTCCCAGCCGGAACCGACACGGCGCTGGCCGCCGTCGTTGGCGATGGTGCGCGGCTTCTTGTTCTGGCGCGCCGGCATCGGCAGCGTGTCGGCCGGATCGGTCACCGTCAGCGTGTTGTGGGCGATGGTCTGGTAGTGGTAGTTCAGATGGTGGTCGGTGCCGTAGCCGCAGTAGCAGCCGCTGTCCAGCGCCAGCGGCGCGCCTTTGTACAGCGTGAAGCTGCCCTGGTCGAGATGGCTGTGCGACCAGTAGTTGTCGCCGGCCTTGAAGCTCAGATGGGTGGCATCGTCGCGCCAGCTGCTGCGGGCGAGCAGCCAGCCCAGGCCGTCGGCGTAATGGGTGAGCGGCTGTGTCTGCACCGCGGCCGGCGAGTACAGCGTGGTGTCGGTCAGCGGCCCCCAGGGCCACGAGGTCGGGACCGGCTTGCGGTCGGGCTTGCCGTACAGCGTGTAGGCGGCCGCGTGGCGGTATTCGAGCGCCAGCGCCTGTGCGTCGTCCACCGCGCGGCGGCCGAAACGGCCGTCGCCGATCTTGACGCTGCTGCCGTCCGGCAGCTGGCGCATGACCAGAAAATCGAGGAAGCCGCGCAGCGCCGGCTCCTGCCGGAACAGGTCCTCGCCGGTAGCCGATCGCCACATGGCGGGCACCTGGTAGATGGCCTGGCCGATGCCGATGCCGACGTACTCGTTGCCTTCGTGCCAGCCACCGTTGCGTCCGCCGATCTGCCGCCACACCGGCAGCACGCGGTTGATCCAGTAGTCGTAGGTGAAGGCCATCACCGGCGCCGCGCGTGGATCGTCGCCGTGGATGGACAGCGCGCAGGCCATCAGCGCCTGGAAGGGCGCGTTGTACAGGTAGACGTTGTACGGCGACAGCGCCTCCAGGCGGATGACGCGGATCTGGTGATTGCAGGCCTCGATCACCTTGTCCTTCAGCTTCGGCATCAGTTCCGGCGGTACGCGGTCGTGCAGCCAGTCATAGACCTGGGCGATCGGCTTGGTCTGCGCGTGGCCGCGCCAGTTGGGCTTCATCCGGACGACGCGCTCGACGATGACACGCACGTCCTGCGTTTCCGGCGCCAGCACCGCCGCCTCGATGGCCGCGCTCAGATCGCCGCTGCCGCCTTTGGCGCGCTTGACGAGCTGAGCGATGTAGTCGGGGTTTTCGGCGCGCAGGCGGACGATGTCGCCGGCCGACGGGTAGGGCAGCCGCGGATGCGCGTGGCGGAAGCCGGGCAGGGCGGGCAGTTGAAGTTCCTCGGGCAGTGGCAGCGTCGGTTTGCTGCGCGCTGAGGCGAGTACGGTTGGAGGGGGCGTGCGTGCGAGCGACCACACCGCGCTGGCGCTGCTCAGCAGCAGTGCGGCGACCAGTGTGAATGCCAGTCGCGGACGCACCGGCGAGCGCGGCCGCGGCGCTTCACCGGCTGCCGGCGCCAGATGCCGGACCGCCAGCACGGCGCCGGCCAGCGCCATCACCACCGTCGTGATGTCGGGCGTGCGGCCAGGCACGTACTGCTGCATCCATTCCAGCCCGAAGGCGAGGCCGCCGCAGACCAGCACGATGACCGGAGTGATGCCGCGCCCGCCGCCCGACAGACGGTGCAGAGCTGCCGCCAGTGCTACATAGGGCCAGAAGGTGTCGATCAGCACGCTCAGGCCCAGCATCGGATTGTTCAGGTGAGCGACGAAGGGCGTCCAGTTCAGCTGTCGCAGCGCGCCGGGCTCCGGTGTCAGTTCGCCGATGGACAGCGCCAGCACCATGGCCAGCGCCGCCAGCGCGGGGCGTGCCGGTTTGAGGCGGCGCGGCAGTGCCAGCCCGAACAGCAGGCCGGCCGCCGCGCCGGCCAGCGCTTCGGCCGAAAGCTGGCGACTGATCACCGCCACCTTGAGCAGCAGCACTGCCAGCACGAACAGCCACAGAAAGCGCGTCAGCGACGCCGTGCGCTGGCGGGCGTCGCGCGCCAGCAGTGTGAGCGCGAACAGTTCCAGCGCGTAAGCGGCCATCCGTGCGAAATCGAAGCTGGCCGGGTCGCCCAGCGTGGCCGCCAGCGGTGCGAGGCCGTTGCGCAGGGTGCCAAGGTCGAGCGAGGGCACGAAGGGTGACAGCTGCGACAGGGCCCAGCCGGCAATGGCGACGAGGGCCAGATCGGCGTCGCGCGTCGGCTGGAAGCTGCGCGCGCGCCAGGCCTGCAGGCGGGCGACCAGGCGCCAGCGCGGCGTCAGCAGCGCGGCGATCGTGGCGCCGACCAGCCCGCCACCGGTGTTCAGGATGAAGTCGGCCAGCGACGGCACCCGCTGCGGCAGATGCGCCTGCGCAGCTTCGACCCCGAAACTGAGGGCGGCGGCGAAGGCCGTCGCCAGCGCGATAGACAGCAGCGCCGGCCAGCTTCGCGTCAGCCAGCGCAGTCCGATGCCCAGCGGTATGTATATGAGGGCATTGACGACCAGATCGGGCGCCGACAGCGCCTTCGTGTTCCACACGCCGAGAAAGGCCAGTGCATCGGCGGTCGGTCGCCAGCCGGTGAAGGGGTAGAGGCTGCCCCACAGGATCAGCGCGGTATAGACGACGCATGCCGCGAGGACGTTCCGGGTGTGGCGCGCTTCGAAGGGCATGGACGGGGACGAGGGGCTGACTGACAGAGGACGTGCGCGGCGATTATCCGGACCGGCACCGGCGGCCGATAGGGGGTGGCGGCGGCTTGTCGCTGCCGGAAGTGCCATCAGTCACGATCGGCCGCGGGCCGGAGCGGGAGTCGGCGGCCGGTCTGTGCGAAAGTGCGCACCCGGAGGAGGGGACGATGTACGGGCTTTACGGGGCATTGCTGCTGTGGGCGGTCGCGCTTTACTGCGTCAGGCGCGATCTTGCGCGCGCCTGGGCCGAGCCCTGCCTGCGCCACCCGGTCATGGTGTTCGAGGGCGACGACTGGGGTTATGGCCCGCTGGAACAGGCCGACGCGCTGCGCGACATCGCGCGCGTGCTGTCGGCGCATGCCGATGTGCAGGGCCGTCACCCGGTGATGACGCTGGGCGTCATCCTGGCCGGACCGGACGCGGCCCGACCGGACGAGGCGGAAGCCTGCGTCGCGCTGGACGACGCCCGGCTGGCGCCAGTGCTGGCGGAAATGCGCGCCGGCGTGGCGCGCGGCGTGTTCTCGCTGCAGCTGCATGGCATGCAGCACTATCACCCGGCTGTGCTCGACAGGGCCTGCGCGCAGGATCCGGCGCTGCGGGCGTGGCGAAACCAGCCCTTTCCAGCCACCGAAGACCTGCCGTCGCCGTTGCAGAGCCGCTGGACCGACGCGTCCAGCCTGCCCTCGCAGGCGCTGGACAGGGCCGACATCGTCAGTCGCGCGACGGCCGAGGTGTCGACCTTCGCCCGCGTCTTCGGCGTGATGCCGGCGGTGGCCGTGCCACCGACCTTCGTCTGGAACGATGAGGTCGAGACCGCCTGGGCGGCGGCTGGCGTGCGCGCGCTGGTGACGCCGGGCGAACGCTACGAGCGGCGCGGCGCCGACGGCCTGCCGGTCGATAGCGGCCGGCTCTACCGGAACGGCCAGCGCTGTGCTTCCGGGCTGACGGCGCTGGTGCGCGACGATTATTACGAACCGGTGCGCGGCCACCGCGCTGAGCGCGGGCTGGAGGCGCTGGCGCGCAAGTGGGCGCAGCGACGCCCGCTGCTGCTGGAAACGCACCGCTCGAACTTCGTCGGTCGGCAGGCCCGGCACCAGGACAGTCTGGCAGCCATCGACAGCCTGATCGCCGAGGCCTGCAAGCGCTACCCGACGCTGTGTTTCGTGTCGGTCGAGGCGCTGGCCGACGCCTACGCGACCGGCGGATCGGCACTGCTCGACCACGGTCTGCCGGCCAGACTCCGTGCCTTGCCGGCCCGCCTGCTCACCACGGGGCGTCGGCGCAAGGTGCTGCTGCTGCTCTGTTTCCTGACGGTGTTTGCGGTCGCGCTGGCTGCCTGAAGCCGCCTCCGGGCGCCGGAATGCGCTTTTTCATTGTGGAAATTTGTGTCTCCCCGCCTGGCCAGTAGCCCTGAAACGGCGTCGCAACGTGCGTTAGTTATCACCGCCCCTGTGCGCCGCGGCTTCTTGTGACCAGATTCACGCGTGATCCCCGGCTCAGCCCATATCGTTCGCGCTCAACAAGCCGGCGCCCCCGCGTCGGGACAATATTTGCGGCTGGTCCGAAGCATCGTCCGGGCGGCCGAAAAGGGGTTGATTGTGGTCAGACTGTTCAGTCACTACGTACCTTCCGTCACGCTCATGAGACTTATCGCCGAGGCGATCGTGCTGTTGATCGCCGGTTTCGGCGCCGCCTGGATCAGCGCGCCCGCCAGCATGGAATCGTTGCTGCCCGCACTGCTGCCGGCTTCGGTGTTCGCCATCCTGATGACGCTGCTGATGAGCGCGCTGGGCCTGTACCAGCGGGAACAGCCGCGCAATCTGTCCGAACTGGTCGGGCGCGTGCTGTTTGCCTTCCTGCTCGGCCTGCCGGTTGCCTACATGGTGTTCCGCCTGCTGCCGCAGGGCAGCGTCGCGATGCCGGCACTCGATGTGTCGCTGTGCATGGGTTTCGGCGGCATCCTGCTGCTGCGCGCGGCGTCCTTCCTGCAGGCCGACGGTGCCGGCATGTTCACGCGGCGCATCCTGGTCGTCGGTACCGGCGCTGAGGCGGCTTCCGTGTGGGCCAGCGTATCGACCTCGGCCAGCGCCACCCACACTATCGTCGGTTTCGTGCCGGTCGGTGCCGAAGAGGCGGTCGAAGTGCCGGCCACGCTGGTGATGCCGGAAGGCAGCTGTGTGATGCAGCTGGCCCGCGACCACCGCGCCAACGAGATCGTCGTGGCGGTGCGCGAGCGCCGCGGTGGCGTGCTGCCGCTGCGCGAGCTGCTGGACTGCAAGTTGGCGGGCGTCACCGTGAACGACCTGTCGAGTTTCTTCGAGCGCATGCGCGGCCAGGTCCGTCTGGACACGCTGCGTGCCAGCTGGCTCATCTACGGCGACGGCTTCCGCCAGGGCTTTGCCCGTAGCGCGGTCAAGCGCGTGTTCGACATCGTCGCCGCCAGCGTGCTGCTGGTCGTGACCGCGCCCATCATGCTGCTGGCTGCCATCGCGATTGCGATCGAATCCGGCTTCCCGGTCATCTACCGCCAGGAGCGGGTCGGTCAGGGCGGCCGTACCTTCAAGGTACTCAAGTTCCGCAGCATGCGTCTGGACGCCGAAGCCGATGGCAAGCCGCGCTGGGCCGGTAGCAACGACGACCGCATCACCCGCGTCGGCCACTTCATCCGCAAGACCCGCATCGACGAACTGCCGCAGATCTTCAACGTGCTGCACGGCGACATGAGCTTCGTCGGTCCGCGCCCGGAGCGTCCTTTCTTCGTCGATCAGCTGACCGACCAGATCCCGTTCTACGCCGCCCGTCACAGCGTCAAGCCGGGCATCACCGGCTGGGCCCAGGTACGTTACAGCTACGGCGCCTCGGTCGACGACGCGGTGCAGAAGCTGCAGTACGACCTCTACTACGTGAAGAACCACACCCTCTTCCTCGACATCCTGGTGCTGCTGCAGACCGTGCGTGTCGTGCTGACCGGCGACGGCGCCCGCTGATCGTCGCCCCCGTGTCCGGTCGGCCGCGCGCTGCGCGTCCGGCGGGTCACGGGCACAATGCGGTTCATTGCAACACTCCTGACGCCGCGTCCTGATGGATTCCCTCCCCGCCGCCTTTGCGCTTTACGCATACGCTGCGGCCGCGCTCGGATTCGCCGCTTTCTGCCTGCAGCTTTTCATGAGCGCCAGCCGGTCGCCGCGCGCCCGCCTGCTCGGCTGGTGCATGGTGGGCGGCGCCCTGTGGTGTGCCGCGATGACCGGATTCGTGTGGCGCCCCCATCCGCTGTGGTGGACGCTGGCGCACGCGGCCGATGCCCTGCACTACCTGCTCTTCCTGTTCTTCCTGGCCGCCTGCGTGGTCGACCCCGATGGGCGCCAGCCCCTGCGCGGGCTGGTACGCAAACCTTCCTGGCTGATACGGCTGGCCCTGATCACGGTCCTGCCCTGTGCGCTTGCCTACGCCGTGCTGTCCTGGGTGTTGCCGCGCGACGCGGGGGTGCTGGTCTGGCTGATGGGGTGCGGCCTGGCGCTGAGCCTGCTGGGCGCGGTGATGACCGAGCAGTTCTATCGCAACACGCCGCAGCAGTGGCGCTGGGGCGTCAAGCCGATGACGCTGGGTCTGGGCTTCACGCTGGTGTTCGACCTGTACTTCTTTTCCGAAGCGCTGATGTTCCGCGAACTGGATCCGACCCTGTGGGCGGTGCGCGGTCTGGTGCACGCCATCGCCATTCCGCTGTTCGCCGCGTCCTCGGCGCGCATCCGCGAGTGGTCGATCCGGCTCAATGTGTCGCGCGAAGCGGTGTTCCACACTTCGGCGCTGGTGATGACCGGGGCAGCGCTGCTCATCATCGCGCTGGCCGGCTACTACGTCCGTTTCTTCGGCGGAGAGTGGGGTGCGGCACTGCAGACCGTGGTGCTGGCAGCCGGTGCGCTGGGGCTGGTGGCGTCCATCGCCTCCGGCAGCGTGCGCGCCTGGCTGCGCGTATTCGTGAACAAGCACTTCTTCAGCCTGCGCTATGACTACCGGGCGGAGTGGCTGAAACTGGCCGACACGCTGTACAGCGCCTCCAACGTCGACACCTTGCGCGAGGCGTCGATACGGGTGATGGCCGATCTGGTCGAAAGCCCGGGCGGCATGCTGTGGCTGCGCAACGAGCAGGGCGTGTATGCGCCGGCGGCGCGGCTCAACCTGCCGGCCATCGACGCGCGCGAGCCGGCCGACAGTCCGCTGATCGCGCTGCTGCTCGGTCGCATGTGGGTGGTCAATATCGAGGAGCACCGCTCGCGCCCCGGCGTCTATGGCCACATGCGCCTGCCTGAATGGGTGGCGCAGATTCCCGAGGCCTGGCTCATCTGCCCGCTCGGCAGCGAGGACATGCCGCTCGGCTTCGTCGTGCTGTGCCGCCCGCGCGCCCTGGTCGACCTGAACTGGGAGGTGCGCGACCTGCTGAAGACGGCGGGCCGCCAGGTGGCGGGCGTGCTGAACCAGACGCAGGCGATGGAGGCGCTGATCGAGGCGAAGAAGTTCGAAGCCTTCTCGAAGATGAGCGCCTTCGTCGTGCACGACCTGAAGAACCTCATTGCCCAGCTCACGCTGCTGCTGCGCAACGCACAGAAGCATCGCGACAACCCGGAATTCCAGCAGGACATGCTGGACACCATCGAGCACGCGGTCGGCCGCATGAACAGCATGCTGCTGCAGCTGCGCTCCGGCACCCAGCCGATCGAACAGGCGGCGCCGGTATCGCTGACGCCGCTGCTCGAAAGGCTGCATCGGTCACGTGCGCGCAGTGGCTGCGCGCTGGCGCTCGAAGTCGAGAGCGGACTGGTGATCCGTGCTCATGAAGACCGGATAGAGCGGGTTGTGGGGCATCTTGTGCAGAATGCACTGGATGCCACGCCGCAAAACGGTAAAGTCAGCATCAGGGCGCGCAGCGGACAGGAGGGCGTCGTGGTCGAGGTCGAGGACAACGGCTGCGGCATGACCGAAGAGTTCGTGCGCGAGCGCCTGTTCAAGCCGTTCCAGTCCACCAAGGCGAACGGCATGGGCATCGGTGCCTATGAAAGTTTCCGCTACATCCAGGATCTGGGTGGACGCATCGAAGTAATCAGCGAGCCGGGGCGGGGCAGCCTGTTCCGGCTCGTGTTTCCTCAGCAGACGGCCGCGGCGGCCGTCGCCTGACCGGGAGTGACATGGCTGACAAGGGTCGTACGCTGTTGATCGTCGAGGACGATCCTGCGCTGCAGAAGCAGATGCGCTGGAGCTTCGACGATTACGAAGTGGTGCTTGCCAGTGACCGCGAATCGGCGCTGGCGCAGATACGGCGCCACGAGCCGGCGGTCATCACGATGGACCTGGGCCTGCCGCCGGCGCCGGACGATGTGACCGAAGGCATGGCCCTGCTCGGCGAAATCATGGCGCTGGCGCCGCAGTCCAAGGTGATCGTGCTGACCGGACAGAACGACCGCGCCAACGCCTTGCGCGCGATCGGCATGGGCGCCTACGACTTCTACGCCAAACCCTTCGAACCCGAACTGCTGGCGCTGCTGATCGAGCGCGCCTTCCGCCTGCATGACCTGCAGACCGAGAACACGCGCCTGGCCAACCAGAACCTCGGTGTCGAAGGCCGCTTCATCACGCGCGACGCCAACATGCTGCGCGTGCTGCGCACCATCGAGAAGGTGTCGGCAACGCGCGCCACCGTGCTGCTGCTGGGCGAAAGCGGCACCGGCAAGGAAGTGCTGGCGAAGACGCTGCACGACCGTTCGGAGCGCGCTGGCGAACGCTTCGTCGCGATCAACTGCGCGGCCATCCCCGACAACCTGCTCGAAAGCGAACTGTTCGGCTACGAGAAGGGCGCGTTCACCGGCGCCACCAAGCAGACGCCGGGCAAGATCGAGGTCGCCAACAAGGGCACGCTCTTCCTCGACGAGATCGGCGACCTGCCGGGCCCGCTGCAGGCCAAGCTGCTGCGCTTCCTGCAGGAGCGGGTGATCGAGCGACTGGGCGGCCGCGACGAGATTCCGATCGACGTGCGCGTGGTGTGCGCCACCCACCAGAACCTGCAGACGCTGATCGGCGAAAGCCGCTTCCGCGAGGATCTTTACTACCGCCTCGCCGAAATCGTCGTCACGATACCCCCGCTGCGCGAGCGCGAGGGCGACGCCGCGCTGCTGGCGCATTCCTTCGTCAAGCGCTTCGCCGGCGAGCAGGGACGCAGTTCGATGTCGCTGTCGCGCGAGGCGGTGGCGGCGATCGAGGCGCACAAGTGGCCGGGCAATGTGCGCGAGCTGGAGAACTGCATCAAGCGCGCCACCATCATGGCCGACGGCAACCAGATCATGGTGCCCGATCTCGGCCTGAAGCCGGCGGAAGAGAACGGCAGCTTCTTCAATCTGCGCCAGATCCGCGAGGAAGCCGAGCGCAAGGCCGTCGTCAGCGTGCTGGCGCGCGTCGACGGCAATATGGTCAAGGCCGCCGAAATGCTCGGCGTGAGCCGGCCGACCCTTTACGACCTGATGAATCGTTTCGGCCTGCGCTGAAACCGACCTGGAGCATCGCTCTTGAACCCGACATTCCCGACCCTTCCGCGAGTCAGCCGACTGCTCGCCATACTTCTCTGCGCATCTGCGCTGGCTGCGTGCGACCGCAGCAAGCCGCCCGAGGAGTTGCTGGCGGAGGCGCGTTCGGCGTTCGAGCGCAATGACCTGCAGACGACGGCGATCCAGCTGAAGAACCTGCTGCAGAAGGATCCTTCGAACGCCGCCGCCCGCTACGAATTGGGACGTCTCCACATGCTGACTGGCGACGCACCGTCGGCGGTCAAGGAACTGACCCGTGCGCTCGATGCCGGGCATCCGGCGGAACAGGTAGCCCCCCTGCTGGCGCGCGCCATGGTCGAGGCCGGCGAGAGCAAGCAGGCGATCGAACGTCTGGGCACGACCAAGCTGTCGACGCCGGCCGCCAGCGCCGACCTCAGGGCCGCGATCGGTCATGCGCAGCTTGCGGTGGGCAACAAGGACGGCGCGAAAGCGGCTTTCGACGAGGTGCTCGCGGCCGACCCCAACCATCTCTACGCCGGACTGGGCAAGGCGCGCCTGCTCGGTACGCAGCGCGAATTCGCCAGTGCCCACGCGCTGCTCGACAAGGTGCTGGCCGCCGACCCGAAGAGTGCCGAGGCCTGGTTCCTCGATGCCGAGATGAGATCGGCGCAGGGGCAGTTCGAGCAGTCGATGGCGTCCTATCGCAAGGTCTACGAGGTCAAGCCGAGCAATGTCACGGCGCGCTTCGTCGTCGTATCGGCGCTGGCGAACGAAGGCAAGATCGACGAAGCGCGCAAGGAACTGACGGCGCTGCGCAAGGTGTCGCCGAAGGCGCCGGAAGCCAACTATCTGGACGGTCTGCTGCTGGTGAAGGAGCGCAAGTTCATCGAGGCGCGGGACCGTCTGAACAAGACGCTCGCTGTCGCGCCGAACTACGTGCCGGCGCTCGGACTGGCCGCGCTGACCGAATTCGAGCTGCAATCCTATGCGCTGGCCGAACAGCACGCCGAAAAGGTGATCGCGCATGGCGGTGACTCCCTGTTCATCCGTAAGGTGCTGGTCGGTGCCTATCTGAGGACCGGCCGGCTGGACAAGGCGAGACAGGCGCTGGCGCCGCTGCTCAAGTCCAGCCCGGGGAACCCCGAGGTGCAGGCGCTCGCCGGTCAGGTCTATCTGACGGGTGGCGACGCCAAGGGCGCCGAGGCAGCGTTCGAGATCGCCGCGAAAAAGCAGAGCGAAGATGCCGACGCGCAATCGCGGCTGGGCCTGAGCCGGCTGGCGGCAGGCGATCGTGAGGGCGGTATCGCCGCGCTGGAGCAGGCGGTCAGGCTTGATACGGAAAGCGGCCGGCCGGACCTGGTGCTGATCGTTGCGCATCTGCGCAACCGCGACGCCGACCGCGCGCTGGCGGCGATCGATGCGCTGGAAAAGAAGCGCCAGACCGACCCGGTCAGCATCAATCTGCGTGGCACTGCCTATCTGCTGAAGAACGACCCCGACCGCGCGCGCGCCGAGTTCAAGCGTGCGCTCGACGTCGATCCAGCGTATTTCAGCGCGGCCAACAACCTCGCCCGCATGTATGTGACCGAAGACAAGATCGCCGACGCGGAGGCGGTGCTGCAGCAGTTCGTCGCCAAGTCGCCGAAGAACGCCGACGCGCTGATGGCGCTCGCCGGTCTCAAGGCACGCACGCCGGAGGGCACGCCGGAGTCGCTCAAACTGCTGCGGCAGGCCATCGACGCCAATCCGAAGCAGGTGAATCCGCGGCTTGCGCTGATCGAGCTGCACCAACTTTCGGGCGACCGTGGCAAGGCGCTGGCGGCCGCAAACGAGGCACTCAACGCGATGCCGGACGAACCGCGAGTACTCGACGCACTGGCGCTGGCGCAGGCACGTGCCGGCGAACTGGAGGCATCGGTCGCCACGCGTACCAAGCTGGTCGAGCGCGACCCGACATCGGTCCGCGCCCAACTGAACCTCGCGGCGACCCAGGTTGCCGCCAAGCGGGACGCCGAGGCGATCCAGACGCTGCGCAAGGTGCTGGCGCTGCAGCCGGAAACGGTCGAGGCTCAGAACATGCTGATCACCATCCACCGCAGCCGGAACGCGGTCGACGAAGCGCTCCGCGTGGCGCGCGACGTCCAGCGTCAGCGGCCCAAGGCGGCGCTGGGTTACGTGATGGAAGGCGAGCTGATGATGTCCTCGTCGAAGGCGGACCAGGCGATCAAGGCGTATCGCGAGGCCTTGAGCCGTGAGCGCACGGCCACCAACGTGACCCGCCTGCACGCGGCCCTCGAGCGGGACGACAAGGCAGCCGATGCGCGCACGCTGGTCGATGGCTGGCTCAAGGACAATCCGAAGGACGTCGAGGTGCTGCTCTACCTGGGCGACGTCGCGCTGGTCCGCAAGTCGCTCGATGAGGCTCGGATGCGTTACGAAGCCGCGCTCGCGCGCTCCGCGAACAACGTGATCGCGCTGAACAACCTGGCCTGGATCGCCGCCCAGCAGAAGGATGCGCGGGCTCGCAGCTACGCCGAAAAAGCCTACGCGCTGGCGCCGCGCAATCCCGCCGTGCTCGACACCTACGGCGGCATTCTGCTTGCCGCTGGCGACGCCGATCGTGGCCTGCAGATGATGCGCCAGGCGGTTTCGGCGGCGCCGTTCGCCAACGATCTTCGCCTGAATCTGGCGCGTGGGCTTGCCGGCGCCGGACGCAAGGACGATGCGCGCAAGGAATTGGAGCCGCTGGTTGCGCTGGGCAGCAAGTACGAACGTGCCGCCGAGGTGGCCGATCTGATGAAAACTCTTTGAACTGAATCCGGATAGAAAATCATGACCAAAGTTGCTGTGATCGGCCTCGGCTACGTCGGCCTGCCCCTGGCTGTCGAATTCGGCAAGAAGATGCCGACCATCGGTGTGGACATGTCGGCCGCCAAGGTGGCCGCCTACCGCGAGTTCGTCGATCCGACCGGGGAGGTGAGCAGCGAGGACCTGCGCGCCGCCACCCAGCTGACGGTGACCACCGACGGCGCGGCGCTGGCCGAAGCGGACTACATCATCGTCGCCGTGCCGACCCCGGTCGATGACGCGCACCAGCCGGATTTCTCGCCGCTGGTCGGCGCTTCGGAAACCTGCGGCAAGTACATGAAGCGCGGCGCCATCGTCGTGTTCGAATCGACCGTCTATCCGGGCGCGACCGAAGAGGTGTGCATTCCGGTGATCGAGAAGTTCTCCGGCCTGAAGTGGCTGCAGGACTTCAATGTCGGCTACTCGCCGGAACGCATCAACCCGGGCGACAAGGAACGCACGGTTACCAAGATCCTGAAGGTGGTATCGGGCGACACGCCGGATACGCTGAAGAAGGTGTCCGACCTGTACAAGGCGGTCATCACCGCCGGCGTCTATGAGGCCTCGAGCATCAAGGTGGCCGAAGCGGCCAAGGTGATCGAGAACACGCAGCGCGACCTCAACATCGCCTTCGTGAACGAACTGGCCATCATCTTCGGCAAGATCGGCATCGATACCGAAGAGGTGCTGAAGGCGGCGGGCACCAAGTGGAACTTCCTGCCCTTCCGTCCGGGCCTGGTCGGCGGCCACTGCATCGGCGTCGATCCGTACTACCTCACCCACAAGGCCGACATGCTGGGTTATCACCCGCAGGTCATCCTGGCCGGTCGCCGCATCAACGACGGCATGGGCAAGTACGTCGCCGAACAGACGGTTAAAAAGCTGATCCAGAGCGGTGCGTCGGTCAAGGGCGCGAAGGCGCTGGTGCTTGGCCTTACCTTCAAGGAGAACTGTCCCGACCTGCGCAATTCGCGCGTGATCGACGTGATCCGCGAACTGCAGAGCTACGGCGTCGAGGTCATCGTGCATGACCCGGTGGCCGAGTCGAAGGAAGCCGAACATGAATACGGCGTGTCGCTGACCGACTGGGACGACATTCCCAAGGTCGAGGCCATCGTCGCCGCCGTGTCGCACAAGGAGTTTGCCGCCCGTCCGCTGTCCGATTACGTCGGCAAGCTGAAGGCTGGCGGCGTGCTGGCCGACATCAAGTACCAGTTCGATACGGCCGCGCTCGAGGCGCAGGGCGTCAGCGTCTGGCGCCTGTGAGCCGCCCGTGACCCTGCCTGCAACCCTGCCCGAGTCCCTGTCCGCCGCGCTGGCCGCGCGCCCGCGCCGCTGGCTGGTGACCGGTGCGGCTGGCTTCATCGGTTCGCATCTGGTCGAAGTGCTGCTGCACGCCGGCCAGAACGTGGTGGCGCTGGACAACTTCTCGACCGGTCATCAGCGCAACCTCGACGAGGTGCTCGGCGGCCTGCCGTCGCAGGCCGCCGCACGCCTCGATTTCGTCGAGGGCGACATCCGCGATCTGGCGACCTGCGCCCGGGTGTGCAGCGGTGTCGACGTGGTGCTGCACCAGGCGGCGCTCGGCTCGGTGCCGCGTTCGCTGGCCGACCCGATCACCTCGCACGATTCGAACGTAAACGGCTTCCTGAACATGCTGGTCGCGGCGCGCGACGCCGGCGTCGGTCGCTTCGTCTATGCCGCGTCGAGTTCGACCTACGGCGATTCGCCCACTCTGCCCAAGGTCGAGGACGTGATCGGCAAGCCGCTGTCGCCTTACGCGGTGACCAAGTACATCAACGAGCTGTACGCCGACGTGTTCGGCCGCTGCTATGGCCTGCCCTGCGTGGGCCTGCGCTACTTCAACGTGTTCGGCGCGCGGCAGGACCCGGAAGGCGCCTACGCCGCGGTGATTCCGCGCTGGGCGCGCGCGCTGCTGCTCGGCGATACCGTGCAGATCAACGGCGACGGCGAAACCAGTCGCGACTTCTGCTACGTCGACAACGCGGTGCAGGCCAATCTGCTGGCCGGGCTGACCGAGCGTACCGACGCGGTGAACACCGTCTACAACGTCGCCGCTCACCGTCAGACCTCGCTGAATCAATTGTTTGTAGCGATGCGCGACGAACTCGTGAAACGATTCCCGGACATTGCCGGCGCCCGGGCGCACTATCGCGATTTCCGGGCTGGTGACGTGCGCCATTCGCTGGCCGACATCACCCGCGCGCAAACACTTCTTGGCTACGCGCCGACACACGACGTGTCGCGCGGTCTGGCCGAGGCGATGAACTGGTATGTGGCGCGTTTTGCGCCGGCGACGCTTGCCTGACGATGAAGCCTGTACGACTCGCCCTGTTGATTGCCTGCTGCGCCAGCGCGCCGGTGCACGCGCTCGAGCCCGAAGCGGCTGCGCGCAGCCTGCTTGCCGAGGCGCGATCCTTCGAGCACGGCGAGGGCGTGCGACGCGACACCGCCCGCGCGGCGGCGCTCTACTGCCAGGCGGCCAAGCTCGGCGACGCCGAGGCGCAGTTCAACCTGGCCTGGATGTACGCCAACGGACGCGGTGTGGACCGCGACGACGCGCTGGCGGCGACCTTCTTCGATCTGGCGGCCCGCCAGGGTCACGAACACGCGCAGCGCATGCTGCGCTTCACCGGTGCGCCGACGCGCGAACTGCCGCTGTGCATGCAGGATCCACCGGAGCCCGAACCGGTGATGGTTGCCGACATCGATCCCGATCTCGAAGCGGCCTTCGGTACTACCGCCGACCGCAAGCGCGTGATCGAAATCGTGCGCGAACTGGCACCGCATTTCGACATCGACCCGCAACTGGTGCTGGCCGTGATCGGCACCGAGTCGAACTTCAATCCCAAGGCGCGCTCACCGAAGAACGCGCAGGGCCTGATGCAGCTGATTCCGGAAACCGCGCAGCGCTTCAACGTGCGCGACACGTATGACCCGGTACAGAACATCCGCGGCGGCATGGCCTATCTGCGCTGGCTGCTCGCCTATTTCGAAGGTGACGTCGTGCTGGCAACCGCCGGCTACAACGCCGGCGAAGGGGCGGTTGACCGCTACAAGGGCGTACCGCCCTACCGCGAGACACGCGAGTACGTGAAGCGCATCCAGACCCTGTTCCGCAAGACCGAGCATCGCTACGACCAGAACGTGACCACGCCTTCGCCGGTGCTGCGCACGCTCGTGTCCCGTCGTGGCTGAGCGCGCACCGGACGATCGCCGGCGCCGCCTCGTCTGCGCAGCGCTGCTGTCGTCGCCGCTGCTGGCGCGCGCCGCGCTGAGCGACACCATCGTGCGCGTCAAGCCGTCCATCGTCATCGTCGGCACCAATATGCGATCGCGCGCGCCCAGCTTCGAACTGAAGGGCAGCGGCTTCGTCATCGGTGACGGCACGCTGGTCGCGACCAATGCACACGTGGCCAGCGTGCCGCTCGACGCCGACCGTTTCGAAACGCTGGCGGTGATCGCCAGCGTCGACGGCCGTCAGCAACTGCGCGAGGCGCGTATCGTCGCGTCGAGCACCGAGAATGATCTGGCGATCCTGAAGATCCAGGGTGCCGCATTGCCGGCGCTGAAGATCGGCGACTCGGCCAACGTGCGTGAAGGCCAGTCGGTGGCCTTCACCGGTTTCCCGATCGGCAGCGTACTGGGCTTCACCCCGGTCACCCATCGCGGCATCGTGTCGGCCATCACCCCGATGGTGATTCCGGTCGATAACGTGAGCCAGCTCAACGCGGCCAACCGCAACCGGCTGGCGCGAGGCACCTTCACCGTGTTCCAGCTCGACGCCACCGCCTACCCGGGCAACAGCGGCAGTCCACTGTTCGATCCGGACAGCGGCGAAGTGATCGGCGTGATCAATATGGTGCTGGTCAAGGCGGGCAAGGAAAGCGTGTTGTCGCAGCCGAGCGGCATCAGTTACGCGATACCGGCCAGCCATCTGTCGGCCCTGCTCGCCACCGTGCGCTGAGGCGGCGCGGGCGCGAAAACCGCGGCTGCTATAATTCGCGGCACTTTCGGCTTATTCTGCCGATCAATCCTGCCGAACCTGCTGCCCCAACGCCCGTCCATGTCCCTGTTTGCGCTCGGTCTCAACCACCACACGGCACCGCTTGCCGTGCGCGAACGCATGACCTTCCTGCCGGAAGCGCTGCCCGATGCGCTCGGCCAGTTGACGCGCGTGCGACCGGTGCAGGAGGCGGCCATCCTGTCCACCTGTAATCGCACCGAGCTGTACTGCGCGACCAACGACCCGGACAGCGCGCTCGACTGGATGGCCGAGTACCACCGCATCGGCCCATCCGAGATCGCCCCCTATATATACAGGCTGGAACACCAGCAGGCGGTGCGCCACGTGTTCCGGGTAGCCAGCGGCCTCGATTCGATGGTGCTGGGCGAGCCGCAGATACTTGGCCAGATGAAGCAGGCGGTGCGCCTCGCAGAGGGCGCAGGCACGCTGGGCGCGTTGCTGCACACGCTGTTCCAGCGCAGTTTCGCCGTCGCCAAGGAAGTGCGTTCGACCACTGCGATCGGCGCCAACATCGTGTCGATGGCGGCGGCGGCCGTGCACCTTTCGGAGCGCATCTTCGGCAGCATTTCCGGCCAGCGCGTGCTCTGTGTCGGTGCCGGCGAAATGATGGAGCTCTGTGCGGCGCACTTCGCCGGCTGTACGCCGCGCGACATGGTGATTGCCAACCGCACGCTGGATCGCGCTCAGGTGCTGGCCGAGCGCTTCGCGCGCAGCGATCTCAAGGTCGGTGCGATCCGCCTCGACGAACTGGGCGAGCGCCTGGCCGACTTCGACATCGTGCTGTCCTGTACGGCCAGTCCGCTGCCCATCATCGGTCTGGGCATGGTCGAGCGGGCGCTGAAGCAGCGCCGGCATCGACCGATGGTGATGGTCGATCTCGCCGTGCCGCGCGACATCGAAGCGGAAGTCGACAAGCTGGGCGACGTATTCCTCTACACCGTCGACGATCTGGCGCAGATCGTCGATTCCGGCCTCGAATCGAGACAGGCGGCCGTGGTCGAGGCGCAGGCCATCATCGATGCGCGGGTGTCCAACTTCCTGCAGTGGGTGCAGGCACGCGAGGCGGTGCCGGCCATCCGTGCGCTGCGCGGTCACGCCGAGGAAATGCGCGCCGCCGAACTCGAACGCGCGCTGCGCGCCATCGCCCGCGGCGAAGCGCCGGACCGCGTGCTCGACACGCTGTCGCGCAATCTGACCAACAAGCTGCTGCACGGGCCGACGCGCTTGCTCAACGAAGCGCCGCCGGAAGCGCGCGAGCAGATCGAAGGGCTGGTCCAGCGCCTGTTCCCGCAGCACGACCGGGACGCCTAGCGGCGCGCCTGTCCGTCCGCCGTGCCGGCCTGTCCGGCGCTCGTTCCTCTCCCCGAATTCCTCCGCATGAAGCCGCGCATCGCCGAAAAACTCGAACAGCTGTCGACCCGTCTGGCCGATCTCGACGCCGCGCTGGCCGATCCGGGCGTCACCGCCGACATCGATCATTACCGCAAGCTCACGCGCGAACACGCCGAGCTGACGCCGGTCATCGCGCTGTACCAGGCCTGGTGCCGGGCGCGCGACGACGGTGAGGCGGCGCGTGGCCTGCTGGCCGACGCCGACATGAAGGAACTGGCCCAGCTCGAAATCGAGCAATCGGCCGCCGACATGGAGCGGCTGGAGGGCGAGCTGCAGCGTGCGCTGCTGCCGAAGGACCCGGATGACGGTCGCAACGTGTTCCTGGAAATCCGGGCCGGCACGGGCGGCGACGAATCGGCGCTTTTCGCGGCCGACCTGTTCCGCATGTATTCGCGCTACGCCGAGCGCAATCGCTGGAAGGTCGAAGTGGTGTCGGCCAGCGAGTCGGATCTGGGCGGCTACCGCGAAATCATCGCCCGGGTGACCGGTGACGGCGTCTATCAGCGGCTCAAGTTCGAATCCGGCGGCCATCGCGTGCAGCGCGTGCCGGTAACCGAAACCCAGGGCCGTATCCACACCTCGGCGTGCACCGTTGCGGTGATGGCCGAGGTCGATGAGGTGGCCGAGATCGACATCAATCCGGCCGACCTGCGCATCGACACCTTCCGCGCCTCCGGCGCCGGCGGTCAGCACATCAACAAGACCGACTCGGCGGTGCGCATCACGCACATTCCGACCGGCATCGTGGTCGAGTGTCAGGACGACCGCAGTCAGCACCGCAACAAGGCGCAGGCGATGTCGGTGCTGGCGGCGCGCATCCGCGACGCACAGGTGCGCGCGCGCGACAGCCAGATCGCCTCGACCCGCAAGAGCCTGGTCGGCAGCGGCGACCGTTCGGAACGCATCCGCACCTACAACTTCCCGCAGGGCCGGATGACCGATCACCGCATCAACCTGACGCTGTACAAGCTGGACGCCATCATGGACGGCGACCTGGGCGAACTGATGGACGCGCTGGCGCACGAGCACCAGGCCGAACAGCTCGCGCAGCTGGCGGAGGAGGGCGCCTGACCGGCGCCCATGCATGACGCTCGACGACTGGCTGCGCGCCGCGCGCGCCCGCATCGACAGTCGCGATGCCCAGGTTCTGGCCGCGCACGCGCTGGGCTGCGACCGCGCCGGCCTGATCGCGCGCGGGCGCGACGCGCTGGACGAGGCCGCGCTGGCCACTCTCGATGCCCTGCTTGAACGGCGCGCGGCCGGCGAGCCGGTGGCCTATCTGGTCGGCCGGCGTGAATTTTTCGGGCTGGATCTGGCGGTCGCGCCCGGCGTGCTGATTCCGCGGCCGGAAACCGAGGGGCTGGTGGACCTGGCGCTGGCGCGTATCGCCGGCCTCGCGTCGCCGCGCGTGCTTGACGCCGGCACCGGCTCCGGCGCCATCGCGCTGGCGATCAAGGCGCAGTGTCCGCAGGCGCAACTGACCGCGCTCGACCGCTCCGAAGCGGCGCTGGCGATCGCCCGCGGCAACGCGCAGCGGCTCGGGCTTGAAGTCCGCTTCGTCGCCTCAAACTGGCTGGAAGCGATCGTCGACGAAGGCTTCGATTGCATCGTGTCGAATCCGCCGTATATTCGGGCGGACGATCCGCATCTGGCGCAGGGCGACCTGCGTTTCGAGCCACCGGCAGCGCTGGCCAGTGGTGAGGACGGGCTGGATGCCTTGCGCACGCTGTGCCGGCAGGCTCCGCAGCGACTGGCCGAAGGCGGCTGGCTGCTGTGCGAACACGGTTACGATCAGGCGCCGGCAGTACGCGCGCTGATGCGTTGCGCCGGGCTTGCCGACGTCGCGTCGTGGCGCGATATTGCCGGCATCGAACGGGTCAGCGGAGGACGGCTGGCCCCGGAATGATCCGACGTGGATGAGGCGTTTGCGCCCCGTCTGCGTCCCTACACACTGTCCGTGCGCAGGCGCGGTCAGACAGCTGACTTTCAAACATCCGCAAAGGAAAGAGACATGAGCGCCCAGGAACGCATCAAGGAAACCGTTACCGGCAACCCGGTCGTGCTGTACATGAAGGGCACGCCGCAGTTCCCGCAGTGCGGCTTCTCCGCCACTGCCATCCAGATCCTGAAGCACCTCGGCGTGCAGAACCTGCACACCGTGAACGTGCTCGAAGACGCCGAAATCCGCCAGGGCATCAAGGATTACGCCAACTGGCCGACCATCCCGCAGCTCTACATCCGCGGCGAGTTCATCGGCGGCTGCGACATCATGAAGGAGATGTTCCAGTCGGGCGAACTGCAGAAGGAACTGGAAGGCCTCTGATCGGCGCCCGTCGTGCGCGGGAGCGGGCTAGCCCGCCCCCGCGCATGCGCGGGCTCCTTGCGGCGCGCTTCAGTCCGTAGTCGGCAAGGGCTGCGGATTGCCGTTCCACACCCATTCGAGCAGCGCCTCCAGCACTGGCTGAGCGCGCTTCGCGTTCGGGTGGTTAAGCCAGGCGACCATCAGCACGCGCTGACCGTTGCGGTCCAGCACATAGCCGGCGATCGAGCGCGTATCGGCCAGCGAGCCGGTCTTCAGGTGGGCCTGGCCGGCCAGCGGCGATGTTTTCAGCCGCCGGCGCAGCGTGCCGTCGACCGCCAGCACCGGCATCGACGACACGAATTCGGGCATGACCGGGCTGGCCCAGGCGCGGCGCAGCAGCGCCGCCAGGTCATAGGCCGAAAGCCGCTCCGTCCGTGACAGACCCGAGCCGTTGTCCATCACCAGGCTGGGCAGCGGCAGGTTGCGCTGCGCCGCCCAGGCACGCACGCCAGCGGCCGCACCGACCGTGTCCGCCGGCACACCGGACGGGGACAGCGCGAGGAAGAGCTGGCGCGCCATCACGTTGTTGCTGTACTTGTTGATGTCGCGGATCACCTCGGCCAGCGGCGGCGAATCGATGCCGCCGAGCACCGCTGCGTTGATCGGCACAACCCCTTCGCGCACGCGGCCGGTGATGCGTCCGCCCAGTTCCGCCCACATCGCGCGCAGCGCGCGGGCGAAGAAGTCGGCGTGCGGCAGCGGCGCGACATTCCAGATGCGCTCGCCGCAATCGCGCGCGTAGCGGCCGCTGATCTGCAAGGTCAGCGCACCATTGCCGGCCGGTTGGACGGCGGCGAACAGCGTGTCCTTCCAGTCGCCGCAGTCGCCTGCCACCAGCTGTACCCGGTTGTCGATCTGCACGCCATCCAGCGGCGGTTCCGACCACAGTACGAGGGCGCCACCTTCGGTGGGCTGCAGCCGGATGCGCAAGGCATTGTGAGCCAGCAGCAGCGCGTCCGGGCCGACGTTGTAGGGCGCCAGCGGTTCGTTGTCGAAGGCGCCAGGGTCGTGCGCGAGCAGAGCGTAGCGGCTGCGATCGGTGATCACGTCGCCGCGGATGTCACGGATGCCGCGGCTGCGCAATTCGCGCAGCAGCAGCCAGAACTGTTCCATCGACAGCGCCGGGTCGCCGCTGCCGCGGATGTAGAGGTCGCCGTCGAGTACGCCGTCGCGCGGTGCTACCGTGGCGAGCAGTTCAGTGCGCCAGCTGTAGGCGGGGCCCAGCGTATCGAGCGCGGCGTAGGTGGTGACCAGCTTCATCACCGACGCCGGGTTCATCGGCTGCTTCGCGCGGTGGCTGATCCGTGCCGGACCGCCTTCGACCGATTGCACCACCACCGATATCGCCGACGGCGGGATGTCGGCCGAGCGCAGCGCCTGCAGTACTGGCGCCGGCAGCACCGCCAGCGCGAGCGGCGACAGCAGGGTCAGCAGCGCACCGAGCAGCAGACGCATCGGCTCAGGCGATGCGCGACAGGTGGCGGCGCACCGAGGCGCTGGCACCCAGCCAGCCGAGCAGTGCGCAGAGGGCCAGCAGCGCCGCCCAGTCGAGGACGGCCAGCGGACGCAGCACGAATTCCAGACTGTAGAGGCCGGCCAGTTCGCTCATCGGCTGCGCCAGCATGCGCGTGGCGACCAGCGTCAGCAGGCCGGCAAGCGCGCCGCCGAGCAGGCCCTGCAGCGCGCCGAACCAGTGGAAGGGGCGGCGTATCCAGGCGTCGGTGGCGCCAAGCAGGCGGCTCACTTCGATCTCGTCGCGCTGGGTCAGCAACTGCAGCCGTATCGTGTTGAAGGTCACCGCGACCAGACCGAGGCCGAGCACGCCGGCCAGCATGGACAGCGCCTGCCGGCCAAGCGCGATCAGCGCGTCCAGCCGCTTGGCCCAGTCGGAATCGAGCTGTACGTGTTCGACTTCGGGCAGCTTCGCCAGATCGGCGCGCAGCGCTTCGAGGCGCTCGGCGTCGGCGTCCTTCAGTCGCACGACGAAGGCGTCGGCGAAGGGGTTGTCCGGCAGCGCGTCGAGGATTTCGGCCAGCGCGTCGTTGTCGCGGAAGCGCTTCAGCGCCGCGTCGCGCGAAATCAGTTCGACGCGGCCCTCCTTGGCCAGCGCGCGGATCTTCTTCTCGCTGTCCTTCACCACGTCGGCGCTCGCACCCGGCTGCATGAACACCGATATTTCCGGCGCGGCGCTGACATTGCCGGCCAGCCGCTGCAGATTGCCGAGCAGCATGTAGCCGGTGGCCGGCAGTGCGGCGGCGATGCCGACCACCAGTGCGGCCAGCAGCGTGTTGAAGGGCTGGCGGACCATCTGCCGGGCGGCGCGCAGCCCTGCGCGCATCTGTAGACGCAGCCAGTTCATTGCAGCTTCCCGTGTGCCAGCGACAGCCGGCGCGGTGCGTAGCGTTCGAACAGCCCGCCGTCGTGCGTGGTCAGCAGCACGGTCACGCCCGCTTCGTTGAACGAGCGGAACAGGTCGGCGATGTCGCGCGCGTAGGCGTCGTCGAGGTGGGCGGTCGGTTCGTCGGCAAGCAGGATCTGCGGCCGGTTCACGATGGCGCGGGCGATGGTGAGGCGCTGCTGTTCGCCGCCGGACAGTTCGACCGGCATCGCCTTGTCGCGACCGGCCAGGCCGACCCGTTCCAGCGCGGCGCTGACCCGCTTTGCCGCCTCGCGCGGCGGGTGGCTGCTGATGGCCAGCGGCAGCATCACGTTGTCGAAGGCGCTGCGATCGAACAGCAGGCGCTGGTCCTGCATGATGAGACCGATCGAGCGGCGCCAGTAGGGCAGGGCGGCGCGCTTGAGCGCCGATACGTTCTCGCCGCCGACCAGCACCTGGCCTTCGGTCGGCCGTTCGAGTACGGCCAGCAGCTTGAGCAGCGTGCTCTTGCCGGCGCCGGAGTGGCCAGTCACGACCACCATTTCGCCGCGTGCGATGTCGATGTCGACGCGTTCGAGTGCGGTGTGGCCGCCCGGGTAACGCTTGGTGACCTGTTCGAAACGGATCATGCGTCGATCAGGCGCCTTGCGGAGAGTCGAACAGCGCGTCGACGAATTCGGCGGCGCGGAAGGGCTGCAGGTCGTCCACGCCTTCGCCGACGCCGATGTAGCGCAGCGCGATCGGGCGCGACGGCGCATGCTGCTTGGCGATGGCGGCGATGACGCCGCCGCGCGCGGTGCCGTCCAGCTTGGTCATGACCAGGCCGGTCACACCGATGGCGGCGTCGAAGGCTTTCACCTGCGCCAGCGCGTTCTGGCCGATGTTGCCGTCCAGTACCAGCAGCACCTCGTGCGGGCCGGTCGGGTCGGCCTTGGCTATCACCCGCTTCACCTTGGCGATCTCGTCCATCAGGTGCAGCTGGGTGGGCAGGCGGCCGGCAGTGTCGGCCAGCACGACATCGATATTGCGTGCGCGGGCGGCATTGACGGCGTCGAACACGACCGCAGCAGGGTCGCCGGAATCCTGCGCGATCACCGCCACGTTGTTGCGGGCGCCCCAGGTTTCCAGCTGCTCGCGCGCGGCGGCACGGAAGGTGTCACCGGCAGCCAGCAGCACGCTCTTGCCCTGGGCCTGGAAGTGCTTGGCCAGCTTGCCGATCGAGGTGGTCTTTCCGGCGCCATTGACGCCGGCGATCATGATGATGAAGGGCTTGTGCGCGTCCAGATCGAGCGGCTTTTCCAGCGGTGCGATCAGCTTTGTCAGCTCTTCCTTCAGCACGTCACGCAGCCTGGCCGGGTCCTCGATCCGCTCGCGGCGCACGCGCTCGCGCAGCACGTCCAGCAGGTGGGTGGTGGCGTCGAGGCCGACGTCGGAGGTGATGAGCAGGGTTTCCAGCTCTTCCAGCAGTTCGTCGTCGACCTTGGTGCGCGAAAACAGCGCGCTGAGCTGGCCGCCGAGCTGAGCACGGGTCTTCGACAGCCCGGCGCGCAGGCGCTGCGCCCAGGACAGTTTCGGCGCGGCCGCCTCGGGCGCGCTATCCTGCGCGACCGCAGTCGGCGCAGTTTCCGGCTGCGCGACCGCTTCGGGTGCGGCCGGCTTGTCCTTCTTGAAGAAACCAAACATGTGGGGGACGGTCAGTGAAGCACCGTGCAGACAGCCGCACGGCTTGAAAATACAGGCGCGATCAAGGGTTTGGCCCGGATCGCGTACTTTGGCGGAGAGTGTATCAGATGGATTTGCGCCGTTTTTCCAATGGCATCGCACTGTGTGGCGCACTGGCCCTGACGCTTGCAGTGGCGTCACCGGCCCGCGCCAACCCCTTTGAAACCACCTTGAGCAACGGCCTGCGCGTCATCGTCAAGGAAGATCGCCGGGCGCCGGTGGCGATGCACATGGTGTGGTACCGCGTCGGCGCGATGGACGAGAAGGACGGCACCACCGGTGTCGCCCACCTGCTCGAACACATGATGTTCAAGGGCACGAAGAAACTGAAGCCGGGCGAGTTCAACGACATCGTCGCCCGCGCCGGCGGCAACGACAACGCCTTCACCAGCCACGACTACACCGCCTATTTCCAGCGCGTACCCGCCGCGGCGTTGCCGAAGATGATCGCGCTGGAAGCGGACCGCATGCGCAATCTGGTCATCGGCGACGACGAGTTCGCGCGTGAGCTGAAGGTGGTGATGGAAGAGCGCCGGCTGCGTACCGACGACCAGCCGCAGTCGCAGCTGCACGAACAGCTGATGGCCAGCACCTTCATCGCCCACCCCTACCGCCGTCCGGTCATCGGCTGGATGAACGATCTGGAGAACATGCGTCCGGACGACGCGCGCGACTGGTACCGGCTCTGGTACGCGCCGAACAACGCCTACGTGGTGGTGGTCGGCGACGTCGACCACAAGAAGGTGTTCGAGCTGGTGAAGAAGCACTACGGACACATGAAGCCGGTGGCGCAGCCGGTGCGCAAGGTGACTGCCGAGCCGCCACAGACCGGCGAGCGCCGCATCACCGTCAAGGCGCCGGCCGAACTGCCACAACTGGCGATGGCGTGGAAGGTGCCGAAGCTGAGCGACGTCGAGAACGATCGCGAACCGTACGCGCTGGAGGTGCTGGCCGGCATTCTCGACGGTCACGCGGCGTCGCGACTGCCGCGTGCGCTGGTGCGCAGCAGCCAGATCGCGGTCGAGGTGGGCGCCTACTACGACTCGACCGCGCGCGGCGAGGTGACTTTCATGCTCGGCGGTACGCCGGCCAAGGGGCACACGGTGGCCGAACTGGAGACCGCGCTGCGGGCGGAAGTGAAGCGCATCGCCGATGAAGGTGTGTCGGCGGCCGAACTTGAGCGTATCAAGACGCTGACCGTTGCTTCGCAGATATACAAGCTCGATTCCACCTATGTGCAGGCGATGGAGATCGGTCGCCTTGAAGCGTCCGGCTACCGCTGGCAGGACGCCGACCGCATGCTGGAAAAGCTGCGCTCGGTCACCGCCGACGAGGTGCAGGCGGTCGCGCGCAAGTATTTCGGCGATGACACGCTGACTGTCGCCGTGCTCGATCCGCAGCCGCTCGACCCGGACGCGAAGCCCCGCGCCAAGCCGGCCGGTCTGCGCCACTGATGCGTACGCACAACGATTTCCTGCAGGTGATTCCGATGATCCGATTCTTCCGCAGCGCGCTGCTGCGCGCAGTCAGCGTGCTGGCGTTCGCAACGCCGGCGCTGGCCAATGTCGATATCCAGCACTGGACGGCCGCCAACGGCGCACGCGTCTATTTCGTCGAAAGCCACGTGCTGCCGATACTCGACGTACAGGTCGATTTCGACGCCGGCTCGGCGCGTGACCCCGAGGGACGCAGCGGCCTCGCCGGCATGACCCATGGCCTGCTCGACTCCGGTGCCGGTGGCCTCGACGAGGACGCGCTGGCCGAAAAGCTCAGCGATCTGGGCGCCCGCCTGTCCGGTTCGGCCGACAACGACCGCGCCGGGCTGTCGCTGCGCACACTGGCCAGCGCACGTGAGCGCGAGGGCGCGCTGGCGCTGATGCGCACCGTGCTGACGGCGCCCGAATTTCCGGCCGCCGTGCTCGAACGCGAGAAGGCGCGTGCCATCGCCAGCCTGCGCGAAGCCGACACCAAACCGGACCAGATCGGCGCCAAGCGCTTCGCGAAAGCGCTGTACGGCGACCACCCCTACGGCCGCAGCGCCACCGTCGAGTCGATCGCCGCCATCACCCGCGACGACGTGCTGGCGCACTACCGCCGCCATTACGTCGCCTCGCGCGCGGTGGTGTCCATCGTCGGCGACGTGACGCGCGAACAGGCGGAAGCGATCGCGCTGCAGCTGACCGGCGACCTGCCGGCCGGCGAACCGCTGCCGCCGATCGCCGACGTGACGATGCCCAAGGCGGCGACCGAGCGCGTCGCGCATCCGGCCAACCAGAGCCACATCTTCGTCGGTCAGCCGGTGACCCGCCGCGGTGACCCGGATTTCTTCCCGCTGCAGGTCGGCAACTACATCCTCGGCGGCGGTGGCTTCGTGTCGCGGCTGACCAAGGAGGTGCGCGAGAAGCGCGGATACGCCTACAGCGTGTACAGCTATTTCAGCCCGCAGCGCCAGCCCGGTCCGTTCCAGATCGGTCTGCAGACGCAGCGGGCCCAGGCGGCGGATGCGCTGAAGGTGGTTGATGAAACGCTGGCGTCCTTCATCGCCAAAGGTCCGACCGCTGACGAGCTGAAGGCGGCCAAGCGCAATCTGGTCGATGGCTTCTCGCTGCGCCTGGACAGCAATCGCAAGCTGCTCGACAGCCTCGCGACCATCGGTTTCTACGGGCTGCCGCTGGACTGGCTCAGCAAGTTCCAGGAGCGGGTCGAGGCGGTGACGGCGGCACAGGTGAAGGAGGCTTTCCAGCGCCGCCTGTCCGCCGATCACATGGTGCGGGTGATCGTCGCCGGCGACTGAGGACCGGCTGCGGCCTGCGGCGGCGCCCGGCTTCACGAAACAAGCCGCCACAAGTGCCTGCGGGCGCGCAGGTAGAATCTCGGCATGTCCCGCATACGCATCATCGGCGGCCAGTGGCGCAGCCGCCTCCTTCCGGTCGCGGCGGTGCCGGGGCTGCGTCCCACTCCGGATTCGGTGCGCGAGCGCCTGTTCAACTGGCTGGGCCAGGACCTGAACGGGCTGCATTGCCTCGATCTCTTTGCCGGCACCGGCGTGCTCGGCTTCGAGGCCGCGTCCCGCGGCGCCGCCTCGGTCACGCTGGTCGAGCGCGATGCCCGCGCATTCGGCAAGCTGCGCGAAGCGGTCGAACTGCTGCCTGCACCACAGGTCAGGCTGGTCAGGGGCGATGCGCTAGAATTCGCCGCCCAGCCACCGCAGCGCTTCGATGTACTCTTTATCGACCCGCCTTACGGCAAGGGCCTGCTCGATCGCGTGGTACCGCATCTGCCGCACCTGCTGACCGACGACGCGGTGATCTACTGCGAGGCCGAACAGCCCGTGCCGGCGCTCGGCGATTACCGGGCGACGCGGGCGGGGCGGGCAGGGCAAGTCCATTACCAGCTGCTGGAACGATCATGAACGGCACCATTGCGGTCTATCCGGGCACTTTCGACCCGATCACGCGCGGCCACGAAGACCTCGTGCGGCGCGCAGCGGCGATGTTCGACCGCGTCATCGTCGGCGTCGCCGAAAGCCGTTCCAAACGGCCCTTCTTCACCACCGAAGAACGGGTCGACATGGCGCGCGAAATACTCGCGGCCTATCCTAACGTCGAGGTGCGCGGGTTTTCCTGCCTGCTGATGGACTTCCTGAGCGAGTGCCAGGCGCGGATCATCGTGCGCGGTCTGCGCGCGGTGTCCGACTTCGAATACGAATTCCAGATGGCCGGCATGAACCGGGTGCTCCGTCCTGACGTCGAAACGGTGTTCCTGACGCCGGCCGATCAGTACATGTTCATCTCGGCGACGATGGTCCGGGAAATCGCCTCGCTGGGCGGTGACGTCAGCAAGTTCGTGCAGCCTTCGGTGCTGGCACGGATAGGCGACAAGGTTGAAGCAATGCGTGGAGGCAAATGAAGTGTCTTTGATAATCACCGACGAATGCATCAACTGCGATGTGTGCGAGCCGGAGTGCCCGAACGGGGCGATTTCGCAGGGACCGGAGATCTATGTGATCGATCCGTCCAAGTGCACCGAGTGCGTCGGCCATTTCGACGAGCCGCAGTGCCAGCAGGTCTGCCCGGTCGATTGCATTCCGCTGGATCCGAACAACAAGGAAACCCGCGAACAGCTGCTGGAGAAGTACAACCACCTCACCGCCAAGGCCTGACGCTCGCCGGCCGCGGCGTGCTCAGGCGGCCGCGGCCGAGATGACCCGCAGTACCGGCGCCTTGAGCGCCGAATCGAGCGCGCTTTCGAGGCGTGCCAGTTCCTCCAGCTGCTGATCGATCGCCGCGCCGTTCTGCCGGAGTTCCTCGATCCGCTCCTCCAGCGTGTCGGTCGCCTCGTGGATGCGCTTGACGCTCTCCAACCGGCGTTTCAGCTGTTTCTGGTGCTCGCGCACCTGGTTCTCGAGCGGCGCCATGATGGCGCGCAGCCAGTGCTCGACGTCGCGGTTCACCACTTCCATGTGCTTGCGCACCTGCACAGCGACGGTTTCGAAGAAGCGCTGCGTGAGCTGGCGCTTTTCGGTGGTGAGCATGTTCAGCCAGGTATTGAACTGCTGGTGGAAGGCCTTTTCCAGCCGGGTGATGTCCTTCTCGTAACGATGGACCGAGAACGGCACCGGCACGCCCAGCCGCAGGTCGTGTTCGGTCGAGAAGCGCTGGTACATCGCTTCCATCATGCGGAAGATTTCATCCACGCTGGCGGCCGAGCGGGTCAGGCTGTCACGCACGTCGTCGAAGAAGGCGTTCATCGCGTCGCGCAGCTGCAGCGAGAAGTTGGCTGCCTCCATCTGTTCGCGCGTGTGGTTGGTGCGCGCGCGCAGCGCGTCCATGCCGAGGTGGGCGAACAGCACATTGGTCTGCGACGAGAACACGTTTCGTGTGGCGTAGAAACGTTCGAGGCCGCGTTCGAACTCCTCCTTTTCCGCCCGCACCCGCTTCAGCATGTACTGGATGACGCCGCGGTTCTTGCCGCGCAGGTCGGAGAATTCGGCCAGCTGGTCGTCGATGCTGCGTCGGCGGCCGGCCAGCACCTCGCGCGTGCGGGCGATCAGCTCGCGTGCGTCCTTGTCGACGGCGGCGCCGACGATGTCGCGCTTGGCCGGCAGCAGATCCTCGACCAGTGCGCGTTCGAGCTGCGGCAGACGGCTGCGCGACAGCAGCGCGCCGTCATGCTGGATGCGCGCCAGCAGCCCTTTCTGCGCCGACACCGGAAACACGCGCGACTCCGGGATGTCCAGCGTGGCTGCACAGGAGGCGATCTGGCGCGCGATTTCCGACTCGATCTGGGTTTCCGAGCGCAGGCCGTCCCACAGGCTGTCCATCTTGTTCAGTACGGCGATGCGGCCCTGACGCGAACCGCCGGCTGCAGTGACATGCGTCTTCCAGACGCCGAGGTCGCTCTGCGTGACGCCGGTGTCCATGCCGAGCACGAACAGCACCGCGTGTGCCGACGGCAGCAGCGACAGCGTCAGTTCGGGTTCGGCGCCGATCGCGTTCAGGCCCGGTGTGTCGAGGATGACCAGCCCCTGGCGCAGCAGCGGGTGCGGCAGATTGATGATGGCATGGCGCCACGCCGGCACCTCGACCATGCCCTGCGAATCGGGCTGCAGGCCGTTTTCGCCACTCAGGTCGATGCGGAAGCCCAACGCTTCGGCTTCGCCTATGGCCACCTTGCGCTGTTCGCTGACGCGTCCGAGCGCCTGCTGCATCGCCGCCGTCGAGGTGGTGTCGAGCTCGATGCGCTTCCAGGCGCCGGGCTGTGCTTTCAGGTCGGACACCGTCGTGGTGCCACGCCGGGTGTCGATCGGCAGCAGGTCTATGCAGGCCGGGCGAGAGCCGTCGTACATCAGTTCGGTCGGGCACATCGTGGTGCGGCCCGAGCTGGACGGCAGCACGCGCGCGCCCTGGTCGCCGAAGAAGATGGCGTTGATCAGTTCGGACTTGCCGCGCGAGAACTCGGCGACGAAGGCGACGACCAGGCGGTCGTCGCGCAGCTTCTGCAGCAGCTGTTCGATGCACAGATCGTTGTGGCTGTCGTTCAGGTTGCTTTCGAACAGCCAGCCGCGCAGACGCACGATGGTCTGTTCGACCCGCGTACGCCAGGCGCCATATGCCGACAATTCCTCCTGCATGCCCATCGCCGTCTCCTCCACGCAAATGTCAATCTAGCACAGGCGCTGCGCGCTATCGCTGGCAGGCTGGACAGAAGAAGGTCGAACGTCCGCCCATCCGGCGGTTGCGCACCGCCGTGCCGCAGACGCGGCAGGGCTGGCCATCCCGTCCGTAGACGAAATAGGACTGCTGGAAATAGCCGGGTTCGCCGTCGGCATGCATGAAGTCGCGCAGCGTGCTGCCGCCGGCGTCGAGCGCGTCGCGCAGCGTGGCGCGGATCTCGTCGTACAGACGCGCGCACTGCGGCCGGGTCAGGCGTCGGGCCGCCATGCCCGGGCGCAGGCGGGCACGGAACAGGCTCTCCGACGCGTAGATGTTGCCGACGCCGACCACCACCGCGCTGTCCATGATGGCCAGCTTGATCGCGCACTGCCGCCGCGTCAGTGCGGCGTGCAGCCCGGCGGCGCTGAAGTCCTCGCCCAGCGGCTCGGGACCGAGGCCGGCGAGCAGCGGGTGGGTCGCGTCGGCGCCCTCGTGCCACAGCACCGCGCCGAAGCGGCGGGGGTCGCGCAGCCGCAGCACGCGGTCGCCGAAAACGATGTCGACATGATCGTGCGTGGCCGCCGGCACGTCGCGGTCGAGCACGCGCAGGCTGCCGGACATGCCGAGGTGCAGGATGAGCGTGCCGCGGTCGAAGCGCAGCAGCAGGTATTTGGCACGCCGGTCGATGTCGCGCAGCGTCTGGCCGGGCAGCGTGGCGGGCAGGTCGGCGGGCACCGGCCAGCGCAGCCGCGCGTTGCGGAGCGTGACCGCGGTCGCCACGCGACCGGTCAGGGGCGCGGCAATGCCACGGCGTGTCACTTCGACTTCGGGCAGTTCAGGCATCGGAAAGGTGAGCCGCGGCACGGCGGCGGGGGCGTGTTTTGGAATAAGATCGAAGCCGTTTCCGGCATTGGCGCCGCATAGGGCGGTGCGCCGGGGGCGCTGCAACGAATTCTAGCCGTCACACTCAAAGGCCGTAAGCGCTTCAGTCCGTTGCGAAATCACCCTGGCCACTGGCGATCATGCCCATGACGACCCGACCCCTCCTGCTCGCTGTCCTTCTTCCTCTCGTGCTCGGCGCCTGCGCGCAGACCGCCAAGCGGCCGCCGGTGGCGGCTGCGCCGACCGAGGCTCCGGCAGAGGCCGCGCCGCCACGCGCACCGCAGCTGCCCGAAATCGAACTGACGCGCCAGATCACCTATCAGCTGCTGCTCGGCGAAGTGGCGGCACAGCGCGGCGAACTGGGTTTGTCGGCGTCGGCCTATATGGATCTGGCGCAGTCGACCCGCGACCCGCGCATCGCCAAACGCGCGGCCGAAATATCGGCCTTCAGCCGGCAGAACGACATCGCGCTGCAGGCCACCCAGCTCTGGCTGGAACTTGATCCCGAGTCGGTACAGGCGCGGCAGATGCTGACCGGCCTGCTGGTCAACGCGAACCGGCCGCAGGAACTCGAACCGCAACTCGCCAGCCTGCTCGCGCAGGAGGGCAACCAGATAGGCGAAAGTCTGCTGCGGCTCAACCGTGTGCTGGGGCGCCTGTCGGACAAGGCCGAGGTGCTGGCCATGGTCGATCGCCTGACCGAGCCCTATCTGCAGTACCCGGAGGCATGGTTCGCGCGTTCGCAGGCGGCGATGCAGGCGCGCGAGCCGAAGCGTGCGCTGGCCGATGCGACCAAGGCGCACGACATGCGTCCGGAATGGGAGCCCGGCCTGCTGCTGAAGGCGCAGGCCACCGCCGAAAGCGATCCGCACGCGGCAACGCGGCTGATGGGTGACTACCTGAAGAAGTATCCGCAGGCGCGCGACGTGCGGCTGCAATATGCACGCTCGCTGGTCGCCGAACGCAATTTCCCCGAGGCGCGCAAGCAGTTCGAGAACATCCTCGGCGGCGCGCCGAACAATCCGGACGTCGTGTTCGCGGTCGGCGTGCTGGCGATGCAGATGCAGGACTACGCTGGCGCGCAGACCTATTTCAAGCGGCTGCTGACGCTGCGCTATCAGGACATGAACCTGATCAAGCTCTATCTCGGTCAGTTGGCCGAGGAGCTGAAGCAGCCGGACGAAGCGCTCGACTGGTATCGCCAGGTCGGGCAGGGGGACCACTACCTCGGCGCGCAAGGGCGTTACGTCCTGCTGCTCAGTCGTACCGGGCGGCTCGACGAAGCGCGTGCCCACCTGCGCGAACTGGCCGCGCGGCCGGGTGGCGACAAGGCGCGTTCGGCGCTGATGGAATTCCAGCTGCTGCGCGATGCGAACCGGGTCGAGGAAGGTTACGCCGTGCTCGAGGAGGCACTGGTGGCGCAGCCGGACAATGCGGAACTGCTTTATGAGACGGCGATGATCGCCGAGCGGCAGAACCGCATCGAGGTCGCCGAACAGCGTCTGCGCCGGGTGATCGAGGTGAAACCGGATCATGCCCATGCCTACAACGCGCTCGGCTATTCGCTCGCCGATCGCAACATCCGCCTCGACGAGGCGCAGGCGCTGATCGCCAAGGGGCTCGAACTGGCGCCGGATGACCCTTTCATTCTCGACAGCATGGGCTGGGTGCTGTTCCGGCGCGGCGATCTGAACGGCGCCCTGACCTATCTGGAGCGCGCTTTCGCGATCCGCCCCGACCCGGAAATCGCCGCTCACCTCGGCGAAGTGCAGTGGCTGCTCGGTCGTCGCGAGGACGCCGAGAAGCTGTGGCGCACGGTTGCTGCACAGCATCCGGACAACGCCGCGCTGGAATCGACCATCAAGCGCTACATCCCGTGATGCGGGTGCTGCTGTGCGCCGGCGCTCTGGCGCTGGCCGGTTGTGCCGCGCTTCCGCCGCCGGCTGTCGAAGATCCGCAGGTGCTCGCGCTGCGCGAACGTGCGCGTGACGCGGTCAATCCCGCTTTTTCGCTGAGCGGGCGCTTCGTCGTGAAAGGGCCCGAACAGACCGCCTCGGCGGCGCTGGACTGGCAGCATGCCCGCGATCGCGACGAACTGCAGATCAACGGACCACTCGGCAAGGTATTGGCGCAGCTGGTGCGCGACGAACAGGGGGTGCGCCTGATCGACGAGCGCCAGCGCGTCACCGAGGCGGCGACGCTCGACGAACTGTCGCGTGCGGTGTTCGGCGCCGAACTGCCGCTGTCGCGGGCCGCCTACTGGGTGACCGGTCGGCCGGGGAGCGCCGACGTGCGGTCGCGCGACGCCGCCGGCCGTGTCGCGGTGCTGACCGAACAGTCCTGGCGGGTCGAATTCACCGAGTACGACGGTGAAAGCCCGGACGCGCTGCCGCGACAGATCGACGCCAGCGACGGCGAACACAGCTTCCGTCTGCGCATCGACGCCTGGTACCCGTTGCCGTGACTGCGCGTATCGACTGGCAGGTCTGGCTCGACGCGCCGGCCAAGATCAATCTGTTCCTGCACGTGACCGGCCGCCGCCCGGATGGCTACCATCTGCTGCAGACCGCCTTCCGCTTCGTCGATTTCGGCGACCGCCTGCGCTTCTCGCCACGGGACGATGGCGAGGTGAGGCGCGTCAACCCGCTGCCCGGCGTGCCCGAGGCCGACGACCTGTGCGTGCGTGCTGCCCGTTTGCTGCAGACGGAAACCGGCTGCCGGCGTGGCGTGGACATCGAACTGGACAAGCGGCTGCCGATGGGCGGTGGCGTCGGCGGCGGCAGTTCCGACGCCGCGACCGTGCTGCTGGCCTTGAATCGACTGTGGGAACTTGATCTTCCGCGCGCGCAGTTGCAGGCGCTGGGGCTGCGGCTGGGGGCCGACGTGCCGGTTTTCGTGTTCGGTCGCAGCGCCTTTGCCGAGGGCGTTGGCGAGCTGTTGCAACCGCTCGAACTGCGGCCGGCGGCCTACCTCGTCGTGGCGCCCGGCGTGTCGGTACCGACGCCACGGATTTTTGCCGACCCGGAATTGACACGAAATACTGAAGCTTGCACAATAGCGGACTTTGCTGCAGCAGCCGACTCGGCGGCGCTTTTCGGGCGCAACGATCTTGAGCCGGTCGCAGCAAGGCTGTACCCGGAAGTCAGACAGGCCATCGACATGCTGGCGGCACTGGCCGGGCGCGGCGCGGTAAGAATGAGCGGTTCGGGCGCGTGCGTGTTTGTACAATGCGCCGATCTGCAGGCAGCACAGGATTTGATGAAGGCGTCGTCGGCATCGTGGCCGGCGGGCTGGCAGGGATTCGTTGCACAGGGGCTGGACGAGCACCCACTGTACCGGATGTCTGCACAGGTTTGACACCGGGTGGCGCGAAGGCGCGACACGGTCGATGCAGAGTTTGGGGAGTCGCCAAGTTGGTCAAGGCACCGGATTTTGATTCCGGCATTCGAAGGTTCGAATCCTTCCTCCTCAGCCAAATTTGATCGGGCGGGCCCGCAGGGAGTGCGGGCCTGCCCGATGTGTTTTCAGGGCAGCAGGCATGCCGACGGGTTGAAACCGGTCATCCGCCTGGAAAGAGCAGGACCGGTTCTCCCGGTTTCAATTCAGCAATCACCGAGTTTCGCGAGGCAGCATGGCTTACGACAGCCTGATGATCTTTACCGGCAACGCCAACCCCAAACTGGCGGCGGACGTTGCCAAGCGGCTCAACATGTCGCTCGGCCGCGCGCAGGTGGGCCGTTTCTCCGACGGCGAAGTCAACGTCGAAATCCTCGAGAACGTCCGCGGCAAGGACGTGTTCGTGCTGCAATCGACCTGTGCGCCGACCAACGACAGCCTGATGGAACTGGTCATCCTGGTCGATGCGCTGAAGCGCGCCTCGGCCGGCCGCATCACCGCGGCGATGCCCTATTTCGGCTACGCCCGCCAGGATCGCCGCCCGCGCAGCGCGCGCGTGCCGATCACCGCCAAGGTGGTGGCAAACATGCTGCAGGCCGTGGGCGTGCAGCGCCTGCTGACGGTGGACCTCCACGCCGACCAGATCCAGGGCTTCTTCGACATTCCGGTCGACAACATCTACGCCACGCCCATCCTGCTTGGCGACATCTGGAAGCAGGAATATCCGAACCTGATGGCCGTTTCGCCCGACGTCGGCGGCGTGGTGCGCGCACGTGCCTTTGCCAAGCGTCTCGAGTGCGATCTCGCCATCATCGACAAGCGTCGCCCGAAGGCGAACGTGTCCGAGGTGATGAACATCATCGGCGACGTGACCGGTCGCACCTGCGTCATCATGGATGACATGGTCGACACCGCCGGCACGCTGTGCAAGGCGGCGCAGGCGCTGAAGGAGCACGGCGCCGCCCGCGTGCTGGCCTACTGTACCCACGCCGTGCTGTCGGGCGAGGCCGTCAATCGCATCCAGAATTCCGATCTCGACCAGCTGGTCGTGACCGACACCATCCCGCTGTCGCCGGCCGCCCAGGCCTGCGGCCGCATCCGTGTCGTGTCCATCGCCGAGCTGCTGGCCGAAACCCTGCTGCGCATCAGCAACGAGGAATCCGTTTCGTCCCTCTTCATGGAGTAATTGAAGCGGGACACCCCGGGTCGCCTGGTCGCGGGCGACCCTTCATCCACCAGGAGTCATCATGTCCATCGAAATGAACGTCAAGAAGCGCGATGCGCAGGGCACCGGAGCGAGCCGCCGCCTGCGTCGCGCCGACCAGGTCCCGGCCATCATCTACGGCGGCGACAAGCCCGCCACGCCGATCACGCTCGACCACAACGAAATCTTCCACGCCCTGCGCAAGGAAGCCTTCCACGCATCCGTGCTGACGCTGAACGTCGAAGGCACGAAGGAAACCGTGCTGCTGCGCGACACCCAGATGCACGCCTACAAGCTGCAGGTGCTGCATGTCGACTTCCAGCGCGTCGATGCCACGCACAAGCTGCACACCAAGGTGCCGTTCCACTTCATCAATGCCGACGTGGCCCCGGGCGTCAAGCTGCAGGGTGGCATCGTGTCGCACGTGATGAACGAGATCGACGTCCAGTGCCTGCCCAGCCAGCTGCCGGAATTCATCGAAGTCGACCTGTCCGGCCTGTCGGTCGGCCAGTCGGTCCACGTGTCGCAGATCAAGCTGCCGGCCGGTGTCGAAGCGCTGACCCACGGCACCGATCCGGTGATCGCCACCGTGACGCTGCCGCGCGGCGCCAAGGCTGACGAAGCTGCCGCGGCCGAAGGCGGCGAAGAGAAGTAAGTACAGACGATGTCCGGGAACGGTTCCAAAGCCGTGCCCCGGCTCGTCGTCGGACTGGGCAACCCCGGTCCGGACTATTCCGAAACCCGGCACAACGCCGGGTTTTGGTTTTGTGAGGGGCTGGCACGCAAGCTGGGCGTCACGCTCAACCGTGAAGCGCGATTCAACGGCTTCACCGGTTCGTCGCGTGCCGACGGCATCACGATACTGCTGCCGCAGACCTTCATGAACCGCTCCGGCCAGTCGGTCGGTGCGCTTGCCCGCTTCTTCCGCATCGCACCGGCTGAAATACTGGTGGTGCACGATGAGCTCGACATCCAGCCGGGCGAACTGCGCCTGAAGTTCGGCGGCGGCCTCGGCGGTCACAACGGACTGAAGGACATCAGCGCCCACCTGGCCAGCAACGACTACTGGCGGCTGCGCATCGGCATCGGTCACCCGCGCCAGCTGGCGCCGGGGTCGGAAGTGGCCGACTATGTACTGCACCGTCCGCGCATCGAGGAACAGCGCGACATCGACGCCGCCATCGAGCGTGCGCTCGACGCCTGGCCGATGATTGCCGCTGGCGACTGGACGCGCGTGTCCACCCTGCTCAATGCGAAGCCCGGCGCCGGCAAGGCGCCCAAGAGTGCCTAATCAAGGAATCCAGACATGAGCCTCAAATGCGGCATCGTCGGCCTGCCCAACGTCGGCAAGTCCACGCTTTTCAATGCGCTCACCAAGGCCGGCATCGCCGCCGAGAACTACCCGTTCTGCACGATCGAGCCCAACGTCGGCATCGTCGAGGTGCCGGACCCGCGTCTGGCCCAGCTTTCCGAGATCGTGAAGCCGCAGAAGATACAGCCGGCCATCGTCGAATTCGTCGACATCGCCGGTCTGGTCGCCGGCGCCAGCAAGGGCGAAGGCCTGGGTAACCAGTTCCTCGCCAATATCCGCGAAACCGACGCCATCGTGAACGTGGTGCGCTGCTTCGACGACGAGAACGTGGTGCACGTGAATGGCCGTGTCGATCCGATCGCCGACATCGAAACCATCGTGACCGAACTGGCGCTGGCCGACCTCGCCGCCGTCGAACGCACCATTGCGCGCGACACCAAGAAGGCGCGCGCCGGCGACAAGGACGCCGCCAAGCTGGTCGCCGTGCTGGAAAAGCTGCTGCCGCACCTGAACGAAGGCAAGCCGGCGCGCACGCTGAACCTGTCGGACGACGACAAGGCCATCGTGAAACCGATGTGCCTGCTGACGATCAAGCCGGCCATGTATGTCGGCAACGTGCTCGAAGACGGTTTTGACAACAACCCCTACCTCGACCGCCTGCGCGAATTCGCGGCGAAGGAAGGTGCGCCGGTGGTGGCGGTGTGCGCGAAGATCGAAGCCGAGCTGGCCGACCTCGACGACGAGGACAAGAAGGCCTTCCTGGCCGATCTCGGCCTCGAAGAGCCGGGCCTGAACCGGCTGATCCGCGCCGGCTACGACCTGCTGGGCCTGCAGACCTACTTCACCGCGGGTGTGAAGGAAGTGCGCGCCTGGACCATCCACAAGGGCGACACCGCACCGCAGGCGGCCGGCGTCATCCACACCGACTTCGAGCGCGGCTTCATCCGCGCCCAGACCATCGCCTTCGACGACTTCATCGCCTTCAAGGGCGAACAGGGCGCGAAGGAAGCCGGCAAGATGCGCGCCGAAGGCAAGGAATACGTGGTCAAGGACGGCGACGTGCTGAACTTCCTGTTCAACGTCTGAGCTGCATTTCCACCGCCGCAGAAGCCCTGGCAACCCGTGGTTGCCAGGGCTTTTTTTCGTCCGCTGTCGAATCTTTCCGCTCCGGTTCGTCTACCTCGTATACGCCGGGCATCGGGAAAGGCGTCACGACAGGACGGAGGGCGAGAAGATGATGAATACAGAGCCGCAGGATCAGCATCGATGGCTGAGGCAGTTCGAGGGTGAATGGCGCGGAAAGAGCGAACCGGTGGCCGACGGCGCCGCGGACGACGCGTGCTGGAGCGGTAGCGAAACCGTGCGCGCGCTCGGCGAACTGTGGGTGCTGTTCGAGGGGCGCGGTGACATGCCGGACGGCAGCGCGGCCTTCACTCTGATGACCCTGGGCTTCGACCCCGCGCGCGGAGACGGAGGCCGCTTCGTCGGCAACTGGGCAGGGTCGATGATGACGACGCTGTGGCAGTACGAGGGCGAACTGGACGCAGCCGGCCGCGTGCTGTCGCTGTACAGCGAAGGACCGGCCTTCTCGGGCAGCGGCACCGCGCGCTACCGCGACACGATAGAGGTCCTTGGTCCGGACGAGCGGACGCTGTCTTCGCACGTGCAGGATGCCGACGGCAACTGGTCGCCCATCATGCGTATCCGCTACCGGAGACAGCGAGCCGCCTGAGCGACGCGCCTTCTCCGCTGATCAACGCCCTTCGTCCAGCCAGCGCGCGGCCATGAGCAGGCGGGTATGGCTGGCCGGGTCGGCTCGCACGGTGGCGGCGAACAGACGCACGCAGCGTTCGGCCGCGTTCACGTAGCGGGTGTTGCCGGTACGCCGTGCCAGTCTGATCAAGGCCAGCGCGGCGACGCCGTTGCCGCCAGGCGTGGCAGCGTCCAGGGCGGGTTTGCTGCGGTGGAACAGTGGCAGCGCGTCGTGTGCGGTGAAGAAGAAGCCACCTCTGGCGTCGTCTTCGAAACGCAGCAGCATCACCTCGGCCAGCCGTGCGGCGAAGGCGAGGTCGCCGTCGCGCGGCATCGCTTCGTGCAGCGTCAGTGCGGCATCCAGCAGGAAGGCGTGGTCGTCGAGAAAGCCGTCGATGCCGGGCAGCGACTGCAGACGGTCGGCGCCGTCGATGTCCTCGCGCCAGCGTGCCGCGCGCAGCGCGTCGAAGGTCGTGCGCGCCGCCTCCAGCCAGTCGCTGCGGCCGAGTACGGCGCTGGCGTGGGCGAGCGCGTTCACCATCAGCGCGTTCCAGGCAGTCGGTGTCTTGCCGTCACGTGCGGCGCGCCCGCGCTCGTTGCGGCGCTCCAGCAGACGACTGCGCGCCTCGTCTATCACCGCCTGCACCGCGTCCACCGGCTGGCCCAGCATCGTGGCGAGCTTTTCCGCCGGGCGGGCAACGCGCAGATGCCAGAACTTCCCCTCGAAGCCGGGCGGGTCGATCAGCCCCCAGTGTGCGGCGCACAGATCCCATTCGACCGGTGTCAGCACTTCGCGCAGCGCCGACGCTTCCCACAGATATGTGCCCCCCTCGCGGCCGCTGGCGTCGTCGGCCGCGAGGGCGCCGCAGAACAGTCCGTCGTCGCTGCGCATTTCGCGCAATGCCCAGTCCACGGTGAGTTCGGCCGCGCGCCGGAACAGCGCTTCGCCGCTCGCCCTCCAGGCATTGGCGTAGAGCGGCAGCAGCATGGCGCTGTCGCACAGCATCTTTTCGAAGTGCGGGATGTGCCAGGTCGGATCGACGCTGTAGCGGAAGAAGCCGCCGCCGAGCTGGTCGAACAGACCGCCTTCGGCGATGTGACGCAGCGACTCCAGCGCCATCGTGCGCGGCGACGGTGTGCCGATGTCGCTGTCCAGCTGCAGCAGGAAATCGAGGTCGGTCGGGTGCGGAAACTTCGGCGCGCCGCCGAAGCCGCCGTTCCGGGCGTCGAAGGCGACCGCCAGCTGCTGTATCGCCTGCTCCTGCACCGACGGGTCCAGCGGCGCACCGGTGGGCTGTGGCAAGGCGGCGCTCAGTGCGGCAATCAGCGCCTCGTCCTGGCGCGCCAGATCGGCGCGCCTTTCGGTCCACACGGTGCTGACCGACGCCAGGACGTCGCGCAGCGCACTCTGCCCACCGGACGCCTCGCGCGGGAAATAGGTGCCGCCGTAGAAGGGCACGCCCTGCGGCGACAGGAAGACGGTGAGCGGCCAGCCGCCGTTGCCGCGACGCAGCCGTTGCAGCGCCTGCTGGTAGAGGCCGTCGATGTCCGGTCGCTCCTCGCGGTCCACCTTGATGGCAATGAAGCCCTCGTTCACTGCGGCAGCCGTGGCCGGATCGGCAAAGGACTCGCGCGCCATCACATGGCACCAGTGACAGGAGGCGTAGCCGACCGACAGCAGGATGGGGCGATCGAGCCGGCGTGCCTCGGCCAAGGCGGCCTCGCCCCATGGATACCAGTGCACCGGATCGCCGGCGTGCTGCTGCAGATAGGGGGACGTTTCACCGGCCAGTCGGTTGCGCGGTGCGAGTGCGGTGTCGGTGTTCATCGAATGTCCTTCGCGGGCGGCAGGTGCGGCCGGCGCGAACGCGACAATGAGGACAGCCGCGTACGCCAAAGCCCACATTCGGGCGGGCGAGCGGGCTCATGCATCCGCGCTGGCCGGCGGATGAGGGTCGCTCAGCAAGATCCGTGCATGCGCTGCATGCATCTTGCTTTTCGGTACTTGAGAAATGCGGCGTTCGCGGTGCACGCCGGCCACACACCGAAAGAGGCAGACCATGCGATTGCGCTTCCACATGACGCCGGGTTCGTGCTCGACCGGCATCCATATCCTGCTCGAACATCTGGAGCTGCCGTTCGAGGCATACGTCGTGAACCTGCCTGCCGGCGATCACCGTCGCCCCGAATATCTGGCGATCAATCCGAAGGGCACGATTCCGGCGCTGCAGATCGACGAGGACCCGGCGCTGACCGAATTCCTGTCCATCGCGCTGTGGCTGGCCTGGCAGTTCCCGCGCGCACGGCTGCTGCCGGCGTCGCCGTTCGACGCGGCGCGCGCTGTCGACCTGATGACCCATGCCGTGGGCACGGTCCATGGCGCCGGCTACACCCGCATCTTCACGCCCGAGCGCTACCTGCCTGCGGGCGTGGACGCGGTGGCGGAGGTGCAGTGGCTGGAGGGGATCAAGGCGCAGGGCCGGGCCCTGGTGGACGAGGCCTTCACACTGATCGATGCGCGCATCGACGACGACGGCCGGCTGTTCGGCGACGACCTGACGGTCGCCGACGCGGCGCTGTTCTACGTCACCTTCTGGGCCGACCGCATCGGCCTGCCGCTGCCGTCACGCTGTCTCGCGTTCTACCGGCGCATGCGCGAGCGGCCGGTGGTGCGCCGCGTGCTGGCCGAAGAGGGCTATCGCTGAGCCGGCGGATCCGCCGGCTGGATGTTGCGATCAGGACGCCGCGCCGTCGTTCTGCTGGGCGGCCACTTCGGCGCGCACCTTGTCCATGTCCAGCGCCTTCGCCTGTTCGATCAGCTGTTCGAACTGACCGGCGGGCAGCGCACCCGGCTGTCCGTACAGCACGATCTGGTCGCGGAACACCATCAGGGTCGGAATCGAGCGGATGCCGAAGGCGGCGGCGATGCCCTGTTCCTCTTCGGTATTCACCTTGGCGAACACGATGTCCGGATACTTTTCCGACGCCGCTTCGTAGACCGGGGCAAAATTGCGGCAAGGGCCGCACCAGGGTGCCCAGAAATCGATGATGACGAAGGGATTGTTCTCGACCGTGCTGTTGAAGCTGTCTTCAGTAAGTTCGATGGTGGCCATGGGGGTCCTTGGGTGTAAGTCGCTCGGAGGCGAGCCGGCATGGTAGCCGAGCGTCGCCCGTATGTCGGACGTTTCGCTCCCAGTCCGACCGGCCCGCTGCACAAGGGTTCGCTGGTGGCGGCGCTGGCCAGCTGGCTGGATGCACGCGCCGCCGGCGGCCGCTGGCTGTTGCGCATCGAGGACGTGGACGAGCCGCGCTGCTCAGTCGCGGCCACCGACACCATACTGCGCCAGCTCGACGCGCTCGGCCTGCACTGGGACGGCGAGGTGGTGTGGCAGAGCCGGCGTACCGCGCTGTATCGCGCTGCGCTGGACACACTGATCGCTGGCGGCGCGGCCTACGGATGCGCCTGCACCCGTCGTGATCTCGAATCGCAGCCGCTGGCCTCCGATGGCGCACGGCGTTACCCCGGCACCTGCCGCGATCGCGCCGGCATCGCGCCACGCGCCTGGCGGCTGCGCGTGCCGGCAGGCGAGGTTGCGTTCGACGACCGCGTACTCGGTCGCATCGCGGTCGATGTGGCGGCTGATTCCGGCGACTTCGTGCTGTGGCGTGCCGACGGCTACTGTGCCTATCAGCTTGCGGTGATGGTAGACGACGCCGATCAGGGCGTGACCGACATCGTGCGCGGTGCCGATCTGCTCACCTCGACGCCGCGGCAGATACTGGTGCAGCGCGCGCTCGGCCTGGCGCAGCCGCGCTACGCACACGTGCCGGTGGTGCTTGATGCGAACGGCGAGAAGCTGTCCAAGCAGACACGCGCGCCGGCGCTGGAGCCGGCCGATGCGCTGACCGACCTGGAGGAGGCGCTCGCCTTCCTGCGCCACCCGCCGCCGGCCGACGTCGTGGCGTCCGGGCGTGAGGATCTGCTCGCGTGGGCGGTGCAGCGGTGGACGCTGACAGCGCTGTCCGGGACGCGCTAGGAGACGGACTCAGTAGTGCGGCGGAATGTCCTGCTGCGCGTCGGCACGTTCGGCCGGCTGCATGCCCTGCACCTGCGCATAGACGTGCTTGAGCTGCAACTGCAGTGACTCGATCGCGCGCTGCTGCTCGAACACTGTGCGGTTCAGCGCGTCCAGCATGTCATCCATCAGCGTGATGCGGGCTTCGAGGTCGTTCAGGCGGTCGGTCATGTCGGTGTGTCCGGAGAATGTTGTCGGGCCAGCGCCCAGGCGACGTGTTCGCGCACGACCGGTGAGGCGTGGTCGGCGCGCGCATGCAGCGCGGCGATGTGGGCGGCGGAGGATGGCGCGTTGCCGAGCGCGACCGCGATATTGCGCAGCCAGCGCTCGTGGCCGATGCGCCGGATCGCGCTGCCTTCGAGGCGGCGGTTGAATTCGTCCTCCGACCAGGCGAACAGCGCGCTCAGTGGTGCGTGGTCCAGCCCGTTGCGCACCGCGAAGTCCGGCTCGACGGCCTTGGCCGCGTGACGGTTCCACGGGCACACCAGCTGACAGTCGTCGCAGCCGTAGATGCGGTTGCCGATCAGGGGGCGCAGTGGCTCGGGGATCGGGCCGTCCAGTTCTATCGTCAGGTAGGACACGCACAGCCGCGCGTCCAGCTGGTAGGGCGCGACGATGGCGCCGGTCGGGCAGATGTCGATGCAGCGGGTGCAGGTGCCGCAGTGGTCGGCCTGGGGCTCGTCGGGCGGCAGCGGCAGCGTGGTGAACAGTTCGCCGAGAAAGAACATCGAGCCGGCGTCGCGGTGGATCAGCAGCGTGTGCTTGCCGCGCCAGCCGAGTGCGGCGCGGCGGGCGATCTCGACTTCGAGCACCGGCGCCGAGTCGGTGAACGCGCGGTGGCCGAAGGGGCCGACCACGCTCTCGATCCGTTCTGCCAGCTTCTGCAGCCGGTTGCGCAGCACCTTGTGGTAATCGCGGCCGAGTGCGTAACGCGACACATAGCCGAGGTCGCCGTCGTCGAGCACCGCCTGCGCGTCCGCCGCGTCGTCCGGCCAGTACGGCATGCGTGCGCTGATGACCGACAGCGTGCCCGGCACCAGTTCGGCCGGGCGTGCGCGCATCGCGCCGTGGCGCGCCATGTAGTCCAGTTCGCCGTGACGGCCGGCGGCGAGCCAGTCGAGCAGGCGGGTTTCGGCTTCACCCAGATCGACACCGGAAATGCCGATCGACGCGAAGCCCAGCTCGCGTCCCCAGTCGCGTATGCGCGCGACCAGTCCGTCCGGGCTGCAGGGAAGGGTGTCGCTCATTGCGCGACCGCGCGGGCGGATAATGGCGGCCGCTCCGATTTCACGCAGACCGCCATGAATGATTCAACCCTGACGATGGACCTCGCCGACCCCGCCGCCACCGAGGCGCTGGGCGCGCGACTGGCGCGCGCGCTGGCGCCCGGCCTGTGCGTGTTTCTGGACGGCGACCTGGGCGCCGGCAAGACCACGCTGGTGCGCGGACTGCTCAGGGCGCTGGGCCACACGGGAAAGGTAAAAAGTCCGACCTTCACTTTGCTTGAATCGTATGCTATTTCTAGCTTAAACTTCCCGTTGTATCACTTTGATTTTTATCGCTTCACGGATCCTGATGAATTCATCGAAGCAGGTCTGGACGAATACTTCGGGCAAACCGGCGAAAGCGCGGGCGTCTGTCTGGTCGAATGGCCGGACAAGGCGGGCGCGCATCTGCCGCAGCCCGATCTGCGCATTGCGCTCGCCGTGGTCGGCGAGGCGCGCCGTGCGCGGCTGTCCGCCGGCAGCGAAGGAGGTCGGGCATGTTTAAGCCGTTTGTCCGTCGCCGCGGAAGGCCGTCCGTCCGCGACCTGAGCCGGCGCGATTTTCTCGGATTTTCCGGGGCTGCGCTGCTGCTGTCGGTGAGCCCGGTCGGGCGCGCCGCCGCCACCTCGCTGCTGGCCGTCCGCGTGTGGCCTTCGCTGGAATATACCCGCATCACGCTGGAATCCCGCGACGCGCTGAAGTTCGCGCACTTCACCGTGCAGAACCCGGAACGGCTGGTGATCGACATCGAGGGCGTGGAGCTGAACAACGTGCTCGGCAGCCTGCCGGGCAAGATTGCCGACAACGATCCCTATATCAAGCTGATCCGCGCCGGCCGCAACAAGCCGGGCGTGGTGCGGCTGGTGATGGAACTGAAGACCGAGGTGAAGCCGCAGGTGTTCACGCTGGCGCCGGTCGGCCAGTACGGTCACCGGCTGGTGATGGACATCTATCCGGCGATGCCCATCGACCCGCTGATGCAGCTCGCGCGTCAGGGCGACATCCAGTACCAGGGCGACGTCGCACCCGACCAGCCCGATGCGCCGGCACAGTCGCCGGCGGCCGAGCCGGCACCCGAACCGGCGAACCAGACCGCGTCGCGCGATGCGGGCAGCAAGAAGGCGGAGGTGGACGTGAGCCGCCTCGTCACCATCGTGCTCGACCCCGGTCACGGCGGCGAAGACCCGGGCGCGGTCGGCCGCGGCGGCAGCTACGAAAAGAACGTGACGCTGGAAGTGGCGCAGCGCCTGCAGAAGAAGATAGACGCTGACCCGACGATGCGCGCCGTGCTGACGCGCGACGCCGATTTCTTCGTGCCGCTGGGCACTCGCGTCGCCAAGGCGCGCCGCGTGCGCGCCGACCTGTTCGTGTCCATCCACGCCGACGCCTTCGTACGGCCGGACGCGCGCGGCAGTTCGGTGTTCGTGCTGTCCGACCGCGGTGCCACCAGTTCCGCCGCGCGCTGGCTGGCGCAGCGCGAGAACTCGGCCGACCTGATCGGCGGCGTCAATCTCGACGTCAAGGATCCCTATCTCGCGCGCACGCTGCTCGACCTGTCGCAGACGGCGACGATGAACGACTCGATGAAGCTGGGCCGCGCCGTGCTGGGCGAACTGGGCGGCGTGAACACGCTGCACAAGCCGCATGTCGAGCAGGCCGGCTTCGCCGTGCTGAAGGCGCCGGACATTCCGTCCATCCTGGTCGAGACCGCCTTCATTTCGAATCCGGAAGAAGAGAAGCGGCTGACCGACGACGCCTACCAGGACAAGCTGGCAGACGCCATCCTGCGCGGCATCCGCCGCTATCTGGCGAAGAACCCGCCGCTGGCCAAGTCGCGGCTGGCGTCGCTTTGAGCCGCCGTCAGCGCACGCTGCGGTAGCCGCCTGCCACGCCTCTCGGCGACAGCACCCACTGCCACAGCTGGATGTCGCGCGCGCGGAAGGCGCCGGCGCAGGACAGCAGGTAGTAGCGCCACATGCGGCGAAAGCGCTCGCCGAGGCGGTCGGCGAACTGCGGCCAGGCCGCTTCGAAGTTCTCGTGCCAGGCCATCAGCGTGCGATCGTAATCGGCGCCGAAGTTGTGCAGGTCCTCGACCACGAATACATCATCGACCGCATCGCCGATCTGGCCGATCGACGGCAGTTCTCCATTGGGGAAGATGTAGCGGTCTATCCACGGGTCGGTGACGCCGCGCCGCGTGTTCTTGCCTATCGTATGCAGCAGCGCCAGCCCGTCAGGCACCAGTGCGCGCCGCACCACCTGCATGAAGGTGCGGAAGTTGCGCCGGCCGACGTGTTCGAACATGCCGACGCTGGCCACGCGGTCGAAGGTTTCGCTGCCGTCGAGTTCGCGGTAGTCCTGCAGCCGGAACTCGACCGGCAGCCCGGCGTAGCGCTGCTGTGCCCACTCCGCCTGTTCGCGCGATACGGTGACGCCGGTGCCGCGCACGCCGTGGTGCTCGGCGGCGTAGCCGAGCAGGCTGCCCCAGCCGCAACCGATGTCCAGCAGGTGCATGCCGGGACGCAGGTCCAGCTTCCGGCAGATCAGTTCGAGCTTGGCCTCCTGCGCCGACGCGAGGTCGGCAGCGTCCTGCCAGTAGCCACAGGTGTAGGTCATGCGCGGGTCAAGCATCGCCGCGTAGAAATCGTTGCCGAGGTCGTAGTGGCGTTCGCCGACCTGCCAGGCGCGACGCGGCGTCTGCCGGTTCAGCAGGCGGGCGCTGAAGGCATGCATCAGCAGCGATGCCGGCTTGACCCGCGTGTCCAGCCGGGCGCGCAGCAGGCGGGCGAAGAATTCGTCGAGCCGGGCGGCGTCCCAGTCGCCATCCATGTAGGCCTCGCCCAGACCGAGGCTGCCGTAGGCGAACACCCGCTCGGGCAGGCGCGGATTGCGCATCTGCAGGTCCCACGGCGCTTCGCCGTCGAGCGTGATGCCGGCGTCGGCGAGCAGGCCGGACAGCAGCCGGAGGCGGGGCGAGGGGGCCGGCGCAGGCGAGGCGGCCGGTTGTTCGAACGCTTCTCTTTTCATCCGTGGTCTTCCTCGTCTGGGCGAAGGCAGGAAAAAAGTGACCGTGAGCAGGCGGCCGGCGTCGCCACCTGAAGTTTTAGACGTAGTCCAAGGCAGGCGTCTTCGCAATGTCCCAGGTCAAGCTTTCGTCCGCTCGCCCGGCGTGAAAACCCTGAAATGGCTTGCCGGTGCGCGCTTGACTCACGTCATGGGCGGTGGGTGCGCAGCCGCCTAGAATGTGAGCCCATGATTCGAACCCTGCCCTCGTGATGAACGCGCCGGAATCACCGCTGAACCTGAGTCCGGATGGCGCCGCCGCGACGACGGCCTGCTATCACTGCGGGCTGCCGGTCGATGGCCCGGTGCGCTATCGCGTCCGCGTCGCCGGCGAGGACAGGCCGATGTGCTGCGCCGGCTGCGCCGCAGTCGCCGAAGCCATCTCCGGCGGCGGTCTGGACGCTTTCTACGCCCACCGCGACGCCTTGCCCGAAACGGCACCCGACGGCGGTGCGCGCGACCTGTCGGTGTACGACCTGCCGGAAGTGCAGGCCGATTTCGTCCGCACCGTCGCCCACGCGGACTGCGCCGACGCGCGCGAGGCGCTGCTCATCATCGAGGGCATACGCTGCGCGGCCTGCGTATGGCTGAACGAGCAGCACGTCGGCCGCCTGCCCGGCGTGCTGGTGCTGGAAATCAACTACGCCACCCGTCGCGCTCGCGTGGTGTGGGACCCGGCCCGCGTGCAGCTGTCGGCCATCCTGCGGGCGGTGACCGAGATCGGCTACGAAGCCTGGCCGAACGACCGCGCACACGCCGAATCGGTCGCCCGCAGCGAGCGGCGCGACGCGCTGTGGCGGCTGGCGGTGGCCGGGCTGGGCATGATGCAGGTGATGATGTACGCGTGGCCGGAGTACACCGCCGGCGACGCCGAACTGCCGGGCAGCATCGCCGCGCTGATGCGCTGGGCCAGTCTGGTGCTGACCGCGCCGGTGGTGTGCTACTCGGCCGCTCCCTTCTTCTCGCGCGCGCTGCGCGATCTGGCGGCGAAGCGGGTCGGCATGGACCTGCCGGTCGCGCTTGGCATAGGCGCCGCCTTCATCGCCAGCCTGTGGGCCACGGTGACGCATTCGGGCGAGGTGTATTTCGATTCGGTCACGATGTTCGTATTCCTCCTGCTCGGCGGACGCTATCTCGAAATGCTGGCGCGCCAGCGTGCGGTGCGCGGCGTCGAGGAACTGGCGCGCGTGATGCCGGCGCTGGCGCACCGCTTCACCGCTTGGCCGGGAACGGCCACCGAGGCGGTGCCGGTGGCGCGGCTGCTGGCCGGCGACCACGTCGTGGTCGCCGCCGGCGAGGTGTTTCCGGCCGACGGCCGCCTGGTCGATGGCCGCAGCGAGGTCGACGAAAGCCTGCTCACCGGCGAGTCGAAGCCGCAGGGTCGAGGCCCCGGCGACCGCGTGGTCGGCGGCAGCCTGAACATCGGCTCCCCGGTGGTGCTGGCGGTCGAACAGGTCGGCGAGGCGACGCGGCTGGCGGCGATCCGCCGGCTGATCGGCCGTGCTTCGGCCAGTCGGCCCGAGGTGGTGCAGTTCGCCGACCGCATCGCCGTGCATTTCGTCAAGGCGCTCATCGTGCTGGCGCTGGTCACCGCTGGCGTCTGGCTGTGGCTGGATCCGTCGCAGGCGCTGTCCGTCTTCGTCGCGGTGCTGGTCGTCAGTTGCCCGTGCGCGCTGTCGCTGGCCACACCGGCGGCGCTGACGGTCGGCACCGGTGTGCTGTCGCGCAGCGGTCTGCTGGTCACCCGCGCACACGCGATCGAAACGCTGGCACGCGTCACCCACGTTGTGTTCGACAAGACCGGCACGCTCACCACCGGCGCCATGGCATTGCAGACGGTCGAACTGATGGGCGACGTCGACGCGGCACGGGCCACCGCGCTGGCCGCGGCGCTGGAAGGGCCGTCGACTCACCCGATCGCGCGCGCCTTGCGCGCCGCTGCCGGTGAGCAGGTGCGACCGGTCGTCGATCAGTTGTCTGCGGTGACCGGGCAGGGCGTGCAGGGCGTCATCGCCGGCCGCCGCCTGCGGCTGGGCAGCGCGGACTACGTCTGCGCGCTGTCCGGGGCACCGCTTCCGGCCTCGCCGTCGGGCATCGCGACGCCGGTTTGGCTGGGCGACGAACGCGGTCTGCTGGCGCGCTTCGATCTCAGCGATGCCGTACGATCCGGGGCACCCGAATTGCTGGCGCACCTGCGCGAACGCGGCATCGCGGTCAGCCTGCTGTCGGGCGACGCACACGCACCGGTCGCGGCGCTGGCGCAGGAGCTCGGCATCGCCGACGCGCATGCGCGGATGACGCCGGAGGGCAAGCGCGCCTATATAGAAGCGTTGCAGCAGCGCGGCGCCGTCGTCGCCATGCTGGGTGACGGCGTCAATGACGCGCCGGTGCTGGCGCAGGCCCAGGTGTCGGTCGCGATGGGCGGCGGCACCGAACTGGCGCGCGCCCAGGGCGACCTGGTACTGCTGTCCGAACGTTTCGACGCGCTCACCCGCGGGCTCGACACCGCCCAGGCCACGCTGGCCATCGTGCGGCAGAACCTGCGCTGGGCCTTTGCCTACAACCTGCTGGCCATCCCGCCGGCGATGCTGGGCTGGATCACGCCGTGGATGGCCGGCATCGGCATGTCGCTCAGTTCGCTGATGGTGGTGCTCAACGCGCTGCGTCTGCAGCGGCGGGCAAAGGAGCGGAACTGATGGACATACTGTGGCTGCTGGTACCGATGTCGGTACTGATCGCGCTGGGCATCGGCGCGGTGTTCATCTGGTCGGCGCGCAGCGGCCAGTTCGACGATCTCGAAGGCCCGGCCCATCGCATGCTGATGGACGACGACCGCGCGCAGACCATCGACGAGGCGCCGGAGACCGGCAGGGACGAGCGCAAGGTGTGACGCCCGAGGCGGCCGAAGCGTCATTTCCTGTCTATAGTGCGGATGCACCCACCGACCGGAGAGCGCCGATGACCCGTTGCACCCAGCACGCCCATCACGAGCACCAGCACGGCCCGCAATGCGGTCACACCGCGGTGCGCCACGAAGGCCACGTCGATTTCCTGCATGACGGCCACCTGCATCACGTGCATGGCGACCATGTCGACGAGCACGTGATCGCCGTCAGCGCCGCCAACCCGGACGGCTGCACGCCGCAGCACCACTGTGCCGGCCATGGCGCCGGTCATGTGCATGGGCCTGGCTGCGGGCATGAAGCGGTGCCGCACGGCGACCACGTGGATTACCTGGTCGACGGTCATCTGCACCATCCGCACGGCGATCACTGCGACGACCACGGTCCGCTGCAGATCGCCTGACGCGCCGGCGCCGTCTGCCACGGCTATCATGCAGGCCGGGCTTGAAGACTGCGTCGCAATAAATGTCCTTTCATCGAGCCGGCGACGCGTGGCGTTCGCCGGCGCTATTCATGCCGGCGGCACTGCGCGGCTGGCTGACCGATCCTCATTCGCTGACCTCACGCATCAGGGCGCGCTGCCGGCACTTCGCCGTGCAGCCGCTGCGCACCGGTCGTGCCGCGCTGGCGGCCGACGAGGCCTGTCTGCTCGGCTGCGGCCGGGCGCAGGCGCTGTCGCGCGAGGTGCTGCTGCACGCCGATGGCGTGCCGGTGGTGTTCGCGCACAGCGTGGTCAACATGCGTGACGTGCGCGGCGTCTGGCACATGTTCGCCGGCGTCGGCACGCGGCCGCTCGGCGCGCTGCTGTTCGCCGACGCGCGCATCGCCCGCTCGCCGCTGGCGGCGCGCCGGCTCGACGCCCGCCACCCGCTGTACCGGCGGGTGCTGGCCGAAGGCATCGCGGTGAGTGGCCCGCTGTGGGCGCGCCGTTCGCTGTTCGTGCGCCGCGGCCGGCCGCTGCTGGTGACCGAAGTCTTCCTGCCGGCCATTTCGGAACTCGCGCCATGAATCTGCTCGCCCGCCTGAACGCCTGGGAACGCCTGATGCGGCTGGACAAGCCGATCGGCATCCTGCTGCTTGCCTGGCCCACACTGTGGGCGCTGTGGGTGGCGGGCGGCGGCAAGCCTTCCGCCTTCATCGTGTGGATATTCATGCTCGGCACGGTGCTGATGCGCAGCGCCGGCTGCGTCATCAACGACTACGCCGACCGCAATTTCGACGGTCACGTCGAGCGCACGAAGAACCGCCCGCTGGCGACCGGCGAGGTCGGCACGCGCGAGGCGCTGCTGCTGGCCGCAGCGCTGGCGCTGTTCGCCTTCATCCTCATCCTGCCGCTGCACCGACTGGTCATCCTGCTGTCCTTCGCCGCGCTGTTCCTGGCCGCCAGCTACCCCTTCACGAAGCGCTTCTTCGCGATTCCTCAGGCCTACCTCGGCATCGCCTTCGGCTTCGGCATCCCGATGGCCTATGCGGCGCAGCTGTACACGGTGCCGATGGAAGCCTGGCTGCTGCTGGCGGCCAATGTGTTCTGGGCGGTCGCCTACGACACCGAGTACGCGATGGTCGATCGCGACGACGACCTGAAGATAGGCATCCGCACCTCCGCCATCACCTTCGGCCGCTTCGACGTTGCGGCGGTGATGGCCTGCTACGCGATCACGCTGGCATTGCTGGCGCTCTACGGCCGGCTCGAAGGGCTGCACTGGCCCTACTACGTCGGGCTGGTCGTTGCCGCCGGCATCGCCGGCTATCACTGGACGCTGATCCGCGGCCGCGACCGCGCGCGCTGTTTCCGCGCCTTCCTGCACAACAACTGGCTGGGCGCCGCGGTGTTCGCCGGCATCGTCGCCGACTACGCGCTGCGCTGACGCAGCGACGTAAGACGGGCCGCCGCCCCGCGTCTACCTCGGCAGGGCGCGTCCGGCCCGGCAACAGGAGAGCGACATGAAGAGGATGAGCGCCGTGGGTCTTGCTGCGGCCGCACTGCTGTGCATTTTCGACGCGCAGGCGGGGCCGCTGCGCGAGCGTCTGGCGGAGCGGCGCGCCGAAAGCGGGGCCGAGGTCCGCCTGCCCGCCGGCAGCCGCGCGCAACGCAATATCGCCTACGGCGAGCATGCCGACCAGCGCATGGACGTCTATATTCCCGACGGCGCCCGCGACGCGCCGGTGCTCTTCCTCGTGCACGGCGGTGGCTGGCGTCGCGGCGACAAGGCGCACGGCCGGCTGATCGGCAACAAGCTCGCGCACTGGCTGCCGGCCGGCGTCATCGTCGTGTCGGTCAATTACCGCATGCTGCCCGACGCCGACGTGCTGACACAGCGCGACGACGTGGCTGCCGCGCTGGCAAAGGCGCAGTCTCTGGCGCCGACCTGGGGCGGCGATCCGTCACGCTTCGTGCTGATGGGGCATTCGGCCGGGGCACATCTGGTGGCCTTGCTGGCCGCGGCGCCCCAGGGCGAACGCCGTTGGCTGGGCAGCGTGCTGCTCGACAGCGGCGCGCTCGACGTCGAACGGCTGATGAAGGAACGCCACGCCGGCCTGTTCGACGACGCCTTCGGCAAGGCCCCCGCCTTCTGGCGTGCGACCTCGCCACTGCACCAGCTTGGCGGGCCGACCGCGCCGTGGCTGGCGGTGTGCTCCAGCCGGCGCCGCCAGGCCTGCGACCAGGTGAAGGTGTTCGCGCAGCGGGTGCGCGAAACCGGCGGCCGCATCGACGAGCTGCCGCTCGATCTGTCGCACGGCGACATCAACGAACAGCTGGGTCTGCCCGGCGACTACACGCGGCAGGTCGATGCCTTCCTGCGCGACATCGGTGCGCTGAAATGAAAAGACGCGGGGCCAGGGAGCCCCGCGTTTTCATGCGCAGTGGTGCCTGTTTCAGTCGCGGCGACGGGCGCGCAGACCGATCAGGCCCAGCCCGGCCAGCAGCAGCGCGTAGGTTTCGGGTTCCGGCACCGGCGCGACCTCGACGGTCAGCAGCGGGCGATCGCTGACCATGAAGCCCTCGGCGCTGTAGAAATCGATACCGTTGGTGCCGTTCGGCATGAAGGGCAGCAGCGCCCAGCCGTAGCCCGGCACGCCGCCGTCCTGCATGCGGCGCAGCGCGTCGGTGAAGTCCAGCACCAGCGTGCCCGATTCGATGTTGGGGTCGCTGTTGTTGCTGCCTATCGTCAGGAAGGGCAGCGCGGCGGCCTCGATGCCGTCGGTCTGGATGCCGTCGCCCATCGTGTTCCAGGTGGCGGATGCGGAGTTCCAGTCACTCAGCATGTCGTAGAAGCGGATGCCGCTGCCGGCGCTGGTGATCTGCAGCGTCAGCGTGGCCGACACCACGGTTTCGCCGGTCTTGATCTGGTTGGCGGCGCTGCCGAACAGATTGTCGAAGCGCAGCAGCACGTGGTTCGGCGAACCGTTGTCCGACGCGTCGATGCTTACTTCCTGCTCGTAGCCGCTGCTTGCATCGGGGTCGCTGCTGTACATCGTGACGTCCATCGTGCCGTCGTAGCCGCCGGCGCCCTGCTGGAAGGTATAGGTCGCGGCGAACGCCGGTGCGGCCGCGAACAGCGCGGCCGCGATCAGGGATTTGCTCAACATGGGAAGCCTCTCGAATCGGAAAGGGCCGGCGCGCGTGCGCCGGCCCGGAACTGCGGACTGCAGGAGTGCGATTACAGCGCGCCGTTATCCCACGGGCCGGTGATCGCGTAGGTGATGCCCGGCGACTGGGTGTTCACGAACAGCCACTCGTTGTGGAAGGTCGCGCCGCAGAACTCGGAACCCATCGAGTTGCTGCTGAAGGAGCGGCCGGACGGACGGGTGTAGGTGCCGATGGCGCCAGCGCGGAAGTCGGCGTTGTTGGCGATGAACGGGAACACGGTGCCATCGGTGGTCAGACCGTGGCAGCGCGAGACCGAGTTGCCACCGTCTTCGCACAGGATGAGGCTGCCGCGCGGGCTCCAGGCGATGTTGTCCGGGTTGTCGCAGACGTCGGCGCCGGACGATTCGTACACCAGCGTGAAGGTTTCGCGACGCGGATCGTAGGCGAAGATCTGGCCCTTGCCGGCGGCACCGCCGCTGGTCGAGCACACGTAGATCACGCCGTTGCCGTACCACACGCCTTCGCCGCGCACGATGCTCGACGCACCCTGCATGATGCCCTGGGCGACCACGCCGCCGTAGGAGGTGCCGCTGATGAAGGGTTTGTTCGGCTCGTCGATGTTCACCCATTCGACGTCGAAGGTGGTGCCCGGAGCCTGTGCCACGCCGGTGTTGTAGTAGCCGTAGCTGACACCGTTGATGGTGCGGGTGGCGTTGTTGGCCGTCTTCAGCTTCATCATCTGCAGCTTGCCGCCCATTTCCGGACGACCGATGACGTTCGGGATGAAGCGGTAGAAGCCGGACGGGGTGCTGTCTTCGGTTTCGTAGATGATGCCGGTGACCGGATCGACGGCGACGGCTTCATGGCTGAAACAGCCCATGTCGACCAGCGGAACCGGCTTGGCGGCGCCGGTGGCCGGCACGTCGAAGCAGTAGCCGTGCTGTTTGGAAGCACCGTTGTGCGGGCCGTCCGACGTTTCTTCACAGGTGATCCACGAATTCCACGGGGTCGGGCCGCCGGCGCAGTTGCGGATGGTGCCGGAGATCGACGCGTAGGCGCCGACCCACTGCTTGGTGCGCGGCGAGAACACGAGGTTGGTCGTGCCGCCGTTGCACAGCGGGTCGTAGGTGATCTTCGGGTTGGCGTACGAACCGGCGGTGCGGCTGCCCTGTTCGTGGTTGCGCACCAGCACGATCTTGTTCGCGTCGGCGGCGACCACGGCCATGCCGTCGTGCGCGCCCGGAGTGGCGATGCCGTCGGTCATCACGTCGCCGGTCCAGCCGTAGGACCAGTACTTGAAGCCTTCCGGCAGTTGCAGCAGCGGCAGGCCGGTGACTTCATCGGCGACCGGGGCGAGCGGGCCGTAGTCCGGGCTGAACGGCAGCTGCACGGCGTGCGCCTTCTTCGAACCGAGGATGCTGAAGGGCATCGCCACGGTGGCGGCGGCGGCGACACCGCTCTTCAGGAAGCCGCGGCGGCCATAGGTCCAGTGCGGGTCCATGTCCTTCGAGGCGTCGGCCTTGCTGAAATCGCGCAGGACGTCGATCAGGTCGTCTTGATGGTTCATTGTTGTCTCTCCGTTTTGAGTGTGTGGGGGCCGTGCGGATGGATCAGGCGCGACGGCGGGCGGCAGCGCCGATCAGGCCGAGGCCGGCCAGCAGCAGCGCGTAGGTTTCGGGCTCCGGCACGGTGGCGGTGATGGTGTAGCCAAGCTGGCCGGCGCCGACGTTGTCGCTGAAGTCGGCGATGGCGAGCACGAACAGGCCGTTGCCGTAGTCGTTGAAGAAGTTCGCGCTGGCCGCTTCACCGGCGCCGGCGTAGGGGTTGGACGGCGTGCCGTCGGCGCCGGTGACGAACATCGTGGTCGCCGAGGCGCTGCCGAGGTCGAAGTAGTTCGCGGTATCGCTCTCGACGCCGTACCAGATGCCGAAAACGACGTCGAGCGTCGGATCCGTCGGGGTGACGGTGATCGACACTTCGCTCAGGAAATCGGCCTTGAAGGTCCAGAAGGACCAGTTTTCGGCGCTGCCGATGAAGGAATAGCTTTCGGCGGCGACGGTGCCGGCCGTGATGCCGCTGCCGAACTGGCCGCTGATGGTCGGGGCGGCCGCCTGGGCGCCGGCCGACATCAGGCCGGCCAGCAGGGCGGCTGCAAGGGTGGAACGCGTGAACATGGGACTCTCCGGTCTGGGTTGAGACGCGGAAAGTCTGGCCGGCGACGATGTCCTGCCAGTTAATCTCCCGTTAATGTTCGACGCCGGAAGTCATAGGCCGTTCGGCCGGTGCGCATGGTCCGGTCGGACTATCGGCTGGCGAGCGAACCCAGGCTGGCGAGTGCAGCGTCGACGCGTGCGTCCCAGCGCACCGCGCACATCAGGCGTATGCAGTTGCGGTACTTGCCTTGCGGCGAGAACAGCGGGCCGGGTGCGATGCTGATGCCGGCCGCCAGTGCCCGCGACTGCAGCGCCAGCGCGTCGATGTGCTCCGGCAGTTCGACCCACAGGATGAAGCCGCCGGCCGGACGCGTGCAGCGCGTGCCGGGCGGGAAGTGACGCGCGATCGCGGTCTGCATCCTTTCCATCTGCTCGGCGTACTGCCGGCGGATGCGCGCCATGTGCCGCTCCGGCCGGCCGCTGGTGAGGTAGTCGGCGAGCGCGCGCTGCGGCAGCAGCGCGGTCGCCATCGTGCTGCCGTACTTGAGACGCTCGACCTCGCGCCGCCAGCGTCCGGCGACAATCCAGCCGATGCGCAGGCCGGGCGCCAGTGTCTTGGAGAAGGACGAACACAGCAGCACGTGACCGGTGCGGTCCCAGGCCTTGGCGACGCGCGGGCGTTCGCCGTCGTGTGCCAGTTCACCGTAGATGTCGTCCTCGATCAGCGCGATGCCGCGGCTCGACAGCATCTGCACGATGCGCCGCTTGTGCGCGTCCGGCATCAGCGCACCGCTCGGGTTGCTGAAGCTGGTGCACGCCAGGCAGGCCTTGACCGGCCACTTTTCCAGCGCCAGTTCGAGCGCGTCCGGGCTGAGGCCGGTCTGCGCGTCGGTCGGGATTTCGAGCGCCTTCAGACCCAGCGATTCGATCAGTTGCAGGGTGCCGAAGAAGGCCGGCGACTCGATGGCAACCACGTCGCCCGGCTGCGTGGTGGCGCGCAGCGCCAGCGTCAGGGCTTCCTGGCAGCCGGTGGTGATGACGATGTCGTCAGGGTGGATCTGGCAGCCGGAATCGACCGCGCGGCGGGCGATCTGTACGCGCAGCGCTTCTTCGCCGATGAATTCTCCGTAGCGTGCGCTGCCGGCGTCGTCGGCGCGCAGGGCGCGGCCCAAGCTGGCGCGCAGGTCCTTCACCGGCAGGAAGTCGGCGTGCGGAATGGCGGTGCTGAACACCAGCAGGTCGTCGCGGTGCGAGGCGCGCATCACCTGGGCGACCCGCTCCGACATCGTCACCTCGCCCGGCGATTCGTCGTCGCAGGTCTGGCAGGCGCGTGGCGGCAGCGCCTCGGGCGTGCGCGCATAGAAACCGGACTGCGGCCGCGCCTCCAGCCAGCCCTGCGCTTCGAGCTTGCGGTAGGCGGAAATGCAGGTGGCGATGCTGAGGCCCTGCTGCAGCGCGATGCGCCGCACTGACGGCAGGCGCTGGCCCGGTGGGTACAGACCGGCGCGGATGTCCGAGCGCAGCCGGTCGGCGAGTTGTTCGTAGCGGTTCATGCGGCGTCCTCTCGCGGTGGCGACCGACACTGTACTGTGCCACCTCGTCCATTGATCGGTACAGTTTGTGTGCGCAGTTGCCGGTACAGATCCGTCAGAGCCTTAACTGTGTCGGTCCAAAAATTGAATCCTGTGCATCGACCGTCACAGTTGCGAACGGCATGATCCGGTCATTCAGTGAAGGAGCCCCGCCATGCCGATGATCACGCTGCAGCTGTCCCGCCCGCTCGACGCCGAAACACGCCTCGCCGTGACCCGCGCCGTCACCGATCTGACAGCCGAGGTGCTCGGCAAGAAGCGCGAGCTGACAGCGCTGGCGATGGGTCACGTAGAACACTGGTCTGTCGGCGCGGAGGCGGTTGGCGGTGCGCTGACCGCCTTCCATCTGGACGTGCGCATCACCGCCGGCACCAACACGAAGCCGGAGAAGGCGAACTATGTTTCCGCCGTCTGGCAGGCGCTGGACGAACTGATCGGGCCGCTGCACCCGGCCAGCTACATCGTGGTCAGCGATCTGGCGGCGGATTCTTGGGGCTATGCCGGCGAGACACAGGAGGTGCGTCATGTCCGCGCACGCCTGGCTCAGTGAAGTGGCGCGCCGGCTGCGTGAGGGCCGCCGGCAGCGTCGCGCGCGTGCAGAATTGCAGGCAATGAACGATCTCGAACTGCGTGATCTCGGCCTCGGTCGCTCGGACCTGCCGTCGGTACTCGGCGGACGTTTCGAGGACGGGTTTCGCGCGCAGGCGAAACGCCTGCATTGACTCCGGACCTGCAATGATCAAAGCGCACAGTCTGACCATGGCCCGCTATCACGGCTGGGCCAGCGATCGCCTGTTCGCATCGCTCGATGCGGTCAGCGACGCCGACTGGCGTGCTGATCATGGGCTGTTCTTCAAGAGCCTGCACGGCACGCTGAATCACCTGCTGCTTGCCGACCTGATCTGGTACGGCCGCTTCACCGGACGGCCGTATGCGGCCGCTTCGCTCGCTGACGAAGTCGAGTCCGACCGGTCGGCGCTGCAGCAGCGGGCACGCGTGCAGGCCGAGCGCTGGATCGAACTGGTCGAGGCGTCCGACGAGAGCGTCTTCGCGAGCCGGCTGCGCTACGCGAACATGGCGGGTCAGGCGTGTGACACACAGTGGGCCGGCACGCTGCTGCACGTGTTCAACCACGCGACCCACCACCGCGGCCAGATGTCGGCGGTCGCCACGCGCCTGGGGCAGCCGGCGCCGGAAATGGACCTCGTCTACTTCCTTCGCCTGAGCGGTCTGTGAGCGGGAGCAAGGTGCCCGCACCGGAGGACATCGAGTTCGCGGCGACGGACGGCTACCTGCTGCGCGGCCGGCTTTGGCGACCGGAGAGGGACGACGGCAGTCGGCCGGCGGTCATCGTCTGCTGTGCCACCGGCGTGGCCGCGCGTTACTACGGACGATTCGCTGCCTGGCTGTCCGCACATGGACTGCCGGCGATGACCTTCGACTATCGCGGCATCGGTGACAGCCGCTACGGCAGCCTGCGCGGGCTGCGTGCCACCAAGCACGACTGGGGCGCGCTCGATACCGACGCAGCGATCCGCACGCTCGCCACCCGCTTTCCCGGACGCACGCTGGTCGGCGTCGGGCACAGCATCGGTGGCTTCTGCCTCGGGTCGGCGCCGTCGAATGTGCGGCTCGCCCGGCTGCTTCTGGTCGGCTCGCAATACGCCTACTGGCCGGACTACGCGCCGCGCCAGCGTGTCGGCTACCTGCTGCGCTGGCATCTGCTGATGCCGGCGCTCGCACTGGTGATGGGCTATTTCCCGGGCAAGCGCCTGGGCTGGCTGGAGGACCTGCCGCGTGGCGTCGCGCTCGAATGGGGGCTGCGGCTGTGGCCGGATTTCGACCGGCTGTACCGCTGGCTGCCCGGCGCCAGCGGCGCCCCGGACGGCGACGCGGCGCGCGCCGCCTTTGCCGGCTATCACGGCGAAGTGCTGGCCTGCGCGTCGGCCGACGACCCGTACGCGACGCCGGCGGCGATGGAACGGCTACTTGGCTGGTTCATCGAGGCGCGCACCCGCCAGGTGCAGTTCCTGCCGGCGCGCTTCGGCCTGACCCGTATCGGCCACTTCGCGCCCTTTCACTCCGACATGCAGCGCACATTGTGGCCGCTTGGCCTGAAGTGGCTGCGCGGGCGCCGCAGCCGCTGATCCGGGGGCGAAGGACGTCTTCGTCAGCGCGTGCTGCGCAACAGCGACTTCATTGCCGCGTCGCGAGGCAGCACGTAGTCGTGCGCGGCCAGCGCGACATTGGTGGCCGGGTCGATCACCTTCAGGTTGATGAACACCATGTCCTCCGCGGCGCCATAGGTGCCTACGATAACGGCGCGTGCCTGATGCGAACGTGCGAGATCCTTGATCTCCCGGGTGAGCATCATTTCGCCCTGATGCTGGCGCACATAGACGTTGTTGCGGAACTTCATTTCCACCATGTGGTAGCCGGCGCGGGAGAAGCGCGACGACACGTGCTCCGACACCAGCCGGCCCAGCGTGGACGACTGGTCCAGCGCGTCGATGTTCACCACGGTGGCGATGATGAGCGGATTGCCGCTGCCGATCGAATTGTCGATCTGCCCGAGCAGCGCATCGGCCGCCTTGTAGTTCGCCGGAACGAAGCGGTCGCTGGCCGCCTGCTCATAAGTGGGGTCGGGCTTGACCGAGGATGTGCAGGCGGCCAGCGGCAACAGGCCGGCGCACAGCAGCGTGAGAACAGAAGAGCGCATGTCACTGGTCTCCATTCAGACGGATGGTGTGCGTGCCGCTGCCGGCGTCGTACAGCGCGCGGTCGCCGTCGGCGACGTAATAGACGTGCGTGCGGTGGGCGAGGAAGCGCTGCTCGTCGCTGACCTGTGCGGTGACGATGATTTCCGTCTGCGGCGTGGCACCCGACGCGAATTCGGAGCGGAACCAGCCGTAGGCGTCGCTGCCCACTGCGCCGGCCGTCGCCACACCGGCCGCGCTGGCGTCGGCCACGGCCAGGCCCCACAGGCCGGCCGCCAGCATGGTTGCCGTGCCGGTGTGCTTGTACTGCGGACGATCGGCCGAGAAGCGCAGCGTGCGGGTATCGAACTCGAGCACCAGCGCGCCCTGCGGCGTGCGATTGACGGTGCGACCCTGTTCGAGCAGCGCCGAGATGAGCTGCTTTTCGAAGGCGAGATTGAAGTGGGTGCGCGCGCTGCTCTCGCGTACGAACAGCGGACGTTCGTCCTTCAGGTCGCGCGTGATCTGCGCCGCGACGTCACGAGCGATGACCGACCAGTGGCCGGCCGCCTGTACCTTTGGCTGCTTCGTAGTCGGGAAATTGGTGGCGAGCGGTGTTTCGCTGTGCGGTGCGGCGCAGCCGCCGAGCAATGCGCCAAGGGCGAGGGCTGCGCCCAGGTGTCGGGTGTTCATCGGACGGTCTGACCTCCCGGTTGGTTGAATCCACGAATATGCAAAAAGCATATACGGGGCGGAATCTACCAGAACACGGCGGGCTTGCGTCAACTGCTGCGTCAGCGGGTCGTGGCGTGATGCAGCGCGGCGGCGACGGTGGCGAAGTGGATGTCGACGATGTCGGCGATGTCCTCCGCGTAGCCGCCGGCCATCGCCACCGCGAGCGGCAGGTCACGCCGGCGGCAGTAGTCGAACACCCGGGCGTCGCGTGCGGCCAGGCCCGGCTTGGTGAGCTTGAGCCGACCGAGGCGGTCGCCCTCGAACGGATCGGCGCCGGCGAGGAAGAGGATGAACTGCGGGTCGAAGCGCGCGCTCATCCGTGGCAGCGCGTCGTCGAGTGCGGCGAGGTAGGCGTCGTCGCCGCAGCCGTCAGGCAGCGCGACGTCGAGGTGGCTGCGCTCCTTGCGGAAGGGGAAGTTGCGGTCGCCGTGCAGCGACAGCGTGAATACGTCATCGGCCCGACCAAGGATCTCCGCGGTACCGTCGCCCTGGTGCACGTCGAGGTCAACGATGGCTACGCGTTCGATGCCGCATTCGGCCTGCAGCATGCGTGCGGCCACCGCCGAGTCGTTGAACACGCAATAGCCGGCTCCGCTGGCGCGCTTGGCGTGGTGGGTGCCGCCGGCCAGATTGACCGACACGCCATCGCGCAGCGCGCTGCGACAGGCGGCCATGGTGGCGCCGGCGGAACGGCGCGAGCGCTCTATCATCTGCGCCGACCACGGAAAGCCGATCATGCGGATTTCGTTCACGCTCAGTTCGCCCCGGCTGGCGCGATCGACGTAGCCGGCGTCGTGCGCGCGGCACAGTTCGGCGTCGGTCGCGGCCGGCGGCTCGCTCAGCGTGACGCCCGGCAGCTCGGCAGCCACGCGTTCCCGCAGCCGGCGGTATTTGTCCATCGGGAAGCGATGGGTTTCAGGCAGCGGCAGAACGAAGTGGTCGGCGTACCAGGCAAGCATGTCGGGCGTTTGAGCGGGACGGTCGCGCATTCTGACAGCCGACTGCCGGCGGTGGTTGCGACAGCTGTATCGGAACGCCTGCAGTGCCGCGCGGTCTGTGGCCGCGTGCGGGGTGCGGCCGCCTTCACTATCGCTTACCATCGGCCGCGCATTGTGCAGCACTCAGCAAGGCGCGAAGTACTGGAGCCGTAACACGACATGAAATACACGGATTTGCGCGACTTCATCGCGCAGCTCGAACGGATGGGCGAACTGAAGCGCGTTGCGCGCCCGGTATCGCCGCATCTGGAAATGACCGAGATCTGCGACCGCGTGCTGCGCGCGCATGGGCCAGCGGTGCTGTTCGAGCAGCCGACCGGTCACACGATGCCTGTGCTCGGCAACCTGTTCGGCACGCCGGGACGCGTGGCACTCGGCATGGGCGTCAGCGGCGACAAGTGGGCGGAAGCGCTGCGCGACATCGGTCGCACGCTGTCGATGCTGAAGGAGCCGGAGCCGCCCAAGGGCCTGAAGGATGCCTGGGACAAGCTGCCGATGCTGAAGCAGGTGTTCTCGATGGCACCGAAGAAGGTGTCGTCGGCTCCGTGTCAGGACGTCGTGTGGGAAGGCAGTCAGGTCGATCTGTCGCGCCTGCCGGTTCAGCATTGCTGGCCCGGTGATGCGGCACCGTTGATCACCTGGGGTCTGGTGGTGACGCGCGGACCGGACAAGAAGCGACAGAACCTCGGCATCTACCGCCAGCAGGTGATCGCGCAGGACAAGGTGATCATGCGCTGGCTGGCCCACCGCGGCGGTGCGCTCGATTTCCGCGACCACGCGCGCAGGTTTGCGGGCACGCCCTTCCCGGTTTCGGTGGTGCTGGGCTGCGATCCGGCGACGATACTGGGCGCGGTGACGCCGGTGCCGGACACGCTGTCCGAGTACCAGTTCGCCGGCCTGCTGCGTGGCAGCCGCACCGAACTGGTGAAGTGCATCGGCAACGATCTCGACGTGCCGGCCAGTGCCGAAATCGTGCTCGAAGGCGAACTGCGGCCGGACGCGAGCCATCCGTCCGGCTATGAGCACGCGCCGGAAGGACCGTTCGGTGACCACACCGGCTACTACAACGAAGTGGCCGAGTTTCCGGTGTTCACGATCACGCGCATGACCATGCGCCGCAATCCGATCTACCACTCGACCTATACCGGCAAGCCGCCGGACGAACCGGCCATGCTTGGCGTGGCGCTGAACGAGGTGTTCGTGCCGCTGCTGCAGAAGCAGTTTCCGGAAATCACAGATTTCTATTTGCCGCCCGAAGGCTGTTCCTACCGGCTGGCGGTGGTGTCCATGCGCAAGCAGTACCCGGGGCACGCCAAGCGGGTCATGTTCGGCGTATGGAGCTTTCTGCGCCAGTTCATGTACACGAAGACCATCATCGTCGTGGACGAGGACATCGACATCCGCAGCTGGCAGGAGGTGATCTGGGCGATGACCACGCGCATGGACGCGAAGCGCGATACCGTCATCGTCGACAACACGCCGATCGACTACCTCGATTTCGCCAGCCCGGTCGCTGGCCTCGGGTCGAAGATGGGGCTGGACGCGACCAACAAGTGGCCGGGCGAAACCAGCCGCGAGTGGGGGCGCACGATAGAGATGGATGCCGACGTGAAGAGGCGCGTCGATGCGATGTGGTCCGAACTCGGGCTCTGACGCACGCGCCTCGATCACGCGTCGGTCTTTTTTTCACGACATTCAGCGCCCTCCGCGCTGAACAGGAGTTGCGATCATGGCCATCGGCCTCCACATCATCGGCGATGAAATCCTGTCCGGCCGCCGTCAGGACGGGCACTTCGCCAAAGTGCGCGAACTGCTCGCCGAGCGCGGCCTGCAGCTGTCGTGGGTGAGCTATCTGGGCGACGAACGTCCACGTCTGATCGACGCCTTCCGTCGTTCGCTTGCGACGACCGACATCGTGTTCTCCTGCGGCGGCATAGGCGTCACGCCGGACGACCACACGCGGCAGGCCGCCGCGGCGGCGCTCGGTGTCGACTGCGTGCTGCATCCGGCGGCCGAGGTCGAGATCCGTGCGCGCTTCGGCGCCGAGGTGACGGAAAACCGTCTGCGTCTCGGCGAGTTTCCGGCAGGTTGCGACATCATTCCCAATCCGTTCAATCGCATTCCCGGCTTCAGCTGTGGCGATCACCATTTCGTGCCGGGCTTTCCCGAGATGGCCTGGCCGATGATGCAGTGGGTGCTCGACACGAAGTACCGGCAGCTGCATCACACCCGCAACTGGACTGAGGCCTCCTTCTTCGTGTTCGACGCACACGAGAGCCGGCTGCTCGATCTGATGCAGGCGATCGAGCGCGACTACGGTGTCACCGTGTTCAGTCTGCCGAGCTTTGGCAACGCGAAGCGGGCACGCCCGCACATCGAACTGGGCGCCAAGGGCGATCCGGACAAGGTCGCCCCGGCGCTGGCAGCCATGCGTACCGAGGTGATCCAGCGCGGCCTGGAGGTCGACGCCGACCCGATCTGACCGGCGCCAGGCGGGCTGTCGTACCCCTGATCAAGACGCCTGTCACGGCCGGGGAGCAGAACCGGTCGACACCGTCGATACGACGATTCACTATTCGCGCGGAATTTTCGTGTGGAGAGTGTTCGATGAATCGCGTGTCGGCGACGCGAGCCTGTGCAGTGCTCACGCTTGCGGTTTTGCTGGCAGGGTGCTGGCAGATCGACGATCTCGGTGACCTGCCCGGTGGTCCGCACTTCAGCGAGGCCTACGCCATCAACGAAGGCGGGGATGTGGTCGGCTACGGTAGCGACGTCGACGGCAATCGCGCTTTCGTCTGGCGGCGGGGCGCCGGTCTGACGCCTCTGCCGCTGCACGCGGGCACGAGGGCGTGCACTGCCGCCGGCATCAATAACGCGGGTCTCGTCGTCGGACACTGCCAGACGAGCGGTGGCGGTCGGAAGATCGCCGTCGTCTGGTCCGGCGGCGAGGTCGAGGCTGTGCAGTTTCCGGGCCGGCGCGTGCTCAGCAGCGAACTGCTCGCCGTGAATCAGGCCGGCGACGTTGTCGGCGGTTTCCGCGAGGAAGTGGGTCGCTCCTTCGTGGTCGACATTGCCTTCAGCTGGCAGTACGGCAGTTCGCAGCCCTTACGAGGCATCACGCCTCTGCCGTCTGATCTTGCTGGCTCGGGCATGGCGCGTGCCGTAGGACCGCTGGGCTGGGTAGCGGGGCACGCATACGTCACGCCGCATCCGCCCTGGTTATGGAATCCGGCCACCGGACGTGGTCATCGGGTTGGCGAGTTGTCGGCGCCGGCCAGTACGAGCGGCGAGGCACGCGGCATCAACGACCAGCGACAGGTCGTTGGCGTGTTCGACGGGCGGGGCTTCGTATGGACGCCGGCCGGACCGGGAGAGGTGCAGGGCACGACGATAGAGATTCCGTTCGAGCCCTATGACATCAACAATCGTGGGCAGGTGGTCGGCGTACAGGGCGGGCGCGCGGTGCTCTATGACCTCGGCACGGAGAGGCTGACGGTGCTCGAGGACCTGCCGGAGGTACGGCGAGCAGGGTGGCGTCGCCTGGCGCTGGCGCGAGCAATCAACGACAGAGGTCAGATCGCGGGCTACGGCGTCAATGTCGCGGGCGACGTGAGCGGTTTCGTGATGACTCCCGACTGAAACGCGCTGCAGTCGCGTAAACGAAAAGAGCCCCGCACGAGGCGGGGCTCTTTTCAGACTGCTCGTGAAGACTTAGGCAGCAGCCTTCTTCTTCGCGGTCGTGCTGGCGGCGCCGACGGCACGCACGGTCGCCGAGGTAGCGGCGTTCACGTTCGCTTCAGCCATCTCGACGGCCTGCTTGGCAGCCTTGGCCATGCTGTCGTAGGCGCTGTTGGCGGCGGCGATGGCCGACTTGACAGCGGCGACGGCGACATCGGAACCGGCCGGGGCTTGCTTGGCGGCCTGATCCAGGGTCGAGGTGACAGCCTTGTTGACTTCACCGACCTGAGCTTCGACAACCTTGCTCAGCTCTTCCTGGGTCTGCGAAACGATTTCATAGACGCTGCGCGAGTAGGCAACGACCTTCTCGATCGCCGGCTGGACCAGGCCGCTCTGCAGCGACACGATCTCTTGCACGTCCTTGGCGCCCATCAGGGTCTTGGCGTTCGCGACGCTGTCTTCCAGCAGCGAACGGGCGGTGTTCAGGTTCAGAGCGGCGAGGCGCTCGGTGCTGGCAAAGGCGGTGTTGGCCAGGGTCAGCAGGGCTTCGATGCCGTTCTTGTTGGCGGCGGCGAAATGTTCAGGGGTGAAGGCCATGGTGGTTATCTCCGTACATTTAGTTGAAAGAGCGACCACGACCGGGCGGTAAAACCGGGAACACCCACGAGGTCACCTAAATCGTGCGACTCAATACTTGCCCCAAGGGTTCGTATTGCGCTGCACCATGAACAGGATTATAGGGATGGTCGACGTGATGTCAACATGTTTTTGTTGCACTGCACACAAAAACTTTTCCGGATTATTTCTTCGCCTAAACAATGAGATGTGAACGTACGTTCATAAAACGGCAGGGGTCGCAGTGCGCTGCGTCAGATGCCGCGCAAGGGCGCTCTCAGCGCAGTTCCGACAGCAGTCGTGCTGCGGTGCGTTCGGTTTCCCGCAGGTAGGCGCTGCCGAACAGCAAGGTGTGGTTCAGCAGGTGATACAGCCGGTAAAGACCGCGTCGGGATGCAGCGCCAGCGTCCAGCGGGGCACTCTTCTGATAGGCGGCGTACATCGAGATCGGGAAGCCTCCGAACAGTTCCGTCATCGCGTAGTCCGCCTCGCGATCGCCGTAATGCACAGCCGGGTCGAACACGGCGGGCTGGTCCCCGACCATGCCGGCATTGCCGTGCCACAGGTCGCCATGCAATAGCGAGGGGGCCGGGCGATACTCGAGGAACAGGGCCGGTACGCGTTCGACGATGCCCTGCAGGTTGCGTATCAGCTCGCCGCGCATGCCTCCGGCGATCAGTCGTTCGACTTGAGGCCGCAGGCGCTTCTGCGCATAGAAGAGTGGCCAGGTGGTAGACGTGCCGTTCTCCTGACGGCTGTCGCCGAGCCAGTTGTCGCGCGGCAGGCCATACAGGTCACCGTGCACTTCGTGCAGCGCTGCCAGCGCCTTGCCGAAGGCGCGCCCGTCGTCGTCGGTGGACACCGGTTTTAGGTCCAGCCATTCGAGCGCCAGCCAGGCAACGTCGTCGGCGGTGCCGCTGCCGCGCGCGGCCGGCACCCGGAAACAGCCTGTACCGCGCAGCAGCGCCAGTCCCTCCATCTCGGCTGCGAACACCTCCGCCCGATCGGCCGGCAGCAGCTTGACGAAAAGGGGAGCGTCGCCAGTGTCGATCCTCAGCGCACGGCGCGTACGACCGGGCGCCAGCTCGGCCACTGCGCTGCAGCCGACGCCGAGCGCAGCGGCAATCCGTGTCGCAACCGCGTTCATTCGCCGCCGCCCCAGCTGTCGGCCAGACGCATATTGGCCGACGACAGGCGTGCGGCCAGCACCTGCAGGAAGGCTTCGTAGAAGCGCATGCGGCAGGTTTCCGAGGCGCGGCGGATGCGTTCGCCGTCGATCGCGAACAGCAGGCTGTCGGTGTTCGCCTGCACGTCGTTGGCGCGCAGCTTGCGGTCGCGACGGGCGACCACCGACATTTCGCCGCAGCATTCGCCGCTGGTCAGTATGTTCAGCGTACGGCCCGATTTGCACACTGACAGTTCGCCCTCGACCAGCACGTAGAGGCGGTCACCCTGTTCGCCGTCCTTCATCAGCAGCGTGCCGGCAGCGACGCGCTCCTGGCGGACGAAGTGGGCGACCTCCCACAGTTCGACGTCGCTGAAGTCATTGAAGAAAGTCAGCGTGCGCAGCAACCGGAAGTGCTCCGCTGCGCCGGATTCGTCCTCGCGCGGCTTAAGCCGGCGATTGCGGAAAGCCTGAGCGAGGTCGTGCGTGAACTCGGCCCAGGTCGCGTAGCGCAGCGCGATGTCCTTCTGCATCGCGCGCGCCACGACGGCGTCGAGCGCAGGCGGCAGGCCCGGACGGAGTACCGAGGGCGGAGGCGGTTCGACGTGGATGATCTGGTAGACGAGGCTGTACTTGTTGCTCGCCTGGAAGGGCAGCTCGCCGGCCAGCAGCTGGTAAAGCACGACGCCCAGCGAATAGATGTCCGTCTGGTGGTTCAACGGCATCTCGCGCACCTGCTGCGGGCTCATGTAGGCCGGCGAGCCAACGCCCTCGACCTGGGTGCGTTCGTTGGCAGTAAACAGCGCCGCGCCGAAATCGGTCAGCTTCAGTTCGCCGTCACGCGTGAGCAGGATATTGGCCGGCTTGATGTCGCGGTGCGTGATGCCCAGCTGGCAGGCGTAGTCGAGTGCGCGCGTGCACTTGAACATCAGTTCGACGATGCGCTCCACCGGCAGCAGGCCCGGCCGCTGCACGTGCGCCTCCAGCGTGCCGCCGGCGACGTACTCCATCACGATGTAGGCCTGATCGCCGGTCACCACGGCGTCGTGGATGGCGACGATGTGCGGATGCTGCAGCTTGTCGGCCAGCGACGCTTCGTTGATCAGCAGATTGCGGTGCAGCCGGCCGCGCGCGTGGTCGTTCAGCACGTCGGGGTCGATGCACTTGATCGCCACTTCGCGCTGCGCCTGCGGATCCCAGGCCAGCCAGACGGTGCTGGTGCTGCCGCGGCCGATGATGCGTCTGAGCTGATAACGGCCCAGCGAACTGCCGGGTGTCGGTGCGTCGGGCGGCGGCGGCGCAGCTGTCTGCATCCGCTCAGACACCGGTCAGGCGCTGGTTGGCCAGCGACAGCCGCTCGACCAGGATGCGCAGGAAGGCGCGGTCGAAGCGGTGGCGGCAGGCTTCCGACGCGTGTTCGAGCGCCGCGTTGGCGAGGTGGATCACCACTGCCTCGGACAGCGTGGACACGTCGGCGCCGCGGGTGCCGCGCTCCGGCGTCAGCCAGGCCATCTCGCCAACGCATTCGCCGGCCGAAAGCACGTTGAGCAGCTTGCGCCCCTTGGTCACCTTCACTTCGCCTTCCGCGATGATGAAGAAACCGTCGCCCGCATCGCCCTCGCGCAGCAGCATCTGGCCGCCGGCGACGCGGTGCCATTCGCCCAGACGCACCACCTCCCACAGTTCGACGTCGGAAAAATCGCGGAAGAAGGCGAGTCGGCGCAGCGAATTGAACTTCTCGCTGTCGGCGATGCGGTTGCCGTGGTCGCGTTGCGCCTCGGTGCGGAAGGCCTCTGCGAGGTCAAAGGAAAAGGCGTCCCAGCTCGGGTAGCGGTCGTCGAGCGACTTCTGCAGCGCGCGCATCACGATGTCGTCCAGAACCGGCGGCAACTCCGGCCGCAGCGCCGACGGCGGTACCGGATCAGCGTGCGTGATCTGGTACATCATGCTGTAGTTGTTGCTGCCCTGGAACGGCAGCTGGCCCGTGAGCAGCTGGTACATCACCACGCCGAGCGAAAAGATGTCGGTCTGGTGGTTGAGCGGGTGTTCCTTGATCTGCTGCGGGCTCATGTAGGCCGGTGATCCGACACCGGACACCTGGGTTTCGGTGGCCGATACCGACATCGCGGCACCGAAGTCCGACACCTTCACGTTGGTGCCGCCGACCGCTGCGCCGTCCTCGACGCGCATGATGTTGGCCGGCTTCAGGTCGCGGTGGATGACGCCCAGCCGCCAGGCGAAGTCGAGTGCGCGCGAGCACTTGAAGATGATTTCGAGCACGTCGCCGACGGGCAGCAGCCGGTCGGGCGAGATATAAGGCTCCAGCGTGCCGCCCGGCACGTACTCCATCACGATGTAGGCCGGGTCGGCGTCGGCCACCGCGTCGTAGATCTGCACGATGTGCGGGTGGGTGAGCTTGCCCGCCAGCGAAGCCTCGGCGACGAAGAACTTGCGCTGGTAGCGCTCGGACTTGCTGCCGCTGGCGCCGGTGTCGTCGCCGCGGGCGACGATCTTGATCGCCACGTCGCGCCGGCCGAAAGGGTCGTGCGCGAGGAACACCTTGGACGTGGCGCCTTCGCCGAGCAGGCGCTGGATGCGGTACTTGCCGAGCAGGTCCATGTCAGCGTGGGGCCGGTGACAGGCGTCGCGCGGTCGCTCCGGTGCGTGTGATGCCTGTCGGTTTCAAGCGAATTCTCCTGTTCAGCCGGTCGCGAGCCGCGCGCGAGCGCGGGCGATGGCGGCACGCACCTGCTCCGGTGCCGTGCCGCCGATGTGGTTACGGGCGGACAGCGAACCTTCGACCGTCAGCACCGCGAACACCGATTCATCGACCAGCGGCGAGAAGGACTTGAGCTCGTCCAGCGTGAGGTCGGACACGTCGCAGCCCTTCTGTTCGGCCAGGCGCACCGCGCGGGCGACCGCCTCGTGCGCGTCGCGGAAAGGCAAGCCGCGCTTGACCAGCCAGTCGGCGAGGTCGGTGGCGGTGGCATAGCCCTGACGCAGCGCGCTCTTCATCGCCTCGGCCTTGACCTTCACGTTGAACACCTTGCTGCCGTCGGCGCCCGTCGTGCTGCCCATCATGTCGGCGTAGATGCGCAGCGTGTCGATCACCGTGTCGGCAGCGTCGAACAGTGGTTCCTTGTCTTCCTGATTGTCCTTGTTGTAGGCCAGCGGCTGGCCCTTCATCAGCGTGAGCAGCGCGATCAGGCTGCCATTGACGCGGCCGGTCTTGCCGCGCACCAGCTCCGGCACGTCCGGGTTCTTCTTCTGCGGCATGATGGACGAGCCGGTGCAGAAGCGGTCGGCCAGGTCGATGAAGCCGACGCGCGGGCTCATCCACAGGATGAGCTCTTCCGACAGGCGCGACAGGTGGGTCATCAGCAGGCTGCTGGCGGCGCAGAATTCGATCGCGAAGTCGCGGTCGGACACCGCGTCCAGCGAGTTGAAGCAGACTTCGTCGAAACCCAGTTCGGCGGCGACGAATTCGCGGTCGATCGGGAAGGTGGTGCCAGCCAGCGCGGCGGAGCCGAGCGGCAGCCGGTTGGTGCGCTTGCGGCAGTCGGCGAAGCGCTCGGCGTCACGCCGCAGCATTTCGAAATAGGCCATCAGGTGATGACCGAAAGTGACCGGCTGTGCCACCTGCAGGTGGGTGAAGCCGGGCAGCGGCGTGGCGGCGTGGTGTTCGGCCAGGTCGAGCACGGCACGCTGGAAGTCCGCGATCAGGACGAGAATGGTGTCGATCGCGTCGCGCAGCCACAGCCGGATGTCCGTCGCCACCTGGTCGTTGCGGCTGCGGCCGGTGTGCAGGCGCTTGCCGGCGTCGCCGACCAGCGCCGTCAGGCGCTTCTCTATATTGAGGTGCACGTCCTCGTCGTCGAGGTTCCAGTCGAACTGGCCGGCTTCGATTTCCTGCGTGATCTGTGCCATGCCCGAGCGGATGGCTTCGAGATCGGCTTGCGCGATGATGCCCTGCTTTGCCAGCATGGCGGCATGGGCCAGCGAGCCGCGGATGTCCTGCCGCCACATGCGTTGGTCGAAGAACACCGAAGCGGTATAACGCTTCACCAGATCGGACACGGGCTCGGAAAAACGGCCCGACCACGCCTTGGTCGGCTCGGACTGCGAAGATGCGCTCATGATGGAAAGAAGTTCGGCACGCTGCGGGAAACCGTCAATTATAGGCCAGCGGGGCACAAAGCCCGACGCGCCGGCCGGCGTGCGTCCGGTGCGGGGGCTGACGTGAGGCCGGCGCGCGCACCCGACTGGCGCAATCTCGGCGTGATGCTGCGCACCGTGCTGCTGGTGAACGCGCTGGCTGCGCTGGCGCTGCTGGCGCGCAACCGCAGCTGGGACGCACTGCCGCTCGATGCGGCGGAAATGGCGGCGCGGGTCGAGCCGGCGCTGATTCTGTCGCTGCTGCTGCTCTATCTGATGGCGCCGTTGTTCGCCAGGCTCCGCGCGCGCAGCGGCTGGGCGCTGACCGGTCTGGTCGCGCTCGGCAGCGTGCTCGCGACGACCGCGCTCGGCGGCTGGGACGTCGACTCAGTACCGTCCTGGCCGGTGCGCGAGGCGATGTGGGCGCTGCTGGCCGCCGCCGCCGCGATGACCTATTTCACCGTGCAGGAGCGTGCGCTCGGCCCGGCCATTGCCCAGGCGCGGCTGATGGCGCTGTCGGCGCGTATCCGGCCGCACTTCCTGTTCAACAGCCTGAATGCGGTGCTTGGCATCATGCGCGAGGACCCGCGTCGGGCAGAGCGCGCGCTGGAGGAGCTGTCAGACCTGTTCCGCGTGCTGATGCGCGAGAACCGCGATCTGGTCACACTGGGTGACGAGCTGGCGCTGTGTCGCCAGTACATCGCGCTGGAGACGCTGCGTCTGGGCGAACGACTGAGCGTGCGCTGGCAGACTGACGGCTGCCCGGCCGACGCACGGGTGCCGCCGCTGATGCTGCAGCCGCTGCTGGAGAACGCCGTGTATCACGGCGTCGAACCGCTGGCCGGCAACGGCGAGGTCACGGTGAGCGTGCAGCGGGCCGGTGGCGACGTCGTGGTCGAGATCGACAATCCGGCGCCGTCGCGCGACGGTGCCACCGGTCATGGCAGCGGCAACCGGATGGCGCTGGACAATATCCGCGAGCGACTGATGCTGTTCTTCGATCTTGAAGCGCAACTGGAAGCAGGCGAACAGGACGGCCAGTACCGCGTGCGCATCCGCTTTCCCTACCGGGTGGAGGCCTGAGTCGTGCTGCGCGTGTTCATCGCCGACGACGAAGCTCCGGCCCGCCTGCGCCTGCGCGCGCTGCTGTCCGACATCGAGGCTGAAATGCCGAACCGGGTGGTCGGCGAGGCCGCGAACGGGCAGGAGGCGCTCGATCGTCTGGCCGCGCTGCCGGCCGAGGACAGGGCCGATGTCGCGCTGGTCGACATCCGCATGCCAGGCATGGACGGTGTCGAACTGGCGGCGCGACTTGCCGAACTTCCGCAGCCGCCGGTCCTGGTTTTCTGCACCGCCTACGACCAGTACGCTGTGCGTGCCTTTGAACTGCAGGCGGTCGACTACCTGATGAAGCCGGTGCGCGCGCACAGGCTGCTCGATGCGCTGCGCCGGGTACCCGAGCGGCGGTTACAGCCAGCGGAGACCGGGCGCACCCAGCTGTCGTGCAGCGAACGCGGCCGCATCCTGCTGCTGCCGGTGGCCGACATCCTCTATCTGCGCGCCGAGCTGAAATACGTGACCGCGCGCACCGCCGCGCGCGAATACCTGCTTGAGGAAGCGCTGGCCGCCCTGGAGCAGGAATTCGCCCGGCGCTTCGTGCGCATACACCGCAACTGCCTGGTGGCGCGCGACGCCGTGGTCGGCTTCGAACATGTGCGTGACGGCGCCGAAGGACACTGGGCGGTCGTGCTGAGGGGGCTGGACGAACGCCTGCCGGTCAGCCGGCGGCAGTGGGCGCAGGTCAGGGCGGAATTCGCCGACATCCGGGGGACGGAGCGCGGCTGAGGTCGGCCTTGCATGGCCGACCGGTTTAGCAGGCGCGAAGCAGTGCTTCGCGAACCCCCTGCTTCACCCACGGTTCGCCTTGCAGGGCAAACCGGTTCGATGGGCGGCGAGCAGTGCTCGCCGGAACAGATGCTACGGAAGTCGGCCCTGCATGGCCGACCCATTCGGTGAGCGCCGAGCAGTGCTCGGCGAAACCCTCACCTCATCACCCACTGTTTCTCAGCGCGGCCGCCACGCCGTTGATGGTCAGGTGGATCGACCGGCGGGTGCGTTCGTGGCGGTTGCCGGCGCGGAAGCGGCGCAGCAGTTCGACCTGCAGGTGATTCAACGGCTCGATGTAGGGGAAGCGATTGCGGATCGAGCGCGCGAGCAGCGGGTTGGTCGACAGCAGTTCCGGCGCACCGGTGATCTGGCGCACCGCGTCCAGCGTGGCCTGCCATTCGGTGCGGATGCGCGTGAAGATGGCGGTGCGCAGCGCCTCGTCCTCGACCAGTTCGGCGTAGCGGCTGGCGATCGCGATGTCGGTCTTCGACAGCACCATGTCCATGTTGGAAATGAGCGTGGCGAAGAAGGGCCACTCGTGCACCATGGCCTGCAGCCGCGCCATGCCGTCGGCGTGCTGGGCGCGATATTCGTTCACCGCCGAACCGAAACCGAACCAGCCGGGCAGCATGAGCCTGCACTGCGACCACGAGAACACCCACGGGATGGCGCGCAGGTCCTCGATCTTCTGTCCCTTTTTGCGCGAGGCCGGGCGGGAGCCAATGTTCAGTTCGGCGATTTCGGTGATGACGGTCGATTCCCAGAAGTACTTCTCGAAACCCGGGGTTTCATACACCAGGTTGCGATAGGCCTTGAACGCATAGCCCGACAGCTCTTCCATCGCGTCGGTGAATTCCGGCGGTGCGGCGGCTTCGCGCTTGCCCAGCAGCGTCGCCTCGAAGGTGGCCGCGGCCAGCACTTCAAGGTTGCGCCGGCCGACGTCCGGATTGGAATACTTGGAGGCGATCACCTCGCCCTGTTCGGTGATGCGTATCTGCCCCTGCACCGCGCCGCCCGGCTGCGCCAGGATGGCCTGGAAGCTCGGGCCACCGCCGCGGCCGACCGAACCGCCGCGGCCGTGGAACAGGCGTAGCCGCACGCCGTGGCGCTTGAACACCTGCACCAGCTTGGTTTCCGCCTTGTACAGCTCCCAGCCGGAGGTGAGGAAGCCGCCGTCCTTGTTCGAGTCGGAATAGCCCAGCATCACTTCCTGCGTGGTCGAGCGGGCATCGAGCAGCACGCGCCAGATCGGTATCGTGAACAGCCGGTCCATGATGCGCGGCGCGTTGCGCAGGTCGCCGATGGTTTCGAACAGCGGGATGATGTTCATCGCCGCCTGCCGCTCATGCACATTGAGCAGGCCGACTTCCTTCAGGATGAGCGCGACTTCCAGCATGTCGGACACGCCGTCGGTCTTCGAAATGATGTAGTTCGGCAGCGCCGCTTCGCCGTACAGCTTGTGCATTTCGGCAGCCGTACGCGCGATCGCCAGCTCTCCCTCGGTTTCGGCCGAGAACTGCATGAAGGGCGCGGTCAGCGGGCGCGGCGTGCCCAGTTCGTTGATCAGCACCTCGATGCGCTGTTCCTCGCGCAGTTCGAGATAGTTGTTGCAGACGTGGGCGTTGGCCAGCAGTTCGGCGATCACCCGCTCGTGCACGTCCGAGTTCTGGCGCAGGTCGAGTGCCGCCAGGTGGAATCCGAACACGCGCGCCGCGTGGCGCAGGCGGCGCAGGCGGCCACGCGCGATCAGTGCCGACTTGTGGCTGACCAGCGAATCGTGGATCACGTCGAGGTCGCGTACGAATTCCGCGGCGTCGGTATAGGGATCCGCGTCGCCGACCGCCTTCCACAGCGCCTCGTGCTGGTCCAGCGTGCGCGCGGTGACCGCCAGGCGGGCGTAGATGCCGGCCAGCGCGCGACGGTACAGCTCGTCCTCGCGGTGCGGCGATTTGTCCGGCGCAGTGGCGGCCAGCACGCGCAACTCGTCGCTGACGTTGTTCAGCAGCGTGGTCGGCGACAGGTCGGTGTCCAGGATGTGCACCTGGGTCAGGTAGTAATCGAGCGCCTTCGACGATTGCACGCGCAGCGTGGCGCGCAGGACGTCGGCGGTGACGAAGGGGTTGCCGTCGCGGTCGCCGCCTATCCACGATCCCATGCGCAGGAAGCTGCCGATCTCGCGCTTGTGCTCGGGGAAGGCCGCCTCGAGCTGGTCCTCGACCGCGTTGTAGACGCGCGGCAGTTCGCGCAGGAAGGTGTAGTCGTAGAACGACAGGCCGTTGATCACCTCATCGGCCACCGACAGCCGGGTGCGCCGCAGCATGCGCGTCTGCCACAGCGAGGTAATGGTCCGGCGCACCGCCTCGTCGCGCTCGTCCAGTTCCTCCGGCGTCAGCCGCATGCGGTCGCGTTCGTCGATCAGGCGGGCGATCTTCATTTCCTGGCTGAGGATGCTCTTGCGCTGCACTTCGGTCGGGTGCGCGGTCAGCACCGGCACCACCAGTCCGTCGCGGAAGAAGGCGAGGATTTCCTCGGCCGGGATCTGGGCGTCGAGCGCTTTGGCGAGCGCGTTGGCCAGCGTGCCCGGGCGCGGCGGGTCGCCGGCTATGGCATGGGCGCGGGCGCGGCGGATATGGTGCTGGTCTTCGGCGATGTTGGCCAGGTGCAGGAAATAGCTGAAGGCGCGTACGACGATGATGGTGTCGTCGTCCGACAGGCCATTCAGCAGCTTGGCCAGTTCGGCACGTGCGTCGAGATCGTCGTCGCGGCGGAAGCGCACGCACAGCTGGCGCACGTTCTCGATCAGTTCGAACATGCGGCTGCCTTCCTGCTCGCGCACCACGTCGCCGAGCATGCGGCCGAGCAGGCGGATGTCGTCGAACAGCGGCTGGTCCTTGTCGTGCGTGGCGCGATCATGCACCGCAACCGGCGTCTGGGCCTGTTGATTCACTGGCAATCCTTCCTCGAAGAGGGTCCTGAATGAGTGTCTGATTCATGCGCGCCGCCGGCCTGCTCTGGCTGAGGCGATGCGATGTTCCATCCGGGGCTGCTAGAATTCGGGCCGATTCGCGCGCTGCCTGTAGGCACTCGCACACGCTGGCGCGCGGTGTGTTCACCTAACTGATCACCACACGCCTATTTTCCATATGGATCATCCGGCCGGCCCGGCGGACCTCATTGCGGCGGATCGCGCGCAGTCGGTACCGCAGCAGGAAACCCAAGCTTACCCGAAGCCCGGGCGCATCGTGATCGCATCGCGCGAGTCGCGGCTCGCCATGTGGCAGGCGGAACACGTGCGTGACAGACTGTCATCGCTGTATCCCGGTACGACCGTGGACATCCTCGGCATGACCACGCGCGGCGACCAGATTCTCGACCGCCCGCTGGCCAAGGTCGGCGGCAAGGGTCTGTTCGTCAAGGAGCTGGAAACCGCCCTGCTCGAAGGCCGCGCCGACCTCGCCGTGCATTCGATGAAGGACGTGCCGATGACGCTGGCCGACGAGTTCGCGCTTGTCGCCACGCTGGAGCGCGAAGTGCCGCAGGACGCCTTCGTGTCGTCGCGCTACGCCAGTCTCGACGAACTGCCGCCGGGCGCCGTCGTCGGCACCTCCAGCCTGCGGCGCGAGTCGCAGTTGCGCGCGAACTTCCCCTATCTGGCGGTCAGCAGCCTGCGCGGCAATCTGGACACCCGTCTGCGCAAGCTCGACGAGGGCCAGTACGACGCGATCATCCTCGCCGCGGCCGGCCTCAAGCGACTCGGGCTGGGCGATCGCATCCGCTCGCTGCTGCCGGTCGAACTGTCGCTGCCGGCAGCCGGTCAGGGCGCGCTCGGCATCGAGGCGCTGTCGTCGCGGCCGGAAGTGGCGGCCTGGCTGGCGCCGCTGGTGTGCGGTACCAGCGACGCCTGCGTCCGCGCCGAACGTTCGGTGTCGCGCGCGCTGGCCGGTTCCTGCGAAGTGCCGCTGGCGGCCTACTGCGTGCTCGACGGTGGTGCGCTGTGGCTGCGCGCGCGCGTCGCGATGCCCGATGGTTCGCGCATCGCGATGGCCGAGGCGCGCGGCAACATCGCGCAGCCGGATGAGCTGGCGGCGATCTGTGTCGAGGCCCTGCTGGCGGACGGCGCGCAGTCCATCCTCGACGATCTGGCCGGACGATGAATCCGCGCGGCGCGCTGAGCGGACGCGGCGTGCTGGTCAGCCGCCCGCGCGCGCAGGCGGTTGCGCTCAGCGACGCGATCCGCGCCGCCGGCGGTACCCCCTTCGAGTTTCCGCTGATCGATATCGAGCCGCTGGCTGATACGAGAGCGGTGACAGCGGCCGCGGCGATGCTGGATGATGCGGCACTTGCAGTGTTCGTCAGCGCCAACGCGGTCAGCCATGCACTCGACCTGATTCTGTCGCGGCGTGCCTGGCCGGCAGAACTGCCGGCAGCCACGGTGGGCGAGCAGTCGGCGCAGGCGCTGCGCGCGCGCGGCATCGCCCGCGTGCTCGTGCCGCAGCAGGGCCGCTTCGATTCCGAGGCGCTGCTGGCGCTGCCCGAACTGTCGGCGACCGCGCTGGCCGGGCGCCGGGTGCTCATCTTCCGCGGCGACGGTGGCCGCGAACTGCTCGGCGACACGCTGCGCGCGCGCGGTGCGACGGTCGAACACGTCACCTGCTACCGGCGAGTGCCGCCGCGCGATGGCGCGCCGCTGTGCGAAGCGGTACGACGCGACGCCCTGCACGCGCTGACTATCACCTCGTCGGAGTCGCTGCGTAACCTGCTGGCGCTGCCCGGCCTGGACTGCGCGGACGCGCTGCGCGCGCTGCCGCTGTTCGCGCCGCACGCGCGCATTGCCGAGCAGGCACGCGAACAGGGCTTTTCCCGCGTGATCGAAACCGATCCCGCCGATGCCGGCCTGATGGCCGGTCTGACCGATTACTTTTCGTCGCCGTCGCGCGACCTTCACTGACGACATGAGCGAGCAGACACCACCGAATACCCCTGTCACCCCCGTCGGCGCAGCCGCCTCCCAGCCGGCGTCGTCGAAGCGCGAGGGCGTCGTTCCGCTGTGGGCGCTGGGCCTGTCGCTGCTGTTGCTGGTGGCACTCGGCGTGGCGAGCTTCCTGATGCTGCAGCGCATGCGTGCACTGGAGTCCGAACTGCACAGGCGGGTCGAGGTGGTCGGCGAACAGGCGGCGCAGGCTACCCGCGCGACCGAACAGGAGGCCGCTGGCATCGCTGGCTACGGCACGCGACTGAGCAGCCAGGAAGTGCAGCTGGCCGAACTGCGGGCACGCATAGAAGCCTATGAGTATCTGGCCGACGACCTGGTGCGCAGTTACGACGAGCGCGTGCTGGCCGAAGTCGAGCATGCGCTGGTGCTGGGCCAGCAGCAGCTGCAGCTGGCCGGCGACGCCAAGCTCGCCCTCAGTGCGCTGTCCGGCGCCGAAGCGCGGCTGGCGCGCGTCGATACCGGCCGCTACCTGCCGCTGCGCCGTGCCATGGCGAACGACATGGAGCGGCTGCGCCGGGCGCCGATGGCCGACCTGTCCGGCCAGGCGCTGCGCATCGACACCCTGCTGTCTGTCGTCGATGGGCTGCCGCTCGCCTTCGAACGCTCGCCGGCCCGGGGTGCGTCGACGGCAGCGGCCGGCGACGACAAGGGGGCGGAGCCGACGCAGGCGCAGCGGCTGGCACGGGCGGTGTGGGAGGAAGTCCGTCAGCTGGTGCGCATCGAACGCCTGGACCGCCCCGATCCCGCGTTGCTGTCGCCGGAACACAGCTTCTTCCTGCGCGAGAACCTGAAACTTCGACTGATCAACGCGCGCGTTGCGCTGCTGCAGCGCAACGGTGCCGTCTGGCGTGAGGACATCCGGCTGGCGCGCGAGTGGATCGAGCGCTATTACGACACCCGCGCCCGCCAGACCGAGAACGCGCTGGTCACGCTGCGCCAGCTGGCAGCGGTCGATCCGGGCGAGGCACTGCCCGGGCTGAATGAATCGATGAGTGCGCTGGCCCAGCTGAAGGCGCAGCGTCAGCGCCCGACCGTCACGCGCGAGGAGAAGCGCTGATGGTGCGCCTGCTGCTGTGGCTGCTCGGCCTGTGTGCGCTGGCTGTCGGTCTGGTCATCGCCGCCCGTCACAATGACGGCTTCGTGCTGATCCAGTGGTCGCCCTGGCGCGTCGAACTGTCGCTGAACCTGTTCATCGTCACGCTGCTGCTCGGTGTCGCGCTGCTGTACAGCCTGTTCCACTTCATCGATGGCCTGATGCGTATGCCGGCGCGCGCCGCGCGCTATCGTGCCCGCCAGCGTCGCCATCGTGCGGTGACCGCGCTGCGCGATGCGGCCCGGCTCTACTTCGAAGGCCGCTACGGCCATGCGCAGCGCAGCGCGCGGGTAGCGGTCGAGGGCGGCGAGTCGCCCGGCCTGGCCGCGCTCATCGGTGCCCGCGCGGCGCACGCGATGCGCGAACAGGTACAAGCCGACGAGTGGCTGCGCCAGGCCGAGCGCTTCGACGATCTGCGCACTGCGCGCCTGATGACCGAAGCCGACATCCTGACCGACCGCCGCGAATACGGTGACGCGCTGGAGCGCATCGACGTGCTGCAGTCGGGCGGCCAGCGCCATGTCGCTGCGCTGCGTCTGGCGATGCGCGCCCGCCGCGGCCTCGGCGACTGGGGCGGCCTGCTGCGTGTGGTGCGTCTGCTGCAGAAGCACCGTGCGCTGACGCCGGAACAGGCGGCGCCGGTCCGGCGCCAGGCGCACATGGGGGCGCTGCACGACATCGATCCGTCGGAACTGGACGCCTACTGGAAGAGCCTGCCGTCGGTCGAGCGTGAGGACGCGCAGGTGGTGCGCGCGATGTGCGAGGCGCTGGTCGCCGCCGGCCAGTTCGCGCAGGCGCGCAAGCTGATCGAGGCGCAGATCGAGCGCGGCTGGGAATCGTCGCTGATGACGCTGTACGCGCACTCCGACGGCGCCGACGCGCTGGCGCGCATCGCCCGGGCCGAGGCCTGGCTGCGCGACCATCCGGACGATGCCGAACTGCTGCTCGCGCTCGGCCGCCTGTGCCGCACGCAGCAGCTGTGGGGCAAGGCGCAGAGCTATCTCGAAGCGGCACTGGCGGTGCAGCCGTCGCGCATCGTCCATGTCGAACTGGCGCTGCTGGCCGAGCACCTGGAGCGACCCGACGATGCACGGGCACATTTCCGCGCTGCGGCTCTGATGAAGTGAACCGCGTCGCTGTGCCTATGTCATGATCCGCGCGTGATCATCGGCGCGGGCGAGACATGAACAATCCCTTCGAAAGTGACGTCGCGGCGCAGCCGCCTGCCGACCCCTTCGGGCCTTCCGGCGCGCCGCACGCGGAGGCGCTCATCTTCTCCGGCCGCGGTGCCGAATACTTCGGCATCTGGATCGTCAACCTGCTGCTCAGCATCGTCACGCTGGGCATCTACTCCGCCTGGGCCAAGGTCCGGCGGCTGCAGTACTTCCATCGTCATACCACGCTGGGCGGTGCGGCCTTCGACTACCACGGGGATCCGCGCGCCATCCTGAAGGGACGGGTGATCGGTGTCATCCTGCTGGTCGCCTACAACCTGTCATTCGAGTTCTCGCCCGTCCTCGGCATTGCGGTCGCCATCGTGCTGGCCGCCGTAATGCCGATGCTGCTGATGCGCTCGCTGAAGTTCCGCGCCCGCAACACCAGCTGGCGCGGCCTGCGCTTCGCCTTCGATGGCGACGAGAGGGGGGCTTACTCGGTCTTCCTGATGTGGCCGCTGCTGTCCGTACTCACGCTCTACCTGCTGGCGCCGATGTGGCACCAGCGCATGAAGCGCTATCAGCTCGACAACACACGCTTCGGCACCACGCGTTTTCGTCTGGATGTGCCGGTGTCCGCCTTCTACAGGATGTACGGCGTCCTGTTCCTGCTCCTTCTGGCGGGGCTGCTCGTGATGGGGGCAATGATGGTGGGTCTCTTCGCGCTGAGTGGCGGTGGGCCGGAAAGTCTGTCCATGCTGCCGATACTTCTGTTTCTCGGCTGGCTGGCCGTGCTCATGCTGGTTCAGCCCTATCTGCTTGCACGCCTGCAGAACCTGGTGTGGAACAACACGCGACTCGGCCCGCATCGCTTCGAGTCGCGTGCCCGTGCCCGCACGCTGTACGCGATCACGCTGACCAACCTGATTGCCATCGTCTGCACCTTCGGCCTGTTCATGCCTTTCGCCGCGATCAGGCTCGCGCGCTACCGGATCGAGAGCGTCACGATGATCAGCGCCGGTCCGCTCGACGACTTCGTCGCCGGTCAGTCGCAGGACGTGGCGGCGACCGGCGAGGAGGCAGCCGATCTGTTCGACGTCGACATCGCGCTCTGACATGCCGTCAGTTGCGGCTCTGTATTTCGACGGTGTCAGCGCGCGGGCGCACGCGGCGACCATCGAGCTCGACGGCGACGCACTGCACGTGCAGGCCGACGGTGTCGCGCGCCGCGAGCCGCTGGCTACGCTGCGTCTGTCCGAGCCGATGGGGGCGGCGCCGCGGCTGATCACCTTCGCCGACGGTGCGCACGTCGAGGTGCGCGATCATGCCGCGCTGGCGCAGATCCTCGACGCCAGCGGTCACCGCGACCGTGCGACGGTACGCTGGGCCTTCGATGCGCGCGTCGTGCTCGGTGCCGTCGCAGCGCTGATCCTCATCGTCTGGCTGGGCGCACGCTACGGCTTGCCGTGGGCGGCCGGCATGGCGGCGCCGCACGTGCCGCAGGCGGTGGTGGCGGCCATGTCGCAGCAGGCGCTCGAACTGCTGGACGACCGCCTGCTCGCACCGAGCAAGCTCGACGAGGCACGCCAGCAGCAGTTGCGCTCGGCGCTCGCCGCGCGCAGCACGCTGCCGCACACGCTGCTGTTCCGCTCGGGCGGATCGGTCGGTGCCAACGCATTTGCGCTGCCCGACGGCTCGCTCATCGTCACCGACCAACTGGTCGCGCTGGCCGACGATGACGAACAGGTGCTGGCGGTACTGATGCACGAACTCGGACACGTCGAACTCAGGCATGGCATGCGCATGGTGCTGCAGGGGTCGGCCGTCGCGCTGTTCATGACCTGGTACGCCGGTGACGTGAGCAGCCTGCTCGCGATGGCGCCCACCGTGCTGCTGCAGTCGGGCTATTCGCGCGGCATGGAACAGGAAGCCGACGCCTACGCGGCGTGCGCGCTGCGCGGTCAGGGGCGCTCGCCGGCGCTGCTGGCCGACATGCTCGAACGCCTCGCCCGCGCGCACGGCGCGCGCGAGGATGGCACGGCTGCGGGCTGGCTTTCAAGCCATCCGGATAGCGCACAACGTATCGAAAAGCTCCGCCGTGGAGACTTCGCCGCCGATTGACCTTGGTCAACGTGGGGTTTTCGCCTCTTGAGGATACTGCCGTCACCGAATGCGGTTTAAATCCTCTGGAGCACGTAAAAATGAAGGCGATCAAGTGGGTGGGTGTGGCAGCACTGGCTGCCGTGGCAGGCGTGGCGAACGCGGCTGATGAAGGCAACTGGATGGTGCGCGCACGTGCGCTGTACATGAACCCGGACAATGACAATTCGGGCGGTCTGGGCCTGCCGATCGATGTCGAAGCCGAGAACAAGGTGTTCCCGGAAATCGACATCACCTACTTCTTCACCAAGAACATCGCCGCCGAACTGATCCTGACCTATCCGCAGAAGCATGACGTGGAACTGGGCGGTGTGGGCATCGGTTCAGTCAAGCACCTGCCGCCGACGCTGACGCTGCAGTACCACTTCAATCCCGAAGGCACGATCCGTCCGTACGCCGGTCTTGGCCTGAACTACACGCGCTTCTCCAGCGTCGATCTGGATGCCGGCACCGTTCTCGGCGGCAGCGTGCCGCTGCGCATCGACCGCAGCAGCTTCGGCTGGGCGGCACAGGTCGGTGCCGACGTGCAGATCGCGCCGAAGTGGTTCCTGAACTTCGACGTCAAGTACGTTGCTATCGACACTGACATCTTCATCAAGGGCGCCGGCGGCGCCAAGGTAACCAAGCTGGGCATCGACCCGATGCTTTATTCGGTCGGTATCGGTTATCGCTTCTGAGTTTGAGCGGGTTCGCCGGTCCAGGGCCACAAGCCTGAAGGCCGGCGGGCAAGCCAAAAGGTTCTTCCTGCAGTCCCGGTTCGGGCACCCTTGAGGTGCCCGTTTTTTTGATTCTCAGGCTGAGCTCGCGCAGCACTGGCGAGCGGCCGGTTTCGCAGGCGCGAAGCAATGCTTCGCGAACGCCTGCTATATCCAGTCCCGCGGCGGGAGGAAGTCGGTGTAGAGCTTCGCCTCCGGCGAGCCGTCGGCGGGGTGCCAGTCGTAGCGCCACTTCACGACCGGCGGCATCGACATCAGGATGGACTCGGTGCGCCCGCCCGACTGCAGGCCAAACAGCGTGCCGCGGTCGAACACCAGGTTGAATTCGACGTAGCGACCGCGCCGGTAGGCCTGGAAGTCGCGTTCCCGCTCACCGTAGGGCGTGTCGCGACGACGCTCGACGATGGGCAGGTAGGCGTCGAGGAAGGCGTTGCCGACGGCCTGCGTCAGCCCATAGGCGTGGTCGAAACTCACTTCGCCGTCCGCGCCGAGGTCGTCGAAGAACACGCCGCCGATGCCGCGCGCTTCCTTGCGGTGCTTCAGGTAGAAATAATCGTCGCACCACTTCTTGTAGCGCGCCCAGGTGTCGGCGCCGAAGGGCGCCAGCGCGTCGCGGCAGCTACGGTGGAAGTGGGCTGCATCCTCTTCGACGCCGTAATAGGGCGTCAGATCCATGCCGCCGCCGAACCACCACACCGCGTCGCCGCTCTTCGGCTGCGCGGTGAAGAAGCGCACGTTCAGGTGCACGGTCGGCACGTAGGGGTTGCGCGGATGCAGCACCAGTGACACGCCCATCGCCTCGAACGACGCCCCGGCGAGATCTGGGCGGTTGGCCGAGGCCGACGGCGGCAAGGTGTCGCCGCGCACGTGCGAGAAGTTGCAGCCGCCGCGCTCGAACAGCTTGCCTTCCTCGATCAGCCGCGTGCGGCCGTCGCCCTGCAGCCGTTCTTCCGGGCCGCGCACCCAGCCGTCGGTCAGGAAGGGCGAGCCGTCCGCCGTTTCGAGACCGCCGATGATGCGGTCCTGCAGATCGAGCAGCCAGGCGCGGACCGTTTCCGCCCGCGTGCTCATCGCCGCACCGCCCGGTGGCCGATGTCGCGGCGGAACTGGGCGCCGTCGAACTGGATCTGGTCGCACAGCGCGTAGGCGGCGCGCTGCGCCTGCTTGACGGTGTCGCCGAGCGCGGTCACGCAGAGCACGCGGCCACCGTTGGTCACCACCTTGCCGTCACGCTCGGTGGTGCCGGCGTGGAACACGTGGCCCTCCGCCGTCGCGGCCGGCAGGCCGTTGATCACGTCGCCCTTGCGCGGCGCGTCCGGGTAGCCGGCGGCTGCCATGACGATGCCGAGTGCGACGCGGCGGTCCCAGTCGGTACTGGCTTCGGACAGCTTGTAGTCGAGCGCGGCTTCCATCAGGTCGACCAGATCGGTCTTCAGCCGCATCATGATGGGCTGGGTTTCCGGGTCACCCATGCGACAGTTGAATTCCAGCACCTTGATGTCGCCCTCAGGCGAAATCATCAGGCCGGCGTACAGGAAGCCGGTGAAGGGGAGGCCGTCGAGCGCCATGCCGGTCAGCACCGGCTGGATCACTTCGCGCATCACGCGGGCGTGGATTTCCGGCGTCACCACCGGCGCCGGCGAATAGGCGCCCATGCCGCCGGTGTTGGGGCCGGCGTCGCCATCCAGCAGGCGCTTGTGGTCCTGGCTGGTGGCCAGCGGCAGCGCGCTCTGGCCGTCGCACATGACGATGAAGCTGGCTTCCTCGCCCTGCAGGAATTCCTCGATCACCACGCGTGACTTGCCGCCGTCGTCGCCCGGCAGCATGTTGCCGATCGCGGCGTGCGCTTCGGTCAGCGTCATCGCTACGACGACGCCCTTGCCGGCCGCCAGGCCGTCGGCCTTGATCACGATGGGCGCGCCCATCTCGTCGACATAGGCACGCGCAGCGGCGGCGTCGGTGAAGGTCTGGTAGTGGGCGGTCGGGATGTTGTTCTTCACCATGAACTGCTTGGCGAAGTCCTTGGAGCTTTCGAGCTGGGCGGCCTTGCGGGTCGGCCCGAAGATCTTCAGGCCGCGCACGCGGAAGCAGTCGACGACGCCGGCAGCCAGCGGCGCTTCCGGGCCGACCACGGTGAAGGCGATGTTCTCGTTCTCGACGAAGCTGATCAGTTCGGCGAAATCGGTGATCGGCAGGTTCTCGATATTCGGTTCCAGTGCGGTGCCGGCATTGCCTGGCGCGACATAGACCTTCTGCACGCGCGGACTCTGCGCGAGCTTCCAGGCGATGGCGTGCTCGCGTCCGCCTGAACCGATGACCAGCAGTTTCATGATGCGTCCTTCTTCAATCGTGCGCGAGTACAGCTCAGTGACGGAAATGCCGGGTGCCGGTAAACACCATGGCCAGACCGTGCTCGTCGGCAGCGGCGATCACTTCTTCGTCGCGCATGCTGCCGCCCGGCTGGATGATGGCCTTGGCACCGGCTTCGGCCAGCACGTCCACGCCGTCGCGGAACGGGAAGAAGGCGTCCGACGCCACCACCGAACCGGCAATGGTCAGACCGGCGTTCTCTGCCTTGATTCGCGCAATCCGCGTCGAATCAACGCGGCTCATCTGGCCGGCGCCGACACCGACCGTCGCGCCGTCGCGGCAATAGACGATGGCGTTCGACTTCACGTACATGGCGACGCGCCAGGCGAAGGTGAGGTCGGTCATTTCCTGGGCGGTCGGCGCGCGCTTGGTCACCACCTTCAGACGGCCGTCCAGCGATTCCGGTTCGTCCGCGGTCTGGATCAGCAGGCCGGAGCCGACCCGCTTCACGTCATGCAGGTTGCGGCCGCGTGCCCAGGCGGTCGCGCCCTTGGCATCGACGCCGTCGAGCGGGATTTCGAGCACGCGCACATTGGCCTTGGCGGCCAGCAGTTTCAGCGCGTCGGCGGTGAAGGCGGGTGCCATCAGCACCTCGACGAACTGGCCGCTTACTGCTTCGGCGGTTGCTGCATCCACCGGCATGTTGAAGGCGATGATGCCGCCGAAGGCCGAGGTCGGATCGGTGGCGAAGGCCTTGCGGTAGGCTTCCAGCGGGGTCGCACCGAGCGCCACGCCGCAGGGGTTGGCGTGCTTGACGATCACGCAGGCGCCGCTGTCGAAGCTCTTCACGCATTCCCAGGCGGCGTCGCCGTCGGCGATGTTGTTGTACGACAGTTCCTTGCCCTGCAGCTGTTTCGCGCTGACCAGCGAACCCGGCGCCGGGTACAGGTCGCGGTAGAAGGCGGCGCGCTGGTGCGGGTTCTCGCCGTAGCGCAGGTCCTGGATCTTGACGAAGCGGCCGTTGGACTGGGCCGGGAACTCGGCGCGCGTGCCATCGGCGTTCAGTGCCGACAGGTAGTCGCTGATCGCGGCGTCGTAGTTCGAAATGCGGTTGAAGGCGGCGACCGACAGCGCGAAGCGGGTGGCGTCGGACAGCGCGCCGTTCGCGCGCAGTTCGTCCAGCACGCCCGCGTACTGCGAGGCGTCGGTCAGCACGCCGACACCGCGCCAGTTCTTGGCTGCCGAACGCACCATGGCCGGGCCGCCGATGTCGATGTTCTCGATCGCGTCTTCCAGCGTGCAGCCAGCCTTGGCCACCGTCGCCTCGAACGGGTACAGATTCACCACCAGCAGATCGATGGTCGGAATGTCGTGTTCCGCCAGCGCCTGCATGTGGGCCTCGACTTCGCGCCGGGCGAGCAGGCCGCCGTGGATGCGCGGGTGCAGCGTCTTGACGCGGCCATCCAGCATTTCCGGGAAGCCGGTGTGGTCGGCCACCTCGGTCACCTTCAGGCCGGCATTGGCCAGAAGCGATGCGGTGCCGCCGGTGGACAGCAGTTCGATGCCAAGCCCGGTCAGGGCGGTGGCGAATTCAACGATGCCGGTTTTGTCGGATACGCTGATCAATGCACGCTGTACTTTCATGCGCCGTTCCAGTGGGAGGTTGAGGAATTCGGTGGGCGGTGCCGGGGCGCCGCTCAGATCATGCCGTGGTCGGTGAGCTTGCGCCGCAGCGTGTTGCGGTTCATGCCGAGCATGTCGGCAGCGCGCGTCTGGTTGCCTTCGGCTTCGCGCATCACCACCTCGAGCATGGGGCGCTCCATCTGGCGCAGTACCATGTCATAGATGTCGCTCGGCGCTTCGCCATCCAGATCGCGGAAATAACGTTCCAGCGAGTGCCTCACGCACTCGGCAATATCACTGCGTCCGCTCATGGCGGCGTCTCCCTGATGGTCCGTCCCGATACTGCGCCGTGCTCAGGCGCTCAGGCGGCCAGTACCTGCGTCTCGTCTTCGGTGGATTCCGGCTCGTAGGCGAGCCTGTCGTTGTCGGCCGCCATGCGACCGAAGAATTCGTCGATGGCCGCCAGCTGCGCGGTCGTGCCCTCGAGCTGGTTCATCGCGTGGCGGAAGGCGGCGGAACCGACCAGGCCCTTGGTGTACCAGGATATGTGCTTGCGGGCGATGCGCACGCCGCTGTCGGTGCCGTAGAAGCCGTACAGGTCTTCGATGTGCTCGCGGCAGACGCGATGGATTTCCGACACTTCGGGCGGCGCCAGCAGTTCGCCGGTGGCGAGGAAGTGTTCGATCTCGCGGAAGATCCACGGCCGGCCCTGGGCGGCGCGGCCAACCATGACGCCGTCGGCGCCGCTGATCGCCAGAACCTCACGCGCTTTCTGCGGCGTCGTGATGTCGCCGTTGGCGATCACCGGAATGTTCACTGCGGCCTTCACCGCGCGGATGGTGTCGTACTCGGCGTGGCCGGTGTATTGGTCGGCGCGCGTGCGGCCATGGATGGCCAGCGCGCGGATGCCGCACTGCTCGGCCACGCGCGCCAGCAGCGGTGCGTTCTTGTTGTCGCGGTTCCAGCCGGTGCGCATCTTCAGCGTGACCGGAGTGTCCGGCACCGCCTTGACCACCGCCTCCAGGATGCGCTCGACCAGCGGCTCGTCCTGCATCAGCGCCGAACCGGCCATCACGTTGCAGATCTTCTTCGCCGGACAGCCCATATTGATGTCGATGATCTGGGCGCCGCGGTCAACGTTGTGGCGGGCGGCGTCGGCCATCATCTTCGGGTCGGCGCCGGCGATCTGCACCGAGATCGGTGCCACCTCGCCGTCGTGGTTCGCGCGGCGCTGCGTCTTCGCGCTGCCATAGAGCAGGGAATTGGACGTGACCATTTCCGACACGGCCAGTCCGGCACCCAGCTTCTTGCACAGCTGGCGGAAGGGTCTATCGGTCACGCCGGCCATGGGCGCGACGAAAAGGTTGTTCCGCAGGTTGAAGCCGACGAACTGCATGGTGGGTGGGGACGGTATACGGACGGGCAGGGGCGCGATTCTACCCCGATGCGGCGGTGCAGAGAAAATCTGCAGCGAAGCCCGCCGGTGGCAGGGCGTATCCGGGGAGCTCAGTCGAGCCCGGCTGTCGCGAAGGCGCGGTCAAGATCGGCGTCCAGATCGGCGCGTGCCGCCAGCAGCGCCTCGACGTCGCGCGCCAGCGTATCGGTGGCGACCGCTTCCGGCGGCAGTTGGCGGCCGAAGTTTTCCGTACCGCCCGTGCCCAGCATCCGCTCCAGCATGCGGTGTCCGAGCGCCGCCTTGAAATGCCCGCCTTCCCAGTACCAGTGCGTGACGCTGTGCCGGTCGCCCGGCGGCGGCACCGCTTCCGTTGTTTCAGGCGTGACGGCGACGAAATCCCACAGCCTGACGTTCGCACCCTGCGCAGCGGCGGCATGGACCGTGTCAGCCAGCGCCTGCTTCCATGCGGCGACTTCGTCCATCAGGCCTGCCCGGTGCAGCGTGCCGAGGATGTGCGCGTGGTAGGGGTAGGTGAAGCACTCGACGCGGATGTCGTGCTGGTCAGCCAGTTCGAGCAGGCGGCGCAGCGCGATGAAATCGGCCGTCGCATCGAGCCGCGACGGCCAGCGGTGAGCACCGATGCGACGGGCGTTTTCGGCGGCGCGCTGACGGAACAGCGGCGCGTAGCCTTCGCGCGCCGCCATGCCTTCGTAGTCGCGCAGCGGGTTGAAGCCGTCGTCGCGCAGCGTCGCCGCGTGAGGGTCGTGTTGCGCGCGCAGCGTGAGCAGACTGTCGCCGAGCGCTGACAGAGTGATCACGCTCTGCAACCGCGTCACACGCTGCTGCGCCCACAGGTCGTCGCGCGGCCGCCAGTCGGTGCGGCGCAGCGGTTCGGCGTTCAGCAGATCGAACAGTTCCAGCCCGACCAGCAGCAGACGCGGGCGATGTCCGGCAGACAGCAGCGCTTCGAGCTGGTGCACCTGGGCGGTCAGGCGGGCTCCCGGTTCCGCCAGATTGAAGGGCCGGCGCGCGAGCGCAACGACGCTGCCGTGAGTCGGGTCCATACCGATGTCGGCGCGCGAGTTGCCGAGGATGAGAGCGTCCGGCCGGTGGCGCAGCGCGCGTGCCAGTTTGAGCTCGCCGATCGCCCGCTCGGGACGGATCTTGACCGCGTTCACACCGTCGATGCGCACCAGCCCGTGCAGTCCCCACGGGTCGATGAAGGCGTTGAACAGTGCGACCGCAGCCAGCGACAGCGCCAGCGTGAGGAGCCACAGACGGGCGAAGCGGCGGCGCGGCGCCATGGTCAGAACTGGAAATAGAGGAATTCGGACGGCCGCGACAGCGCCAGCACGCACAGCGTGCTCGCGAGGCCCAGTCCGATCGCCCAGCGCGGGCGCAGTGAAAAGTGCAGGCTGCCGCGCAGCGGCCGCACCCGTTCGATCGCCGGCCTGAGCCGCGCATGGATCTGCTGCGTGTTCGGGCAGGCGAAGGCGATCACGGCCGCCACCGTCACCCAGCACCAGGTGCTGACGAACTGTTCGCCGCCGCCGCCGTAGTACTCGATGCCCAGATCCAGCAGCAGCGGCTTGAGCGGACCGAGGCGCAGCCCGATCGCCTCCGGCAGGCCGATGCCGTGTGCCCCCGCCATGCCGGCCAAGAGATCGAACGCGACCGGCAGGCTGGTGGCGCGGAAGAACACCCAGGCGACGACCACGGCGACGAAGGTGAGCAGCACGGCGAGCGGTCGCGGCAGCCGGAACATCGACGACCAGGCGTGCTGGATGCACAGATAGGCGCCGTGCAGGCCGCCCCATAGCAGGAAGTTCCAGCCGGCGCCGTGCCACAGGCCGCCGAGCAGCATGGTCACCATCAGGTTGCCGTAGCGGCGCAGCGGTCCGTGCTTGTTGCCGCCGAGCGGGATGTAGAGATAGTCGCGCAGGAAGCGCGACAGCGTCATGTGCCAGCGCCGCCAGAAGTCGGAAATGGTGGCTGCCTTGTAGGGCGAATCGAAGTTCAGCGGCAGCTTGACGCCGAACAGCCGCGACAGGCCGATGGCCATGTCCGAATAGCCGGAGAAGTCGAAGTAGAGCTGGAAGGTGTAGGCCAGCACGCCGCCCCACGCCACCAGCAGGCCGGGTTCGCTGCTGCGGTCGAATACCGCGCCGGCCAGCGGTGCCAGGTTGTCGGCGAGCAGCACCTTCTTCGCCAGGCCGAACACGAAAATGCTGCCGCCGATCAGGAAATTGTTCAGATGCGGTCGGAAATTCCGGGCCTTTTCGAACTGCGGCATCATTTCGCCGTGATGCAGCACCGGCCCGGCGATCAGGTGCGGAAAATAGGTCACGAACAGCGTGTAGCTGATCAGCCGCGTCTCATGCACCTTGCCTGCCCAAGCGTCGACCAGGAAGGCGATCTGCGTAAAGGTGAAGAACGAAATGCCCAGCGGCAGCACGATGTCGGGTACCGGCAGGCCCAGGTCGGCCATCCGGTTGGCGGTGTCGATGAACAGCGCGCTGTACTTGTAGCCGACCAGCAGCGCGAGGTCGGCCGTGATGCCCAGTGCGAGCAGGCGGCCCGCGGCCGGCGTGCCGGCGCGGGTCGCGATGGCGCGCCCGGTCAGGTAGTTGAACAGGATGGAGCCGATCAGCAGCGGCAGGTAACGCGCGTCCCACCAGCCGTAGAAGAACAGCGACGCCAGCGCCAGCCAGCCCGCTGCCAGCGTGACCGAACGCCGTCCGAGCAGGAAATAGCCGACCAGCGTGATGGGCAGGAAGGCGAACAGGAAGGCGTAGGAGTTGAACAGCATGCGCAGCCAGCGGGCATGGGGTGCGCGGATTCTAGGGGCCGGCCGGCGGCGCGGCGAGGAACTGCGTCCTTACCGCGCTGCTGCCGGCACTTACCAGCCGCGCGCGCCGAACATCATGCGCCGGCCGATGAACTGGCGCGCCGGCGGACAGGCGTCGAGCAGGGCGAGCGCGGCGCCGCGGGCGTGACCGGCGAGCGGGCCGAGCAGCGGGTGGCCGGCACCGATGCCGAAGATGCGCACCAGCGCGTCGGTGAAACCGCCGGTCGCCGCGCGGTCGGTGCGACGCAGCCGGCCGTAACGTTCGAGCACTTCGGCAATGTCGCCCTCACCGCGCGCCAGCACCGGCAGCAGGCACTCGGCCAGCTGGCCGACGTCGCGCAGTGCGAGGTTCAGCCCCTGGCCGGCCACCGGGTGCAGCGTCTGGGCGGCATTGCCCAGCCACATCTGATGTCCGCGTACGACGTCGGCGCGCATGCGCAGCGTCAGCGGCCAGGCGCTGCGCGGGCCCAGCGCGGAGAACTGCACGCGGCCGCCGAGCGCGTCGGACAGGCGGGCGAGGAACTGCGTATCCGGCTCGTCGCGCAGTGCGCTGGCTTCGGCCGCGGCACAGGTGAAGACGACGGCGTAGTCGCGGCCACAGGGCAGCAGCGCGACCGGACCGTCCGGCGTGAATCGTTCGTAGGCGACGTGACCGTGCGGACGCATTGGCGTGGCCAGCGCGATCACCGCGTGCTGGCCGTAGTCGCGGCTGCGCGCCAGCGCCTCGTCGTCGGCGATGCGGCCTTCGCACCAGATCAGCACTCGTGTGGCGAAGGTGCCGGCGGCGGTGTCGACCTGGACAAGGTCTCCGTCCTCACGGGCGCCGGTGACGGCGAGCTCGTGTCGCACATCGAGCCCGAGCGCCTGCGCGCGGCTGCGCAAGGCGCGCACCACGGTACCGGCGCGCGCGACGTGGCCCAGCGCGTCGAGGCCGTAGTCGGCGGCGCGCAGTTCGGTGCGGCCGAAATGACCGCGCTGCGAAATGTGGATGGTGCCGATCGGCGTCGCATCAGCGCTTGGCCAGGCCTGCAGCGTGCGCAGGATGTCGCGCGAGCCGGCCGACAGCGCGATCACCCGCGTGTCTTCCAGCGCGCGCTCGGCCGGGCCGGCGTCGGCCACGACCACCCGCAGGCCGGCTGCACGCAAGGCGCAGCCGGCTGCCAGCCCGACCGGTCCGGCGCCGACGATGAAGGCATCGAGCGGCGGTGCAACGATGACCTCGCTCATCCGCGCGCCTCGGCCATCACGGCTTCGATGTCGGCGATGGTCTTGGGCGCGGCTGCGGTGTAGATGTCGCAGCCGTCGGCGGTGACGATGACGTCGTCCTCGATGCGGATGCCGATGTTCCAGAAGGCCTCCGGCACGTCGTCGGCCGGGCGGATGTAGCAGCCGGGCTCGACCGTCAGCACCATGCCGGCTTCAAGCGTGCGCCATTCGTTCGGGCCGCCGCCGCGCGGGCGGTACTCGCCGGCGTCATGCACGTCCATGCCCAGCCAATGGCCGGTGCGGTGCATGTAGAAACGGCGGTAATCGCCCTTGTCGATCACTTCGTCGAGCGAACCCTTGAGCAGGCCGAGGTCCAGCATGCCCTGCGCCAGCACCTTGACCGCGGCGTCGTGGTAGTCGATGAAACGCGCGCCCGGCTTCACTTCGGCGAAGGCGGCGGTCTGTGAATCCAGCACCAGCTGGTAGACGTCGCGCTGTGCCGCGTTGAAGCGGCCGCTGACTGGCCAGGTGCGGGTGATGTCCGAGGCGTAGCCGCCCAGTTCGCAGCCGGCGTCGATCAGCAGCAGGTCGCCGCCGTGCAGTTCTGCGTCGTTCGACACGTAGTGCAGTACGCAGGCGTTGGCGCCACCGGCGACGATGGAACCGTAGGCCGGCGCTTCCGAACCGCTGCGGCGGAATTCGTGCAGGATTTCCGCCTCGATCTCGTATTCCATCGCACCGGGGCGGGTGGCCTGCATCGCGCGCCGGTGGGCGCGGGCGGAAATGTCGGCGGCGCGGCGCATCAGCGTCTGTTCGTGCAGGTCCTTGATCAGTCGCATGTCGTCCAGCGGCTGGCGGATGTCCAGCAGCTCGGACGGCGCCTGGCGGCCGGCGCGCACCTGGGCGCGCACAGCGTTCAGTGCGGCCATCATGCGCTGGTCCCACGCTGCGTCCTCGCCGATCACGTAGTGCAGGCGCGGCTGGTTGGCCAGCAGTTCGGGCAGCTTCGCGTCCAGTTCGCCATATACGTGGGCTTCGTCGAAGCCGAATTTCTCGCGCGCTGCGTCGGGGCCGTGGCGCCAGCCGTCCCAGATTTCCCTTTCCTCGTTCTTTTCGCGGCAGAACAGGATGCTGCGCGGGCTGTCGCCGGCGACCAGCACCAGCACCGCTTCCGGCTCGGCGAAACCGGTCAGGTAATAGAAGTAGCTGTCGTGGCGGTAGCCGTAGTGGGTGTCGCGGTTGCGCGCGCGTTCGGGGGCGGTGGCGATGACGGCCACGCCCGATCCCATGCGTTCGATCAGGCGGGCGCGGCGTTCGGAATAGGGATGCATGTCGGGTTCCGGCTTTCGTTCAGGACGTGAGTTTAGGGCTTCCTGCGCCGGAAACGTTCTGTTGCAGGCCGGCCAGGGCAGTTAAGGGCCGCTTAATCTTCAGCCGCGAGCATGCCTCCATCGAAAAGGAGGCAAGCGATGCCGCACACCGCCGCGCTGATTGCACTGACCCCGCTGCAGGCCCGTTCCGGAGGCGCCGCGTCGCTGCGCGCCTGCGTGATCGGGTTGCGCATGCCGGACGAAGAGGGCGAACCCGTTCTGGAAGTGGTCGGCCACGGCCACCCGGCGAGGGCCTCGCTCGAACGTTTCATCGCCGGCTGCTTCTTCCGCAGCTACGGCGCGGTGATCCGGCATTTCGCTGACACGCTGCTCGGCGTGCGCGGGGCCGACGGCCAGTGGCAGGCGGCGCTCGGCTATTCGCTGCCGGTGGCAAGACCGCATGTGTTCGTCGAACAGTATCTGGACCTGCCGCTCGAACAGGCGCTGTCGGCGGTGCTGCGCGAGCCGGTTGCGCGCTCGGCGCTGGCCGAGGTCGGCAATATGGCGGCGACGTCGGCCGGCATGGGGCGGCAACTGATCGCGCTGGCCACCCGCCACCTGTATGCGCGCGGTCTCGATTACGTGGTGTTCACCGCCACCCGCGCGCTGGCCAATTCCTTCGTCCGCCTCGGCATACCCATTTTCCCGGTGGCGCCGGCTGATCCGGCACGGCTGCACGACGGCGAGGACGGCTGGGGAACGTATTACCGCAACAGCCCGACCGTCATGGTCGGCCGTATCGTCAGCGGCCTGCACACCGTGGGCGAGCAGGCGGCATGAGCGGCGAACAGCTGTCGCCCTCCGTGGCCGGTCGCGACGGCGTGCTCGACGCCGCCGCAGTGGCCGCGCGCATCGACGCACTGGCGCGCGCACTGCGCGCGCACGACGGTGAGGTCGTCGCGCTGCTCGCCGACAATGGTCCTGACTGGCTGCTGGCCGACCGCACGGTGCGCATGGCTGGCCGCGTGCTGCTGCCGCTGCCCACCTTCTTCACCGACGACCAGTGCCGGCACGCGCTCGACGCCGCCGGTGCGCGCCTGCTGCTGACCGACGACGCAGCGCGGGCCGCGGCGCTGCGCGCTGAGCGCGTCGCGCCGATGGCGGTTGGCGCGCTGTCGCTGTTCGGCCGCAACGATGTGGCCGAGGTGGCGCTGCCGCACGGCACTGCCAAGATCACCTTCACCTCGGGCACCACCGGCCAGCCCAAAGGCGTATGCCTGAGCACGGAGCAGCTGTCGGCGGTGAGCGTGTCGGTCGCCGGTATCGCGCGCGAACTCGGCATCCGCCGCCATCTCTGCATGCTGCCGCTGGCCGTGCTGCTGGAGAACGTCGCCGGCGCCGATGCGGCCTGGCTGGCCGGCGCGCAGTGTGTCGTGCCGCCGCTGGCCGAAGTCGGCCTCAGCGGTTCCAGCCGTTTCGACCCGCGTGCGGCGTTGGCAGCGCTCGAGCGCTGGCAGCCGGACAGCCTCCTCCTGCTGCCGCAGATGCTGACCGCGCTGGTGGCGGCGGTCGACGCCGGCCTGCCCGCGCCGCGCGGCCTGAAACTGGTCGCGGTCGGCGGCGCGCGCGTGTCGCCCGACCTGATCGAGCGCGCGCGCGCGCTCGGCATTCCGGCCTGCGAGGGCTACGGCCTGTCGGAGGCCGGGTCGGTGGTCGCGCTCAATCTGCCGTCGGACCCGCCGGGCGCGGTCGGGCGGGTGTTGCCGCATCTGCGTGTCGAACTGTCGGCACGCGGCGAAATCCTGGTCGACGGGCCGCGGCTGCCCGGCTATCTAGGTGCGCCGGCGCTGCCGGACGGCCCGCTGGCGACCGGCGACATCGGCCGCCTCGACGCCGACGGCCGGCTGCACGTGACCGGCCGCCTGAAGCACCAGATCATCACCAGTTTCGGTCGCAACGTATCGCCCGAATGGCCGGAAGCCGAACTGCTCGCCTCGCCCGCGGTGGCGCAGGTGGTCGTATTCGGCGAGGCGCGGCCGACGCTTGCCGCAGTCATCGTGCCGCGCGGCGATCTGCCGGACGCGGCGCTCGATGCCGCGGTCGCCGCCGCCAACGCACGGCTGCCCGACTACGCACGCATCGGCGTCTACCTGCGCGCCGATTCCCCCTTTTCCCCCGCCAACGGTCTGGCGACCGACAACGGCCGCGTGCGCCGTGACGCGGTGTGGACCTGCTACGGCGAACGCATCGCCGAGCTGTACGAATGCGGGGATGCCCGCGGAGAGAACCGACATGTCTTTTCATGAACGCCTGCAACACGAAACCGCCGCCGAACGCGCTCACCTGCTGAGCGCGCCCATCATCCAGGACGCGCTGGCCGGCCGCGTCACGCTGCGCCAGTACCGCGCCTTCCTCGGCGAAGCCTTCCACCACGTGCGCCACACGGTGCCGCTGCTGATGGCTTGCGGCGCACGGCTGCCGGCGCGGCACGAATCGCTGCGTCGCGCGGTGGCCGAGTACATCGACGAGGAAATCGGCCACGAGGAATGGATACTCGACGACATCGTCGCCTGCGGCGGAGACCGTGAAGCTGCGCGCATGTCCGAACCCGCCATCGAGACCGAACTGATGGTGTCCTACGCCTACGACTGCATCGCACGCAAGAATCCGGTCGGCTTCTTCGGCATGGTGCATGTGCTAGAAGGCACCAGCGTGCAGATCGCGACCACGGCGGCCGAGCGCATCGCGCAGACGCTGCACCTGCCACCGGCCGCCTTCACCTACCTGAATTCGCACGGCAGCCTGGACCAGGACCACGTGCGCTTCTTCGCCACGCTGATGGATGGTCTCGACGACGAGGACGACCGACAGGCGGTCATCCATGTCGCGCGCGTCATGTTCCGCCTTTACGGCGACATCTTCCGCGCGCTGCCCGCCTGCGACGAGGCGTGCGCGGCATGACCAAGGGACTGAAGATCGTGCTGACCGGTGCGGCCGGCGGCATCGGCAGCGCGATGGCGCACGCGCTGGCGCCGCGCGCCGCCGCGCTGCTGCTGGTCGGCCGCGACCCGTCGAAACTGGCGACACTGGCCGACGACCTTGTCCGCCGGACACCCGGCACGCAGGTGCGCACCGTCGCCGCCGATCTCGGCACGGCCGTCGGGCGCGCCGCCGTGGTGATCGCCGCCGAAGCGCTGCCGGGCGGGCCGGACCTGCTCATCAACAATGCCGGCGTCAGCGAGCTGGCCTGGTTCGAGGACCAGTCGGACGCGCAGATAGAACGCATCGTGCACACCAATGTCGTCGCGCCGATGCTGCTGACGCACGCGCTGCTGCCAGCGCTGCACCGTCAGGCGCGGGCGCAGGTGGTCAACGTCGGCTCCATCCTCGGCGACATCGGCCACCCGGGCAGCGTCGCCTACTGCGCCAGCAAGTTCGCGCTGCGTGGCTTCACCGAGGCGCTGCGTCGCGAGCTGGCCGGCAGCCGCGTACAGCTGCGCTACCTGGCGCCGCGCGCCACCCGCACCGCGCTGAACAGTCCGGCCCAGGTGGCACTGAACGCCGAGCTTGGCGTCGCCAGCGACGCGCCGGAGCACGTCGCCGCCGAACTGCTGAAGCTGCTCGACGGCGCACGCGCCGAGCGCCACCTGGGCTGGCCCGAAAAGCTGTTCGTCCGCATCAACCGCCTGCTGCCTTCGCTGGTCGATTCCAGCCTGGCGAAGCAGCTGTCCGTCATCCGCCGTCACGCACAACAGGGAGTCAAATCGTGAACGCATTCTTTCGCGCCTCGTGCGCGTTGTTCGCAGCAATGGTCATTGCACCGGCCTTCGCCGGTGTGGACGAGTCGGTCGCCAAGCTGCAGACCGAGTGGGAACAGATCAAGTACAGGCAGCCGGCCGACAAGCAGGAACAGGCTTTCGAGGCGCTGAGCAAGGAGGCGGCGGCGGTGCGCGCCGAGCATCCGGATCGCGCCGAAGCGGACATCTGGTACGGCATCATCGTCGCCAGCCACGCCGGTGCGAAGGGCGGGCTGGGTGCGCTGTCGCTGGTCAAGGACGCGCGCTCGGCGCTTGAGAAGGCGCTGGCGAAGAACCCGAACGCGCTCGACGGATCGGCCTACACCAGCCTCGGCTCGCTCTATTACCAGGTGCCGGGCTGGCCGATCGGCTTCGGCGACAAGGACAAGGCGCGCGAACTGCTGACCAAGGCGCTGGCCATCAACCCCAAGGGCATCGACAGCAACTACTTCATGGGCGACTTCCTGTACCGCAACGGCGAGTACGAGAAGGCACGCGCCTCGCTCGAAGCGGCGCTGCAGGCGCCGGCCCGCCCCAGCCGTCCGCTGGCCGACGAAGGGCGGCGCAAGGAGATCGAGGCGCTGCTGGTCAAGGTGCGCGAGAAGCTGAAGTAAGCGGGTCATGAGCGGAACAATGCGCGCGGAGCGACAATGACGGCTTTCCGTTACGGCGTTTCCAGACCGATGAAGGTTCTGCTGGTTGAAGACGACGAACTGCTTGGTGCCGGTATCCGTGACGCGCTCGAACGCGCGCGCTACACGGTCGAGTGGGTGCGCGACGGTGCGCAGGCGCTGGCTGCGCTGCGCGGTGGCGGTGTCGACATGGCGGTGCTCGACCTCGGGCTGCCGCGGCTGGACGGCATGGATGTGCTGCGCCGCGCGCGCGAGGCGGGCGTCACGACCCCGGTGCTGGTGCTCAGCGCCCGTGACACGACGGCGCAACGCATCGGCGGGCTGGACGCAGGCGCCGACGATTACCTGACCAAGCCCTTCGATCTCGACGAACTGCTGGCCCGGCTGCGGGTGCTCGAACGACGCACCCGCGGCACCGTCGTTAACCTGATCCGCTACGGCAGCATTACGCTGGATACGGCGGGCCTGACGGTGAGCATCGACGACCGGCCGGTCGAGCTGCAGCGGCGCGAGTTCATGGTGCTGCGGCGCCTGCTGGAGAACATCGGCCACGTGCTGAGCCGGCAGCAGCTGGTGGAGAACATCTACGGCTGGGACAGTGACCTCGAAAGCAATGCGCTGGATGTGCACATCCACAACCTGCGCAAGAAATTCCACCCCGAACTGATACGCACCGTGCGTGGTGTCGGCTACGTGATCGACCCGCTGCCGGCGACGCGGCAGGGCAAGTGATGCGGCCGTTCCGCGGCATGTCGATACGCGCGCTGCTGCTGGCCGGCAGCGCCATCATCCTGCTGTGCGTGATCGGCACCACCGCGGTGCTGGCGGTGATGGCCGGACAGGACGAAGCGGATGAACTGTTCGATGCGCGTCTGGCCACCTCGGCGCGCGTGCTCGAAAGCCTGCTCGCGCAACAGGTCGAGCACGCCACCATCAATGCCCCGCTGGTGATGTCGCTGCCGGCGCCGCTGGCCGACATGGCGCACGAGCACGACGCCGAACTGGCCGGAAAGCCGGGTTTCGCACTGCTGTGGATACTGCAGGAGTGGCTGTTCGGCCATCACGACGTCGAAACGCCGCTCGGACACGAATACGAGACGCACATCGCCTACCAGGTGTGGAGCGTGGATGTCGACGGCGCCGCCCATCGCCTGCTGGCGCGCTCGTCGTCGGCACCGGAAAAGCCGTTTGCGCCGATGAGGGCCGGTTTCAGCGATCACGATCTCGACGATGGCATGTGGCGCGTGTTCGTGCTTCAGGCCGGAGAGGTGTGGGTGCAGGTCGGTGAGCGCACCGACGCGCGCGCCGAGCTGACGGCCAAGCTGGGCTGGGCGACCGGTGCGCCGCTGCTGGTCGGACTGGTGGTCGTGCTGCTGCTCAACGCGCTGCTGATCGGTTACGGTCTGGCCCCATTGTCGGAAATGACCGAGCGCATTGCGGCCCGCCGCCCGCAGGACGATCAGCCCCTGACGCTGTCGCGCGTGCCGCGCGAAATGACGCCGGTGCTCGGTGCGCTGAACGCGCTGTTCGAACGGGTGCGCAGTACGCTCGAACGCGAGCGGCGCTTCATCGATTCGGCCGCGCACGAACTGCGCACGCCGCTGGCCGCGCTGCGCATCCACGCGCAGAACGCCCGTCGCGCGGAAGACGCAGCGCAACGCGACAAGTCGCTCGACAGCTTGCTCGAAGGTGTCGCACGCACCGTTCACCTGGCCGAACAGATGCTGGCGCACAGCCGGGCCGGCCGGGCCACCCACGACATGGAGGTGTCACTGCGCGACGTGGTGTCCGACGCGGTGGCGCAGCGGCTGCCAGCCTGCGAATCGAGCGGTCATCTGCTGGCCTTCGAAAGCTGCGGAGACCCGCTGATCATGCGGGCCGACCCTACAGGCCTGTCCAGCATGGCGGGCAATCTGATCGACAACGCGCAGCGTTATGCCCCACCGGGGACGACCATCACGGTGCGCCTGTCGCGCGACGGGAATGTGGCGCGCCTGGCCGTCATCGACGCGGGGCCGGGGATACCGCCTGAACTGCGCGAGCGGGTTTTCGAGCCGTATTACCGCATTCCCGGTTCGGTCAGCAGCGGCACCGGGCTGGGACTGGCAATCGTGCGTGAAGTGGTCGAGCGGCTGGGGGGCGAGATTCGCCTGGCGTCCGGCGCGGAAGGCGGCACCGAGGTTGACCTGTATCTGCCTTTGGGTGAGCGCGACAACATCGATCGAAAAGAAGTTCCCGGCCACGGGTCGCAATGAGAATCGTTCGTGTTAGTGTGAACGCCGTTCCGGACGGAGGTCCGGACACGTCCTAGCCAGGCGACCGTACGCAGCGGTTCCCAGCCATCAATGCATTTCGATCGAAGGTTGTGGGAATCATGTCTTTCAGACTCGCGTCGCTTGCCGTCTGTGCGGCGTCGCTGTGTGTTCATTCGCTGGCTCAGGCGCAGACCGAGCCATCCGTGCCGGAGCTGCCGGCTGTCGCAGTGATAGACCAGCCGGGAGCGCAGGTCGAGCGCAGGCAGTCCGAGTTGCAGAAGATCGTCATCGCCGAGGACGAGGTCGAACGCTACGGCGACTCGACCGTCGGCGATGTGCTGCGCCGCCTGCCCGGCATGACCTTCACCGGACCGGCCGGTGTCACCAAGGACGTGCGCATCCGGGGGCTGGACAAGGGCTATACGCAATTCCTGATCAACGGCGAACCGGTGCCGTCGGCGACCAAGGAGCGGCAGATCCAGATCGACCGCCTCCCGGCCGACATGATCGAGAGGATAGAAATCATCCGCACGCCGGTTGCCGGCATGGACAGCGACGGTGTTGGCGGCACCATCAACATCGTGCTCAAGAGCCGTGCCGACGGGCTGACCCGGCTGCGCGCCGGTTGGGGTCAGAATGGCTCCATGAAGGTGGGCGACGCCGTCGCGCAGTGGAGTCGCAGTTTCGGCAATCTGGATGTGCTGTTCGCACTGTCGCACACGCTCGGTGCGGAGGATGTGACCGAGTCCAAGATCAAGTTCAACGCCGACGGCAGCGTCAAGGAAAGCGAGTACAAGCCGAAGCCGGTCGAGAAGACGGAAACGCTGTTCGCGCCGCGCTTCGTCTGGCGCAACGGCGAAGACAGGCTGACGCTGGAGCCCTTTCTGTCGAACGGTACCGAGGACAAGCACGAGCAGACGGCGCTGCGCAACGGTCTGGGCGTGCTCACCAAGAACACCGACAAGCGCGAGGACAAGGACGATCAGGTCGCCCGCATGGCCGGTCGTTACGACGGCAAGACCGCGTGGGGCAGCTGGTTCGCCAAGGCCGGCATGCAGGAGGCGCGCATCGACAAGCTGTCTCGCTCGCTCGAGCGCAATGGTGCAGGTGTGCTCACCAAGACGACGATAGAGGACGAGCGCATCCGTGATCGCGGCAGCTACGGCGGCGCCGGTGTGACCTTCCGCGTGGGCGATGCGCACGCGCTGTCCATCGGCACCGAAGTGCGCAAGTCCGAGTACGACAATGCCAAGGACAAGCTCGAGAACGACGTCGTCAAGACGGCCGCCAAGGACATCTTCAATATCGAGGAGAACCGCTACATCCTCTACGCGCAGGACAGCTGGTCGCCTGCCCGCGGCCACACGCTGACGCCGGGTGTCCGTTTCGAACGCATCGAGCGCGACGCCACCGACAGCCTGGGCGAAAGCAGGCGCAGCGACTTCTCCGCCAGCAACCCGTCCCTGCACTATCGATGGGCATTGCGCGAGAACACGAACCTGCGCGCCAGCCTTGCGCGCACCTTCCGCATGCCGAAGTTCGACGAGGTCAATCCACTGGTCACGCTGGCTACCGGCGGCGGCGCGGGTTCCGCCACCAATCCGGACAGCGGCGGCAACGCCGATCTCAAGCCGGAGCGTGCGCTGGGCGTCGAACTGGGCGTCGAGCATTTCTTCGCCGGCAATCGCGGTGTCATCGGTGCGAACCTGTATCAGCGGCGAGCCGAGGACTTCATCGAGAAGCAGACGCTGCAGGAGGGTGCGCGCTTCGTGAAGCGCCCCTATAACGCCGGCGAAGCGCATTTCTGGGGTGTCGAGCTCGACTGGCGCTGGCCGGTGTGGCGCAACGGCGCGCATCGTCTTGATGTAACCGGTAACCAGAGCTGGATGAACGGCCGCGTCGATTATGCGAACCAGCCGAGCAACGGCGACGTCAAGGACATGCCGCCGCGTGTGACCAATATCGGTATCAACTGGACGCACCAGCCGACGCACTGGTCGGCCGGACTGAACCTGAACCTGCAGCCGCGCTTCACGACCGACGGGCTGAACGAAGATGGCGTGCGCGAGGTGAAGACGCGTGCGGCATCGACCTTCTTCGATGTCTATGTCACCAAGATATTCAGCCCGCTGGCGGAAGTCAGGCTGATCGCACGCAATGTGTTCGGTGTCGACAAGGAGGAGCGCACCCGCAAGTTCAAGGCGGACGGCAGCTTCGACTCGCACGAGTGGAAGATCGAACGCTCGCATCCGACGCTGATGGCGACCTTCGAAAGTCGCTTCTGATGAACGGGTTGCGTGCCGGCGCAAGGACGCGGACGGGCCGCGTCCTGCTGCTGCACGCCTGTACGCTGACGCTTGCCGGTGCCATGCGAGGTGCCGCCGCCGCGGCAGCGATCGACGCGTCGGCCGACGGGGTGATGACGCTGGATGCGGTACGCGTCGAGGCCGATGCCGTCGGGTCGGCGCCGCGCCGGAATGCGTCGAGCGCCACCATCGTGATCGACCGTGCCGCGCTGGACGCAATGGACGCGGCCACTGTAGGCGATCTGCTGCGTCGTCTGCCGGCCACGGGCCTGGCTGCCGACGAAGGCGATCGACGAGGGCGCGGACGTCGCAGCGATCACTACGCGCCGCGCATCCTGGTCGACGGCGAGGCGATGCCGGGCGAGGGCCGCGACGGCGGGGCGGCGCTGCGACTGCCAGCCGATCTGATCGAGCGCATCGAGATCATCCGCAATTCCAGTGCCGAACACCCGTCCGGCGGCGCCGGCGGCACCATCAACATCGTGCTGCGTGATGCGCCGCGTGAGTCCTCGACGTCGTGGCGAGCGGCTGGCGGCAGCCAGCAGGGCGAGACCGTGCTGCGGGCCAGTGCGCAGCATGGCGACCGTGCCGGCGATATGGGCTTTCTGCTTGCAGCCTCGATCGACAGCACGCCAGTGACCGGTCACCGCGACAGGGTGATCGAGCGCTACGCCGCCGGCACGCGCAGCGACTACCGCGTCGAGCGCGGCGAGGACAGCGGACGTCGTAACAGCGTCACCCTGAGTCCGCGCCTGAACCGTGATGTGGGCGAACGCTGGCAGTGGGTGCTCAGCCCGCTGTTCAGTTACGCATACGACGAGCGCGACACCCGGACTTCTCGTCGCGACTACGCCGACCCGGTGGCGCTGACCGGCTCGCAGGCTGCCGGCGGGGAAGACGAATCGGACCGCAGCCGCAAGATTGCCCTGCGGCTGATGAGCGAGCTGAAGTCGCGCCGCGGCGCAGGCGCGGAATCCAGCCTGCGCCTGCTGCTGCAGGCCGAGCGCGCGGAGCGTGACCAGCTGCGGCGCGAAACCGATGCCACGGGCGCGAGTACCTCGCTGCGCACGGTCGATGATGTGAGCGACGAACAGGAAGTCGGTCTTGTCGGCCGCACCAAGGCCGTGGTCGGCGAGGCGCACATTCTGTCTGCCGGTGGCGAGTTGCGCGGCAAATGGGGTGACGAGCGGCGCAGCCAGTCCGACCAGGTGGCGCCGAGCGCCGGCGACGGTAGCACCGCCGAGCGCAGGCGCGACCGCCGCGTCGTAGTGTGGCTGCAGGACGAGTGGCAGTTTGCCGAACGGCAGCTGCTGACCGCAGGCCTGCGGACAACCCGACAGATCAGCCGGCTGGACGATGGCAGCGCGCCCGTTGCCCGCGACGACACCGCCGTCGAGCCGTCGCTGCATTACCTGTGGCAGCCGTCCGCAAGATGGAACCTGCGTGCCAGCGCGGCGCACAGCGAGCGCGCACCGGGCCTGCGCGATCTGTCGGCACTGGTGCGCACTGCGAGCGGCGTGAACAGCGCCGCCAATCCAGATCGTGGCGGCAACCCGTCCTTGCGGCCCGAACGCACGCTTGCACTGGAAATCGGCGTCGAGCATTTCCTGCCACAGCGCGGTGGCACCGTCGGCCTCAGCGTCTTCCGTCGCGTCGTAGACGACCAGGTGCTTCGCGTGGCCGGCGTCGAGGCCGGGCGCTGGACGGAGCGACCGTTCAACGTGGGTGATGCCGTGCTGCGAGGGGCGGTGTTCGATCTCAATGTCGGGCCGGATGCGTGGGGCATGTCAGGGCTGACCGTGCGCGGCAATCTTGCCTACGCACATGCCGACTACGATGGGGCGGTGCTGCGCGACGAGGCGCCGCGCCGCAGCTGGCACTTCGGCATCGATCGGCTGTGGGCAGCCAGCGGCATTTCGGCAGGCCTCCAGTATGGAAGCACCGCACGCATCGAGCGCCGCGAAGGCAATGGACTGGAGTTGCTGCAACGGGCGCGGCGTCAGCTCGACGTCTACGTTCAGCGCAAGCTGGACCACCGCGTCAGCGTGCGGCTGTCCGCGCTCAACCTGACTCGCGAAGGGCGCGACAGCGTTGCGCGCGAACTGGATGCCGGCGGTTTGCCGGCCCGTATCGAAAGCGACGCCGAAAGTGGAGCCGCCATCGTTCTTGTTTCGCTGGAGGGGCGCTGGTAAGCGCGCCACCGGTATTCGTCACCCGCAAGGAGGGATCATGAAGATCAGTTTCGAGAGCCGCAAATGGCATATCTGGGTCAGTCTGATACTGGCCCTGCCCATTCTGATCGTGGCGGTGACCGCCATCTTCATCGCGCACGACAAGTCGCTGAAGCTGGAGGAGGTGCCGGTCAGCGTCGGCTGGCTGCCTGGCTACGCGATGCAGGCGGGCAAGCCGGGCAACCACGAGCCGCGTGCGCTGCTGCTGACGCGTTCGGGTGAGCAGTGGGTCGGGCTGCGTCACGGTCTGTACCGGGTCGAGGGCGAAACGCTGCGGGCGGTGCCGGCGCTTGCTGGCACCCAGGTCCGCGGACTGGCCGAGGCGAGCTGGGGTCGCGTGGTGGCGGCGAAGAACGGAGTCTGGGTCGAGCGCGACGGAACGTGGACGCGTGCGATCGATGCCGACGCCTGGAACGTGTCTCTGCGGCCCGACGGTGGCGTCACCGTGGCGCTGAAGGACGAAGGGCTGCAGGTGAGCCGCGATGGCGTGACATGGACGCCGGACGTCGCCGTCGGCCGTGCGCTGGCCGCGCTGCCCGCTTCGGCACAGGACGAAACGATGAACATGCACAAGCTGGTGATGGATCTGCACACCGGCAAGGCCTTCCTCGGCAAGCGCGCCGAATGGATCTGGATAGACCTGATCGGCGCGGCGATGGCCTTGCTGGCGCTGACCGGCGTCTACATGTGGTGGCGTGGCGAGAAGCGCAAGTCGGCGCTGCAGGCCGGGGCGGCCGCAGCACCACGCGCCGGCACGACGCACGCCCTCTGAGCCGGCGCGGCGGGCGGAGGCAACGGTGATCGGCATCGCGACCGCGTTGCTGGCAGCTCTCGGGCTGCTGGCGCTGGCCGCGCTCGTGCTGTTGCTGGCCGACGGCGTCCGCACGCTTCTGCACCGCCGCCGGCAGGAGCGTGCAGCGCGTCCGCTTCTGCTTCGTGTGGCGACACGGCGCGAGCAGGCCGATCTGCTGGTACTGCATTTGCAAGCACCGCGCCGCGCCCGTCTTCCGGCGTTTGCCGCCGGTCAGCACATACTGCTGCGCGTACCTGCCGGCCCTGCCGGACGGATTCTGCAGCGCGCCTATTCGCTGGCGGCATGGACGCCGCGGCCTCACCGCTACGAACTGGGTATCAAGCGCGAGCCGCAGGGCGCAGCGTCACCGTGGATCTGGGACCACCTGAAGGCAGGCAGCGAACTGCAGGTGTCGCGTCCGCGCGGCCATTTCGTGCTGGAGCCGGCGCAGGCTGAAATCGTGCTGATCGGCGGCGGCATCGGTATCACACCGATGCGCGCGATGCTGCATGCGGCCTTGGCCAGTGGCGCGCCTCGCGTGCTGCTGTGGCACGCCGCGCGTACCGAGGCCGAACTGCTGTACCGCGAAGAGTTCGAAGCGCTGGCTGAGGCCGACTTGCGTGTCGACTACCGCTGCCTGCTGTCGCGACCGGCCGAGGACTGGAGTGGCCGACGTGGACGGCTGGATGCCGCACGGGTGCTGGAGGCTGTGCAGCAGCCAGCGACAGCGGACTTCTACATGTGCGCGGGCAGCGCGCTGATGGAGGCGTTGTGCGACGGGCTGCTGGTCGCCGGCGTCGAGCGTTCGCGCATTCGCTTCGAGGCCTTCGGTCTGCCGCCGGGCGAGGGCGTCAGCGGCCAGACCGTGGCGCTGGAGGACGGCCGCGAGTACGTGATGGCCGGCGAGCCGTCGCTGCTCGCGCTGCTGGAGGCGCACGATGCGGCGCCCGCCTCGGAGTGTCGCGCCGGAACCTGTGGCCAGTGCCGTGTGCGCCTGCTGTCCGGCGAGGTGCGCTGGCTGTTGCCGGCGGGCGTCGAGATGGCGGAGCGCGAAATCCTGACTTGCGTCTGCGCGCCGGTTGGCGACGTCAGGCTGGCATTGGCCGGCTGATCATCCGGCGCGCGCCAGCGCGTCGACCTCGGCCAGCCGCTGCGGTGTGCCGACGTCGTGCCAGTGGCCGCGGTGCAGCGCGCCGCCGACGCGGTCTTCGCGCATCGCAGCGCGCAGCAGCGGTGCGAGCTTTGCCGGTGCGTCCGGATCGAGGCCGTCGAACAGCGATGGGTGATAGGCGCCGATGCCGGAGAACGTGAGCCGGCCCTCGCTCTCGTCGCATACCCGGTCGTCGCGCAGCACGAAATCGCCGTTGGCGTTGTGTGCGGGATTGGGGACCAGCAGCAGGTGAGCGAGGTCGCCGTCGGCCTGCAGCGCCGATGCGGCCAGCGCGATGGCGGCGAAGTCGGCGTCGCACCAGATGTCGCCATTGACCACGACAAACGGAGCGTCGCCGAGCAGGTGGCGCGCGTGCGCGATGCCGCCCGCGGTTTCCAGCGCGCCTTCGGGTTCGGCCGACCAGGCGATGTGCGCGCCGAGCGCGCTGCCGTCGCCCAGTGCTTCAACGAGCTTGTGGCCGAGGTGGGCGTGGTTGATCACGAGGTCAGTGATGCCGGCCGCCCTGAGTGCTTCGATATGCCAGACGATGAGCGGCCGGCCGCCGACTTCGAGCAGCGGTTTCGGCAGGTGGTCGGTCAGCGGGCGCATGCGCTCGCCGCGGCCGGCGGCGAGAATCATCGCCTTCATCAGAAGGTGTAGCCGACCTGCGGTGTCACGCCCTCGAGTCGGTCCAGAAGCCTGGCGAGCGGCGCGAGGTCACGGTAGCGGCGGGCGGTGGCGCGCAGGTGGTTCATCACGCGCGGCGTGTCCTTCAGGTAGCCGTCCTTGCCGTCGCGGTGGTACAGGCGGGCGAAGATGCCCAGTACCTTCAGGTGGCGCTGCGCGCCCATGAATTCGTAGTCGCGGTGGAAGTCGGCGAAGTCTTCGCGCACCGGCAGGCCGGCGCGCTTGGCGTCCTGCCAGTAGCGGATGAGCCAGTCCAGCGTCTGTTCCTCTTCCCAGGCGATGTAGGCGTCCTTGAACAGGCTGACCAGGTCGTAGCTGATCGGACCATACACGGCGTCCTGGAAGTCGAGCACGCCGGGGTTGGGCATCGTCACCATCAGGTTGCGGCTGTGGTAGTCGCGGTGCACGAACACTTGCGGCTCGGCCAGATTCACGTCGAGGATGCGGTCGAACACCTCGTACAGCGCGGTCGTCTCGGCCTCCGACAGTTCGGCCTTCAGATGGCGCCCGACGTACCACACCGGGAACAGTTCCATCTCCGCCAGCAGGCGGTCGCGGTCGTACTCGGGCAGCACGCCGGGCCGGCTGGCTTTCTGCATGGCGATCAGCGCGGTGGTGGCGTCGAAATAGAGCGCCGGGGCGTTTTCCGCGTCGAGCACGTCGAGATAAGTGGTGCTGCCGAGGTCGGACAGCAGCAGGAAACCCTGTTCGACGTCCTGCGCGCGCAGCGCCGGCACATGGGCGCCGGCTGCCTCGAACAGCGCCTGCACGGCGACGAAGGGGCGGCAGTCTTCCTGCGGCGGGGGGGCGTCCATCGCGATGTGGGTGCTGCCGTCGGCCAGCGTCACGCGGAAGTAGCGGCGGAAGCTGGCATCGGCCGAGGCCGGGCGGATGTCGAGGGTCTGGCCGGGAAACTGCGCCTGCAGCCAGGCAGTGAGCGCGTCGAGGCGCGGGTCTTGGGTCATGTTCGGTGGGTCCGGGGCGGCTGAACGACGGGCCGGCGTCGCGATCTGCAAATTGTTGCCATCGCCGGCCGGCAACCGGGTCGCGTTTGATAAGATGCGCGATTCTATAACGCGGCTGCGTGCAAGCCGGCGATCCGTCGCCCGGGCGCGAAAGCCGGAGTTCAACCCGCGATCAGCCCGCTTCCAGCCCTCTCATTCGTGCTCAGGCGTTCCGTCATTCTCTATCTGGCCTGGATGGCCTGCGGCGCGCAGGCGGCCGATGCACTTCCTTCGCTGAAGGTCGATCCGTCCCTGGTGCCGCCGTCACAGCGGCCGGCCAAGACGGGCGCCGCCAAGCCGGCCGCGGCGCCGAAGCAGCCTGCCGCGACCGGCGGCGCTGCGGCGCCGGCAGAGACGCCGGCAGCTGCGTCGGGCGTGGAAGTGTTTCCGGTGGCGACGCCGGGACAGCCGGCCGCAGAGGCACCGGTTGCCGTCGAGGCGGCGCCGGCTCCTGCTCCCGCCTCGACTTCGACCCCCGCTTCAGTTCCGGCCCCAGCGCTGAAGGCCGCGCCAGCGTCTGTCAGGCAGGCGGCACCGGCCATTTCGCCTGCCGCGCCGGCGACGACGTCGAATGCCCGCAACCTGCCGCCGCTGAAGGTTGACCGTTCGCTGGTCAAGGCGCCGCCCGGTGGGCGTGCAGTGCCGCCGACGGCTCAGGCCGCGCTCGACGAGGCGCCGCCCTACCGCAACGTGACGACGGCGCGCAACATGCCGCCGCTCAAGGTCGACAGATCGCTGATGGGCACGCCACCGGTGGCGCGTCGGCGTGTGCCGGCTGGTCAGACCGGCGAGACCGTCATCGCTGGTGCGCCGGCCGCGCAGGAAGCGGACGTCACCGGCGCGCTGCCGCCGCAGGTTCCGGAGGACGACGAGACGCGCATGCTCAAGGGCGCGATCACGCTGTCGGAGTATGTCGAGCGTCACCCCGAGTCGCGCGCGACGCTGATCGCCGCCGACCAGCTGGATGGCACCACCGACGCCGTGATGCGCGCCGAAGGCGCTGCCGAACTGCGACGCGCGACCACCTCGCTGACCGCCGATTCCATCGTCTATGAGCCGCCGACCGACGAACTGCGGGCGCAGGGCAATGTGCGCCTGGTGCGCGGCGAGGACGTGGTCGAGGGCCCGTCACTCCGTTACCAGTTGACGCGCAGCGAAGGCGTGTTCGACAAGCCGCGCTACACCCTGCGACGCAATCTGCAGACGGGTGAAAATCTGCGGACGACCACGGGTCGGGGTGAGGCGGACCTGATGGAGTTCCGCGGAGAGAACCGCGTCCGCATGCAGAACGCGACCTACTCGACCTGCGGACCCGAGAACGCGGACTGGTATGCCCAGGTCGATACACTCAATCTCGACTTCGAATCGGAAGAGGGCGAGGGCCGAAACGGCACGATCGTCTTCAAGGGCGTGCCCGTGCTGTATTCGCCCTGGCTGGATTTCTCGCTGAACAACCGCCGCAAGTCCGGTTTCCTGACGCCGACCTTCGGTACGACCAACCGTACCGGTATCGACCTTCTGGTGCCGTACTACTGGAACATTGCGCCCAACATGGACGCGACCATTGCGCCGCGTGTGCTCGGGACACGGGGTCTCATGCTCAGTAACGAGTTCCGCTACCTAGATGAAAGCTATCGAGGCATGTTGCGGCTCGACTATCTGTTCAGTGATCGCATTCTCGATCGTGATCGCCACGCATTGAGCATTCAGCATACCCAGCGTTTCGGTGAGCGATGGAGCGGTTCGGTGAACATCAATGCGGTGTCTGATCGCGACTACTACACCGACTTGGGCAATCGTCTGGCCATTACTTCGATCGGCTATCTGCCGCGCGAAGGAAAGCTTTCGTACTCGGGCGACTGGTGGACATTGACCGGCAGCGCGACCGAGTACCAAGCCCTGGCGAATCTTTCGCCGATCTACTCGAAGGTGCCGTCATTCGTACTGAACGCCTATAGGGCTGATCTCCCGGCCGGTCTTGTGTTCAGGATGAACAGCAGCTACACCGATTTCCGTATCGACGATCCCAGGCGCGACCAGGGAAGTCGTGCAGTGCTCTACCCTCAGGTTTCGCTGCCGATGCAAACCTCGTTCATGACGATCACGCCCAAGGTGGGCGTCCACATGAGCAATTACGATCTGCAGCGCGGAACCGACAATGCCGCGCTACCTACATCGCTCTCGCGTTCGGTGCCCATTTTCAGTCTCGATGCCAGTACCGTCTTTGAGCGCGATTCCGACCTGTTCGGACAGGGCTTCGTGCAGACGCTGGAGCCGCGCCTCTATTACGTATTGGCGCCGTACCGGAACCAGTCACAATTCCCGGTGTTCGACAGCGCACTCGCGGACTTCAATTTCGCGCAGATCTTCTCCGAGAACGTGTTCGTCGGTCAGGACCGCATTTCCGACAGCAATCAGCTTACGGCTGCCGCGATCTCGCGTTTCATCGATCCGCAGACCGGCGCCGAACGCGCGCGGGTCGCTTTGGGGCAGCGCATCTACTTTGCAGATCAGAACGTCATCCTGCCGGGTGGAACTGAGCGCACCGGAAGCATCGCCAGCACGCTGGGTGCGGTTTCGGGCGAGTTGTTGCCGAAGACGTGGATTGACGCAGCACTGCAGTACAACACGGACCTTTCACAGACCGAGCGCTACAGCATCACCGCGCGATGGAATCCGCGCCCAGCCCAAGTGCTGAACACCTCGTACCGCTTCCGTCGCTCGACTACCAATGCGGCTGATGTCCGTGATATTGACCTGTCCGTGCAGTGGCCGCTGACCAACCGCTGGTATGCGGTGGCGCGCCACAACTATTCGATCGCCGAGCGACGGCTGGTTGAAGGGCTTGCCGGGCTGGAATACAACGGCGGCTGCTGGGTCGGGCGGTTTGTCTTCCAGCGAATTGCGACGAACGTCCAGCGATCGCGCACGGCGCTGTTCTTCCAGCTCGAGCTGAATGACTTCTCGCGCATCGGCTCGAACCCCCTGGATGCACTCAAACGAAGCATTCCAGGCTATGGCCAGATCAACCAGAGTATTGCCGACCCGATTTTCGGCGAAGATTTCTGACGGACCTCACTCATGTTGAACAAAGTCATTTCCGTCGTGCTGATCACCGCGCTGACCTTCTCCGGGATGTCGATCGTACAGGCTCAGCCGAACGGACAGGCAGAGCCCTCCGACGTGGTCGAGGTCGATCGCATCGTCGCCGTGGTCAATAGCGACGCGATCACCCTGTTCGAACTGCGTTCGCGCACCGAACAGGCCATCGCCCAGCTGCGCGGACGAAACGTGACACCGCCGCCGCGCGAGGACTTCGAACGCCAGGTGCTGGAGCGGATGATTTACGAGAAGGTGCAGCTGCAGCACGCGGAAGAGACGCAGATGCGCATCGACGACCGCATGCTCGAAGCTGCGCTCGGGCGCATTGCCGAGAGCAACAACATGAACGCGACGCAACTGCGTTCTGCGGTCGAGCGCGACGGCATCCCGTGGCCGCGCTTCCGCGAGGACATCCGCAAGGAAATCATCCTCAGCCGCCTGCGTGACCGCGAGGTCGAAAGCCGCGTCGTGGTGACCGAGGGCGAGATCGACAATTACCTTGCCAATCCGGAGCGCAAGGCCGACCAGCGCGAGGAATTCAATGTGTCGCACATCCTGCTGCGCGTACCGGAAGGGGCCAGCCCGGAAACGCTGATGCGGCTGAAGGCACGTGCCGACGCGGCGATGGAACAGCTGGCCAAGGGCGAGGATTTCGCGCGCGTCGCGGCTTCCTATTCGGATGCGCCGGACGCACTGTCGGGCGGCAGCCTGGGCTGGCGTCCGCTCGACCGTTTGCCGCAGCTGTTCGCCGACATGCTGCCCAATCTGAAGCCGGGGCAGGTGAGCGAGGTGATGCGCAGCCCGGCCGGCTTTCACATCATGAAGCTGGTGGACAAGCGCGGCGGTGCCGGCGCCAGCGATGCCCGCGTCAGTCAGACGCGCGCCCGTCACATCCTGATCAAGACCTCGGAAGTGGTGAATGACGCCGAGGCGCGTCGCCGCCTGACCGGCATCAAGGAACGCCTGGACAACGGCGGCGATTTCGAGGAACTGGCGCGCTCCAACTCGCAGGATCTGTCCGCCGCCAAGGGCGGCGACCTCGGCTGGCTCTACCCGGGCGACACGGTCCCGGAGTTCGAGAAGGTGATGAATGCGCTCGAACCAGGCAAGGTGAGCGAACCGGTGCAGTCGCCTTTCGGCTGGCATCTGATCCAGGTGGTCGAACGCCGGGTCGAGGACGTATCGACCGAACGTCAGCGTGCCGCCGCGCGCCTCGCGCTGCGCGAGCGCAAGGCGGAAGAGGTGTATCAGGACTGGGTGCGTCAGCTGCGCGACCGCGCTTACGTCGAAATCCGTCTGAACGACGAGCGATGAGACCGCGGTGAACCGTCCCCGCATCGCAGTCACCAGCGGCGAACCGGCAGGCGTCGGCCCCGAACTGTGCGCGGCCCTGAGCGGCCGACGCTTCGCCGCCCGGCTGGTGGTGCTCGGCGATGCAGGCCTGATTGCAGAACGCGCACAGGCGGCCGGTCTAGAGGTGCAACTGCGCGCGTATGACCCGGCAAGCGACGCCGACGACGGCGCGCTCGAAGTGCTGCACAGTCCGCTGGCCGTGCCCTCGGCGGCTGGACGGCTCGACGTCGCCAACGCCCGCTACGTGCTGTCCTTGCTCGACCGCGCCCGCGACGGCTGCGTCAGCGGCGAGTTCGCCGCCATGGTCACCGCGCCGCTGCACAAGGGCGTCATCAACGACGCCGGCGTGCCCTTCTCCGGTCACACCGAATACCTGGCCGACAGCACCGGCACGCCGCGCGTCGTCATGATGCTGGCCGGCCGCACCGGCGCGAACGCCGACGGCCCCTGGCTGCGCGTCGCGCTCGCCACCACGCACCTGCCGCTGTCCGCCGTGCCAGCCGCCATCACCCGCGAATCGCTGACGCAGACGCTGCGCATCCTCGACGCCGACCTGCGTACGCGCTTCGATATCGCCCGACCGCACATCGTTGTCGCCGGCCTGAATCCGCACGCCGGCGAGGGCGGTCACATGGGGCGCGAGGAGATCGACGTGATCGCGCCGGTGCTCGACACGCTGCGCGCCGAAGGCATGGACCTCGAAGGCCCGCTGCCGGCCGACACGCTGTTCGTGCCGCGCCACCTGGACGGCGCCGACGCCGTGCTTGCGATGTTCCACGACCAGGGCCTGCCGGTGCTGAAGTACGCGACCTTCGGCCACGGCATCAACATCACGCTCGGTCTGCCCATCATCCGCACCTCGGTCGATCACGGTACCGCGCTCGACCTGGCCGGCAGCGGCCGCGCCGATGCCGGCAGTCTGATCGAGGCGGTGGAGGCGGCCATTGCGATGAGCCGGCACTGATGGAACAGCACCGCGCCCGCAAACGCTTCGGCCAGAACTTCCTGGTCGACGGCAACATCATCCGCAAGATCGTCGCGGCCATCGATCCGAAACCCGGTCAGGTGATGGTAGAGATCGGCCCGGGGCTGGGCGCGATGACGCGGCCGGTGACTGAGCGGATCGATCGCCTGCACGTCGTCGAGATCGACCGCGATCTCGCGCAGCGTCTGCGCGAGGGCGATCTGGCGTCGAAGCTCGAAATACACGAAACCGACGCGCTGAAGTTCGACTTCGGCGCGCTTGGCGACGACGTGCGGGTGATCGGCAATCTGCCGTACAACATTTCCAGCCCGCTGCTGTTCCACCTCGCCGAGCACGCCGAACACGTGCGCGACATGACCTTCATGCTGCAGAAGGAAGTGGTCGATCGCATCGTTGCCGCGCCGGACTCCGACGAGTACGGCCGGCTGTCGGTCATGCTGCAGTACCGCTTCGAATGTGCCCACCTGTTCGACGTGCCGCCGGGCGCCTTCCGGCCGGCGCCCAAGGTGATGTCGGCCATCGTGCATCTGCGTCCGCGCCCGGTCGAAGAGCTGACCGCACGCGATCCGCTGCTGATGTCGGCCATCGTCAAGGCCGCCTTCGGACAGCGCCGCAAGACGCTGCGCAACACGCTGCGCGAGCACCTCGATACGGCGGACTGGGACGCGCTGGGCATCGACCCGTCACGCCGCGGCGAAACCCTCGAAGTCGCTGACTACGTGCGAATCGCCAACCACTGCGCCGAGCGCCGCTGAACTCCTCAGGCGTCCTTGCGGATGCCGCAGGTGCTGATGCCCAGCAGCGGATAGACCGGGCAGAAATTGAACAGCCCGGTCAGCAACGGCACCACGCCGATATAGCCCCACACGCCTATCTGGCCCATCGCCGCCAGCGCGATCAGCGCGGCGCCGACGACGATACGCAGGATCTTGTCGATGCCGCCCACATTGCTTTTCATGATCGTTCTCCCGAGTAGGTAAGGTGTAACGCCATGCTCCGCGCGGAGCCATCCGCCTTCAGTGACCCAGGTTACACAGCGTGCGCAGGGTCGCTGCAGCTGTCCGGCCAGCGCTGTTGACATCTGAAAATGACATATGGATAGTGGCGCGATCGTCGTGAACGAGGTCGTCAGACATGTCGCTCGCCCGCTGCATCGTGTGCTGCATCCTTGCGCTGCTCGGCACGCTCCAGGTGCATGCGCGGGAGCCAGCCGAGCGCCTGCTCGACGAACAGCGTCAGGCCGCGGAGCGCTCGCGACTGGAACGCGACGCACTGCCACCTGCGGACGCACCCGCTCCGGCGCTGCACGTGCGGCCCGACTCGGTCGTCGAGGACGGCGTCGTGATCGAGCGGCCATCGATAGAGATCGACGCCGCAGGCCTGCTGCCGGCGCATGTGCTGGCCTCGCTGACCGACGAGTTCTCCGCCGTGCCGCTCGGCGTACGCCGCATCGCGCTGCTGCTTCGCCGCTTGGACGCCCGGTTGGTCGAGGCAGGCTGGATTACCAGCCGGTCGCGTCTGGCCACCCTCGACCCTGCGCGAAATCTGCTCCGTATCGAGGTCGTGCCCGGCCGTCTCGAGGTCATCCGTTCGAACGATGCGCCACCGTCGGCGGTCGCGCGGGCCTTTCCGCTGGCTCCCGGTGACGTACTGACGCAGGAGGCGCTCGAACAGGGCGTACAGCAGATCAACCGGCTGCGCATGGTGCAGGCTCAGGTGCGTGTGCTGCCCGGCGCACAGGACGGCGGCAGCGTGATCGATCTCGCGCTGCGGCCCGGGCAGAGCACCTCGGTCTCCATCGGCGCGGACAATCTGGGCACGCGGTCGACCGGAACCGGCCGCGCCCGCGTCGGCCTGCGTTTCGGCAATCGCCTCGGACTGTTCGAGGACATCCAGCTCTTGCATCTGCGCAGCGCCCACAGTGAGGCCCTGCTGGCGTCGCTGTCGGTGCCCGATGGCTTCAACACCTGGTCGGCGACGCTGTCCGGCTCCAGTTCGGACAGCACGCTTGCCGGGCTGTCCTTCGACAGCTCAGCACGGACCGCCGTCATCGGCTGGAACCGAGTGCTCGCGCTCGACGCCGAGCGACGCGACGTGGTGGATCTGAGCGTCCAGCGCACGCGCATCGCACGCACGCTCGGACCGGTCGAACTCGACACCCGCCGCAGCACCGTGGCGCGTCTTGCGTGGAGCCGGACCGGGCGCCTCGGCCACGTCCAGTACTTCGTCGAACCTTCGCTGTCGGTTGGGCTGCGGTCCTTCGGCGCCGAGGTCGATGCTGAGCGAATGCCGGCCAGTCACACCCACTACCAGTTCGCCAAGTGGTCGCTGGCCGCTGCGGCCGTGGCGCGGGACGACGGCGGGCGCATCGAATTCGCGTCGCAACTGACGTTACAGCGCACCGGCGTCAGCCTGCCCGGCGCGGAACAGCTGCTGCTCGGCGGGCTGAATACGGTGCGCGGCTTCGACGAGGCAGCGGTGGCCGGCGATACGGGCTACCTGCTGCGCTGCGAAGTGCGCTTCCCGGGTGTTTTCGGCCGCGACACTCGGGTGGCCACACCTTTCGTCCATTTCGATCAGGGCGCGACGCGGCTGATCGACGGGCCGCGCATGACGCTGGCGGGCGCCGGAGCCGGTGTGCGCGGCAGCACCCCGGACTTCGTATGGGAAGCCGTCATCAGCACGCCGCTACGGCGCCCCGAGGCGCTTCCCGACAGTGGCTGGACCATTCGCTTTGCCCTCGGCTATGCCATCTGACGGACGCGCACGGAGCACACGATGACCCCGTTTCGAGCCCTCGTCTGCGTCACGCTGCTGGCATTCGCGGTAGCTGTGTCCGCCGCCAGTCCGCCGGACCAACGCACGGCCGCGGCCGCCGCCACGCAGACCCTCGCGCACGACCTGCTGTGGCGGCGCGCGCTGGCAGCCGGTTTCGACGATGGTACCGGCGCTTCCGACCCAGACCGTAGGCAGGCGGCGATCGACGCCTACGTCGGCAGCCGCATCCGGCCCGTCGAGCCGAGCGAACAGGCGCTGCAGGCGCGCTATCGCGAACTGATCGGGAGGACGGGGCCGCAGGAGTACCGCATCAGGCTGCTGCAGAGCGATGACGCCGCGGCGGTGAGGCGGGCGCACGAGCGTGCGAAGGCCGGCGTTCCGTTCGCGCAGCTTGCCGGCGAACTGTCCCGAGTGCCGTCGGCTGCGCGCGGCGGCGAACTGGGCTGGGTCGGCTTCGCCTCGCCGCCGACCGTCGGGCAGACGAACGGTCTGCCGCTGGAGATTGCCCGGGTGCTCCCGCATCTCGCGCCCGGAGAAGTGAGCGAGCCACTGGCGCTGGCCGACAGCTGGGCCCTCGTGCTGCTCGAAGCGGTGCGCGATACGCAGCGGCCGTCCTTCGAAAGCGCGCGCGAAACGCTGCGCGCGCTCTTCCTGCGCGAATCGGCGCTGGCGCAGGCGCGCGCACTGGGCGACGAGATCCTCCGCGAAGCCATGGGCTCGCGACCGTGAGACAGGAGGCCTCCATGCGCTCGATCCGTCGCCACCTTGCGGCATCGATGTCCGTCGTCATGCTGATGGCTTCGCTGCCCGTGCGTGCCGACCTGACGCCGGACGCGACGGCCGCCGCGCATCAGCAGGCGCGCGTCGGAACGGTCGGGGGCGTGTCAGTCGTCGACATCGTGGCCGCCGATGCGCGCGGCACATCGCACAACCGCTGGTCGGCCTTCGACGTACCTGCACGAGGGCTGGTGCTGAACAATGCACCGACGGGAGCCAGTTCCGCATTGGTCGGATCGGTGCCGGCCAACACGAATCTTGGTGGTGCGGCAGCAAGCCTCATCGTCAACGAGGTGACCGGCAATCGACCAAGCGCGCTGCTGGGGCACATCGAAGTGGCCGGACAAGCGGCGCGTCTGGTCATCGCCAATCCGAACGGCATCAGCTGTGACGGCTGCGGCTTCGTCGGCACGCCGCACGTGCAGCTGACGACCGGTCGGCCGGTCTGGGCAGACGGCGCACTGCACTTCGATGTGACCGGTGGCCGCATCGACATCGGCGCCAGCGGGCTGGCCGCGCTGGCGGCGCGCATAGACCTGGTCGCGCAGACCGTGCGCACGCGCGGCGAGCTGCGCACGACAGGCGACGCACGGCTGTTCGCAGGCCGGGCCGTGGTCGATAGCACGTCGCTGGTCCCGGACGACCTCGCGGCGTATCCGCAGGGCAGCGATGATTTCATCGCCATCGACATCGGCCAGACCGTCAGCGCTGGCAGCATCCAGCTGATCGCGATGGGCGAGAACATCGGCGTGCGCACCTCTGCGCCGCTGCTCGCGGCCGCCGACATCCTGATCGCGTCGCGCCAGACCGTGCTGCTCGACGCCGCGGTAAGCGCGGGGAGAGACGTCGAGTTCTACAACATCGGCGCCATGGACTCGGCGCTGTCCGCGTCGGTCGAGGCTGGCCGCCATCTGCACTTCGTCGGCACCGGTCTCGATCTCGCGGCGGCCGCGAGCATGAGCGCGGGTGGCGACATCGGTCTGGGCTTCGTCGGCGACAACTCTGACGGCTGGACGGCGCTGCGCAACGCCGGGCGCATCGAGGCCGGCAGCGCGCTGTCGATGTCCGGTCTCGGCATGGGCCTGAACACGGGTGTCATCCGCTCGGGCGGCACGATGAACGCAGCCGCGGCTACAGTGCGTGTGCCCGATCATCAGCGCCATCTGACGGGCGCTCATTCCAGTCGCGCGATCGATGACGAGCGGGCGCCAGTGCGGATGCTCAACGCCGGCGCGATGTCGGCCGGACTTGATCTGTTCGTGAACGCGGCCGACAACGAGGACGGCTCGCTGGTCGCAGCGCGTGACCTTTTCCTGTGGCAGGAACCGCAGCAGTCCGCTGCGTCCGGTAACGCATCGGCCGGACGCGACCTCTTTCTGTTTGCGCCGGTTCCTGACGAACATGAGCCGCCGCAGGTGAGTGGCCGGCTGTTCCGCGCCGCCAGTGATCTTTACCTGCTCGACGCGCCGGACGTCCTGAGCGACCACGACACGCTGCGCACGCAACTGCTCGCAGGCACGGCAACCTCGAATGGGTCGGGCACCGACGACTATGTCAATCGCGACACGCTGGCGGCCGGCCGGGATCTGCAGGTGCTGCTCGACGCGCGCTTCGCCAACGCGTCGGTGATCGAAGCGGGCCGCGATCTGACCATCGTAGCGAAAGAGGTCAGCAACGAAACACGGGTCGACAGCCGCCGTGTCGAGGTCGCTTACGAATACTTCGACGGCTGCAGAACCGAGTATGCCGGCGTCTGCAGCGCCGATATCGAACAGCCGGCGGCGCCAGCGACCATGGTGGCCGGACGCGACCTGACAGTCAGCGCGCAGCGTTTCGTCAATCGCGGTGCGCGCGTGCTCGCTGGCGGACGCATCGATATCACGGCGCCCGACTTCCTGAACGAAGACAGGCGCTACGGCGCGGCCTGGTCCTCGCGCTACTCGCTGATCGATCCGGAAACCCAGTTCGGTGACGACGGCAGCTGCGGCGACGTCGCCACCGACGTCTGTCTCGACCCGATCGACTGGATGCGCAGCGCATCCGGCAGCGTCGAGCTGGGCGTGCTGCCGGGCATCATCCAGGCAGGGGCGGACTTTTCGGTCGGCCAGCCTCCGGATGGCGGCGCCGGCGGCACACCGGGTGGAGGCTCGCGTCCGCCGCCTGCCCCGGTCCCGTCGGCTGACCGCTCAGCTCTCTTGCTGGCTTCGCTCGCCCGGCTGATCGACCAGGGGCCGGGCAGCCTGGGCAACGTTCCGACGGCGCTGTCCTCCTTCGTCAATACCGGCAGCATCCACGCCGGCAGCATGGCGGTACGCGCCGACCACATCCGCAATGGCTTCGACGTGGTCGCGGACTACTACCACCGCACCGCCGAGCTGTCGCTGCCGCCGGCCGCCATCGACGTCGCCGCCTACGGCGCCCACGGCGGTCTTGCGGTGCCGCCGGGCGATTACAGCGGTGCAGCGCTGATGCGCCTGCTGCCGGCGGACCTCGCCAGCAGTGCACCGTTCGCGCTGACGCCCGAGGAGGAGACTGCAGCGCTGCGCAACGCGCTGCTCGCGACCACGCACCGTGGCTGGATACTGCCCGGGCTGAGCTGGGACCCGCTGACCGGGCAATCGCCCGAGGCCCAGCAGCGCACGCTGCTGGCGGCGAACGGCTATGCGTTCGCCGTCGAGCACGGCATTCCGATGGGGTCGGCGCTTGGCGAGGCGCAGCAGTCGCTGCTGAGATCGCCCATCCTCTGGTACGTCGAGCGCGATGGCGCACTGCGCCCGTGGATCTATCTGCCGGAGGACTGGCAATCTCAGCTTGCGGTGATTCCGGGCGGTCTGCTTGATGCTGACGTCGGCATCGTCATCGTCGGCAGCACGGTCGACAACACCGGCTTCGTGCTGTCGGACGGAACGCTGTCGGTGACCGCCGACGAACTGCTGAACCGCAAGCGCTCGGCCTATTACTACGAGGAATTCAAGGTCGACGGCGGCACGCTGATCGTCGAAGGCAGCCAGGTGCAGGCCGGCGGCTTCATGCAGGCTGCGCAGTGGGCACTGGACATCGATCGCATCCAGTCGCTGTCAGGCGAGTTCCGTCTGCTCGGCGACGGCGTCGACGACACGCGGCAGCGCAGTGCAGCCTTCGAAGCACAACTGGCCGAGGAACTGGGCAGCCGTTTCGTGCGCGATGTGGCGCGCGACGACCTGCACTACCGCTTCGAGAAGGACTTCGGCTTCAGCGACGTGATGGGCATGGCGACCAGTTTCCTGGTCGCCTCGATGATAGGCGTGGACGTGTCCACCTTCATCGGCAGCTTCGCCTCGCCCGGTTCGGTTTTCGCTGCGGCTTCCTCGGCAGGTGCAGCCGGTTTCGGCAACACCGTGGCCAGCGCCTTCGTGACGCAGACGATCTCGTCGTCGATCGGCCAGATGGTGGCCAGCGGTCGTCTCGACATCGGCAACGCACTGAACAGCGGCCTCGCTGCCGGCCTCAGTGCCGGATCCGCACAGTGGACCGGAACGACCTTCAACGATCCCCTCGAGCGTTTCGCCGCCCGGGCGCTGACCTCCGGCCTGATCGGCGAGGTGACCGGCAGCAGCTTCGAAGCTGCGCTGCTCTACTCGGCCGTCAATCAGGCTTCCGCCCTGGGCGCAGGCCGGATCGGCGACGGCGTGTTCGGCGAGCACGGCAGCGTCGGCCACCTGCTCGCGCACGGCGCACTGGGCGCGATGGCCGAGGCAGCGCGTGGCGGTGACCCGATGGCAGGTGCCATCGGCGCGATGACCGCAGTACTGGTCGAACGGCCGATCGATGCCAGCCTGGGGCTGAGCGGCAGCCCCGGCGGCGACGCCCTGCTGACCGCTCTCAGCATGATGGCCGGCGGAGCCGCCGCTGAAGGTGTGGGCGGTAATGCGGTGTCGGGTGCGCTGGCGGCGCAGAACGTCACGCTGTTCAACTATCTGACCCACGCTGAATCACAGGCGCTGGAGCGGCTTAGGCAGAAGTGCTCGATCGCCAGCCGCTGCACGGACGCTGACCGCATGGAAATGCGGCGGCTGGGCACGCTCGACCGCAACCGCGACGAAGCCCTGTCGACGGCCTGCTCGGCTCCGTCGAGCACGGCGTGTCAGGCAGCCTATCTCGACCTGGCGCGCGCTGTCGCGAGCTACCAGGAGCGGCGTATCGAGCCCGGTTCCGTTACCGATCGGGAGCTTGCGAGCATCCAGGCGCTGGAGACGATGTACCGCATGCGCATGACCCATGCGATGGTCTACAACGTCGTCGATGGCGCTGCACAGTCCGTCGCCACGGGACTCGCCGGGACGATCGAGCTTGGCACCCTGCTGATACGCGCGCCCGTCGATCCCGCCGCCCGGGACGCGCTGGCGCAGCTGGCAGTTGCTACCGGACAGTTTCTTCAGTCGCCGATCGATACGATCGAACAAGGGATCAAGGCACAGCTTGACGAGGCAGCGCGACTGGAGGCAGCCGGGGAGATCGACGCAGCGCAGCGGATGCGTGCGGCTCTATTCACTGATGGAGTGCTCACCGTCTCTGGAGGCGCCGGAATATTCGCAGGGACCGGCGGACGCACTCTTGGTGTTCTGCAGCGCGCGTCGAAAGACACTAAGCAGCAAAGCGGTCCTCGTGAGGTGGTTGATCCTCGAGATGAGACGGTGCTTACTGTCGATAGCGCAAGTACTGACTCATCTGCACTAAGAGAGGCAAGCCAAAGTCCTGGTGGGAGGAATGTCGACTTTCTGATCAACGAAAGGGCTGCAGCGGTTGAACTGCGACGATTAGAAAGCAACATTCAAGATGCGCACTTTGTTTCTCGACACGGTCCGGAGACGTCGTTGTCCGCACAGCGATTGCGTGCTCAGACGGGAATCACGCCCGATGGCGTTCAAGGCAGGAGTATTGATGCGTCCAGGTGGGCGTCTTATCAAGACATGGCTGAGGCAATTCGCAAGGCCCAGATCATTTACAACAATACTGGTCAGACGTCGGTGACTATCGACCTTGGTAGAACCATAGGTGATGGCTATCTCAAAGGTGGTGTGACGTACGCGCAGACTACAAAGGCTGTGATACGGTTTGATGCGAGAGGTATGCCCTACACGGCATATCCGAAGCTGAGGTGAACGCTGTGAGACCAGTCGGATTCAATCAAATTGAAGCAGTCTTGGCGCCGGTTCTCGATCCGCCAGAGCCAACTCTCTCTGAGCTTGCAATGGTGAATGGCGCCAACAGCAGTGAGGTGCGCGATGTCATCAGGAAATACATCAAGCCATACTATGACTCTTTCGACGACCGAAGCAGGAAGGTCATAGCGGATAGCATATTGTACTTCTCCCATGCGCCATCGCTGCCAGAGACAATCCCGTTGGACGTGTTGCCGACTCCATTCGAACTGACACAGAAGATCGATGAGTTGTGTGCATGGCTGGCCACCGAGCTCTGTATTGATAATCGGGAATTCGATTTTAGGGATTGTGAATACTCGGAAGATCTCAATGTCGTACACAGGCTGACGAGAGTCAAACCTCCGTTACCCTCTGGCGCGAACTAGTTGTTCTGGGTGCTTTGGCTATCGTTATCAGGGGAGCGATCATCTGCTTGCTCACGGCGCGCCTCATCGACATCTCCACTATTGGCGAGTGCACCAACTCCTGTCCATAACGCCTTCCGCACTCTAGGCTGCTACCCGCGGGCGACTCAAATAGTCCGAAGATCCGCGGCAGGTCACTCCAATCCGCCTGAACTGACTGCGCCAGCAAATCAGTCGGAGCTTGTCCGAAAGAACGTCATTGCATTGTCGCGAAGTGCCCTCCCTTCGTATCCGTCAATCCGAGCCACAAGCAGGTTGATGTCCTCGGCGCGAAACACCCTGGGCGCCCGCGTACACGGCAAATCCGTCCCGAACATCAGCGCTTCCGGATTCACCGCATCGATCCGGCGCAGTGCCTCTGCAACATCGAAATCACAGCGCCCGAATCCCGTCGCCTTCACCTTGATGCCGCGCTCGACCAGCCACAGCAGGTCGTCGAAACCTTCGGCGGTGAGGCCGAGGTGATCGATGGATACCTTGGGCAGTCGCGCCAGCAGGTCGCGCAGGCCTGCAAGGTGGCGGTTGGCGACGTAGAGTTCGACGTGCCAGCCGCACAGTTCATGCACGCGCAGCGCCATGCGTTCGAGCTGGGATACGTCTTCCGAGCCGCCGCGCTGCAGGTTGAAGCGCACGGCGCGCACGCCCTTTGAATCGAGGTCGAGGATGACCGCATCCGGCGTGTCGGCGGGCAGCTGCGTCACGCCGACGAAACCGGGGCCGAGGCGGGCGAGGGCGTCGAGCAGATAGGTCTGGTCGAAGCCCTGGAAGCTGCCGGACACGACGGCACCGCCGGTGATGCCGAGCGGCCTGGCGCGGGCGAGATAGTCATCGACGGTGAAGAAGTCCGGCAGATAGCCCTGGTTCGGGATGAGCGGAAAGCCGGGCGCGATGATGTGCAGGTGGGCGTCGAACAGGCCGCCCTCCACGTCCGGCAGAGCGGTGCTGTCCATAGGCGGTGCCGTCCTACTTGCGTTCGGCGGCCAGCGCGCGCAGGCCGGCCGGGTCGAGGATGTCGATCTGGTTGCGGCCGAGCGCGACCAGGCCTTGTTCGGCGAAGCTCTTCAGCAGTCGGCTGACGATTTCGCGCACGCTGCCCAGTTCGTCGGCGAGCTGCTGGTGCGTGGTGTGCAAGGTCTGTCCGTGGCCGAGCAGCAGTGCGGCCAGACGCTGGTCGAGGCGCTGGAAGGCAATGGCTTCGACCAGCTGCATCAGTTCGGCGACGCGTTCGGCGAACAGGCCGAATACGAACTGGCGGAAGGCGGGCTCCGACAGCAGGCGGTCGAACAGCGAAGTCGGCAGCACCAGCAGCCGGGCCGGCGTTTCGGCGACCGCGTGGGCGTTGTAGTCGATGTGGCCGAGCAGGCAGGCGCTCGATATGACGCAGGTCTCTCCGGCATGCACGCGGTACAGCGGCAGTTCGCGGCCGTTGGCCGAGGATTTCGCCACCTTCACCTGGCCTTCGAGCACGAAGGGGAAACCGCCGCAGGGCTGGTGTTCGTCGAAGATGCGGGTGCCGGCCGGCACCTCCATCGCGCGGCCTTCCTTCTCGATCAGCGCGCGAGCTTCCGGCGACAGGCCGGCAAGCAGCGGATAGATCGCGGTGAGTGCGTCGGTGTGTCCGTTCATGACAGCGTGGCGATGACGGGTGCGTGATCGGACGGCCGCTCCAGCTTGCGCGGCGTCTTGTCGACGACGCAAGCAGTGCAGCGCGCGGCGAGCGGTGCCGACAGCAGGATGTGGTCGATGCGCAGGCCGAAGTTGCGGCGGAAGGCGCCGGCGCGGTAGTCCCACCACGACCAGGTCTTTTCCGGCTGCTCGAACAGCCGGAAGGCGTCGGTCAGACCGAGTGCGACCAGGCCGGCGAAGGCGGCGCGTTCCGGCGGCGACACGTGGATGTCATCCTTCCAGTCCGGGTGGGCGTCGCGCGGCTCGGGCGCGATGTTGTAGTCGCCGAGTAGCGCAAGTTGCGGGTGACGGGTGAGTTCGTCGCGCAGCCAGTCGGTCAGCGCGACCAGCCAGCGCATCTTGTATTCGAACTTCTCCGAGCCGACCGCCTGGCCGTTCGGGAAATAAGTGCACACGATGCGCACGCCATCGACCGTCGCGGCGATGACGCGCTTCTGTTCGTCGTCGAAGCCGGGGATGCCGATTTGCACGTCCTCGGCCGGCCGCTTCGACAGGATGGCCACGCCGTTATAGGTCTTCTGGCCGCTGATCGCGCTGTGGTAGCCGGCCGCCTCGAGTTCGGCGCGCGGGTAGTTGGCGTCTTCGGTCTTGGTTTCCTGCAGGCACACCACGTCCGGCTGTTCGGCGGCGAGCCAGTCGGTCAGGTGGGGCAGGCGGACTTTCAGCGAATTTACGTTCCAGCAGGCAATCTTCATCGGTATCGGTGTCACGGGCAGGCAGTGAGCGGGCAAGGCCCTGCAGGGCCGCCGCATTGTCCCATCTGCGCCGGACACTGAACAGTTGCGTCAGCGGGATCTTCAGCGCGGCGCAGGCGGCTCCGCGGTCTGGCCGTTGCCCTCGGCGGCAGCACCCTCCGGTGCTTCGGGCGCGGCGGCGGGCGGCTTCGGTGGCTGTGGCTTGGCACTGCCTTTTGCCGGGTAGCCGGCGCGGTCCAGCAAGCGGGTCCAGGCGTCGGCGCTGAAGCCCATCAGCTGGTCGGCGCCGGCGGCGATGGCTGGCACGCGGGCTTCCTTCACCTTGAAGCGCGTGGCGAAGGCCTGCTTCTGCTCTTCGGTGGTGATGCGCTGTTCGCTGTAGGCGATGCCACGGCTCTTCAGCAGCGCCTGCGCAGACTCGCACAGCTTGTCGCACTCGTTGCCGAGCCAGACGGTGACCGGCGCGTTCTTCATCGCCTCGCGTTCGGCATAGCTCGGCCCCTGTTCGACCACGCTGGGTTGCAGCTTCTTCTCGGTCGCCGCGCGCGCGTCGGCCGGCGGCGGTGTGTCCGAGTAGTGGGTGCGGCCCTGGGCGTCCTTCCACTTGTAGGTCTGGGCCAGGGCCGGCGCGGCGCACACGGCGCCGGCGAGGGTCACGCAGAGCAGTCTGCGCAGCGTCATCATCTTCTCCTCAGGCCGCGGCCACCATGCCGCTGTGACGCAGCAGCGCGTCGGGTTTGGGTTCGCGGCCGCGGAAGGCCTTGAACGATTCCAGCGCCGGGCGCGAACCGCCGACGGCGAGGATTTCGTCCCAGAAGCGGCGGCCGGTGGCGGTGTCGAGCACGGTGCCGGCGACGCCACGTGCCTCCTCGAACGCTTCGAAGGCATCGGCCGACAGCACTTCGGCCCACTTGTAGCTGTAGTAACCGGCCGCATAGCCGCCGGCGAAGATGTGGCTGAAGCTGTTGGCGAAGCGGTTCCACTCGGGCGGGCGCACCACGGCCACTTCGTCGCGCACTTCGCCGAGCAGCTGCAGCAGGGTCTTGTCGCCGCCGGGCACGAAGTCGTGGTGCAGGCGCAGGTCGAACAGCGAGAACTCGATCTGGCGCAGCGTTTGCATACCGCTCTGGAAGTTCTTGGCGGCGATCATCTTGTCGTAAAGCGCGCGCGGCAGCGGCTCGCCGCTATCGACGTGGGCGGTCATGCCCGAGAGCACATCCCATTCCCAGCAGAAGTTCTCCATGAACTGGCTGGGCAGTTCGACCGCGTCCCACTCGACGCCGTGGATGCCGGATACCGGCAGGTCGTCGACGCGGGTGAGCAGGTGGTGCAGGCCGTGGCCGCTTTCGTGGAACAGCGTGATCACGTCGTCATGGGTGAAGGTGGCCGGCTTGCCACCGACCGGCGACGGGAAGTTGCAGTTCAGGTAGGCAACCGGCGTCTGCACGCCGCCCCTGACCGCGCGACGGGTGATCGCCTCGTCCATCCAGGCGCCGCCGCGCTTGGTTTCGCGCGCGTACAGGTCGAGGTAGAACTGGCCGACCAGTTCGCCACCGGCGCGCTCGATGCGGAAGAAACGCACGTCCGGGTGCCACACCGGCGCAGTGTCCGGCTTGATCGTGACGCCATAGAGCCCTTCGACCACGCGGAACAGGCCTTCCAGCACCTTGTGCTCAGGGAAGTACTGCTTCACTTCCTGTTCCGAGAAGTCGTAGCGCTGCACGCGCAGCTTTTCCGACACCCAGGTCATGTCCCAGGGCTGCAGTTCGTCGAGACCGAATTCGTTGCGGGCGAAGGCGCGCAGTTCGTCGAGGTCGCGCTGCGCGTGCGGCCGGGCGCGGCCGGCGAGGTCGCGCAGGAAGTCCATCACCTGTTCCGGCGTGTCCGCCATCTTCGGCACCAGCGACAGTTCGGCGAAGCTGGCGAAGCCCAGCATCTTCGATTCCTCGGCACGCAGCGCCAGGATGCGGGCGATCAGTGGCGTGTTGTCGCGCTCGGCTTCGCCGAACTCGGAGGCGCGGGTGGCGTAGGCGCGGTACATGCGGGCGCGCAGGTCACGGTTGTCCGCATACTGCATGACTGGCAGGTAGGACGGCATGTGCAGCGTGAACTTCCAGCCGTCGCGCTCGTCACGATGGGCGGCTTCGCGCGCCGCCTCGATGCTGTCTTCCGGCAGACCGGCCAGCAGCGCTTCGTCGGTGACGTACTCGGCGAAGGCATTGGTCGCGTCGAGCAGGTTCTCGCTGAACTTCGCCGACAGCGCGGCCAGTTCTTCCTGGATTTCCTTGAAGCGCGGCTTCTGGTCCTCAGCCAGTTCGGCGCCGGACAGCCGGAAATCGCGCACCTCGTTGTCGAGGATGCGCTGGCGCGCCGGCGACAGCGTCGCGTACTCAGCGGATTCGCGCAGCGCCTTGTACTTGGCGAACAGCGCGAGGTTCTGGCCGAGCGCGCTGTAGAAGCGGGTGATGTCGGGCAGCGTCGCGTTGTAGGCCTCGCGCCACGCCGGCACGTCATTGACGCCGTGCAGATGACCGACGATGCCCCAGGCGCGGTTCACCTGCTCGCCCATGTCGGTGATCGGCGCTGCAAAGCTGTCCCAAGTGGGGGGCTCGGCGCGCGCGGTCAGGTCGTCGATCAGCGCCTGGTAACGCTTGAGCAGTTCGCCGATGGCCGGCGCCACGTGTTCGGGCTGCACCGCATCGAAGCGGGGCAGGGTGGAAAAATCGAGCAATGGATTCGTGGTCATGGTGTGCGGACGGTTCGGTACGGGTTGACACGTGCGGCGGTCGCGCGCGGATTTCAATGGGGATTCTAGCCCGCTCTGCGCGCCGCTCACTCAAGTTGGGCATTTCCATGCCGAAAGCAGATGCAGAATAAAGCCGCGTCTGGAGACGGGGCCGCAAACATAAGCCCGAGCCATGAAAAGACATCGTCCGACGCGAGTTGATTCCCTGCGCGTGCGCGCCTGCGCGCTGGCACTCTGCTGCGCGTCGTCGGTGGCTGCCGCAGATGACGAGAGCGCCGACCTGGCCGGGCTCGCGCTGGAAGATCTGCTGCAGATCAAGGTCACCACCGCCGCCCGCAAGCCGCAGTCATTGCGCAGCACGCCGGCGGCGGTGTTCGTCATTTCGCGCGAGGACATCGAGCGTTCCGGTGCGGCATCGGTGCCGGAGGCACTGCAGATGGCCCCGGGCGTGCAGGTCGGGCGCATTTCTTCCGGCAGCTGGGCGATTTCGCTGCGCGGTGCCAACAGCCGCTTCGCCGACAAGTTGCAGGTGCTGGTCGACGGCCGCAGTGTCTATACGCCGTTGTTCTCCGGCACCGTGTGGGAAGACCGCGAACTGATGCTGGAGGACGTCGAACGCATCGAAGTGGTGCGTGGGCCGGGCGGTGCGCTGTGGGGCAGCAACGCAATGAATGGCGTGATCAACATCATCACCCGCCGCGCGCAGGACACGCAGGGCACGCTGGTCAGCGCCGCAGCGGGGACGGAACAGCGTGGCTGGCTTGCCGTGCGTCACGGTTTCAGCGTTGGCGACAGTCACAGCGGACGCATCTGGGCCAAGCGCCGCCTGAGCGACGCCAGCGACCGGCCGGATGGTTCGGCCGGCTACGACGACGGACGCAACACCGCCGGCGGTGTGCTCTGGGAAAGCCGGCTCGGCGGCGGCCATACCTTCACGCTGCAGGCCGGGGCGAGCAGCACGCGGCATGGCGAGGAACTCGATCTGACGCGCTATACCTTCGGCGGTGCGCCGATACCCGGCCGCTTCGATTCGCAGGAGAACCATCTGCTGATGCGTTATGCCGGCATCGCCGACAGCGGTGCCGACTACTCGCTGCAGGCGTCCTACGCGCATTCGAGCTTTGCCGTCGACAACGCGGTCGGCCCGATCGACGACGCGCGGAATACGCTGGACATCGACTTCCAGCGGCGCGAGCCGCGGGGCGGTCGTCATGACGTGATCTGGGGCGCCAGCTACCGCCATACCTCGGACCAGCTGAACGTGCAGCTGATCGGCGGCTTCATCCAGCCGCCGAGCCGCAGCACTACCTGGACCAGCGTATTCGTGCAGGACGACATCACGCTGCTGCCGGAGCGTCTGCACCTGGTGCTCGGCGCCCGTGTCGAGGAAAGCAATCTGGACAAGCCGGAAGTGCAACCGACCGCACGCCTGATGTTCACGCCGGACGGCCCGCACAGCTTCTGGGCGGCGGCGTCGCGTACCACGCGGCAGCCGTCGCGTGCGCTGCGCGACTTCAACGCCGAACTCGGCCCCTTCCCGCAGCCGCCGCTGGCCGGCGGCTTCCGCATACGCAGCGCCGGTGGGGGCCACGACATGCGCAGCGAAACCGCCACCTCGCTGGAGCTGGGTTACCGCTACCGCAGCGGCCCGCTGACCGTGGATGTCGCCGCGTTCGCGACGCGCTACCGTCATCAGGCCGAGTACGTCAATGTGTTCAATGGCGTGGTCGCGATGCCGGATCCCACCCTGCTGGCCGAGTTCGAAGTGCGCGCCAGCGACGACAGCCGCGCGCACGGTCTCGAACTGGCGGCGGACTATCGCCCGGGCACCGACTGGTCGCTGCACGGCGCCTACACTTACACCGACTCGACGGCGCTGGACCGCACCTTTCGCGCCGACATTCCGCTGACCAACTTCTTCATCTACTCGGCCGATGCACGACACCGCCTGTCGCTGCGTTCGCTGTGGAACCTGACGCCACGGCTGAAGTTCGATGCCTGGCTGCGCCACAGCAGTCGGGTCGAACCAGCGGGCATTCCGTCGTTCTCCGATCTCGACCTGCGTCTGGCGTGGACGCCGCGCAGCGGGCTCGAACTGTCGCTGGTCGGACAGAACCTGCTGCACGCGCGTCGCGTGCACTACGCGGCGGACACGCTGCCGTCCTCTTCACTGGCGATTGAACGCGGCGCCTATGTGAAGGCGGTCTGGTCCTTCTGACATGACGCTCCGCACGCGCACCCGGGCTCTGCGCTGCCTGCGTTGGGTCGGCACCGTCGGCGCACTGCTGTGTGCGCTGGCCGGTCAGGCGCAGCCGCACCTGCCGGAGGAGCAGCTGAAGGCGGCCTTCGTGTTCAACTTCGCCAAGTACATCGAATGGCCGGCCGAGGAGGGCACGCTGGCGCAGATCGTTGCCTGCGTGATCGGCGATGCGAGCGCGATCGGCGACGCGCTGGGCGCCTTCCACGGACGGGCCGTCGCCGGGCGCACCTTCCACGTGAGACGCCATGTGCAGCCCGAGGAGCTCGATCGTTGCCACATCGCGGTGCTGAGCGACAGCAGCGACCGAGGGGTGGTGGCCGCGCTGAAGCACGTGCCGGCGCAGGCGGTGCTGACGGTCAGCGACGCCGACGGCTTCGTCGATGGCGGCGGCATGATAGGCATCGTGCGCAATGGCGACCGGCTGCAGTTCGACATCAATCAGGCGGCGCTGCAGCGGGCCAACCTGAAAGCCAGTTCGCAGCTGCTGAAACTGGCGCGCAACCTTGGAGCGCGGCCCCGATGAAGCTGCCACGCCTGTTCGCCGAGCCGCCCGATCTGCCGCTGCGCGCCCGGTTGCGCCGCGTGCTGCTGCTGTCGCTGGCGACCGGGCTGGTGATCAACTTCGTGCTCACCTCGCTCAATGGTCTGCTCGGCGAACGCGAGCGGCTGGTTGATCAGCTCGACGCGACTGCGCGCATCATCGGTGCCAACAGCGCGTCGGCACTCGCCTTCAGCGACCCCGATGCGGCGCGCGGCACACTGTCCGCGGTGTCCAGCGTGGCGGCGGTGACGCGTGCCTGGATACAGCTGAACGACGGCGTGCCCTTCGCCGCATTTCCGCCGTCCGCACCGCCGCCGCTGCCGGGGCAGCAGATCGACGAAATGACGGTGATCGGTGCGCTGTGGTCGCCGCGCCTGCTGTTCGCGCGGCCGCTGGTCGATGACGATCAGCGCCTCGGCGTCATCGTGCTGGAGGCCGATCTGCTGCCGTTGTGGAGCCGGGTCGCCACCACCATGCTGATCAATGGCATCGCCACCGCGCTGTCCTTCCTGCTCGCCTACCGGCTGTCGGCCGGCATGCAGCGGCGGGTGACCGATCCGGTACAGGCGTTGATCGCGTCGGCGCGCCGGGTGGTCGACGAGCGTCGCTACGACGTGGCGGTGCCGCGCCTGGCCAATGATGAGATCGGCCAGCTCACCGATCGATTCAACGAAATGCTGCACGAGATCGCGCTGCGCGACGCCGAACTGCGCGGCCATCGCGATCGCCTGGAAAGCGAAGTCGAGGCGCGGACCAGCGAGCTGCGGGTGGCGAAGGAACAGGCCGAGGCGGCAAACGAGGCGAAGAGCCGCTTCCTCGCCAACATGAGCCACGAAATCCGCACGCCGATGAACGGTGTCATCGGCATGGCCGGTCTGCTCGAACGCACCCGCCTCGACGACCGTCAGCGGCGCTATGTCGAAGGCATCGCCGGCTCGGCCGAATCGCTGCTGCGCGTGATCAATGACGTGCTCGACTTCTCCAAGATCGAGGCGGGCAAGCTGACGCTGGAAAAGGTCGTGTTCTTTCCGCGCCAGGTGGTCGAGGATGTGGTCATGCTGTTCGCCGACAGCGCACGGGCACGTGGCATCGAGCTGTCGCTGCGCATCGATCCGGCGCTGCCGCGGGCGCTGATCGGAGATCCGCACCGGTTGCGCCAGGTGCTGGTGAACCTGGTGTCGAACGCGGTGAAGTTCACTGCGAGCGGTGAGGTACTGGTCGATGTGTCGACCACCGGCGCCGACCAGCAGGCACGGCCCGGTCGCGCCGTGCTGCATGTCGATGTGATCGATACCGGCGCCGGCATTCCGGCGGTGGCCGAAGCGGACATCTTCGAGGCCTTCTCGCAGGGCGACAGTTCGACCACCCGCCAGTACGGGGGCACCGGCCTCGGGCTGGCGATCACGCGCGAACTGATCCTGCTGCAGAAGGGGGCCATCGGTTTCTGCAGCGTGCCACGCTACGGCACGCGATTCTGGTTCGTGCTGCCGTTCGACATCGCCGGCGTGCGTTCGTCGTCGCCGCTGCCGCCGAGCACGGTGCGCCGGGTACTCGTCGTCGATCCGGTGCCGCGCGCTGCGCGGACGCTGGCGGACATGCTTGACGAACTGGGCGTCGAGCATGCGCGCTGTGCTGACGCGCACGGTGCGATGGCGGCGCTGATGCATGCGTACTTCTGCGGCCTGCCGTTCGACGCGGTGCTGTGTGCGCAGAAGCTTCCGGACGGCGATGCGCCCACGCTGGCCGGTGTGCTCGCGCAGCGCCTGGCCGAGCCGCCTCTGTTCGTCTGCGTGCAGGGCTTTGCCGACCCCGAGGTCGTCGAACCGCCAATGGCCACGCTGCGCAAACCGGTGCTGCGTGGTGAGCTGCAGTCCGTCCTGGGCGGCGACACGCCGCCGCGCCATGTTTCGGCCGATGTCGCTCCATCGGCCGCCGCACCGGATGCGCGGCCGATTTCCGTATTGCTGGTGGATGACCATCCGGTCAATCGCGAGATATCGCTCGAGATGCTGCGCGAACTGGGCTATCGCGTCAGCACCGCGGACAACGGCGTCCAGGCGTGCGAAGCGGTCGAACAGACCGTGTTCGATCTGGTGCTGATGGATTGCCAGATGCCGGTAATGGACGGCTTCCAGGCGACGCGGCGTATCCGCGAATTCGAGCAGGACGCCGGACGGACCCCGGTGCCCATCGTCGCGCTGACGGCCAACGCCTTGCGCGGCGACCGCGAACGTTGCATCGAGGCCGGCATGACCGATTACCTGCCCAAGCCGCTGCCGCTGCGCGAACTGAACAGGATGGTGGTGCGCTACGTCCGCAAGGAGGGCGTGGCCGATGCGACGCCGATGGCGGGCGCGATGGCGGCGACCCTGATCGACGAAGTACAGTTGTTCAGCGTGCCCGGCATGCGCAGCAATGGTTCGGGGCTGATGACACGCATGACTGCGTTGTTCCGTCGCGAGTCGTCGTCCAGCCTGGCGGCGATGCAGGCGGCTGCGGCGAAGGGCGATGCGCCGGCGCTGCGGGCGGCGGCGCATCGGCTCAAGAGCTCGAGCGGTGCGCTCGGGGCCCGCCTGGTCTATGAGAGGGCGCGCGAGATCGAGAACGCAGCCCGTACCGGCCGCGTCGACTTCGACGACGTGGCACAGCGCACATTCGAGCAGATTCTGCTGCAGACATGCAGCGCTCTGGAATATTTGATGACGACACAGGGCGCTGCATGCGCGCCGGATGCGACGGGAGCCGACGGTGATATTGCTGGTCGATGACGATGTGATGGTCCGCCTGATGGCGGCAGAGGCGCTCATCGCCTCGGGGTTCGAGGTGATGGAGGCCGCGGACGGCGAACAGGCGCTCGACCTGTTTGACCGCCACGAGTTCTCGCTGGTGCTGCTCGACGTGAGTCTGGGCGGCATCGACGGCTTCGAGGTGTGCCGACAGATGCGCGAGCGGCCGCACGGGCGCTCGCTGCCCATCATCATGCTCACCGGCATGGACGACACGCACTCGATCGACAGCGCCTATTCGCTGGGCGCCACCGACTTCGTCACCAAGCCCCTGAACTGGACCCTGCTGGTCTATCGCGTGCGCTACGCCTTGCGTGCGGCCCACACCGTCGCCGACCTCGAAACGTCGGAGCGCCGGCTGGCGGTTGCCCAACGCGTCGCCAGACTGGGCGGCTGGCTGTGGCATGTTGACGAAGATCGCTGCGAGCGCAGCAAGATCTGTCTCGACCTGTGGGGCGACACGCCCGGTTCGCTGCACGAGGTACCCTTCGGTCTGCTGTCGCGCGTGCTCAGCCCGGACCGCCAGCATCTGCGCGAGGCGATGGAGCGCGCCCGCGAGGGCGAGGCCTATCAGATGAGTTTCCGCGTGCAGCGCGACGAGGAAACCGTGGTGACGCTGTACGAGCAGGCGCTGCCGGTGCGCGACGAATTCGGCCGCGTGGTGCGCATCGAGGGCGTTACGCAGGACGTGACCGAGCGCGAGCAGGCGCAGCGGCGCATCCGCTTCCTCGCCTACCACGACAGCCTGACCGGTCTGGCCAATCGCCAGATGTTCCGTGAGATGCTGGACCACACGCTGGCACGCTCGCAGCGCACCGGCTCGCGCTGCGCGCTGCTCTACCTCGATCTTGATCGTCTGAAGCGCATCAACGACAGCTACGGTCACACGCTGGGCGACCAGATATTGCGCGAGGTGGCGAGCCGGCTGCTCGCGTCCATCCGCTCGGCCGATCTGGTGGCGCACGACGATTCACTGCACGAAGAAGTGGTGGCGCGGCTGGGCGGCGACGAATTCACCGTGCTGCTGACCGACCTGTCGCGCGCCGAGGACGCCGCGCGCGTGGCGGCGCGCATCTGCGCCGAACTGGGCCGGCCGCTGCAGGTGACCCACGTCGAACTGGTGGTGACCGCGTCGATCGGCATCGCCATCTTCCCGGACAACGGCGCCGATCCGGAAACGCTGCTGCGTCACGCCGACATGGCGATGTACGCGGCCAAGCAGCGCGGGCGCAACACCTACGAATTCTTCACCGAAGCGATGCAGCAGCAGGCGGTGGAGCGGCTTTCGCTGGAACAGGATCTGGCGCGTGCGCTGGAGAGCGGCCAGTTCTCGCTGCATTACCAGCCGCAGGTCGACTCCGCCAGTGGCCGCATCGTGTCGGCCGAGGCACTGCTGCGCTGGCAACATCCGCAACGCGGCATGGTGTCGCCGGTGCAGTTCATTCCGGTGGCCGAGGAAACCGGCCTCATTGTGCCGCTCGGCGAGTGGGTGGTACTGACCGCCTGCCGCCAGATGGCGGAATGGCGTCAGGCCGGTTTGCCGGTGGTGCCGGTCGCGGTGAATCTGTCGGCGCACAACTTCCGCTCGGATTCGCTGCTCACGTCGATCGCGCACGCGCTCGAATCGACCGGCCTGCCGTCGAGCTATCTGCACGTCGAGCTGACCGAGAGTGCCGTGATGCAGGAGCCCGCGGCGGCGATGAAGACGCTGGGCGCGCTGAAGGCGATCGGTCTGAAGCTGTCGATCGACGACTTCGGCACCGGTTACTCGTCGCTGTCTACGCTGAAGCAGTTCCCGATCGACCTGCTGAAGATCGACCGCAGCTTCGTCCGCGATCTGCCGGAAGACGGCAGCAGCGCGTCCATCGTCGAAGCCATCCTGGCGCTGGCGAATGCGCTCGGTCTGGGTGTCGTGGCCGAAGGCGTGGAAACGACTGCACAGCGAGACTTCCTGTGCAGCCGTCGTTGCGGCCTGATGCAGGGCTACCTGTTCTCGAAGCCGCTGCCGGCCGACGGATTCGCCCGGCTGCTCGGAGCGGTGCCGCGTCAGGCCTGAGCGGCACCGTACAGGCTCAGCCCTTGCTGCCAGCCAGCACCATGTCTTCCTCGATCAGGACGTTGTTGCCATCCGGCACCACGGTGTCCACGCGGTAGATGCCGCCGGGCACGGCGTCGGACAGCACGAAGATATAGGTCTTGCCGAGGTACTTCGGAAACTTCTGCTTGTTCGGATCGTCGCGGTAAGGCGTGATGCGGTATTCCTTCGCATCCACCGTCTTGCCGCCGAAGCTCACCTTGACCGGCGTGGCCTTCGGTCCTTCGGCCAGTGCCAGGCGGATGCGCTTGCGGAAGTAGTTCGATTTGCCGCCGGTCAGCCGCTCCATTTCACGGATGTCGCGTTCGAGGAAGCACATCAGGGCCGGGTTGCTTTGTGCGGCATCGATTTCCGGAATTTCGGTCTTGCGAACGCCGCTCAGACAGCTGGTGCTCACCTTGCGGGCGCCTTTTTCCTCGCTGACGCGCACTTCGACCGTGTCCTGGAACGCGGCCTCCTGGCTGCCGCTGCGCTTGAACGAATAGCTGAGCGTGGCCGGGGCCTTCACGGCCGACATCTGGTCGTTCATGAACAGCTGCTTCTCGGCTTCGGTGATTTCCTGGCTCGGCTCTGCGTGAGCGATGCCGATCGATGCGAACAGTCCGAACAGCAGGGCGGGAAGGGTGGGGCGGAACTTCATGGTGACTCCTCGTGATTGCCGGGTCTATGCCCGTTCTGGGGGTGAATTCAGCATGTTGTTGACGCACCGCCGGCGCAGGCGTTGACGCGCGCGTCGAGGGCTTCGACGGCGGTCGGCGCGATGCGCTCGAGACGGGCGCGCGCACTGGCATAGGCGGCCTGATCATTCGTCCGGTACTGCGCCAGTGCGAGGTCGCTGATGAAAACGGGGTTGTTGCTTTCGAGTGCATCGGCGCGCACAAAGGCGGCTGTCGCGTCGATGCCGCGCCCGGCCTGTGCGCGGCCGAGCGCGTGCCAGGCGGAGGCATTTTGCTGATCGCCGGCGATCCAGTCGCGCGCGAGGCGTTCCAGGTCGGCCCAACGACCTTCCGCTTCGAGACGCAGCGTCTGCAGGAAGGGCGGCAGCGCCGGCTCCGGGGCGTCCCAGAACGGACGGCCGTCGAGCGGTGCGACCTCGGGGCCGGGCGGCAGCTTCAGCGCTTCGGTGATCCAGGCGACCGGTACGGAAAACTGATTGTCGGTGCCGGCGCGGAACTTGAACGTCATCAGGCCCACGAGGCGGCCGTCGCGGTCGAACATGCCGCCGCCACTGGCGCCCGACGTGAACGGCGTGGTGCTCTGGATGACCTGCGCTCCGTCGTGTGCATGCAGACGCAATACCGTTCCGTTGCTGACGCGCGGTGCAGCGCCGAGGATGTAACCCAGCGCCACCAGTTCCTCGCCCGGCTTGAGCGGCGTTTCGCGCAGCGGTACCGGCGGCACCTGCGCAGCACCCGGCACATCGAGCAGGCACAGGTCGCGCGCGACCATCGCCCGCTGGCTGCTCACCTGCATCCGTTCGCCGTTGGACACCACGCGCAGCGTGCTTGCCCGTGCGGTGACGTGACAGGCGGTGGCGATGACGCCCGGTGCCACCGCCACGCCGGTGCCGACACCCACGTTGCCGCGGGCATCGGACGCTTCCACCTTCAGCACGCTGGGACGCAGGCTGATCAGCGCCGCGATGTCCCGCTCGCCCAGCGCGCTGGCCAGCGACGGCAAGGCGGCGAGCAGCAGGGTCGCGGTCAGGCGGAAGTACGTCGACACGACCCGGGTCTCAGCGATCCGCCGCGGTGTGGCTGGCCTGCGATTCGTCGATCAGCGGCACACCGTAGGAGGTCAGGATGGCCTGGATGCCCGGCAGGTTGCGCTGGACGGATTCCTCGATCTTGTTCTTCCAGTCCTTCTCGCCGTAACGCACTGCCATCGTGATCGCGTAGTCGAACTTGACGTTGTTTTCCGGCGGAAAGCCGACGGTGACCAGGTCGGTAGCGCCGGAATTCTTCGCGAAGTAGCCGGCGATCGGACCCCAGGCCATCGCGACGTCAAGCTTGTCGGCGACCAGATCCTTCTCGACGATTTCGCCCGGGTAGGCGCCCGGATCGCCGGACTGGCGCTGGTACGAGATGGCCTGATCGAACAGCTTGTTGCGCAGCAGCCAGTCCACCGGCGGCGTCTGCGAGAACACGCCGAACTTCAGTTTGGACAGCTTTTCCGGCGGCAGCTTGAGCAGGTCGTCCGGCACCTTCACGTCGTCCAGACCGCGCCCCTTCTTGAACACCATCGCGTAGGTCGAGCGGTAGTAGGGCTTGATCGTGGCGCCCATGTCGAAACCGACCGGGACACCGACGATGAGGTCGCACTTGTACTTGCCCGGAATCTTCTCGTGCTTGGCGCGCAGCGTCATGCGCACGAAGCCCATGCGGTGCGGGAAGAAGGCGTACTCGAGGGTGTAGCCGAGATCCTTGGCCAGAAGCTCGGCAATCTTGTTTTCGTAACCTTCGCCCTTGTCGTTCGACAGGGGCAGGTTGTTCGGATCGGCGCAGACGCGCAGCACCTTGTCGTCGCCGGTTTCGGCAGAAGCGAGCGGCGCGGCGAGTGCGGTGGCGGCAGCCAGGGCGAGGGCAGCGGACAGTCGATACTTCATCTTGGGGTCTCTCCTCCGTGTCTATATGGCGTGATGTCTTTTTTATCGAAGGGGTGGCAGGCGCCAAACCTTCAAGGTGACAGTCTGACATCGACCGAGGGGATTTTGTTTTGTGAATTCCGGTGATTTGTTCCACGCGCGCGATGCGCGGGGCGCACTCGCGATCGATGACGGCAAGCCGGTGCGCCGGGGCCCTGTGCCATCCGGGCAAAAAAACTGGCACCTGCGTTGCCGCGAGGTGCCAGTTCAGGGTCAGACGGGAGAGCGCCTCAGACGCCCTCCTTGTGCTGTGCCAGATTACGGCAGTGCGAACACCGTCATCACGCCACCCAGTTCGGTGTAGCTCGCCAGTTCGGCGTAGCCACCCACGGCGCCCAGACCATCGGTCGGCTTCTCGAGACCGGCTGCCAGACCGATACCGGCCCAGCCACCAATACCCGACAGGATGCCGATGTACTGCTTGCCCTTGTATTCCCAGGTGTTGACGTTGCCGATGATGCCGGACGGGGTCTTGAACTTGAACAGTTCCTTGTTGATGTCGTCAGCATCGACGCACTTGAGGTAACCCTCGAGCGTGCCGTAGCAGGCGATGCCACCGGCCGTGACCAGGGCGCCCGACCACACCGAGAACTTCTCCGGCTTGGACTGGACGATCTTGCCCTTGCCAGCGTCCCAGGTGATGAAGTTGCCCATGCCGCCGTGGCTGCCCGGGGCCGGGAACATCGACAGGGTGGCGCCGACGTACGGCTGGCCAGCGGTGTACTCAACGCGGAACGGCTCGTAGTCCATGCAGACGTGGTTGGTCGGCACGTAGAAGAGGCCATTCTTCGGGCTGAACGCAGCGGGTTGCTGGTCCTTGGTACCCAGAGCTGCCGGGCAGACGCCCTTCGTGTTCACGTCTTCACCGTTCTGACGGGTGGAGTACTTGGCCACGACTTGCGGACGGCCGGTGTTCATGTCGACGTGGGTCGCCCAGTTCACCTTCGGATCGTACTTCTCGGCCACCAGCAGTTCGCCGGACACGCGGTCCATCGTGTAGGCAAAGCCGTTACGGTCGAAGTGCACCGCAACCTTGCGCTTCTTGCCCTTCACATCCACGTCAGCCAGGATGACTTCGTTGATGCCGTCGAAGTCCCACTCGTCGTGCGGGGTCATCTGGTAAACCCAGCGAGCCTTGCCGGTATCGACATCACGCGCCCACAGGGTCATCGACCACTTGTTGTCGCCCGGACGCTGCGACGGGTTCCAGGTCGAGGGGTTGCCCGAACCGTAGTACATCAGGTTTTCCTGCGGGTCGTACGAGTACCAGCCCCAGGTCGTGCCGCCACCGATCTTCCACTGGTCGCCCTGCCAGGTCTTCAGCGACGAATCCTTGCCCACCGGCGCCATCTTGCCGTTGGTCCAGGTCATGGTCTTTTCCGGGTCCATCAGCATTTCTGCGTCGGGGCCGGTCGAGTAGCCCTTCCACACCTGCTTGCCGGTGTTGATGTCGTAGGCAGCGACGTAGCCGCGGATACCGAATTCACCGCCGGAGATACCGGTGATGACCTTATCCTTGAACACGTGCGGGGCGTTGGTGTTGGTACCGCCGACCTTCGGGTCGCCGTTCTTGACTTCCCACAGCTTCTTGCCGGACTTGGCATCCAGCGCGACCAGCATGGTGTCTGCCTGCTGCAGGAACACCTTGCCTTCGGCGTAGGCGAGACCACGGTTCACCGTGTCGCAGCACATCACCGGGATCACGGACGGATCCTGCTTCGGCTCATACTTCCACTTGATCTTCTGGGTTTCCAGATCGATTGCGAAAACCTTGTTGGGGAAGGGGGAGTGCACGAACAGGGTGTCGCCGATCACCAGCGGGCCGCCTTCGTGACCGCGCAGAACGCCGGTCGAGAAGGTCCAGGCCACCTTCATGTTCTTTACGTTGCTCTTATTGATCTGGTTCAGCGTGCTGTAGCGCTGGTTCTCGAAGTTGCCGGCTTGCATTGCCCAGTTTTTCGGGTCTTTGATCAGCTTGGCGACGTCGGCGTTAGCGAGCGCAGTGCCCGGGATGGCCAGTGCGGCGACCCACAGGGGCAGTTGTTTCATCTTGCTAGACATAGGCTCCTCCTCATTGCTACCAAAATGTGACCGGACACCCCATGTCGTAGGCTCCGGCCGCTGTTGCCCTGCGACGCCCATAAGTGCCCCCGGGCGTCGAGGTAATGAAGATATAGCACACGATTTTTGAACAGCGGGAAGTTTTCCCCGCAAGATCTTAAAATTTTAAACTTGACGAGTTGTTAGAAAAGTGCTCTTCCGCGTCCAAGTGTCGTTTTGTCGGGATGATTGCCCTCGCTTGTGGCGCGCTGCAACATGGAAAAAATCGCTGGATGTTGCAGCGCGCAACAGCGTCGCCGACACTGTGTGACGCTGGAACGTTCCGGAATGGAACACTTGGTATTGCTTAATAATTAGGCAGTCCGGGCGAAAAAAAACGGCACTTCGCGGTAAAGCGAAGTGCCGCTCGATCACCGGCCGCTCGGGCCGGTTGTCCAGGACAGACAGCGGATCAGGGCAGTGCGAACACCGTCATGACGCCACCCAGCTCGGTGTAGTTGGCCAGTTCGGCGTAGCCGCCGACGGCGCCCAGACCGTCGGTGGATTTCTCCAGGCCGGCTGCCAGACCGATACCGGCCCAGCCACCGATACCCGACAGGATGCCGATGAACTGCTTGCCCTTGAATTCCCAGGTCGTCACGTTGCCGATGATGCCGGACGGGGTCTTGAACTTGTACAGTTCCTTCGTGATGTCGTCGGCGTCGACGCACTTGAGGTAGCCCTCAAGCGTGCCGTAGCAAGCGATGCCGCCGGCCGTGACCAGGGTGCCCGACCACACCGAGAACTTCTCCGGCTTGGACTGGACGATCTTGCCCTTGCCGGCGTCCCAGGTGATGAAGTTGCCCATGCCGCCGTGGCTGCCCGGGGCCGGATACATCGACAGCGTCGCGCCGACATAGGGCTGACCCGCGGTGTATTCGACGCGGAACGGCTCGTAGTCCATGCAGACGTGGTTGGTCGGCACGTAGAAGAGGCCGTTCTTCGGGTTGAACGACGCCGGCTGCTGGTCCTTCGTGCCGAGCGCGGCCGGGCAGATGCCCTTGCTGTTCACGTCCTCACCGTTCAGGCGGGTCGAGTACTTGGCCACCACCTGCGGGCGGCCGGTCACCATGTCTACATGGGTGGCCCAGTTAACCTTGGGGTCGAACTTCTCGGCCACCAGCAGTTCGCCGGTCACGCGATCCAGCGTGTAGGCGAAACCGTTACGGTCGAAGTGGACAGCGACCTTGCGCTTCTTGCCCTTGACGTCGATGTCGGCAAGGATGACCTCGTTCACACCGTCGAAGTCCCATTCGTCGTGCGGCGTCATCTGGTAGACCCAGCGCACCTTGCCGGTATCGACGTCACGCGCCCACAGGGTCATCGACCACTTGTTGTCGCCCGGACGCTGCGACGGGTTCCAGGTCGACGGGTTGCCGGTGCCGTAATACATCAGGTTTTCCTGCGGGTCGTACGAGTACCAGCCCCAGGTCGAACCGCCACCGATCTTCCACTGGTCGCCCTGCCAGGTCTTCAGCGACGAATCCTTGCCCACCGGCGCCATCTTGCCATTGGTCCAGGTCATCGACTTTTCCGGGTCCATCAGCATTTCGGCGTCGGGGCCGGTCGAGTAGCCCTTCCACACCATCTTGCCGGTGTTCAGGTCGTAGGCGGTCACACGACCGCGCACGCCGAACTCGCCGCCGGAAATGCCGGTGATCACCTTGTCCTTGAACACGTGCGGAGCCTGGGTGTTCGTCTCGCCGATCTTCGGATCGCCGTTCTTCACGTCCCACAGCTTCTTGCCGGTCTTGGCGTCGAGCGCGACCAGCACGGTGTCGGCCTGTTGCAGCAGAATCTTGCCTTCGGCGTAGGCGAGGCCACGGTTAACCGTGTCGCAGCACATGACCGGAATCACCGACGGGTCCTGCTTGGGCTCGTACTTCCAGACGATCTTCTGGGTTTCCAGATCGATCGCGAACACCTTGTTGGGGAAAGGCGAGTGCACGAACAGCATGCCGCCGATCACCAGCGGGCCGCCCTCGTGGCCGCGCAGCACGCCGGTCGAGAAGGTCCACGCCACCTTCAGATCCTTGACGTTCTTCTTGTTGATCTGGTTCAGCGTGCTGTAGCGCTGGTTCTCGAAGTTGCCGGCCTGCATGGCCCAGTTCTTCGGATCCTTGATCAGTTTCGCCAGATCGGCGTTGGCCATCGCGGCGCCCGGAACGGCGAGCGCGGCGAGCCACAGGGGCAGTTGTTTCATCTTCACGGACATGGGGTGTTTCTCCTCGTTGCTTTCCCAATGGCCCACGCCTGAACGGCCCGGACCGGCGGCCCCCGCCGGAGCCCATAAGTGACTCTCTGTTGACGGGTTATGGACTTATACATCGCAGAATGCAACGACGGGATGGAATCCCCCGACCAAGAGCCTGGATGCCCCGATGTCGGGACGGATTCACGGTCAAAACGGGGATATATCCCGGATTCAAGGATTTGGCGGGGGCGTGTGTGCCGCTGTCATTCGAGCGGGACGCAGGCTGGAATCCGGGGTGTGGCGATATGCAACGTCTGCCGGCAGACGCCGGCCGGAGCGCGGGCTCAGCGCCGAAAACGATCGGGGCGGAAACCCCAGGCGAGGCTGAGCACGCCGAGCAGTGCCGGCAGCCAGCCCAGGCGGGTCGGCACCGACTGCGTGCGACCGAGTTCGGGGGCGGTCAGCGCGGCCGCCAGCCCGTCGGCGTCGGCCAGCGTGTGGTAGGCCATGCCGGTCTGCGACGCCAGTTCGCGCAGGTGCGGCGACTTCAGGCTGGACAGATGTTCGGTGCCGGCGACCACCGTCTGCTGTGCCACGGCCTGACCGGACTCATCCACCATCGCCTCGCCATTTGCGCTCGATCCGGTGCGCCCGCGCGTCGCCGTGTCGGTCTGAGATACCTCGTCGGCACGCCAGTAACCGAGCGGCCGACCATCCGGATCGAACTTCGGGATCGGGCTCAGCGCACTGCCGCCGGTACCGACGATGAGCCCCTTCACCGCGCCCGGTTCGCCATCGAAGGAGGGACGTATCTTCGGGTGCAGCGGCGGCGCCTCGTGACCGTCGGTGACGAACACCAGCGACGGCTTCTGTTCCAGATCCTTCAATGCGCGGATCGACGAGAACAGGCCTTTCGACACCTCGCTGGCGCCGGCCCAGGACATCTGGCCGTCGATGCTGGACAGCGTCGCCAGCAGTTCGTGATAGTTGCTGCACACCTCGACCGGCGTCATCAGCGCCAGCAGCCGGTACTCCGAGAACACGCCCCAGCCGATGCGCGAGCCGCAGGGCAGGGCGCGCAGCGACTCGGCCAGGCTGTGCTTGGCATAGGTCAGGCGGTCGACCGGTTTGCCGTCCAGCTCGTAGTCGCGCGTGTTCATGCTCTGCGTGATGTCCAGCACCACCATGTGCGTGTAGCTGCGACCCGGCAGCGACACCGGCGGCAGCACGGCGGCGAGCCCGAACAGCAGCACCGCCACCGTTAGCGGCCGCGCCTGCGGGCTGCGCGCACGCGCCAGCAGCTGTCGCGTCGTCGCGATCATGGCAGACCCAGCGTGAAGGCCTTCATCGTCGTCACGGCCCGCTCGCTGTTCTGCGGCAGCGGAGGTCCTTCCTCGATCGCGCTTTCACGCTCGGGTGCCAGGCGCAGCGCCCGCTCGAGGTTGTACTTGGCGTCCCAGTGCTGCGGGTTCAGACGCAGCAGCTCGCGGTAGCTCGACTTCGCCAGCTCGGCCAGCGGCAGCGACTTGCCTATGCTTTCCGGTCCGAACTGCAGCGCCTCGCGCAGGTGTAGGTTGCCGAGGTTGTACAGCACCGACTGCAGCAGATCGCCGTCGGTACTGCGCGACAGGTCCTTGTAGGCACGCACTGCGCCTTCGTAGTCGTTGCGCGCCGCCAGCGACAGCGCGCGCGCGAACTCGGCCTGCGGGGTGTCCTGGGTCGCCGCCGCGTCGATGCCGCTGTCGACCAGACGATTGAAATCGCGGGCCTTGGACAGGCGGTAGCCCTCCCAGGCCGCCACCGCGACGCTGACCGCGATGCCCGCGGCAAGCAGGGACGCGACACTGCGCAACTTCATGACTGCAACTCCTCCTTCCATGCCGGCCGCGTGATCAGACGGCAGGCCAGTGCGATCGCGCCGGCGAGCAGAGCCAGCGCGAAGCACCAGCCCGAAAAATCGCGCCGCGGAATGCGTTCGACGTAGTCGAGCGGCAGGTTCTGCTGGCGATCGACCTCGGCCACCGCCTGCTTCACCGCCTCCGGGTCTTCCGCCTCGAAAGCTTCGTACGGCACACCGGTCGATTTCAGGAATTTGTGCAACGCCGCCTCCGGCACGTTGCCGTCGTTCTCGTCCGCGTTCAGGCCCAGGCTCAGCGCCGAGCGGATGAACACCCAGTAGACGGCGACGCGGTTGCGTTCGAAGGCGCGGCGGATCTTGCCGCGCATTTCGTCGTCGATCTGCGCTGCGCCGTCCGACACCAGCAGCAGGATGCGGCTGCCGGAATAGGCGCGGCGGTCGAACTGTTCGGCGCCGGCCAGCAAGGCGCGGCCGATGTCGGTCTCCGACAGGCCGCGGCCGATGCCGCCGGCCTCGATGCCGGCCTGCACCACGTCGCCGTGCTGGGTGAAGGGCACGACCAGCATCGGCGACGAGCTGAACAGCAGCAGCGAGTAGCGATCCTCGGGGCGTCGTGCCGCGAACTCCGCGAGCAGGCGGCGCGCCACCTTGCCCTTGGCCTCCGCCGTGGTGTCGATCGACGGTTGCCGGCCCTTGGGCAGCAGCGGTTCGTCCATGCTGCGGCTGCGGTCGAGCACGATGACGATTTCGGCGCCGCGGCCGGTGCGCTGCTGTTCGGTTGCCGGCTGCGCCAGCCCGGCCAGGCCGAGCACCGCCGCCACGATGGCGAGCGCAGCGGCGATGCGACCGCCGCGCAGCACGGCATTACCCAGCGCATCGCGCGGCAGCCAGTCTATGCAGCCGTAATCGAGCGAATGGCGCCGCCGCGGCCACAGCGGCAGCAGCGCCAGCGGCAGCGCGAGCAGCCACAGCGGCGCGGTCAGTTCGAGCGCACCGGGCCACAGGTTCAGGACCAGGTCGTTCATGCCAGCGCGCTGCGTTCCAGTTTCGCCGCCTGCGCACACAGCGTGCGCGGCTCCACACCGTCGACCGCGCGGTCGGCGAAGAAGCGCGTCTGCGAAGCCTCGAAGAAGCGGCGCAGGTCCGCTTCCAGCGGGGCCAACCACGGGGCGCGGGCGAGCAGCAGCGGCAGGTTGTGATCGCGCACCACCTGGCCGGCGGTGTCGTCGAGCGCGCGGTGCAGCCGGCGCCAGACCTCGATCGAACCGGCATCCAGCCGCGCGATGTCGCGCTGGGCACGCGAGAACGGCAGGCGCCGCCGCGCGTTGAACTGGCGCAGCAGGGCCAGTGCCGCCCACAGCGCCACCAGCAGCGCGCCCGCATACAGCGCGGCGTGCAGCCCGCGTTCGTAGGGCGCGGTGTCGATGTGCGGCGCCGGGTCGTCCGGTCGCATCTCTTCCAGTCCGGCGCGCGCCAGCACCACGTTGGGCGTGAGCGGCGCCACCGTCAGCGGCATCGGCGTGGTCTGCAGGCGGCGACCCGATACCGCGGTTTCGATGTCGAGCGCGGGCAGTTCGATCGCGCGCAGTTCTTCCGGCACGTTGATGATCTGGTAGTCCAGCACCAGCCAGCGGCGGCCGGCCGCATCGCGTTCGACGCGTGCGTCGCGGCGCTCGAACCAGTTGCCGGTGCGCTCCAGCGGCGGCAGCTTGGCCAGTTCGAGCGGCTTGCCGTCGTATTCCAGCACCACCCGCTGCGTCACGATGTCGCCGATGACGTAACCGAAGGGGCGCAGCGGATCGACTTCGGGATTGACCGCCGAGATCGCCGGCGCTGCCGGTGCGGCCACGTCGGCCGCCGGTTCGGCCGGCGCTGCGGCGGGTTCGGCCGGGGTCGCAGCCGGGTCCGGCGGCGGCGGAATGACGTAGCCGGTGGGCTGCGGCGGCGTGTCCGGAGCAGCCGCTGCATCGGTGCCGGCGGCAGGCGCCGGCGGTGTTGTGTCCTGCGCCTGGGTGGCGCCACAGCAGATCAGGGCCAGCGCCGCACAGGCGCTCAGCAGGCGCAGTCTCCAGAAGGAAGGCATGTCAGACGGTCTCGAAGAAATAGCGTGACAGCGCGTCCGCGTCGAAGCGGCCGGTCATGTAGAAGGGGCGGACACCGCGCGACGAGAACAGTTTTTCGAGCGCGTCGCGCCGCTCGGCGAAAGCGTCCTCCCAGCGGCGGCGTATTTGCGGCCGCAGCCACAGGCCGCGCCTGCGGCCGCTTTCGATGTCGCGCAGCGCGAGCAGACCTTCGCCCTCCGGCGCCTTCGGCTCGACCTCGTCCCAGATCACCATCGGCACGACGTAGGCGTGCGACAGCAGGTCGAGTGCGGCCGAAGTCTGTTCCAGCGGCGCGTGGAAATCGGAAGCGAGGAAGACCAGCGCCTGCTTGCCGGCGATGCGCGAACAGGCCTGGAAGATGCCGGCGGTCGAGGGCTGGTCGGCGCGGGCGCGGGCCAGCGATTCGGCCATCATGACGCCGGCGCCGCGCGAATGCATCGGCGCCAGCATCAGGTCGGTACGCTCGCTCGCGTCGTACGCCAGCATGCCCAGCGCGTCGCCGGTGCGGAACACCGAGTCGCCGAGCGACAGCGCGAATTCCGACATCCGCTGGATCTTGCTCGCCGCCGAGCCGAAAGCCATCGATGCCGACACGTCGGCCAGCAGATAGACCGGAATGCCTGCGCGCTGCCGGTTTACCCGCACCAGCCAGCGCCCTTCCGGGTCGCGGATGCTGGCGCGCAGGTCGAGCCGGCGCGGGTCCGGCCGGTCGAACAGCGTCTGGTGGGCGATGAATTCCTGGCCGCTGCCGGTGGTCGAGCTGCGGTGCGCGCCCGGGCGCTGGCCGCCGACCCGCATCGGCATGCGGTAGTGAAAGTCGCGCTGGAAACTCATGGCGGCGGCGTGACTCAGGGCGTGGCGACCCGCTCCAGCATCTGCGCGATCAGCGCATCGGCCAGTTCGGCGCGGCGCAGTTCGTACACCGGGGTGAAGAAGACGCGATGCACCAGCGTCGACGGCAGCACGGCGCGGATGTCTTCCGGCGTCAGGTAGTCGCGTCCGCTGAACCAGGCGACCACGCGCGCGGCGCGCATCAGCATGCCCATGCCGCGCGGGCTGGCACCGGCCAGGATCAGCCGCGACATATCCACGCCTTCGATCTGCAGGCCGTACTTCACCGGGGCGCTGGTGGCCGCCCAGATGTCCATCGCGTAGCGCTGCAGCGCGTCGGAGGCGGTCACCGCCCGCTGGATGGCGGCGCCTATCGTGTTCATCTGCATCCAGTCGACCACGCCCGGCGTCACCGTGTCGATCAGCGCGTCGGTGTCGTGGAAGCGCGGATCGAACACCAGTGCGCGCCGGGTGTCGTCGTCCGACGGCGTCAGCATGCGCAGTTCGAACATGAAGCGGTCGCGTGCGGCGGAGGCCAGCTCGAAGGTTTCTTCCTTCTCGACGCGGTTGCGGTCGGCGAACACCGTCATGTGCGGAAAGCTGTACTCGCGGTTGAAGGCGGACAGCGTGCGCTCGGCCATCGCGCGCAGCAGCAGCGACTGCACCTGCGGGCGGGCGCGGTTGATCTCGTTGAAGAAGAAGGTGGTCAGGCGTTCGCCGTGACGCAGCAGCGGACCGGGCTCGATGCGCGGCTTGCCCTCGCTATCTACATAGGTGTGATAGACGAGGTCGTTCGGCATCAGGTCGACCGTACCCTCGACGCGCTCGAAGTCGCCGCCGATGGCGCGGGCGAAGGCGCGCAGCACGGTGGTCTTGCCGACGCCGACGTCACCCTCGAGCAGCACGTGGCCGCGGGCGAACAGCGCAACGTTGATCAACCGGAGCGTGTCGTCCTGCCCGACCACTGCGCGACGCACTTCCTCTTCCACGCGCAGCGCGAGGCCACGCCAGTCCTGCAAGGCTTCCTGAGAGAGCATTAGCGGAGATTCCTGCTCGATTTATGGGTACGGGAAACGCGACGCACGATACAAGGTTTGTGTCCCGTCTGCATGTTGCAGCGCGAGGCATCTGTCTCATCGGATGAACCTCGTGGAAAGTGCCCGGTCGATCAGGATCGGGAGACCAACGACAGGGGGAGAACGATGAATGCCGTGCCCACGCAGACCGTGATTCTTGGAGGAGGTTGCTTCTGGTGTCTCGAAGCCGTGTTCAACCGGGTCGAGGGGGTGATACGGGTCGAGCCGGGGTATGCCGGCGGCCACGTCGACAACCCGACCTACGATCAGGTCTGCGCCGGCCAGACCGGGCACGCGGAGGTGCTGCGCGTCACCTTCGACGCCTCGCTGACCACTCTGGACGCGCTGCTCGATGTGTTCTTCGCGTTGCACGACCCGACCACCGAGAACCGTCAGGGCAACGACGTCGGCACCCAGTACCGCTCGGTCGTGTTCTGTCGCGACGACGCGCAGCGGCAGGCGGCGCGCGCCGCCATCGACCGTCTCACGGCAGCCAGCACCTATGCCGCACCGGTGCGGACGCAGATCGAGGGCGCGGTGCAGTTCTGGCCGGCCGAGGATCACCACGTCGCCTACTACGAACACAATCCGCTGCAGCCCTACTGCATGGCGGTGGTCGCGCCCAAGGTGGCGAAGTTGCGCAAACTGTTTGCCGGGCGCGTCAAAACCCAGCTGCGCTGAGTACACTTCATTCTTTTCCAACTTCGCGGGATGAACACAATGACTTCAAGCACTACCGAAAGCGGCCTCGTCATCGAGGACACCACGCCGGGCACCGGCCATGAAGCGGCATCGGGTCACGAGGTCAGCGTGCATTACACCGGCTGGCTCACCGACGGACGCAAGTTCGACTCGAGCAAGGACCGCAACGACCCGTTCAGCTTCCAGCTGGGCGCCGGTCAGGTCATCCGCGGCTGGGACGAGGGCGTCACCGGCATGAAAGAAGGCGGCGTGCGCAAGCTCACCATTCCGCCGCATCTGGGTTACGGCGAGCGCGGCGCCGGCGGCGTCATTCCGCCGAACGCCACGCTGGTGTTCGAGGTCGAGCTGCTGTCGGTCATCCGCAATTCGGGCGAACTGGAAATCGAGGACATCACCGAAGGCACCGGCCGTGAAGCGGTGCCGGGCCAGCGTGTCAGCGTGCATTACACCGGCTGGCTCACCAACGGTCGCAAGTTCGATTCCAGCAAGGACCGCGGCCAGCCCTTCAGCTTCAATCTGGGCGGCGGTCAGGTCATCCGCGGCTGGGACCAGGGCGTCGCTGGCATGAAGGAAGGCGGCGTGCGCAAGCTGACGATTCCGCCGCAACTGGGCTACGGCGCCCGCGGCGCTGGCGGCGTCATTCCGCCGAACGCCACGCTGGTGTTCGAGGTCGAGCTGCTGAGCGCGAGCTGATTGCGCCGTTTCATCCTCTGCGCCGGCCTGCTGCTTGCCGGCGCAACGGCGCAGGCGGCAGACGAAGCTGTCGATCGGCCTGATGAGCAGACGGCGCCGGCCGACGTCGATCACGGCCGCCTGACCATCGAGGCGCCAGGACTGCCCGAGCCGGTGCTCGACATGCTGAACACTCACGCCCGCTCGCTGCAGTTGCGCGAGCCGCTCGACGACGAACGCGCCGAGCGGCGCGCGCTGCGCCGCGTGCGCCGCGAAATGACCGAGCTGCTCGCCACCGAGGGCTGGTTCAGCCCCACCTTCGACATCGCCGGCCAGCCACCGGTGCTGCGCATCGAGCCGGGTGAGCGGACACGCGTGTCGTCGGTGTCCATCGTGTTCGACGGCGATCTGGCGGGCGAGGGCGACGAACGTGCGGCCCGCCGTGCCGCACTGCGTGCCGGCTGGCGACTGGCCGAGGGCCAGCCCTTCCGCCAGGCGGACTGGTCGGCCGCCAAGCAGACGCTGCTCGAAGACCTGACCGCGCGCGACTACGCGGCCGCCGTGATGGGCGACAGCCGCGCCGAAGTCGACCCGGACAGTGCGCGCGTGGACCTCAGCGTGCGTTTCGACAGTGGCCCGGCCTTCCGCTTCGGCGACATCGAGGCGACCGGGCTGGCGCTGCACGACCTCGATCTGGTGCGCCGTTACTCGACCATCAAGCCGGGCGACCCATACTCGACCGAAGCGGTGCTCGCCTTCGAGCGCTCACTGCTGTCGTCACCCTATTTCAGTTCGGTACAGATACTCGCCGACGTCGACCCAGCCCGTGCCGACGCGACGCCGGTGCGCGTAGCGGTAACCGAAGCCAGTTCGCGCCGCCTGTCTTTCGGCGCCGGCCTGAGCAGCAATACCGGCTATCGCGGCGAGGTGGGCTGGTCGGACAACAATCTGTTCAAGCGTTCCTGGCTGCTCAACAGCGCGGTTCGGCTGGAACAGCTGCGCCAGATCGCCTTCGCCGACGTCATGCTTCCGCCGCACGAGGACGGCTATCGCGACAGCTTCGGCGTGCTGGCCGAGAACGCCGACATCCAGGACCTGATCACCCGCCGGGTCGGCGCCGGCATCGTGCGCGCACGCGTGAAGGGCGACGTCGAAATCCGCCACTCGCTGAGCCTGCAGCGCGAACAGCGAGAGATCGACGGCCTGGTGCAGAGCACGCAGCAGTCGCTGGCGCTCAACACCTCGTGGACCTGGCGCCGCGTCGACGACCTGTTCAACCCGCGTGACGGCTGGGTGCTGAACGCGCAGATCGGCGGCGGCGTGAAAGGTCTGCTGTCCGACACCAACTTCCTGCGCGGCTATCTGAAGGGCCAGTGGTTCATCCCGGTCGGCCAGCGCGACCAGCTCATCCTGCGCGGCGAGCTCGGCCTCACCGGCGGCGTGACCGAATCGCTGCCGCAGGACTTCCTGTTCCGCACCGGCGGCTCGACCACGGTGCGCGGCTATGACTACCTCGAACTGGGCGTGCGCCAGGGCAGCGCCATCGTCGGCGGCCGCGCGCTCGGCGTGGCCAGTGTCGAGTATGTGCACTGGACGTCCGACACCTGGGGCGCGGCGTTCTTCGTCGATGCCGGCGACGCCGCCGACACGCGCGAGAATTTCAAGCCCGCCTTCGGCGCCGGCGCTGGCGTGCGCTGGCGCTCGCCAGCCGGCCCGATCGCCTTCGACCTTGCCTACGGCGAACGTGAGCGCCAGTGGCGGCCGCATTTTTCGCTGGCTATCGCGTTCTGAGACATGAGTTCTTCGACCGATCAGTCCCCGCCCGCACGCCGCAGTCTGCGCGCCCGCAGTCGGCTTGGCCGCAGCGGCCCGGCGCTGACCGATCTGGCGCTTCTCGCCCTGCCGCTGCTCTTCGCGTACTGGGCGCTGGCGACGCAGAGCGGCTTGCGAGCAGTGGCCGCGGCTGCGCAGTGGGCCGTGCCGGCGCTGCAGATCGAAGTCGCGAGTGGCAGCCTGGTCGACACGCCGCGTCTGGCGCGGCTGGTGCATGACGACGGCAGCCTGCGCATCGACGCGCGGACGGTGGCGCTCGACTGGAGCGCCTCGGCGCTGCTGCGCGGCCGGCTCGACATCGCCCGGCTGACGGTCGACGAGTTGCGCATTGCCACCTCGCCCAGCGACGAGGCGCCGGTGGTGCCATCCAGCCTCGAACTGCCGCTGTCATTGAACGCGCAGGTCGAGATCGGGCGGCTGGTGCTGGCCGACTACGCCACCCCTGCGGTCGACAACATCGTGCTCGACGCGCTGAACGCGCAGATGGAATCAGACGGGCGTACGCACCGCCTGGATTCGCTGTCGCTCGGCACGCCCTGGGGCGGGCTCGACGGCCGGCTGCAGCTCGACGGCGCCGCGCCCTTCGCGCTGAACGGCGAACTGAACTTCAAGGCGGCCGACTACGCGGCGCAGGCCACGCTGGGCGGCGCGCTGGCCGAAGCGGCCGACGTCGATCTGCGCGCCAGCGGCTATGGCCTGTCGGGCACCGCACGCGTCGGCGTGCGGTCGTTCGCGGCGCAACCGCTGGCCGCGCTGAAGCTGGCGCTCGACGAATTCGATCCGCGCAGCCTGGACCCATCGGCGCCGTCCGGTCGGTGGACGGTGCGCGCCGATCTGGCGCCGCGCGACGGCGACGCGCTTGCGCTGACCGGCACGCTGAGCGCGGCCAACGCCGCGCCGGGTCGTATCGATCAGGGGCGGGCACCGGTGACCGCGCTGACAGCACGCATCGAAGCAAGCGTGGCGGCGGTCGATGTGCGCGATCTGCGCCTCGCGCTGGCCGGCGGCGGCGAAGTCAGTGGCGAGGTTGGCTGGCGCAGCGGCGGCGACCTACCGATCACCGCCGCACTGACGCTGCGCGACATCGACAGCGCGCAACTGCACGCTCAGGGTGTGCGCACGAAGCTCGGTGGACGGATCGATATCCAGGCCTCGGGCGCGCGCCAGCAGTTTGTCGTCGACCTGACCGACCGCGGCCCCAGCCGCCTCGCGCTGAAGGCGAGCGGCCATGTCGCCGACGCGCTGCTCACGCTGGCGCAGGCCGATCTTTCCGCGCGCGGCGCACAGGCCGGCATGCGCGGCACGCTCAAGCTGGATGACTCGCTGGCCTTCACGGTCGATGGCCGACTGCAGAAGTTCGATCCGTCGGCCTTCGTGAAGGCACCGGCCGCGTCGCTGTCGGCCCGCTTCGACGCCGCCGGCCGTCTGGGTCCGCAGATCGATCTGCGCGCCGCGCTGGACATCGAGCCGAGCACGCTGATCGGCGAGCCGCTGGCCGGCCGCGCGAAGCTGCGCCTGCAGGGGCAGCGCCTGTCCGGCGTCGATGTCGCGCTCGACTGGTCGGGCAACAGTCTGGCCGCGCAGGGCGGCTTCGGCGGCGCGCAGGACGCGCTGGACTGGACCCTCGACGCACGCAATCTGGCGGCGCTGCGCGCACTCACCGGGCAGACGCTGGCCGGGCGCGTGTCCGGCAGCGGGCGTCTCGCCGGCAGCATTTCGGCGCCGCATGGGCGCCTGCAGTTGCAGGCCCGCGCACTGGCACTGGGCGAACTGGGCAGCCTGGCGCGCGCCGACATCGACGCCGAACTGGCACCGGGCGCCGACGGCCGCCTGCGCCTCGCGCTCGATGCCGCCGATCTGCGCAGCCCGCAGGCGCCGGTGCCGGTCGAGCAGCTGCGCATCGACATCGCAGGCACGCGCGCCGCACATACGCTGGATGCCGACGTCGTCGCCGGCGCGCCGCCGACAGAGCGTGGTGACACGCCGGCCAAGCCGTCGTTGAAGCTGGCCGCGCACGGCGGGCTGGCTGATGGCCCGGCTTGGTCAGGCATCGTCGACCGGCTGGCGCTGGTGATTTCGTCCGAACTGAGCGCGACGCTGAGCGCACCGGCGCGGCTCAGTGCGTCGCCGCAGCAGGCCACGCTCGACGACGCGCGCTTCGTACTGACCGGCGGTGGCGAACTGGTTCTGGCGCATACCGGCTGGACACCCGAGCGGCTCGACGCGCGTGGCCGCGCGCGCGGCGTGCCGCTGCGCCTGGTGTGGCGCGACCGCGCCGCCGGCATCAGTGTGCGCGCGCCGCTGAAGCTTGGCGCCGACTGGTCGCTGGCCGCACTGCTGGCCGGCGACGAGCGCGTCGACGGCACGCTGTCGCTGTTCCGCGAAGCCGGCAACGTGGTGGTGTCGGGCGAAACGCGCAACGAACTCGCGCTGTCGGCGGCGCGCGTCGATGTGACCTTCGCCGGCCGCGAAGCACTGGCGAAGGCGGTGCTGGCCGGGCCGGACATCGGCGAGGCGCGCGCCGAGGTGGCGCTGCCGCTGCGCCGCGACGGCAGCCTGTGGCAGCCCGACCTCGACGCGCCGACGCGCGGCAGCGCGACGCTGGACGTGCCCTCGCTCGCCTGGGTCGGTCGCACGCTGCGCCTTGACATGAGTACCGCCGGGCGGCTGCTCGGAGACGTGAAGCTGGCGGGCACGCTGCGCGCACCTGAACTGTCGGGGCGCATCGACGGCGACGCGCTGGCGTTCGCGCTGATCGATGCCGGTGTGAAGCTGGAGCGCGGCGAACTGCGCGCGCAGTTCGAGGGCGACCACCTGACGCTGCAGTCGCTCAGCTTCGAAAGCGACAACCGCCGCCCGCCGCCGGATGCACGGCTCGGCGCCGCCGGCCTGACGCGCGAACCGGGTCGGCTGTCGGCGCGCGGCAGCGTCGACCTCGCCACCACGCGCGCCGACATCGCCATCGACATCCGCCGCTTCGTGCCGCTGCAGGGCGGCGAACAGTGGCTCATGCTGTCCGGCGATGGCACGGTGCGCGGCTCGGCCAAGGAGGGCATGAAACTGCAGCTGGCGCTGAAGGCCGACGCCGGTCTGTTCACCGTGCCCGAGCAGTCGGCGCCCACGCTCGGCGACGACGTGGTCATCAAGGGCCGCACGCCGGAAGAGGCCGCCGGCCCGCCGCTCGGCCTGGCGATCGACGTCGATCTCGGCGAGCGCGTCTACTTCAAGGGCCGCGGGCTCGATACGCGACTGACCGGCCAGCTCGCGCTGCGCGACGAAGGCCGCGGCCTGCGCGCCACCGGCAACATCCGCACCGTCGACGGCCGCTACCGCGCCTACGGTCAGGACCTGGTGATCGAGCGCGGCGTCATCAGCTTCCAGGGCTCGGTGTCCAACCCCGGTCTCAACGTGCGCGCCATCCGTCCCAACCTGCCGGTGCAGGCCGGCGTCGAAGTCAGCGGCACGGTGCTGAAGCCGCGCGTGCGGCTGGTGTCCGACTCGGCCATGCCGGACAGCGAAAAGCTGTCGTGGATCGTGCTCGGCCGCGGCCAGGACCGCGCCGGCGGCTCCGACCTGTCGCTGCTCGCCACCGCCGCCAGCGCCCTGCTCGGCGGCGAAGGCGAAGGCATCACCGGCTCGCTCGCGCAGGCGCTCGGCCTGGACCAGATCGCGCTGACCCAGAGCAGCACGACCACCGGCCCGCGCAGCCAGGTCGTCACCTCGTCGAACAACGCGACCACCGTCGGCGGCCAGGTCGTCAGCGTCGGCAAGCGCCTGTCATCGAACGCGCTGCTCACCTACGAACAAGGCGTGGCGGGCGCCACCAGCGTCGTCAAACTCACCTGGAACCTCACCCGCCACCTCGCGCTGATCGGCAGCACCGGCACCGAGCAGGCGGTGGACGTGAGGTATGTGTTCTCGTTCAAGTAGGGCGTGTGGGCCGCGATCACGTGCTTATCCATTCCGTGCATAATTGAATGGAATTCCAAAGGCCGCGGACATGGGTTGGCGGGGTGTCCGGTTTCACGGTTTTTTCGTACCGTGAGTAAACGAGTAGGCAGACGGAGGGGTTCGAAATGAAAAGAAAATCCGGTGTCCGGTTTGTTTGCTTTTCCGGACAGACGCCGGCTTACTCGCCGAATCTGGCGTCGACCTCACGTTAGGCCTCGCATGGATCTTGAGACTCGCTACCCGCTACTCACTGAGTTCATGGACAAGTTTCTCTATCAAGGAGCCGCTCCATCGTTGGATGAATGCATCTTGATCTATTCACTAAACGGCCTAGGCCCAGTTGTTGCACTAGTTGAAGAAGCTAAAGCAGCACTTGTCGCGGAGCATGCTGATTGCGATCTGTCCGCCTACGTTGCGAGGCACAGCGACTACTCACTAGATACTGGCGCTGCAACGATTTCCCACTTCATTCGCATATTGGGCAAGTGGTTGTCAGCTGCCAAATGAAACGTAGTTCGATCTCCTTCAAGCCAAGGTGGTTCTTGTCGGCACTGCGTCACGGCGCAACGCCTGGCGCCGCAGGCCGTGCAGCCATCAGCTTCGCTCGTGGCGGTGACTTCCGCTTGTTTGCAGGCGGCGTCACCCAACGCACAATGCATGGAGGCTCTGTGCCCTCAAGCGCGCGGCCTAACCCTTCCATCGAGAGGACCTGCCCCGGCAAGCCGGGTCAGGCCTCTCATGTCAAACGTTAAGCCTCACGTGACGCCCTCGTACTCTTGGCGCTGCTTGGCCTGCGACTCTACGAATGTACCTTATCTTCGTATGTGTTCGGCCTGCGGCTGTCCAAGCCATGCGACCATGCAGGAGATCGAAGCCCATCAACCGAAGACGTCCTCCAGCGAGACTGTCGCGCTCGAACAGCGCGTCGCGAAGCACCGAGTCCTACAACGCGAGGCCCAGCATCGCAGCCGGTTCCGCATGTTCTACTTTTTTAGCGTAGGCGCGTACGTTCTCTCGTTGCTATTGCCAGACGGTTCAGGCCTGTACATGCTGATAATGGGCTACCTCGCTGTCAGTATGGGTTTCTCCGCAGCTTGGCTAGCAAACCCCTTGTTGCTCGCCGCGTTCCTGCTTGCCAGGCCAGGTAAGGACCCATGGAGGTGGCGATGGCTTGTCTATGGTGCGTTCGCATTCATGCTCACAACCCCTACCGACCTGCCTCAAAAACTCCCGATCTGGAATCTGTTGTTCGCTTTACTGTGGATGTCGTCCGCACTCATTCTTGCGGTCGGGCTGCATCGATACCGAAGGGTGCTTCGTGATATGAGCGAAGCTGACGCTTAATCCGTTGCTGGAGCGGCGGTCAACGTTCGCCGTCTTCAAAACGATGTCCACACTCTTCGGCGGAAACCTTAATGTAAATGGGGACAGACCACGTTATCGCGCTCGGACGTAAGGTGGTCTGTTCCTGTTCTCCGTGCAACATCGAAAAGCCCAGGCACCATGGATACGCGAATTAGGTAGGCTGGCGGGCGAGACCGATGCCATTTCGAGCACGCCCGGCAGCGGCTGGGGGCAGACGTCAGGGGACGACGATGAAGAGAAGATCGGAAGGCTGAAATGAGGATGAACGACTTCGAGCCGGCGAAGGCCGGACGCAACCGCTTGCCCCGGAATGGGGTATTTCTACAGCGTCGTTAGCCGCCTCAAAACCACCATTCAATGGCTATGCAGCTGTCGACAGCCGTCCTTGAGAGCATGGGGTATCAGCCGCTTCCTCCGCACGCGTCGATCTCCGCGCGTTTCCACTACCTGCACGTCTATGAGATTCGAGGCTTTTCAGTAGATGAGCAGTCGCTTCCAAGTCGTACCGGCGCTGTCGCTGGAAAGCAATATCAACTTGCTGTTGGAGCAAGTGTCAACGCTGTCTGTCGCACACTGATTGACGACGACTTTGCGGACAGTGAGCCAGAGTGGCAGAAGGAGCATAAATGCACACCGCCCTACTTGGTTGTTCACCTAGGCCCGACCGATCAGCACACCTTCGCCGGCACTCACGCCAAAGTCGATGAGCCAACGATAATTACGTACGATGGCTTCCCTCAGGCACGTGTTGAGCTACATGCATGGGGGCAGGATGTGCTGCCCGCGCTCCTTGCCGGCCTTGCCAGCAGTTTTTCGCTGCATGATCAACCGGTCAAGTTCGTGCCGACCGATCGTGCGTTCTATGGCGTTGCGAGCGACGGCCGGACCGTTCTTGACACACGTTTTCTCATGTCGGCTTCTGGCTACGGCTCAACCCGCTTGTCTGCAGATCAAACCGCAGAGCGACTGGCCTCTGCCATGTCAATTGCTAGTCACATGAAGCAGAAGGTCGCGCGGTTCTATCACCTCGCCCTCCATGAGGACGATCCACTCAAGAGATTTCTGTACTTCTTCTTGGCCATCGAGATCGAGACCCACGCCACTTTCTCGACAATCGACCATCCGAAGCAGATCGCTGCTCTCGTCGATCCGCCGTCCCATGCGGTCGCAACCACGCGGGCCTTCTTCAACAATCAGCGCGAAAGATGGACAAACCTGAGGGATCGGTTTGTTTGGTGCGTTCTTTGTGAGTGGCCCCAACTCTCGGACTCGGATGTCGAAGATTTCAAACGTTTGAAGACGATCAGGGACGAGATTGCTCACGGATCGCTCTCAGCTCCACCATCGGATTCGGTACTCGTAGTTGAGAAGCTGGCCGCAAAGCTACAACTGCCTGCGCCATGAACGAGGCCGCTAACCCCTCCATCGAGCGGACATGCCACGGCAGGCTTTGCCTGCCGCGTCATGCCGCTCATGTCGAACGTTGGCCGTCAGCATAAAACCAATGCGCTACGTCCTTGCTTCTTTTCTTGCGCCGCTCATCGTGAACAAACCGTCTCGCGCCGTTCCTCGGGCTCTGATCTCAAGCGTGTCGATGCCCATGTGGTCAAGCCGCACGAATACAAGGAACTACCCGAACTGACCAATGCCATGTTGGCGCGCGCTGTCGTCAACAAGGGCGGTCGCCCCAAGTCTGCCAATCCTCGTCAACTCATCAGCCTTCGCTTGCCGCCCGAGGTCATCGAGCGCTGGCGTGCAACGGGTCCCGGTTGGCAAACTCGCATGGCGGAGCAGTTGGCTAAAGGCCCGTCGCGGTCGAAGGGCGCTGCACAAGCCGTCGTCCGAATGGCCTTGCGCGAAGGTCGGTGCGAGGAGACTCAAGTAACCTGGAGGTCCAGATGTCCGCCCCCGCACGAACCGGTGTGCTCATCTACGCGAAGAATCTGTCGTCCGTTTCCGCCTTCTACGAACAGGTCCTGAGCGCCGAGGTGCTGCATGCAGACGACGAACACAGAGTCCTGCAGACGCCTGACGTCCAGCTCATCATCCACGCCATCCCCGAGCAGTACAGCCGTTCCATCGTCATTGAGGAGCCGCCGGTGGCGCGTGAGGAGCAGGCCATCAAGCCTTTCTTCACGGTGGAAAGTCTGGTGGCGGCGGAGCGCATTGCGGAGCAATGTGGCGGTCGGGTCTGGGGGCCTGTATGGCCGGGCCCCGGCATGCAGGTGCGCAATGTCTGTGACCCGGAGGGCAATATCGTGCATCTGCGTGAGCGCGTAGCCTAGCGGACAGATCGGCGTGGACGACTGGCTCGTTACCGCGGCTTCGCCGTTCCGCACGTCGCGGGTCATCTCGTTACGTGAGCCCGAGGGCCATGTCTGTCCGTGGCCGACAGCGCCCGGCAGCCCCGCGCCAGAACGTCCATCCGCACCTTCCCCGAGGTACTTCCATGAAAACCCAGTACTACACCGCCACCAGCCTCGACGGATTCATCGCCACCGAGGACGACTCGCTGGACTGGCTGTTTCCGCTGGGCGATGTCAGCGACACGAGCTACCCGGCCTTCATCGCCGAGGTCGGTGCGCTGGCGATGGGGTCGTCCACCTACGAATGGATGCTGCGTCACGCGGACACGGTGGCCGCGGAAACCGGCGCGGCCTGGCCCTACAGCCAGCCGACCTGGGTGTTTTCGAAGCGGACCCTGCCGACCGTTCCCGGCGCCGACATCCGCTTCGTCCGGGGCGATGTGCGACCCGTGCATGGCGCCATGCGCGCGGCGGCAGCCGACAGGAATATCTGGATCGTCGGCGGTGGCGATCTGGCCGGGCAGTTCCATGACGCCGGGCTGCTGGACGAGCTCATCGTGCAGGTGGGATCGGTCACGCTGGGCAGGGGCAAGCCGCTGTTTCCCCGCCAGCTCACCAGTCCGCCGCTGGTGCTCGTGTCGGTCAGGCAGGTGGGCACGGGCTTCGCCGAACTGCGCTATCAGGTGCCTTCAGGCGCGATCGCCCCCGCGGTCTGACGGGGCGGGCCGGAGCAGCGACGGGGCACGCCGCCCTGTCGAAACCGGCGCCTGCCATCCGTCGAGTGAACAGAGGGTTGTCCTCGGCAAAGGAGTTCATCATGTCTACCCATACCGTCCGGCTTCATCGCGTCATCCCTTCGACTGCCGACCGCGTCTATCGCGCCTTCCTTGATCCTGACGCGTGGGCCAAATGGCTGCCGCCGCACGGCTATATCGCCAAGGTTCATCTGATGGAGCCGCGCGTCGGTGGCAGGTACCGGATGTCCTTCACCAACCTGACGACCGGTCATAGCCATTCCTTCGGCGGCGAGTATCTGGAGCTGATTCCAGGACAGACGCTGCGCTACACCGCGGTGTTCGACGATCCGAACCTGCCGGGCACCATGCAGACGACGGTGACGCTGAAGACCGTGTCCTGCGGCGTCGACATGAATATCGTGCAGGAGGGCATCCCGGCCGTCATTCCGCCGGAAGGCTGCTACCTGGGCTGGCAGCAGTCGCTGCAGTTGCTGACCCTGCTCGTGGAGCCGGAGATACGCGAGTGAAGGTCTCCAGCCGGGCTGTCCTAACGCAGTGCGGTCGAGCTGGCCCCCGTCGTCCCCAGCGCCCGATCCAGCTTGTCCTCCACCTCGCCGATGGCGGCGGCGAGCGAGTTCGATGACTCGATCGATACCTTCTGCAGTTCGACCCTGAGGTCGGCGAACTCCTTGTGCATGGCACTGCTCAGTTCGGTGAAGCGCGAGGCTTCGGCCTGGTCGGCGAGCAGGCGCTGTTCGCGCAGTTCCTTCGCGTGGCGGCGGGCTTCGAGCAGGGTGGACGTGTGCAGGCTCAGTGTGTAGGCGCCGAGCAGTACCAGCAGCAGGGCGGTGCCGCCGAGCAGGATGACACCCGCGGGGGCGTTGATCGTTGCCACCAGCAGCGACACCTCGACCGGCGCCGCCAGCACGTGCCAGTTGGCGATGACGAAGGCGGCCAGCAGGCCGAGTACGAGTATGCCGAGTGTGCCGAGCAGTCTCATGCGGTGTCTCCTCTTGTTGTGATCGCCGCATTGTGGCGCCGCTGCGCGCGCAACGCCATCGGTGAGCGCCTACGTGGCCGCGGCGGTCGCGCGCACGACGCGCGCCTCGCGTATGGGCAGATTCACCAGCGCGGCGGCGGCGGCCAGTGCGGCGTCGGCGTACCACATCCACTGGTAGTTGCCGCTGTGTTCGAGCGCCAGTCCGCCCAGCCAGGCGCCGAAGAAGCCGCCGGTCTGGTGCGACAGCAGCGTCAGCCCGAACAGCGTGGCGAGGTAGCGGGTACCGAACAGCTTGCCGACGACGCCCGCGGTCGGCGGCACGGTGGCCAGCCAGGTCACGCCGAGCCCGATGGCGAACAGGTAGAAGGTCCATTCGGTGCGCGGCGACGCGAGGTAGATCAGCACCAGCACCGCGCGTGAGGCGTACATCCAGAACAGGATCATCTTGCTGCGCCAGCGGCCGACCGCCCAGCCGGCGAGCAGGCTGCCGAAGATGTTGGCCAGCCCGATCAGTGCCAGTGCGCCGCTCGCCACCTCGGCCGGCAGACCGCACAGGCCGACCTCGCCCGGCAGGTGGGTGATCAGGAAGGCGATGTGGAAGCCGCAGGTGAAGAAGCCGGCGTGCAGCAGCAGGTAGCTGCGGTCGCGCATCGCGTCGCCGACCGCACGACGCAGCCCGCCGTCGCCACCGGCTGCGTGCTGCGGGTGCGGCTCGCGCGCGCGCAGCGCGCGTGCCAGCGGCAGCGCGGCCAGTGCGGCGGCGGCCATCGCGTACATCGCGCCCATCCAGCCGACGCTGGCGATGAGCTTCTGCGCCAGCGGCGCGAACACGAACTGGCCGAGCGAGCCGCCTGCGTTGATGATGCCGGCAGCCTGGCCGCGCTGCGCAGAATCGAGCCGGCGCGAGGCGGCGCCAATCAGCACCGAAAAGCTGCCCGCGCCGGAGCCGGCGGCGGCCAGCACACCCAGCGTCATCGTCATGCCGAAGGTGCTGTCGACGAAGGTGGTGAGCACGCAGCCGAGTGCCAGCACGATCAGCCCCGCGGCCAGCACGCGGCCCGGACCGTAACGGTCGGCCACGGCACCCGCCACCGGCTGGATTGCGCCCCACATGAACTGGCCGATGGCCAGCGCGAAGCTCAGGCTGACGATGCCCAAGCCGGTGCTCGTATTGATCGGCGATATGAACAGACCGGTGGATTGCCGCACACCCATGCTCACCATCAGCAAGAGGGCGGCGCACAGCACGGCCGACAGGGCGGTAGGCATGGAAAGACAGGTGCAAGCGACAAGATGCAAGATACAAGGAAAATCTGGTCGCGCGAAATCGACTGTGCAGTGCAGTTCCGGCAGACTTTTTCTTGTACCGTGCTTGTCGAACCTTGCATCCTGAGTCTTGCTTCTTGAATCTCATCACAACGACCGCACTGTTCGTCGCCACGGCGCTCGCCGAAATCATCGGCTGCTATCTGCCCTGGCTGTGGATGAAGGACCGCGCGCCGGCCTGGGTACTGCTGCCGGCCGCGGCCTCGCTGGTCGCCTTCGTCTGGCTGCTGACTCTGCATCCGACCGCGGCCGGGCGGGTCTATGCGGCCTATGGCGGCGTCTATGTCTGCGTCGCCGTGCTGTGGCTGTGGCTGGTCGACGGCGAACGTCCGCATCTGTGGGATGTCACCGGTGTGGCGGTCGCGCTGGCCGGCATGGCCATCATCATGTTCGCACCGCGGGGCTGACGCCGCGGCGCTGTCTTCGAAAGGAGTTCCCGTATGGATCTGCAACTGAACAACCGTCTCGCGCTGGTATCCGGCAGCACGGCCGGCATCGGCTACTCGATCGCCGAAGCGCTGCTGCGCGAAGGTGCGCGCGTCATCGTCAATGGCCGCTCGCAGGCGTCGGTCGACGCGGCGGTCGCCCGGCTCGGCGCGGGTGCCATCGGCTTTGCCGGCGACCTGTCGAAGGCGGGCGACGCCGAGACGGTGGTGCATAACTACCCGGACATCGACATCCTGGTGAACAACCTTGGCATCTTCGAACCCAAGGCCTTCGAGGACATTCCGGACGAGGACTGGCTGCGTTTCTTCGAGGTGAATGTGCTGAGCGGCGCGCGTCTGGCGCGTCTGGTGCTGCCCGGCATGAAGCGCCGCAATTGGGGGCGCATCCTGTTCATCTCCAGCGAGAGCGGTGTGCAGATTCCGGCCGAGATGGTGCATTACGGCATGACCAAGTCGGCGCAGATCGCGATCGCGCGCGGCATCGCCGAATCGGTCGCCGGCAGCGGCATCACCGTCAACAGCGTGCTGCCCGGCCCGACCCGCTCGCGCGGCGTCGAGGACTTCGTGCAGGCGCTGGCCGGCGACAGCGGCCAGAGCTTCGACGAGTTCGAGAAGGAGTTCTTCGAGAAGGTGCGCCCGACCTCGCTGATCAAGCGCTTCGCGACGACCGAGGAGGTGGCGGCGATGGTGACCTATCTGTGCAGCCCGCTCGCCTCCGCGACCACCGGTGCTGCACTGCGCGTCGATGGCGGCACGGTGAAGAGCGCGTTCTGACGGCCGCCAGATGGATGCACGCCGTGGGCCTGACACTGCGGTGATCTGAAGCTTTGTCGGGGTCGGAAGACCCCTCCCACAGAACCCCGGCTGCGATGGCGGGCGTGCTTTTTGTGGGAGCGACCTCTGGTCGCGATGCAGCCTGTGCGGGCAGCTGGCTTCGGTTCAAGCCGCTATCGCGAGCAAGCTCGCTCCCACAGAAAACTGGCTCTGACTGCGAACAGGGCGCGATCCTTGTGAGCGACCCTGGCCGCGACAGGGCGTGTCGCTTCAGCCGCCCTTGCGGATCGGGGCCGCTACGGCGCCGACGTATTCGCCATCCGCACGATGGTACGGCGCGGGCGAGCGTTGCGGTCTGCGCACGACGTCGAGCCACGCGGCGAGCGTCCACATCAGCAGCACGCCAGCGAGGCCGGCGGCCACCTGAATGGCCGGATGATCGCCCGCCACCGCGCCGGCCGCGTCGGCCAGCGGTGCCAGCAGCACGCTGACGCAGAACACTTCGAGTGAATGACGGCCCATGCAGCGCAGCGCCGATGCAGGTGCGCTGTGCAGCCATGCCCCAGGGCGCAGCAGCGTGGTGGCCACCCAGGCCAGCACCAGGAAGTGGGCGACGCGCAGCAGGTCGAGGTCGGTCTTGCTGATCGGATAGATCAGCGTGGCGATGGACTGCGGCATCAGCGCGTCATGAATCTCCGGCCAGCGCCAGGACAGGCTGAGCAGCAGCGAGGCCGCGAGGAAGGCCAGCGCCGCCGGCATCATGATGTTGCGGCCGATGCGCCGCTCCAGCGGGCGCATGCGGAGCAGCGATCGCGGTCGTGCGCAGCAGGCGCCGATGAAGAACAGGAACTGCCAGGCCAGCGGATTGAAAAACCACACGCCTTCCGGCGCGGCGGGCAGATTCAGCCCGGTCTGCTTCTCCAGCAGCCACAGCAGACCGGACGGCAGCAGCACCCACAACGGTCGGCGCACCAGTAGCGGCAGCAGGCCGGCCATCAGCGTCATCAGCACGACATAGAGCGGCAGCGGGTCCATCAGCACCGGCTTGAACTGCATCAGGATGCCCGCCAGCAGCGCCTCCTGTGGCTGGTCGAGGAAGTAGCGCAGACCCATCTCGGCGATGAAGTCGCGTGTCTCGACATTGTCGTTGGCAACGAACACGACCACCATCAGCTGTGCCAGCAGAAACACGTGGGCGACATACAGGATCCAGGCGCGGCGCAGCACGTGCACCGCCGCCGGGAAGAAGCCCTCGCGCTCGTAGCGGCGACCGTAGGCGAGCATGGCGCCATAGCCGGCGAGGAACACGAACAGTTCGGCGGCATCGCTGAGACCGAAGTTGCGCAGCGTGGCGTAGCCCAGGGGATTGCCGGGCAGGTGGTCCCAGAACATGCAGATCAGTGCGACGCCGCGGAAGAGGTCGACGCGCAGGTCGCGCGCCGCGGGTGGAGGTGCGTAATTCATCGTCAACGGCTCCATGCGGGCGGGTCGCGGACGCTGCGTGCCGTCGGCCGATGTCCGTTACCCGATGCTGTAGGGAGGCATGTGGCCACGGCGTCGTGGCCCATGAGGTGTCCTTGATGCGCCCGCGAATGCTAGCGCCGCGCAAGGGTAGACCAGATGGGCGTACAGGTAGGCGTCTGTCAGCGGATGCTGACAGGCTGCGCGGCGGGCCAGCCGGCCCGCCGGGACTTCAGCGGCGCGACTCCGGGCGGAAGCGCAGCGCGAGCACGACCAGCGCAAGAATCGCCGGCAGCCAGTTCAGTGCGGTCGGTACCGGACGCGACACCGCGGCGCCGTCGTGCTTCATGGCGCGGACCAGCGTGCCGGTGTCGGACAGCGTCGCATAGTCGAATCCGACCTGCTGCGCGATCTCGCGCAGATGGGTTTCGCGCAGCGCCGACAGGTGTTCGGTGCCGGGCACCTTGCGGCCGTCGGCGGTGCGCAGCTCGCGCTGTATCACCTCGCCGGCCTGCCAGTAGCCGACCGGGCGGCCGTCGTCGTCGCTCTTCGGTATCGGCCGCGCGGCCTCGCCGCCGGCGCCGACGATCCAGCCGCGGACCTCGCCCGGCTTGATGTCGTCGAAGCCCGGCTTGTCGCCGTCGCGCAGCGGCGGCGCTTCCTGGCCGTCGCTGACGAAGACGACGGCGGGCGACTCGTCCAGCGTCTTGGCGGTACGCACCGACCAGAACACGCCCTTCGCCACCTCGCTCGAATTGCCCCAGCGCATGCGGCCATCGATCTGGTCGAGCGAGGCGATCAGGTCGCTGTAATGCGCGCACACCTCGATCGGCGCCAGCAGCAGCAGCGTGCGGTACTCGGCGAAACCGGCCCAGCCGACGCGCGAGCCGCAGGGCAGTTCGCGCAACGCCCGCTTGGCCGACTCGCGGGCGTAGGTCAGGCGGCTGACCGGCACGCCGTCCAGTTCGTAGTCCTCGACGTTCATGCTCTGCGTCAGATCGAACACGACGATGGTGTCCCAGCTGTCGCGCGGCAGGTTTACCGGCGGCAGCACGGCGGCGATCACCAGCAGCGCGAACGCGGCGAGCAGCGAGCGGGCGTCGCGCTCGCGCAGGCTGGCGAGCAGATTGCGCAGGAAGACGCGTGTTCTCATGCGCACGTCCTCACGGCAGGTCCAGCCGCACGCCCTGCAGCGTCGTCACCACGCGTTCCCGCGGTGGCTCCGGGCCCTCGTCCTCGGCGGCCGCGGCCTGCTCGATCTCGGGCGCGAGCCACAGCGCGCGTTCGAGGTTGTAGCGCGCCTCCCAGTCGTCCGGCCGTTCGCGCAGCGCGTCGCGGTAGCGTTGCTTGGCCAGCTCGACCAGCGGCAGCGCGTTGGCGATGTCGGCCTCGCCGTGCGCCAGCGCTTCGCGCAGATGCAGGTTGCCAAGGTTGTAGCGCGCGCCCTCGCGCAGGTCCGCGCGTTCGCCGGCGATCAGCGCCTTCCAGGCACGGGTGGCGGCTTCGCTGTCGGTGCCGCGGCTCAGCGCCAGCGCCTGCGCGAACTGCGCTTCCGGCAGGTCGGCGTCGACGCTGCCAGCGGCGGCGATGGCCGCATTCACGCGTTCGGCCTGCCACAGCTGCGATGCCTGCCAGCCGGCGGCGAGCCCGGTGAACAGCGCGGTGGCGCCGAAGATCAGATGGACGGTGCGTCGTTTCACAGCCAGCTCCGCAGAAGAAGGGATCGATAGACCAGCAGCAGTGCGCAGCACAGCGCCGCCAGCGAGAAGAAGAGGCGGCTGTGGTCCTGCCGCGGCACGCGTTCTTCGAAGTCGAGCGGGAAGTTCTGCTGGCGGCCCACTTCAGCCACCGCCTTCGCGAGGTCTTCCGGGCTGTCCGCCTGGTACAGCCGGTAAGTCACCGGCAGCGACTGGAAGAAACGGTGCAGCGACACTTCGGCGATCGACTCCTGCGCGTAGTAGGCGTTGCGCACCTCGATGGCTTCCATGCTGTCGCCCTCGGCGGCGGGCGGAGGTGCACTCGCCTCGGCGTCGAGTTCGGGTGCGTTCAGCGTGCGCAGGTAAAGCCAGTGCAGCGCGATGCGGTTCGCCTGCAGGCCTTCGCGGATGCGCTTGCGCGTCGGCTCGTCGAGGTGGGCCCCGCCGTCGGTCACCAGCAGGATGATGCGGCTGCCGGTGTAGGCACGCTCGGTGAAGGTGTCGATCGCGGCGGTCAGTGCGCGGCCGACGTTGGTGTCGGACAGACCGCGCCCCAGCCCGCCGGCCGTGATGCCGGCCTGCACGACGGCGTCGTGCTGGGTGAAGGGCACGACGTTCATCGGGCCGGCGCTGAAGAACATCAGCGCGAAGCGGTCGTCCGGTCGCTGTTCGACGAATTTCGACAGCAGGTCGCGCGCCACCGCCGATTTCGGTTCGCCGCGCGAGTCCACCTGGTAGAGCAGCGAGTGCGGATCGATGGTGCGCCAGTCGCTGGGCTTCATCTTGGCGTCCATGCTGCGGCTGCGATCCATCAGGATCATGATTTCGGCGCCGCGACCGGTGCGCGTCACCGTCGTTTCGGGCGAGCCGGGGCCGGCCAGCGCGATGACGATGCCGGCCAGCGCGAGCACCGCCAGCGCCCGCCAGGCGAAACCGGCGATGCGGCCGGCGCGGTCGCGCGGCAGCCAGTCCAGGGTCGGGAACAGCAGCGTGTCGCGGCGCCGGCGCAGCAGCGGCAGCGCGGCCAGCGGCAACAGCAGCAGCGCCCAGGGCTGGGCGAAGTCGATGGCGCCGAAGGTCATGCTTCGTGCCGCCTTTCGATGTCGCGCAGGCGCCGCGCCAGGCTGCGCAGCGGCAGCGCTTCGGCCGGGCGGCCGTCGCCGAAGAACAGCGCGGCCGACTGTGCGTAGAAGCGTTCGATGTCGGCGCGCAACGGCGCATACTGCGGTGCGCGTTCGAACAGGCGCGGCAGCGAAGCCGGCTGCAGGCTGCGGCCGGCGGTGCGGTCGAAGGCGCGGTGCAGTGCCTGCCAGGCTTCGGGGGCGTCGTCGCCGCGGCCGCGCAGACCCTTCAGTTCGCGCAGCGCGCGGGCGAAGGGCTGGCTGCGTCCGGCGCGCCAGCTGCGCCAGCCCAGCCATCCGCCCCAGGCGAGCAGCGTGGCCACGCACAGCCCGCCCCACACCGCGATCTGCTGGCGGATCGATGTGGTGTCGACAGCCGGTGCGGCACGGTCCGGCTGCAGCGCGTCCAGTGCGCCTTCGCCGAAGGCGTTGCGCGGTGTCAGCGGTGCGGCGCTGAAGGGCCAGGCGTCCACGCCGAGCAGGCCGCCGGAGGTCTGCAGGTCGAGCGCCGGCAGCGTCAGCGCGGTGAGTGCCTGCGGTGCGTTGATCAGCTGGTGCTCGATCACCAGCCACTGCCGTCCGTCGGCGTCGCGTTCGACGCGGGTCGGCCGGCGTTCCAGCCAGACGCCGACGCGGCCGGGTGCCGGCGGCTTGGTGAGCTCGACCGGCTTGCCGTCGATCGCGAGCAGCACGCGCTGCGTCAGCACATCGCCCAGCGTATGACCGAAGGCGCGCGGCTGTTCGACGCGGGCGGGCGCGCCCTGCGGTTGCGGTGCCGCAGCGGCTGCCGGGGCGGCCGTCTCGGGTGCGGGTGTGGCAGCGGCGTCGACGCCGTTCCCGGGTGCGTCGGTGGCAGGCGCTTCCTGTGGCGCAGGGCTGTCTTCACTGGTCGCGGTCGGCGTGTCCGGCGCGGCGGCCGGTGTCTGTGCGAATGCGCCCTGTGCAAGCAGCAGACTGGCGATCAGGGACGCTCGGATCAAGGGCGTCATGCGGTGGCCTCGAAGAAGTAATCGGACATCGCTTCGGCGTCGAAGGCGCCGTGGATGAAGAAGGGGCGCAGGTCGCGCGCGGAGAAGAAGGCATCCAGCTCGGCGCGCCGTGCCGTCACCGCGTCGCGCCACTGCGTGCGCAGCTTGGGTCGCATGAAGAGCGTGCGGCGGACGCTGCTCTCGGCGTCGCGCAGCGGTGCGATGGCGTCGTGCGGCGGTGGCTCTGTTTCCGCCGGATCCCACACGACGACAGGCACGACGAAGGCGTGCGACAGCAGATCGAGTGCGCCACCCAGGCGGTCGAGCGGCCAGTGGAAGTCGCTGACCAGGAAGACCAGCGCCTCGCGGCCGATCAGCTGCTGCAGCGCGCCTTCCAGCCCCTCGATGCCGCCGGGCGCCGGTGTGCACTGGCGCAGGCTGTCCGCCATCACGCTGCCCAGACCACGGCTCAGCGTGGCCGGCACGCACAGGTCGGCGCGTTCGCGCTGGTCGAAGGCCAGCATGCCCAGCGCATCGCCGACGCGGAAGGCGCTGCGCGCCAGCGATTCGACGAAGTCGGCGGCGACGTCGATCTTGCGCCGGCGGGCGCCGAAGCCCATCGAGGCGGATACGTCCACCAGCAGCTGCACGGTGACGCCGACGCGCTGGCGATTGACGCGCACCAGCCAGTCGCCGGTGGTGCTGCGCACGCTGGCGCGCAGGTCGAGCCGGCGCGGGTCCGGCCGGTCGTAAAGACTCATGTGCGACACGAATTCCTGGCCGGCACCCAGGCTGCTGCCCGGGTGCGAGCCGGGCCGTTGACCGGCGGCGCGCTGTGGCAGGCGGTAGTGGAATTCGTGCAGCTCGTCGGCGGCACTCATCGCGGCGTGGCGACCTTCTCGATGATCTGCGCGACCAGCGCGTCGGCGATCTGCGCGCGGCGCATTTCATAGACCGGGGTGAAGAACACGCGGTGGCCCAGCGTCGACGGCAGGATGGCCTGCACGTCGTCCGGCACGAGGTGGGTGCGGCCGGCCATCCAGGCGACGACGCGCGCGGCGCGCAGCATGGCGCTCATGCCACGCGGGCTGGCGCCAGCGAGGATGAGTTTCTTCATGTCGACGCCGTCGATGCGCACGTCGAACGCGGCCGGGTTCTGGCTGGCGTCCCACAGGTCCATCACATAGCGCTCGAGCGCTTCGCTCGCCACCACGCTGCGCTGGATCGCGGCGGCCATCGAGTTCAGCGACTGCCAGTCGAGGATGCCCGGCGCGACCTGGTCGATCAGCGCGTCGACGTCGTGGAAGGCGGTGTCGAACACCAGCGCGCGGCGCACTGCCGGATCGCGCGGCGTTTCCATGCGCAGTTCGAACATGAAGCGGTCGCGCGCGGCGGAAGCCAGCTCGAAGGTTTCTTCCTTCTCGACCTTGTTGCGGTCGGCGAACACCGTCATGTGCGGGAAGCTGTATTCGCGGTTGAAGGCCGACACCGTGCGCTCGGCCATCGCGCGCAGCAGCAGCGACTGCACCTGCGGGCGGGCGCGGTTGATTTCGTTGAAGAAGAAGGTGGTCAGTCGTTCGCCGTGACGCAGCAGCGGACCGGGTTCGATGCGCGGCTTGCCGTCGGCATCGACATAGGTGTGATAGACGAGGTCGTTCGGCATCAGGTCGACAGTGCCTTCGACGCGCTCGAAGTCGCCGCCGATGGCGCGGGCGAAGGCACGCAGCACCGTGGTCTTGCCGACGCCGACGTCACCTTCGAGCAGCACGTGACCGCGCGCGAACAGCGCCACGTTGATCAGCCGCACCACGCTGTCCTGGCCGATCACGGCCTTGCGTACTTCGGTTTCGACGCGCAGCGCGGCGTCGCGCCAGTCCTGCAGATGTTCTTCCCTGTTCATGCTGTCTCCCGGATGCGGAATCGATAGTGGAGGCGGGGGCGCTGATCGTGCACCGACTGCGGCGCAGTCTAGGCAGGAGGCGACGGGCAAGTTGCCCTGTGTGCGTGGACGAGGTCTCAGCCGGCACTGCGCGTCCGCGCGCCGGGCGAGCTCAGCTGAGTGATCAGCCGGGCGTTGGCCCAACCGAACAGGCAGCCGATCAGCAGCGCCAGCGGCAGCGCGACGATGACGTTGTCGGCGCGCAGTGTGGTGAGCACCGTGGCGTCGAAGCGACCGGGCACGTCGAGGTAGGCCCAGTTCGCGGCGAAGCCATAGACGCAGACCGGCAGCACCGCCAGCCGCGGCCAGCCGGAGGCCAGGCTCATCAGGCCGACCGCGGCGCCGACCACCAGCGGCACCCACACGGTGCCGGGCAGCGCCGTCGGGTTGAACAGGATGGCCAGCGCCGCCAGCCAGCCGGCGAACACGCCGAACACCGCGTGCGCCAGCACTGCCACGAGTGCGGCCGGCGGCCGGTCGCCGCCGCCGAGGTGGAAGAAGCAGGCCCAGGCGATCACCATCGGCCACATCGGCAGCGGGAAGGTCTGCATCGTGAAGGTCATCGTCACCGCCAGAATGACGTTGGCGCAGACCAGGGCGGAGAAGGGCTTCAGTGCGTGCATGGCGGTGTCCTTTCGAGGCGTGGGCGTGCAGCCGCCCCTGCGGTCCCGGTGGGGCTGCATGCGTTCGGGCGACGGGAGGGGGAGCGGCCGTAGCCGCGCTGTCAGGTGCGGCCCTGCTGCACCAGTTCGGCGTATTCGTCCGGCGTGATCAGGCCCTGCGCAGCGGCGACCTGGCTGTCGTGCGCGGGCAGCACGTCCTGCAGGCCATCGATGCGCTTCCACGTCGCAGGCGGCGTTTCGCAGCCGGGCTGCGGTACGTGCGGCGCAACGGCGACCCGCTGGTAGCGGTGGATGTAGCGCGGGCAGTTGATGAAGATTTCCGCCAGCTTCACGCGCACGACGAATTCCGCACCGTGGAAGGCGGGCAGGCCTTGATGCAGCAGCGGATCGTCGCGGCTCACCGTGGCGTCGCCATGCACCCGCACGCGGTGCGGTGTTTCGAAGTCGATGAACAGCATGCCGATCTTCGGGTTGGCGCCGATATTGCCCATCGACAGGAACATGCCGTTGCCGTCGAAGCTCGGGAACGCCAGCGTCGTGCCATCGACCACCTTGACGAAGCCGGGACTGCCGCCCTTGTGCGACACCGACGGGTACCCCCGATGGTCGATCGTGGTGAGGAAGAAGAAGTCGCGCGACTCGATGAAGCCCTGGTGTTCGGGCTGGATGTCTGGATGCACGATGAACTGCTGCACGCGGTCGGCCAGCGGCCGCATGTCGAACTCTTCCTGCAGCGCGCGGTGCTGCGCGCCGTAGAGCGTGGCCATGTCTCCTCCTGAATCAAGAAAGCTGTCCGATGAACGGACAAACCGGTTGTTCGAGGTCTTGTTGTGTGGAGCCGATGCTAGTGTTCGCATCTGCAGGCGGCAATAAGCCAGGCCTACATAGGTGTCCGCATATCGGACACTGTTTTTGCGGATGAACGGACAGGGGGCGGACGGCCGGATGAACGGACGAGCTTCAGCGCAGCGCGGCGAGGCGGACGAGGCGCCGGCAGGCAGCCTGCACCGCGCGCGGCTGCTGGTGACGACGATTGCGCGCGGCTCCCGCCGCGGCAGCCTGCTGACCGAACTGGTCGCGCGTACCGGCCTGCCGCGGCCGACCATACACCGCGTGCTCGACATGCTGATCGACATGGGCTGGGTCGAGCGCGACCCGCTGACGCTGCGTTTCAACCTCGGCCGCGACCTGGCGGCGCTCGGCTATTCGGCGATCAGCCGCCAGCCGGTCGAGCGCGCGGCAGCGACCGAACTGAGCGCGCTGGCCGAGGAACTGGACCAGGTGGTATTCCTGAACATCCGCAGCGGTCTCGACAGCGTGTGCATCGGCCGCTACGACACGCGCTCGCAGATCCAGGTCGGGCGCGGCGACGTCGGCCTGCGTACCGCCTTCGGCATCACGCAGAGCTGCATCGCGATGATGTCGCGGCTGCCGGCGGACGAGGTGTGGGAGGTGATGCGCATCAACCTGTCGCGCTTCCACCGCGTCGAGCGCTACGACGAAATCCGCCATCGCGCGGCGATCGACTTCGCGCTGGCCAACGGCTACTGCTGTTTCGACGGCATGGTGCTGGACCGCAGCACCAGCGGCATGGGTGTGCCGATCTGCGACGCTGGCGGCTACCCGGTGGCGGGCATCGGCACCACCTTCATCAGCGCCTGGCTGGACGAGTCGGGTCGCGCTGCCTGCCGCGCGCGGCTGGAGGCGGCGGCGGCGCGCATCGCGCAGCGCCTGTTCGCGCTGCCCGAGGGCGAGGCATGATCGACAGGTCGCCGCTCAGCGGGTGATGAAATGCACCGCCGTCAGCAGCGTGCCTACGAACAGCGCGGCGCCGAGCACGGCACCGGCGATCAGATGCAGCGGCTTCAGCGTCACCGTGTCGACGTCGTGCCGGCTGCGCTTGCGCACGCCGAAGAAGCTCCAGAACACGGTGGTGGCGATGCGCAGTACGGACGGGGCGGTGGGCGAGGACATGAGGGATCTCCTGCAGCGATGAGGGCATGCGCACGCGGGCGCATCGTGTCGCCACACTAGAGCCGGCCGCACGGAGGAAACAGATCCAGTCGCGCCGAAACAGGATCGGCACAGTTGACGGCCGCTGCCGCGGGCAAGATGCCCGTGCGTCGCGCGGCTAGAATCCGTGCGATGAAGCGCGGCACCAACCTGAAACTGACGCTGATGCTGCGCATCACGCTGCTCGCCGTGGCCATCGGCGTGCTCGCGTCGGCCGGCCTGATCTGGCGCACGACGACACGGCTGCAGGCCGAGGCGGTGCGCAACGCCGACCTGGTGTCGCGCCTGATCACCGACCAGATGTCGCGCCAGCTGAGCGGGCTCGAACTGAATATCGGCAAGCCCGACCTCGCGCGCTTCGCCGAGTTTTCCGAAGTGACGCGGCTGTGCGTGCAGTACTTCGACCTCGAAGGCACGCTGTCGGCCAACAGCTGCCAGCAGGCGCCGCCGCCACAGGCGGAAGCCGAGGCGCCGGCATGGTTCCGCGAACTGATCCGCTACACGCTGAACCGGCGCATCGACCGTGGCGCCGAGTCGGCCACCGACAGCGGCGAATCGCCGGGCGTGAAGGTCGGGCGGCGCGTGCTGTGGTACCAGCCCTACGGTGTCGGCCTCGACGTCGGGCGCGCCCCCGGCCTGAAGATGGGCGAGGTGCTGATACGCGTCGATGCCGACCGCGAAAGTGCGGCCGTGTGGAGCGAGATCACGCGGCTGCTGATGTGGGCGGTGCTGGCCCTGCTGGCTTTCAACGTGCTGATCTACTTCAGCATCAGCCGCGCGCTGCGCCCGGCGGCGGCGGTGCTGGACGGCCTCGGCAAGCTCGAACGCGGCGATCTCGATGCGCGGCTGCCGGCCTTCGAACTGATCGAGTTCGACCGCATCGGCTCGGTGTTCAATGCGATGGCCGGCAATCTGAAGCAGAAGACGCAGGAACAGCAGCGCCTGGCGCAGATGCTGCTCACCGTGCAGGAAGGCGAGCGCCGGCGGCTGGCGCGCGAACTGCACGACGAGTTCGGGCAGAGCCTGGCGTCGATCAGTGCCGAGGCCGCATGTGTCGTGAACGAAGCGGGGCGGCCACAGCCGGCGCCGGACGCGCTGCGCGCCAGCGGCCGCACCGTGCTGCGCACGGTCAGCGGCATGATGGAATCGCTGCACGGCATCCTGCGCCAGCTGCGACCGGTCGGACTCGACGAGTACGGACTGATCGCCGGCCTCGACAAGCTGGTGCGCATGTGGGACGCGCAGGCGCGCGGCCGCTGCAGCTATCGCCTTGAGGTCAGCGGCGATTTCGCCGACGTGCCGGACGACATCGCGATCAACCTGTACCGCATCGTGCAGGAATGCCTGACCAATGCGGCCAAACATTCCGGTGCGACGACGGTCGACGTGCAACTGGAGCGGCGCACGGCGAGTGACGACATCCGGCTGCGCGTCAGCGACGACGGCGTCGTGCGCGGGCCTGACCTGCCGGCGCCACGCGGCAAATCCGGCGGCTTCGGCCTGATCGGCGTGAAGGAAAGGGTGATCGCGCTCGGCGGCCGCGTGCAGCTGTCGGCGCGCGAACCGCAGGGGCTGGCGGTGGACATCGTCGTGCCCTGGCAACTGACAGACGGAGGAACACCGGCATGACGGATACACCGATCAGCGTGCTGCTGGTCGACGACCACGCGGTGGTGCGCGAGGGCTACCGGCGGCTGATCGAGCGGCATCCGCCGCTGACCATCGCGGCCGAAGCCGGTTCGGGCGAGGAGGCCTACCGGCGCTACGTCGAACTGGCACCGGACGTTGTGGTGATGGACATCACGCTGCCGGGTGCCAGCGGCATTCAGACGCTGCAGCACATCCTGCAGCGCGACCGCGACGCGCGCGTGCTCATCTTCACCATGCACCGCGACGCCACTTTCGTCGAGAAGGCGCTTGAATCGGGCGCGCTCGGCTACGTCACCAAGAGCTCGTCGCCCGATCTGCTGGTCGAAGCGATCTGCGCGGTGTACCACCGGCGGCAGACGCTGAGCCCGGACGTGCAGACCGAACTGGCTGCACTGCGCCGCGCCGGCGGCGCGTCGAAGAACCCGCTGGCCGCGCTGAGCGCGCGCGAATTCGAAATCCTGCGCATGCTGGTCGCCGCGAAGTCGCGCGAGGACATCGCCGACACGCTGCACCTGAGCCTGAAGACGGTGCTCAACATCCACTACCAGATCAAGTCCAAGCTGGGCGTGTCGACCGATATCGAACTGATGCACGCGGCGCGGCAGCTCGGCTTGATCGACTGAGTTTGTGGGAGCGACCTCTGGTCGCGATGCGGCGATTGCGTGCCGCTGGCTTCGATACAGGCCGCAATCGCGAGCAAGCTCGCTCCCACGGGAAGCCGGGCTCCGACGACGAGGCGGGCGTGCTTCTGGTGGGAGCGACCTCTGGTCGCGATGCGGCGATCGCGGACCGCCGTCTTCGATTCAGGCTGTTATCGCGAGCAAGCTCGCTCCCACGAAAGCCGCTACTTCCGGCGCCCCGCCGCCTTGCGCGGCTTCAGCAGCGGCGCCAGGTAATGCCCGGTGTGCGAACGCTCTTCCGCGGCCACCTGTTCCGGCGTGCCGGCCGCGATGATCTCGCCGCCGCCGGCACCCCCCTCGGGGCCGAGGTCGATGATCCAGTCGGCGGTCTTGATCACGTCCAGGTTGTGCTCGATCACGACGATGGTGTTGCCGGCGTCGCGCAGCCGGTAGAGCACGCCGAGCAGCATGTCGACGTCGTGGAAGTGCAGGCCGGTGGTCGGCTCGTCGAGGATGTAGAGCGTGCGGCCGGTGTCGCGCTTGCTCAGTTCGAGCGCCAGCTTCACCCGCTGCGCCTCGCCGCCGGACAGCGTGGTGGCACTCTGGCCGAGACCGATGTAGCCGAGGCCCACCTCGACCAGCGTTTCCAGCTTGCGGGCGACCGTGGGCACCGCGTCGAAGAACTCGCGCGCCTCGTTCACCGTCATGCCCAGCACTTCGTGGATGGTCTTGCCCTTGTAGCGGATGTCCAGCGTTTCGCGGTTGTAGCGCTTCCCGTTGCACACGTCGCAGGGCACGAACACGTCCGGCAGGAAGTGCATTTCGACGCGCACCAGGCCGTCGCCCTGGCAGGCTTCGCAGCGTCCGCCCTTGACGTTGAACGAGAAGCGGCCGGGGCCGTAGCCGCGCGAGCGCGCTTCCGGCGTGCCGGCGAACAGCTCACGTATCGGTGTCAGCAGGCCGGTGTAGGTGGCCGGGTTGGAGCGCGGCGTGCGGCCGATCGGCGACTGGTCGACATTGATCACCTTGTCGAACTGTTCCAGTCCCTCGATCGCGTCGTGCGCCGCCGGCAGCGCGGCCGAGCCGTACAGGTGATGGGCGGCCGCGGTGTACAGCGTGTCGTTGATCAGCGTGGACTTGCCGGAGCCGGACACGCCGGTGACGCAGGTGATCAGCCCGAGCGGAATCGACGCGTCGGCGCCGCGCAGATTGTTGCCGCGTGCACCGCGCACATGCAGCCAGGCGTCCGACGGCTTGGTGCGCTTCTTCGGCACCTCGATCTGCTTGCGGCCGGACAGGTAGGCGCCGGTCAGGCTGTCTTCCGACGCCTCGATGTCGGCCGGCGTACCCTGGGCGATCACCTGGCCACCGTGCTGGCCGGCGCCAGGGCCCATGTCGACCACGTGGTCGGCCATCTCGATTGCTTCCTGGTCGTGCTCGACCACCACCACCGTGTTGCCGAGGTCGCGCAGCTTGTTCAGCGTACCCAGCAGGCGCGCGTTGTCGCGCTGGTGCAGGCCGATCGACGGTTCGTCCAGCACGTACATGACGCCGGTCAGGCCGGAGCCGATCTGGCTGGCCAGCCGGATGCGCTGCGCCTCGCCGCCGGACAGCGTCTCGGCCGAGCGGTCCAGGCTCAGGTAGTCGAGACCGACGTCGATCAGGAAGCCGAGGCGGGCGGCGATCTCGCGCATGATGCGGGCGGCGATCGCGGCACGCGCGCCATCCAGTTCCAGCCCTTCGAACACCTGCTGGCAGGCGCGCAGCGGCAGTGAAGCGAGCTGTGGCAGCGTGTGGTCGCCGACCCGGACGTGGCGAGCGTCCGAGCGCAGCCGCGTGCCGTGGCAGTCCGGACACACCTTGGTGTTGCGGTATTTGCCCAGCTCTTCGCGTACGACGACCGAATCGGTTTCGCGGTAGCGCCGCTCCAGGTTCGGCACCACGCCCTCGAAGGTGTGCTCGCGCACCGTGGTGCGGCCGGATTCCGACAGGTAGCGGAAAGGGATGCGGTCGCGTCCGGAACCGCTGAGCACGATGTCCTGCAGCTTGGCGTCGAGCTGCTCCCACGGCGTATCGACGTCGAACTTGTAGAAGGTGGCGAGGCTGGACAGCAGCTGGAAGTAGAACTGGTTGCGCCGGTCCCAGCCACGGATCGCGCCGGAGGCGAGCGACAGGTGCGGGTGGGCGACGATGCGCGCCGGGTCGAAGAAGGTGACCATGCCCAGGCCGTCGCAGCTGGTGCAGGCGCCGGCCGGGTTGTTGAACGAGAACAGCCGCGGCTCCAGTTCGGCCACGCTGTGGCCGCACACCGGGCAGGCGAAGCGGGCGGAAAAGAGCTGTTCGGCGCCACTGTCCATGTCCAGCGCGATGGCGCGGCCTTCCGCCTGCTGCAGCGCGGTCTCGATCGACTCAGCGAGCCGCTGGCGCGCGTCGGCGCGCACCTTCAGGCGGTCGACGACGACGTCTATCGAGTGCTTGATGTTCTTGTCCAGCCTGGGCAGCTTGTCGATGTCCATCAGCTCGCCGTCCAGCCGCACGCGCACGAAGCCGCGCGAGCGCAGGTCGGAAATGAGCTCGACCTGTTCGCCCTTGCGCTCGCTCACCACCGGCGCAAGGATGGCCACCTTGCTCTCTTCCGGCATCGCCAGCACCGCATCGACCATCTGCGACACACTTTGCGCGGCCAGCGGCGCGCCGTGCTCCGGGCAGTGCGGCGTGCCCACGCGGGCGAACAGCAGGCGCAGGTAGTCGTGGATCTCGGTCACCGTGCCGACGGTGGAGCGCGGGTTGTGGCTGGTCGCCTTCTGTTCGATCGAGATCGCCGGCGACAGGCCTTCGATCAGGTCCACGTCCGGCTTTTCCATCAGCTGCAGGAACTGGCGCGCGTAGGCCGACAGCGACTCGACGTAACGGCGCTGGCCCTCGGCGTACAGCGTGTCGAAGGCGAGCGAGCTCTTGCCCGAGCCGGACAGCCCGGTGATCACCGTCAGGCGGTCGCGCGGAATGTCGATGTTGATGTTCTTCAGATTGTGGGTGCGCGCACCGCGTATGCGTATCCAGTCCATGGTCCGGCCGGGGGCAGGGCAAACCGGGTATGAGACCCCATTTCCCGTCGAATTGCGAGCGGCTGCACGGGTCGGGCTGCACGCACTTGCGTCGCGCATGCGTATTGATTAGCGTGCCGCTCGCCGTCTTCCTCCAACAACGATGACAACAGACATGCAGATCCTGACCGTTGCGCCCTATCCGCGCGAGAACACGCTGTTCCGAATTCACGCCGTGCTGTCCGCAGTGCTGTGGGTGCTCATCCTGGTCGCCACCTTCGGCCTGGTGCTGGTCTACCTGCTGTTCGGCGGACTGTTCTACCTGTTCGGCTTTTCCTGGTTCATCACCCACCTGAAGGGCAACGGAGCGCGCATCGGACCGGACCAGTTTCCGGACCTGCACGCGCGCATCGTCAGCGCCTGCGACCGGCTGGGCATACGCGAACTGCCCGAGTGCTACCTGATCCAGTCCGACGGCATCCTGAACGCGCTGGCGGCCAAATTCCTGGGTCGCCACTACGTCGTGCTGTTCTCGCCCATCGTCGATGCGCTGGAGGAGCGTCCGGATTCACTGGATTTCTACATCGGGCACGAACTGGCGCACATCCACCGCAAGCACACCGGCCTGCTGCGTTCGGTCTTTCTCTGGCCGTCGGCTTTCCTGCCTTTGATCGGTGCCGCCTACCGCCGCGCCCAGGAATACACCTGCGACCGTTATGGTCTTGCGCTGTGCCCGAAGCCGGAGGATGCCGAACGCGCTTTGGCGGTCGTAGTGGGTGGGTCGCGCCGGTGGATGACGCTGAACAGCGACACCTTCATCGGTCAAAGCGCCGAAAGCGGCGGCTTCTGGATGTCTTTCAACGAGCTGACTTCGGACTACCCCTGGCTGTCCAAGCGCATGCTGGCGCTGCGCGCGCTGTCGTCCGGCCGCGAATTGCGGGTGCCGCGACGCAGCCTGCGCGCCAAGCTGCTGGCGCTGTTCGTGCCGCGCTTTCCCGGGATTGGCGGCGGCGGCGGCCTGATCATGCTGGTCGCGCTCGTCGGCGTGATGGCGGCCATCGCCATTCCGCAGTACGAGGACTACGTGAAGCGCGCCCGCCTGGCGCAGGTCGATGCGGCCGCCGGCACGCTGCTGCAGCATCTGCAGACCGAGGCGGCCACGCTGGAACAGGCGAACACCCTGTTGTCCGCGCTCGACCGCGTGCCGGCGGTACAGGCGCTGCAGGCGGTGGCAAGCGTGGACATGCGCGAGGGCGGTACGGTAATCGTGACGCCGCTGGGCCGGCCCGGCGGCCAGGACGACGCGCTGGCCTTCGTGCCCTCGCTGGATGACGTCAGCGGCGCGGTCCAGTGGCAGTGCCAGACCGAGCGACCTGAGCCCCGCCGGCCGTCCTGGTGCCGCTGAAACCGGGCGGCGGTGACAGAGAGGCCGTGGCAGTGGCCGCGGCTTTGCTAGAATTCGGCGGTTCCTTCGCCGTCCCGCCATGACTTCCCCTATTTCAGACCGCATGACCCGCACCGAATGGCGTGCGGGCGTGGCGCTCGCATTCATTCTCGCCTTGCGCATGCTCGGCCTGTTCCTCGTGCTGCCGGTGTTTTCGGTGTTCGCGCGGACGCTGCCCGGCGGCGACAACATCTTCATGGCCGGGCTGGCCTTCGGCGTGTTCGGTCTCGCCCAGGCCTTCATGCAGATTCCGTTCGGCATCGCCTCCGACCGCTTCGGTCGCAAGCCGGTCATCGTCGTCGGTCTGCTGCTGTACGCGGCGGGCAGCCTGATGGCGATGTGGGCGCCGGACATCCACTGGATGATCGCGGCGCGCATCCTGCAGGGTACCGGCGCCATTTCCGCCGCGGTGACCGCGCTTGCCGCCGATCTGGTGCGCGACCAGCACCGCACCAAGGTGATGGCGATGATAGGTTCGACCATCGGCCTCGTGTTCGCCGGTTCTCTGGTGCTGTCGCCGGCGCTTTACGGCTGGGTGGGCATGGACGGCATGTTCCTGTTCATCGCCGTGCTGGCACTGACCGCGATTCCGGTGCTGCTCAAGGTGGTGCCGGATCCGGACCACGCGCCGGTGGTGCAGCCGACGCCGTTTGCGCGGGTGATCGCCGACCGTCAGCTGATGCGCCTCAACTTCGGCATGTTCACCGTGCACATGGTGCAGATGGCCATGTTCCTGATGGTGCCGCTGGCGCTGGTCGAAGTGATGGGCGTGCCGGTGGCCGAACACTGGACGCTCTACCTGCCCATCGTGCTGGCCAGTTTCGTCGTCATGGTGCCGGCCATCGTCTGGGCGGAAAAGCGGGCGCGCGTGAAGTCGGTGTTCCTGGCGTCCATCGTCACGCTGATCGTTTCGCAGTTCATCTTCCTGGCGCAGGTCGACCTGATGTGGGTGCTGGTCGGCGGGCTGTTCGTGTTCTTCATTGCCTTCAATCTGCTGGAGGCGCTGCTGCCCTCGCTGGTGTCGCGCATCGCGCCGCCGGCGGCCAAGGGTGCGGCGCTCGGTGTGTTCAATACCGCACAGTCCATCGGCGCCGCCACCGGCAGCGCCATCGGCGGGGCGATCGCGCTGCGTTTCGGCGCCGCTGGCGTGTTCGGCTTCTGCATTGCGCTGGCCATCGCCTGGTGGCTGTGGGCACGCAGCATGCAAGCGCCGCCGGTGGTTGCACTGCGCGAGTACGCGATCGGCGATCATGTCGACATCGAGTGGCTGCGCGAGCGCCTGCTCGAACTGCCGGGTGTCAGGGAAGCCAGCGTCGAACGGGAGCGCCGGATGGCGTATCTGAAGGTGAATCTGGAACTGTGGGACGAAGAGGGCGTACGCCGGCTGCTCGATGCGCCGGCCGTTGCCTGAAATTCATATGGAATAATGGCGCAGCGCCCGTCCGGTGCGTAGCGCCTCTGTCAGAAACGAAATACACGAATCTCGCGGGAGGAAAATCATGGCTTCAGTAAACAAGGTCATCATCGTCGGCAACCTGGGCCGCGATCCGGAAACCCGCTACGCGCCAAACGGCGACGCGATCTGCAACATCACGGTGGCGACCACCGACAGCTGGAAGGACAAGCAGACCGGCGAGAAGAAGGAACAGACAGAGTGGCATCGCGTGTCCTTCTACGGCCGCCTGGCCGAGATCGCCGGCCAGTACCTGCGCAAGGGCTCGGCCGTCTATGTCGAGGGCAGCCTGCGCACCCGCAAGTGGCAGGACAAGGAAGGTCAGGACCGCTACACCACCGAAATCCGCGCCGAGCAGATGCAGATGCTGGGCAGTCGTCAGGGCTCGGGTGGCGGCGGTGGCGGTGAAAGCTACGGCGGCGGTGGCGGTGGTGGTTACGGCGGTGGCGACGATTTCGATCAGGCACCGCGCCAGTCCGCGCCGCGTCAGGCGCCCAGCCGTCCGGCGCCGGCGCCGCAGTCGGCACCGCCGTCCTCGTCCGGTGGCTTCGGCGGCATGGACGACGACATTCCGTTCTGACGCGAACGGTCAGTCCGGAAAGAAAACGGCGCGCCCGCGGGTGCGCCGTTTTTTTTCAGCGCGCCATCGCCCGCCCGGGCCGCGCGGCGACGAAGGCGCCCGCCGACACGCAGATCAGGCCGGCGACCAGCCAGCCGGACAGCGGCTCGTCGAGCAGCGGCGCCGCGGCGACGCCGGCCAGTACCGGCACCAGCGCCACCAGCGCGCCGGTGCGTTCGGCGCCCAGCTCATGCACCGCCTTCAGGAACAGCATCATCGCCACGATGGTGACGCCGGCGCCCTGGTAGAGACCCTGCAGCACCAGCATGCCGGTCGGCACCTGGTCGAGCGCCTTGGGCAGCCACAGCAGATAGACCGGCAGGTAGAGCGCGGTCGAGCCGAGCGCGACGAAGCGGGTCAGCGTCCAGGCGTCGCGCTTCCATTTCTTCGCCAGCACGCTGTACAGCGCCCACGCGGCCGAGCCGCCGAGCAGCAGCAGGTCGCCCAGCAGCATGTCGTGTGTCCATGCGTGGCCGCCGGCGGAGTAGTGCACCGCCACGCAGGCAATGCCCAGCGCAATGCCGGCCAGGCCGACCATGCGCCCGGCACCCGGTCGCGAGCCGAGCACCCACCAGGCGGCCGCGGCGACCAGGAAGGGCTGCATGCCCGGCAGCAGGATGGCGCCGTGCGCGGCCGGTGCGTACTTGAAGGCGGCGAACACGAACAGGCCGTAGATGAGGCCGCCGAGCAGGGTCAGCGTCCACAATTGCGCGTCGCGCCAGGCGCCGCGCGGCAGGCTGCCGGCGAAAGGCAGCAGCAACAGTGCGGCCGTGCCCAGGCGCAGCGCCAGCGTGTCCCAGGCGGTCAGCGGGCTCTTGCCGCCGTAGCGGGATACCAGGATGAAGCCGGTCCAGATGGCGACGGTACCGGCGGCGGCGAGATAGCCGGTGGTACGCGGGGACGGGGTGAAGCGGGGCATTGCGAAGGCAACCGGTTGACGGGGCATCAGTGTAGAGCCTGTCGTGGTCCGCCTCCCTGTCGTGCTGCCGGCTGTTCCGGTCGGCGCGGCGGCACAGTCAAGGCGCGCCCGCCTGATCCTGCTCAAGACGGCCGACCGGCCGGCGGCTAGATTCAAAGGGGACTCGCCCCGGGCATTTCAGGAGACATCATGGAAAAGCGCTACATCGCCTTCATCATCAAGAACAGGGAACCGCTGTTGCTGCAGCGGAACGACACGGTCAGTCATGCCTGCCGGCTGATGCATGAGAAGGGGACCGGGGCGGTGCTGGTGGTCGACGACAAGCAGAAGCTGGTCGGCATCTTCACCGGCCGCGACGCAGTGCGGATACTTGCCGAAGGGCATCACGCGCCGGCCATGACGCTGGCCGAGGCAATGACGCCGGATCCGCACACGATTGCGCCGGACCAGACCTCGATCGACGCGCTGCGCGAAATGAACGATCGCGGCTTCCGCCATCTGCCGGTGGTCGACAACGGGGTGATCGTCGGCATCGTGTCGCGTGGCGATTTCAAGGGCGCCGAACTGGAACGGCTGGGCGACGAAACCAGCCTGTGGGAAAGGATCTGCTGATTCAGGATCTGCTGAGTCAGCGACGATCAGCGTGCGCGCTGCGGTACTGCTGCCGCCAGTCGCGCGACGAGGCCAGCCACCACATGCGGTCGAAGGCCAGCGACAGCGTCGGCAGCAGATCGGCGAAGTAGTGCTCGGCCGCGCTCGGGCCGTCGGCCGCGTCGGGCAGGCCGTCGGCGTGGTCGATGTCGAGCGCCGCCAGGCGTTCGGCCAGCGCCGGGTGGGTGTCGAAGGTGGCGGTGTCGGCGCGTGCGCCGAGCAGATGCTCCAGATCGGCCAGCGCCTCGTCGCGCACGAAGCCCACCTGCATGCCGAGGCCCATTTCGCGGAAGGGGCGGATGCGCGGCCGGCGCCTGCTGCGCGCCTGTTCCATCACCTTGGTCCAGTAGTTCTCGGTCAGGAAACGGTCCTTCATCGCCAGATCGATCAGTGCGCCGGCCAGCGCCGGTGCACCGACCGCGCGGGCAGCGAGTGCGTCGGCCTCGAATTCGTCCAGTCGCGACAACTGTACAGACTGTTCGAGGTCGGTCCGCGCGGTGCGCGCGAACGCACGACGGGCGGCACACGCAAGCGGGCCGTCGTCCTCGTCGATGCGGTCGAAACAGCGCAGCCACCAGGTGCGCAGATGGGCGGCCCAGGCGCCGCGGCGGCCGCGCTGCGCCGACAGGTGAGCCAGTTCGTGCGCCAGCACCGCCGACAGTTGCTGTGGCGTCAGGCAGTGGGCCAGTGGTATGCCCAGCAGCAGCGTCGTGCGCATCGGGCCGAACAGACCGAAAGCCGGGCGGCACACGACGGCGGCGTTCACCTCCGGCGTGGCCAGCACGCGGTCGATGCGGCGCGCGCCGAGCCGTGTGCAAAGACGGTCGATGCGCCGACGGAAGCCGGGCGCCAGCGCGTCCGGCAGCACGATGCCCGCGCAGTCCGGCGTCGGTACCCAGAGCCAGCGCGAAAGTCGCACGCTGACCCAGACTACGGTCAGCAGCACGGCCAGCGCCACGGCAGTCGTCACTGTCGAGGCGCCTTCCAGCGCATGCAGCAGCATCAGCCCGGACAGCAGGCAGCCGGCCAGCGCTGCGGTCAGCAGCCCGATGCATAGGGTGGCGCGCAGCGTGAGCAGGCGGCGAAGCTGGCGTTGTCGGCTGTGCGCATTCACGATGGCGGCTCCGGGCAGGGCAAACGCGAGGGGACTGGGCCGACTTATACGTAGCGCGCCAGCGCCGCGGCAATCAGCCGAATGCCTGAGCCCGATCAGGCAATTTCCCCGTTCAAAACAACGATGTGGCGTCTGCTCGCGCCGATTTGTATCAGCGTGATGCGTTGGGCATGCCGGGGCGCACGGTCGGCATAGACTGGAACGGTCATTTTCATCGCCCCCGTTTCACCATGGCGCTTCCCCTGTTCAAGCCCGATTCCCCGCTCGCCGAGTTCGAACTGCTTGAACTGCTGGACCGCAGCAACCGGCAGGCGCGCGAACGCCTGCGGCGCTTCGGCACGGTGTGGCCCTTCGGCAGCTACGTCTGTCCGGCCGGTTTTGTCCATCCGCTGGAGTCCGACCCCGCAAACTACGCGCTGCCGCACTACATGCAGTACGAAATACTGCACGACAGGCTGGTGGCGATGGCGTGGAAGGACAAGCTGATCGCCTACACGCTGGTGGCGCAGATCGGCCTGCCGCCCGAGTACGATGCGGCGCGCACGTCGTCGGTCCGGGTCCATTTCGAATCGCCGGAAATGTCCGTCTATATGTACACGCCCTTCCTGCAGGCGCCCTGTCGGGCGCATCCGCCGACCGTCGCCGACTTCCAGCGCACCCGCTTTCTCGAATCCTTCGTGACGCCGGCCGGCGCCAACGTGTTCGAGGCACGGCAACGCTGAAACCGCCCGCGGCGCCTACAATCGCCGCATGCCCAGATTCCAGCTGCTCATTTCGGCGATCGAGTTCGCCGCCACGCTCGCCTTTGCCGTGTCTGGCCTGATCGAAGCAGCGCGCCGCCGCATGGACGTGGTCGGTGTGTTCGCCGTGGCCTTCATCACCGCTTTTGGCGGCGGCACGGTGCGCGACGTGCTGCTCGACCGCCGGCCCTTCTTCTGGGTCGAGCACCAGGGCTATGTGTGGCTCATCTTCGTGCTCACGCTGGTGGCAGCGCCCTGGCTGCACAAGCACCGCGACATCGTCACCGAACGCGCGATGCTGATTCCCGATGCTCTGGGTCTTGGTCTGTTTTCGGTCACCGGCGTCAGCCTAGCGCACCAGATGGGCATGCCGCTCTTCGTGTCAGTCATGATGGGCGTCGTCACCGGCGTGCTCGGCGGCGTCATGCGCGACGTCATCTGCAACGAGGTGCCGAACGTGTTCCACGACCACCGGCCCTATGCCCTGTGCGCCTTCGTCGGTGCCTGGCTCTACCTCGGCATGGACGCGCTGGCGGTGACACCGCTGCTGTCGCTGGCCGTCTCGGTCGCGCTGATCGCCGGCCTGCGGCTGCTTGCGGTGATGACAGGCTGGTCGGTACCGCGCTGGCCGCGCGACGAAAGCTGAGCGCGCCGCACACCGTGTAGCGTCAATCTGTAGACACATTCGAGGTGTCAGCATAAAGTGACACTATCGGCTGTGCCATCGATCTTCCATGGCGCCCGACTTCCGCGCGAGGTGCGCCATGTCGCAAGCCTTCCCGTTTTCGGCCATCGTCGGCCAGGACGAAATGAAGCAGGCCATCCTGCTGTCGGCGGTCGATCCGTCCATCGGCGGCGTGCTGGTGTTCGGCGACCGCGGCACCGGCAAGTCGACGGCCGTGCGCGCACTGGCGGCGCTGCTGCCGAAGATGCGCGCGGTCGAGGGCTGCGCCTACCAGTGTGACCCGGACGAAGTGGCCTCGGTCTGCCCGGTCTGTTCCGCCGCTGCCGCATCGCGACGCGCGCGGCTGGTGCCGGTGCCGGTGGTCGATCTGCCGCTTGGCGCCACCGAGGACCGCGTGGTCGGCGCTCTCGATCTCGAACGCGCGCTGACCCGCGGTGAAAAGGCCTTCGAACCCGGACTGCTGGCGCGCGCCCACCGTGGCTTTCTCTATGTCGACGAGGTCAATCTGCTGGAGGACCACCTGGTCGATCTGCTGATCGACGTGGCCGCTTCCGGCGAGAACGTGGTCGAGCGCGAAGGGCTCAGCGTGCGTCACCCCGCGCGCTTCGTGCTCGTCGGCAGCGGCAACCCGGAGGAGGGCGAACTGCGGCCGCAGCTGCTGGACCGCTTCGGCCTGTCGGTCGAGGTGAGTACGCCGACCGATCTGCCGACCCGCGTCGATGTCGTGAAACGTCGTGACGCCTTCGAGCGCGACCGCGCCGGCTTCTGTGCGCAGTGGTCCGGACGCGACGCCAAGCTGCGTCGTCGCATCGTCGGTGCGCGCGAGCGCCTGCCCGCCGTGCGGGTGCCGGATGCAGCGCTCGAACAGGCGGCCAGGCTGTGCATGCAGCTCGGCACCGACGGCCTGCGCGGCGAACTGACGCTGGTGCGCGCGGCGCGCGCACTGGCGGCCTATGACGGCGACGAAGAGGTCGGCGACGCGCATCTGCGACGGATCGCGCCGTCGGCGCTGCGCCACCGGCTGCGCCGCGATCCACTGGACGAATCCGGCTCCGGCGTGCGCGTGGCGCGCGCGGTCGATGAGCTGCTGCCGGCATGAGCGGGGTACCGATGCAGACTGACGACACGATGGCGCGCTGGCTGCGCGCACTGCTGCCGGCCGCGCTGTGTGCGCTCGATCCGGCCGGATGTGGCGGTGTGCGGCTGCGCGCCCAGGCCGGTCCGGCGCGCGACGCCTGGCTGGCGCAACTGCGCGCGCTGCTGCCGCCCGGCACGCCGCTGCGCCGCATTCCGCTCGACGCACCCGATGCCCGCCTGCTCGGCGGGCTCGACCTCGCGGCCACGCTGCGCGCCGGCCGACCGGTGGCCGAGCGCGGCCTGCTGGTCGAGGCGCACGGCGGCGTCGTGCTGCTGGCGATGGCCGAGCGCATCAGTTCGGCGGCCGCAGCGCGGCTGACCGCGGTGATGGACGAGGGCGTCGTGGTGATGCTGCGCGATGGGCTGGAAACGCGCGAGGCGGCTGAGTTCGGAGTGATCGCGCTGGACGAGGCACAGGGCGACGACGAGAACCTGCCGGCCGCGCTGTGCGATCGGCTGGCCTGCATCGTCGAGCTCGAAGGCCTGCGTGCCGGCGACTGCCCGCAACTGCCCTTCGATGCCGGACACATCGCCGCCGCGCGTGCGCGCCTGCCGACGGTCAGCGTATCGCCGGTGGTGATCCAGTCGCTCGGTGCAGCGGCACAGGCCTTCGGCGTCGATTCGCTGCGCGCCTTCATGCTCGCGGTACGCGCTGCCCGCGCCGCGGCCGCGCTGGACGGGCGCGACCAGGTGGGCGAGCCGGACGTGACGCTGGCCGCCCAGCTCGTGCTGGCGCCGCGCGCGACGCAGTGTCCGGCAAGTGCCGTCGAGGCGTCGGCCGATGTGCCACCCGATTCCCCCGCGCCCGACAACACGCCCGCCGAGGCCGCGCCGCCGCCGGGCGATGCGGGCGGCGAGCAGAAGGACGACAGGCCCGCCGATCTGCAACAGCCACTTGAAGACCGCGTGCTCGATGCGGTACGCGCCGCGCTGAGCCCTGACCTGCTGGCGCACATCCGGCTGGCTGGCGGTCGTCTGCCGCGGGCGCGCAGCGCCGGGCGCTCCGGCGCGCTGCGCGGCAACGGCCAGCGCGGCCGGCCGGTCGGCGTACGCAAGGGGCGGCCGGGCGGCGGACTGCGGCTCAGCGTCATCGACACGCTGCGTGCGGCGGCGCCGTGGCAGCTGCTGCGCCGACGCCAGGGCATGCCGGCGACGCGGGTGGCGGTGCGGCCCGAGGATTTCCGCGTCGTCCGTTACCGGCAGCGTACGCAGACCACCACCATCTTCGTCGTCGACGCCTCCGGCTCGTCGGCGCTGCACCGGCTGGGCGAAGCCAAGGGCGCGGTCGAACTTCTGCTGGCCGACTGCTACGTGCGGCGCGACCGCGTGGCGGTGATCGCCTTCCGCGGCACGCGCGCCGAACTGCTGTTGCCGCCGACCCGTTCGCTGGTGCGTGCCAAACGCAGCCTGGCCGGCCTGCCCGGTGGCGGCGGCACGCCGCTGGCCGCCGGCATCGAAGCGGGCTGGAGCCTGGCGGACGCGCTGCGCCGGCAGGGCGACACGCCGACGCTGGTGCTGCTCACCGACGGCCGGGGCAATGTCGCGCGCGACGGTCAGGGCGGTCGTGCCCGCGCCGAGCAGGACGCGCAGGCGGCGGCGCGGCGGGTGCGCGCGTCGGCACTGCGCACGCTGTTCATCGACACCTCGCCGCGGCCGCATCCGTCCGCGCAGTCGCTGGCGGCCGGCATGGGCGCCCTGTATGCACCGCTGTCGGCGGCCGATGCACAGGGCATCTCGCAGCTGGTGAAGCAGGCGGGCGCGCAGTCCGCCGGCCAGAACGGATGAACACGACCGGTATGCGGCCATGACCTCGATGAATGATCTGCCGCCAGCGGTGACCGGCGTGCGCCGCAGCGCACCGCATGCGGTGGTGATAGGCAGCGGCTTCGGCGGACTGGCCGCGGCGGTCCGGCTCGGGGCGCGCGGCTACCGCGTCACCGTGCTGGAACGACTGGACGCGCCGGGCGGACGCGCCTACGTACACCGGCAGGACGGCTTCACCTTCGACGCCGGCCCGACCATCGTCACCGCGCCCTTCCTGTTCGAGGAACTGTGGCAGCTTTGCGGCCGACGGATGGCCGACGACGTCGATCTGCGACCGCTGTCGCCGTTCTACCGCATCCGTTTCGACGACGGCGAAAGCTTCGACTGCTCTGGTGATCCCGAGGCGATGCGGCGCGAGGTCGCGCGGCTGGCGCCGGACGACGTGGCCGGCTACGAGCGCTTCATGCGGGCCAGCGAGGCCACCTTCCGCGTCGGTTTCGAACAGCTGGGCCACGTGCCCTTCGACAGCTGGATAGACATGGCGCGCGTGCTGCCGGCGATGGTGAAGCTGCAGAGTTACCGCAGCCTTTACAGCCTGGTGTCCAGCCATGTGCGCGACGAGCGGCTGCGCTTCGTGCTGAGCTTTCATCCGCTGTTCGTCGGTGGCAATCCGTTCACTGTCACGTCGATCTACGGCCTGATCGCCCACCTGGAGCGGCAGTGGGGCGTGCACTTCGCGATGGGCGGCACCGGCTCTCTGGTCAGCGGCCTGGTGAAGCTGATCGAGGGGCAGGGCAACCGCGTGCGCTGCGACGCCGAGGTGGTCGAGATCACCGCGCACAACGGCCGCGCCACCGGGGTGCGGTTGCGCAACGGCGAACTGCTGGCGGCCGACGTCGTGGTGTCGAACGCCGACGCCGCCTACACCTACAAGCACCTGCTGCCATCCACCCGGCGCAAGCGCTGGACCGACCGCCGCCTCGACGACGCGCGCTATTCGATGAGTCTGTTCGTCTGGTACTTCGGCACGCGCGGCTGCTACGACGCGGTGCCGCACCACACGATACTGCTCGGTCCGCGCTACCGGGCGCTGCTGCACGACATCTTCGAACGCCAGGTGTTGGCCGACGATTTCAGCCTCTACTTGCACCGGCCGACCGCGACCGACCCGTCGCTGGCGCCGCCTGGGTGCGACGCCTTCTACGTGCTGTCGCCGGTGCCTCATCTCGACAGCGGCACCGACTGGACAGTCGAGGCGGAGCGCTACCGGCAGGCGATCGAGGACCGCCTGTCGGAGACGCTGCTGCCGGGGTTGGCCGGGCGCATCGTCACCTCGCGCGTCACTACGCCTATCGATTTCCGCGACCGCCTGCTGTCGCTGAAGGGCGCGGCCTTCGGGCTGGAGCCGGTGCTGACGCAGAGCGCCTGGTTCCGTCCGCACAACCGCAGCGAAGAACTGGAGCGGCTCTATCTGGTCGGCGCCGGCACGCACCCGGGCGCCGGTCTGCCCGGCGTGCTGTCGTCGGCGCGCGTACTCGACCGGCTGGTGCCGGACCCGTCTCATGTCTGACCACGACGCAGCCCAGGACATGGCGGCCTGCCGCCGTCTGCTGCGCGACGGCTCGCGCTCCTTCTTCGCCGCCTCGCTGCTGCTGCCGCGCGCGGTGCGCGAACCGGCCTGCGCGCTGTACGCCTTCTGCCGCATCGCCGACGATCTGGTCGACGACAGCGCCGCCGACGAGGCGACCGTCGAGGCGCTGCGCCGGCGGGTCGACGCCGCCTGCGCCGGCCGGCCGCGTAACGATCCGGTCGATCGCATGCTGTCGCGGGTGGTGGTGCAGTTCGCGATACCGCCGGCACTGCTGCACGCGCTGATCGAGGGCTTCGCCTGGGACGCCCGCGGCCGGCAGTACGAAACGCTGTCCGAGCTGTACGATTACTGCGCCCGCGTCGCGGCCACCGTCGGCGCCATGATGGCGATGCTGATGGGCGTGCGCGACCGCGAACAGGCGGCGCGCGCCTGCGACCTCGGGCTGGCGATGCAGCTCACCAACATCGCCCGCGACATCGGCGAGGACGCGCGGCGCGGCCGGCTCTACCTGCCGCGCGGCTGGCTGCGCGTGGCCGGCATCGACCCGGACGACTGGCTGGCGCGGCCGGTGTTCGACGCGCGGCTGGTGCCGGTGCTCGATCGCCTGCTTGGCTGTGCCGACCTGCTGTACGAGCGCGCCGCTGCCGGCATCGAACAGCTGCCGCCGGCCTGCCGGCCGGGCATCCGGGCGGCACGTGCCATCTATCGCGACATCGGCCGCGGCGTGGTGGCCAACGGACACGATTCAGTGTCGCAGCGCTCAGTCGTGTCGTCCTGGCGCAAGACGGTGCTGCTGGCCGGCTCGCTGACCGCCGCCGCGCGGCAGGCGGAGGCGCGCTACGCCGAGCTGGAGGAGGTGTCGATGCTGGTCGACGCGGTCACCGCGGCGCCGCTGCCGCTGGCCGTGCAGGGACGGCTCGACCGCCTGCCGTCGCGCACGCCGCGACAGCGGCTGGAATGGCTGATCGACCTGTTCGAGCGGCTGGAGCGGCAGGACAGGGCGCGCGCGCAGGGCGGCTGAGGCCGGTGGCCTACTGCACCGCTTCGGCGATCAGTGCGGCCAGTCGCTGCGGCGCTTCCTCGTGCGCCAGATGGCCCAGCCCGTCGAGCTCGATCAGGCGAGCGTCCGCCACCATGCGCTGCACGCGGCGCGAACAGTCGGGCGGCACCGTGCGGTCGCCGCGCGCCGCGATCAGTGTCAGCGCGGCGTCGAGCCGCGGCAGGTCGCGCGCCAGCGGCGCGATGTCCCAGTTCGCCATCATGCCGAGTACCCCGGCGACGTGCGCGCGGCAGCGCACCAGCCGCGCGTACAGCGCGATGCCGCGTGCGTCGATGTGCGACCCGGTGCTGGCGATCAGCCGCTCGACCGCACCGTTGCGCGACGCGCTGCGCGCGAACAGGGCGGCGGCGAACGGTGTCAGTGACAGCAGGCGGGCGGCCGGCGGGAACAGCAGGCCGGCCAGGCCGGGCAGCGGCAGCAGCGCGCCATTGAGGCTGACCAGGTGGCGGCCTGGCAGCAGGCCGTCGAGTCGCATGCGCAGCGCGATCGCCGCACCTGCCGAGTGCCCGGCCACCGCCGCCGGTGCGATCTGCAGTGCGTGCAGCAGCGCGCCGATGGCGCGCGCCATGCCGGGCAGCGACAGCGTGTGGACCGGCGGGGTCGAACTGAAGGCATGGCCCGGCAGGTCGGGCGCGATGACGGTGTGTTCGCACGCCAGCAGCGGCAGCAGCTCGCGCCAGGAGTGGGTCGACGCGCCACTGCCATGCAGCAGCAGCAGCGGCGGGCCGCTGCCCGCGATCTGCACGTGCCAGTGCACGCCGCCGGCGTCGACGAAGCGGCTTGCATCGCGATTGGGCCAGTCGGCGCCGTCGCGCGGCCAGTCGAGGCTTTCGGTTGCGGCCATGGCGTTGTGAAGTTTCGGGGGCAGGTTCAGTGCAGTCGATTCAACCATACAGGAGGGCGTGCAATGAGTCCGACCACGCTGGTCATTGTCGAGGCGGTACTGATATTCGGCGGCGTGCTGGTGTTCGCCGTGTACCAGCTGGTGTCGGTGCGCCGCCTGCAGAAGCGCGAGGGCGACCGCAAGGACGAAGCGCCGGAGCGCGGAGCCGGGCGTTGACGACGGCCTCTCAGGCGGCCCATGCGCTGCGCCGCGGCATGCGGAAGGGCAGCAGCATCTGCACCCAGCCGCTGCGGAAGCGTTCGAGGTCCAGGCTTTCGTGCACGCCATGCACCGGCTCGCCAAGCAGACAGGTGTCGAGCAGCGAGCGCGCATAGAAGGGCGTGTCTTCAAGCGTGCGCGCCTGCGGTGTCGTGCCGCCCTCGCTGCGCGTCGCACGGGCGATGCCCCAGCGCGTGCCGGGCAGTTCATGCGCCGCCGGTGCGGCGAAGCTGCGGCAGCCGCCGTCGGCGTCGAAATGCAGCGCCAGCGTATGCGGCGTGCCGTCGCGTCGCTGCACGTCGTACAGCACCGCGGTGTCGCCGCCGCGCAGGTTGCTGCGCGACCAGTGCCAGCGGGTGAAATCCTCCTCCAGCGCGCGAGTGCCGGCATTGCTGTCGGCATAGGCGTCGCCATGCCAGTGCAGCGCCGGTTCGCTCAGTCTCACTTCGACTCGCGCGCAGGGTGCGATCGGCAGCCACAGATGGCGCCCCTCGGCATCGAGCGCGAAGGCGTCCTGCGCCAGTGTGGGCGCGTGCAGGCGCACGCTGCCGCGCACGCGCATCGGCAGCGGCGCGCCGATCTCGTCGAGGTCGATGGTGAGGGCCGCGCCGTCCCAGTGCAGCCGGCTCGGGCCGATGCGCAGGCTGTGCGTGTCGCGCTGCAGCGCCGATGCGCCGCGCTCGGTCATGGTCCAGCGGCGCCTGTCGCCATACAGTGCGACATTCACCGCGCAGTGCGCGTGCGGATCGGCGGCACCCGGGCGACGGCGGCGGGCCAGTGCGTAATACGGCGAGAACACGCTGCCGATGAAGGCGATCACCGTCAGTCCGCAGCGGCCGTCATCGCTGGTGGCGTCGACATACCACCAGCGGTAGCCACCCGGCGCGACGGCGGCGTCGAAGTTGCGTGCATTCATGAGCGGGCCTCCGTCCGGTCGCGCAGGATGCAGTCGGCGGCCAGCCGGCCAGACAGCGCGGCCATCGGCAGACCGGGGCCAGGGTGCGCGCTGCCGCCGGCCAGATAGAGTCCGGGCACGCGGCTGCGTGCGCCGGGACGACGGAAAGCGGCGCGCCAGCCGTGCGAGGCCTCGCCGTAAAGCGCGCCGCCGGTCGCGGGAAACATCCGGTTGAAGTCTTCCGGCGTGGTGGTGACGCAGGCGCTGGCGCGGCGGTCGATGTGCAGGCCGCACTGTTCCATCTGGCGGAAGGCGAGGTGAGCGCAGCGCTCGATCTCGCCGGGGCGTGCCAGCCTGCGGTCGCCATCGGCCGGCGCATTGACCAGACAGAGCAGGCGCTCCGCCGGCAGTGACGACGGCGGCGGTGCATCGCCGCGATCCTGTGCGCAGACATACACGGTGGGGGCGCGCGGCAGCCGGCGATGGCGCTGCAGGTCGTCGAATTCCGCGCGGTAGTCGGCGGAAAAGAACACGTTGTGGCGCAGCAGCGGAAAGCCCCGTGTGGCCGCGACCAGATTCCAGGTCACCGCCGACAGCGAGCGCGCGGCCGGCTCGACTGCGGCCGTCGCGCGGCGCACGTCGTCACCGAAGTGGCCGGCAGGCAGCGCGGCGACGTCGGCGTTGGCAACCACGGTTCGCGCCGCCAGCCACTCGCCCGAGGCCAGTCGTACACCGGAGACGTGATCGCCCTGCAGCGTGATCTCGCTGACGTGCTCGCCGTAGCGGAACTGCACGCCGTGACGCACGCACAGTGCCGCCAGCGCCTCGGCCAGCCGGTACATGCCGCCCTCGATCAGCCATACGCCGCGCTGTTCGACGTGGGCCACCAGCATCAAGGTGGCCGGTGCATCGAAGGGCGACGAGCCGCAATAGGTGGCGTAGCGGCCGAACAGCTGGCGCAGCCGCGGGTCGCGGAAGTGGCTGCCGAGCGCCTGCCACATCGTCGCAAAGGGGCGGATGCGCAGGATGTCGACGCCGGCGCGGCGCGCCAGTTCGAGCGGCCCTGGCCGCTGGGCGCGCATGAAGCTGCTGTCGAGCGTGCGGTAGATGGTCTGCGCCTCGCGCGTGAAACGGACGAAGCGCCGCGCCTCGGCGGCGCCGGCGAAGTCGCCGATGGCCTCGGCACTGCGGTCGACGTCGGCATGCAGATCCAGGTGCTCGCCGGCAGACCAGGCGTGCCGCGCCAGCACCTCGACCTTGCGCGTGCCGACGTGGGTGGCGAAGTTGCTGCCGGCGGCATCGAAGATGTCCTCGAATACCTCGCGCAGCGTAAACACCGTCGGGCCGGCGTCGAGCCGCAGACCGGCCACGTGCACCTCGCGCAGCTTGCCGCCGGGCGTGCCTGCGCGCTCGGTCAGCGTCACCGCCAGGCCGCGGCGGGCCAGTTCGAGCGCGGCCACCAGGCCCGCCACGCCGGCACCGATCACCACCACGTCCTGTCCGCTCATGCCGGCTCCTGTAAACCTTCATTGACGTTACGACCTGTCATGTCTACATTACATTACACCAGCGCCTGACAATCAAGGTTGACAGTTGGCGCGATAACTCGTCGGACACAGCTGCGCGCCGACACATGCGGGGGAACAGGCCATGGATGGAATGAAGCGCATCGAGCAGGCCCTGGGGATGGCGGTCGAACAATCGCTGGTGGCCGCGCTGTCGCATGCCGACGGTCCCGGCTGCCCGCCGCTGCTGGCGGCGGCCATCCGTCACGCGGTGTTCCCGGGCGGCGCGCGCATCCGGCCGCGGCTGTGTCTGGCCGCGGCCTGCGCCTGCGGCGAGGACGACACGTCGATCGCCGACCACGCGGCGGCGGCGATCGAACTGCTGCACTGCGCCTCGCTGGTGCATGACGATCTGCCCTGCTTCGACGACGCGCCGCTGCGCCGGGGCAAGCCTTCGGTGCACAGCGCCTTCGGCGAGCGCATCGCCGTGCTGACCGGCGATGCGCTGATCGTGCTGGCCTTCCAGACGATGGCACGCGGCGGCGCCCAGGCGCCGTACCGTCTGCTGCCGCTGCTGTCCATCATCGGTCGCGGTGTCGGCGTGCCGTCGGGCATCGTCGCCGGTCAGGCGCTCGAATGCGAAACCGACGTGAACCTGCGCCAGTACCAGCAGGCCAAGACCGGCGCGCTGTTTGCCGCGGCGACCATGGCCGGCGCGGCGGCGGCGGGGGCCGATCCCGGCCCGTGGCGCGCGCTCGGCGACTGCATGGGCGAAGCCTTCCAGGTGGCCGACGACATCCTCGACGTGGCCTCGACGCAGGAGCGCATCGGCAAGCCGATCGGTCGCGACGCCGCGCTGGGCCGGCCGAGCGCCGCCCGCGAACTGGGCATACCGGGCGCGGTGAAACGGCTGCAGCAACTGGTGAGCGATGCGATGGACGCAGTGCCTGCGTGCTCCGGTGCCGACGGATTGCGCGCGGTGATCGCGATGGAAGCGCGACGCTTCCTGCCGGCAGAGATCGTCGACTGCGCCGCCTGAAGCGCGCGTCATGGATCTGCCCGACACTTTCCGGCCGTCGTCGATGGCGGCGAACGAAGGCGGCCTGATCGAGCGCATCCGCCAGGCGGCGGAGCGCCTGCTCAGCAGCCCGCGTTTCCATCGCTGGGCGGCCGCCTTTCCGCTGACGCGCCACAAGGCGCGCCGCGAGGCGCGTGCGCTGTTCGATCTGTGCGCCGGCTTCGTCTATTCGCAGGTGCTGCTCGCCTGCGTGCGACTGAAACTGTTCGAATTGCTCGCCGACGGCGCGCAGAGCGCGCAGCAGGTGGCCCTGCGCACAGGGCTCAGCCGCGACGCCGCCGAGCGACTGCTCGACGCGGCGGTGGCGCTGCGCCTGGCGTCGCGCCGCAGCGGCGGCCGCTACGGCTTGGGCATGCTGGGGGCGGCCGTGCTGGCCAATCCGGGCATTGCCGACATGGTCGAGCATCACGGTCGGGTCTATCGCGATTTCGAGGACCCGGTGGCGCTGTTGCGCGGCCTGTCCGGCACCACTGCGCTGTCCGGCTACTGGCCCTATGCCGGCAATGCCGATGCGGCGGCGCTCGACGACGGCCGCATCGCCGACTACACGGCGCTGATGGCGGCTTCGCAGCCGCTGGTGGCCGACGAGGTGCTCGATACCTATCCGGTGGCCATGCACCGCTGCCTGCTCGACGTCGGTGGCGGCGATGGCAGCTTTCTGCGTGCCGCCGCGCGTCGCGCCCCGGAGCTGCGGCTGCAGCTGTTCGACCTGCCGGCGGTGGCGGCGCAGGCGCGCCGGCGTTTCGTCGAGGCGGGCATGACGACGCGCGCCGAGGTTTTCGGCGGCGCCTTTCAGACCGACGCCTTGCCGCGTGGTGCCGACCTGGTGTCGGTGGTGCGCGTGCTGCACGACCACGACGACGACGACGTGATGCAGCTGCTGCGCGCCATCCGCGCGCTGCTGCCACCCGACGGCACGCTGCTGATCGCCGAACCGATGTCCGGCGTCGCCGGCGCCGAGCCGGTAGGCGACGCCTATTTCGGCTTCTACCTGATGGCAATGGGGCGGGGCCGCCCGCGCAGCGAGGCGCGGCTCACCGACATGTTGCGCGCCGCTGGCTTCTGCCAGATCGGCCGTCTGCCGACGCGGATCCCGCTGCAGACCTGCGTGCTGGTGGCGCGTCCACGACCGCTGACAGCAGATGAAGCGACAAAGTGTAATTAAACGTTGACACAGATCATAGTAAACATAGAATGACACTTATGCGACAGGCCGTGCTGACACCGTCAGCCGACCGTCCTCAACGGGGAGGCGCGATGGACAGCATGGCCGTAGTGCTGCAGCAACCGGAACAGCTGGTCGTGACACGGCTGGATCTGGCGCCTGCAGGAGACGCCGACGTCGTCGTCGATGTCGAGTGGAGCGGCATCAGCACCGGCACCGAACGCCTGCTGTGGTCCGGTCGCATGCCGCCCTTTCCGGGCATGGGTTATCCGCTGGTGCCGGGTTACGAATCGGTGGGCCGCGTCAGCGCCGCCGGGCGCGCCGCAGGACTGCGCGTCGGCGAGCGGGTGTTCGTACCGGGTGCGCGCTGTTTCGGCGAGGTGCGCGGCCTGTTCGGCGGGGCCGCCTCACGGCTGGTGGTACCGGCGGCGCGGGCGCTGCCGATAGACGAAGCCCTGGCCGAACGCGGCATCCTGCTGGCGCTGGCCGCCACCGCGCAGCACGCGGTCATGGGCGGCGCTACGCTGCCCGATCTCATCATCGGTCACGGCGTGCTCGGCCGGCTGGTTGCACGGCTCACGGTCGCCGCCGGCGGTGATCCGGTGGTGTGGGAGACGAATCCGATGCGCGCCGCCGGCAGCACCGGTTACCCGGTCATCCCGGCCGCGCTGGACAGCCGTCGCGACTACCGCTGCATCTGCGACGTCAGCGGCGACGCGACGCTGCTCGATACGCTGATCGCACGGCTGGCGCCACAGGGCGAAATCGTGCTGGCCGGCTTCTACGAGGACGCACTGTCCTTCCATTTCGCACCGGCTTTCATGCGCGAGGCGCGATTGCGCGTCGCCGCCCAATGGCAGGACGCCGATCTGGCCACCGTGCGCGACATGGCCGCCGACGGCCGGCTGTCGCTCGATGGCCTGATCACGCACCGCGAGGCGGCCATCCGCGCCGACCTCGCTTACCGCACGGCATTCGGCGACCCCGGCTGCCTGAAGATGATCCTCGACTGGAGACAGCTGTCATGACCGAAGCCTGTGGCGGCGGTGCCGTCAGCCCCATCAAGTTCGACCTGACCAAGGTGCTGCGCGCCGAGGCGGCGATCGATCCCGATCCCGTCGCGGACGGCGAAGTGACCAAGCAGACCCAGATCATCGCCATCTACGGCAAGGGCGGCATCGGCAAGAGCTTCACGCTGGCCAACCTGAGCTACATGATGGCGCAGCAGGGCAAGAAGGTGCTGCTGATCGGCTGCGACCCGAAGAGCGACACCACCTCGCTGCTGTTCGGCGGCAAGGCCTGCCCGACCATCATCGAAACCAGTTCGAAGAAGAAGCTGGCCGGCGAGGAGGTCGGCATCGGCGACGTCTGCTTCATCCGCGATGGCGTGTTCGCGATGGAGCTGGGCGGCCCCGAGGTCGGTCGCGGCTGCGGCGGGCGCGGCATCATCCACGGCTTCGAAACGCTGGAGAAGCTCGGCTTTCATGACTGGGGCTTCGACTACGTGCTGCTCGACTTCCTCGGCGACGTGGTGTGCGGCGGCTTCGGCCTGCCGATCGCCCGCGACATGTGCCAGAAGGTGATCGTGGTCGCCAGCAACGACCTGCAGAGCCTGTACGTCGCCAATAACGTGTGCAGCGCGGTCGAGTACTTCCGCAAGCTGGGCGGCAACGTCGGTGTGGCGGGCGTCGTGATCAACCGCGATGACGGCACCGGCGAGGCGGCGAGGTTCGCCGATGCGGCCGGCATTCCGGTGCTGGCCACCATTCCGGCCAACGACGACATCCGGCGCAAGAGCGCCAGCTACGAAATCATCGGCCGTCCGGGTTCGCAGTGGGCGCCGCTGTTCGAGGAACTGGCCACCAACGTGGCGGAAGCGCCACCGGTGCGGCCGAAGCCGATGACCCAGGACGGCCTGCTCGGCCTGTTCGCCGCCGACGTGACCGGTCGCGACTACGTGATGACGCCGGCCACGGTGGCCGACATGCTGGGCCGCGAAGACGTGGTCCGGCCGTCGCTCGAAGTGGTGTACGACACCGTCTGAGGTGGCCACCATGACCGACACAACGCATACACAGGTCATCAACACCGACGCGCTGTCGACGCAGCGTCGGCCGGCCGACGGTGACGGCATCGGCTGCCACGCCGGGCGCGAACAGCTGGACGGCGCGGCGCGCGCGGCCGGCAAGAGCGAAACGCTGGACCGCTACGCCGCCGACTATCCGAAGGGCCCGCACGACCAGCCGCAGAGCATGTGCCCGGCTTTCGGTTCGCTGCGCGTCGGCCTGCGCATGCGCCGCACCGCGACCGTGCTGTCCGGTTCCGCATGCTGCGTCTATGGCCTCACCTTCACCTCGCATTTCTACGGTGCTCGCCGCAGCGTCGGTTACGTGCCCTTCAACAGCGAAACGCTGGTGACCGGCAAGCTGTTCGAGGACATCCGCGAGGCGGTGTACAAGCTGGCCGATCCGGCCCAGTACGACGCCATCGTCATCATCAATCTGTGCGTGCCGACGGCCAGCGGTGTGCCGCTGCAGCTGCTGCCGAAAGAGATCGACGGCGTGCGCATCATCGGCATCGACGTGCCCGGCTTCGGCGTACCGACCCACGCCGAGGCGAAGGACGTGCTGGCCGGCGCCATGCTGCGCTATGCCCGCCAGGAGGCGGAGCAGGGGCCGGTGCAGGCGCCGCGCAACGGCGTGGCCGACCGGCCGACGGTGGCGCTGGTGGGCGAAATGTTCCCGGTCGATCCAGTCATCATCGGCTCGCTGCTCGAACCGATGGGTCTGGCGGCCGGCCCGGTGGTGCCGACGCGCGAGTGGCGCGAGCTGTATGCCGCGCTCGACTGCGCGGTGGTCGGCGCCATCCATCCCTTCTATACCGCCAGCTTCCGCGAGTTTGAGGCGGCCGGCCGACCCATCGTCGGTTCGGCGCCGATCGGCCACGATGGCACCGACGCCTGGCTGCAGTCCATCGGCCAGGCGGCCAATGTCGGTCAGGCGCAGATCGACGCGGCGAAGAACCGCTTCCTGCCGGCGATACGCGGCGCGCTCGCGGCCAACCCGATCAGGGGGCGCATCACGCTGTCCGGCTACGAAGGCTCTGAACTGCTGGTGGCACGGCTGCTGGTCGAGAGCGGCGCCGATCTGCGCTACGTCGGCACCGCCTGCCCGCAGACGCCGCACAGTGCGGCCGACCGCGAATGGCTGAGCGCGCGCGGCGTACATGTGCAGTACCGCGCCTCGCTCGAACAGGATCTCGCCGCGATGCGCGAATTCAGTCCGGACCTGGCGATCGGCACCACGCCGGTGGTGCAGGCGGCGAAGGAGGCGCGCATCCCGGCGCTCTACTTCACCAACCTGATTTCCGCGCGGCCGCTGATGGGGCCGGCCGGTGCCGGCTCGCTGGCGCAGGTGATCAATGGTGCCATCGGCAACAAGTCGCGCTTCGACACGATGAGCGAGTTCTTCGACGGCGTCGGCAGCGGTCACGCCGGCGGCGTGTGGCAGGACGTGCCGAAGGACAGGCCGGAGTATCGCGCTGCCTACCGCGCGAAGATGGCCAAGCTGGCCCGCGCGCGCAGCGTCGAGGAGGCGATATGAGTACGAATCGGAGCGCGCAGCGAGCCCGCACCGGGCAGGTGGCGACATGCTGATCCTCGACCACGACCGCGCAGGCGGCTACTGGGGCGCGGTCTACACCTTCACCGCGATCAAGGGTCTGCAGGTGGTGATCGACGGTCCGGTCGGTTGCGAGAACCTGCCGGTCACGTCGGTGCTGCACTACACCGACGGCCTGCCGCCGCACGAACTGCCCATCGTCGTGACCGGCCTGGCCGAAGAACAGCTCGGCCGCGAGGGTACCGAAGGCAGCATGCGCCGAGCGCACCAGGTGCTGGACCCGGACCAGCCGGCGGTGGTCGTGACCGGCTCGATCGCCGAAATGATAGGCGGCGGCGTGACGCCCGAAGGCACCAACATCCAGCGCTTCCTGCCGCGCACGATAGACGAGGACCAGTGGCAGTGCGCCAATCGCGCCATCAACTGGCTGTGGACGCAGTACGGCGTCAAGCGCATCCCCGAACGCAAGCCGCGCGCCGACGGCGTGAAGCCGCGGGTGAACATCATCGGGCCGATCTACGGCTGCTTCAACACGCCGAGCGATCTGGCGGAAATCCGTCGCCTGGTCGAAGGCATAGGTTGCGAGGTGAACCTCAGCTTCCCGCTCGGCAGCCATCTGGCCGACGTGCCGAAACTGGTCGATGCCGACGTCAATATCTGCATGTACCGCGAGTACGGCCGGCTGCTCTGCGAAACGCTGGAACGGCCCTATCTGCAGGCGCCGATAGGCCTGCACTCGACCACCCGCTTCCTGCGCGCACTGGGCGAACTGACCGGACTCGATCCGGAGCCCTTCATCGAGCGCGAGAAGCACACGACGATCAAGCCGCTGTGGGATCTGTGGCGTTCGGTGACGCAGGACTTCTTCGGCACCGCCAGCTTCGCCGTGGTCGCCAACGACACCTACGCACGCGGCATCCGCCACTTCCTTGAGGAGGACATGGGTCTGCCCTGTGCCTTCGCGGTGTCGCGCCGGGCCGGCGCCAAGACCGACAACGACGCAGTGCGCGCGCTGGTGCGCGACAAGGCACCGCTGGTCATGTTCGGCAGCTACAACGAGCGCATGTACATGGCCGAGTGCGGCGCACGCGGCTGCTACATCCCTGCCTCCTTTCCCGGCGCCATCATCCGCCGCCATACCGGCACGCCCTTCATGGGCTACGCCGGCGCCACCTATCTGGTGCAGGAGGTGTGCAACGCGCTGTTCGACGCGCTGTTCCACATCCTGCCGCTGGGCAGCGACATGGATCGCGTCGATGCCACACCGTCGCGGCTGGCCCGCGCCGACGCACGGCCGTGGGACGAAGACGCCCAGCGGCTGCTCGATCAGTACCTCGACAAGCAGCCCTTCCTGGTGCGCATCTCGGCCGCCAAGCGGCTGCGCGACAAGGCGGAGGAAGCGGCACGCTGCGCCGACGAGCAACGCATCACCGCAGCGCGCGTGCAGCGTGCGCTGGAAACGACATGAGGACCGGTCTGGCCACCGTCCGGAGCGGGCGCAGCACGCGTCCGTCCACCCTCTTGCGGGGCGCAGTCAGCCCCGGAAGTCCCCGCCGCGCGGGCGTTGCGCGGCAATGGCCGAAAGGCCCGTCAGGAGGTAATCGGTATGGCTGATGGCACTAGAAGCGGATCCCTGTCAGGACTGACAGATTCCGAGGCGCGGGAATTCCACGCCATTTTCATGACCAGTTTCATCGTCTTTCTGGTCGTCGCGATCATCGCGCACATCCTCGTCTGGAACTGGCGCCCCTGGCTGCCGGGTTCCGAGGGTTATGCGTCTCTGATCGAAGGCGTCAGGGCGGCGACCTACTCGGTCATTCCTTACATCTACCAGGCATAGGAGCGCAGATATGTGGCGTATTTGGTTGCTTTTCGATCCGCGCAGATCACTGGTCGCGCTCTTCACCTTCCTCATGGTGCTGGCGCTCCTGATCCATTTCATCCTGCTCAGCACCGATCGCTTCAACTGGATCGAAGGCCCGAGCAAGAAACCCGCAGCAACGGCCCAGAGCGCAATGCCGGCTCCGGTCGCGATGCGGACAACGCAGTAAATGCACTGACGGCAGGAGTGCGGGGACCGGGCCTGCCCGGCCTCGCATGAGCGCTGCAGCGCGTCTCTACCGCGGAGGCATCGCGCTTCCGGATAAGGGGGTTGGCATGTCCATGCTCAGTTTCGAAAAAAAATACCGCATCCGTGGCGGGACGCTGCTCGGCGGAGACCTGTTCGACTTCTGGGTCGGCCCCTTCTACGTCGGTTTCTTCGGTGTCACCAGCCTGTTCTTCGCGCTGCTGGGCACACTGCTCATCATCTGGGGCGCCTCGCAGGGCACCACCTGGAATCTCTGGCAGATCAACATCGCGCCGCCCGACCTGAAGTACGGCCTGGGCATGGCGCCGCTGATGGAAGGCGGGCTGTGGCAGCTGATCACGGTGTGCGCGATCGGCGCCTTCGTGTCGTGGGCGCTGCGCGAGGTCGAGATCTGCCGCAAGCTTGGCATGGGGTATCACGTGCCGGTGGCGTTCTCGTTCGCCATCTTCGCCTACGTCACGCTGGTGGTGTTCCGGCCGCTGCTGCTCGGCGCCTGGGGCCACGGTTTTCCGTACGGCATCATGAGCCACCTCGACTGGGTGTCGAACACCGGCTACCAGTATCTGCACTTCCACTACAACCCGGCGCACATGCTGGCGGTGAGCTGCTTCTTCGCCACCACGCTGGCGCTGTCGCTGCACGGTGCGCTCATCCTGTCGGCGACCAATCCGCCGGGTGACGGTGTGGTCAAGACGCCTGACCACGAAAACACCTTCTTCCGCGACGCCATCGGCTACTCGATCGGCACGCTGGGCGTGCATCGACTGGGTCTTTTCCTCGCGCTGTCGGCCGGCTTCTGGAGCGCGGTGTGCATCGTCATCAGCGGTCCGTTCTGGACACGCGGGTGGCCGGAATGGTGGAGCTGGTGGCTCAACCTTCCCGTGTGGCGATAACAGACGAAAGCGAGGGTGCCATCATGGCCGAGTACCAGAATCTATTCACGCAGGTGCAGGTGCACGCACCGTCCTTCCCCGGTGTTTCGGTCGGTCGTGACGACCGCGAACGCACCGGCACGCCGACCCACGTGCATCTGTTCGGTCGCCTCGGCGACGCGCAGATCGGGCCCATCTACCTCGGCTGGTTCGGGTTGGCGTCGCTGATCTGCGGCTTCATCGCCTTCGAGATCATCGGCCTGAACATGATGGCCTCGGTGAACTGGGATCCGATCGAGTTCGTGCGCCAGCTGTTCTGGCTCGCGCTGGAGCCGCCGGCGCCGCACTACGGACTGTCGATACCACCGCTGAACGAGGGCGGCTGGTGGCTGATGGCCGGCTTCTTCCTCACCGCTTCCATCCTGCTCTGGTGGGTGCGCATGTACCGCAGGGCACGCGCACTCGGCATGGGCACCCACGTGGCCTGGGCCTTCGCTGCCGCGATCTGGCTCTACCTGGTGCTCGGCTTCATCCGCCCGGTGCTGATGGGCTCGTGGTCGGAGGCGGTGCCCTTCGGCATCTTCCCGCACCTGGACTGGACCGCCGCTTTCTCTATCCGCTACGGCAACCTGTTCTACAACCCCTTCCACATGCTGTCGATCGCCTTCCTCTACGGTTCGACCCTGCTGTTCGCGATGCACGGCGCGACCATCCTGGCGGTCAGCCGCTTCGGCGGCGAGCGTGAGATCGAACAGATCGTCGATCGCGGCACCGCGTCGGAACGCGCCGCGCTGTTCTGGCGCTGGACCATGGGCTTCAACGCGTCGATGGAATCCATCCACCGCTGGGCCTGGTGGTTCGCCGTGCTGTGTCCGCTGACCGGCGGCATCGGCATCCTGCTGACCGGCACCGTGGTCGACAACTGGTATCTGTGGGCCGTCAAGCATCACGTTGCACCGATGTATCCGGCGGTGTTCGGCACCGTCGTCGATCCCGCCACCGTGCAAGGAGTGCAGCCATGAACACCCTGAAGGCAACACTGCGTGTCGTCGCCATGCTGGGGGCGGGGCTGCTGCTCGCCGCCTGCGAGAAACCGCCGATAGACACGGTGCAGCGCGGCGTGCGCGGCACCGGCATGGTCCAGGTCTATAACCCGCGCATCGTCGAGGGCGAGCAGCAGAAGAACGTGGTGCCGGAGCCGATACCGGCGGCGCCGCGCGAAGGGCAGAAGGCGTCCGAGGTGTTCCAGAACGTGAAGGTGCTGGGCGACGTCAGCGTGGCCGAGTTCACCCGGCTGATGGTGGCGATGACCGCCTGGGTGTCGCCGGAACAGGGCTGCGCCTACTGCCACAAGCTGGAGAACATGGCCGACGACTCGATGTACACCAAGGTGGTGGCACGGCGGATGATCCAGATGACGCAGCACATCAATGCCGACTGGAAGCCGCACGTCGCCGACACCGGCGTCACCTGCTACACCTGCCACCGCGGCATGCCGGTACCGGCCGAGGTGTGGTTCCAGCCGCCGCCGCAGAAGCATGCGACGCGCATGGCCGGGTCGAAAATGCAGCAGAACACGCCGGACGCCGCGGTCGCCTACGCCTCGCTGCCCTACGACGCCTTCACCCGCTATCTGCAGAAAGGGCAGGAAATCCGCGTCAATGCGGTGACCGCGCTGCCGACCGCGGCGCATGGTTCGCTGGCCGATACCGAGGGCACCTACGGACTGATGATGCACATGTCGGACGCGCTCGGCGTCAATTGCACCTACTGCCACAACAGCCGCGCCTTCGCGCCATGGACCGAAAGCACGCCGCAGCGGCAGACCGCCTGGCACGGCATACGGATGGCACGCGACCTGAACAACGAGTACATGGTGCCGCTGACCGCGACCTTCCCGGCGCATCGGCTCGGCCCGACCGGCGACGTTGCCAAGCTGAACTGCGCGACCTGCCACCAGGGCGCCTACAAGCCGCTCTATGGCACGCCGATGCTGAAGGACTACCCGGCGCTCAGCGCCCCAGGCGCGCAGGCGGCACTGCCGCCTGCCGCCGCAGCCGAGGCGCCGCAACCGGCCGCCGAGGCGGAAGCGGCGAAGCCCTGATCCACGGTCGGCGCGCCACGGTGCGCCGACCCGACCCCGTTCGGCCGCTCCTGCAGTTCTCCTCCGCGCTGGGCCAGACAGCGCCTCTGCGGGAGCGGATCCGGACACCACGCAGACAGGGCGCGCCACCCGGTGCGTCCGGACCGCGCAGCGCCCGGGTCGGCTGGCCCCTCCCGCACTCCGCGCAGAGGAGACAGTCATGCAGGTCAGCGAAGTCATGTCGTCGGGCGTGCTCAGCGCAGCACCCGGCGACAGCGTCAGATCCGTCGTCATCCACATGCTCAGCCGTCACTGCGGCGCCATCCCGGTTATCGAGCCGGACGGCACCCTGGTCGGCATCGTGTCGGTGCGCGACATCATGCTGCCGATGTATCCCAAGCTCGGCGACTACATCCACGACAACGTCGGCACACGTGACTTTCTCGCGATGGAGCAGGGCTACGACGCCGTGCTGGCGATGCGCGTCGACGCGGTGATGACGCGCAACCCGCTGGCGCTGTCACCCGATACGCCCGTGCTCGAAGCGGCGTCGTGGATGGGCGTCAAGAACTTCCGCCGCATGCCGGTCGCGCGCGACGGCAAGCTGGTCGGCATGGTGAGCATCGGCGACATCAACCGCGGCCTGTTCTTCGCACGCATTGGCGGCTAGGGCACAAGGCTCCGGTGGGAGCGAGCTTGCTCGCGAAAGTGGTCGGGATCGAAGCCCGCGGGCAGCGAAAGCCTCGTCGCGGCCAAGGCCGCTCCCACAGGGGGTGCGTCTGCCCTGCGGCCGGCGCCGGGATCGGGTTTCTGTGGGAGGGGTCTTCTGACCCCGACATCGACCTTGATCGGAGCCGGCGGACAGCGAAAGCCCTGTCGCGGCCAGGGCCGCTCCCACAAGAACGCGCCGCGTCGGCAGCATGGGCAAGGTTTCTGTGGGAGCAAGCTTGCTCGCGATAGCGGTCTGGGCGGTCCGCAATCGCCGCATCGCGACCAGAGGTCGCTCCCGCGGTCAGAGCGGCTTCACCTCTTCCCGAGCGCGAGATTTCAGCCCCCAGTTCCAGATCGCGTTGAACGGCAGCGGCAGCACCATGAACAGGTGCTCAACCACGGCCAGGCCGGCCATCGTGGCGAGCAGGGTGAGGGCCACGGCGTCGGCGCTGCCGGGTGCGGCCGCGGCGGCGTGACCGATCAGCTCGCCGGTGAGCACGCTACCGGCGACGATGGACAGCGGCCACAGCGCATTCATGCGGCGCCGGCGGAAGAAGCTCTTCAGGTAGAGCAGGTGCGGCGGCAGGAATTCCTCGCTGAAGTTGCGCACGCCGAAATGCAGGTTCAGCTTGGCCGACAGCCGCATGCCCCAGAGCAGCAGATAGCTGTGCAGCGCGGTCGCATTGGCGGCGTCCAGCGTGAGCAGGTAGATCAGCAACGCGCCGCCGGCGATGGCCAGTTCGTGGTGGATGATGGCCTCGGTCGCGTGACGGAAATGCGCGACGCCGTCGCAACCTGCGGCGCAGGCGTGTTTGCGCGGGCCGGTCACCCAGCCCATCAGGAAGCTCATTTCCATCCAGCCCCACACCACCAGCGCGCTGGTGAAGCCGCAGTAGCTGCCGAGGGCACTGTCGAGCTGCGCACTGTGCTGCAGGCCGGCCAGCGCGGCGATCGCCAGCACGCTGGCCACCGTCATGCTGAGGCGGAAGGTGCGTCGCGGCAGACCGTCCAGATAGAGGATGGCGCCGGTGGCCGCCCACCACAGCGCCAGCGCGTAGAGCAGGGGCAGCGCCCAGCCGGGCAGGGCGCCGTCCATCGCGCTCACCAGGCCGGCGACATGCGCACGTCGTCCGGCACCGCGTTCGGCTTGACCGGGTGCAGGTAGAGGCGGACGAAGGTGCCGAAGGCGGCCACTGCGCAGGCGCCGCGCTTGAACAGACCGGTGATGCCGCCCTGCTGCTTCGCCGCCTCGTTTGCCTGGGCCAGCGCAAACAGCCGTTCGAGGCCAGCGCGGAAGGACGGGCTGTCGGTGTCCAGCGTCAGCGGGAACACCTGCCTGGAAATGTCCGAGGTGATGCGGAATACCGCGTAGTCGTAGCTGTCGGCCTCCAGCCCCATGGCCTGGTGCAGCTGCGGCCGCATGTGGTCGCGCACATACATCGTCGCGTACACCGCGAGCAGGAAGAAGCGTACCCACAGCAGATTGGCGCCGCGCAGCAGGTGAGGCTGGGCGCGCAGGATGAGGGCGAACGATTCGCCGTGCCGGAATTCGTCGTTGCACCAGCGCTCGAACCAGCGAAAGATCGGGTGGAAGCGCAGTTCGGGGTGGCGTTCGAGCTGACGGTAGATGGTGATGTAGCGTGCGTAGCCGATCTTCTCCGACAGATAGGTGGCGTAGAAGATGTACTTCGGCTTGAAGAAGGTATAGCGCTTGGTGCGCTTCAGGCTGCCCAGATCGACGCCCAGTCCGTAGTCCTTCAGCGACATGTTCAGGAAGTTGGCGTGGCGCGCCTCGTCGCGCGTCATGTAGGCCATCAGCGCCTTGATGTCCGGGTTGTCGACGTTCTTCTTTATTTCGTTGTACAGCACGCAGCCGGAAAATTCGGAGGTGATCGAGCTGATCAGGAAGTCCATGAACTCCTGGTGCAGCGCCGGCGGCAGGTCGCGGATCTGTTCGCCGAAATCGGCGCTGCGCTGGAAGTGGTCGTGATTGTTGTCGCCTTCGTACTCCAGCATCATCGCGTCCCACTCGGCGCGCACCGGGCCGACGTCGAGGCGGTTCATCGCGGCGAAATCGGTGGTGTAGAAGCGCGGGCTCAGCATGGTGCTGACGCGCGCCTTGTCGGTGGCTTCGGCGGAAACGGCGACCTGCGGCGCAGGCTGTGTGGCAGTGCTCATGGCTGTGCTCCCGATGCATGCAGGGTGGGGCGACCGGCGTCGAGCAGCCGGCCGAAGGCGCCGGCGTTCACCGGGCCGAAGGATTCGAGGTCGACGCGGCGCGCGGTGCTCCGATCGACCAGTGTGAGCCGGCCGTCGGCGCGGGCGATCAGCGAGAACGGCTGTTCCGGCCCGATCTGCTGACGGCGGCGCTCGCGCACCAGGCCGCGCAAGGTGCCGCGCACGAAGCCCTGTTCGCCGACGAAGGAGTCGATCTGCGTATCGGTACGCGCATCGATCACCGCGATGCTGCCGTCCGGCCTGTCCTCGAAGCGCAGCTCACGTACCGCGACCGCAGCGGCGTCCGGCGTCGCGATCGGCGTCCCGGACAGACGGACCAGCGCCACCGTGGCCAGCACGCCGGCCAGCATCAGGCCAATGGCAAGCAGCGGCCAACGCGGCAGTGCGGCTTCGGTGTGTGCGCTCATGCCGCGTTCCTCAGTGAGTGGCCAGCTGCGGTGCGCGACCGGTGCGGCGGGCACGCGGCGCCGGCGCATCGGCCCTCTGCGCGACCGCTGCGGGAGCCGTCTGCGGCGCGTCGCTGCGCGCGGCCTGCCAAGCATCGGTCAGCAGGCTGGCGACATGGGCGGCGTCGGCGATGCAGCAGAGCATCGGCTCCGGCCGGGCGGCCCGCCACGGACGGGCATGCGGCCACAGGTGCAGCAGCGCGATGCGATCGGGCGCGGCCAGCAGCAGCGGAATGTTGCCGTGCCCCTTGCGCGTGAGCTTCAGCCCGGCCGCCTCGATCCGGTTCAGCGGCAGGTTGAAGGTGAGGCTCAGCACGATGCCGACGCGCATGACGACGCGCCGGTCGGTGATCGTATAGACCGTGGTGCGCGCGCTCAGCCAGGCCAGCAGCGTCATCATGCCGAGCGCGGCCAGCACCAGCGGCAGCAGCATCAGCACGGCACTGGCTGCGTCGCCGAAGCTGCCGCCGTCGGCGACGACGAAACCGGCGCGCAGCGCGAGGATGACTGCGAAGTAGAGCGCCAGCGCGCGCACGTGGAAGCGCTCGCGTGCCAGTTGCTTCCAGTCCGGGCCACCCTGCCAGAGCAGGGTTTCGTCTGACGGCAGCCGCTCCGGCAGGCCGGGCGCGGCTTCGAACTCGTGTTCGTGGCCGTCGTGGCGGACTGCGCGCAGGCCGCTCACAGCAGGGGTTCCTTGCGCGACGCTTCGGCGTACAGGGTGCCGCCGCCGTAGTAGGCCATCACCTTTTCCTCTTCCAGCAGCGTGATGCGATCGGCCGCCTTGGGCTGCGGCACGCTGGCGAACTGGTGGCCGAGGATGGACGCCACCTTGACCGCGCGTTCGCCGACGCGGCAGAAGTTCATCGGCAGCAGCACGCGACGCGTGCCACCGCCTGCCGGCACGTCGAGTTCGAGGTAGCGGAAGATCGCTTCCGAACGGTCCACCCACAGGTCGCGCACCACGCCGCCCTGTGCGCCGTCGGCACCGATTACCGGCAGACCGCGCGGGTCGGTGTCCTGGTGCGCGACGTCGTAGTCGGGCGCGTCGCGCAGCGGCACGATGCGCAGCGAACCGTCGAAGGTGAGATCGGGCAGGTCGGCGCGGTCGGCCCAGGCGCCGGGGCCGACACCGTCGAGCATCGGGTTGCCGGTCGGGTCCAGCGGAGCGCCGGGCCAGTTGCCGCTGGGCGTGGCCTTCAGCGTCTGCGGCGACCTGAAGTCATTGGGCACGGTCACCGTGCGACCGTCCTGCAGGCGGAAGGTCTTGGGGTCGGGGATAGGCGGAAAGCCCTGCACGCGGATGCTGTCGGAACGGTCCGATTCCAGCGGGTAGCCCTCGCGCTTGCTCTCCTGGTGCAGGTGGTAGATCAGCCCTGCGAAGAATATCCAGAAGACGTACAGCACGATCTGTGCGACGTCGAAGTACTGGGTGATGGCGCCGGTTTCCATGGTCATTCTCCTGTGTGATGGATGTTCAGCCGGGGAAATCGGCCAGTCCGAACTTCGCGCTGGCCGGGACCGGCGCGCGCGGGGCGCTGCGCACCAGTGGTCCGAGTGCGACCAGGCTGGCGAACAGCAGATAGATTTCGCAGTGATAGACGAAGCTGTAGCCGGTGGCCGGCGAGGCGAGTGCCGGGCCGAGCGCGCCGGCGGTTGCCAGCGTCGACACGAGGTCGCGCAGCGCCCCGCCGAGGGCGATCGCCAGGCCGGTGCTGCAGGCGTGCACCGCACCCCATGCGCCGAGCGCCAGCCCGTTCATGCCGCCGCTGTCGAGGCCCATTGCGGCGGTCAGCATGCCGACCGAAAACAGTCCGCCGCCGAAGCCGATCAGGCCGACGCCGCCGCGGAACAGCGCGGTCGACTGCAGCGGCTCGGCGAACACGACGGTCGAGAAGGCGACGATGCCGATCAGCGCGCCGAAGGCGGCGACGCGGCAGGCATCGACGCCACGCGCCAGCGTGCGTGCCGCGAAGGCGAAGGCGGCCAGCGCGCCGCAGGCCATCAGCGCGGTCAGTGCGGTGGTGGCGCCGACGCCCATGCCCAGTACCTCGGCGCCATACGGTTCGAGAATGATGTCCTGCATGCTGAAGGCGGCGCTGCCCAGGCCGAGCGCCAGCAGGTAGCGGGTGGCACGCGCGTGCGTCGAGAACTGCTGCCATATCGCGCGGAAGGGCTGGCGCGGCGCGTCGGTGCTGCGCGCGCTGCGCGCCTCCTGCTTCCACAGCGCGGCGATGTTCAGCGCCATGGTCACCAGGGCCGATCCCTGGATCACCTGGATCAGCCGCAGCTGCGAGAAGTCCGCGAGCAGCAGACCGAATGCGACGCCGCTGCCCACCATGCCGGCCAGCAGCATCAGGTACATCAGCGCCACCACGCGCGGCCGTGCCGCCGGCGGCGCGAGATCGGTGGCGAGCGCGAGGCCAGCGGTCTGTACCGTCTGCATGCCGGCGCCGACCATCAGGAAGGCCAGCGCGGCACCGGCCTGACCCACCCATTCGGGGCCACGCGTATCGCCGGACAGCAGGATGAGCGAGAAAGGCATGATGGCCAGTCCGCCGAACTGCACCAGCGTGCCCATCCACAGATAGGGCACGCGGCGCCAGCCGAGCGCCGAGCGGTGGGTGTCCGAGCGGTAGCCGAGCAGGGCGCGAAAGGGCGAGAACAGCAGCGGCAGCGCCACCATCGCGGCGACCAGCCAGGCCGCCATGCCCATCTCGACGATCATGACCCGGTTCAGCGTGCCGATGAGCAGCACGGTAGCCATGCCGACCGACACCTGGAACAGCGACAGGCGCAGCAGGCGGCCAAGCGGCAGCGCCTCGCTGGCGGCGTCGGCAAAGGGCAGGAAGCGCGTGCCGACACCGGTCCACAGCCGTGCGGCGCGGGCGTTCAGTGCGGGCAGGCCGAGCCCTCTGCGCGGTGCGTTCATGTGCGCACCAGTTCCATCGCCTGCGAGGTGTAGAAGCCGCTGGCGACGCGTTCGCTGCGCAGGGGTGCCATCGCGCGCAGGCCGTCCTCCTCGGCGATCAGCCGGCCGAGCACCGCTTCGCGTACCGGTTCGATCGCCGGCGCGCGGTTGCCGCGCGGGAAGAAGCGACCGACGAAGTGCATCGCATCGAGTGCGCGCGTGCTGGGCGGAAAGGTGAACATGAGCGAGGCGGCGGTGCGCGCGGCCAGGCCCGACAGCACCCGCACGGCATCGCGCGGACGGTAGTGGATGAGCGAATCCATCGCCACCACGTGGTCGAAGTGGCCGAGCGCGGGGTCCAGCATGTCGCCCGAGCGGAAGTCGATGTGGCCGGCCAGGCCGTGTGGCATGCGTTCGCGCGCCAGTCCGATCAGGGTCGGCGACAGGTCGATCGCCACCACATGGGCGCCGCGGCGCGCCGCCTCGACCGCCAGCGCGCCGGTGCCGCAGCCGGCGTCGAGCAGGCGGCAGCCGCTCAGATCGTCGGGCAGCCAGTCGAGCAGCGTGGCGCGCATGCGATCGCGGCCGGCGCGCACGGTGGCGCGGATGCGGCCTACCGGTGCGTCCGAGGTGAGTCGCTTCCAAGCGTCCACCGCGGTGCGGTCGAAATAGGTGGCGATCTCGCCACGGCGTTCGAGGTAGGAGCTGTCCATGATCAGTCGAATCCCAGCAGGTCGAAAATGTCGCGGTCCTTCATCGGCGCGCATTCCAGCGGATCGGTGCCGGCCCATAGCGAGGCGGCCAACCGCAGGTATTCGTGCTGCACCGCCTCGACCTCGACCGTCGGATCCATCTCGAACAGCGTGGCTTTCTTGAGCCGGCTGCGGCGGATCACGTCGAGGTCGGGAAACTGCGCCATGGTCTTCAGGCCGACCCGCTCGTTGAAGCGGTCGATCTGGTCGGTGGCGTTGCTGCGATTGGCGATGACGCCGCCCAGCCTCACCTTGTAGTTCTTCGACTTGGCCTGGATGGCGGCGACGATGCGGTTCATCGCGAAGATGGAATCGAAGTCGTTGGCGGTCACCACCAGCGCGCGGTCGGCGTGCTGCAGCGGGGCAGCGAAGCCGCCGCACACCACGTCGCCGAGCACGTCGAAGATCACGACGTCGGTTTCGTCGAGCAGGTGGTGCTCCTTCAGCAGCTTCACCGTCTGGCCGACTACGTAGCCACCGCAACCGGTACCAGCCGGTGGGCCGCCCGCTTCGACGCACATGACGCCGTTGTAGCCGGGGAACACGAAGTCCTCCGGCCGCAGTTCTTCGGAATGGAAATCGACGGTCTCGAGAATGTCGATCACCGTCGGCACCAGCGACTTGGTCAGCGTGAAGGTCGAGTCGTGCTTGGGGTCGCAGCCGATCTGCAGTACGCGTTTGCCGAGCTTGGAAAAGGCGACCGACAGATTGGACGATGTCGTGCTCTTGCCGATGCCGCCCTTGCCATAGACGGCGAACACCTTGGCGGTGCCGATGCGCAGCGCCGGGTCCTGATGCACCTGCACGCTGCCTTCGCCGTCAGGATGCGAAGGGCCGCGGCGCGTCTTCAGCGACGACAGCGGGACATGGGTGGTGGTGACTGTATTCACGGTGCGGCCCTGGAAAGGTGGGTGAGGTGCTTCATGCGCTGGCCCGCTGGAACACGCCTTCGAGGCGGTCTTCCAGTTCGTCGCCGGCTTCGCGCAGGCGCGCGAGCACGCTGTCGTCCGGCTGCCAGTAACGTCGGTCGTGCGCCTCGATCAGCCGGTTGGCGAGCTTGGCGGCGGCGGTGGGGTTCAGTTCGGCCAGCCGGCTGCGCATCTTTTCGTCGAGCACGAAGGTCTGCGTCAGCTGCTGGTACACCCAGGGCGACACCTGGCCGGTGGTGGCCGACCAGCCCATGGTGTTGGTGATGTGCGCTTCGATCTGGCGCACGCCTTCGTAGCCGTGCGCCAGCATGCCTTCGTACCACTTCGGATTCAGCATGCGGGTGCGCGTCTCCAGCGCCACCTGTTCGTCCAGCGTGCGCACCGATCCTTCGCCCAGGGTCTGGTCGCCGATATAGACCGGTGCCACCGCGGCGTCGGCGCCGCGGGCGCGGCGCACCGCGCGGGAGATGCCGCCCAGCGTGTCGAAATAGGTGTCGACCGTGGTCACGCCCAGTTCGACCGACTCGAGGTTCTGGTAGGCCAGTTCGACGTCGGCCAGCACGCTTGTGAGCAGCGCGCTGCGGGCAACCGGCCGGCCGCTGCGGCCGTAGGCGTGGCCCTTGCGGCGGGTATAGGTTTCCGCCAGCTCGTCCTCGTCGTCCCAGCGGCTGTTCTCGATCAGGTGATTCACGTTCGAGCCGTAAGCGCCTTCGGCATTGCCGAATACGCGCAGCGCGGCGGTTTCGAGGTCGCAGCCGTTGGTGGCCTGGAAGGCCAGCGCGTGCTTGCGGATGAAATTGTGCGCCAGCGGCTCGTCGGCGCTGGCGGCAAGGAAGGCGGCTTCGGCCAGCATGCGGATCTGCAGCGGCATCAGGTCGCGGAAGATGCCGGACAGCGTGATCACGACGTCGACCCGCGGCCGGCCCAGTTCTTCCAGCGGCAGCAGCTGCGCGCCGACCAGGCGGCCGTAGCTGTCGAAGCGCGGCTTCGCACCCATCAGCGCCAGCGCCTGCGCGATCGGCCCGCCCTCGCTTTTCAGGTTGTCGGTGCCCCACAGCACCATGGCGATCGATTCCGGGAAGGGGTGACCGTCGTCGGTGTGGCGGGCAAGCAGGCGGGCCGCCTGTTTCGCGCCATCGATGACGGCGAAGGCGCTCGGGATGCGGAAAGGGTCGAAGCCGTGCAGGTTGCGGCCGGTCGGCAGCACCGCCGGTGTGCGCAGCAGATCTCCGCCGGGGGCCGGACGCACGAAGCGGCCGTCCAGAGCGTGCACCAGCGCATCGACCTCGTGGTCCTTGGCCAGCAGGCTGTTCGTTTTCGTCAGTTCGGCAATCAGTGCGCGCGTGCCGTCGTCATCGGCCAGATTGCCTGCGCTGCGGATGCGCTCCGGGCTGTCGCCGCGCATGACGGCGGCAATCATGGTGCGCGGCAGCTCGATGCCGTGACCGGCCTGGGCGACCGCGTGCAGCAGGTCGGCGCGTTCGGTTTCTGTCGGCGCTTCGCCCACCACGTGCAGACCGCAGGGGATGAGCGTGCGCTCCAGTTCATGCATCTGCAGACCGAGCGTCGCGATGGCGGCTTCGGCGTCGGTCCACGGCGGTGTCGCCGCGCTCAGTTCGAGCGCCGCCGCCTGCGCCTGGATCAGCGCGGCCAGTGCCGGTGCCTCGCGCTCGCTGCCCGGTTCGCGTGCGCGCCAGCGTTCGACCGACACCTTCATTTCGGCCAGTCCGGCGTACAGGCCGGCCTGAGTGACCGGAGGCGTCATGTAGCTGATCAGCGTGGCGCCGGATCGGCGCTTGGCCAGCGCGCCCTCGGACGGATTGTTCGATGCGTACAGATAGAGATTGGGCAGCGCGCCGATCAGGCGGTCCGGCCAGCAGGCGCCGGACAGACCTGCCTGCTTGCCCGGCATGAATTCGAGCGCACCGTGGGTGCCGAAGTGCAGCACGGCATGCGCGGCGAAGTCCTCGCGCAGCCAGCGGTAGAAGGCGGAGAAGGCGTGCGTCGGCGTGAAACCCTGTTCGAACAGCAGGCGCATCGGGTCGCCTTCGTAGCCGAAGGACGGCTGCACGCCGACGAACACGTTGCCGAACCGGGCGCCGAGCACGAACAGGTGACGGCCATCGCTCAGGTCGCGGCCCGGTGCCGGTCCCCAGTGCGCCTCGATCTCGCCCAGCCAGGTTTCGCGCCGCACGTGTTCGTCCGCCGGTATCCGGTGATGCACGTTGGCCGGTGCGCCGAAGCGCTCGGCATTGCCGGTCAGCAGCGCGTCGCGCAATGCCGCCTCGCTGGCCGGCATGTCGATCTGGTAACCCTCGCGCTTCAGCGCGCCCAGCGTGCGGTACAGCGAGGCGAAGACGGACAGGTGGGCGGCGGTGCCGACCGCGCCGCCATTGGGCGGGAAGTTGAACAGCACGACCGCGACCCGCCGCTGCGCGCGCTCGGCGCGGCGCAGCGCGATCAGCCGCGCCACCTTGTCGGACAGCATGTCGGCGCGCTCGGCGCACACGTGCATGTCGCGTCCGCCTTCACTGGGCGGGAAGCTGCAGCGGCGTGCGCAGCCCTCGCAGGTGCCACCGGCTCCGGCCGAACGGCCGCCGAATACCATCGGGCTGGTGGCGCCATCGAGTTCCGGAATGGCCACCATGATGGTGTTCTCGACCGGCAGCAGGCCGCGCTCGGAAGCACCCCACTGTTCCAGCGTCTGGAACTCGACCGGGTGGGCGGCGAGGTAGGGCACGTCCAGTCTTGCCAGCAGGTCTTCGGCCGCCTTCGCGTCGTTGTAAGCCGGGCCGCCGACCAGCGAGAAGCCGGTCAGCGACACCACCGCGTCGACCACGGCGCGGCCGTCGCGGATGAAGAAGCGCTCGACCGCCGGCCGTGCGTCCAGGCCGGTGGCGAAGGCGGGGATGACCGACAGGCCGCGCGCCTCCAGCGCGGCGATCACGCCGTCGTAGTGGGCGGCGTTGCCGGCCAGCAGGTAGGAACGCATCAGCAGCACGCCGACCGTACCGCGCGCTTCCGGCGCAGTCGGCAGCGCGGCGACCTGCTCGGCGATGCGCTGGGCGATGCGCGGGTGATAGACGCCGACTTCGGGGTAGTCGAACGGTGCGCCCGGTTTCATGCGGCCGCGCAGGTGGGCGCGCGGGCCGTCGGCGTAGCGGTCGATCAGGAAGCGCACCATGTTGGCGACGTTGTCCTGTGAGCCGGCCAGCCAGTACTGCAGCGTCAGGAAGTAGGCGCGCACGTCCTGTGCGGTGCCGGGAATGAAGCGCAGCAGCTTGGGCAGGCGGCGCAGCATGCGCATCTGCCGTTCGCCGGAACTGCTGCCGCCCTTGCCGGCGTTGCCGCGCAGCCGCTTGAGAAGTGCCATCGGTCCGCTCGGTGGCGCGCTCATGTCGAAGCGGCCGATGCGGGTGAGCCGCGCGACCTCGCCGGCCGACATCGCGCACACCATGGCGTCGCAGTGCTCGCGGCGCGCGATCAGCGCCGGCAGTACCGGGCGGAAGTGATCCTCCATGAACAGCATGGTGGCGATGACGATGTCGGCGGCGCCGATTGCGGCTTCGCAGCGCGCCAGTGCCTCCGGCCGGTCGCTCCATTCGGAGGCGGCGTGCACCTCGAGTTCCAGACCGGGCAGTTCGCGCCGCAGCGCGCTGCGTGCGCGCTCGGTGGCACTGGCCAGGTGGGTGTCCATCGTGACGATGACCACGCGTATGGGCGTGGCATCGGCGGTCGAGGGCTCAGCGCGCGAAGTGAGCTTTTGCATCGTAGAGCGTCTCCACCGTGATGGTGCTCAGTCCGCGGCTGCGGGCGTAGCTTTCGGTATTGCGGCGCGCCTTACCGCGGACGAAGAACGGAATCTTCTTCAGTTCGCGTTCGCCGTCTGCGGTCCAGGCCGGGGCGTCGTCGCTCATGCCCAGTTCGGCCACCGCCATCGTCTGTGCGGCGACGGCAGGCAGGTGCGAGGCGGGCGCGGCATCGTTGAATTCGAAGTCGTCGCGGAACATCTGCAGCAGGTGTTCTTCGAGCCCCATCACCAGCGGATGCACCCAGCTGTCGAACAGCACGTTGGCGCCTTCGAAGCCATACACCGGGCTGTAGCGGGCCGGCACGTCCTGCACGTGGATCGGGCTCGATATGACGGCGCAGGCGATGCCCAGCCGCTTGGCGATGTGGCGCTCCATCTGCGTGCCGAGCACCAGTTCGGGCGCGGCGGCGGCGATGGCCTTTTCGACTTCGAGGTAGTCGTCGCTGATCAGCGCCTCGACGCCGTAACGCGCCGCCGCCTCGCGCACGTCACGGGCGAAGTCGCGCGCGTAGCAGCCGAGGCCGACCACGGTGAAGCCCATCTCTTCGGCGGCGATGCGCGCGGCCGCGATGGCGTGCGTGGCATCGGCGAAAATGAACACCCGCTTGCCGGTCAGATAGGTCGAGTCGACCGAGCGCGCATACCAGGGCTGGCGTGAGGCCGAGCTGCCACGGCCGGCGGCGCCCGGCGTTTCGGCGGCCAGCAGCGGCGACGGATCGACGCCGGCCAGGGCGGCGACTTCGGCGATGAAGTCGCGCGTCGCGCCAACGCCCATCGGAATGGTCCGCGTGGCCGGCATGCCGAAGCTGCGGCTCAGCCAGCCGGTCAGCGTGCGCGATACTTCCGGGTAGAGATCGATGTTGAAGTCGGCATCCGGCAGGCGGCGCAGATCGTCGACCGAGGCGCCGAGCGGCGCCACAACGTTTACGTCGATGCCGAGCGCGTCGAGCAGGCGGCGGATTTCGGTCACGTCGTCGCGACAGCGGAAGCCGAGCACGGTCGGGCCGAGCAGGTTGGCGCGCGGCCGGCGTGCCGGGTCACGCGCCGGGCGCTTGCTTTCGGGCGCGGGCACCTGGTCGGCGAGCAGCGTGCGCGTCAGGTGATAGAAGGTTTCGGCGGCACCCCAGTTTTCCTTCTTCGAATAGGCGGGCAGTTCCAGCGCCACCACCGGTATCGGCAGCTGCATGCCGGCGGCCAGCGCGCCGGACTGGTCCTGTATCAGTTCGGCGGTGCAGGAGTCACCGACCAGCAGCGCGGCCGGACGGAAACGCTCGAAAGCCTCGGCCACTGCTGCCTTCACCAGCTCGGCGGTACTGCCACCGAGGTCGCGTGCCTGGAAGGTGGTGTAGGTGACCGGCGGCCGGCGGTCCTGCCGCTCGATCATCGTGAACAGCAGGTCGGCATAGGTATCGCCCTGCGGTGCGTGCAGCACGTAGTGCAGGTCGCGCATCGAGGTGGCGATGCGCATGGCACCGATGTGCGGCGGTCCTTCGTAGGTCCAGAGCGTGAGCTGCATCGCGTGCCCCTTCAGACGGCCAGCCGTGCGCGGCGCGCGAACGGGCGGGCGAACAGTTCGGCCAGGTCGCCCGCCTGGTCGTAGCCGTGTATCGGCGAGAACACCAGTTCGATCGACCATTTGGTGGCCAGCCCCTCGGCCTCCAGCGGGTTGGCCAGGCCGAGGCCACATACGGTGAGGTCGGGGCGGGCGGCGCGCACGCGGTCGAGCTGGCGATCGAGGTGCTGGCCTTCGCTGAGCACGATGTCCTCCGGCAGCAGCGCCAGTTCCTCACTGACCATCTGGCGATCGAGAAAGGGCGTGCCGACCTCGATCAGTCGCATGCCCAGTTCGCGGTGCAGGAAGCGCGCGAGCGAAGGTTCGAGCTGCGAGTCGGGCAGCATGAACAGGCTGCGCCCGGCCAGCAGCGGGCGTTGCCGTGCCAGTGCCGTTTCGGTGCGCGCACGCGCCGGGCCGGTCACCGCGTCAAATGCGGCCGGGGTTACGCCCCAGGCGCGGGCGGCCGCTTGCAGCCAGGCGGTCGTGCCTTCGGCGCCGAAAGGGTAGGGCGCGCGCAGCAGCCGGGCGCCGCGGGCGACCAGTGCGCGCACGGTGTCGCCATTGAAGGGCTGGGCCGGCAGCAGGTCGGTGTTCGGACCGATCGCCGGCACGTCGGCCGCGCGGCGGCCCGGCAGGAATACGACGTTGGCGATGCCCAGCTGTTCGAACTGGCGGCGGAACTGGTCCTCGACGATGTCCGGCAGACAGCCCACCACCATCAGCTGGCGCGCGTCGGTGTGCGGCATCAGCGGCACGAAGGTGCGCAGCGCGGCGTCTTCGCCCTGGGTGAAGGTGGTTTCGATGCCGGACCCGGAATAGTTCAGCACGCGCACCTGCGGCAGCAGCCGGGCGTTGAGCCGCTCGGCGGCACGCGCGAGGTCGAGCTTGATCACTTCCGACGGGCAGGAGCCGACCAGGAACAGCGTGCGGATTTCCGGCCGGCGTTCGAGCAGCGTGACGCACAGGCGGTCGAGTTCGTCGTTGGCGTCGGCCATGCCGGCCAGGTCGCGGTCGGTCAGGATGGCTGTACCGAAGCGCGGTTCGGCGAAGATCATTACGCCGGCGGCGGACTGGATCAGGTGGGCGCAGGTACGCGAGCCGACCACCAGGAAAAAGGCGTCCTGCAGCTTGCGGTGCAGCCACACGATGCCGGTCAGACCGCAGAACACCTCGCGCTGGCCGCGTTCGCGCAGCACCGGGCGCTCGTCGCAGCCGCTGCGGGTGGCGATCGGAATGTCGTGCAGATTGCTCATGCCTGCACCACCGCGCCGTGGTTGCCGGCCGCCGGACTCGCCGTGTCGAGCCGCGCGGCGCGCAGCTTGAGCAGGAACTGTCCGGCGTTGATGACGTAGGTGAAGTAGGCCGCCAGCGCCAGCCACATCAGGCCGGTTCCGTCCAGCGTGCCGGTCGCCAGTGCGACCAGATAGGCGGTGTGCAGCGCCAGCACCGCGAAGCTGAATACGTCTTCCCAGAAGAAGGGGCGGGCGAACAGCCAGACGCCGAACACCGCCTTCTCCCAGATCGAGCCGGTGACCATGATCGCGTACAGCAGCAGGGTCTTGATCACCACCGACCAGGTTGCAGCCTGCAGGCCCTCGCCGGACCACAGATAGCGCAGCACGAGCACGAGGCTGATCGCGAAGGCGACGAACTGCACCGGCGCCAGCACCCCCTGAACCAGGGTCCAGGGTGATTCGTCCCGCCGGCGGCGTTCCTCCGGCGTGTAAAGCGGTGTGTGCCGCATCGCCGGTGAGGCCTCTCTGTTGCGCATCGTCGCGTCTCCTCTGTCCTCGTAATCGAATCTAGACGGCTGGGGACAAAGTGTCAATGTAAATTGACGTCACGACGAAATTACATCGACCGGATGACAGTGCGCGTGGTCCAGAGGCCCGTTCCGGCTGGCGCGTCATCAAAATTGACAAGTTAACTTGACAGTGCGGGGTGCCGCGCTCTATTCCTACAATGTTGGCGTCCAGTTCTGCAGACAGATTCGAACCCCGCCTTCCTGCCCAGAGACTTGCTCACCCTCGTCGTCAGTGCCACCACGGACACTGGGTTCACCACCCGCAGCAGCCGTAAAGCCCGTCCGCATCCATGGGGCGTCCACCGGGGGCGCATCCGACACGGCCGGGGCACGACAAAAAGACCCAAGGAGGCAGGAAGATGGCCGGGATGACGCAGCGAAGCGCCCGCAGGGCGCAGATGTCGGGTGAGGGTTTGTCCGCGCAGGAGCAGGGCGGGGTCAGTCAGTTCGGCGGGCCGCCGATCGGCCCGCCGGTGTTCGCTGCCCCTGACTGGCTGGGTGATCTGGCGCAGACGATAGAGGCGGAAATCATTCCGCGGCTGATGCTGGCGCACGGTGATCTGGTCGATCTGCCGCCGGCCGGGGTCAGCGCAACAACCATCTCGGCGCGCGAAATCCACGAGTTCGCCAATCTCGTGCTGGCACAGGACGCCGGCGTCGTACGCAGCTGCGTGCAGGCGATCCGCGCCCGCGGCGTCGAGCCACGGGTCATCTGTCTGGACCTGCTGGCACCGGCGGCGCGTCGGCTCGGCGAATTGTGGGAAGCGGATCTGTGCGATTTCACTCAGGTCACGCTCGGCCTGTGGCGGATCCAGCAGGTGCTGCACGACGTCAGCCCGAGTTTCCGCAGCGATCTGCATTCGGGCGAGACAGGCCGCCGCGTGCTGCTCGCCACCTTGCCGGGGGAGCAGCACACCTTCGGCATGGCCATGGTGGCCGACTTCTTCCGCCAGCGCCGCTGGGACGTGCGCCTCGACACACCGGGTCCGCGCGGCGAAGCGCTGCGCCTGCTGCGCGCCGAGCGCTTCGATCTGGTGGGCGTGTCACTCGGCAGCGAAACGCGCTTCGACGAACTGGCGGAGTGGATCACCGCCGCTCGCCGCGTGTCGCTGCAACGCGACATCGTGGTGATGGTCGGCGGCCCGATCTTCGCCAGCCGGCCGGAGTGGGTGCCGCTGGTCGGCGCCGACGCGACGGCGCGCGATGCGAGTGCCGCGGTCGATGTGGCCGAGGCATTGCTGCCTGTGCGATTTGCGCATGGGTGATCAGTTTCTGGAGGGTATCGATTGGGTTCGGAGCAGGGGCGCGATCAGATCGCGAAAATGGACGCCGATGCGGGAAGGTTGACGGTGAAGCCTTTTGATTCGCCGATGGGTTTGTTACATGGCGTCGATGCCGAGTCGGCTGCACGACTTATTGCCGCCGCCTCCGACGTTGCGTTGTTGCTCGACGACAAGGGCGTCATCCGCGACCTTGCATTCAACGACGGCGCGCTGCTGCCCGAAGCCGGCGCGCGCTGGCTGGGGCGCCGGTGGACCGAGGTGGTGACGGTCGAAAGCCGCCCCAAGGTCGAGGCGCTGCTGCAGGACGCCGCCAGTGGCGAAAGCCGCCGTGCACGGCACGTCAATCATCCGGTGCAGGGCGGCAGCGATCTGCCGCTGCTTTACTCGACCGTGCGCATCGGCCACGACGGCACCGTCGTCGCCCTCGGCCGCGACCTGACGGCGCTGTCCATGCTGCAGCAGCGGCTGGTGGACGCGCAGCAGTCGATCGAGCGCGACTACGCGCGCCTGCGCCAGCTCGAGGCGCGCTACCGCCTGCTGTTCCAGATGACGTCGGAAGCGGTGCTGGTGGTAGATACCGTCAGCCAGCGCATCGTCGAGGCGAATGCCGCCGCCAACTGGATGCTGGGTGAGGACGCGCGCAGTGTGGTTGGGCGCAATTTCCCGGAAGGGCTGGACGACGCCGGCAACCAGGCGGTGCAGGGGCTGTTCGCCGCGGTGCGTGCCAACGGTCGTTCCGACGACGTCCGCGTGCGTGGGCCGGGCGGCAGCGACTGGCTGGTGGCCGCTTCGCTGGTGCGACAGGACGCAACATCGCTGTATCTGGTGCGGCTGTCGCAGGTCGGTGCCTCCGGCACCGAATCCGGCGAGCGGATGTCGGTGGCCGATGCGGTCGAAATGGTGCCGGACGCCTTCGTGCTGACCGGCGAGGACGGCGTCATCCTGACCGCCAACCAGGCCTTCGTCGATCTCGCCCAGCTGGCGAGCATCGAGCAGGCACGCACGCAGTCGCTCGAACGCTGGCTCGGCCGTCCCGGTGTCGATTTCAAGGTGCTGATGGTGAACGTGCGCCAGCACGGTTCGATCCGCCTGTTTTCGACCGTGCTGCGCGGCGAGCACGGTTCGGACGTCGACGTCGAGGTGTCGGCGGTCGCGGTGGACCGCGGTGAGCGTCCGTGCATCGGTTTCACGGTGCGCGGCGTCAGCCGCCGCATCGAGCCGGAACCGCGGATCAGCCGCGAGATGCCGCGTTCGGTCGAGCAGTTGACCGGCTTGGTTGGGCGCGTGTCGCTGAAGGATCTGGTGCGCGAATCGACCGATCTGATCGAGAAGCTGTGCATCGAGGCGGCACTCGACATGACGCACGACAACCGCGCGTCGGCGGCCGAAATGCTCGGCCTGAGCCGGCAGAGCCTGTACGTGAAGCTGCGCCGCTATGGCATCGGCGATCTCAACGCCGATCAGGGCGACGACGGCGGGCAGGAGCCGGGCGAGGAGTGATCCGAAGCGGGTCGGTCGGCCGGGCCGGGCCCCGCCGATCGCGTCCGCGCGGAACTGTCGTGAGGCACGGGCGGCGGCCTTGCGGCCGGTGTCAATCAAAATGGACTGGCTGAGTGTAAGTTTGTCTTGACGCTCTCGTGTGTCAAGCCTACTGTTAGCTCATGACTCGTCCAGCCCTCTCTGCCGTTGCCGAACTGCTGAAGCCCATCACCTGGTTTCCGCCGATGTGGGCTTTCGGTTGTGGCGTCGTTGCCTCCGGCCTGCCGGCCGGAGAGCGCTGGCAGGTCGTGCTGCTCGGCGTGCTGCTGGCAGGGCCGCTGGTCTGCGCGACCAGCCAGGCGGTGAATGACTGGTTCGACCGTCACGTCGATGCGATCAACGAACCGCAGCGTCCGATTCCATCCGGTCGCATGCCGGGTCACTGGGGCCTCTATATCGCCGTCGTCTGGACGGTGCTGTCGCTGCTGGTGGCGACCGCGCTCGGTCCCTGGGGTTTTGCCGCCGCCGCGCTTGGCCTGCTGCTGGCCTGGGCCTACAGCGCGCCGCCGCTGCGGCTGAAGGCCAACGGCTGGTGGGGCAACAGTGCTTGCGCGCTCTGTTACGAAGGACTGGCCTGGGTCACCGGTGCCGCGGTGATGGCCGGCGGCGCCATGCCCGACCTGCGCAGTCTGCTGCTGGCCGGTCTGTACAGCGCCGGCGCGCACGGCATCATGACGCTGAACGACTTCAAGTCGGTCGATGGCGACCGCCGCATGGGCATCGCTTCGCTGCCGGTACAACTGGGCGTTGCGCGCGCCGGTCGGGTCGCCTGCTGGGTGATGGCGGTGCCGCAGGTCGTCGTCGTCGCGCTGCTCGCGCACTGGGGGGCGCCGGCGCATGCTGCGCTGGTGGGCATGCTGCTCGGTGCCCAGCTGATGCTGATGTCCCGGCTGCTGGACGACCCGCGCGCTCGCGCGCCCTGGTACAACGGCACCGGCATTACGCTCTACGTGCTCGGCATGCTGGTGAGCGCCTTCGCGCTGCGCGCGCTCGGAGGCGACTGACATGAACCATGCCCTCGGCTGGATCGGCATCTTCCGCCTCGGTCTGGTGCAGACCGCGCTCGGCGCCATCGTCGTGCTGACCACGTCGACGCTGAACCGCGTCATGGTGGTCGAACTGGCTCTGCCGGCCATGCTGCCCGGCATCCTGGTGGCGCTGCATTACGCGGTGCAGATGCTGCGGCCGCGCCTCGGGCACGGTTCGGATCTGGGTGGGCGGCGCACGCCTTGGATCATCGGCGGCATGGCGGTGCTTGCCGCCGGCGGCACGCTGGCCGCGCTCGCCACCGTGCTGATGGCCGACCACTTCGTCGCCGGTGTCGCACTGGCGGTGCTTGCCTTCATGCTGATCGGCGTCGGTGTCGGCGCCGCCGGCACCTCGCTGCTGGTGCTGCTCGCCAAGCGCGTGGACGACGGCCGCCGTGCGGCCGCCGCCACCATCGTCTGGATGATGATGATTCTCGGCTTCGCCGTGACGGCCGGCATCACCGGCAAGCTGCTCGATCCGTTCTCCGGCGAGCGGCTGTTGCAGGTCGTTGCCGGCACCTCGGTCTGCGCCTTCATGCTTGCACTCGTCGCCGTGCGCGGCGTCGAGGGCGTCAGCCCCGCAACCAAACCGGTTTCGACGGGGCTGCCGCACTCTCCTCCCAAAGGCACCCCATTCCGCGCTGCACTGGCCCAGGTCTGGGGCGAGTCGCATGCGCGGCTTTTTACACTGTTCGTCTTCGTGTCCATGCTCGCCTACAGCGCGCAGGACCTGATACTCGAACCCTTTGCCGGCACTGTGTTCGGCTACTCGCCCGGGCAGTCGACCCAGTTGTCGGGTCTGCAGCACGGCGGCGTGTTCGCCGGCATGCTGCTGGTGGCGCTGACCGGCACCGTGTTCGGCGGGCGGCAGATCGGCTCGCTGCGGCTGTGGATCATCGGCGGCTGCATCGCCTCGGCCTGCGCGCTGGCGGGCCTGACCGCTGCCGGCTTCAGCGGCCAGGGTTGGCCCTTGCGCGAAACCGTGTTCCTGCTCGGCGTATCCAATGGCGCGTTCGCGGTGGCGGCGATCGCGTCGATGATGCGCCTGGCCGGCCAGGGCGGCGCCGGTCGCGAGGGCGTGCGCATGGGTCTGTGGGGTGCGGCGCAGGCGATCGCCTTCGCACTGGGCGGCTTCGCCGGCACTGTCGCGGTCGATCTGACGCGCGCCCTGATCGCCGAGCCGGGCGTCGCCTACGCGCTGGTGTTCGCCGGCGAGGCGTTGCTGTTCATCGTATCGGCCGCCATGGCGATGCGGATTTCCGGCCTGCAGCCGGCGACCGTGGCGGCGCGTGCGCCGGCTGCGCCGCTGCCGCTGATGCCACGCGCGGAAGGAGAGGCCTGATCATGGAAAACTACGATGTGGTGGTGGTCGGCGGCGGGCCCGCCGGGGCCACCGCGGCGACCGATCTGGCGCGCCGCGGCTACGCGGTGCTGCTGCTCGATCGCGGCGGGCGGATCAAGCCCTGCGGCGGCGCGATACCGCCGAAGGCGATCGAGGAGTTCCGCATTCCGGATGAGTTGCTGGTCGCCCGTGCCCGTTCGGCACGCATGGTGGCGCCCAGCGGGCGCGAGGTCGACATGCCGATCGACGGCGGTTTCGTAGGCATGGTCGATCGCGAGCAGTTCGACGAATACCTGCGCGAGCGTGCCGGACTCGCCGGCGCGCATCGGCGCACCGGCAGCTTTCAGCGGGTGAGCCGCGACGGTGCCGGCTCGGCTGTCGTGCATTACCGCGTCGGCGAGCAGGGCGAACGCTGCGTGCGTGCCCGCGCCATCATCGGCGCCGACGGTGCGCTGTCGGCGGTCGGCCGGCAGTGTGTGCCGGGCGCCGACCAGGTGCCCTGCGTGTTCGCCTACCACGAGATCGTGCGCGCGCCGCAGACCGGTTTCGACGGCAGCCGCTGCGATGTCTATTACCAGGGCCGGCTGTCGCCCGATTTCTACGGCTGGGTGTTCCCGCACGGCGACACGGTCAGTGTTGGCGTCGGCTCGGCGCGCAAGGGCTTCTCGATACGCGGCGGCGTCAGCGCCTTGCGCGACAGCGCCGGCCTCGGCGCCGCCGGCACCGTTCGCCGCGAAGGCGCGCCAATTCCGATGTGCCCGCTGCGGCGCTGGGACAACGGGCGTGACGTCGTGCTGGCCGGCGACGCGGCCGGCGTCGTCGCGCCGGCGTCGGGCGAAGGCATCTATTACGCGCTCAGTGGCGGCCGGCTGGCGGCCGAGGCGGTCGATGCCTATCTGGTCACCGGCGATGCGCGCGCGCTGAGGCTGGCGCGCAAGCGTTTCATGAAGGCGCACGGCCGCGTGTTCATGGTGCTCGGCATCATGCAGCGCTTCTGGTACGCGAGCGACAAGCGGCGCGAACGCTTCGTCAGCATCTGCCGCGATCCCGACGTGCAGCAGCTCACCTGGCAGGCCTATATGCACAAGCGGCTGGTCCGCGCGCGGCCGCTGGCGCACATGCGCATCTTCTTCAAGGACCTCGCGCACCTCTGCGGCATCGTGTCGCCATGAATGCCCGGACGGCCACGCGCTGGAAGCCGGTGGCCGTCGCTGCACTTGCCGCGCTTGCGGTGGCCGGCCTGGGCGGTGCCATGACCGATCTGAGCGAGTGGTACCGTGCGCTCGCCAAACCCTCCTGGCAGCCGCCGGACTGGGCTTTCGGGCCGGCCTGGACCCTCATCTTCGGTCTTGCCGCCGCCGCCGGTGTGCTCGGCTGGCGCCATGCGCCGGACGCGCGAGGGCGTCGCCAGTTGCTGGCGATGTTCGCCGCCAACGGTGGCCTGAACGTGCTGTGGAGTGCGCTGTTCTTCCATCTGCGCCGTCCCGACTGGGCGCTGGCCGAAGTCGTGCTGCTGTGGCTGTCGGTGGTGTTCCTGATGGTCCGCCTGCGACCATGGTCCGCACGTGCGGCCGCGCTTTTGCTGCCGTATGCGGTGTGGGTCGCGTTTGCGGCAGCGCTGAATCTGTCCATCGTCCGCCTGAATGCCCCCTTTGGCTGACGCGCCGCACTTTTTGACGCCGGTCACGTGTGCCGGCAAGCGACTTGCCGTAGCATGCAGGCGTTAAACTCAAGCAATTGAAGGCGTTGTCGCGATTGCGCCGTCGGCAGTCCGGTGATCAGCGGGTGTGCTTCCGTTGAATTGCGCGTACCGGGCTTTTCCGAACCACGCGGCAGCGCATGTCCCGGTCCAGGCCGGGCCCGAAATTTGCAGCAGGTCGGTCCCGTATCTCTCCGTCCTGCTAACCAGGCCCATGCCGTGAACAAGCTACCGAACGATCCAGGAGACCTGAGCGCCTTCTCCGATGTGGCACCGGAGTTGGCCGACATGCTGGTGTCGGTCGCCAGCGACATTGCGCTGGTGATCGACGACAAGGGCGTCATCCGCAGTGTTGCGCTGGGCGGCACCGAGCCGGTCAGCGCAGCGGCGGGCGAATGGCTGGGCCGCCAGTGGATAGACACGGTGACGCCGGACACCCGCCGCAAGGTCGAGGACCTGCTGAGCGAGGCGGCCGAGTCCGGCGTTTCGCGCACCCGCCACATCAACCACCCGTCGCTGGCCGGCAGCGATCTGCCGGTGGCCTACACCGCCGTGCGCCTCGGCCACGGCGGTCCGCTGCTGGTGGTCGGACGCGACCTGCGCGCCGTCTCGGCGATGCAGCAGCGGCTGGTCGACGCCCAGCAATCGATGGAGCGCGACTACTGGCGCATGCGCCAGGCGGAAACCCGCTACCGCCTGCTGTTCCAGATCGCCACCGACGCAGTGCTGGTGGTGGACGCCGACACCTTGCGCATCGTCGATGCCAACCGTGCCGCCGGCCGTCTGTTCGGCGGCACGGTGCAGGACATGCCGGGCCGTCAGGCCGGCTACGCGCTGGCGCCGTCCTCGCTGCCCGCGCTGGAGGAGCTACTGGGCACGGTACGGGTGTCCGAGCGCCCGGGTGACGCGATGCTCGACCTGGCGTCGGGCGGCCGCATCCACGCTTGGGTATCGCTGTTCCGCGACGAGGGCAGCACGCTGCTGTTGATGCGCGCCTGGCCCGAAGGCGGGCAGATGCCGCCGGCGGTCGACGATGCGATGCTGCCGGAACTGGTGCGCCTGACACCTGATGCGGTCGCCTTCACCGACGAACAGGGGGTGCTGCTGAGTGCCAACCCGGCCTTCGTCGAGCTGGTGCAGGGCGTCGACATGGCGTCGCTGCGTGGCCGCTCGATGGCGGCGTGGCTGTCGGGCGAGAGCGACGGACTGGGTGGTCTGCTCGCCGCGGTGCGGCAGAGCGGCACGCTGCGTCTGGCGACGCGCATGCGCAACGAGCGCGGGCACGACGTCGATGTTGAACTGTCGGCAGTACTGATCCATAACGGAGACTCGAACACCATCGGTCTCATCATCCGCGCAGTGCAGCCGCGCGGTCCCGGCGTGGGGGTCAGGGGTCGCATGCACTGAGCGTGTCGCGCAAAGTGAACGATCCTCTCTACAGTCCGCCTTTCGGTCAGGCCGACCTGACCAACTGCGAGCGCGAGCTCATCCACCTTGCCGGCTCGATACAGCCGCACGGCGTGCTGCTGGTCGTGCGTGAATCCGACCTGCAGGTGCTGCAGGCCAGCCTGAATACCGAACAGTGGCTGGGCGTGCCGCACGCGGCGGTGGTCGAGGCGCCGCTGCCGGCGCTTGGCGGCGACTTGGCGGCGCGTGTGCGCGAACTGGGCCGGACGCTGACGGAAGTCGAACTGACGCCCTTCCACTGCAGCACCGGCCACGGCGGGCTGCTGCGGCATTTCGAGGGCATGGCGCATCGCGGGCAGTCCGGCACGCTGATCGTCGAGCTCGAAACCGCCGGGCCACCGGCCGAAGATGTCGCGGCACAGGCGCTGCTGGCGACGGCGGTGCGTCGCTTCAGCGAGGCGATGAGCGTCGATGCGCTGGCGGACACGGCGGTGCAGTCGATACGCGAACTGACCCATTACGACCGCGTGATGGTGTATCGCTTCGATGCCGATGGCCATGGCGAAATCGTCGCCGAGGCGCGCGACGACCGGCTCGACACCCTGCTCGGTCACCGCTATCCGGCAACCGACATTCCGCAGCGCGCGCGCGACCTCTATCTGCGCAACCGGGTGCGCGTGCTGGTCGATGCGCGCTACCTGCCGGTCGCCGTCGAACCGCGCCGGCTGCCGCACAGCGGCGAAGAGCTGGACATGTCGATGTGCCACCTGCGCAGCATGTCGCCACTGCACATCCAGTACCTGCGCAATATGGGCGTGACCGCGACGCTGGTGGTGTCGCTGGTGCGCGAGGGGCGGCTGTGGGGGTTGATCGCCTGTCATCACTATGCGCCGCGGCGTATCCATTACGCACAGCGCGCCGCCGTCGACGTGCTGGCGGAGGTGATGTCGACGCGCATCGCGGCGATCGAGAACTATGTACGCACCCAGGTCGACGTGCTGGTGCGGCGCATGGAACTGCGGCTGATCGAGGCGACGTCGACCGAGGGCGACTGGCGTGCGGCACTGATGCGCAACGCGCGCACGCTGCTGCTGCCGATGGACGCCAGCGGTGTCGCGCTGCTGCACGACGGCGAACTGCTGACCGCCGGCGAGGTGCCGTCCACCGAGGCGGTGCGCGCGCTGGCCGGCTGGGTGTCCGGCGAAATGAAGCAGATGCTGTTCAGCTGCGCCTCGGTCGAGCGCGCCAACCCGGCGCTGGCCTACCTGACGCCGGTGGTGTGCGGCGTGCTGGCGATCGATCTGTCGACGCGCGGCCGCAATCTGCTGATGTGGTTCCGGCGCGAGCAGCGTGCCAAGCTGACTTGGGCCGGCGACCCCGCGAAGCCCATGGTCGACAACGATCCGCTGACCTTGTCGCCGCGGCGCTCCTTCGAGGCGTGGTCGGAAATCGTGCGCGGCACCGCGGCCCCGTGGTCGCGCGCCGATCTGGCGCTGGCGCGCGCGATCGGCGCCTCGCTGCGCGATGTGATCATGCAGACGCAGGCGGTGCGCCTGCTCATCGCCCAGCACCAGCTTGAAAAATTTCGCACTGCCGTCGACGAGTCGCCGGAGCCCCTGCTGGTTGCCGACGGCGACGGTCGCATCCTGTTTCCCAGTCCGGCGCTCGCCGGCATCCTGCCGGGCGGTTGCCGGCAGCCGGCGAATTTCGACGAACTGGCGGCGCTGTTCGAAGATCAGGCCTCTGTGCGCGATGTGTTGAGGTCGCTGCGCGAAGGACGTGTGTCGTGGCGCGGCGAGTGGCGGATGAGCGGTGGCATTGCGCTGGGCGTGCGCGCCGACGTCGTGCCGGGCCCGCGCGATGCCGTGCTCGGTTGCATCCTGATCTTCACCGACCTCACCGATGCGAAGCGCACCGAGGCGGCGCGTCGCCATCTCGAACAGTCGCTGACGATGACCGGCCAGGCCGATGCGCAGCTGACCACGCGCGAGGCGCGCGGCCTGCCCGACGAGGTGATGGGCGCCATCCTGGCCAATGCGAGCGTGGCGGCGATGGAACTGACCGACACCACGGCGTCGATCCCGGTCGCTACGCTGATCGAGGAACTGGAGGCGTCGGCGACGCGCGCCGCGGCGGTCTATGCCCGCCTGCGCGAATTCAACCGCCCACTCTGAGCGCGGCGGCGTCGCCGGCCGGCAGCGCCTCGAAAATGTCCACGTGACGCAGGAAGGCGGCTTCGGCTTCGCTGGCGATGGCCGCCCGCGTGGCGTCGTCGCGCGACGGGCCATCGAGTGCGGCGCGCAGTCGTGCGCTGAGCTCGGCCGGCGCGTGCGCGCCGAAGCGGTAGAAGCGCGTGCCGGCTTCGCCGTCCAGCGCGTAGCAGCGGGCGACGATGCGCTGCAGGATCTGGCCGCCCTGCAGATCGCCGAGGTAGCGCACATACATGTGCGCGAGCAGCAGTTCCGGCCGGTGTGCCGACAGTTCGCGCAGGCGCGCCGCGTAGCATGCCGCCGCGTCGACCAGCGGCAGCGCGTGTCCCCAGCCGTCGCCGTGCAGTGTGGCCAGGTCGGCTTCCAGCGCGGCGCTGCGCGCCAGCCCGTCGATGTCCAGCCCGGCCAGGGCCGGGTGGGTCTTATGCTGCCTCAGCGCGGCCTCCAGTTCGCGGTAGATCGGGTGCAGGTTGCGCAGCAGGGTGCAGTAGGCGGCAAGACCGAGTTCGCCGCGCAGCAGCGCCGGCATCGGACCGCTGCGCTCGGCGCGTGCGTGATGTGCCGCCGTCACCTGTCTGAGGCGCTGCGACAGCGGGGGCTGTTCGGTGGCGTGCATGGGAGAGGTGTTTCGGCCTGTCAGTCGTGTACGGTGTGCGGATGCGGCAGCCTGCTGCCGATCTCAGCGTGGAGCGCTCGCATGTCCGACCTGTTGGCGAATGGTTTGTTGATCGACCTGATCATGATAGGGGTTTTGTTCGAAGCGGCGGCACTGGCGCTGCTGCACCGCCGGCGCGGTCTGGGCTTCGCGCCGGGCCGCTGGCTGCCGACGCTGGCCGCTGGCCTGTGCCTGATGCTGGCCCTGCGCGCAGCCCTCACCGGCGGCGGCGCGACGCTGGTGCTGTTCTGGCTGGCGGCGTCCGGCGTGGCGCACGGATGCGATCTTTACCTGCGCCGACCGCGGGCGCGCTGATCGACTGCAGTCTCATCGCCGACTTCCGGTAGCATGCGCCGCGCGATCCATGCCGTACGGATCGATCCCGACAACATTCACAGGATTTCGCCATGGCCGGAGCCAGCCTTCTCGCACTGATAGACGACATCGCCAGCGTACTGGACGACGTGTCCGTCCTGACCAAGGTCGCCGCCAAGAAGACGGCCGGCGTACTTGGCGATGACCTGGCGCTGAACGCGCAGCAGGTGGCCGGCGTCAAGGCCGATCGCGAACTGCCGGTGGTGTGGGCGGTGGCCATGGGTTCGGTACGCAACAAGCTCATCCTGGTGCCGGCGGCGCTCGCCATCAGCGCCTTCCTGCCGGCAGCGGTGACGCCGCTGCTGATGATAGGCGGGCTCTTCCTCTGTTACGAAGGCGTCGAGAAGCTGGCGCACAGATTCCTGCACAGCGCCGATGAAGACGCCGCGCACCACGCCGAGCACATGAAGGCGCTGGCCGACGAACAGGTCGACCTGGTCGCGCTGGAGAAGGAAAAGGTGAAGGGCGCCATCCGCACCGACTTCATCCTGTCGGCCGAAATCATCGCCATCACGCTGGGTACCGTGGCCGACGCGCCTTTCGGCACCCAGGTCGCGGTGCTGGCGGGCATTGCCGCCATCATGACGGTCGGGGTGTATGGACTGGTGGCGGGCATTGTCAAACTGGACGACGCCGGCCTCTACCTCAGCCGCGCCGCCTCGGGTGCGACGCGTGCGCTCGGTCGCGGCATCCTCGCACTGGCGCCGTGGTTGATGAAGGCTTTGTCGGTGGCCGGTACCGCCGCCATGTTCCTGGTCGGCGGCGGCATCCTGACACACGGCATCCCGGCGCTGCACGACCGGATACATCATCTGTCGGAAGCGGTGGGTTCGGTGTTGGGCGTGCTGCTGCCCTTCGTCGCCGACGCGCTGACCGGCGTCGTCGCCGGTGCGATCACGCTGGCCGTGGTGCTGGGTGCCAAGAAGCTGCGCGGCAGCGCGACCGCCTGACCCGGCGCGGACTCCGCTGGCCGGGCTCAGACCGGGCTCAGACCGGGCTCAGATCGGGCTTCAGTGCGCCGCGGTCGTCGAACACGACGCAGTTGCCGTGCCAGTGGGCGCCGCCCACTTCCTCGAAATAGCGCAGGATGCCGCCTTCGAGCTGCCACACCTGGTTGAAGCCGGCCTTCTTCATCAAGGGTGCGGCCTTTTCGCAGCGGATGCCGCCGGTACAGAAGGTGACGATGGGGGTGTCCTTCAGGTCGGCGTACTGTTCGAGCGCGGCCGGGAACTGACCGAAGCTGTCGACGCCGGGATCGAGCGCGTTGTCGAAGCTGCCCTGCTCGACTTCCCAGCGGTTGCGCGTGTCGATGATGACGAAGGGCCGCCCCTCGTCGTACCAGCGCTTCAGTTCGGCCGGCGGCAGATAGGGCGCCGGCGTCTCCGTCGGGTCGAAGTCGGGCGCGCCGACGGTGACGATTTCCTTCTTCAGACGCACGCGCAGCCGCTTGAACGGCAGCGTGTCCGACCCGCTCCATTTCACGTCGAGTGCGGCGAAGCGCGGGTCCTGCCCGAGGTCGGCGAAGAAGTCGCGCAGGTCGCTCTTCAGTCCGGCGAGGAAGATGTTGATGCCTTCGCTGGCGAGCAGCACGGTGCCGAGCAGCTGGCGCGACTGCGCCGCTTCGTGGATGCGAGTGCGCAGCGCTTCGCGGTCGTCGAGGCGGACGAAGCGGTAGGCGGCGGTGTTGGCGTAACGGGTCATGCTCACGGTCCGGAGATCAGGCGCCAAGTATACCTGTCGCCTGATACGCCTCCGGCGGCGCTCAGCCCAGCGCCTTCATCAGGTTGTAGACGCTGAGGCCGCTGATCAGCGTGCCCACCAGCACCAGCAGCGCACGCGCCGGCAGCGCGCGGCACAGGAAGGCGGCCAGCGGTGCGGCGAACATGCCGCCGGCGACCAGACCGGCCACGGTCGCCCACGGGGCGGCGTCGATGAAGATGACGAAGGCACCGGCGCTGGCGATGGCGATGAAGAATTCGGCGAAGTTCACCGAACCGATGGTGCGGCGCGGGTCCTGGCCGGCGCCGACCAGGCTGGTCGTGACCACCGGTCCCCAGCCGCCGCCGCCGGCTGCATCGACGAAGCCGCCGAACAGCGCCAGCTTGGCGACATGCTTAGGCTCCTGCGCCGGCTTGCGGCGATGGCGCCAGGCCTTGGCCAGCACGTAGATGCCCATCACCAGCAGGTAGCCGGAAATCCACGGCTTCAGCGCGGCGCCGTCGAACTTCGTCACCACCAGCGCGCCGAGTACGCCGCCGATCACGCCCGGTATCAGCAGCTTGAGCATCAGCTTGCGATCGACATTGCCCAGCCGCAGATGCGACAGGCCGGACAGGCCTGTCGTGAAGATTTCGGCGATGTGCACGCTGGCGCTCGCCACCGCGGGCGACGCACCTGTGCCGAGCAGAAAGGTGGTGGCGGAAATGCCGTAAGCCATGCCGAGCGCGCCGTCGATGCTCTGCGCGATGAAGCCGACGGCGGCCGCCTTCAGGAATTCGTCCGAAGTGACGACGCCGATCACGATGTCCAGCGCCGCCGACGGGTCGCCCAGTGGCAGACCGCGGGCGAGCAGGATGGCGGCCAGACCGAACAGCGTGAAGCCCATGAACCAGCTGGCGACGGTGGCCAGCGGGTGCGCGTGCGCGCGGTCTATCACCTGTTCGACCGGCGGCAGGCCGAGCGCTTCGTGGGCTTGTCCGACCTCGGTGGGCCGGGTGTCGATGTGGCGGATTTTCACTGCGCGTCGCTCGATATCTCAGGGAGCGCGCAGTCTAGTCAGCAATGCTTATTCAAAAAAGTGATATTTAGTTCTATAGATATCACCGGTCGGTATTTATCGGCAGGTGTCGCCCGGGGCGAGGCCGTACTACCGGTAAGGCCGCCGCCAGTAGCCCCAGGGGTAGGCCGGGTAATAGGGATAGCCATACATCCACATGCGGTCGCGCTCGCGCATCGCCTCGCGCATGCGCTCGGTTTCGATCAGGGTCTGCTGCATGTAGTCGATCACCTCGTCCGACACGCCTTCCTCGCGCAGCTTCGCCAGTTGCGAGGCCTTGAGCGGGTAGAGCGCACGGCTCTCCTCCAGGCGCTGGATGATTTCCGCCGGCGGGATGCCGTCCTTCGACATCTGCACGATTTCGTCGGTGGTCGGCGCCGGCGGGCGCGGCGGCGCAGTGACGCAGCCGCCAAGGGCGAGCGTGAGGCCGGCGAGCAGCAGGCTGCGGCGCAGGGTAAGCGTGTGCATGCGTGACTCCATCAGGTATCCATGCGTCAGAGTCGCTCGACGTCGCCCGAGTTCGACGCGTCGTCGAACAGGCGCGACCATACGGCGCGTATCGCGGTGCGCTCGGCCACCACCTCGTCCTTCGGCACCCGGGCTTTCGGCGCATCGTTGAGCCGCAGGCCGTGCTGCAGGTGGCGCAGCCGGCGGTAGGCGTTGCCGGCGGCGACCGCATCGAGTGCCGGCAGCAGGCCGACTTCGGAGGCGATGCGCAGCAGCGCGATGTTGCCGAGGTTGCCGGTCAGCTCGGGATGCGCGCCCGAGTGGGCCAGCACCATGTACTGCACGGCGAATTCGAGGTCGATCAGACCGCCGGCGTCGTGCTTGATGTCGAAAAGTTCGGACTTGTTGGCGTGGCCGTCCATCATCTTCTGCCGCATGTCCAGCACTTCGCGGCGCAGCGCGGCGACATCGCGCGGCTGGGTCAGCAGTTCGCGGCGGATCGCCTCGAACTGTTCGCCGACAGCCGTATCGCCGGCGCAGTAGCGGGCGCGCGTCAGCGCCTGGTGTTCCCACACCCAGGCCGATTTCTGCTGGTAGTCGCGGAAGGCCTCGATCGAACTGACCAGCAGCCCCGATTCGCCATTGGGTCGCAGCCGGGTGTCGGTTTCGAACAGGATGCCGGCGCTGGTATGGCTGGACAGCCAGGTGAGCATGCGCTGCGCGAGGCGGGCATAGGTTTCCGGCGCCGACTCGTGCGGGTCGTCGAACAGGAAGATGACGTCGAGGTCGGACGCGTAGCCCAATTCCTTGCCGCCCAGCTTGCCGTAGGCGATGACGGCGAAGCGCGGCGTGTCGCAATGGCGGCGCGTGAGCTTGCGCCAGCACATGTCCAGCGTGATGCGCAGCATCGCGTCGGCCAGCGCCGAGAGGTGGTCGGACAGGCGTTCGACCGACAGCTCGCCGGCCAGATCGCGTGCCAGCAGACGGAACACCTGGGCGTGGTGGGCGTCGCGCATGGTGTCCATCTGCCGCTCGGTGTCGTCGCCCAGCTCGTCCAGCTGCTGGCGCAGCGCCTGTTCGAAGGCCGGCCAGTCCGGTTCGGCGGTGAGCAGGCGGGCGTCCAGCAGTTCGTCGAGCAGGATGGGATGGCGTACCAGATAGTTCGCCGCCCAGCTCGACGCACCGATCAGCCGCGCCACCTGGCTCAGCGCCTGCGGAAACTCGGCCAGCAGTGCCAGATAGGCGGCGCGCCGGCTGATGGTTTCCAGCAGGTCGAGGCCGCGCAGCGCGGTGGCCGTGGGCTGCGGCGTATCGCGGCAGGCTTCGAGCAGCTTGGGTACCAGCGCGTCGACCCGCGTGCGCGAACTGTCGGGCAACTGGCGGTAGCGGCTGCCCGACTTGAAGGCGGACAGGCGGCGCGCCAGCTGCTCGGTGTCGGCGAAGCCCATGCCATCGAGCGCGCTGTGGCAGTCGTCGCACGGGGCACTGTCCTGACCGATGTCCTGCCAGACGGCGCGCGGCGTCGGGGTCGAGCTGTCCTGCGCGCCGAATACGGCGTCGAAATGGCGGCTCACATGGCCGCGGTGGTGGTCCAGTTCGTCCAGCAGCGCGGCGTAATCGCCGAAGCCCATGGCCGAGGCGATCAGCGCCTGGTCTTCGGCGGTGGCCGGCAGCTTGTGCGTCTGCGCGTCCTCGACATACTGCAGCCGATGTTCGAGCCGGCGCAGGAAGACGTAGGCGGACTGCAGCTGCTCGACTGCGTCCTCGCCCAGCACGCCGCGCATCGCCAGCCGGTCGAGCACCTTCTGCGTCGGCCGGATCTGCAGCGCGCTCTCGCGGCCGCCGCGTATCAGCTGGAATACCTGGGCGATGAACTCGATCTCGCGGATGCCGCCGGGGCCGAGCTTGATGTTGTCCGCCATGTCGCGGCGCGCCACTTCGCGCCGGATCTGCGCGTGCAGGTCGCGCATCGCGTTGATCGCGCCGAAATCGAGGTATTTGCGGAACACGAAGGGCTTGCGCAGCGATTCCAGTTCGTCATTGACGCCGCCGGTCAGCGCGCGCGCCTTGATCCAGGCGTAGCGCTCCCACTCGCGGCCCTGCGTGACGAAGTAGTTCTCCAGCATGTCGAAGCTGCAGGCCAGCGGGCCGGAATCGCCGTTCGGGCGCAGCCGCATGTCGACGCGGAACACGAAGCCGTCGGCGGTCACGTCCGCCAGAAGCTCGATCACCTTGCGGCCGAGGCGGGTGAAGAAGTCGAAGTTGTCGATGCGCTTGCCCGGGCCGGTGGGCGTTTCGCCGTCGGTTTCGCCCGATTCCGGGTAGACGAAGATGAAATCGACGTCGGAACTGACGTTCAGCTCGCGCCCGCCGAGCTTGCCCATGCCGATGCAGATGAAGGGCTGCACGGCGTTGTCCGCCTCGCCGCGCGGCTCGCCGAAGCGCTCGACCAGCGCGGCGCGCGCCTGATCGACCGCCACCCGCACCGTCTGTTCAGCCAGCAGCGTCATGCCCTCGGTCACCTCGTCCAGATCGGCCAGACCCGCCAGATCGCGCACGATCAGGTGGGCCATGGTGCGGGCACGCAGCCGGCGCAGCGCCGACTTCAGCGCCGCCTCGTCGCCGTGTCCGAACGGCGTCTGCGTCAGCCATTCGCCCAGCAGGGCCGCGCTGATCTGGGCCTGCAGCGTGCTGCCCAGCGCGTCTTCCAGCGCCGGCCGCGCGTCCAGCAGGCGGGCGAGGTAGCGGCTGTGGCGGCGGGCGTGGGCAATGGCGGCGGGGGCGTCCATGAGAGGTTTTCCGGTATGAAGATGTCGATTATGCAAAAAACCGCGTTGCGGGCCGGCATGTAAGCATGGCCTTACAAAGCGCGACAGCGCCTGCGTTGCGGGTAAACTCCCGCATCGTTCCATAAATGCAGTCATCGCCGGTTTGACTGCCCGCAAATCTTGTCCGACTCCGCCCACGCTGAACTCGCCGCCGCGGTCGCCACCGTCCGCGCGGCGGCGGCCCGCTCCATGTGGCGTCGCATCGCCGGGCGGCTGTTCGACGCGGCGCTGATCGCCTACGTCGTCGTCGCCTGCATCGTGCTGGTCGCTCGCCACTGGGTGCTGCCCGAGGTGGATCAGCACCGCGCACGCATCGAACAGTCGCTCGGCGACGCACTGCAGCGCCAGGTGCGCATCGACAGCCTGAGTGCCGACTGGAGCGGTCTGCATCCGCAGCTGTCGCTGCGCGGTCTGACCCTGCTCGACGAAGCCGGCCAGCCGGCGCTGCGGCTGGAACAGGTCGAAGCGGCGCTCGGCTTTTCGTCGCTGGTGCGCGGCGAACTGCATCTGCACCGGCTCGACATCAACGGCCCCGATCTCTGGATACGCCGCGAAGCGGACGGACGCTTCTTCGTCGCCGGTCTGGAGATAAGACAGGACGGCGAGCGGGGCGGCTTCATGCGCTGGCTGCTGTCGCAGGGTCAGATCAATATCCGGGGCGCGCGGCTGGAGTGGGACGACGCGCTGCGCGAGACGGCGCCGCCGCTGCAGCTCACCCAGGTCGATTTCCGCCTCGACAATTCCGGGCGCGACCATCGCTTCGGCCTGTCGGCACGGCCGCCGAGCGAGCTGGCACAGCGACTGGACATCCGCGGCGACGTGACGCTGCCCGACCGCGAGGACTGGCGCAGCGCGTCGGGCGAACTGTTCGTGTCGCTCGAAGGCGCCGATATGGCGGTCTGGCAGACCTGGGTCGATTACCCGCTCGAACTGTCGCAGGGGCGTGGTGCGGCGCGTGCATGGACGCGTTTCGACGGCGCCCGGCTGGCCGAGGTGACTGGCGAACTGGCGCTGGCCGACGTGCGGCTGCGCCTGGCGCCCGATCTGCCGCTGCTCGATCTGGTCAGCCTGTCCGGCCGCGTCAGCGCCGAACAACTGAGCCAGGAGCGCGTCGTCGCCTCGGCCCGTCAGTTGCAGCTGGCGACCCGCGACGGACTGCGCGTCCCGCCGACCAGCGTCGATCTGCGCTGGCAGGCGGCGGCCGGCAATGAAGTGGAGCGTGGCGAGGTGTCGGCCAGCGCGCTCGATCTCGACGCGCTGACCCGGCTGTCGGCCTACCTTCCGCTGCCGGACCCGGTGCGCGACCGGCTGCTGCGTCACGCGGCGCAGGGCGTCGTGCATGAACTCGACGGTGGGTGGACCGGCCCGCTGTCGGCGCCGACCGCCTTCCGCGTCAGCGCGCGGCTGGACCGGGTCGGTCTGCGCGCGGACGGCGCACTGCCCGGGGTCAGCGGGCTGAGTGGCCGCATCGAGGGCAGCGACGTGCGCGGCAGCGTGCAGATCGACGCGCCGGAGCTGGTGCTCGACCTGCCGGCGGTGTTCCCGCAGCCGGAAATCCCGTTCTCACAGTTCAAGGCACGCGCCGGCTGGTCGCGCAGCGACGGCGAAACCGAGGTGGTGATCGAATCGCTCGCCTTCCGCAACGACGACGTACACGGTCAGGCGCGCGGGCGCTACCGCACGGCGGGTAACACGGCCGGCGAGATCGACATCGAAGCCAAGCTGCTCGACGGCGACGCGCGGGCGGTGTGGCGCTATCTGCCGCTCGACATCGGACCCGACACGCGCGACTGGCTGCGCACTGCGCTGACCGCGGGGCGCGCGCCGGAGGCGACGCTGAAGTTGCGCGGCCGGCTCGATGATTTCCCGTTCGACCGTGGCCAGCCCGGCATCTTCCAGGTGAAGGTGAAGGCCGAGGACGTGACCGTCGATTTCGGTCCCAGCTGGCCGCCGCTGACCGGCCTGCGCGCCGATGTGCTGTTCGAGGGGCCGCGCATGCTCATCACCTCGCGTGACGGCCGCATCATGAACACCAAGCTGGGCCCGACCACGGCCGAGATTCCCGATCTCGACGCGGCCGAGGAACTGCTGCTGGTGAAAGGCTCGACCAGCGGTGCGACCGCAGATTTCCTGCGCTACATCGACGCCAGCCCGGTGGCCGAACGCATCGACGGCTTCACCTCGACCATGCGTGCCGAAGGCAACGGCAAGCTGGCGATCGCACTCACCATCCCGCTGCGCCATTCGAAGGACACCAAGGTCGAGGGCGAATACAGTTTCACCGCCAACAAGCTCGTGCTGGACAGCACGCTGCCGCCGCTGACCGACGCGTCGGGCAAGGTGGCCTTTACCGACAGCTCGCTGTCCATCCGCGGCGCCCAGGCCAGCGTGCTCGGCTTTCCGATGACGCTGGATGTCGGCTCCGGCGGCGGTGGCACGGTCAATGTAGACGTGCGCGGCCGCGCCTCGATGGACGCGCTGCGCGCCCAGTTCGGCCAGCCGTGGATGGCGGCGCTGTCCGGCGTCGCCGGCTGGCAGGCGCGGCTGGGCGTGCGCCGCAACGGCACCGACATGGTTCTGGACGCCGATCTGTCGCAGGTCGCCTCGACGCTGCCGGCGCCCTTCGGCAAGTCGGTCGGCGAAGCGCTGGCGCTCAAGGTCGAGCGCCTTGGCACGCTCGATGCGCGCGAAGCGGCACGGCGCGGCCTGCCGGCGCTCGGTGCCGAACGCGAACTGCTGCACATCGACGCCGGCCGGCTCGGCAGCGCCGACCTCGTGCGTCGCTCGACGCCGGCCGGCTGGGTGCTGGAGCGTGGCGCGGTCGGCCTGCCGCAGATGCCCGCTCTTCCCGATCAGGGCCTCGCGCTGGCGCTGAGCACCGAGACCGTCGATCTCGACGCGCTGCGCCGCGCCTTTGCCGCGCCGACGTCTGCCGGCGGCACGACGGGTGACGCGTTGCCGGTGTCGCGGGTGAAGCTCGACGCGAAGAATCTGCGCCTGTCCGGGCACTGGCTGGAGGCGGTGAAGATCGATGCGACGCGCCGTGGCGAGGTGTGGGACATCGATCTTGCCAGCACCCAGGCGCGCGGTCGCGTGAGCTGGAACGCGCAGGGCAAGGGTCAGGTGAAAGCGCGCTTCGATCAGCTGCGCATCGACACGGCGGACGAGGCGGGCGCCCAGGTCAGCAGCGTCGAGCCGGACGAGGAACTGGACGAACTGCCGGCGCTGGACATCGAGGCCGAGCGCTTCGTGCTCGACGGCCGCAACCTCGGCCGGCTCGAACTGCAGGCCAGCAACGAGCGCCGCGCCTGGCTGATCAACCGGCTGGCGCTGACCATGCCCGAGGGCAGCTTCGTCGCCAGCGGCGCCTGGGGCCGCGCGCTGGCCGGCTTGCGCGGCACGCGCGAGACGCGGCTCGATTTCGTCATCGACAGCGAGGACGCTGGAAAGCTGCTCGACCGCCTCGGTCACGCCGGCGCGTTGCGCCGCGGTACGGCCGGCATGAAGGGCATGCTGCGCTGGCAGGGCAGTCCGCTGTCGATCGACTACCCGTCGCTGTCCGGATCGTTCGAGCTGAAGGCGAGCAACGGCCAGTTCAGCAAGATCAATCCGGGCGCCGGTCGCCTGCTCGGCATCCTCAGCCTGCAGTCGCTGCCACGGCGCATCACGCTGGACTTCCGCGACGTGTTCAGCGAGGGCTTCGCCTTCGATCGCATCGAAGGAACGGTGGCGGTCGAGCGTGGCATCATGAACACCGACAATCTCGAACTGGCCGGGCCGGCCGCGCGCGTGCAGATCAGCGGCAGTGCCAACATCGCTGCCGAAACCCAGAACCTGACGGTGAACGTCCAGCCGGCGCTGAGCGACAGCGTGTCGGTCGGCGCGCTGATCGCCAATCCGGCGGTCGGGGTGGCGACCTATCTGGCGCAGAAGGTGCTGAAGGATCCGCTCGGCCAGATATTCTCGTTCCGCTACGCCGTCACCGGCTCGTGGGAGGATCCGCTGGTGGCCAAGCTGTCGACGGCGCCGGCGGCCGAATGAGCCTGTCATCCGATTGAAAGGTGCGTCATGAACACTACGACCAAGACCCGCGTTGCTGCCGTGCAGATGGTGTCCGGCCCGGTGGTGGCGGACAACCTGCAGGAAGCGGGGCACTGGATTGCCGAGGCGGCGCGTCAGGGCGCGCAGCTGGTGGCGCTGCCGGAGTACTTTCCGCTGATTTCCGGCGACGAGGCCGACAAGATAGGCATACGCGAATCAGAGGGCGAAGGCCCGATCCAGCGTTTCCTCGCCGACTGCGCGCGCCGGCACGGCATCTGGCTGATCGGCGGCTCGGTGCCGCTGGTGGCGGATGCCGCGAACAAGGTCCGCAACACCTGCCTCGCCTACGGCCCGGACGGCAGCCAGGTGGCCCGTTACGACAAGGTCCATCTGTTCGCCTTCACCCGCGGCACCGAGAATTACGACGAGGCGCGGACGATCGAAGCCGGTCATCAGCCGGTGTCGATCGAGACCCCTTTCGGCCGGGTCGGCCTGTCGATCTGCTACGACCTGCGCTTTCCGGAGTATTTCCGCGCGCTTGGTGACATGAAGCTGCTGGTGCTCGGTGCCGCTTTCACCGAAACCACCGGCCGGGCCCACTGGGAACTGTTGCTGCGTGCGCGCGCGGTCGAGAATCAGTGTTACGTGCTGGCGGCGGCGCAGGGCGGCGTGCACCCGTCCGGCCGGCGCACCTGGGGCGACTCGATGCTGATCGATCCGTGGGGCAATGTGATCAATCGCCTGGCGCGTGGTCCGGGCGTGGTCGTAGGTGATCTGGATTCGGACTATCTTGTTGAAATAAGGCAGAATCTTCCTGCTTTGGGCCACCGGCGCATCGCTTGTTGAGGTCTCCCCGCATGAATGACCAGACCACTCGGAATCCGTCGAAATTTCCGCACACGCTGGCGGAAGTGACGGTCATGGACGTCGAACGGCTGCGCTCGATGTGCATCGAGCAGGAGGACATTCCGGGTACGCGCGAAATGGCGCAGCAGAAGGACAAGTTCCGCGTGCGCCTGCTGAGCAGCGACAACGAGAAGCGCGAGGGCACCAGCCTGCTGATCGAGAAGATGTACTCGTGGCGCGGCTATCACACGAAGAAGCAGATCGACGAGGCGCCGAACCGCATCACCCTTGTAGCCGAGTTCGACGGCCACATCTACGGCACCATCACGGTCAATCTCGACTCCGACACCGGCCTGTCGGCCGACGAAACCTATCCGGACGTGATGCACGCGCTGCGCGACGAAGGTCGCAAGGTGTGCGAGTTCGGCAAGTTCGCGGTCGAGCAGTCGGTGCGCTCGAAGCGGCTGATGGGCACGCTGTTCCACCTGATGTGCATCTACGCCTTCCGCATCCAGGACTGCGACGACGTGCTGATCGAGGTGAACCCGCGCCATCGCGCGTTCTACGAGAAATATCTCGATTTCGTCCCGGCCGCCGAGGAGCGCATGTGCAAGCGCGTCGGCGCGCCGGCCATCCTGCTGCGGCTGACGCGCGAGCTTTATCGCAGCCGTGTCGATGAACTGGGCGGCCGCTGGCGTGATCTGAAGGAAGAGAAATCGATGTACAAGTACTTCTTCCCGCGCCAGGAAGAGGACGCCATCGCCGAACGCCTCGGGCGTCCGGCGCGCAACTGAACCAGGACTGATGCATTCATGACCACCGGCTCCACCGTCACGACCCGCGAACCGACTGCGCTCACCGGCGCCGACCTGATGGGCACCGCGCGTGCCACGCTGCTCGCCCCCTTCGATCTCGACCGCGGCGAACTCGACCGCGTGTTCGGTCTGCTCGGCAGCCACCGCATCGACTACGCCGATCTCTACTTCCAGCACCAGTGCAGCGAGGCCTGGAGCCTGGAGGAGGGCATCGTCAAGTCCGGCAGCTTCAATATCGAACAGGGCGTCGGCGTGCGTGCGATCCAGGGCGAGAAGACGGCCTTCGCCTATTCCGACGAAATCAGCCTGCCGGCGCTCGAAGCGGCCGCCCGCGCGACACGCGCGATCGCCTCGCAGGGGCAGAGCCTGAGCGCACGCACGGTCACCTCGGCGTCGCCGGTGCCGCTGTATTCGTCGCGCAATCCGCACGCCTCGCTCAGCGACACCGACAAGGTGAAGCTGCTCGAACGGCTCGAAAGCTACGCCCGCGCCGAGGACAGCCGCGTCACCCAGGTGATGGCACACATCGCCGGCACGCACGAGGTGGTGATGGTGATGCGCAGCGACGGTCACATGGCGGCCGACGTGCGCCCGCTGGTGCGGGTGTCGGTCACCGTCATCATGCAGGACGGCGATCGCCGCGAGCAGGGCTCCAGTGGCGGCGGTGGTCGCTTCGACTACGGCTACTTCAGCGACGCGGTGCTGCGCGACTACGCGGCAAAGGCGGTGCATCAGGCACGGGTCAATCTCGACGCCCGCCCCGCACCGGCCGGCACGATGAGCGTGGTGCTCGGCCCGGGCTGGCCCGGCATCCTGCTGCACGAGGCGATCGGCCACGGCCTGGAAGGCGATTTCAACCGCAAGGGCAGTTCCGCCTTCGCCGGCCGCATCGGCCAGCAGGTCGCGTCGCGCGGCGTCACCGTGGTCGATGACGGGACGCTGCCCAACCGCCGCGGTTCGCTGACCGTGGACGACGAGGGCAACCCGACCCGCTGCACGACGCTGATCGAGGACGGCATCCTGGTCGGCTACATGCAGGACAGCCTGAATGCCCGCCTGATGGGCGTGGCGCCGACCGGCAATGGCCGGCGCGAAAGCTTCGCCCATCTGCCGATGCCGCGCATGACCAATACCTACATGCTCAACGGCGACCGCGAGCCGGAAGAGATCATCCGTTCGGTCAAGAAAGGCCTGTACGCGGTCAATTTCGGCGGCGGCCAGGTGGATATCACCAGCGGCAAGTTCGTGTTCTCGGGTGCCGAGGTGTACATGATCGAGAACGGCCGCGTGACCTATCCGGTCAAGGGCGCGACGCTGATCGGCAACGGGCCGGATGCGCTGACACGGGTGTCGATGATAGGCAACGACATGGCGCTGGACAGCGGTGTCGGCACCTGCGGCAAGGAAGGTCAGAGTGTGCCGGTCGGTGTCGGTCAGCCGACGCTGCGCATCGACGGGCTCACCGTCGGAGGCACGGCCTGACGGTCAGTTGCAGCATGCCTACCTGGTTGAGACGCTGGTTCCCGACGCGCGAGCAGATCCTCGCCTCCCGCGTCGTCGCGCCGTTCGCCCATCACCTGCGCGACGACAGACTGTGGCACGCCAACCGCCACAGCGTCGCGAAGGCGGTGTCGATCGGCCTGTTCTTCGGGCTGATGATTCCGTTCGCCCAGTTCCTGTTTGCCATCGCCACCGCGCTCTTCCTGCGTGCCCACATCGCCATCAGCGCCGGCTGCACGCTGATCACCAACCCCTTCACCTTTCCGCCGATCTACTGGGCGGCCTACGAACTGGGCAGCTTCGTGCTCGCCAAGCCGGCGTCGGTCCGCGAATCGCAGCAGATCGAACAGAGTGCGGAAAAGATCGGCGAACTGGCGACCGGCTGGCTCGAAGGTTTCTGGATCTGGCTCAGCGCAGCCGGCCTGCCGCTGGTGACCGGGCTGTTCATCATGGCCTGCAGCGCCTCGGTGATCGGCTATTTTGCGGTCCACCTGCTGTGGCGCGAGCGCCGCAACTGAGCCGGCCACGATGCGCTCGAACGAAGGAAACCCCGCGCCGGGTTAGAATCCACCGCTTTGCAACGGCACACCTGCCGGCGCGGTACCGAACAACGTAGCCATGAACGCTCCCATGCACAAGATCACCGACGACGTCCGCATCAAGGAAATCCGCGAACTTCTGCCGCCCGCGCACGTGCTGCGCGAACTGCCGGCCAGCGATGTGGCGTCCGAAACGACGTTTGCCGCGCGCCAGGCCATCCACCGCATCCTGCGCGGCGCCGACGACCGCCTGCTGGTGGTGATCGGCCCGTGCTCGATCCACGACTACAAGGCCGGCATGGAATACGCGAAGCTGCTGAAAGCGCAGCGCGCGCGTCTTTCGGCCGACCTCGAAATCGTCATGCGCGTCTATTTCGAGAAGCCGCGTACCACGGTGGGCTGGAAGGGGCTGATCAACGACCCCTATCTGGACAACAGCTTCAAGATCAACGACGGCCTGCGCCTGGCGCGCCGCATCCTGCTGGAAGTGAACGAGCAGGGCCTGCCCGCCGGCACCGAATTCCTCGACACCATCACGCCGCAGTACACGGCCGACCTGGTGGCCTGGGGTGCCATCGGCGCGCGCACGACGGAAAGCCAGGTGCACCGCGAACTGGCGTCCGGCCTGTCCTGCCCGGTTGGTTTCAAGAACGGCACCGACGGCAACGTGCGCATCGCCTCCGACGCGATCAAGTCGGCACAGTCGCCGCACGTGTTCCTGTCGGTCACCAAGGCCGGCCACTCGGCCATCGTGTCGACCGCCGGCAACGAGGACTGCCACGTCATCCTGCGCGGCGGCAAGGAGCCGAACTACGATGCCGAGGCGGTCGAGAAGGTGTGCCGCGAACTGGCCGCCGCCGGCGTGCCGGCCAAGGTGATGATCGACTTCTCGCACGCCAACAGCCGCAAGCAGTGCGCGCTGCAGATGGACGTCGCGCGCGACGTCGCGGCGCAGATGGCCTGCGGCGAGGACCGCATCTTCGGCGTGATGGTCGAATCGCATCTGAAGGAAGGCCGTCAGGATCTGGTTGCCGGCAAGGAGCCGGAATACGGCATGAGCATCACCGACGCCTGCCTGGGCTGGGAAAAGAGCGTCGAACTGCTCGACATCCTGGCCGAAGCCGTGCGCGCGCGTCGCCGTGCGCTGGCCGACCGCGACTGATCGGTGAATACGCTGTTCGCTACGGCGCCGGCTTCCAGCTGGCGCCGTTTCTATTTCATCAGCCTGCTGCTGACGCTGGTCTTCCGCGGCTGGCTGGGCGCGGTGCTGCCCTTTACCGGCGACGAAGCCTACTTCTACTGGTGGGGCAAGATTCCGGCTGGCGGCTTCTACGACCATCCGCCCATGGTGGGCTGGTGGCTGGCGGCGCTGATATCGGTGTCGGAAGCCGAGTGGTGGCTGCGTCTGCCGGCCATCCTGCAGCCGGCGCTGTTGTCCTTCATGCTGCTCGGCTTTCTGCGCGACGATGCCGCCGCCACACGCTGGGGCGCGGCGACGCTGATGCTGCTGGCGCCGGCCAGCGTGCTCGACGTGCTGATCACGACCGACATCCCGCTGGTGTATTTCAGCGTTGCCTCGGCGCTGGTGTTCCTGCACGCGCAGCGCACACGGTCGATGCCCGCTTTCGCACTGGCCGGTCTGCTGCTCGGCGGCGCCTTCCTGTCCAAGTACTTCGCCGTGCTGCTCGGACTGGCCTACATCGTGTGGGCGCTGTGGCGCCCCGCAGCCTGGAAGTGGAAAGGGCTGGCGCTGCTCGTGCTGTGGGCGCTGCCGGCGGGTCTGTACAACGCGTGGTGGAACAGCCAGCACTGCTGGGCCAACGTCATGTTCAACGTGTTCAATCGACACGGCGGTGCCGGGCTGTCGTGGAAGACGCCGCTGCTGTACGCCGGCATGATGCTGTGGCTGCTGACGCCCATGGTGGCGTGGCGCCTGCTGCGTGCGCCCGGCGCCTGGATGCGCCAGGCCGCGCTGCCGGCGCTGGTGGTCGTGCCGCTGGCGGTGTTCGGTCTGCTGTCGCTGGTCAAGACCATAGGCCTGCACTGGGTGTTCTCCTTCGTGCCGCTGGCCTTCCTGATGTATGCGCGCGCGGTGCCCGACGGCGTGCTGCGTCGTACCCGCAACATCACCGCGGTACTGGCGCTGCTGCACGTGGCCGGTGTGGTCGCGGTGGCGACGCAGCCGGTCGATAGCTGGGCGCAGCGGCTGGGGCCGCGCAAGTACGCCGGCGTCGTGCAGACGGTGAAGGCGGATGAGGTGATCGCCGCGCTGGGCAGCGACGTCGAGCGCTACGTGCTGATGACCGACGGCTATTCGCCCTCGGTCACGCTGGGCTACAACCACGGCCGCTACTGGCCGGTGTTCGGCCCGGCGTCCAGCCATGCGCGGCACGACGACGTGCTGACCGACTTCCGCGCGCTGGCCGGCCGCGACATCCTGATCCTGAGCAAGGAGAAGCCGGACTTGGCCGACTACACGCCCTATTTCCGCGAGGTGAGCGAGGACACGCTGCAGGTGCGGGGTGCCACCTTCTGGCGCATCCGCGGCCACGGGTTCGACTACGCGGCCTACCATGCGGGCGTGCTGGAGCCGGCGCGCCGCCTGTGGTACGCAATACCGAAATGGCTGCCGGACTGCGGCTGCTATTTCGAGGAACGCTATTTCAACTGAGACCGCGATGATCGTCGCCGCCCTGCAGCTGATGCGTCCGAAGCAGTGGGTGAAGAACGGCTTCGTGTTCTTCGGCCTGCTGTTTGGTCACGCCTGGCATCAGGCCGCCATGGTGCAGTCGGCGCTGCTGGCCTTCGCCGCCTTCTGCCTGATGTCCAGTGCCGTGTACGCGCTGAACGACTTCCGCGACGTCGCGCAGGACCGGCTGCACCCGGTCAAGCGGCGGCGTCCGCTGGCTTCCGGCGCGCTGTCACCCTCGGTAGCGGTGCTGCTGATGGGGGCGCTGTCCGCCAGTTCGCTCGCGCTGGCCTGGCAGGTTGGCGAAATGCTGGTGTGGCTGCTGTGCATCTACGGGCTGATCAACCTCGGCTACAGCTACGGCCTGAAACGCGTGGTCGTGCTCGACGTGTTCCTGATCAGCGCCGGTTTCATGCTGCGCCTGCTGGCCGGCACGACCGGCCTCGGCATCCCGCCGTCGAACTGGCTGTTGATGTGCGGCCTGCTGCTGACGCTTTTCCTCGGCTTCGCCAAGCGGCGCGCCGAAATGATGCTGATGGAGGAGGGCGGCGGCGCCCACCGCAAGGTGCTGGACCAGTACTCGGCCGCACTGCTCGACCAGTTCATCACCATCAGCGGCGCCTGCGCCGTCGTGGCCTACGCGCTGTACACGGTGGACGAGGACACGGTGCGTACCCACGGCACCGGCGACCTGATCTACACGCTGCCCTTCGTGCTGTACGGCCTGTTCCGCTATCTCTATCTGCTGCATCGGCAGGGCGGCGGCGGCGATCCGTCGCACGACCTGTTCCGCGATGTCCACCTGATCGTCGCGATGGCGGGCTGGGTGGTCGTCACCGTCCTCATCCTGCGCTGATCAGCCGGTCAGCGGTTCGACCGTCGCGTCCTGCCCCCACAGCCGCTGCAGCGCAGCGTTGCGTTGCGTTGGCGGCGCGCTGCTCCAGAAACGTTCGCCGCCGTGGTGGCCGCTGCGCAGCAGACCGGCCCGGCCGAGCGCGCGCGCGAGCTGGCGGGCGACCGCATCTCCGGTGTCGATCACGCGTACCGAGGGCCCGGCCGCCTGTTCGATCAGCGGGCGCAGGAAGGGGTAATGGGTGCAGCCGAGCACGATCACGTCGGCGCCCTCGGCGATCAGCGGTTCGACGTGCGAGGCCACCAGCGCACGCGTGGCCGGCGTGTCGAAGTCGCCGCGCTCGACCGCTTCCACCAGACCGCTGCCCGGGCGGGTCACCACGTGGATGTCGCGGCCGAAGGTGTCGAGCAGTGCCGCGAAGCGACTGCTGGCCAGCGTGCCGGTGGTGGCCAGCACGCCGACCGTGCCGGTCTTCGTCGCCGCCACCGCCGGTTTGACCGCCGGTTCCATGCCGATGATGGGGAGCGCCGGCCAGCGCTCGCGCAGCGCCTGCGCGGCCGCCGCGGTGGCCGTGTTGCAGGCGATCAGCAGCGCCTTGGCGCCGCGTGCGATCAGGAATTCGCCCAGCTCGGCGCTGCGTGCGCGTATCCAGTCGGCGCTGCGCTCGCCATAGGGAGCGAAGCCGGAATCGGCGACGTACAGGAAATCCTCGGCCGGCAGCGCCGCGCGCGCATGGCGCAGCACCGACAGGCCGCCGAGGCCGGAGTCGAATACGCCTATCGGCGCGTCGGGAGTGCTGGTCACGGGCAGTGCTCGGTCGCGGACGTGTCCGCGGCCATCCCTTCAGTCCGTTGCGCCGTCGTGGGCGCGGCCGCGCTGCCACAGCACGTCGCCGCAGCCGGCCAGCCGGTTGTAGGTGCGGCCGAGCACGAACAGCAGGTCGGACAGGCGGTTCAGATACTGCCGGCTCGCCTCCGACACCTTGCCTTCGGCGGCCGCAGCGATCACCACGCGTTCGGCACGACGGCAGATGGTGCGGGCGAGGTGGGCGTGGGCTGCCGCGCGGGTGCCGCCGGGCAGGATGAATTCCTTCAGCGGCGTCAGCTCGGCGTTCAGGCGTTCCAGTTCGGCATCGAGGCGCGCCACCTGTTCGGTCTTGATCAGGTGGTAGCCGGGGATGGCCAGTTCGCCACCGAGGTCGAACAGATCGTGCTGGATTTCGGTCAGCAGCGCCGACAGATCGGCCGGCATGTCTTCGCACAGCAGCACGCCGAGGGCGCTGTTCAGTTCGTCGACGTCGCCGAGCGCGTGTATCCGCGCACTGGATTTGGAAACCCGGGTGCCGTCGCCGAGGCCTGTTTCGCCGCCGTCGCCGGTGCGGGTGGCAATCTTGGATAGTCGATGACCCATGGCGTGTGATGACTTGGATAAGAGGTATTGATTATAAGTGCGCGCAAATATAAGGCCGGCGCACGCTAGAATTGCACATCATCCCATGCTGGCGCCCACCCCGCGACAGCCGGATATGCGGGCGGCCATCACCCGGCAGCGCTGCGCGGTTCATGCACATACACGCAGACCACACATCCCCCGCAAATGAACAGAACAGACGGAGTTGCCGTGAGTACCCCCGAACCGAAAGATTTCCTGAACAAGCTGTTCCAGGCGGCGTTCGACGCTGCCAATCCCGATCTGTGCGTGCCGGCCAATCTGCCGCCGCCGCCCAAGGGCCGCACCATCGTCGTCGGCGCTGGCAAGGCCGCGGCGTCGATGGCGATGGCGGTCGAGAAGAACTGGTCGGGCGACCTGTCCGGCCTGGTGGTCACCCGCTACGGCCACGGCGCGCCGTGCCAGCGCATCGAGGTGGTCGAGGCGTCGCACCCGGTGCCGGATGCGGCCGGTCAGCAGGCAGCGAAGCGCATTCTCGACAAGGTGCAGGGCCTGAGCGAAGACGATCTGGTAATCGCCCTGATCTCCGGCGGTGGCTCGGCGCTGCTGTCGGCGCCGGCCGAAGGCCTGACGCTGGAGGACAAGCAGGCGGTGAATCGCGCGCTGCTGGCCAGCGGCGCCGCCATCCAGGAAATGAATTGCGTGCGCAAGCACCTGTCGTCGATGAAGGGCGGCCGGCTGGCGCAGGCCGCCTATCCGGCGCGCGTGTTCACGCTGGTCATTTCCGACGTGCCGGGCGACGACCCGGCCGTGGTCGCCTCCGGCCCGACGGTGCCGGACACCACCACGCGCGAGGACGCGCTGGCCATCATCCGCCGCTACAACATCGAAGTGCCGGCGGCCGTGATGGCCTGGCTGGCGAAGCCGGAATCGGAAACGCCGAAGGCCGACGATCCGCGACTGGCGCGCTGCGAAACCCGGGTCATTTCCACTGCCCAGGCCTCGCTGCTGGCGGCCGCCGAAGTGGCGCGCGCGCACGGCGTGACCCCGCTGGTGCTGGGCGACATGATCGAAGGCGAATCGAGCGACGCGGGCAAGGTGTTGGCCGGCATCGCCAAGGCCTGCGCGATCAATGGCACGCCGGTCCAACCGCCCTGCGTGCTGCTGTCGGGCGGTGAAACCACGGTCACTCTGGGTCAGATCAAGCCGGGCCAGAAGCCGCGCGGCGGCCGCAATTCCGAATTCCTGCTGTCGCTGGCGATCGCGCTGGACGGCATGAAAGGCATCCACGCGGTGTCCGGCGACACCGACGGCATCGACGGCAGCGAGGACAACGCCGGCGCCATCGTCACCGACGACACGCTGGCCCGCGCCCGCGCCGCCGGCATCGACGCCCGCACGATGCTGGACCAGCACGACGCCTACGGTTTCTTCCTCGGCATCGACGACCTCATCGTGACCGGCCCGACGCTGACCAACGTAAACGACTTCCGCGCCATCTACGTCGAAAAGAAGGTCTGAACGACCTCGGCTCTCCCCGGAAACGGCGCCTGCGGGCGCCGTTTCTTTTTGCCGCCTCCGGAAGCGCAGTCGCGAGCCGGGGTCTTGTGGGAGGGGTCTTCTGACCCCGACAGCGGCCTGTATCGGGAGCCGGCGCGGTTTCCGACGCCGCATTACGAGCAGAGGTGACTTCCACGGACAGCGATCCCGCGCTGCAGGAGGCGCCGCCGGGGCACTGCGGGTATCATCTGCCGCCTGTCTCTGCCCCACCGGAAGCCGCCATGAGCGCTCTGCCACAGGCCCACGAAGCCACCGCTGTTCCGCCACCCGGAAGTACCGACCGCCCGGCCCTGATCGCTGAACTGGCCCGCGTGCTGCCGGAGGACTGTCTGATCACCGACCTCGGCCGTCTGCGCGCCTATGAATGCGACGGCCTGATGCTGATGCGCGAGATGCCATTGGCGGTCGCGCTGCCGACCACCGAAGCGCAGGTGATCGCGGTGCTGCGCACCTGTCATCGTCTGGGCGTGCCGGTGGTGCCGCGCGGCGCCGGTACCGGCCTGTCGGGCGGAGCGACGCCGCACAAGCAGGGTGTGGTGCTGTCGACGGCGCGGCTGAACCGCATCGTGTCGGTCGACCGCCTCGCCCAGCAGGCCGTCGTGCAGCCGGGCGTGCGCAATCTCGCGGTGTCGGAGGCGGCGGCGCCCTACGGTCTCTACTACGCGCCCGACCCGTCGTCGCAGATCGCCTGCAGCATCGGCGGCAATGTGGCCGAGAACTCGGGCGGCGTGCATTGCCTGAAGTACGGACTGACCGTGCACAACGTGCTGCGTGTGCGCATGGTGACGATGGCGGGCGAAGTGATGGAAATCGGCAGCGCCGCGCCGGACAGCCCCGGTTACGACCTGCTGGCGGTCACCATCGGTTCGGAAGGTCTGCTCGGCGTCGTCACCGAAGTGACCGTGAAACTGGTACCCAAGCCGCGCGTCGCGCGCTGCGTGCTGGCTGCCTTCGACGACATCCGCCGCGCCGGTCAGGCGGTGGCCGACATCATCGCCGCCGGCATCATCCCGGCCGGGCTGGAAATGATGGACCAGGCCACCGCCGCCGCGGTCGAGCAGTTCGTGCACGCCGGTTACCCGCTGGACGCGGCGGCCATCCTGCTGTGCGAGTCCGACGGCACCGAGGAGGAGGTGCAGGACGAGATCGCCCGCGTCCGTGCGCTGCTCGACACCGCGGGCGCGACCGAAATCCGCATCTCCAGCGACGAAGCGGAACGGCTGCGCTTCTGGGCCGGCCGCAAGGCGGCCTTCCCGGCGGCCGGGCGCATCTCGCCCGACTACTACTGCATGGATGGCACCATTCCGCGCAAGCGGCTGGCCGAAATGCTGGAGGCGATGGAGGTCATGGCGCAGAAGTACGGCCTGGGCCTGCTCAACGTGTTCCATGCCGGCGACGGCAACCTGCACCCGCTCATCCTGTTCGATTCGAACGACCCGGATTCGGTGCACCGCGCCGAAGCCTTCGGCGTCGAAATCCTGGAACTGTCGGTGGCGCTGGGCGGCACCATCACCGGCGAGCACGGCGTGGGGCTGGAGAAGATCAACCAGATGTGCAGCCAGTTCGCTTCCGACGAACTCGACATGTTCCACCGCGTGAAGGCCGCCTTCGACCCGGCCGGCCTGATGAATCCGGGCAAGGCGGTGCCGACGCTGCACCGCTGCGCCGAAATGGGCCGCATGCACGTGCATCACGGCGAGCTGCCGCATCCCGAACTGCCGCGTTTCTGACCATGACCCACACTCTTCATGCAGTGCTGCGCGAGCAGGTGCTGGAGGCCGCCGCGCACGGTCGCGCGCTGCGCCCGCATGGCAGCGGCTCCAAGGACTTCCTCGCCCGCTCGCTCGACGGCGTGCCGCTGGACATGCGCGGTGCCCAGGGCGTCATCGCCTACGAACCGTCCGAGCTCTACATCACCGCGCACGCCGGCACGCGGCTGTCGGCCATCGAAAGCCTGCTGGCCGAACACGGCCAGATGCTGGCGTTCGAGGCGCCGCACTTCGGTGCCCACGCCACGCTGGGCGGCGCCGTCGCCAGCGGACTGTCCGGGCCGCGCCGCATCAGTGCCGGCAGCCTGCGCGACTTCGTGCTCGGCGTGACTCTGATGGACGGCCAGGGCCGCGTGCTGCGCTTCGGCGGTCAGGTGATGAAGAACGTCGCCGGCTTCGACGTATCGCGCCTGATCGCTGGCAGCTTCGGCACGCTGGGCTTGGTGCTCGAAGTGACGCTGAAGGTGCTGCCGCGGCCGCAGGCGGAACAGACCCGCGTGTTCGCGCTCGACGAGGCGCAGGCGCTGACCCGCATGCGCGAGTGGGGCGCCCAGCCACTGCCGGTGTCAGCCACGGCCTGGCTGGATGGCCGGCTGGCGGTGCGACTGTCCGGCGCGCAGACCGCGCTCGACGCGGCCGTGCGCAACATCGGCGGCGACCTGCTCGATGCGGCCGAGGCTGCTGCGCTGTGGCAGTCGATGCGCGAACAGACGCACGATTTCTTCGCCGGCGACACACCACTGTGGCGTCTGTCGCTGCCGCCGATGACGCCGGTGCTGCCGCTCGACGGCGCCCGCCTGATCGAGTGGAACGGCATGCAGCGCTGGCTGCGCAGCGATGTCGACGCCGACGCGCTGCGTCATGCGGTGAACGCCGTCGGCGGTCACGCGACGCTGTTCCGCGGCGGCCGGGCCGTCGATCGGGAACGCGGCGTGTTCGAGCCGCTGGCGCCTGAAGTGATGGCGGTGCATCGCCGCCTGAAGCAGGCTTTCGACCCGTCCGGCGTGTTCAGCCCCGGACGCCTGTACGCTGAACTGTGAGCGCCGACTGATGCAGACCGGACTGGCCGATTTCATCCGCAACACCCCCGAAGGCGACGCCGCCGACACCCTGCTGCGCAAGTGCGTGCACTGCGGTTTCTGCAACGCCACCTGTCCCACCTACCAGCTGCTGGGCGACGAGCTCGACGGTCCGCGTGGTCGCATCTATCTGATGAAGCAGATGCTCGAAGGCGAGGTGCCTGCCGACACCGTGCTGCCTCACCTCGACCGCTGCCTCACCTGCCGCAACTGCGAATCGACCTGTCCGTCCGGGGTGCGCTACAGCGAACTGGTCGATATCGGTCGCGCGGTGGCCGAGCGGCGTGCGAAGCGCCCGCTCGCGCAGCGCGCGAAGCGCTGGCTGCTGCGCGAAGGTTTGTCGCGCCCGGCGGTGTTCAACACCGCGCTGGCGCTCGGTCGGCTCGCCAAGCCGCTGCTGCCGGCGCCGCTCGCCGCCAAGGTGGCCGACGCGCGCAGCGCCGGCGCCTGGCCGCCGGTGCGCCATCAGCGCCGCATGCTGGTGCTGGCTGGCTGCGTGCAGCCCGCGCTGATGCCGGACGTGAACGCCGCGGCAGCGCGCGTGCTCGATCTGCTCGGCATTTCGCTGGTCGAGATCGCGCGCGCCGGCTGCTGCGGCGCGCTGCGTTTCCACCTCAACGACCAGGACGGCGGCCGCCAGGACATGCGTGCGCTGATCGATGCCTGGTGGCCGGCGATCGAGCGCGGCGACGTCGAAGCCATCGTGATGACGGCCTCCGGCTGCGGCAGCACGGTGCGCGAGTACGGCCATCTGCTGGCCGATGACCCGCTGTACGCCGAGCGCGCGGCGAAGGTGGCGGCGATGACCCGCGACCTGTCGGAAATCTTGGCCGCGGAGCGCGTACAGATCGAAGGGCTGTTCGCCGCCGGTGGCACCGGGCGTCGTCCTCTTGCCTACCACCCGCCCTGTTCGCTGCAGCACGGCCAGCAGGTGCGCGGACACGCCGAAGCGCTGCTGCGCGCCGCCGGCTACGACCTGAAGCCGGTCGCCGACAGTCATCTGTGCTGCGGTTCGGCCGGCAGCTATTCGCTGCTGCAGCCGGCGCTCGCGACGACCTTGCGCGACAACAAGCTGCGCTCGTTGCAGGCCGAACAGCCGGCCGGCATCGCCAGTGCCAACGTCGGCTGCATTGCCCACCTGCAGACCGGTACTGCCACGCCGGTAAGGCACTGGATCGAGTGGCTCGATCAGGCGCTCAACTTAGGCGCCTGAAGCGGCAACCGGCCCGGGTCCGCTTGCCGCGGATCCGTTGCATTTTCTTGCTCAAGTACTGCCGGCAGCGGCCGTTAATGCTCGCAGCCCGCAATACAGTTCCGAGTGAGCCCGCCATGCAGCATGCAGCCGTACCCGCACCCGAAGTCATCGATGCAGTACTCGAATCGTCCGCCGTCCTTCTTCCCCCCAAGCCCCGACTGCTGCAGGAAATCGAGAACCTGATGCGCAACCCGGATTTCGAGGTTGCCTTCCTGGCCGACAGCATTTCGCGCGATCCGGGGGTGCTTGCTGCGCTGTTCAAGGTATGTCGCTCGCCCGCCTACCGGCGCGGACGGGCGCCCGCCAATGCGGAACAGGTGCTGATGCTGGTCGGCCTGAACCAGACCATCAATCTGGTGCGCGGCATTTCGATCCGACAGGCGGCAGGCGGTCCGGGACCGCAGATGGAACGCTTCTGGCAGCGCTGCGAAACGATAGCCAGCCTGGCCTCGCAGATCGCCGGCGAACGCGTCGCGGTCTGCAACGTGTTTCCCGATCAGGCCTATCTGGCCGCCATGTTCCACGACTGCGGCGTTCCTCTGCTGATGCAGCGCTTCGCCGACTACTGGAGCACGCTGAATCTGGATGAGGAGTCCTACTGGGTCGATACCGGTCTGGAGAACGTCCGCTACCGGCTCGATCATGCGACCGTGGGCTACTGGGTCGCCCGCAACTGGGGTTTGCCGGAATTGATCGTTCAGGCCATCCGCTATCACCACGAAATGCCGGAAGACGATACCTATGGCCTGCGCAGCACGATAGGCATCGTCGCGCTGGCGACGCACGTCTATCTGCTCAACAAGGGCTTGCCTGACCCCATCTGGAGCATGCGTTCGGGCGAAGTGCTCGAAGAACTGGGCATACACGCGAGCGCGCTCGACGAGTACATCGACGAGATCAACGAACAGCACGTGAGCTTCTCGGTGTGAAGAATCGTGAAATTGCACCTGTGCTTGCAGACATGAACAGCTGCTTACACGAGCGTGTGCTGTTGAGAAGCTAGAATCGGCTACAGGTATCCGGAAAGCTTCATGGCGCTCAAACTAGACAGCTGCGTCGCGCAGCACATCGGCGATCGCAAGGAACAGCAGGATCGCGCAGCGGTGTTTCCGCATTCCCGCCACAAGGGAATGCTGATGGCTGTGCTCGCCGACGGCATGGGCGGCCACAGCGGTGGCGCGATGGCGGCCGAGCAGGTCGTACATAAGGCGCGCGAGAATTTCGAGAGCTTCGCTCCGGCGATCGAGTCGCCGCACGATCTGCTGCGCAGCGTGGTCGAGGAATCGCACGTCGTCATCAAGCTCACCCGCTTCACTTCCGAGCAGGATCCGCATTCCACCGCCTGCGTGCTGCTGATGAACGGTGGCCGCGCCGACTGGGCGCATTGCGGCGATTCGCGCATCTACCATTTCCGCGACGACAAGCTGGTCAGTTGCAGCAAGGACCATTCGCTGGTCGGCGAACTGATGCGTCAGGGGCGCCTCGACGAAGAGGGCGCCAAGACGCACCCGCAGCGCAACCTGCTTCTGCACTGCCTCGGCGCGCAGAAGGAACCGGTGATCGATTTCGGCGGCACCGACACGCTGTCCGATGGCGACACCTTCGTCATCTGTTCCGACGGTCTGTGGGCGTATTTTTCCGACGAGGAAATGGGCGGCGTGCTGTCGGTGTATTCGGCGCGCGAGGCGGCCGAGGTGTTCATCAAGCGCGCCCGCGAACGCGGTCGCCCGACCGGCGACAACGTGTCGCTCATCATCATCAAGCTGGTGGACGTCGAAGCCCGCCAGAAGGCCGAAAAAGAGCGTCTCGACGCCGCTCGTCGCAAGCTCGGCAAACTCCCCGCCTGACCCGCCGCGGCATCTCGCCGCGCGTCCCTTTGCTGCATCCCCTGTTGATCGTCATCGCACGAGGCTCTGCATGTGCTGCGCCGCAGCACATGGCCTTGCCCTTTGTCAAGAACATTGCGCGGCTATAGCGTGTTGCGGCGCAACGTGCATCTTTTGTGGCACAAAGTGCTGCGCCGTGAAGCCCGACACGCTAGACTGCGCGCTCCGGAAGGCAGGAGAAGACGCACCGGCAGGTGCGCCGAGCGGGCTGTCATGCGCCTGTCGCCGTACCGGTCATGTGCGGCCAGGGGCCGTTTTCGAACAGGGGAGGGTACGATCCTTACAACGCCGCCTTCGTGGATTTGATGGCCTTGTGGTGCCCGAAGCCTTGCCCGTGATCCCCGGCACCTCTGGGCCATCGACAGAACCGCTGCCGAAGGGCGTGTCCGCCGCCAGCATGCGCTGAGGGCGCCAACTGCACAAGGCCGCGACGGGCAGCGTCTTCAGTGTTCGGCGCAGGCCGACGGTTCCGCCACTGCTTCCGCTCCCTGATACGCCCATCGCGCAGCAACTGACCAAATTCCAACAAACCGACCGAGGACCTACCCATGAGTTCTGGCGCATCGAACGACAACGCCGCGGCCAGCGCGGCAGCCCCCACGCCGCAGCGCATCGGCGTCCCCCGAGAGATCTTCCCGGGCGAAAAGCGCGTGGCCACCGTGCCAGACGTGGTGACCAAACTGGCCAAGCTGGGTTTTGGCGTCGTCGTGGAGACCGGCGCGGGTGATCTGGCCGACCTGTCCGATGACGCCTACCGCGAAGCGGGCGCCAGCATCGCCGGCTCTGCGACCGAGCTGTGGAGCAGCGCCGACATCGTGTTCAAGGTGCGTCCGCCGACCGCCGACGAGGTGGCGCTGATGCACGAAGGGCAGACCCTGATCGGCTTCGTCTGGCCGGCGCAGAACCCGGAGTTGATGCAGCAGCTGGCGGCGAAAAAGGTCACCGTGCTGGCCATCGACGCGCTGCCGCGCACGCTCAGTCGCGCGCAGAAGATGGACGCGCTGACCTCCATGGCCGGCGTCAGTGGCTACCGCGCGGTGGTCGAGGCGGCCAACGCCTTCGGGCGCTTCTTCAATGGCCAGATCACCGCCGCGGGCAAGGTGCCGCCGGCCAAGGTGTTCATTGCCGGTGCCGGTGTGGCCGGCCTGGCCGCGATTGGTGCGGCGGCCAGCCTGGGCGCCATCGTGCGCGCCAACGACACCCGCGCCGAGGTGGCCGACCAGGTCGTCTCGCTTGGTGGCGAGTTCGTCAAGGTCGATTACGAGGAAGAGGGCTCGGGCGGTGGCGGCTACGCCAAGGTCATGAGCGAAGGCTTCCAGGCCGCGCAGCGCGAAATGTACGCGCAGCAGGCCAAGGAGTGCGACATCATCATCACGACCGCGCTGATCCCCGGCAAACCCGCGCCGCGCCTGATCACGGCCGAGATGGTCAAGAGCATGAAGCCCGGCAGCGTGATCGTCGACATGGCGGCGGAGCAGGGCGGCAACTGCGAACTGACCGAGCCGGGCAAGGCCGTCGTCAAGCACGGCGTGACCATTGTCGGCTTCACCGACCTGGCCTCACGCATGGCACGCCAGTCGTCCACGCTTTATGGCACCAACCTGTTCCGCCTGACCGAAGAGCTGTGCAAGACCAAGGACGGTGTCATCAACGTCAACATGGACGACGATGCCATCCGTGGCCTGACCGTGATCAAGGACGGCGAGATCACCTGGCCGGCACCGCCCATCGCCGCCGCTCCGAAGCCCGCGCCCAAGCCGGCTGCGGCAGCGGTTGAAAAGAAGAGCGGTCATGGGCATGGCCCCGGCGGCCCGATGCCCGCCAAGACGCTGGCCATCATCTTCGCCGTGGGGGCTCTGGTGTTCGGGGCCATCGGTTCGTTCGCGCCGGCCGCGTTCCTGGGCCACTTCACGGTGTTCGTGCTGGCCTGCTTCATCGGCTACATGGTCGTCTGGAACGTCACGCCCGCGCTGCACACGCCGCTGATGAGCGTGACCAACGCCATCTCCAGCATCATCGTCATCGGTGCGCTGATCCAGATCGCGCCGCCCGATGCCGGTGCGAACGGTCGACCGGACCAGCTCATCCTCTGGCTCGCCTTCGCCGGCATCGTGCTGACCGCGATCAACATGTTCGGCGGCTTTGCCGTGACGCGCCGCATGCTGGCGATGTTCCAGAAGTAAGGACCCCGGGGACGGACCTTCGGCTCCGTCCCCGACCGATCAAGACAAGAAAGAGACGAGACACCCATGTCCCAAAGCCTTGCCACGGTGGCCTACCTCGGAGCCGCCATCCTGTTCATCCTCAGTCTTGGCGGCCTGTCCAACCCCGAATCATCGCGCCGCGGCAATCTGTACGGCATGGTCGGCATGGCGCTGGCCGTGCTCGCCACGGTCTTCGGGCCGCGCGTTTCACCCGCCGGCATTCCCTGGATCGTCGGCGCGCTGGTGGTGGGCGGCAGCATCGGCCTGTACGCCGCAAAAACGGTCAAGATGACCCAGATGCCCGAGCTGGTCGCGCTGATGCACAGCCTGGTCGGTCTGGCCGCTTGCCTGGTCGGCTTCGCCAGCTATGTCGACACGTCACTGCAACTCGAAGGTGTCGAGAAAGCCATCCATGAAGTCGAAATCTACGTGGGCATCCTCATCGGTGCGGTCACCTTCTCAGGTTCGCTGATTGCCTTCGGCAAGCTCAACGGAAAGATCGGCGGCAAGCCCCTGCTGCTGCCTGCGCGCCACTGGCTCAACCTGATCGCGCTGCTGGTGGTGATCGGGTTCGGCCGGGTTTTCCTGAACGCGCACGACGTGCAGAGCGGCATGACGCCGCTGATCGTGATGACGGTGATCGCGTTGCTGTTCGGCGTGCACATGGTCATGGCCATCGGCGGCGCCGACATGCCGGTGGTCGTGTCCATGCTCAACAGCTACTCCGGCTGGGCGGCAGCCGCCACCGGCTTCATGCTCAGCAACGACCTGCTGATCGTCACCGGTGCGCTGGTCGGCTCATCGGGCGCCATCCTGTCCTACATCATGTGCAACGCGATGAACCGCAACTTCATCAGCGTGATCGCCGGTGGCTTCGGCAGTGGCGCAGGCAAGCCGGCCGCCAAGGCCGACGGCGCTGCCGCCGAGCCTCAGGGCGAGGTGACGCCCGTCAGCGCCACCGAGACCGCCGAGATGCTGCGCGAGGCCAAGAACGTGATCATCGTTCCCGGCTACGGCATGGCCGTCGCGCAGGCCCAGCACACGGTGTTCGAGATCACCCGCACCCTGCGCGAGAAGGGCGTGAACGTGCGCTTCGGCATCCACCCCGTGGCCGGCCGCATGCCAGGCCATATGAACGTGCTGCTGGCCGAAGCCAAGGTGCCCTACGACATCGTCTTCGAGATGGACGAACTCAACGAGGACTTCCCGGACACCGACGTGGCCATGGTCATTGGCGCCAACGACATCGTCAACCCGGCCGCGCAGGACGATCCGACCAGTCCGATCGCCGGCATGCCGGTGCTCGAAGTCTGGAAGGCCCGCACCAGCATCGTCATGAAGCGCTCCATGGCCAGCGGCTACGCGGGCGTGGACAACCCGCTGTTCTACAAGGACAACAACCGCATGCTGTTCGGCGACGCCAAGAAGATGCTCGACGAGATCCTGGTGGCGCTCAAGAGTTGATCGGACACGGTGTCGGGCCGGAAGGCCCGGCCCGACGTGCCAAGGCGGGCCCTGTGGCCCGCCTTTTTTATTTGTAGCGCAGCGTGACGCCCCGCTGCGGCCTGAGGCCCTGCGTCCGTTTCGGGTCAGGGGAACACACAATCGCCGGCCCCATGGTGGTGGGCATACGATGTACGGCTGCCGTCAGCCCGGACGGTTGCCTCGACAACGCCAATGGAGATGAAAATGCGGAGGTAATCGGGGTCGCAGCTAAGTTTCCATGTTCGCCACGCCGGGCATGCAGAACTACGGTCTGATGATCATCGGCATCGTGCTCGGCGGTGCGCTGGCCTGGTGGTCGGGCAAGGTGGTCAAGATGGCCGACATGCAGCAGATGGTCGCCATCTGAGTTCGCGCGCGGCGAAATCCACGGCACGGTGCGCGTCGCGCTCGCCACGCTGCGTGCGCTGATCGGTGCGGTGTCCTTCTCCGGTTCCTGCGTCGCCTTCGCCAAGCTGCAGGGTCTGATGAACGAGGCCCGTCGCCTTTCTGCCTTCATCCTGCCGCCATCGCCTGAAGCCGACGCCGACAAGAGCCAGTCAGCCTGAGTTTCCGGGCTGATGGTTCTGCGCGCTGCTGCGGAGTACTCTTGGGATGCGGCAGAAGCTGATCACGAACCCCTCATCAAGGAGGCGCCATGCAAGACCCGATACTCGAACTCATCGTCAAGTTCGCCGAATCCGAGAATCAGCTTGAAACGGCGGTCACGCTCGTGGTCGACGGCTTCCTCATCTCCGGTTTCGTCATCAGCCGGGCGCAGTACATGCAGCACCACGTCCTGACGTCGTCGATCGAACAGGGCATCAAGGATGCGCTGGCGGCGGGCTCGCCGACCGACGACGGAGCGCGCGCCTTCATCCATCTGCGTGACGCGATGTATTTCACCCCTGGGCAGGACCCGGTGCCGGCCAATGAGTCGGTCGTCTGTCGCATCGGCCTCGACCGCGTGTCGGCTTTCCACCTGGGCTTCCTCGAAAGCGTCTGAGTCCTGCGCGGTCCGGGCTGACGGACCGCCTGTGGCGATGCACAATCGCGGTCTGCATTCATCGGGCCGCGCACGTGACCGCACGTCAATACCGCTACTACGACTGGGTCATGGTCGCCTTCGTGACCGTGCTCGTCTGTTCCAATCTGATCGGCCCGGCCAAGATCGCGCAGGTCGACGCGCCACTGCTCGGCACGCTCACCTTCGGTGCCGGCGTGCTGTTCTTTCCGATCAGCTATGTGTTCGGCGACATCCTGACCGAGGTCTATGGCTACGCGCGTTCGCGTCGCGTCATCTGGACCGGCTTTGCCGCGCTCGCCTTCGCCTCGACGATGGCAGCGGTAGTGGTGGCGCTGCCGCCAGCGCCGTTCTGGCATAACCAGCAGGCGTACGAAGTCGCCTTCGGCTCGGCCTGGCGCGTATCCATCGCGTCGCTGATCGCCTTCTGCTGCGGCGAGTTCGTCAATTCCTTCGTGCTGGCCAAGATGAAGCTGTGGATGGCCGGGCGCCGGCTGTGGATGCGCACGATAGGGTCGACGCTGTTCGGCGAAGGCGTCGATTCGCTGCTGTTCTACCCGCTCGCCTTCTGGGGCACCGGCATCATTCCGGACGAACAGCTGCCCGCGGTCATGCTGGCGCAGTTCGTCGCCAAGGTCGGGGTCGAAGTCGCCTTCACGCCGCTCACCTATCGCATCGTTGCCTGGCTGAAGCGGGCCGAGAACGAGGACTACTATGACCGCGATACCGACTTCAACCCCTTCTCGCTGCGCGCCTGAGGCAATCGTGCGCACACGCATCCGCATCGTCGGCATGCGTTGCAGGAAATGCGTGGCGGGCCTCGAAGCCACGCTCGCCGCGTTGCCCGGGGTCGGGCGCGTGATCGTGCATTTCGAACACGGCGACGCGGAGATCGAGCACGACGCGGCGCTCCCGCGTGAGCGGCTGCTGGAGACGGTCGAGGCGGCCGGTTACGACGCGGTCTGATCCGCGCTCAACGGCCTTTGCCGAAGCACAGGTACTTGATGTCCAGGTATTCCTCGATGCCGTAGCGGGAACCTTCTCGACCGAAGCCGGACTGCTTGATGCCGCCGAACGGCGCCACCTCGTTCGACAGCCGGCCGGTGTTGATGCCCACCATGCCGCACTCCAGTGCTTCGGCAACGCGCCAGGCGCGGTCGATGTCGCGCGTGAAGAAATAGCCGGCGAGACCGGATTCGGTGTCGTTGGCGAGCGCGATCGCCTCGTCCTCGCTGTCGAAGCGGAACACCGGCGCCAGCGGCCCGAAGGTTTCCTCGTGCGCCAGCACCATGTCGGGCCGGGCGCCGACCAGCACCGACGGTTCGAAGAAGTTGCCGCCGAGCGCGTGACGGCGTCCGCCGCACAGTGCGGTGGCGCCGCGCGCGATGGCGTCGGCCACCTGTTCCTCGACCCGGCTGACCGCGGCCGCGTTAATCAGCGGGCCCTGCTGAACGCCGTCCTCCATGCCATCGCCGACCTTCAGCTGCGCCGTCCGCGCCGCCAGTTGGGCGGCGAACGCGTCGTGTATGCCCGACTGCACGATGAAGCGGTTCACGCAGACGCAGGTCTGGCCGCTGTTGCGGTACTTGGCGGCGATGGCCGCGTCGACCGCGAGTTCGAGGTCGGCGTCGTCGAACACGATGAAGGGCGCATTGCCGCCCAGTTCGAGCGACAGTCTCTTCAGCGTCGGCGCGCACTGCGTCATCAGCAGACGCCCGACGGCGGTCGATCCGGTGAAGGACAGTTTGCGCACCCGCGGATGCGCACACAGCTCGCCGCCGATGTCGGTCGGCTCGCCGGTGAGCACATTGAGCACGCCGGGCGGGATGCCGGCGCGCAGCGCCAGATCGGCCAGCGCCAGCGCAGTCAGCGGCGTCGCCTCGGCAGGCTTGAGCACCACGGTGCAGCCGGCAGCCAACGCCGGCGCTGCCTTGCGCGTGATCATCGCGAGCGGGAAGTTCCACGGCGTGATCGCTGCGCAGACGCCGACCGGCTGCTTGATCACCAGCAGACGCTGGCCGGGATCCGGCGACGGGATGGTTTCACCGTAAGTGCGTTTCGCCTCCTCGGCGAACCACTCGACGAAGGAGGCGCCGTAGCGCACTTCGCCGCGCGCCTCGTGCAGCGGCTTGCCGCCCTCGGCGGTGATCAGCCGCGCCAGATCGTCCGCGTGCTGGTTGATCAGCGCGAACCACGCACGCAGCCGGTGTGCGCGCTCGTGTGCGCCGAGCGCGCGCCAGGCCGGCAGGGCGCCGTGGGCGGCGTCGATGGCGCGCCGTGTTTCCGCGACACCGCAGCGCGGCACGGTCGCAAGCAGCGTGCCGCTGGCCGGATTGCGTACTTCGATCGCGCCTTCGTCGTCGGCGTGCGTCCAGACGCCAGCGATCAGGCAGTGGGTGTGCAGCAGCGTTGAATCGTTCAGCAGCATGGCAGCGGGGCGGAGCTTGCGCAGGGAAGTTCCTCGATTGTCCCAGCGAACGACGGTTGCGTACGCGGACCGGGATGAATTCCTACACGCGGCCCGGTCTCCGCCGACACGATGCGGCGCCCGCGCTCCGTACAGTGGCTGCACGACGCGGCAACGCGGCCGCTGTCGAATCGCTTCTGGAGGAGATCGCCGATGAACAGCATGACGACCGAACTCGAACAGCCGACGCTCCGCCCCGCTGCCGACAGCGACGATGTGCAGGCGCTGTGGGGCTGCGAATGCGCGCTGCCCTTCCTCATCCCGTCCTTGCAACTGCCTGCAGCCGCCTGTCCGCTGCAGCGCTGACCACGGTCATGTGCGCGTCGAGGCGTCGCGGCCGGCCGCTGCTCGCGGCGCTGGCGATCTGCGTGGCCGGATGCGCGGCGTCGCTGCCGTCCGCGCGCACGCTGCAGACGAAGGCGGAAGGCCCGGCTCCGGCTGCACGCCAGGTGGTTGCGAAGATGGACGTGACCGGGCCGCGCGGACGGCTCGACCACGATCAGCGCGCGCGACTGGTCGAGCGCATCGGCCGCGAGGGCGCCGGTTCGCCGCTGAAGCGCCAGCTCGCCGCGATGGCCGAGTTCGGTGACGTCGACCTGTACGCGGGCAACGCCGCCCGTCTGCTGATCGACGGGCCGGCCACCTTCGATGCGATGTTCGGCGCGATCGCGCGCGCGCGCAGCTCCATCCTGCTTGAAAGCTACATCATCGATGACGCGAAGATCGCGCAGGATCTCGCCGCGCTGCTGGTGCGCAAGCGTGCCGAGGGCGTGTCGGTCGCGCTGATCCATGACGCGGTCGGCTCCATCGGCACAAGTGGCGACTATTTCGAAGTGCTGCGCGCGGCCGGCGTCGCCGTCTGCGAATTCAATCCGCTGTCGCCGCTGCGCAAGCGCCGCTATCAGGACATCACTCACCGCGATCACCGCAAGATTCTGGTGGTCGATCGGGAGATCGCCTATACCGGCGGCATCAACGTCAGCGCGGTCTATTCCTCCGGTTCGTTCGGCAGGAAGTCGCGCGCACCGGAGCAGAACGGCTGGCGCGATACGCAGATCGAACTGCGCGGCCCGGCCGCCGCGGCGCTCGACGAGCTGGTACGCGACACCTGGCGCAACCAGCGCTGCGAGCCGGCACTTCCTCCGCCCGTCGAGCAGGCGGCCGGCAAGGCCGCAGGCCCGCACGCGGTGCGCATCGTGCCGTCGTCGCCGGACGACGGACAGAACCGCATCTACACGCTGCTGCTCACCGCGATCGACGCCGCCAGCCGCAGCGTGCATCTGACCATGGCCTATTTCGCGCCTGGCCAGGACATGGTCGACGCGCTGGCCGACGCTGCACGGCGCGGTGTCGACGTGCAGCTGGTACTGCCGTCGGTCAGCGACTTCTCGCCGGTGCTGCATGCCGGCCGCAGCTATTACCAGGAACTGCTCGACGCCGGCGTGCGCATTCATGAACTGCAGGACGCGGTGCTGCACTCGAAGACGGCGGTCATCGACGGCGTGGTGTCCACGGTCGGTTCCAGCAATATGGACTGGCGCAGTTTCGTCGCCAACAACGAGGTCAATGCGGTGGTGTTCGGCGAGGACTTTGGCGATGCGATGACGCGCATGTTCGAGCGTGACGTCGCTGCGTCGCAGACGATCGACGCGCAGACCTGGCGCAGACGACCGCTGTGGCCGCGTCTGCAGGAGCGCGCAGCGCGGCTGTTCGAACGCTGGTGGTAGGCCGGCGCTGTCCTACACGGCGGACGGCGCTTGTCCGACGGGCGGGCCGATGCGTCCCCCCTAGACTGCAGTCATCGACTTGACGGATGCATGACTTCTGCCCGATTCCGGGCGCCGTCGAGATCGGTTCCGTTCATTGCGCAGCGGTCGCGACCGGCGACCAGCGTTCATCACAAGGGAGTCCATCATGCGTTCCAATCTCATGCTCGCCACCGCCTTCTCCGCCCTGGCTGCCCTGACCGTGCTGCCGGGCTGCGCCGTCACGCGCGACCAGTCCTCGGTCGGTGAATACATCGACGACGCGACCGTCACCGCGTCGGTGAAGGCCAAGTTCGTTGACTCCAAGGCGGTCGACGCGGCGGCCATCAGCGTCGAAACGCTGAACGGCGAGGTGATGCTGTCCGGCTTCGCCAAGGACGCCACCGAAAAGGCCGAGGCCGAGCGCATCGCCAAGAGCGTCAAGGGCGCCAAGTCGGTCAAGAACGCGATCCAGATCCGCGCCAAGCAGAGCTGATGCGTGAGCGGGAACGCGGCGAGCCGGAGAGGCAGATGAGCGCGCGTTCCACCGCGGCAGGCCTGGCCTGCCGTCTCTTCCTTGCCACCTGCTGTCTGCTGGCCACGCTGTTCGCATGGAGCGAATGGCGTGGCTGGTTCTTTCTGGCGGAGCCGGCCGAGCGCTGGCTGACGGCTGCAGTCGCCCGCACGGTGGACCTCGGCGGGCGCGACACCTTCGCGCTCCGACTTCTCGGTGGCATCGACCTTCGCGTCGACCGTCTGCGCATCGGCGGTCCGGAATGGGCGCCGCGGCCGGCGCTGATGGATGCCCGTGAAGCCCGTCTGAAGCTGCGCTACACGGACGTGTTCCGCATGTTGAGGGGTGCGCCGCTGCGCATCGAGAGCCTGGTCGCCGAAGGGCTGGACCTCCACCTCGCCCGCGGCGATGACGGCCGCGCCAACTGGCAGTTCGAGCGAACGAGCAATGAACCGGCCCGACCACTGCTGGATTGGGTGCAGCCGGCACACGTCGAAGTGACGCAGGGGCGTCTCGTGGTCGACGATGCGTCGCTCACGCTGGCACTGACGGCGAACTTTTCGATGCGCGATGGCAGCGAGCGGGCCGGCGACGCGCGGGACGAACGTGGCATCCGGGCGATCATCGACGGCCGTTATCGGCAGTCGCCGCTGACGGCGACCCTGAGCACCGGATCCACGCTGCCCTGGTTGTCCGGCGAAGACGATGTACCGGCCGTGCCGATCACGCTGGCGCTGAAGCTTGGTCGTGCCGCACTGTCGTTCGACGGTCGGGTGCAGGATCTGCTGACGCAGCGCGGACTGGACGGGCGCTACACGTTGAGCGGCCCGTCGCTCGCGGCGCTGGGCGACGCCCTCGCGATGACCTTGCCATCGACCCCCGCGTTCTCGCTGCAGGGCAGACTGCAGCGCAAGCCCGATGCCTGGCAGACGGCGATCGATACCGCAAGAATCGGCCGCAGCCGGCTGGCGGGCCAGTTCCGCTATGAGACGGGGCGCGACGGGCTGCCCTGGTTGGGCGGAACGCTGAATGGCAGCGTACTCTGGCTGGCCGATCTCGGTCCGGCTGTGGGCGTACCCGAGGGCGAGCAGTCCTCTGCGCGGCGCAACGGACGCGTCTTGCCGGACCGCCACTTCGATCTGCCGTCCTTGCGCGCCATGAATGCCGACATCCGCATCGACATAGAGCGCTTCGAATCGGGCAGCGACTCGCTGCAGGCGATTGCACCGTTGCGCGGCAGCCTGCGCCTTACCGATGGCGTGCTCGACATCCGCGACATCGAAGCGCGGCTCGCGCACGGCTGGCTCACCGGTCGCATCGGTCTCGACGGTCGTGCCGACATTGCGCAGTGGGACGTGCAGTTGCGCGGCGGCGGGCTGCGGCTGGAGGAGTGGATACGACAGCCGCGCGCCGACGGTGCGCCGCCCTACGTCGCTGGACGGGTCGGTGGCCGTATCGAACTGCGCGGTCAGGGGCGGTCAAGCGCCGAACTGCTGGCGTCGTCCGACGGTCATGCGGCGCTGGTATGGACGCAGGGCCGTGTGTCGCACCTGGCGGTGGAAGCGGCCGGCATCGACGTCGCGCAGGCGCTGGGCGTCATGCTCAGCGGTGACGCCGCACTCCCGGTGACCTGCGGCATCGCCGATCTGCAGGTGCGCAAGGGCCGCGTGACGGTCGCGGGCGCGCGCGTCGACACGGCGGATTCGACGCTCGGCGTCGACGGTTCGCTGTCGCTGGTCGACGAAAGGCTGGACCTGGTGGCGCGCGCTGCGCCGAAGGACGTATCGCCGCTCAGCCTGCGCACGCCGGTGCGGATCACCGGCCGTTTCGCCCAGCCTGAGGTGTCGCTCGAAAAAGGTCCTCTGCTGGCCCGGCTGCTGCCGGCGGCGGCGCTGGCACTGGTGAATCCGCTGGCCGCGCTGCTGCCGCTGATCGATCCAGGCGACGATGGTGCAAAGTCTGCCTTGGCCCGCTGCAGCACGCCGTCCCGGCGGTAGGGCGCCGGCAGCGGGCGTCAGCCGAACAGGCCCAGCCCCATCAGCAAGGGCAACGACAGCCAGAACAGCAGCGTGCTCCAGCCGATCAGCAGCGCCGACGCCGCGGCGTCGATCTTGAAGCGCTCGGCCAGCAGCAGCGAGGTCATGAAGGTGGGCGTCGCGCACTCGACCAGCGATGCGCGCTGTGCCTCGTTCGGCGTATCGGACACCAGCAGCACCAGCCCCCAGATCAGCAGCGGCGCGACCAGCAGCTTGACGCCGGAGGCGACCAGGATTTCGGTGCGCGGCACCAGCCGGCGCCACGGAATGGTCATGCCCAGCACGAAAATGATGACCGGAATCGCCGCCTGGCCGATGAAGCGCGCCGCCTGTACCAGCGGCGGGTAGGCCAGCCCGGTGTATTGCGCGCCGAGGCCGAGCACGAAGGCCCAGATCGGCGGCATCATCAGCACGGTGCGCAGCACGTCCGGCCGTTCGCCTTCGGCGTGCGAACCGAGACGGGTGGCGATCCACACGCCCAGTGTCCACACGAAGGGCATGGTCATGAACATGTCGTTGAAGATGGCGTAGCGCATCGCGCCGTTGCCGAAGAAGAACTCCAGCACCGGCGCGCCGACGTTGAAGGTGTTGCCGAACATTCCGCCGAGCATGATGGCGGCGCGCGTGGTGTCGTGCAGCTTCGCCCCGAGTCGCGTCTTCCACAGCAGCAGATAGAGCAGGGCGCCGTTGGCCAGCGTGCCGAGACCGACCAGGAAGGGTACGGTCAGCAGCTCCAGGCTGATCGGCGTGCTGGCCGCCACCGCGAACAGAATGGCCGGGTAGAACACGTAGAGCACTAGCCGGTTCAGCTGCGCACGCAGCACGTCGGCGTCGCGTCCTTCTCCCATGCGCGCCGCCCACCAGCCGCCGGCCGCCACCAGCAGCGAAAGCGGCAGCATCACCTGCACCATCAGGCCGACCAGCGCATTCATCCGTGCGACTCCGTCAGGTTGCGACCGCCGGTCTCGCGGATGAAGCAGGCGGCGACGAAGCCACCCAGCGCGGCGACAGCGAGCACCCGTATGCCCATGGTCACCGCTTCGTGCGTCGCTTCGGCGATCGAAGGCGAATACAGCTCGATCACCCAGCCGACCAGCGGCTGCAGCAGTGCCGCACCGAGAAAGCAGCCGACATTGACCAGGCTGGTCGCCATGCCGGACAGCGCCGGCGGATTCACTTCCTTCGCACAGGCCCAGGTCAGCGAGAAGGCGGCGGCGGAAACACCGATCAGCGCACACGTGGCGTAGGTCGCCAGCGGCGGCAGCGCGCCGTCGGCGAGCACGAAGGGCAGCCAGCCGGCGACGTAGAGCGCGGCATAGCTCAGCATGACCGGCTTGCGCCGGCGCAGGTGATCGGACAGCCGGCCGATGCCCAGGCAGCTGCAGGCGAAGATGACCAGCAGCAGCGTGGTGTGCTGCGCGGCGACCGCGCGTTCCATGCCGTGCGCCGCCATCAGGTAGGGCACGCCCCACAGACCGGCGAAGGAAAACAGGCTGCCGGCGATGCCTGCATTGACGAACAGACCGGGCCAGCTGGCGCGGTTGCGCGCGACCTGTGCCAGACCGGCCTTCCAGTCGCCGACTGGCAGCGGCGCGTGCGCCGGCTTGCCGTCCAGTTCGCGCATGGTGGGCAGGCCGGCATCTTCCGGCCGGTCGCGCACGCGCAGCCAGGTCACCAGTGCCAGCAGCATCGACAGCAGGCCGAGTGCGACGAATACCGTGCGCCAGGACACCATCGTCACCACCCAGGCCAGCGGCAAGGCTGCGCTGGCGGCGCCCAGATTGCCGATGAACATGGTGACGCCATTCAGCGTAGCGAAGCGGCTTTCCGGAAACCAGGCGGCGTTGATCTTGAGCAGAGCGATGAAGGGGAAGGACACGCCGAGGCCGACCAGCGTGCGCCCGATCACTGCCACCCACAGCGTGTCGGCCAGCGCGAAGGTGATCGAGCCGATGCCGGCGATCACGCCGCCGAGCGCGACGATGCGCCGCGGGCCCAGCGTGTCGGCGAGTACCCCGGTCGGGATCTGCATCACCATGTAGATCCAGAAGTAGCTGGATGCCAGCGCACCGAGCGAGGCCGGGCCGACGTTGAAGTCGCGCGCCAGTTCGCCGGCGATGGCTGCCGGCGCGGTGCGGTGGAAGAACACCAGCACGTAGGCGCCGGCGAGCAGGAAGAAAGCTGTCCAGCGCAGGCGGATCAGCAGGCGGGTGTGTTCGGCGGAGAGCATCGGGGCGATTCTACGTTGTGGCCAAAAAAACGACGGCGCCGCAGCGCCGTCGTCGTCATAACACCCTGATCTGTACCGTTGCGATCAGTTGTACAGATAGTTGGGCAGCCACATGCCGATGCCCGGGAACAGATAGAGCAGGATCAGCGCGATCACCTGTATGCCCATGAAGGGCAGCATCCCGGCGAAGATCTGGTTCAGCGTCACGTGCGGCGGCGCCACCCCCTTCAGATAGAAGGCCGACATCGCCACCGGCGGCGACAGGAAGGCCGTCTGCAGGTTGATCGCCACCAGCAGGCCGAAGAACAGCGGATCGATGTTGAAGTGCGCCAGCAGCGGGATGAAGATCGGCATGAAGATGACGATGATTTCCGTCCACTCCAGCGGCCAGCCCAGCACGAAGATGATGAACTGCGCCAGGATCATGAACTGAATCGGCGTCAGGTCCAGGTCCAGTACGAACTTCTCCACCAGTTCCTGTCCGCCCAGCAGCGCGAACGCGGCCGAGAAGATGGCGCTGCCGACGAACAGCCAGCACACCATGGCCGAGGTCTTGGCGGTCAGGAACACCGACTCCTTCACCACGCCGAAGTTGAGCTGACCGTAGGCTGCCGCCAGCAAGGCGCCACCGAAGGCGCCGATCGCCGCCGCCTCGGTCGGCGTCGCCAGGCCGAACACGATGGTGCCGAGCACCGCCAGGATCAGGATGGCCAGCGGGAAGAAGGACGACAGCAGCATCTTGAAGATTTCCAGCCGCTCGAAGCTCAGCATCGCGTAGTAGGCGAGCATCAGCACCGCGCACACGGCAACCGCGATCCAGAAGCCGCGCGGTGCCGACTTCGCCTCGGCCACTTCTGCCGGTGCCGCTGCGGCCCCGGCGGCAGCAGGCTCGGCCAGCGACGGCGCTGCAGGCTCGGCGACGGTCGGCTCGGCGACGGTCGGCTCGGCGCCCGGCGGTTCCGCCAGGTCTCCGCCGGTCGACGGCGGTTCTGCAAGGCCGTCGGCTGCAGGCGGTTCCTGCAGCCCGCCTTCGTCAGCCGGTGGTTCGGCCAGATCGCCACCCGAGGAATAGTCGCTGTCGAAGGACTGCAGGCTGTCGGGCAGCACGTCGGCCACCGCATCGGCCTTCGTGAGGTTGCCGTGGATCGCCGTCAGCGCTACCGCGACCGCGATCAGCGGCAGCAGCGTCACGAACAGCTGGCGCATGATCGTGCCGGTGGCCACACCGGCGTTGCGCGGGCCCTTGAGCGCAGCCAGCAGCGCCGGCAGCGCGCGCTGGCCGTACTGCTTCGCCACCCCGGCCGTCGACGGCGGCAGTTCGACGTGCCGTTCGTCGTCCGGCAGCGGCGGCGCCATGTCCGGGCGCAGCTTGGCGACCAGGATCACGTACAGCATGTAGAGGCCGGCCAGCATCAGGCCCGGGAAGAAGGCGCCTGCATACAGCTTCACCACCGATACGCCGGCGGTCGCGCCATAGACGATGAGCATGACCGAGGGCGGGATCAGGATGCCCAGGCAGCCGCCGGCAGTGATCACGCCGGCCGACAGGCGCACGTCGTAGCCGGCGCGCAGCATGGCGGGCAGCGCGAGCAGACCCATCAGCGTCACCACCGCGCCGACGATGCCGGTGGCGGTGGCGAAGATGGCGCAGGTGACCAGCGTGGCGACCGCCAGCGAACCGGGCAGCCGGGCCATCGCCAGATGCAGGCTCTTGAACAGCTTCTCGATCAGGTTGGCGCGCTCGACCAGATAGCCCATGAACACGAACAGCGGGATCGATATCAGCACGTCGTTGGTCATGACCGAGAACGCGCGCTGCACCATCAGGTCCAGCGTCTGCTGGGTGGCGATGTCCGGGTTCTGCATCCGGTAGGCCAGCCAGGAGAACAGCACACCCATGCCCATCAGCGTGAAGGCGGTCGGGAAGCCGAGCATGATGGCCACCACCACCAGCGCCAGCATGAGCAGGCCGAGATGGCCGCCGGTCCACTCGGACGGCGCCGGCATCAGAATGGCCGTGGCGGCGATGATGATCGCCATCAGGCCGAAGCCGAAACGGAGTTCCTTTCTCATTTGGACGCTCCTTCGCTGCCTTCAGGCAGATCGGCATGCACCATGTGGCGCAGTTTTTCGACATCGACCTCCTCGACGTCGTGCGTGCGCGAGGGCCACTCGCCCTGCTGGATGCAGACGATGCAGCGCAGGATCTCGACCACGCCCTGCAGCATCAGCACCGCACCGGCCAGCGGGATGATGGCCTTGAACGGATAGATCGGCGGGCCATCGGAGGTGACCGACGAATGTTCGTTGATCGCCATCGATTCGCTGAAGAAGTCCCAGCCCGCCCAGCACAGCGCGAGCACGCCGGGGATGAAGAACACGAAATACAGAATGAGGTCCAGCGTGGCCTGCGTGCGCGGCCGGAAGAAGCCGTACAGCACGTCACCGCGCACGTGGCCGCCGGTGGCCAGCGTGTAGGCGCCGGCCATCATGAACAGCGTGCCGTAGAGCATGTAGGTCGCGTCGAATACCCAGGCGTGCGGCGAATTCAGCACGTAGCGCGAAAACACCTCCCAGGTGATGAGCAGCGTGAGCCCGACTATGGTCCACGCGAAGGCGTGGCCGACCAGTGTGTTGAACTGGTCTACGCGCAGGAGAAGTTTCTGCATGGCATCAAGCGGACACCTGTGGGTGCCCGTCCTTTTCTTTTGGAGTCAAAAAAGCCGGCGCCCCTTTTGGAGACGCCGGCTCGTTTGCAGCGTGTGGCCTCAGCCCTTCTTCGCGAAGAAGTGGTCGTAGGCCATCTTGAAGTTCACCGTCGTGTCGTTCTGCCACTTCGCGGTGCGACGGGCGAAGGCGCGCTGCGATTCCAGCACCTTCTTGAACATCGGGTTTTCGGCCGCCTTCTTCTCGGTCACCTTGTCCCAGGCGGCGAGCTGTGCCTTCAGGATGGCATCCGGCGTCTTGTAGAACTTGACGCCCTGCTTCTCCTGCATTTCCTGGTAGGCGGTGGAGTAGCGGTCGATGGCCTTCCACGACATTTCGGCCGAAGCGGCCGGCACCGCGTTGGCGATGATGGCGCGCAGGTCGGCAGGCAGTGCTTCGAGGCGCTTCTTGTTGAACAGGATTTCGAACTGTTCCGAGGCCTGGTGGAAGCTCTGCAGCATGCACACCTTGGACACGTCGGGGAAGCCGAGCACTTGGTCGGAGGCGGCGTTGTTGAACTCGGCTGCGTCGAGCAGGCCGCGGTCCATCGCCGGCACGATTTCACCGCCGGGCAGCGCATTGACCGACACACCCATGTCGGTGAACACGTCGATCGACAGGCCGACGGTACGGAACTTCAGGCCCTTCATGTCCTCGGCCTTGGTGACCGGCTTCTTGAACCAGCCCAGCGGCTGGGTCGGCATCGGGCCGTACATGTAGGACACGACGTCCATGTTCAGGCTCTTGTAGATCTCGTCCAGCAGCGCCTTGCCGCCGCCGAACTCGTGCCAGGCCAGCAGCATGTTGGCGTCCATGCCGAAGGCCGGACCGGAGCCCCATAGCGCCAGTGCGGAATTCTTGCCGTACCAGTAGGCGATAACGCCGTGACCGCCGTCGAGCGTGCCCTTGTTGACCGCGTCCAGCAGGTCGAAGGCCTTCACCACCGAACCGGCGGGCAGCACGTCGATCTTGAGGCGGCCGCCGGACATGTCATTGACCAGCTTGGCGTAGTCCTGCGCGAATTCGTGGAAGATGTCCTTCGCCGGCCAGGTCGACTGGAAGCGCAGGGTGACCGGGGATTGGGCGACGGAAATGCTGGGGAAGGCGATTGCCGCGGTACCGGCAGCGGTGCCTGCAGCCTTGGCCAGGAAGTTGCGGCGGGCCGACTGCGTCTTGTTCTGTTCAGACATGGTTGATGCTCCTCCTCGTGGTGGTGGGTGCTTCGTACTGTCCGTTGCAGGGGGTTGCCGGCAATGGACAAAAAACGACGCCGCGCGATGCTAACCCTGCCGGGAATCCGTCACAAGGCGCACTGCAGCGTGACGACGGAATGACCGTTTCACGCGCTCCGCGCGCGGCGGCGCCGCGGCGTGGGAGCGGCTGGCCGCGCTTACCCGGTGTCCGACACAAATGTATGCAGATCCTCGTCGCTGCCTGCGTCGGGCTACTTGACGACCCCCCAGGCCTGCAGCCGCTGGTAGGCGAACTTGGCCTGTGCGTCCTTGCTGCCGCTGCGGATGTAGGCGGCGTAGTGCTGGCTGGCGGCGCGCTTGTCCTGCATCGTTTCGTAGGCCACGCCTTTGAGGAAAAGCGTGGTCGGGTTGCCCGGCAGCACGCGATCGTAGGCGTTGAAGGCGGCCAGCGCCTCAGGGGCCCGGCCCAGTGCCAGCTTGGACACGCCGCGCTGGTACATGGCCTGACCTTCGCCCGGATACACCTCGGCGGCGCGCGCGAAGTGGCGGTCGGCGTCGGCGTACTGCTTCTGCGCCAGCAGGCACTTGCCCATCAGCACGTTGCCGCAATAGTCGTCCGGCGCGACCTTGAGCGACTGCGCGAAGCGCGTTTCGGCGTCGTCCAGCGACTTCTTCGCCATCAGCGACTCGCCTTCCTGCTGCGACTTGATCGCCGGCGCCAGCTTGCGCAGGCCTGCCGTGTGGTCCATGTAGCGCTCGCGCGACAGCTTCTTGTTGCGCAGGCTGCCGTAGGTGTCCAGCGCCTCGCGCTCGGCGGTGGCGTAGCGCTCGTCCGACATCGGGTGCGATGAGAACATGGTCTGCAGCAGGCTGGGTTTTTCCTTGTGCTGGCTGCGCAGCATGTCCATCAGGTTCACCATGCCGTCCGGGTTGTAGCCGGCGCGCGTCATGTATTCCATGCCGAGCGCGTCGGCCTGCCGTTCGTCGGCGCGCGAGTAGCCGGCCAGCAGCGCGCTGGCGCCAACCTGGGTGGCGATGTTGGCGAGCGGCGCGGCACCGCGGTAGTCGGACATCGCCACCGCCACATTGACCGCCGTGGCGCCGACCTGCGCCATCATCGTGCGCCCGGCCTGCTTGGCGCTGTGGCGCGCGTTCACGTGCCCGGTCTCGTGGCCGAGCAGCGCGGCCAGCTCGTCCTCGCTGTCCATGTCCAGCATGATGCCGCGCGTGCACGCCATGCTGCCGCCAGGAAAGGTGTAGGCGTTGATGTAGTTGGCGTTCACGACGCGCGCGCTGTAGGGCACGTCGGGCCGGTGCGTGTGCTTCGCCAGCGACAGTTCGAGGTCGTTCACGTAGCGGTTCAGTTCGGCGTCCTGCACCGCGCCGTAGTCGGACGAGAACTGCTGCGGCGAGTGCTTGTGGTCGATGCCGATCTCGTCCTGCTCGGACAGGCCGACCAGCACCTGCTGGCCGGTGATCGGGTCGGTGGCACAGCCGGACAGCTGCGGCAGCGTCACTGCGGCGCCGGCGATGCCGGACAGCCACAGGAAGTCGCGGCGGCTCATTTCGCGGCGGAAAAAGCGGTCGTGAGACATGGTCGTCGTCCTTCGTTGAGGTCTTCAGCGATAACGCTGGAAGATCGCCGCCGCTGACAGGGCAAGGTCGCGCCGGCGCTCCGTCCGTATCAGGCCGGTTCGGCGTGTTCCACCATCAGCTGCACACGGCGCACGCCCTGGTACTCGTTGATGTCCAGCCGGTAGGCGGCGGTCACCCGTTCGGGCAGCGGTTCGGCGCGGTTGAACCATATTGCATCGAACACGTTACCGTCCTTTGCCAGCGACAGTTTCAGGTGCTTGTCCTTCAGCAGACGCTGGTTGCGCACTTCGAAACGGTCGGCGAAAACAGGCGGCGGAAAGCCCTGGCCCCAGGTTTCGGCTTCCATCAGGGTGGCCGCGTGCAGGTTCATCAGCGAAGCTTCGAGCGCGCCGTCGGTTTCTATGGTGCGGGTCAGCGCCGAAGGTTCCACCATGTCGGCGACCGCCTGTTCGAAGGCGTCACGGAAGCGCTCGAAATCGTGCTCGTGCACGGTCAGGCCGGCCGCCATCGCGTGGCCTCCGAAGCGGATGAGCAGGCCGGGTTCGCGCTTGGACACCAGATCGAGCGCGTCGCGCAGGTGCAGTCCCGGTATCGAGCGGCCGGAGCCCTTGATCTCGCCCTCGTTGCCGCGCGCAAAGGCGATGGTTGGCCGGTGCGCGCGTTCCTTGACGCGCGAGGCGACGATGCCGATCACGCCCTGGTGCCAGTCCGGGTGGAACAGCGCTAGCGATGTCGACTCGCCGATGTCGATGCCGGCCAGCTGGGCTTCCGCCTCTTCCTGCATGCCCTGTTCGATCTCGCGCCGCTCGCGGTTCATCGCGTCCAGCTGCTGCGCCAGTGACAGCGCGCGCGCGAAATCGTCGGTGATCAGGCATTCGATGCCCAGCGACATGTCGGACAGCCGGCCGGCCGCGTTCAGACGCGGGCCAATGGCGAAGCCGAGATCGAAGGAGGTGGCCCGCTCCGGCTCGCGGCCGGCCGCGGCGAACAGCGCGCGCAGGCCCGGCGTGAGCTTGCCGCCGCGGATGCGCTGCATGCCCTGGGTCACCAGTACGCGGTTGTTGTGGTCGAGCTTGACCACATCGGCCACGGTGCCGAGCGCGACCAGGTCGAGCAGGTTGCCCAGATTGGGTTCCTCGCGCCCGGCGAAGGCGCCGCGCCGGCGCAGTTCCGCGCGCAGCGCCAGCATCACGTAGAACATGACGCCGCAGCCGGCGATCGCTTTGCTCGGGAAGGTGCAGCCCGGCTGGTTCGGGTTGACGATCACGTCGGCCAGCGGCAGTTCGTCGCCCGGCAGGTGATGGTCGGTCACCAGCACCGATACGCCCAGTTCGTTGGCGCGCGCCACGCCTTCGACGCTGGCGATGCCGTTGTCCACGGTGATGATGATGTCCGGCTCGGCGTGCGCCGCGAGATCGACGATTTCCGGCGTCAGCCCGTAGCCGTACTCGAAGCGGTTGGGCACCAGGTAGTTCACGTTGGCGCCCATCGCCCGCAGCGCACGGATGCCGAGGGCGCAGGCGGTGGCGCCGTCGCAGTCGTAGTCGGCGACGATGAGCAGGCGCGCGTCGGCCTCGATCGCGTCGGCCAGCATCTGCGCCGCTTCTGCGGTGCCGGTCAGCGCGTCCGGCGGCAGCAGCGCCTTCAGTGAATAGTCGATCTGGCTGCGGTCCTGCACACCGCGCGCGGCATACAGCCGGGCCAGCAGCGGATGGATGCCCTGCTGTTCGAGCAGCGCGGAGCTGCGCGCCGGGATGGGGCGGTTCAGGATGAGGGTCACTGTCTTATTAGGGGCTAGGGGCTAGGGGCTAGGGGCTAGGGGCTAGGGGCTGGGGGTCAGGGACCAGGGGTCAGGGGGTGCGGGCGGCGCCAGAACTTCCACAGGTCGCGGCGTTCGGTGGTCACGGCGACCGCGGCTTCGTCGCCGCTGAGGCGCACCGTGACCGACTGCACGTCGCCGCGGCGCAGCGCGTCGAGCGCCGGCGCGATCCAGTCGCGGTCGAGCGCTTCGACCGCTTGCGTCCAAGCGACGGCGTCCAGGTAAAGGGCGGGCGCCAGCGCGTCCTGCAGCAGTACGAGGTTGCCTTCCTGCAGTGCGACGCCGGTCTTGTCCGGCAGCGGTGCCGCCCGCACGCCGGCGGCGTGCGCCAGACCGTGCGCCAGCGGGTCGTCCGCCCACAGCTGCATGCAGGGAATGTCGGCGCGTACCGGCAGGCTGCCGGCGCCCCAGAACCACAGGCTGTTGATGACCGGCCGGCCCGCCTCTTCGCGTGCGACGTTGACCGGGTGGGCGTGGAACAGCATCTGCGTCTCGTTCATCCACTGGCGCAGCTTCGCGCCGTCGCGACCGGCCGGCATTGAGGCGTCGATCTTGCGCCCGAGCGCGGCGCCCGGCGGCACGGTGTCGACGTCCAGCGGCTCCAGCAGCGACAGATGGCCGTGACCGCCGGAGGGCAGGTGCAGCCAGCCGACGTTTGCGAAGTGGGCGTTCCACGACGCGGCCAGCGCGGCGGCCTCCTGTGCGTCCGGCGCGACGTCCGGGCGGTCGGTCAGCATCAGTGCGTCGCGCGCGAAGCGCAGGTGAGTGGCATCGGCCGCCAGCCAGCAGCGGGTGTCGGCTGGCTCACCTGTGCCGGCCCAGCGCAGCGCGCCGAGCGGCGCCCGCTCGTCGAGGCCGAACAGCTCGGCCAGCAGGTGTTCAGGCGCGCGCGCGGCCCGGGAGGTCCGGCGACCACGGCCCAGCAGCAGCGACAGCGCCGGGGTGCGGGGGGGCGGCAGCGGTGAAGTCGACGGCCAGAGCAGGCCGGGCAGGACGAGATGCAGGGACATGGGCGCGAGTTTACCCGGCTTGCGGCACGCCGCGCGGGGGACTGGCCGCTGCCCGGTCGGCGGAATCCGACGCGGCGCTGCCGCATCATCCCTGGCGGGCGCGCGGGCGCCATCCGGTACCATGCCGACCCCATGAACTACGAAATCCTGCTCGGCCTGCGCTATGTGCGGGCGAAACGGCGCAACGGCTTCATTTCCTTCATTTCCCTGATCTCCACCTTCGGGCTGGCGCTCGGGGTGGCGGCGCTGATCACCGTGCTGTCGGTGATGAACGGATTCCAGAAGGAGTTGCGCACCCGCATCCTCGGCGTCGCCTCGCACATTCAGGTGACCGGCTACGACAACGAACTGGCCGACTGGCAGCAGGTGGCCGACGCCGTGCTGAAGAACCCCGAGGTCAAGGCGGCCGCGCCCTATGTGAGCGAACAGGCCATGCTGTCCTTCGACCAGACGGTGCGCGGTGCCATGGTGCGCGGCGTGCTGCCGGCGGCCGAGGACGGCGTGGCCGACTTCAGCCAGCACATGCGCGCCGGCAAGCTGACCGACCTGCAGCCCGGTGGCTACGGCGTGGTGCTGGGCCTCGAACTGGCGCGCGCGCTGCAGGTGCAGCTGGGCGACAAGGTGACGCTGATCGCGCCGCAGGGCCTGGTGACGCCAGCCGCGGTGCTGCCGCGGCTGAAGCAGTTCACCGTGGTGGGCGTGTTCGAGGCCGGGCATTTCGAATACGACGCCAGCCTCGCGCTGATCCACATGCAGGACGCGCAGACGCTGTACCGGATGGAAGACCGCGTGTCCGGCGTGCGCCTGAAGCTGGGCGACCTGTTCGACGCGCCGCGCGTGGCGCGCGAACTGCACGCCCAGCTGTCCGGCCAGGAGCTGCTGGTCGGCGACTGGACGCGCCAGCACGCCAACTTCTTCCGCGCCATCGCGATCGAGAAGAACATGATGTTCATCATCCTGTCGCTCATCGTCGCGGTGGCTGCTTTCAACATCGTGTCCATGCTCATCATGGTGGTGACCGACAAGCAGGCCGACATCGCCATCCTGCGCACGCTGGGCGCCAGCCCGGCCAGCATGATGGCGGTGTTCGTCGTGCAGGGCGCCATCATCGGCGGCTTCGGCCTGCTGCTCGGCGTGGCCGGCGGCGTGCTGCTGGCGGCCAACCTCGACGTGGTGGTGCCCGCCATCGAGAAGATCGTCGGCGTGTCGCTGTGGTCGTCCGAGGTGTATTTCATTCCGGAGCTGCCGTCGGAAATCCTGATGAGCGATGTCGTGACGGTGACGCTGATCGGCGGCGTGCTGACCCTGGTCGCCACGCTCTATCCGAGCTGGCGCGCGTCGCGCGTGCAACCGGCGGAGGCGCTGCGCTATGAGTGACATCGTGCTGAGCTGCCGCGGGCTGACCAAGGTATTCCATCAGGGCAAGGTCGAGGTGCCGGTGCTGTCCGGCGTGGACCTCGATGTCATCCGCGGCGAGCGGGTCGCCATCGTCGGCGCCAGCGGCTCCGGCAAGAGCACGCTGCTGCACCTGCTGGGCGGGCTGGATGTGCCGACCGCGGGCAGCGTGTCGCTGCTCGGTCAGGACTATTCGTCGCTCGGCGAGGCGGCGCGCGGTGCGCTGCGCAACCGCTCGCTAGGTTTCGTCTACCAGTTCCACCATCTGCTGGCCGAGTTCTCGGCGCTGGACAACGTGGCGATGCCGCTGATGATCCGCCGCCAGACCCGCGCCCAGGCGCGCGAAGCGGCTGCGGCCATGCTGGCCGAAGTCGGGCTGGCGCACCGGGTCGAGCACCAGCCGGGCGAACTGTCCGGCGGCGAACGCCAGCGTGTTGCCATCGCCCGCGCGCTGGTGACGCAGCCGGCCTGCGTGCTGGCCGACGAACCGACCGGCAACCTGGACAGCCGCACCGCCGACGGCGTGTTCGACCTGATGCTGACGCTGAGCCGCACTCGCGGCACCAGTTTCGTCATCGTCACCCACGACGAAAGGCTGGCGGCGCGTACCGACCGCACCGTGAGGCTGGTGGACGGCCGGTTCTGACCCGGGCTGCAGCGGCCTCGCGGGAAGACCGCCGGCGCTTCTCCCATGGAAGCGGCCCTGGCCGCGACCCGGCCGCCGCCGTCCGCAAGCTTCCGTACAGGCCGCCGTCGGGGTCAGAAGACCCCTCCCGCAGAATCCCGGCTCACGCTCCGGCCGCGACTCGGGCGCCCCCCTGTGGGAGCGGCCTTGGCCGCGACCCGGCGGACGAAGGTGCGCGGCGCTACGTTACCGGCTGTCCCACAACGCAGCGCGCAGGTCGGCGTCGGCGATCTCGTCCAGCCGCTGCCGCACTGTCGTCGCGAACGCGTCCGACGCGTGACCCGACCTGACCACGGCAATCTGCATGCGCAGATCGTCGATCATCGCCCACTCCTCGTCGGACAGCAGCGTGCGCGTGTCGGGCGCCGCGCGCGTGCGGGCGTCGAGGTCTCCGCCGAAGCGCTGATAGAGCGCGAATTTCTCGCGTGTGAGCGTCATGGCTTTCGGCGTCGCTCGGCGCGGCGGCGCCAGCTGCGGATCAGATGCCAGCGCCAGGTGCCGAGCACGGCCACGTAGCCGAGCCCGGCCAGCGTCAGCGCCAGCAGCGGCAGACCGATCAGCAGCGGCTCGCCGAGCGCGAAGAACCAGTCGGCCAGCGCATGCATCCAGCCGCTGAAACCGGCGTCGTCCGGAATGACCGGCGCGTGGAACTGCGCGCCCTCCGGCATCTGCAGGCCGAGCAGCGGCATCACCAGCCGGCCGTAGGCCCAGGCGACCGCATACAGCGGCACGATGGTGAGCGGGTTGCTGTAGAAGGTGACCACCAGCGCCATCGGCAGGTTCACCCGCAGCAGCACTGACAGCAGCGCCGCACCGAGCATCTGCAACGGCCCCGGTATCAGTCCGGCAAAAAGTCCCACGGCGACGCCGCCGGCGCAGCTGTGGCGGTTCAGTCGCCACAGACGCGGGTGACCCAGGGTATCGGCAAACGGCGCCAGCCAGCGGTTGCGGCGCAGGCTTTCGGTGTCGGGCAGGTAACTGCGGATGATTTTCTTCATGTGTGGGGGCGGGTCGTCGCGCACAGCGTAGCGTCAAGACGAGCCGCCGGGGCGTGGCCGACGTCGCATCCTGCCTGCTCTGGATCGGCGCCGCGAGCGGAGGTTCCGGCCGCGGGTGGCGGAGGGTGTCATCGATATATGCCATATGGGTGGTTGGGCGATAATCGATGAATGTCCATCCGTCTCGCATCGTCACTGGTGGCCGGCGCCTTCATCGCGTCGCGGCTCGCAAGGCTGCCCGATTGGCCGCAGCTCGGCGCGCTGGCGGTGCTGGCGCTGGTGTGCATGCTCGGCGGGCGCCGCCGGCGCGAGCTGTCCTGCCTCGGCGTGCTGCTGGCGTCGTTCTGCTGGGCGGCCGGCTGGGGGCTGACACAGCTCGACCGGCGTCTGGAAGGCGGGCTCGAAGGGCGTGACATCGACATCGTCGGCGTCGTCGCCGGCTTGCCGGTGCGCATCGAGCGCGGCCTGCGCTTCGATTTCGAGGTCGAGCGGGCGCCGCCCGGCGTGCCGCCGCGCATCGTGCTGAACTGGTACGACGCGCGCGGCGAGCAGGCATCGTTGGCGCGCCCCGCCTTGCCGGCCGGCAGTCGCTGGCAGCTGCGCGTGCGACTGAAGCGGCCGCACGGCAACATGAATCCGCACGGCTTCGACTACGAAGGCTGGCTGTTTGCACGCGGCATCGGCGCCACCGGTCATGTACGTATCTCCGGCGACGCCGTGCCGCGCATGCTGGAGGCCGAGGCGGCGGGTATCGGCTACGCGGTGCAGCGCGCGCGGCAGGCGGTACGCGAGCGCTTCGAACGCGCGCTCGGCGTGGTCGATGGCGCATCCATCACCCATCCGTGGGCGGGCGTGCTGATCGCGCTGGCGATCGGCGACCAGCGCGCCATTCCGCCGGCGCAGTGGGACCTGTTCGAGCGCGCCGGTCTGACCCATCTGGTGTCGATCTCCGGCCTGCACGTAACCATGGTGGCGGCGCTGGCCGGCTGGCTGTGTGCTGCGGTCTGGCGCCGCGTGCCCCTGCTTGCGCTGCGCTGTCCGGCGCAGCGGGCGGGTGTTCTGGCCGGGCTGCTGGCCGCCACCGCCTACTGTGCGCTCGCCGGCTTCGGCATTCCGGCGCAGCGCACGCTCATCATGCTCGCCACCGCCGGCCTTGCGCTGCTCGCCGGGCGCTTCTCGTCGCCATCGCGCGCGCTGGCGCTGGCGGTAGCCGTCGTGCTGCCGCTGCATCCGCTGGCGGTGATCGACGCCGGCTTCTGGCTGTCATTCGGTGCGGTGGCCCTGCTGCTCTATGCCGCAGCAAGCGGCGTCGGCGCCCGTCGTCCGCTGCGTCGCTGGCTGCAGGCGCAGGCGGCGATCACCGTCGGGCTGGCGCCGCTAACGCTTGCGCTGTTCGGCCGCATGTCGCTGCTGGCACCGCTGGTCAATCTGTTCGCAATACCGCTGGTCAGCGGGCTGATCACGCCATTGGCCCTGCTGGCGGTGCTGCTGCCGATCGACCTGCTGCTCGTCTGTGCGCATGCGTTGACGTCGGTGCTGATGAGCTTTGCCGCAACGCTGACGACGCCGGACTGGGCGCTGTGGCACGGCGCTGCGCCGCCGCCGTGGGCGGTGCTGGCCGGTGTCGCCGGCGCCGGCTGCGCGCTGGCACCGGCCGGGTGGAGCGGGCGAGTACTCGCCCTGCCGCTGATGCTGCCCTTGCTGCTGTTCACGCCGCCGCGACCTTCGCCTGGCGACATGACGGTCACCGTACTCGACGTCGGCCAGGGGCTGGCGGTGCATGTGCAGACGGCCACGCACGACCTGGTGTTCGACACCGGACCGCGCTACGGCGCCGAGGCCGACGCTGGCGAGCGCTTGCTGCTGCCCTACCTGCGCGCTGGCGGCGTGCGCCGGCTCGACCGGCTGCTGGTCAGTCACGCCGACAGCGACCATTCGGGCGGCGCCGCCTCGCTGCTCGACGGCATGCCGGTCGAACGTGTGCTGTCGTCGGTGCCAGCGCACGACGGGCTGCGGCTGCTGCGGCCGGACACCGAGGACTGCGCCGCCGGGCAGCGGTGGGCGGCCGACGGCGTGCTGTTCGAACTGCTGCACCCGCCGCCGGGTGCGGTGCTGCGCGGGGCGCGCTCGAGCAATGCGCTGTCATGCGTGCTGCGGGTGCAGTCGGTGCACGGCGTCGCACTGATCACCGGTGATCTGCTGGCCGACGGAGAAAGCGAGCTGGTGGCGGCAGGCGCGCCGCTTGCTGCATACCTGCTGGTCAGTCCGCACCACGGCAGCCGCACTTCTTCCACGCAGGTATTTGTCGATGCGGTGGCGGCGCGCGAGGTGGTGCATGCGGTCGGCTACCGTAACCGCTTCAATCACCCGCATCCGGCCGTCGCTGCGCGCTACGAGGCCGCCGGCGCGACGCAGCGACGCAGCGATCACGACGGCGCGGTGCGCTATCGCTTCACGGCGGCGGGCATCGCGATCGAACGCAGCCGCGAGCTGGACGCGCGCTACTGGCACAATGGGTTTTAGGGGCTAGGGGTTAGGGGGCGACATGGGCGTGATCGACAAGGTGGCGGGGTGGTTCGGGCGGGCGCGGGTGAGCGAACAGCCGCGGCTGCTGCACGTGCAGTGTGCCAACCCGAAGGGGCTGCACCGGATGGCCTATGCCGAGTGGGGCGATCCGGGCAATCCGCGGGTGCTGCTGTGCGTGCACGGACTGACCCGGGTCGGCCGCGATTTCGATTTCCTTGCGCAGCGACTGTCGCAGCATTACCGCGTCGTCTGCCCGGACGTGGTCGGGCGCGGTCGCAGCGACTGGCTGCCGGACGCTTCCGGCTATGGTGTTCCACAGTACGTCGGCGACATGGTGACGCTGATCGCCCGCCTCGGTGTCGAGCAGGTGCACTGGTTCGGTACCTCGATGGGCGGGCTGATCGGCATGGCGCTGGCCGCGCTGCCGCAGACGCCGGTCACGCGGATGGTGCTGAACGACGTCGGTCCGGTAGTCACTGCGGTCAGCCTGCGCCGCATCGCCGAATACGTGGGCAAGGCGCCGAAGTTCGCGTCGCTGGACGAGGCCGAGCGCTACATTCGCGTCGTCAGCGCGCCTTTCGGCCCGCTGACCGACGCGCAGTGGCGCCACCTGACCGTGCACGTGACGCGGCCGACGGCGGAAGGCGGTTTCGAAATGGGCTACGACCCGGACATCGGCAAACCGCTGGCCGCCATGCAGTTCCTCGGCGACATCGAACTGTGGAACCTGTATGACGCGATACGCTGCCCGACGCTGTGCGTGCGCGGTGCAGAATCCGACCTGCTGACGCACGACACGCTGATGCAGATGGGCGAGCGCGGCCCGAAGGCGCGCACGCTGGAGATGCCCGGTGTCGGTCATGCGCCGATGTTCATGGACATCGCGCAGACCGCCCCGGTCGAACAATTCCTGCTGGAAGATTCTGTTTGATGAACAAGGACGAAATCATCGCCGCCACCCGTGACTGGATCGAGAAGGCGGTCATCGGGCTCAATCTGTGCCCGTTCGCCAAGGCGGTGTATGTGAAGGAGCAGGTGCGTTACGTGGTGAGCGAGGCAAAGCACCTCGACGGTCTGCTCGAAGACATCGACCGCGAAATCGACTTTCTCGCCGCGGCCGATCCGCAGCAGGTCGATACCACGCTGATCATGCACGCCTCGCTGCTCGGCGATTTCCTCGATTTCAACGACTTCCTCGACATCGTCGACGAGGCCGTCAGCGAGCAGGGCCACGAAGGCGTGATCCAGGTCGCCGCTTTCCACCCGCAGTGGCAGTTCGCCGAAACCGAGCCGGACGACATCGGCAACTACACGAATCGCGCGCCGTTTCCGACCATACATCTGTTGCGCGAGGCGAGCGTCACGCGCGCGGTCGATGCCTTCCCGGAGGCGGAAAGCATCTACGAGCGCAATATCGAAACGCTGCACAAGCTGGGCATCGACGGCTGGCGCGCGCTCGGGCTGCCGGACGGGCGACGCGAGCGCTGAGCCGCGCAGTCGCGTCCGCTTGCTTCAATCGAACTCGGAATAGGTGTTCAGTTCGGCGCTCAGCTTGGCCCAGTCACAGGTCTGATGGTGCAGCCCCGACGACGTAGGGATGTCGATGGCGAAGCTGCGGCCGTCGGCGCTGAGCAGGCCGGTGCCGTGAATTGCCGGCCCGTCCGGATGCGCGGGGTCGCGCACCACCACCTTCATCGGACGCCCCGGCACGGCGGATTCGAGCCGCAGGCGGTTGGAATGATTCGTCAGGTCGACGACGTATTCACACGTGCGTGCATCAGTCATGACTCACCTCCCGCTGGATGGTGCCGTCAATCTAGCACCGTCCGCCGGTTCGCGTCAGGTGGGGCCGCTTCAGGCAGCGACCGTTTCCGGCTCGGCCGCGCGGGTGAGCGCTACGGCGCGCGCCAGCGGCATCTCGATGATGAAGCGGGCGCCGCCGCCCGGCGGTGACTCGGCGCGGATGCGCCCGCCGTGGCGTGACACGATGCGCGACACGATGGCCAGACCCGCGCCCACGCCCGGATGTTCGGTCGCCGGATGCAGGCGTTCGAAAACGCGAAACAGCCGGTGCGCCTGCGACGGGTCGAAGCCGGGGCCGTTGTCGCTGACCGCGTAGCAGGCGCGTCCCGGCTCTATCCAGCCTTCCACCGTCACTTCGCTGCGCGGCTGAGCGCGCGAGAATTTCAGCGCGTTGTCGATCAGGTTCTGCCACACCTGGCGGAACAGTACCGGGTCGGCCAGCGTGTCGGGCAGCGTGCCGATGTCGACCTTGACGCGCTTGTCGTCGCGGTAGCCCGGGTGCGAGGCGACCACCTCGCGCACCAGCGCGGCCGGGTTGATGCGCTGCACCTGCGGCGACTTGCTGCCGATGCGCGAGAAGTCGAGGATGGCGTCGATCAGCTCGCCCATGCGCACCGTGTTGGCGACGATGCGGTCCAGATACAGGCGTTGTTCGTCGTTCAGGCTGGCCGCCGCCTCTTCCAGCAGGATGCGCGAGAAGCCGTCGATGGCGCGCAGCGGCGTGCGCAGGTCGTGTGCGCACGAGTAGCCGAAGGCGGCCAGATCGTCGTTGAGCTGGCGCAGTTCCAGCGTGCGCGTGGCGACGCGTTCTTCGAGATGTTCGTTCATGTCGCGCAGGCGGCGTTCCGACGCTTCGAGTGCGCGCCGGGTGCGCTCCTGACGCAGCGTGGCGCGACGCAGTTCGAGCTGCGACACGACGTGACGCGCCAGTGCGGCCAGCGATTCGATCTGCCCGGCGCTGAGCTGGCGTGCGACGTGGTCGGCCACGCACAGCGCGCCGACCGCATGACCTTCCGGCGTCACCAGCGGCGCACCGGCGTAGAAGCGGATGTGCGGCGCACCGGTGACCAGCGGATTGCCGGCGAAGCGCGCGTCGGCGTGCGTATCCTCGACCACGAACACTTCGCGCTGCGCGATCGCGTGGCTGCACAACGCAATGCTGCGCGGCGTTTCGTCAGGCCCGCCACCGGTGCGCGCCTTGAACCACTGGCGGTCGTGGTCGATCAGGCTGATATAGGCCATCGGCGTGCCGCACAGCCGGGTGGCCAGCAGCACGAAGTCGTCGTACAGCGGATCGGCGTCGGTGTCGAGGATGGCGTACTCGGCCAGCACGGCGAGTCTTTCGGCCTCGTCGGGCAAGGCTGGGGCGGGCGTGAAGTGCATTTTCTGGGCGACCTCGGATGGGTGGTGTGGCCGGTCAGCGACATGCGCCGCGCACGCTGCGACAGCGCAGTCAGCCGGGGCACGCCCGCGGGAACCGGACGGATGCATGGTGCCGCGGCATGGGCATGTTCATGTTGATCATGGACAAGGTTCATGCCGGGCATTTCTTTGACATATCACTTTGGTTTACATCGATTCCCCGTGTCATTCCTCGACCTGCTGGTGCATGATCCGCGGCTCCATGAAAGCGGACGTCTCCATGCTCGACATCCTGTACCGCGACGAGGTCATGATCGCCATCGACAAGCCGTCCGGCCTGCTGGTGCATCGCACGGCGCTCGATCGCCACGAAACCGAGTTCGCGGTGCAGCGGCTGCGCGACCAGATCGGGCAGCGCGTGTGGCCGGTGCACCGGCTGGACCGCGGCACCTCGGGCGTGCTGGTGTTCGCGCTCGACGCCGTGTCGGCGCACGCGCTGGCGCAGCAGTTCGCGCAGCACCTGCCGGCCAAGCGCTATCTCGCCGTGGTGCGCGGCCACCCGCCGGAGTCGGGCGAGATCGACCACCCGCTGCGCCGCATCGACGACGCGATCGACCCGCGCGGCGCACGCGAGGGCGCCGAACCGGTGGCGGCGCAGCCGGCCGTCACCCGCTACCGGCGCTTGGCCGTGGCCGAAATGCCGGTGGCGATCGACCGCTACCCGAGCAGCCGCTACGCGCTGGTCGAGGCGATGCCGCTGACCGGCCGCACCCACCAGATCCGCCGCCACATGAAGCACATCGCCCATCCGGTCATCGGCGACGCGACCTATGGCAAAGGCGCGCACAACCGCTACGTCGCCGGCCTGTGCGGCGAGTCGCGGCTGCTGCTCGCCTGTATATATATGCATATCCGTCACCCGCTCAGCGGCGCCGGCATCGACCTGCGCTGCGGGCCGGGCACGGCTTTCGAGCGGCTGGCAGAGGTGTTCGGGTGGGATGCGGAGGTGCTGAGGCCGGAGGCCGCGCATCCGCTGCTTGGCGGTCAGTAAGCTGATTCACGCGCGTCCGGCGGCGCTCGCTGTGCGGGCGGTCTTCTGACTGCGACGGCGGCCTGTATCGGAGGCTGGGGACTGCAACCGCCGTGTCGCGGTCAGAAGACCGCTCCTACAGGAGGTGCGCTCGATCCGCCACCGAAGCCGTGATTCCGTGGGAGGAGTCTTATGACCAAGACATAAGCCGGTATCGGAGCCGGTGGACTGCAACCGCTGCGTCGCGGTCAGAGGACCGCTCCTACAAGGGGGTGCCTGACCGGTCGCCGGAGCCGGGGATCTGAGAGGGCCGCCAGACTGGTCCCGTGCCGCGTCCAGCATCGATGCGCAAGCTTCGATAGTCCGTTCGGACTATCCATCCCCATATTTCATGTCATGGCAAGGACACCTTGGGCCGTGAGAATCCGGCCTGAAATTTTCCCTGCCTGCCATGAAAAACATCATTGCCTTTGGCGCCCTGCTGGCGCTCGCCCCTTCTTTTGCCAACGCCTGGTGGGACGAGGCGTGGACCGCCCGCCGCACCATCACGCTCGACACCTCCGCCACCGGCGTGGCGATCACTGCGCCGCAGTCGTCGGTGCCGGTCGCGGTGCGGCTGCACAGCGGCAATTTTGACTTCACTGCGGCGAAGGAGGACGGCTCCGACCTGCGCTTCGTCGCCGGCGATGACAAGACGGTGCTGAAGCACCACGTCGAGCGCTACGACAGCCTGAACGAACTGGCAGTCGTGTGGGTACAGGTGCCGCTGATCGCGCCGGGCCAGAGCACGACGCTGTATGCCTATTTCGGCAACGCTGCCGTCGGCGGCGTGCCGGACAGCAAGGCGACCTGGGACGGCTCGACCGTCGGCGTGTGGCAGTTCGCCGAAGCGGCACCGCTGGCCGATGCGTCCGCCAACGCGCTGACCGCAACCGGCAATGTCACGCTGCAGAAAGCGGCGCTGCTGGGCGACGCGGCGATCTTCAACGGCAGCGCGCTGCGCGTGCCGGCCGCGCCGCAACTGGCCACCACCGCCGGCGGCGCGTGGACGATGTCGGCCTGGATCAAGCCGGCGGCAGCGCAACAGGCCACGCTGTACGCGCAGGGCACGCTGACGGTGAAAGTCGAGGACAGCGCCTATGTGCTGAACGTCGGCGCCACCCGTGTCGCCGGCGGCGCGCTGAAGCCGGGCGCCTGGCAGCACGTCGCGGCAACGGTCGGCGGCGGCAAGGCGACGCTCTACGTTGACGGCCAGGCGGTCGCCTCGGCCGACGCGACGCTGCCGGCCGAACAGGCCGAACTGGTGATCGGTGACGCCTACAGCGGCGAACTGGACGAGCTGCAACTGGCGAACACGACGCGCAGTGCCGACTGGATCAAGCTGGCCGCGGCCGGGCAGGGCGCCGACGCAACCTTCGTGACGGTGCGCGAAGACGCGGCCGAGGGCGAAGAGGGTGGCCACAACTATTTCGGCATCCTGATCGACAACCTCACGGTCGACGCCTGGGTGGTCATCGTCATCCTCGCCGTCATGTTCGTCATCAGCTGCTGGGTCATGATCGCCAAGGCCATGCTGGTCGGTCGCATCGACGGCGACAACCGCGCCTTCCTGCAACGTTTCCGCAGCGCCAGCAACGACTTCCTTAAGCTGGACCAGGGCGCCACGCACAAGAGCTCGTCGCTGTTCCGCCTGTACGGTGCCGGCCTGCGCGAAATCCGCAAGCGCTTCGACGCGCAGGGCGAGGCGGCCGGCCTGACCGGTGCGTCGATGGACGCGATCAAGGCATCGATCGACGCCGATCTGGTGCGCGAGTCGCACAAGCTCAACTCGCAGATGGTGCTGCTGACCATCGCCATTTCCGGCGGCCCCTTCCTCGGCCTGCTCGGCACCGTGGTCGGCGTCATGATCACCTTCGCCGCGATCGCCGCTGCAGGTGACGTGAACGTGAACGCCATCGCGCCGGGCATCGCCGCCGCGCTGCTGGCCACGGTGGCCGGCCTTGCCGTCGCCATTCCGGCGCTGTTCGGCTACAACTACCTCGCGTCGCGCATCAAGAACATCAGCGCCGACATGCAGATCTTCGTCGACGAGTTCATCACCCGCGTCGCCGAAGTTCACGGCCGCTAGGCACAGGCCCGCCCATGTCCGCCGACGTCAAGGACGACAACCAGCCCTACGACGAAATCAACGTCACGCCGATGCTGGACCTGGCCTACGTGCTGCTGGTGGTGTTCATCATCATGACCACCGCCTCGGTGCAGGGCATCAAGGTCGAGGCGCCGCAGACGCAGACCGTGTCTTCGCTCGCCAAACCGCAGACCAAGGCCATCACCATCACCGCCGCCGGCGACGTGTTCCTCGACGCCTACCCGGTCGACATGGCCACGCTCGAAGCGCGGCTCGGCCAGTACAAGAGCGCCAACCCGGCGCTGCCGGTGGTGCTCAAGGGCGACGCCGCCGCGCACTACGAGAAGGTGTCGGCCGTGCTGGAAATCTGCAAGCGGCTGGATATCACCGAAGTCGGGCTCGTGACCAAGAAGGTCGCCGGTTGAGGATGCGCGCTCATGCAGATTAATACAGAGGCGAAGCCCTACGACTCGATCAACGTCACGCCGATGCTGGATCTGGCTTACGTGCTGCTGGTCGTGTTCATCCTGATGACGACCGCCGGTGTGCAGGGGCTGACGATGACGCTGCCCAAGCCGTCGAACAAGCCGAGCACCGAACAGCACGAAGTGAAGATCGTGCAGGTGATGGAAAGCGGCGCGCTGATGGTCAATGGCGTCGGCGTCACGCTTGACCAGCTCGAGGGCCAGCTCAATGCGGCGCGCGCGCGCGATCCGAAGTTCAGCGTGATGATCCGTGGCGAGGCGCGCGCGCCCTATAACGGCGTCATCCAGGTGGTCGACCTGGTGAACCGCATGGGCATCCAGAACGTCGGCCTCATCACGTCGCGGATCGGTACCTGATGAGCGTGCTGGCCGAAGATTCCGTCGACCTGTCGCGCGGCGCGCGCGTGCTGCGTCTGGTCGCGCTGCTGGCCGGCATTGCGCTGCTGGTCGCGGCCGGCATGTGGCTGAAGGACCTGTTCTCGAAGCCGTCGGCACCGACGCGCCAGGTGACGAAGATTTCCATCATCCCGGATACCCCGCCGCCGCCTCCGCCGCCACCGAAGGAAGAGAAGCGCCCGGAGCCGCCGAAGGACATGAAGGAGGTGAAGGTCGAGCAGCCCAAGCCGGTCGAGGCGCCGCCGCAGCAGGCCGAGCAGCTGAAGATGGAAGGTGCGGCCGGCGACGGCCCGAGCCCGTTCGCCGCCGGCAGCGTCACCAGCGAATACAAGGGCGGCGACGTCGGCACCACGATAGGCGGAGGTCCGGCCAAGCCCAACCGCATGCAGTACGCCTTCTTCACCAACGCGCTGCAGCGCCACATCCAGGAGGAGCTGGCGCGCAACCGCGAAGTGAAGCTGCTCGATTACCGCGTCACCGTGGCCATCTGGCTGGGCCGCGACGGCAGCGTGCGGCGCGCCGAACTGGTGGACAGCACCGGCGACGACAAGTCCGACGCCGCGCTCTCTGCCGCACTGGCGCAGATGCGCGCCTTCCGCGACGCGCCGCCGTCCGACATGCCGCAGCCGATACGCCTGCGCATCACCAACCGGATGACCGGTTGAACCACCCGATACACGACACTCCGGAACCGAAGTGATGAAGAAAGCCCTGCCCACGCTCGCGCTCGCCGCGCTGTTCGCACTGCCCGCGCAGGCGAACGAAGGCGCATCGATCGACACCCTGCGCCAGACCACGATGAACCTGATCGACGCCCTGGTCGATACCGGCGTGCTCACCCGCGAGAAGGCCGACGAACTGATCAAGGCGGCCGAAGCCAAGGCTGCGAAGACGGCGGCGAAGGCGAAGAAGGACAGCACCGTGCGCGTGCAGTACGTGCCGGAATCGGTGAAGGCGGAGATCCGCGAACAGCTGAAGCAGGAAGTGCTGGCGCAGGCGCGCACCGAAGGCTGGGCGGCGCCGAACGCGATTCCGGAGTGGACGGAGCGGATCAAGATCGAGGGCGATCTGCGCGTGCGTTATCAGGACGACAGCTTCCCGAAGAGCAATACGCCGATCGCCGGTTTTGCGCCCGGTGCGGCGGGCAATCCGGCCGCGCTGAACACCGACTACCCGTTCGCGACGCGCTTTCCTGCCGGCGTCGATCTGGACGACAACGGTCTGCCCACCGGCAACGCGACCGACGACGTGAATCGCCTGCGTCTGCGGGCCCGTCTCGGCGTGCTGGCCAAGATCAACGACACGGTGAGCGCTGGCCTGCGCTTCACCACCGGCAACGTGACCGACCGCGTATCGACCAACCAGACCCTGGGCAGCGGCTTCAACAAGTACAGCTTCCTGGTCGATCGCGCCTACATCAAGTTCGATCCGGTGGAATGGGCTTCGGTCAGCGGTGGTCGCATCCCCAACCCCTGGTTCTCGACCGATCTGGTGTGGGACGAGGATCTGAATTTCGACGGCGTGGCGGTGAACCTGCGCAACGTGACGCCGACGCAGTCGCTGCGTCCGTTCGCCACCGCCGGCTGGTTCCCGCTGCGCGCCGACAATCCGCCGAACGCCGAGAAGCAATGGCTGGCCGGCGGTCAGATCGGTGCCGAGTACGACCTCAGCAGCTCGACCCGCTTGCGCGTGGGTCTGGCGAAGTATCACTACAGCCGCATCGAGGCACGCACCGACACCAATTTCGATGCGATCGGTCCGCTGCCCGGCTACGGTCGTTACGAGCACTCGTCGGCGCTGCGTCAGAAGGGCAACACGCTGGTGCTGACCAACCCGGGTGCCGGTGCCGCCTTCGGCGAGACGACGCCGATCTACGGTCTAGCGTCGAAGTTCGAACCCTGGGTGCTGACCGCGACCGCCGATCTTGCGCACTTCGATCCGGTGCATGTGCTGCTGTCCGCCGAATACGTCAAGAACACCGGCTTCGACCGTGGCGACATCCTGCGCCGCACCGGTCTCAACCTGACCGACGGCAAGGACACCGCGTATCACGTGCGCCTGATGGTGGGCATGCCGTCGGTGCGGCTGGCGGACGACTGGCAGGTGTTCGCCTCCTACAAGTACATCGGCTCCGATGCGCTGATCGACGGCTTCACTGACTCCGACTTCGGCCTCGGCGGCACCAACCTGAAGGGTTTCGTGCTCGGCGGCAGTTACGGCCTCTACCGCGATACCGCGGTCGGTCTGCGCTGGTACTCAGCGCGCAACATACAGGGCATGACCTACGACCCCGCCGTCATCGCCGGACAGCGCTACGAGGTCGACACCGTCATGGTCGACATGAACGTGAGGTTCTGACGATGAAGATGCCGCTGATCGCATGTGCGCTGCTGCTTGCCGCCGGCCCTGCGCTGGCGCAGAACGCGTCGCGCGAACAGGAACAGCTGCGTCGCCTGCGCGCGCAGGCCCAGCAACTGCAGCAGGCGCTGGCGGCCGAACAGCAGCAGCGCCAGGCCGCGACCGCCGAACTGCAGTCGCTGAAAAAGACGCAGGGGGCCGAACTGGAAAAGCTCGGCGAGGAGGCGCAGTCCGCGCGTCGTCGCGCCCGCAGCGTACAGAAGCAGCTCGATCAGGCGCAGCGGGAGCTGGACGAACTGCGCGCTGCCCACAGCGCGCTGACCGCCCGTCACGAACAGACGGCCAGCCGTCTGGCCGAGCGCGAGCGCGATCTCGGCGACACGCGCAACACGCTCGCCACCACGGCGCGCGAACTCGAACAGACGCAGGCCCGCGCCGGCCAGCTCGGCAGCCGCCTCGACCAGTGCACGCAGGACAACGTCGCCCTCTATCGCACCGGTATCGAGATGCTGGACCGCTGGCGCGACCGCACGCTGGGCGAACGCACCGCACAGGGCGAGCCCTTCACCCAGATCGGTCGCGTCAAGCTCGAAAACCTGGTCGAAACCTGGCGCGACCGGCTCGACGAAACGCGCATCGGCACTGCCCCGTCGGCCGCGCGCTGACGGCGGTCGCATCGTCCTTGCTGCTGCACCTGCACATGATTTTCGCGCCTTTCGGTTCGCGACGGCCCATCGCCCAAACCTTTTGCCGGTGGGGTTCTCCAGCGCTCGGACTACGCGGCATGGCCCGTTCGGACTACGAATCGGCGCCCCACCTGAAATGTTTTCGTCACCTGCGCTGACTACCTTGCGCCCGGTACCCGAGGACGGATTTTTTTACAGCACATAGTCCGATCGGATCATCAATTTTTCCGCCGGGCAGCGGGTGCATGTAACGCACCCCCCGCACGATTCACCCCGCTTCCTCGTGGAGCAGGGAGGTTCGGCGGACGCCGGATTCCACCCACGAAATTCTTCAAGGAGATTCATATGTTCAAGATGAAACTGCTGGCCGCCGTCGCTGCCATCGGCATGTCGGGCGCCGCCAGCGCCGGTATCGTCGGTTCCTCGACCGGCAACACCGAGCTGGTATTCACCGCTTACGTCGGCAACGTCGGCTACACCTACGACCTCGCAGACGCCGGCTTCAACAGCGCCTTCGGTTCGAACGTCAAGATGGACAGCCTGATCGGCAATGGCAACCAGACCAACAACAACGCCGCCCAGCTGACCGCCACTTCTACCTACCTGAGCAACGGCTTCTCGACCGGCATCGTGTTCGATGCCGCGCTGACCGGCTTCGACAGCTTCCTGGCGCTGTCCGGTGGTACCAACGGCGTGCTGTGGAATGTGTGGTCGGGTGAGAACTCGGGCGTGAATCGCATCGTGCAGACCGTCGCCAATGATCCGGCGGCTCGCGTGCGCACCAACACCATCAACGGTGCCGTTTCGCAGTTCGCCGCATACACCGATGCCAACAGCCAGGGTGGCACGCACAACAATCTGGATCAGACGGTCGATGGCTACCGCGTCACGACCATCGAAGACCTGACCGCCTTCGCCGGCAACGTTGCGCCGAGCATGAACAACGCCTACGCCAGCTTCGGCAGCATCGGCGACACGATGGACATGTACGTCGTTCGCGGCGCGTCGCCGCTGTCCAACACCAGTCTCGGCGGTTTTGCTCAACTGCTCGGCGCCACCGATCAGGCCGTCACTGCACGCGTCTATCTCGGCGACACCGGCGAGTACCGCCTGCAGATCGCCGTCGTGCCCGAGCCGGAAACCTACGCGATGCTGCTGGCCGGTCTCGGCCTGATCGGCTTCGCCGCCCGCCGCCGCGCCTGATCCTTCCCCTATCGCACTGAAGGTCGCGCCGCTGCGCGCGACCTGTCACGGAGACAGACCATGAAGCTGAAGTCCCTCGCATTCGCCTGCGCCATGATGGCCGCGGGTTCGTCCTTCGCCGCCGGCACCGTCAATATCGGCGGCGTCGCCCACCAGGTGGTGTACTTCGGTGGCGCAACCGCCCCCGACAACTTCCTGAACGACATCGCCGAAGGCGTGCTGACCGGCATCACCTATTACGTCGCGCCGAACTACCGTGCGTTTGCCGGTGCTGCGAATGGCGTGCCGGGCGTGACCAACGGCACCCGCGTGCTGTTCATCAAGCGCTCTGCCGGCGGCTCGGTGTTTGGCGTGAACCCGGTGGCCCGTGCGCAGCGCGTCAAGACCATCGACGTGAACAACTGCACCAGCGGCGCCGGCACCAAGGCCTCGCCGTTCAGCTGCGCCGTGGTCGGTACCGACCCGGGCGAGCCGAACCACGCCGCCGCCAACAACGCCGGTCTGGTGATCGACTTTGGCGTATCCGACGTCGAGCCGGCCATGTTCGCCGGCCCGCTGAACACCGAGAACGACACGCCCGCGCTGTCGCCGGACGAAGTGGCGCGCATGCGCGTGCAGCCGGTCAACCAGCTCATGATGGGTCTGGCCGCCACCAACACCGTGCCGGACACGACCTTCTTCTCGCGTTCGACCTACGGTGCGATGTTGAACGGTCAGATCGCCACCTGGGATCAGGTCGATCCGTCGCTGTCCGGCGATGTGGTCGTGTGCCGCCGTGTCGAAGGTTCGGGCACCCAGACCTCGTACAACTGGTTCTTCGGCAACTTCCCGTGCGCGGCAAACGAGGGTGGCTTCGTCGAACCGGCCCGCATGACCTCCAGCTTCGGCTGGAAGACTGCAGGCTCCGGCACCGCGGCCGATCCCTACATCATCGATCCGTCGGCTGGCTACACCGTGATCGAGAACTCGTCGTCGGGTAACGTCCGTTCGTGCATGCAGGCGGCCAACAACGGCACCGACTACACCTTCACGTCGTGGGATCCGGAAGAGCAGAAGACCAACACCTTCAAGGTGCCGTTCTCCTCGACCGGCCCGGTCAAGGCGATCGCCACGCTGTCGCTGGATTCCTACACCAGCACCAACGGCTGGAGCTTCCGCAACCTGGACGGCGTCGGCACCTACAACGCCGCCACCCAGACCCCGTCAGCCAACGCCACTGGCATCTTCCCGTCGAAGGAAAACCTGATCAAGGGTCGCTACGACTTCGTAGTCGAACTGTCGATCCAGGACCGTTCGGTGCCGGTCACCAACGAACAGGGCGACACCGTGCCGGCCATCGCCGGCGTGCAGAAGGCGTTCGCGGACGAGATCGTCAAGCGCGCCGGCTCGCCGCGCTTCACCGGCAACTTCGAGAACACCGGTGTCCAGGTCAGCACGCCGAACGCGTTCGCGTCGCTGCCGCAGTTCTTCGCCGGCCTGACCGACGCCAACGGCAGCGAAGTCGATGGCAACGGCGTGCGCTACGCGGACCGCTTCGTGTCGAAGTTCACCCGCGAAGCCAACACCTGCAGCCCGCTGAAGTTCTTCGGCAACTAAGCAGCACCCGTCCGCGCGGCACATGCCGTGCGGACGCCCGTTGCACCGCGGCCCGCCCCTGGCGGGCCGTTCCATTGATCGGCCCAGGTGGCCACGTCCTTTCCGGCATCCATGCACATCGCTGCCATCCAACGCCTTTCACTGCTGTTCGCACTGGCCTTCTGTCTGGGTACCGCATCGGCACGGACGCCCGAGGCCGCGGGCGAGACAGCCCGCTTCGACATCTACGAATTCGAGATCGACGGCAACACCGTGCTTCCGGCCGAAGCGATCGAGCGCGCGGTCTATCCCTTCCTCGGCGAGAAGCGCACGGCCGACGATGTGAACGCGGCGGTGTCCGCGCTGGAAAAGGCCTACCAGGACGCCGGCTATCTGACCGTTGCCGTCGGCATACCGGAGCAGGCCATCACCACCGGCGTGGTGAAGCTGGAGGTGACCGAGGGCCGTGTCGAGCGACTGCGCGTGACCGGCGCCGAATACACGCTGCCCAGCCGCGTGAAGGACGCCGCGCCGTCGCTGGCCGAGGGTGAGGTGCCGCATTTCCCGGAAGTGCAGGCCGATCTCGGCCGCCTCGGGCGCAATCCGGACCTGACGGTGACGCCGCTGCTGCAGCCCGGCCGTGTGCCCGGTTCGGTCGCGGTCGAACTGCGGCTGAAGGACGACAATCCCTTCCACGGTTCGGTGGAACTGAACAACAAGCGCAGCGCCGACACCGATGCCGGACGCATCGAGGCGTCGATGCGCTACGACAATCTGTGGCAGCGCCGTCACTCTATAGGCATCACCTACTTCGTGTCGCCGCGCGACCGCGAGCAGGTCGAGGTGTGGGGCCTGAATTACTCGGCGCCGCTGGGCGAGGGCATCATCGCCGCCTACTACGCGAAGTCGAACAGCAACATCCCGACCCAGTTCGACACCACCTCGCTCGGCACCGGCGACACCGCCGGCTTCCGCTACGTGCGGCCGCTTCCTGACCGGGGTCTGGGCTTCATCCACTCGATCAGCGTCGGCGCCGACTACAAGGACAACGATCAGGACACGCTGGGCATTGCCGGCACCGCCTTCTCGCTGAGCCAGCCGGTGCGCTACTGGGTGCTGTCGGGCCAGTACGGCATCACGCTGCCCTTCGAATCCGGCGCGCGACTGCGCCTGGGCGCCACGCTCAACGTCGGCTCGAATGCGATGAACGAACGCATCATCGACTGCAACGGCGTGCAGGCCGAGCAGTTCGAGTGCCGCCGCTTCGGCGCGCGTCCGTCCTTCTTCGTGTCGCGCTTCGAGATCGAGGGTGCCATGCCCTTCGCCGACGGCTGGGTGGCCAGCGGACGCATCGACGTGCAGCGCAGCAGCGACCCGCTGATCAACAGCGAACAGTTCTCGGCCGGCGGTTTCGACTCGGTACGCGGCTATCTCGAATCGGAGCGCCTCGGCGACGAGGGTGAGCGCGTGCGGCTGGAGTTGGCGACGCCGACGCGCCTGTTCTTCGACGACGCCTTCGGCCTGTCGGCGCTGCTTTTCTACGATTGGGCCGGCCTGCGCACCCGCGAGGCCTTCATCGGCCAGAACCCGCGTGCAGCGCTCGAAAGTACCGGGCTGGGCCTGCGTGCGAACGCACCCGGCGGCTGGAAGCTGCACGCCGACTGGGCCTACGCGCTGCGCGATGGCGCGGTCGGCCGTACGCGCGAAGGCGACCAGCGCCTGCTGATGAAGCTGGCCTACGAATTCTGACGCAGCCGCATCTGCCCATCCGGTCACGGTGCGGTGAATGCCGTGCCGTCCGGGTCATCGTCGCGTCATGCGCGATGCCGACACTGAACACGACGGCCCCTCGTCAGCGGGCCACAGGAGCACGACATGAACCGCGATCGCTACCGTCTGGTATTCAATGAGCTGAGCAACACCTGGGTGCCGGTGGCCGAAACGGTCAAGGCGCGTGGCAAGCGCGCACGCCGTGCGCTGAAGACCGGCGTGCTGGCGGCCGCCGTCGCCGCCGCGCTGAGCGGACCGGCGCAGGCCAATCGCAACCTGCCGGTGGCGCCGGTGGTCGGATCGCCCGGTTCGGCGGTGGCGGTGCCCGGCTCGGCCAGCATCAATGTGTCGGACCGTCGCATGACCATCACCCAGCACAGCAGCAATCCGGTGCTGCTGAACTGGCAGAGCTTCGACATCGCGCGCGGCCATGCGGTGCACTTCGATCAGGCCAGCAGTTCGATGCGTGCGGTCAACGTCGTACTGCCGGGCGGGCCGCGCAGCGAAATCAACGGCTCGCTGACCGCAAGCGGCCAGGTGTTCATCTTCAATCAGGCCGGCATCCTGTTCGGCCCGAACGCCTTCGTCGACGTCGGTGGCCTGGTGGGTTCGTCGCTGAAGCTGAACGACGAACTGATGGAGCGCGCGCTCAATTCGCTCGGCTCCACGGCCGCCGCATTGGCGCCTTTCAGCGAGGGCGGCTACGCTGGCCGCGCGACCGGCGACATCACGGTGGCGCGCGGCGCCCGGCTGCTGGCGGCGAAGAACGGCCGCGTGCTGCTGGCCGCGCCGAACGTACGGGTCGGCGCCGACGTCGATACCACGATCGATTCGCCGCTGACGCCGGCGCAGCGCGCCGCGCTGCCGGATGCGCGCATCGAGGCGGAAGAGGGCCAGGTGGTGCTGGCGGCCGGCGAGAAGGTGTATATCGCCGACCCGCTGGACAGCCGCCTGCGCGGCTTCCTGGTCGAAGTCGACAACGGTGGCACGGTGACCACGGACAAGGCGTCGGAACTGCTGTCCGACCGCGGCAATATCACGCTGGTCGGTCTCAACATCCGTCATGGCGGTGCGGCACGCGCAACGACGTCGGTCACGCTGAACGGCACCGTTTTCCTGAAGGCGCGCGACTCGGTCGAAGGCCGTCTGGTCGACGCGATGTTCCCGGACGCGGCAGCGCTGCCCGAGGGCTCGCAGGTGCCCATCGGTCAGCGTACCGGCAGCATCGAACTGGCGGCCGGGGCGGTGATCGAGGTGACGCCGGACGAAGCGTCGCGCGCCCAGACGGCGCGCGACGACGCGCTGTTCCGCCGCTCGGAAATCAATCTGTACGGCCACACCGTCGTGCTGGCCGACGCCGGTGCTGACGGCGTCGGCGTGACGCTGCGTGCGCCGTCCGGCCTGCTGCGCATGACCGCCGAAGCCGATCCGCGCTCGGCGGCGCAGACGCTGCCGCAGCGCGACAGCGGCTCGCGCATCTATATCGGCGCGGGCAGCGTGATCGACCTCGCCGGCCTGAACGCGGTGGCCGATGCCGATCGCGAAATCGTGCGCGTCGAACTGCGCGGCGACGAGGTGAAGGATTCGCCATTGCTGCGCGACGCCGCCTACGGCCGCAAGCTGTTCGGCAAGGAAATCTGGGTCGATACGCGCAGCGGCACCCAGCTGTTCGACATCGGTGGCTACATCGGCGGCATCGAGCGCACTCTGGACGAGAAGATGACCAGCGGCGGCCAGTTCGTCGCCCATTCGCAGGGCGACGTGCTGACCCATTCCGGCAGCCGCATCGATCTTTCGGGCGGCACCGTGACCTACCGCGCCGGCGAGGTGAACTACACGCTGGTGCAGTCGGCCGACGGCCGCACGCAGGCGGTCGAGAAGGCTGTCGGTGACCGCGTCTATACCGGCACCGTGGACCGCACGCGCAGCGTGGCCGAAGTGGTCGAGGGCCGCGACGCCGGTGAAATGAAGGTGACCGCCTTCGGCATGGCACTGGACGGCGCGGTCAAGGCCGAGCGCACCGTGGGCATCACGCAGCGCGAACTGGGTACGCGCTGGCTCGGCCCGGGCAAGTCAGAAGTCACCGGCTCGCCGCAGGCCGGCCGCATCGATCTGGAGCTGCGTCTGATCAGTGGCGTGCAGGCGCAGGACACGCGCTTTGTCACGTCCACGACCTCGCGCACGCTGAGCGCCGACGGCGCGCAACCGGACGAATTGTGGGTGCGCAGCGACTGGTTCGCGGCCGGTGTCGGCAGCTTCGATCTGAGCGGCGCCGGCAGCGTCGTGCTGCCCGAGGACGTCAGCCTGACGCTGGGCCCGACTGCGCTGCGCGGCGCCGACGGCAAGTGGAGCGACGGAAGCCGCCTGGCGATCAGCGGCACCGACTTCACGATCAATGGCCGCATCAGTGCCGCCGGCGGCTCCGTCAGGTTCGACACCGATGGCCTGGTCGACAGCGCACCGCGCGTCGACCGCAACATCGTGGTCGGCAGCAAGGCATCGATCTCTACCGCCGGCCAGTGGCAGCGCGATACGCGCAGCACGGCAAGCGGCTATGTCGCGAAGGACGGCGGCAGCGTTACGCTCGACGCCGATAACGATCTGGTGCTGAGCGCCGGAGCCGAGATCGACGCCTCGGCCGGCGCCTGGCAGACCGTGGCCGGCCGCACTTCGCTCGGCGATGCCGGCACCGTCGCACTCGGTGCCGGCTTCGAGGTCGGCAGCGGCGACTTCGGCAGTGGCGCCACGGTCGGCTCCTACACCGGCAACCTGCAACTCGATGGCCGCGTCAGTGCCTACGCTGCCAGCCTGCAGGGGCGCAGCGGCGACAGCGGCACGCTTTCGCTGCGCAGCGCCGCGGTGGCCATCGACGGCGGCGACACCCGACTCGAAGGCGACACGCTCTACCTGTCGCCGACGCTGTTCTCCGCCTATGGCTTCGGCGACATCACGGTGGCCGGTGGCAATCTGGTCGAACTGGGGCGCGAGGGTGCAGCGCTCAGTCTGACTCCGCAGCTCGTGACCCGTGCGATCGATGGCGTCGGCAGCGCATCGCGCACATCGCTCGACGGGCTCGGCACGCTGGCCATCATGCCGCGCGCCTTCCGCGACGAGGGCATGCGGCTGGCGTTCGAGTCGGCATCGGATCTGCTGGGCACGGTGCGGGTGCATGAAGGCACGCGGATCGCCGTCGATGCCGGCGGTGAGATCGAACTGAACGCCAATCGCAGCCTCGAAGTCGCCGGCCAGCTCACGGCCCCCGGCGGCCGCATCGCGCTGCGCATGGCCGAGCCGCAGCAGGACGACATCTATTACGGCGCGTCCATCTTCGTCGCGCCAAGCGCGAAGCTGGACGTCAGCGGCACCTTCGTCGCCACGCCGAATATCCCCTACGTCGACGGCACTCTGTACGGCGGCGGCACGATAGACATCGCGGCACGGCGCGGCTATCTGGTGATCCAGGAAGGCGCGGAACTGCGCGCCGACGGCAGCAGCGCGGTGCTGACCCAACGCATCGGTTCCTTGGGCACGCTGACGCCGACCCGCATCGATTCGTCCGGCGGCCTGATTGCGCTCAATGCGCGCGAAGGTCTGTACGCCGATCCACTGCTGTCCGCGAAAGCGGGCGGGGCGAATGCCTACGGCGGCGCGCTGTCGGTGACGCTGGACCAGGGCAGCAACAACTGGGGCGATCTGCTGTCGCTGCCGCCGGCGCTGACCGGCCCGCGCACGCTGGACATCGTGCAGTCGGGCAACAGTGGCTCGGCCGCTTTCTTACCCGGTGCGGTACCGAGCCCGGCGACCTATGCCGGGCGCGGCGTGTTCGCGCTCGACGCACTGGACGGCAGCGGCATCGCCGACCTGACGCTGGCGGTGCGCGGCAATGGCGGCAACGCCGGCACGCTGCGCTTCGGCGAGGACGTGACGCAGGCCGTGTCCGGCCGCATGGTGCTCGACGCGGCCAATATCGCCGGTGCCAACGGGGCAGACGTGAAGCTGTCGGCCGCGGTGCTCGACTGGACCAATGTCGGCCGCGTGCAGCAGAACCACACCCGGCCGACCGCGGTCGAGGCCAGTGACGGCACGCTCACGCTGTCGGCCGATCTGATCAACGTGGCCGGCAATCTGGCGGCCAGCCGCTTTTCGAAGGTGACGCTGGCCGCACAGGGCGACCTGCGTGCCAGCGCTTCGCCGGCCTATCTGAGCGACGGCGCGCGCCTTGTCACCAGCGGCGACCTTACGCTGCGTGCGGCCCAGGTCTATCCGACCTCGGCGTCGAACTATGCCTTCGAAATCCACAACAACGCGAGCGGCACACTGCGCGTCGAATCGTCCGGCCGTGCGGCCGGTCCGGTGTATTCGGCGCTCGGCACGCTGACGCTGGCAGCACCGCACATCGTGCAGGACGGTCGCCTGGTCGCGCCGTTCGGAAACATATCGCTGCAGTCGCAGACCATCACGACGACCGACGCCGGCAGCACGCGCACGGCGACTGCCGGTGGCAGCGTCGAGCTGGCTGCCGGCAGCGTCACGTCGGTGTCGGCCGACGGCTTGCTGCTGCCCTTCGGTCAGACCGCACTGAGCGGTCGCGACTGGCTCTATCTGGTCGGCACCGACGGACGCATCGAACTCGACGGCACGCCGCAGAAGAGCATCACGCTGAACGCCGACAACATCGTGCTGCGGGACGCCGCCGACGGCGAGGCCAAGGCGCTGGTCGATCTGTCCGGCGGCGGCGATCTGCAGGCCTGGGAATGGATCGCCGGCAGCGGCGGCTCGAAGGACATCCTGGCTGGCGCGAAGGACGCTTACGCCATCGTGCCGTCCGTCGGCAGCGGCTATGCGCCGTACGACCTGTCGGCCTGGTCGGAGGAAGCCAATGGCCTGCAGATCGGCGACGCGGTGCAGATACTCGCCTCGGCGAACGGCCTGCCGGCCGGCACCTACACCTTGCTGCCAGCTCGCTACGCGTTGCTGCCGGGTGCTTTCCTGATCACGCTGAAGCCGGGCGACCAATCGCTGGCAGCCGGCCAGTCCATGCTGCGTCCGGATGGCACGGCCCAGGTCAGCGTGCGTGCTGCGCAGGCGATGAGCGGTTCGAGCACGACCAGCGGCAAGGCCTTCACCGCCGAACTGCTGAGTGGAGAACAGGTGCGCACGCGCGCCGAATACCTGATATCGAAGACCGGCGACGTGTTCGACGACGGCCGCAGCACGGCTGACGCCGGTCGCCTGTCCCTGCAGGTCGGACGTTCGCTGGCGCTCGACGGCGTGCTCGACACGACACGCGCGACCGGTGCGCGCGGTGCCCAGGTCGACATCACGGCGCAGGCGCTCGCCCTGCTCGGCGAGGGCGCAAGTGCGCGCGACGGCGAGGTCGGCGTATCGGTCGCCCAGCTCAATGCGCTCAATGCGGAAAGCATCGTGCTCGGTGGCACGCGCGGCGGCAGCGACGAGGACAGCGGCGACACGCTGGTCGATGTACGACAGTTCGACGCGGCCGGGCAGTTGATACGCGGGGCGTCCACTGTGCGCGTCGACAACGCGGCCGGTCCGGCGCTTACCGCGCCCGATCTGGTGCTGGTGGCGCGCGACTCGGTGGTGCTGGAGGCGGGCAGCCAGGTGTCTGCCAGCGGCGCGATCGGCGGGACGGATGTGCAGGCGCTGCGCATCGCCGGCAGCGGCGCCGACGCCGATGGTGCGGCACTGCGCGTCAGCGCCGCCGACAGCGCGCTGATCGGGCGCGACGCGCCGACCGGCGCACGCGGCGAACTGGTGTTGGGGGACGGTGCGCGCATCGAAGGCCGCGGCGTGGTGCTCGACAGCACGCGCGACACGCGCAACCTGGGCGCGGTCATCGCGCTGCCGACCGAAGGCGGGGCGCTGGCGCTGACCGCCTCGACCATCAGTGTCGGCGAGGTCGGCGCCGACGCGCCGGGCCTGCGTTTCGACAATGCGCAGCTGGCCGCACTGGGCGATCCGTCGCGACTGACCCTGCGTGCCTACGGCAGCCTGAACATGTATGGCGACGTGACGCTGGGCAGCGAATCGCTGGACCTGTTGCGCATCGACGCCGCCGGCATCGTCGGTCACGACAACGCCGCGCTGACGCAGCACATCGTGGCGCGCGAGGTGCAGCTGACGAACTCGTCGACATCCGCGACCGTGCTGCCGGCGACCGCTGGCAGCGGCACGCTGGCGGTGAATGCGCAGACGATAGTGCTGGGTGCGACGCCGGACGCCACCAGCGACGCGCGCGGCTTTGCAGTAAAGGGCTTCGACGCGGTGACGCTGGATGCGCAGAAGGGCGTGCGATTGTCCGGCGCCGGCAACCATCACTTCGCCGCCGATACGCTCACCATCAGCACGCCGCAGGTGTCGGCCGATACCGGCGCCAGCACGCGCATCGGCAGCGACGGCGCAGTGGCCATCCAGGGCGGCGGCACGGCATCGACCGTGCAGGCTGGCGTCGGCGCCTCGCTCGCTGTCGATGCGCAGCGCATCGACGTGGCTTCACGCATCGTGCTGCCGTCGGGTCGCATCAGCCTCAGCGCGGTCGGCGACATCCAGCTGGCCAGCGGTGGCACGCTCGACGTCGCCGGTACGGCCAAGGACTATCTGGGCAAGACGGTCACGACGCCGGGCGGCGACGTCGCGATCGTGTCGCGCGCAGGCAACATCGCGCTGAACAGCGGCGCGCGTGTCGATGTGTCGGCGGCGGGCAGCGGTAGCGCCGGATCGGTCACGCTGTCCGCGCCGGAAGGCGACATCGAGGTCGCGGCCGGCGTGCTGCGTGCGCAGTCCGCAGGCGGCGCGTCAGGCGGCGACTTCTCGATCGACACCCGCGCCGCGGCCAGCCTCGATGGCATCGCTGCGCTGACCGGCGAGTTCACGCGCAGCTGGCAGGCGCGTGTGCGCGACGGCGACACCCGCCTCGATGCCAACGTGAAGGCGCAGACCATCGCGATTTCGGCCGACGCCGGTTCGCTCGCCATCGGCGGCACGCTGGACGCTTCGGGCGCCGAGCGCGGTGGCCGTATCGAACTGACGGCGCAGCGCGCGCTCGACCACGTCGATGGCATGACGACCGGCGCTGGCGACCTGGTGCTCGAAGCCGGCGCGAAGCTGGACGCACGCGCCACCGAGTACGTGGCCGAAGCGGTCGGTACGCGTGGCGAAGGCGGCACCGTGGTGCTCGAAGCCAGTCCGCGTGCCGCCGGTGGCGAAAGCGGCCCGGCACAGGGCGGCCGGCTGCGCATCGTCGACGGCGCGCAGATTGCGGTCGGTACGACGTCCAAGGTGGTGGGCGGCGTCGAACAGGCCAGCGCCGCGCGCGACGGCCAGGTGTGGCTGCGCGCCGAGCGCACCGGCAACACGGCGGTCGCCATCGACGGCAACCTGCCGGCGGCGATCGACGGCGCGCGCCATGTGTTTGTCGAAGGCACGCGCGTCTATGGCGGCAGCACGCTGAACATGGTGGCGGCGCACGCCGACGCCGCTGCGATGACGACGACCGCGGCCGTCGCGGCCACCCGCGAAGCTCTCGGTCTGCCGACGACCGATGCCGCCGGCGATACGCGCTATCACGTGCGCCCGCACATCGAGTTCCGCGGCGAAGGCGACTTCAGCATCGCCGCCACCGATCTGGCGAATTTCACTTATTCCGGCGGCACCGAGGCGGCGTCGCTGACCGTGCGTGCGGCCGGTGACCTGAACGTCAATGGCACGTTGAGCGACGGCTTCGGCCGGCTCAATGCGGGCAGCCAGACCATCGTGCTTGGTGCGCTCGCCGATTCGGGTCTGACGCAGAGCCGCTTCGCGCTGGGCACTCGCGACACCGCGTGGTCGATCCGGCTGGCGTCCGGCGCCGACCTGTCGGCGTCGAATGCGCTGTCGCTGCAGACGCTGGATGCGCTGACTGCAGCCGACAGTGGCGACCTGGCGCTGGCCGCCAACACCCAGGTACGCACCGGCGCCGGCGACATCGAAGTCGCCGCCGGCCGTGACCTCGTGCTGGGCAATCGCGCGGCGATCTATACCGCCGGCTATCAGGTGGCGCGTGGTGCCGAATTCGGCACACAGACCCTGCTCAACCTGAATGGCTCCGGCAACCGCCAGGCCGAGTACGCGACCGACGGCGGCGACGTGGCGGTGCGCGCGCAGCGCACGATTTCTGCGACCGAAGCGAATGGCATCGTCGGCGACTGGCTGCTGCGCCAGGGCGCGCTCGACGCCAACGGCAACTTCCTGTCCGGCAGCAACCAGCGCAACACCACCTGGTATGCGCGCATCGACCAGTTCAGCCAGGGCGTGGCGACCTTCGGCGGCGGCGACATCCGTGTCAGCGCCGGCGAGGACATCCGCAATCTGGGCGTCTACACGGTATCGAACGGCCGCCTGTCGGGTACGGCGGGCAACGCGCCCGATGCCGCAAACCTGACCGTACTGGCCGGCGGCGACGTGGCCATCCGTGCCGGTGGCGACATCTCGAGCGCCATCATGATGGTGGATCGCGGCGTGCTGACCGCGCAGGCCGGCGGCGCCTTCGACAGCGCACGCGGCAATGGCGCCGGTTCGGTGCTGCTGCTGGGCGAGGGCTCGGCAAAGCTCGCCGCGGCCGGTGCCATCAATCTGGAAACGATCGCGTCGTCGACCGCGGTGCGGCAGGCGAGCAGTACGACGACGTCGAACCGATCGAGCTACTTCTTCCGCTACGGCGCCGACAGCCGCGTCGATCTGCTGAGCTTCGGCGGTGCGGTCGACCTGGCGAACAATCCGCTGCCCTGGGGCACGCTCGCGCTGTGGGAGGGCAACGCGCCGCTGCTGCCGAGTTCGCTGAACGCGGTGGCGATGGGTGGCGACCTGACGCTGGGCAATGGCATGGTGCTGCTGCCGGCGGTCTATAACGACCTGCTGCTGGCCGCCTCGGGCAACCTGAAGCTCAACACTGCCGATGGCGGCGTGTCGTCGATCAAGATCGCCGACAGCGATCCGTCGCGTGTGCCCTCGCTGCTGCGGCCGGCTGCCAACGCGAATAATGTTTTCTGGGTAGAGCTGGCCAATCCGAACGTGGTGTCCGGTCTGCGTGCGCACGATGCCAACCTGAACGCCAACCGCGTGGTCGAGACGGTGCGGCTGGTGGCCGAAGCCGGCGACATCCGTGTGCCGGCGGTCAGCGCCAACCTGCCGCTGGTGATCAATTCGCCGCAGCCGGTGCAGGTGGAAGCCGGTGGCGACATCGAGAACCTGACCCTGCGTTCGCAGCATTTCAGCGACAGCGACGTGACGCGCGTGCGCGCTGGCGGCGACATCACCTTCACGGCAGTGACCGACTCGGCCGGTACGCCGGCCAGCAATGTGGCCGAAGGCATACAGACCGGCGGGCGCGGCAAGCTCGAGGTGATGGCTGGCGGCAGCATAGACCTCGCCAACTCGTTCGGCATCGTCACCCGCGGCAATTACGACAACCCCTGGCTGGACGAGGTCGGCGCTTCCATCCTGGTGCAGGCCGGCAGCGCGCGCTTCGATGGCGCGGCGCTGCTGGCTGCGCTGCGCGGATCGAACGACCCGTTCGATGCCATCATGCTGTCGCTGTCCGGCGCGTCGTCTATCGACACGCTGCTGGCGGGCCCGGCCGGCAGCACCTTCGTCCGCATCCGCAGCGAAGGGCGCGCATTGCTGGCGGCGCGCATGCAGGAACTGGATGCCGCGATCGTGCAGCACATGCGCGCCGGCGGCGCCGATCCGCAGACCAGCGACGCCCAGCTGATCGCCGCTTTCGCAGCGCAGCCGGCGGCCGAGCGCCAGCGCTTCTTCGAAGCGCAGCAGCCTCTGCTGTCGGCCTTGCTCAATGCCGGGCTGAACTACGCAGGCAAGCTGGGCGACGCGCTCGGTGCCGGCAAGGACGGCTATGCGCCGGGCGTGGCACTGATCGAGGCGGCTTTCCCGCAGGCCAACGAGGCCGGCAACATCAACCTCTTCTTCAGCCAGGTGAAGTCGGAACAGGGCGGCGCGGTGAATCTTTACGCGCCGGGCGGCAGCATCAACGTCGGTGTGGCCGGTGCCGGTGCCAGTTCGGCCAGTGCGTCGCGCCAGGGCGTGTTCGCCATCGGCGAGGGCGAAATCAACGCGGTCGCCGGCAGCGATTTCCAGCTCGGCCCGTCGCGCGTGTTCACGCTGGGCGGCGGCGACATCCAGATCTGGTCGAGCTTCGGCGACATCGACGCCGGTCGTGGCTCGCGCACCGCATCGGCGACGCCGCCGCCGCAGGTGCGCATCCGCGGCGATCTGGTGGTGCTGGACATCAGCGATTCGGTGTCCGGCTCCGGCATCGGCACGCTGAAGAAGTCGCCCGACGTGCGCGATGCGGACATCCGGCTGTTCGCACCGTCGGGCGCGGTGATCGCACTGGACGCGGCGATCCGCTCGTCCGGCAACATCACCATCGGTGCCGACCGCGTGCTGGGCGACTCGATACGCGCCGGCGGCTCGATCAGCGGTTCGGCGACCGTGGTGGCTGCCGCGCCGGCGGCACCGCCGGCCGCGCCGCCGCCGTCGGAAGCGAACAAGGCGGCCGACCAGGGGCAGGGCGCCGCAGCATCCGGTCAGAAGGAAGAGCGCGACCGCGGCTCCATCCTGACGGTCGAACTGGTCGGACTGGGTGAGGAGAGTACGGCCGCGGGCTGCCGGCCGGACGACGAGGAGTGCGGCAAGTCGCTGTGAGCGCGTCGGCGAGGTGAGGCGCGTTACTGCGGCGTTGCCTCGCGCAGCCGCCCCAGCGGCGCCAGGTCGTAGCCGCCCAGTCGCGCGGCGAGGTCGCGGCTGTCGTCGCTGGCCAGTTCGGCCAGCAGTTGCTGCAGCAGGGCGCGGAAGTAGAGAGTGCGCGGCATCACGAGGTCGAGCGCTTCGCTGCCCAGCGGCAGGAAGTGCAGGTTGAACTCGCCGGCGGCAGCCCGCGTGCCGGGCGCGCAGTCGCCGGCGCCGCTGGCGACCATGAAGGCGGCTTCGCGCTCGGTGGCGGCGACCTGCACCGCCTCCGGCGCGGCGAGGCCGGCGGCGGTGCAGGCCTGGACGAAGAAGTGTTGCGAGCCGGCGCCTTCGCCGCGCTGAATGAGCCGCGGGCGGCGCTCGAACAGTTCGCGCAGGCCGCCGACGGAGGGCAGCGTGCGTGACAGCATGACGCCCTGTTCGCGCAGCGCCAGCTGCACCATGACCCAGTTCGAACTGCCGGTGTATTCGCGCAGCAGCAGCGCGTGCCGGCGCGTCGCGTGGTGTGCTTCGCCCCAGTGGATCGGGCAGGCGTTGGCGCGGCGCTGGGCGAGCAGGGCGAGGCCGCGGCGGGTGCCGCAGGGGCTGTAGGCGATCAGCGTGCCGTCGTCGGCGCGCTGCGCCAGCCGCGCGATGCTGTGCGCCAGCCAGGGGTCGTCGCTGCCGGCGATCAGAAGGCGGTCGGCCAGCACGCCGCCGTGCGTCGATTCGAGCAGCCAGTCGTCGAGCAGCTTGCGCGGGAACAGCCACTTGCCGGTCACCTTGGTGGCCGGAATGCCGCTGTCCTGGATCATCGCGTACAGCGTCTTCTCGTTCAGGTGCAGGTAGGCGGCCGCTTCGCGCGCCGTCAGGTAGGGCGAAGGCGTCGTATCGTCGCCGTCGGCGCTCACGTTCAGATCAGGCCTTCGAACGGGATGACGCCCACTGTGTCGCCGACTGCGACGTTGCCCACGTCGTCGTCGAGCACGATGATGCAGTTGGCGTCGCACATTGAACGCAGGATGCCGGAGCCCTGGGCGCCGGTGACCGTCGCGTGCCAGCGGCCGTCGCGCAGTTCGAGGATGCCGCGCTGGTATTCGGTGCGGCCCGGCTGCTTCTTCATCGCGCTGCCGCTGATCGCGTCGAAGCGGATCGGTGCCGGCACGGGGGAGGCGCCCATCAGCGTCAGCAGTGCCTCACGCGCGAAGAAGTAGAAGGTGATCATCGTCGCGACCGGATTGCCCGGCAGGCCGAACAGCAAGGTGTCGCGGCCGCCCTTGGTGAGCCGCCCGAAAGCCATCGGCCGGCCCGGCTTCATCGCGATCTTCCAGAAGGTGACCTCGCCCAGGCTGGCGAGGATTTCGCGGACGAAATCCGCTTCGCCGACCGACACGCCGCCGCTGGTGATGATGGCGTCTACCTCGCCGACCGCCGATTCGAGCGCGGCCGACAGCGCTTCGCGCGTATCGCGCGCGACGCCGAGGTCGACCACCTCGCAGCCGAGTCGCGTCAGCATGGCGGTCAGCGTGTAGCGGTTGCTGTCGTAGATGCCGCCTTCGCGCGGCGCGTCACCGATGGACATGACCTCGTCGCCGGTCGACAGCACGCCGACGCGCACGCGGCGCACCACCGTCAGTTCGGGCACGCCGAGCGAAGCGGCCAGGCCGATGTCGGACGGGCGCAGCAGGCGGCCGGCGCGCAGCGCGGCTTCGCCCGCCTTCAGGTCCTCGCCGGCGCGGCGCCGGTTCTGGCCGGCCTTCTGGCCGGACGGAATGAGGACGCAGTCGCCGTCCACCTTCGCGGTTTCCTGAATCGCGACCGTGTCGGCGCCGCGCGGCATGACGGCACCGGTCATGATGCGCACCGCCTGTCCGGGGCCGACCTCGCCGTCCCAGGCGTGGCCGGCGTAGGCGGTGCCGACGACGGTGAGCCGCGTATCGGCGTCGGCCGACAGGTCGGCATGGCGCACCGCGTAGCCGTCCATCGCCGAGTTGTCGTGCGGCGGCACACTGACCGGCGAGATGACGTCGACGGCGAGCACGCGGCCCAGCGCGTCGCGCACCGGCACGCGCTGGGTGCCGGCGACCTGCGAGCAGGCGGCGAGGATGTGGGCGCGGGCGTCCGCGACCGGAGTGAAGCGATCAGTCATGAGGCGTCAGGCCGGGCTTCGAGCGAGGCCAGTTCGGTAAGCGTATTGATGTTGGCGAAGGCGTCCGGATTGTCGTCGAAGGGCACTTCGACCACCTTCAGCGCCGAGTACCAGAGGTCGACCTTGCGGCCGCCGCCTTCGAGGAATTGTGTCAGACCGGGCAGCACGTGCGCGCGCACCAGGCTGAATACCGGATGCGGCTGGTCGCCGGTGATGGCCACCGCGAGGTCGGCGTCTTCGCGCTCCAGCGCCGCGCGCAGTCGCGCGACGAGATCGAGTGGCAGGAAGGGCGAGTCGCAGGGGCTGGTCACCAGCAGCGGCGTCGTGCAGGCGCTCAGCCCGGCGTGCAGCCCGGCCAGCGGGCCAGCGAAGCCGGCTATCGCGTCCGCCACAACCGGGTGACCGAAGGCGGCGTAGCGTTCGATGTTCTGGTTGGCGTTGATGATGAGCGCATCGACCTGCGGCGCCAGGCGACGGACCACGTGCGCGACCATGGGCTCGTCGCGGAAGTCCTGCAGGCCCTTGTCGACGCCACCCATGCGGCGGCCGAGGCCGCCGGCCAGCACCAGACCGGTGATCGCCTCGCTCACGCCGCTTTTAGTCATGCGCTTTCTCCATCGCGCACGAAGCGCTGCATGCCGGTCAGCAGCAGGTAATGCTTGCCCTGCGAGCGGCCGATCATCGTGATGCCCACCTGCTGCGCGATGTCATAGCCCATCTGCGTGAGGCCGGAGCGCGACACCAGGAAGGGGATGCCCATCTGCGCCGCCTTGATCACCATTTCCGAGGTCAGCCGGCCGGTGGTGTAGAAAATCTTGTCGCCGCCTTCGACACCATCCAGCCACATGTGGCCGGCGATGGCATCCACCGCATTGTGGCGGCCGACGTCCTCGACGAAGTACAGCAGTTCGTCGCCGCGGAACAGCGCGCAGCCATGCACCGCGCCGGCCTGCTTGTAGATGGTTTCGTGTTTGCGCACCACGTCGAGCATCGCGTACAGCGTCGACTCGGTCAGCCGGGCATCGTCCGGCAGGCGGATGCGTTCGATGTCGTCCATCAGGTCGCCGAACACCGTGCCCTGGCCGCAGCCGGTGGTGACGGTTTTCGTCGCCATGCGCGCGTCGAGGTCGGCCACGCCAGCGCGGGTGGTGACGGCCGCGGCATTCACGTCCCAGTCCACCTGCACCGACAGGATGTCGTCGATGGAGGGCAACAGGCGCTGATTGCGCAGCCAGCCGATCACCAGCGCCTCGGGTGCGCCGCCCAGCGTCATCAGCGTTACCAGTTCGCGCTTGTCGAGATAGACGGTGAGCGGGTGCTCGCCGGCAATCGCCGTCGGTACCGTTTCGCCACGTTCGTTGATGGCGGGAATTTCTATCGTGGCGGGGCGTGCGGCGTCGGTCAGTTTGGGTCTGTGCACACTATCCACCGATGTAGGACATCTCGATTTTTCTTGCCGCGGCCGTTTCCGCAGTGCGGATTTCGGAGTAGCGGTCACCGCGCTGCTGCCAGATCGCGCCGATGGCCGAAAGCATCTCTTCGTCGCTGCGGCCTTCGCGCAGCAGCGCGCGCAGGTCGTGTCCTTCGGTCGCGAAAAGACAGGTGAATATCTTGCCCTCGGTCGACAGGCGGGCGCGCGTACAGGACGAACAGAAGGCCTGGGTCACCGATGAGATGACGCCCACTTCGCCGCTGCCGTCGGTGTAGCGCCAGCGCTGCGCGACTTCGCCCGGGTAGTTCGGGTCCACCGGCTCCAGCGGCATTTCGGCATGGATGCGCGCGATGACGTCGGCGCTGGGCAGCACTTCGTCCATCTTCCAGCCGTTGCTCGAGCCTACGTCCATGAACTCGATGAAGCGCACGATGTGGCCGCTGCCCCTGAAGTGGCGCGCCATCGGTACGATGGCGTGGTCGTTGGTGCCACGCTTGACCACCATGTTCACCTTGACCGGCGCGAGACCGACGGCTTGCGCGGCGTCTATGCCTTCGAGCACGCGCGCGACCGGAAAGTCGACGTCGTTCATCATGCGGAAGGTGGCGTCGTCGATCGCGTCGAGGCTGACGGTGACGCGGGTCAGGCCGGCGTCGCGCAGCGCACGCGCCTTCTGTTTCAGCAGCGCGCCATTGGTGGTCAGCGTCAGTTCGACTGGCAGCTTCGCCAGCCGCTCGATCAGCTTCTCGACGTCCTTGCGCAGCAGCGGCTCGCCGCCGGTGATGCGCAACTTGTTGACGCCGTGCGCGACAAACAGACGTGCGATGCGCTCGATCTCTTCGAAGCTCAACAGATCGCTGCGTGCCAGATAGGGGTAGTCCTTGTCGAACACCTCTTTCGGCATGCAGTAGATGCAGCGAAAGTTGCAGCGGTCGGTGACCGAGATGCGCAGATCGCGCACGGCGCGGCCACGCGTGTCGAGCAGCGTGCCGGTCGCCGGAATCGGTGTCTCCGGCACCAGTGCGGTCGCGCGTCCGGCGGTGCGGATGTCCAGCAGATGTATGATCTTTTCGCTCATGGGCGGTGCGGCGTGAGCCGTTTCCTTGCTCCGGCTCCGTTTGACAGAAAGGCAGAGGAAGATTTCGTGGAAACCAGCCCCGTCACCCTCAGGTTGGCCGTGATTATGGAGCGCAGGGTACTGCACAACAAGTGGACAGACCATGCCTGGGAAGCGCGCGCGCTTTTGCCCGAAGGCCCGGAAAGCCCTGATGTGCCAAGGGTTTTTGCGCAGACCGACGAGGCGACCCAGTGGCTGTTCCCGCCGCTGGAGCTGACGCTCTACACCGACGAGGCCGACAACTACCTGCTTAACGTGACGGCCGCCGAGCCGCGCATCTTCGTCATGTGGCGGCCCGACGAAGAGGCCGATCCGCCGGTACGACCGATGCAGATCAGCGCCAGCTACGGCGAGGCCGCGCGCTGGATGGATTCCGGCGAGAAGGTCGATGGTCTGACCATGCCGGCCGACATGCGCGACTGGGTCGAGGACTTTGCGCGCCGTTTCCAGAAGCCGCCTGAACCGCGCAAGCCCAAGCGTTTCGCGAAGACCGGCGATGGCAATACGCACTACGGCGGTGTGCGTGCAGGCGTCGATGGAGGTGAGCGTGAACGATGATCCGGTGAAGGGCTTCCTCGGCCGCTGGTCGCGGCTGAAGCGGGAAGCGGCCGCCGCCGAGGCGCCACCGCCCGTCGAGGCGCCGGCCGCCATCGTGCCGCAGCAGGCGCCGGACGCGGGGCAGGTGGTGCCGGACACCGATGTGCCGGCCGAACCGCCACCGCTCGAATCGCTGGGCTTCGATTCTGACTACCGCGCCTTCCTTGGCCAGAAGGTGGACGAGGGACTGAAGCGCGCGGCGCTGAAGAAGCTGTTCCACACGCCGCACTTCAATACGATGGACGGGCTGGACGTCTATATCGAGGACTTCAACCTGTACGAGCCGCTGCCGGCATCCATGGTGTCGCAGCTTGCGCATGCGAAGGAAACGCTGAACCCGACGCTGCCCGACAACTGGCTCACCTCGGTACCGGACGAGACGCCGCCCGCCGTGCCGGAGACGACCACAGCCCCCGCGGAGCAGGCGGCAGCGCCTGCGCTGGACAGTCCGGCGGACGAAGACGACGGTGTTGCGACCGAGCCGGACAATATCGAGCGCTTGCCGAGCGAGTTGCCCGTGTCGTCCGACAACGCAGAAAGTAATTCCAGGTCGGAATAGTCCGTTCTGTTCTCAGGTGATCTGGCACGAAGGCTGCAGAAGCCTTGCCGGAGGAGCCTGACTACATGAACAACGCCCACAAGGCGATCCAGCTGTGCAGCTGCAATGGCACGGTTGAGATCGACATCAGAAGACTGGGTGACGCGCTGGCGCTCGACGCCGCCGATCTGCCGGTACTGCATGCCGCGACGCAGCTGTGTGGTCGCGACGCCGCCGCGTTTTCCGCCGCCCTGGGTGGCGCGGCCGACGCCATCGTCGGCTGCACGCAGGAAGCCGCGCTGCTGCGCGAAGTGGCCGACGAGGCCGGCGCGACGGCGGGTCTCACCTTCATCAATCTGCGCGACATCGGTGGACGCAGCCCGCGCGGCAGCGACGCGACGCCGTCGGTCGCCGCGCAACTGGCGATGGCGCGCATGGCCGAACCGGCCCCGGTGCCTGCGGTCAGCTACGCGTCGTCCGGTCAGCTGCTGATCATCGGTCCGGCCGGTGCCGCGCTCGGCTGGGCGCAGGAAGCGCAGCGCCGGTACGGCGACAGCATCGCCGTCAGTGTGCTGGTCACCGGCCGCGACGGCAGCGAACTGCCGGTGCGCCGCGACTGGCCGGTCATGACCGGCCGCGACGTGACGGTGAGCGGCTGGCTCGGCGCATTCGACGTGAGCTGGGCGCGCGCCAACGCGATCGATCTCGACGCCTGCGTGCGCTGCAATGCCTGTATCGACGCCTGTCCGGAGGGCGCCATCGGCTACGACTATCAGGTCGATGCCGCTCGCTGTACCGGCCATCGCGCCTGCGTAAAAGCCTGTGCCGACATCGGCGCCATCGATTTCGCCGCCGTGGGCAGCCCGCGCAGCGAGCGCTACGACCTGGTGCTCGACCTGTCGGAGCCGGCGCTGATCCGCATTCCGCACCCGCCGCAGGGTTACGCGGCACCGGGCCGCGATCCGCTCGAACAGTCGCTGGCGTTGCAGAAGCTCGCCGGCATGGTGGGCGAGTTCGAAAAGCCGAAGTTCTTCAACTACAAATCCTCGATCTGCGCACACAGCCGCAACAGCAAGCAGGGCTGCAATCGCTGCATCGACGTCTGTTCGACCTCGGCCATCCGCGCCGACGGCGACGGCGTGTTCGTCGAGCCGCACCTGTGCATGGGTTGCGGTGCCTGTGCGACAGTTTGTCCCACCGGCGCGATGCGCTACGCCTACCCATCGGCGTCCGATGTTGCGGTGCGCATCAAGACGGCTCTGCAGGCCTGGCGCGCCGCCGGCGGCCAGGCACCGCGCGTCGTGTTCCACAACGAGACGCAGGGTGAGGAGTTGCTGGCGCTGGCTGGACGCCGTCGCGGACTGCCCGCCGACCTGCTGCCGGTGGCCGTGCATGACGTCGCCGCGGTCGGGCTGGAACTGATGCTCGCGACGCTGTGCTACGGCGCCGCACAATGCGTCATTCTGTCTCACGACGATCAGCCCGACGCCTACCGTGAAGCGACGTCGGGGCAGATCGCGCTCGGTCGCACCATCCTCTCCGCGCTGGGCCATCCGTCGTCGGCGCTGTGCGCCGTGGTCGCCGACGATGCGGCGACGCTGATCCACGCTATGGGCGCGCCGGCTGCGCCGGCGCAGTCCTGTCCGCCGGCCAGCTTCGCGCTGCCGGTCGAGAAGCGCGGCGCGCTCGAGTTCTGCATCGATCACCTGGCCCGCCACGCGGCGCAGAAGGTCGAGGCCATCGCGCTGCCAGCCGGCGCGCCCTTCGGTGCGGTCAATATCGACAAGGCCGCCTGTACCTTGTGCATGAGCTGCGTCGGCGCCTGTCCGGCCTCGGCCTTGATGGATGGTGGTGAACGGCCGGCGCTGCGCTTCCTCGAACGCAACTGCGTGCAGTGCGGCCTGTGCGTGAACACCTGTCCGGAGAACGCGCTGTCGCTCGAACCGCGTCTGCTGATCGGCGACGCGGTGCGGCGCGAACGCGTGCTGAACGAGACTGAGCCTTTCCACTGCATCAGCTGCGGTACGCCCTTCGGCACCAAGCAGATGATCGACGCGATGACCGGCAGGCTGTCGGCGCATTCGATGTTCGCCAGCGGCGACGCGCTGCGCCGGCTGCAGATGTGCGCCGACTGTCGCGTCATCGACATGATGAAGGCGAAGGGTGGCGAAACCACGGTGTTCGACACATGAACGCACCCACTCCGCAAACACTCACTTTCGTGCGTGACCCGGTCAGCGACGAGGACACGGCACGCGCCAATCACTACGCACTGCTGTCGCGGCTGCTGCATGCCGCACCCGATGCCTCTCTGCTCGGCATGCTCGCCGCCTCCGGCGACTGGCAGATCGACGACGACGCGCCGTCGGCCGAGGCGGTGCTGATGGCGCAGGCCTGGAACGGACTGTGTGCAGCATCGGCAGCGATGGACCCGGCTGCCGCGCAGGACGAGTTCGATGCGCTGTTCGGCGGCGTCGGCCGGCCGGAGATCGTCGTCTTCGGCTCCTTCTACCTGGCCGGCTTCGTCAATGAGAAGCCGCTGGTGAAATTGCGCGACGACTTGGCGGCGCTGGGCTTCGCGCGCACGCAGGGCGAGTCGCTGCCCGAGGACCACATCGCCGCCGTATGCGACGTGATGCGCCTGCTGCTGACCGACACTACGCGCAGCGCCGCCGAGCGAGCGCTCGAGCAGGACCGCTTCTTCGCCACCCACATCCAGCCCTGGTACGGCGCGCTGTGCGACGCGCTGGATGCCGCCGCAGGCGCCAATTTCTACCGCCGTGTTTCGCAGTACGCGCGCAGCTTTCTCGACGTCGAGGCGGCGGCGCTGACCATAGATCCATGAAGTGACCTACAACTGAAGAGCCAACACCCTGAACCGGGCAGTCATCACGAGGAGGACAGAGCAATGACCGAAAAAGCCAACCTGAAACGCCGTCAGTTCCTGCTGACCGCGGGCGTCGGCGGCGTGAGCGCCGCGGCGGCCGTGGTGGCCGTGCGTTCGACCGGCAGCGATGCCGGCGCGACCGCCACCACCGCGCAGACGGACAGGAGCGGATACCGCATGACCGAGCACATCGCGGCCTACTACCGCACCGCCCGCGTCTGACCCCGAGAAGGAGAGCCAACATGACATTGACCCGCAAATCGGCTGGCGGCGCGCGCGCGCAATCGCGTCTCGTGCGCCCGGCATCGGCGGCTTCGCCGCGCACGATGGACCGCCGCACCTTCCTCAAGCGTTCTGGCATGACCGCAGGTGCCGGCGCCTTCGCCTCGGCGCTGCCGTTCTCGATGGTCGAGCGCGCGCAGGCTGCCAATCCGCCGGCGGCCGGCGGCAAGGTCGAGGTGAAGCGTACGATCTGTACCCACTGTTCGGTCGGCTGCGCCATCGACGCCGAAGTTGTCAACGGCGTCTGGGTCGGCCAGGAGCCGGTGTTCGACAGCCCGATCAACATGGGCGCGCATTGCGCCAAGGGCGCGTCGATCCGCGAGCACGGCCACGGTGAGCACCGGCTGCGCTATCCGATGAAGCTGGTCGACGGCAAGTGGGTGCGCATGTCCTGGGACGACGCGCTGAACGAACTGTCGGCGCGCCTGCTGAAGCTGCGCGAGGAGAGCGGCCCGGACAGCGTGTACTGGATCGGCTCGTCCAAGCACAACAACGAGCAGGCCTACATGATGCGCAAGTTCGTGTCGATGTGGGGCACCAACAACTGCGACCACCAGGCGCGCATCTGCCACTCGACCACGGTGGCCGGCGTGGCCAACACGTGGGGGTATGGTGCGATGACCAACTCCTACAACGACATGCAGAACTCGAAGGCGATCTTCTTCATGGGATCGAACGCCGCCGAGGCGCATCCGGTGTCGCTGCTGCACATCCTGCACGCGAAGGAGAATGGCGCGAAGATCATCGTCGCCGACCCGCGCTTCACGCGTACGGCGGCCAAGGCCGATCACTTCGTGCGCTTCCGCTCCGGTTCTGACATCGCCATCCTTTACGGCGTGCTGCGCCACATCTTCGAGAACGGCTGGGAGGACAAGCAGTACATCGAGGACCGCGTCTATGGCATGGACAAGATCCGCGACGAGGCGATGACGTGGACTGCCGACAAGGTCGAGGAAGTCAGCGGCGTGCCGGATGATCAGATCAGGCTGATCGCTGAGACGATGGCCAAGAACAAGCCGTCCACCGTCGTGTGGTGCATGGGCCAGACCCAGCACACGACCGGCAATGCCATCGTGCGCATGATGTGCAATCTGCAGCTCGCCCTCGGCAACGTCGGTGTGGCCGGTGGCGGCACCAACATCTTCCGCGGCCACGACAACGTGCAGGGCGCGACCGACGTCGGCCCGAACCCGGATTCGCTGCCCGGTTACTACGGCATCGCGACCGGATCGTGGAAGCACTGGGCGAACGTCTGGGGTGTCGACTATGAGTGGCTGAAAGGCCGCTTCGCGTCGCAGGCGCTGATGGAGAAGTCGGGCATCACGGTATCGCGCTGGATCGACGGCGTGACCGAAAAGAACGAACTGATCGACCAGGACCCGAACCTGCGCGCAGTCGTGTTCTGGGGCCACGCGCCGAACTCGCAGACGCGCGGCAAGGACATGCTGGAGGCGATGAAGGCGCTCGACACGCTGGTGGTGATCGATCCCTATCCGTCGGCCACCGCTGCGATGGCAGCCAGCGCCCGCAAGGACGGCGTGTACCTGCTGCCGGCCGCCACGCAGTTCGAGTGCGAAGGCTCATGCACCGCGTCGAACCGGTCGCTGCAGTGGCGCGAGAAGGTGATCGAGCCGCTGTGGGAGTCAAAGCCCGACCACACCATCATGTATCTGTTCGCACAGAAGTTCGGCTTCGCCGAAGAGTTCACGAAGAACGTGAAGGTGACCAACAACGAGCCCAGCGTCGAAGACATCCTGCGCGAAATCAACCGCGGCACCTGGACCATCGGCTACACCGGCCAGTCGCCGGAGCGCCTGAAGATCCACATGCGCAACATGCAGGTGTTCGATCCGAAGACCCTGAAGGCCAAGGGCGGCATCGACAAGGAAACCGGCTATGTGCTCGACGGTGAGTATTTCGGTCTGCCCTGGCCGTGCTACGGCACGCCGGAAATGAAGCACCCGGGCTCGGCCAATCTGTACGACACCTCGAAGCACGTGATGGATGGCGGCGGCAACTTCCGCGCCAACTTCGGCGTCGAGAAGGACGGCACCAGCCTGCTGGCGGCCGACGGTTCCGCCTCGAAGGGCGCCGACCTGCAGTTCGGCTACCCCGAGTTCGACCACGTGCTGCTGAAGAAGCTGGGCTGGTGGGAAGAACTGACCGAGGACGAGAAGAAGAAGGCCGAGGGCAAGAACTGGAAGACCGACCCCTCGGGCGGCATCATTCGCGTCGCGATGAAGAACCACGGCTGCCACCCCTTCGGCAACGCCAAGGCGCGCGCGGTGGTGTGGAACTTCCCGGACCCGGTGCCGGTGCATCGCGAACCCATCTTCTCGCCGCGTGCCGACCTGGTCGCCAAGTATCCGACGCACGAGGACAAGAAGGCCTTCTGGCGCCTGCCCACGCTGTACAAGAGCGTGCAGGACCAGTTCGCCAACGTCGGTAAGGACTACCCGCTGATCATGACATCGGGCCGTCTGGTCGAGTACGAGGGCGGTGGCGACGAAACGCGCTCCAACCCCTGGCTGGCCGAGCTGCAGCAGAACATGTTCGTCGAGATCAACCCGCGGGCGGCCAACGACCGCGGCATCCGCGACAAGGACATGGTGTGGGTGAAATCGCCCAGCGGCGCGCAGATCAAGGTGCAGGCGATGGTGACCGAGCGGGTCGGGCCGGACACGGTGTTCCTGCCCTTCCACTTCGCCGGCCACTGGATGGGCAAGGACCTGATCGACAGCTACCCGGAAGGGGCTGCACCGGTCGTGCGTGGCGAGGCGGTCAACACCGCCACGACCTACGGCTACGACTCGGTGACCATGATGCAGGAAACCAAGACCACGGTCTGCCAGATCATGAAGGCCTGACGCGGGCGCGATGAAACAACACGGGGCGGCGCGTCAGCCGCGCGTCGCCCCGGAGAACGGAGGGCACCATGGCAAGAATGAAATTCATCTGTGACGCCGAGCGCTGCATCGAGTGCAACGGCTGCGTCACCGCATGCAAGAACGAACACGAGGTGCCTTGGGGCGTGAACCGCCGGCGCGTCGTGACCATCAACGACGGCGTACCGGGCGAGCGCTCGATGTCGGTCGCCTGTATGCACTGTTCCGACGCGCCCTGCATGGCGGTGTGTCCGGTCGACTGCTTCTACCGCACCGACGAGGGCGTGGTGCTGCATGACAAGGATCTGTGCATCGGCTGTGGCTACTGCTTCTACGCCTGTCCGTTCGGCGCGCCGCAGTTCCCGCAGGCAGGTGCCTTTGGCCTGCGCGGCAAGATGGACAAGTGCACCTTCTGTGCCGGTGGCCCGGAAACGAACAACTCGGAAGAGGAGTTCCGCAAGTACGGCCGCAACCGTCTGGCCGAAGGCAAGCTGCCGCTGTGCGCCGAGGTGTGCTCGACGAAGGCGCTGCTCGGCGGTGATGCCGACGTGCTGGCCGACATCTACCGCCAGCGCGTGCTCACCCGCGGCAAGGGTGCGGACATCTGGGGCTGGTCGACCGCCTACGGCAAGCCGGACGCACCGGCCACCGCCCCGGCGGCGGGAGGCAAATCATGAAGCCGCTGAGCGGAGCCGTCTGCCTGATCGCACTTGCCGCCGCGCTCGCCGGCTGCGGCGAGAACGAGCAGGTGGTGGTCTACAAGCAGGGCCATTACCAGGGCAAGGCAGACGGCAAGCCCTGGGACAATGAGTCCTTCTCCGGCGACAAGGGGAACTGGGAGGCGACCATCAAGGCGCGCAACCAGAGCCAGAACGAATATCGCCGCATCAACGGTTAGGAGAGCGTTCATGAGTCATGACATGACTGTACTGAAGCGCCTGCTGTGGATGGTGCTGATGCTGTGCACGCTGGCCGGCGGACCGGTGTTCGCCGCCGACGCGCCGCCGGCGACGGCGGCAGACCAGGCGTTGCGCCAGCAGTCGCAACCGCTGAACAACGCGCCGGTCTGGCGCGAAGTCAGGTCGGGCGAACAGCATTACACCACCGTGCAGGGCGTCGAGACCGGCGTGCTGATCCAGTCCGGGGGGCAGACATGGCGGGCGCTGCGTAACGGACCGGTGATGCTCTACGGCGGCATCGCCTTCTGCGCAATGCTGGTTCTGCTGGCTGTGTTCTTCAAGCTGCGCGGTCCGATCCGGCTGTCGGAGGCGAAGACTGGCCGGATGATCCAGCGCTTCAACGCGATGGAGCGGATGTCGCACTGGGCCATGGCGATCTCGTTCTGCGTGCTGATGGTGAGCGGGCTGGTGATGCTGTTCGGAAAGCACGTGCTGCTGCCGGTGTTCGGCTACTCGCTGTTCGCGACGGTGGCACTGGTGTGCAAGAACATCCACAACTTCGTCGGGCCGGTGTTCATCCTGTCGGTGCTGCTGTTCATCGTGCTGTTCGTGAAGGACAACGTGTGGCAGGCCATCGACGCGCTGTGGATACGCAAGGCCGGTGGTCTGCTGACCGGCGAGCACGTACCCTCGCATCGCTTCAACTTCGGCGAGAAGACCTGGTTCTGGCTCGGTGTGGTGTTCCTGTCGCTGACCGTCGGCATCAGCGGTCTGGTGCTCAACTTCCCGAACTTCGAACAGGGCCGCGCCATCATGCAGACGGCAAACATCATCCATCTGATCGGTGGCCTGATCGTGATGACGCTGTCGCTCGCCCATATATATATAGGCAGCATCGGCATGGAAGGCGCGCTCGACGGCATGAAGACTGGCTATGTCGACGAAACCTGGGCCAAGGAGCACCACGAGCTGTGGTACGACGCGGCGAAGAAGGCTCAACCGGCGGAGAAGCCGGCAGGCAGCATGCCTGCACCGGCCCGCGTCTGAACGGAGGACTACGCATGAACAGGATGATCGTGCTGCTGCTCGGCGCCTTGCTATCGACCGGCGCGCTGGCAAAGCTGCCTGAACTGACCGAAGAGCAGAAAGCGGCCGCCGCCGAGAAGAAGGCGAAGGCTGACGAAGCGACCAAGAAGGGCAACGAGCAGCTCGCCGCGTCGCAGGACCGCGTAGCGGCGAAGTACATCGAGCAGATGAAGGCGAAGGGCGTTACTGTAACCCCCACGCCGATCGCGCCACCGGCCGCTCCGGCGGCACCCGCAGGGGCGGCAAACCCGCCGGCTGCAGCGCCCGCGGCACCGCCTGCAGCAAAGTAGGTACGTTCGGACGAGCGTCTCGACGAGCAGCAAAGACAAAAGGCACCGCGAGGTGCCTTTTGTCTTTGCTGCTCCGGATCACCGAGGTGACCCGGAGGAAGTGACTCAGCCGCCGAAGCGGTAGCGCACCCCCAGCCAGCCCGAACGCGGTGCGCCCGGTGCGTAGAAGGTTTCGTCTTCCCAGTTCGCCGTGTTGCTGTCGAAGCTGTTGTTCGGACCGACGAAGGGGTTCTCGCCGATCTGGCCCGCTGTGAAGTAGCGCTTGTCGAACACGTTGTTCACCCGCGCAAACACCGACCAGCCGCCGCCCAGCTTCGCGTCCGCCACCATGTTCACCACAGTGAAGCCGGACGTCTTGCCGTTCTCGTCGTGCTCGTTGTTCTCGTTGCCTCGAACATACACGCCGGAGTGCGTAACCACGTCCGAACCGAGCGTGAGCCAGTCGGTGGCGCGCCAGTTCACACCGAGCTTGAAGGAGTGTTCGGCGATGCCGGGGATACGATCGCCCGACTGCACGCGGATGTTGTCGGCGCCACAACTCGGATCGAGCGCCGAATTCTCCGGCGACACGATGCACTCGCTCGAACGGTAAGTCGCGTCGACCCAGGTATAGCCGGCGTTCCACATCAGGCTGCCGTAGTCGCCGCCCAGACCGAGCTCGACGCCGTTGCGCTGGGTCTTGCCGAAGTTCTTGAAGTACCCCTGGCCGACCGTGTTGCTGGCAACGAACAGGATGTCGTCGCGGTTCACCGCGCCGAAGGCGGCAACATTCCAGCGGATCGGGCCGGCGACGCCGCGGACGCCGACCTCGATGCTGCGGGTGACCACCTGATCGAGACGCGGGTCGGCCTGCATCGCATTCGGGAGCTTGCACGGCTCGTTCGGGTCGGAACAGCCCAGTTCGATCGGACTCGGCGCGCGGTTGCCCTGTTGGGCGTTCGCGTACAGCGTAACGGCTGGCGTCAGCGCATAGGTGGCGCCCAAAGCCGGGTTGATCTTGCTGTAGGTGTAGTCGCTGTTGAGGCTGGACGTGGCATCCAGCTGGTCCATCGTGCGCACGCTGGTGTGGTTGTAGCGACCGGACAGCGATACGGTTGCATCGGCGATCGGTTTCCAGGTGCCCGTCGCGAACAGACTCCACGTACGGCTGCGTCCGCGCAGCTTCGGTTCCGGATCCTCCTCGCTGTCTGTCGGGGTGACCGAACGGTCGGGCAGGAAATCGCCTTCCTGCTCGGTCTGCTGGAAGCGGGTGCGGCTGTGGTCGAAGGTCGTGCCGACGGCCAGCTGACGGTCTTCGAGGATATGCGCCCACTGCGCGCTGAAACCGTAGCCGGTCTGGCGGGTGCGCGTGCGGTTCAGCACGCCTTCCGGATCCCCCGGCGCGGCGAACTCGTCGTTGGCGTCGCCATTGAGCGTGCGTACGTTGTTCTTGCGCACATAGACAGTACCCGACAGCTTCTGCACGTCGTCCAGCCAGTAGCCGCCATTCAGCGACAGCATGGTCATGCGGTTCTTCGTGTTGTCGGGCGAGGTGAAGATCGAACGCCGGCGTTGTTCGTAGAAGGAAAGCGGCGTCAGACCGTTGCCAATCAGGTCGCTGTTTGCGTGCGTGAGGTTCAGATCGAGTTCGTGCTTGGACGAGCGATGCGAAATCTTGCCGAAGAACTGGTTCACGTCCGACGGCGACAGATCGCGCCAGCCATCTTCCTTGAAGCGGGTGGCGGTGAAGTACCAGCCCAGTTCGCCATTGTTGCCGCCATGTTCGGCGGTCACCGCGCTGCGGCCGAAGCTGCCGGTGTAGGCCTCGATGCCAGTGCCGGCGTGGCTGAAACCGTCCTTGGTACGCACCGACAGCGCGCCGCCCAGGGTGTTCAGGCCGAACAGCGGGTTCGATCCCGGAATCAGGTCGATCGAGGCGATCGCGTTGCGCGGGATCAGGTCCCAGTTCACCACATCGCCAAAGGGCTCGTTTACGCGCACGCCGTCCTGATAGACCGACAGGCCCTGCGGCGTGCCGAGCAGCGGGCTGGCGGTGAAGCCGCGGTAGTTCACATCCGCTTGGTAGGGATTGCCCTGGATCTCATTGACGTTGACGCTCTGCAGCTGACTGCCAAGGAGTTCAGGCAGGCCCGCAGCACCGGTATCGCGCAGCGCTTCACGACGGATGGACTGCACGTTGGCAGGGATCTCGTCCTTCGGCCGGTCCAGACCGGGCACCGGCGACGTGCCGACAACCTCAACAGTGGGGGCAACTGTCTGCGCATGGCTGGCAAACGGCAGGCCGATCGTACAGGCGCCGCTGATGATTGCGGCGAGCGGGGTCAGACGCAGACGTTGTGCGTCGGTATGCTTTCTCAAGGGGTTACTCCTCTCGTTTCTGGGGAGTGCGCACTCGTTCTCTGAAGTGCGTCACTGAAACGACCCTACAGGCAGGGTCCGATCGGAAGATAGCCAAGAGCTGTAAGCAAGGATCGGGAAAAACTCCCGAGGTAGGCGGGCTGGCTCGTTTATCGCTTAGTGCGCTAATTGTCTGTCCGTAGAGCACATATGCCTTGCGCCTGCCGCGTCAATGATTGCCGTCTTTCGGGCCGAGCAATTGGGTCGGGCCGGTGCCGGACACCACCCCCAGACGAAGCGCGAGGTGCACCAGCGCAGCTGACGTGCTGACGTTCAGCTTTTCCTTGATGAGCGCCTGATAGTTTGCGACCGTCTTCTGGCTCAGGTTCAGCATCTGCGCACATTCTGCCGGCGACATGCCGCGTGCGAGCAGGCGGAAGACCTCGAACTCGCGTGCCGAAAGCGCGTTGATGACCTCGCGCTCGGCGTCGGGCGAGCGGTGCTCGACCACTCGTCGTACGTCCTCACTGAAGTAGCGCTCACCTTTCGCGACCGCTCGAACCGCCTCAAGCAACACCTCAGGGGCGCTGCGCTTGCTGATGAACCCGCTGGCGCCGCTCTGGATGGCCTTATCAACCACCACGGCCTCGTCATGGACGCTGAACACCAGTACGCGCGCGCTCGTATCCCGAGCACGAATGCGCCGTATCAGCTCTATGCCGCTCGATCCGGGAAGCGAGAGATCGGTCACGGTAACCTTCGGCGTGCATTGCACGTAAGCGGTGTAGCCCGCCTCTGCATCCGGCGCTTCGGCGGCCACGCGGATGTCTCCACCTGCTTCGAGCAGTCTTGCGTAGCCCGAGCGCACGACCGGATGATCGTCCACCAGCAATACGTCGATCATTAAGTGTCCTCCTTATCTTGTTCAACCGGCGGTCGACATGGAATCGAGCACGTGACGAGCACGCCCCCCAGACGGCTTTGCCCGATCGAAAGGCTGCCGCCCAACATGGAGGCCCGCTCCTTCATGCCAAGCCAGCCCAGTCCCGCACGAACGCTTGCAACGTCATGACCGATGCCGTCGTCTTCGATGGTCAGATCGATCCGACCTGATTCCGGGTGACCGTGCAGAAGGATTCGAACGTGACCGGCGTGGGCATGCTTCATGACGTTCGACAACGATTCCTGCACGATGCGATACAGCGCGATATTGACCTGCTCCCCGAGCTCGCCCAGTTCGCCGGACGGAAGAAGCGCGCAGCTTACTTCGGAGCGCTCCTCCCAGGACTCGCATAGTGATTGCAGAGCACCCACCAGGCCAAGGCTGTCGAGTGCCGCCGGGCGCAGTTCGTAAAGTAGTCCGCGGACGGTCTGGTACAACTCGTCCGCAGTCTCTGCAATGCGTGCCGCCGCCGCCTGTTCCGACGAAGCATCCGGAAGCGTCGTACGCAGGAACACCGCATCGATCCTGATGGCGTTGCAGCTCTGTCCGAAGTGATCATGAAGTTCGTGCGCAATGCGCCGGCGTTCGGCCTCCTGCAGGCCAATCAATGTTTGCGCCAATTCTCTGTTCCGTGCTGCGAGCCTCTGCAGTGCGTGCTCGGCCGCCACACGCGACATGAGTTCGCTGCGAGCCTCACGCCAGCGAAGAAAGGAGAAAACGGCCAATCCTGCCAGCACGCTGAGCAGCACGAACACAAGCTCGTCTGCCTGGAAGCCCTCGTAACGAGTGAGCTCGGCGTGGAGCCTTTCGTAGAGCTCGGTGCGTGAACTCACCAGAAAGGTGAGCAGCGCAGTCGTACCTATCAGCGCGCCTTCGAGTCGCCGTCGGCGTGCCGATGACTTGGTGCCCGTGTGCACCGCCCTATATATATGCATGTATCCCTAACCCGGCATTCACGGCTTGTTCGAGTTACCGATGCTGCCACACACTGACGCCCTGATATTTCAGCTGCAGTAACCTCGCTGTAAAGAAAGTCCCGGTGGGTGTTGACCTGTTGTTGGAAAACCCTCATAATCTTTTTCTCTCGAACGCGGGGTGGAGCAGTCTGGCAGCTCGTCGGGCTCATAACCCGAAGGTCACAGGTTCAAATCCTGTCCCCGCAACCACCGATTCAACAAAGCGGTGAGCGAGAAAAAGTTTCAAAAATGTTTGCGCAGATCTGAAAACGTGCTATAGTTTCACTTCTGTGCTGCAGCGAAAGCGGCAGCAAAACAGTAACAAAGCAGCGAACGTTCTTTAACAAAACAAACAGCCGATAGGTGTGGGCACGGCATGGTTGTAACGGCGAGCAGCTGTCGTTTCAGGGGTTCCTGGGGTGGTGGTTGATCGCATGACAACTAAATTGAAGTGCTCATACGAATCAAAGGTTTTAAGCGAAAGCTTA
>NZ_JBBUKV010000018.1:0-5383 GCF_038066675.1 Methyloversatilis sp. NSM2
GTGATCGGGCGTTGTGTTGTGGGGTAGCCTGGCGCTGACCTACTTTCGCGAGCGAGGTGCTCACTATCATTGGCGCGGCTGCGTTTCACGGTCCTGTTCGGGATGGGAAGGGGTGGTTCCACAGCGCTATGGGCACCAGGCTGAAGCTTTTCATGCAGGCGCGAGGTGCATCGGGCCTACATGTGGAAGAAGTAAAGGATATGGGGTGATTGTGTGCGCGAGGCACTTGGGATCACCGGTGCGATATCAACGATTGTTGAGCACACGGTTATAGGGTCAAGCCGCACGGGCAATTAGTACTGGTTAGCTTAATGCATTACTGCACTTCCACACCCAGCCTATCAACGTGGTGGTCTTCCACGACCCTTCAGGGGGATCGAGTCCCCGGGAAGTCTCATCTTGAGGCGAGTTTCGCGCTTAGATGCTTTCAGCGCTTATCTCTTCCATACTTAGCTACCCGGCGATGCCACTGGCGTGACAACCGGTACACCAGAGGTATGTCCACTCCGGTCCTCTCGTACTAGGAGCAGGCCCCCTCAAACTTCCAGCGCCCACGGCAGATAGGGACCAAACTGTCTCACGACGTTTTAAACCCAGCTCACGTACCACTTTAAATGGCGAACAGCCATACCCTTGGGACCGGCTACAGCCCCAGGATGTGATGAGCCGACATCGAGGTGCCAAACTCCGCCGTCGATGTGAACTCTTGGGCGGAATCAGCCTGTTATCCCCAGAGTACCTTTTGTCCGTTGAGCGATGGCCCTTCCATACAGAACCACCGGATCACTATGTCCTGCTTTCGCACCTGCTCGACGTGTCAGTCTCGCAGTCAAGCTCGCTTTTGCCATTGCACTTTAGGTACGATGTCCGACCGTACCAAGCGAACCTTCGAACTCCTCCGTTACCTTTTAGGAGGAGACCGCCCCAGTCAAACTGCCTGCCATGCACGGTCCCCGACCCGGATTCACGGGCCTAGGTTAGAACCTCAACGACACCAGGGTGGTATTTCAAGGATGGCTCCTCGTGATCTGGCGACCACGTCTCACAGCCTCCCACCTATCCTACACAAGTCCCGTCAAAGTCCAATGCAAAGCTACAGTAAAGGTTCATGGGGTCTTTCCGTCTAGCCGCGGGGAGATTGCATCTTCACAAACATTTCAACTTCGCTGAGTCCCAGGAGGAGACAGTGTGGCCATCGTTACGCCATTCGTGCAGGTCGGAACTTACCCGACAAGGAATTTCGCTACCTTAGGACCGTTATAGTTACGGCCGCCGTTTACCGGGGCTTCGATCAAGAGCTTGCACCCCATCACTTAACCTTCCGGCACCGGGCAGGCGTCACACCCTATACGTCCACTTTCGTGTTTGCAGAGTGCTGTGTTTTTATTAAACAGTCGCAGCCACCGATTCTCTGCGACCCCGTTGGGCTCCGTCCGCGAGGGACTTCACCTACTAGGGGCATACCTTCTCCCGAAGTTACGGTATCAATTTGCCGAGTTCCTTCTCCTGGGTTCTCTCAAGCGCCTGAGAATTTTCATCCTGCCCACCTGTGTCGGTTTGCGGTACGGTCAATCCATGACTGAAGCTTAGAGGCTTTTCCTGGAAGCGTGGTATCTAGCACTTCAGAGCACGTGGCTCCTCGTCATCACATCTCGGCTAAGCCGCGCGGATTTGCCTACGCAGCACGCCTACCTGCTTAAACCGGGACGTCCAACACCCGGCTGCTATAACCTTCTCCGTCCCCCCATCGCATCATGGATTGGTACAGGAATATTGACCTGTTTCCCATCGACTACGCCTTTCGGCCTCGCCTTAGGAGCCGACTCACCCTACGCCGATGAACGTTGCGTAGGAAACCTTGGGCTTTCGGCGAGCGGGCCTTTCACCCGCTTTATCGCTACTCATGTCAGCATTCGCACTTCTGATATCTCCAGCATCCGTTACCAGACACCTTCGCAGACTTACAGAACGCTCCCCTACCATATGTCTTACGACATATCCGCAGCTTCGGCTCGTGGCTTGAGCCCCGTTACATCTTCCGCGCAGGACGACTCGACCAGTGAGCTATTACGCTTTCTTTAAAGGATGGCTGCTTCTAAGCCAACCTCCTGGCTGTCTATGCCTTCCCACCTCGTTTTCCACTTAGCCACGCATTGGGGGCCTTAGCTGGCGGTCTGGGTTGTTTCCCTCTTGACGATGGACGTTAGCACCCACCGTCTGTCTCCCATGCTCGCACTTCTCGGTATTCGGAGTTTGCTATGGCGGGGTAGATCGCAATGACCCCCCCAACCATTACAGTGCTCTACCCCCGAGAGTGATACATGAGGCACTACCTAAATAGTTTTCGGGGAGAACCAGCTATTTCCAGATTTGTTTAGCCTTTCACCCCTATCCACAGCTCATCCCCTAATTTTTCAACATTAGTGGGTTCGGACCTCCAGTACCTGTTACGGCACCTTCATCCTGGCCATGGATAGATCATCTGGTTTCGGGTCTACGCCCAGCAACTGAATCGCCCTATTCAGACTCGCTTTCGCTACGCCTCCCCTATTCGGTTAAGCTCGCTACTGAACGTAAGTCGCTGACCCATTATACAAAAGGTACGCAGTCACCCCTTTCGAGGCTCCCACTGTTTGTATGCATGCGGTTTCAGGATCTATTTCACTCCCCTCCCGGGGTTCTTTTCGCCTTTCCCTCACGGTACTGGTTCACTATCGGTCGATCACGAGTATTTAGCCTTGGAGGATGGTCCCCCCATCTTCAAACAGGATTTCACGTGTCCCGCCCTACTTGTCGCACGCTCAGACCCGCCATCTACTTTTCGCATACGGGACTATCACCCTGTATCGTCGGACTTTCCAGACCGTTTTGCTAAGTAAATGGTTTAGTCGTGCAGGCTACTCCCAGTTCGCTCGCCACTACTTTGGGAATCTCGGTTGATTTCTGTTCCTCGAGCTACTTAGATGTTTCAGTTCGCTCGGTTCGCTTCCTCTGGCCTATGTATTCAGCCAGGGATGACCCTTACGGGCCGGGTTTCCCCATTCGGACATCTGCGGATCAAAGCTTCATTGCCAGCTCCCCGCAGCTTTTCGCAGGCTTGCACGTCCTTCATCGCCTGTGATCGCCAAGGCATCCACCACATGCACTTATTCACTTGACCCTATAACGCTGTGCTCGACTTGCGTCTTACACCGCACTACAGGATAGTTCTCAAGCGCTCGCGCTATCTATCCCACCGCTGGTTCAAAGAGGTGGGACGATGCAATCACTACCCATGAGATGCCGACGCGGTTGAAACGCCGACATCCCTTTACTTCTTCCAAATTTTTAAAGATCAAACTTCGCACCCTTGCGGGTGAGGTCTGGGCAGCATTTCTGCACCCCACGCCTCACACTCAAAGCCACGGCAACAAGAACAACCGACGTCCCATCAAAGGAAGTGGTGGAGGATGACGGGATCGAACCGACGACCCCCTGCTTGCAAAGCAGGTGCTCTCCCAGCTGAGCTAATCCCCCAAAGACTGCACTTACTCATGCAGGCAATCTGGTGGGTCTGGTTGGGTTCGAACCAACGACCCCCGCCTTATCAAGACGGTGCTCTAACCAGCTGAGCTACAGACCCGGTCCTTCCAGGGTCGGGTGCTCAACGCGGACTCGTCATCGCTGACTCGCCCGAGCTCCTTGCCCTTGTTGCTTCTTTAACAGCCGATAGGTTGTGGACACGACCTGATTGTGACTCTAGAAAGGAGGTGATCCAGCCGCACCTTCCGATACGGCTACCTTGTTACGACTTCACCCCAGTCATGAATCTCACCGTGGCGACCGCCCCCCTTACGGTTAGGCTAGCCTCTTCTGGTGAAACCCACTCCCATGGTGTGACGGGCGGTGTGTACAAGACCCGGGAACGTATTCACCGCGGCATGCTGATCCGCGATTACTAGCGATTCCGACTTCACGCAGTCGAGTTGCAGACTGCGATCCGGACTACGATCGGCTTTCTGGGATTGGCTCCACCTCGCGGCTTGGCAACCCTCTGTACCGACCATTGTATGACGTGTGAAGCCCTACCCATAAGGGCCATGAGGACTTGACGTCATCCCCACCTTCCTCCGGTTTGTCACCGGCAGTCTCATTAGAGTGCTCTTGCGTAGCAACTAATGACAAGGGTTGCGCTCGTTGCGGGACTTAACCCAACATCTCACGACACGAGCTGACGACAGCCATGCAGCACCTGTGTTACGGCTCTCTTTCGAGCACCCCCACCTCTCAGCAGGGTTCCGTACATGTCAAGGGTAGGTAAGGTTTTTCGCGTTGCATCGAATTAATCCACATCATCCACCGCTTGTGCGGGTCCCCGTCAATTCCTTTGAGTTTTAATCTTGCGACCGTACTCCCCAGGCGGTCGACTTCACGCGTTAGCTGCGGTACTCAATGAGTCTCCTCACCGAACACCTAGTCGACATCGTTTAGGGCGTGGACTACCAGGGTATCTAATCCTGTTTGCTCCCCACGCTTTCGTGCATGAGCGTCAGTATTGGCCCAGGGGGCTGCCTTCGCCATCGGTGTTCCTCCACATCTCTACGCATTTCACTGCTACACGTGGAATTCCACCCCCCTCTGCCATACTCTAGCCGTGCAGTCACAAGCGCAGTTCCCAGGTTAAGCCCGGGGATTTCACACCTGTCTTACACAACCGCCTGCGCACGCTTTACGCCCAGTAATTCCGATTAACGCTCGCACCCTACGTATTACCGCGGCTGCTGGCACGTAGTTAGCCGGTGCTTCTTCTTCAGGTACCGTCATTAGCGAGCTATGTTAGAGCTCGCCGTTTCGTTCCTGCCGAAAGAGCTTTACAACCCGAAGGCCTTCTTCACTCACGCGGAATGGCTGGATCAGGGTTGCCCCCATTGTCCAAAATTCCCCACTGCTGCCTCCCGTAGGAGTCTGGGCCGTGTCTCAGTCCCAGTGTGGCTGATCATCCTCTCAGACCAGCTACAGATCGTTGCCTTGGTAGGCCTTTACCCCACCAACTAGCTAATCTGACATCGGCCACTCCAATCGCGCGAGGTCTTGCGATCCCCCGCTTTCTCCCTCAGGACGTATGCGGTATTAGCACTTCTTTCGAAGTGTTATCCCCCACGACTGGGCATGTTCCGATGTATTACTCACCCGTTCGCCGCTCGCCGCCAGTCCGAAGACCGCGCTGCCGCTCGACTTGCATGTGTAAAGCATTCCGCCAGCGTTCAATCTGAGCCAGGATCAAACTCTTCAGTTTAATTCCCAAAACTCGTCAGAATTCACAGGTATAAGCTTTCGCTTAAAACCTTTGATTCGTATGAGCACTTCAATTTAGTTGTCATGCGATCAACCACCACCCCAGGAA
>NZ_JBBUKV010000019.1:0-1912 GCF_038066675.1 Methyloversatilis sp. NSM2
AGCCAGACGGTGCAGCAGACAGCGTCGGCGTCGGAAGAACTGGCGGCGACGGCCGAGGAAATGAGCGGCCAGGCGCAGCAGCTGCAGCAGGCGATGGCCTTCTTCCGCCTGCGTGATAACGCATCGGCGCAGACGCTGTCGTCGCGTCGGACGACGGTCCGGTCGTCTTCCACGCGCATCGGCATGGCGGCGTCGGATATGCCTGTCGAGGCGGATTTCGCCCGATTCTGATTGTTTTCAAGGCTTGCCGTCGCGCAGCGATCGCGATGGCGGATGGTCTGGCTCGTTCATCGCTTCGAATTGATCGGAGAACTGAATAATGAAAAATGCTTCGAGCGTGAAATTCTCGACCCGCGTCGGCTTGGCATGTGCAGCGGTATGCGCACTGGCCGGCGCTGCAGTGTGGTCCGGATTCGGCAGCATGGACGAACTTCTCGGACTGTCGGCCGCCTCGGGTGCCGATGCGCGCGCAGCCAGTGAGGCGGCCAGTGCAGGGCGCACGCTGCTTCTGGCGCTGACCGGCGCGATCGTGGTGCTGACTATCCTGTCCGGCTGGCTTCTGCTCCGCTTGCGCGAGGGCGTGTTCGGCAGCGAGCCGGAAGCCCTTGCCGCGGCGGCCGGAAAACTTGCATCCGGCGAGTTCTCGGCTGCGGCCGGGTTTGCTGGCGCGCCCGCCGGCAGTATCGCCGCTTCGCTGAACCAGGTTTCGGTGAATCTCGGCCTGCTGATGGAGCAGATGGGCAGGATGTCGGCCGAGCACGACAGGGGCGACATCGAAGTCACGATCGACCTTGGCCGCTTCGGCGGAGACTTCCGCGTCGTCGCCGAACAGGTGAACCAGATGGTGGCCGGCCACATCGCGGTGAAGAAGAAGGCGATGGCCTGCATCAAGGAATTCGGCGAAGGCAATATGGACGCGCCGATGGAGCAGTTGCCGGGCAAGAAGGCCTTCATCAACGACACCATCGAACAGGTGCGCGCCAACATCAAGGGCTTCATCGCAGAAATGAATCACATGTCGGCCGAACACGACCGCGGCGACATCGACGTGATGATGGACGAGGCCCGCTTCAAGGGCGCTTACCGGACCATGGCCCAGGGTGTGAACCAGATGGTGTCCGGCCACATCGCGGTGAAGAAGAAGGCGATGGCCTGTTTCAAGGAATTCGGCGAAGGCAATATGGACGCGTCGATGGAACAGTTGCCGGGCAAGAAGGCCTTCATCAACGACACCATCGAACAGGTGCGCGCCAACATCAAGGACTTCATCGCCGACATGAACCACATGTCGGCCGAGCACGACCGTGGCGACATCGACGTGATGATGGACGAGGCCCGCTTCAAGGGCGCCTACCGGACCATGGCGCAGGGCGTGAACCAGATGGTGTCCGGCCACATCGCGGTGAAGAAGAAGGCGATGGCCTGCTTCAAGGCATTCGGTGAAGGCAATATGGATGCGCCGATGGACCAGCTGCCGGGCAAGAAGGCCTTCATCAACGACACCATCGAACAGGTGCGCGGGAATATCAAGGCGCTGGTTGCCGACACCGACATGCTGTGTCGCGCCGCGCTGGTGGGCGACCTGGACAAGCGTGCCGACTCGAGCCGGCACAAGGGCGATTTCCATCGCATCGTGCAGGGCATCAATGACACGCTCGACGCGGTGATCAACCCGGTCAACGAAGTGATGTCCGTGCTGGCGGCGATGGAGCGCAACGATCTCAGCACCCGTGTCCACGGCGATTACCGCGGCAAGCTGCTGGATCTCAAGAACTCGATCAACAGCACCAGCGACCGCCTGTCGCAGACCATAGGCGAGGTCATCAGCGTCGCCGACGGTCTTGCGAGCGCGTCGGAAGAGGTGTCGGCGACGGCGCAGTCGCTGAGCCAGGGCGCAAGCGAGCAGTCGGCG